>CBDCYT010000001.1:0-275838 GCA_965224325.1 Dehalococcoidia bacterium
ACTCCAACTATGGATATGGCAGTGTCCTCCGAGCTGCGCAGTTTTTCCAGCAACGGCAGGGGGATCCCTCTTAAAGTAGCCGGCCCACGTGGATGGTTGCCACCGGTAATGTTAAGTTCTGCAAAGGGTGGTGGACCTGGATTTAATGAGATCAACGTCCCTTCGATTGTGCTGGCCACATCGTCCCACGTATGGTCTGATACATCTAGGAAGTCTCTGCAGACCGCCTTATAGGGACACCAACGGCAATTGGCTGGGGTCGGGCTGCCAACTACCTCGCCTAGCGATGAAGCTAGGTTGTAGCTGTCCAATAGCACCATAGCTTCAGAAACAGCTTTTTCTACTTCTTCCGGGTGGAATTCGACATCAACAGAACCGTCTATCAGACTTTCTATGGTAGCCTTGACTGGCCACGTCCCCTCGTGCTCGTGGACCAATGACAAATACAATAGAATTTGACGGACGTACGACGCACGGACCTCTCTTGCCCCGTCCGACGAAGGGTCAACGTCATAAACAATACCTGATTTGTAGTCGACGACCTCGGTCCCCGCTTTTGTACGGCGGATCAAGTCGATCCGGCCAACCAGCCGCCCGCCCTGGCCTTCGAACCATGCTTCAGATTGCGTGTGGCCAGGCCCTTCGCTAGCGACCCTCATCGCGCCTGAAACGGCCTCTAGCCTGCCTTCAGCAATCCTGGTCGCCGCCCTCACAGCACTGGCCTTTTTTAAGGCGAACCCCGGCCACCTAGGCGGGGGCGGAACCAGACCAACGGCTAGCCCACTAAAATTTTGGGCCTCGGTCGCTGCAAGGTCGTCCCACTTTTGCACGATTACTTGAGATAAACTGCTATGGGAAACCGCATCAAACTCTCCCCGGGCGCATACCTCCAGGAGACGGTGCGCTATGGTCCCAAGGGTGGCGGACGTAGAAAGAACTCGCACACCAGAGAACGTAGGATCATTCTGGAACGCCGCACGTAAACGGCAGGCCCTTAGGATCTCGTTCAGTGCCGGGGAGGTCTTCAGCAAAGGGGTGACGGCCGGACTGCTTGTCCTCTCCAGCGCGATCACGAGATCACGGGTTGAACCATTCGATTACCAGATGCGGGTGTCGAGCAAGGGTCCAAAGATCCCACATCTGTACTGAGGCAGGAGCAACCTCTCCAACTGACCGACGGACCTCTTCAGTGGCTTCCAAGTAAGCGTTGGCCTGGCGGGAGTTAAAGAAGTTTGGGTTGATCGACCAGAGTGGGTGCCCAAGCAAGGCTACCTTCTTTAGGGAAGGAGCAACTATACCTTTAACCTCTCCGAATTCCCTCAGGGTGACGCCTTCAGGTTCAAGAGTCTCAATTACGGGGATCGCGAGGGTATCAACTCTACCAAACCACCGCGACAAGTCTAAAGGATGCCCCGCGGCGATCTCACTGACGTCCAGTGCTAAGCGCCAGTCTAGCAAGGCATGCACATACCGGTTTTCGTAGCTCCTCAAGCAGTCCGGGCAGGACGTATCACACGCGAGTCGATGATTTCTGCTAGTGAAGCGTGAGGCACCGTGCTCTATGAGGCGCTCAAGGAGCCTCGCGAAGAAGTCCGCGTTCCCGATCTGGGCCGCATAGCCCGCACCGTTCTCTAGTGTATCTGCTAGAAAAACTCGTCCAGTAAAGGTCCCTGTATCTGTAGCAGCTACTGGTTGAATTCCCATGTTCAACTCTTTGGGGTCAATGTCTAGTTCGTGTGCCGCAACTACTCTAAGGTGGTGCCCAAATGATGTGAGTGCAGCCCGTCCTGCTGGCGTATTTCTTGGGTCCAAGGACAACACACCCGTCGACGAAAGCTCGTCCTCTAGTTCCTCCAACTTTAGTTCCAGAGTCAGCACATCGGTCTTAGACACCGACCCAATAGACGCAGGTCCTAGTGGCGTCCCCGCATCTACAGATAGACTTGGTTTTACGCGATATAACTCTGGGTCCGTTACAACTACGCTATTGTCATGCAGGCGGCGCAAGTTAAACCGTCTTCCAGAGTTGTCGTTGATTACGAATACGTCCTCCTGTTCAAACGTGCGGGTCTCCACACGACCGACCAATGTTGGGACTCCTTTGTCTTGCGACGTCCCGATCTGAGGCGCAGATGAGTGATACCCCTGCTCCAACTCGTCATCAAAGTCCTCCCCCGGGCCATAGTCTGTCCGGAAGCCCACGGGTTGGTACAACAACAACACGTCAGCCTCCTGTCCACAGGCCGAGCAGGTGCTTGATGCGGCGCCATCGGCCCCTGCGGGGCGGACAGATTGGCAGTGTGGGCACCTAGATACCGTCAAGCACGGCCCCAAAGGTTCCCTGGAAACAGGCCCCCGGGGGCCCGGAATCCAGTGGGCAAAACCCACGCAAGAATATGTAGTCCCGTCCCTGACCAGTTCAGAACCGGGCGCAAACGCAGCGACTGCCTGGTCTAATGGTCGGTCAGCCAAAATTGACTCGTCTAACTCGTCATTGCTTGCAGGTCTTGAGCGGTATAGTGGGCGTTGCCGGGTTGGGAAGCCGAACATTGGGAGGATCCCAGCGTTGGCCAATAATTCACTAAGAGCATCATGGGAATACAGGTGTCCTTCGATTGCGGAGTCGATTTCCGCGGTCAATTCGTCGCACGCCCACCCTACAAGGTTGTCTATATCTGAGTACCCCGTCATTGCGGTAAGAGACCCGATAATTTCTTGGACTTCTTCTCGGTTGTTGGACAACCAGCCCGCCACTGCATCTCTACGGGTCTCCCATTCGTCAGTGTCACCAAAGTTGCCGTGAGTATTGGAATAGTCTGGACGAGGGGTTAGAGGTCCCAAGTCCTTGAACGCAACCCGCAGGATCTCCGAAGCCACTGATCGTCTGAGGACCGCGACACTCTTCATATCCAAGTAAGGCCGAGGTGGGGGGTCACCAGTAATCCTTTTGGTATCTCGGAAGTAGTCGTCGTCATGGCTCCGGTCTCTTGCTAGAGTCAGGGCGTAAGAGAGCGGCTGCTGCCGTCTACCGCTACGTCCTACTCGCTGCTGGTAGTTGAACCGTTGTGGCGGCACGTTGGCCATAACCACTGACTGAAGCGAACCGATGTCCACCCCAACCTCCATGGTAGTAGTGACGCTGAGTAGTTCAACGTCTTGGGCCAAAGAGAGTTCGCCTGGTACAAACGCACCCTTGAACCTCCGTTGGCGCCTCCTTTGTTCTTCGAGCGGTCTAGTCTGGCCAGTTAGCTCCGCACTCCGGAGTGCGGCGACTTCTTTCGTGGTCAGAACTTCGAAGTACCCGTTCTCACCTGGTGAATCCGCCTGCGCCTCCAGACCACCGTGGTGACAGTTAGAAGCAATACAGATGCCAGCCGAACCGTGCATGTGCCGACGGGTGCATACTGGACAGACCCATATCATGGCTGGGGAACTAGCCTGGCGATTGATAGCCAGTCCTCCCAGCTGCATCCTGAACTGCTCGTCAATGGCCTTAGCGTCGGTTAACACTTTTCGCAGGAAGTCACGGAGTTTTGGCCGGTCGCAGTTGTACCTCTCTGCAACGGCATCAACGTATTGTCCGAGAACCCTCGGCCATGAGTCACTTTGGTATTGCTGGCCCTTGTATCTGTGCAACAACCCCAGAATGCGGAGTGAACTGGCTACAAGCTCTGTCGCCGTTTGATTATCCAGGGAACTTATTAGAGTACAGTCCGGAGGGACCGCAGGAACGATCCAACCAAGTCCCAGCGACTCGAAGTCCCTCGCTGCCCGGTCGAACAGTGAATCAGCAATGTCCATGCCCAGCCGGCTCCGCCGGAAAGCCCTTTGTTCAGAGATGGTTCCCGGTAGGAGGTCTTGGCCGACACTCCTTCCAGGCCAGTCATAGGGTTCCGTTTGCTTTTAGCGTGTGGGGTTCCTCTGGCTCAATAGGCCATACGCTAAAAGCAAACGGAACCCTCCGTTCGGCCGTCCCTTTGAGTTCAAGGAAGGCACCTGGCTGGAGGAGCTGGGCGCTTTCACCACGCCGCCCGTGCCGCCGACGCTGGCCTTCGAGGCGGAGATGACGGTGGGGACAGACTCAGCCAACTCATTCGATGGGTTTAGCGACGTAACTGGGAGCCTGTCGGCGACCACGTTCGAGGTGGGCGGCGTCGAGTACACCGTGAAACAAGCCGGCATTGTGACGGCGGCTCCTGCCGCGTGGGCTTTTTTGGTCGACCCGGCGCTCCCATTCGACTCCTTCACCCTGACCCTGGACGGCACCCAGCTGTCGGTCGGCAGCACAGATTATGGAAGCGATGTGGTCCTCGTTAAGAACACAGGGCAGACCCCATCAGGCGCAAACGTTCTGACCAGGACCAATAACCAGTTTGCCCAGCAGTTCACCACCGGCGCCACCGTCGGCGGCTACAGGCTGGGTTCCATCGGCTTCAGGTTCGGTACCATCGCCGACACCTCGACTGCCGGCGACTACCTGACCGTAACCCTCAACGCGGACAACAATGGCAATCCCGGCGCTGGTCTCTGCACGCTGAGAGACCCAGCGAGCTTCACATCGGCCGCGGTGAACACATTCGATGCGCCGGCAACGGGCACAAACGGGTGCCCCTCGCTTGCGCCGAGCACGACCTACTTCGTTGTCATGAAGCAGTTGTCTTTCTCAGCCGCTATCAATATTGGGCTAACTACCACCGATGGAGAAGACTCCGGCGGCGCGCAGGGCTGGTCGATCGGGAATGACTTCCTTTTCTTCTCTACGACCAGTAATTCATGGAGCACCGCAGCCACCGGGGACTCCATGCGGATCGAGATCAACGGTGCCGCCGCGCTCCCGGCTGCCAATGTTAGTGTCAATGATTCCAGGTCAGCGACCTACTATTGGTCCGGAAGACCGAACCCGAACTGGGCCAGCGGGGCCACGGTCGACGTGAAGCTGGATATTGGGCTCATCGACATCTGCGACCGCCCCTCGGCGGTAGCCGACGCCATCGTGAAGGCCACGCCCTCCTTCGACTTCTGCCACATGACCTCGCAGCTGGACCTGGCGGGCATCACCCGGCTTGACCTGAGCGGCGTCGACCTGGGCGGCCACAGTTGGAACCAGTTGCCCGTGGGCGTCTTCGACGGCCTGGACAGCCTTGAGGTGCTGGACCTCAGCGACACCCACCTGCAGAACTTGAACAGAGGCATATTCGGGGGCCTGGACAGCCTGATCGAGCTGGACCTCAGCGACACCCTGCTGCAGCGGGGTTCCGTGCCCGTCGGCGTCTTCGACGGCCTGGACAGCCTGGAGATCCTGCGCATCGCCGATGCAGGCTATCGAGGACGCGGCATCAACTTCGTCGACGAGGACATCTTCAGGGGCCTGGACACCCTGCTGGAACTGGACGTGGGGCCCAACAGGCCGTCCGACGACGTGCTCGCGCCCCTGACCAGCCTCGAGACGTTGAACGGCCAGGGCTACACCCCGTGAACCTGAGTGCCACCATCGTCGACTTCATCTCCGGCGAGGGTTCCGTTTGCTTTTAGCGTATGGCCTATTGAGCCAGAGGAACCCCACACGCTAAAAGCAAACGGAACCAACGGAACCCTTCTGTTATATTCACGGGGCCGTATCCCATAATCTGGTGTTGGTGTTGTATTTTACCACACCATGCAGTGGATAAGACTCGGAATCTGAGGCATGGGCGGCAAATGCCGCCCATGCCGCCTGTCATAGTCGTGTGGTAGCAGGCTTTGGTGAGCCTGCCAGCCCCAGCCACATCTCGAAGATGGTTCTGTCTACCGTCAAAATGGGCCCACCTGCGCCACAGGGAGCACTGTGCCGGACGCCGTCGACAACCCTGGGCCTCACTCAGTTGCGAGGAAGCGGTTAGCTGAATCCAGCAATTCAAGAGGATTGGCTCGCTTGGCTGTGTCGGAGAAGCCCTCCTCCACCGGAAGACCCAGACGCACCGCCTCTATGTCGAGGACTGAGGCGTAGCAACTCGAAAGGCCAAACAGCAACGAACAGAGCTTGCTTAAGCACCGCACATCGTCCTTCCTCAAGCCGCCCGCGCCACTGTAGAACATGAGAACTACGGATGTAGGGTGTGAGAATGGAGCCAGCAACCCGTCCCACGTAGAGAAGCATCTTGGCATGGGGCAGTCTCTTTCCCCCGGCTCGTGCACTTCGAGACAAACGCCGTCACGCACCAAAGTCTTCAATTGTGCGAGTGCCGCCCGGATATCTGGAGCCATCGCGTGGATCGCCCACTCTTCCATCGGACAGGAGGTGACGGCTATCGCATGACAGTAGACCTTGCGGAGGCGAAGGAGGGTATCGGATTCCTGCTCCTGCTCAGCGTCAAGGGGACCAAACAGGTTTTCGTGAGCCCTGCACGCCGTCCATAGCGCCTCAATCTGTTCCTTGCACGCCTCTGTCAGTTGCTGGACCAGCATTTCCTCGGTGGGTTCGGGATCATTCTCCACCTGTTGCACCCCCATCCGCCCGGACCGAGTCATCTTCTTTCATTTCTTGAGGCCACGACCTAACTGGAGCTGCCGTCTCTCTTACTCTTTCGAATAACGCCGAGGCCTCATCGAAGAGTTGGCTACCGCCCCCGGTGTTTATCCTGATCGCTCCGTATGCCAGCAGCATCTGGCAAACGTACGTAAGCGCGCAGTTCAGGATCACAGCAAAGGCGAGGTCGAATTGCCGCTCTGGTGCGGGGAGGACACCACCAAGACCCGGCGACCTCCTAAGTGCGTCGACTGTGCTATCACAGAAGGCGCGGCTCAGATAGTCATACCACATCTTGCCTTGGGTTAAGATGGAGACGCGGTCGGCGATAGTCCTTCCCTTGGGCTGCTTGCCGTCAAAGAGCCCGATGGCCTCTCTCGCCCTTGTCGTGCTTGCTTCAAGTTCCTCCCTGCTGATCTGCCCCCTCGTTATCCGGCGCAATAGTTGATGCGAGTCAAACTCCTGAAGATTCAGAACGCGATTCAGCATCCCCGGCGTACCCTCGACGGCGGCATGTCCTACCAGTGCGAGTTCCGCGGCGCACTCAATGAGGATTCTCGCGTGCACGCCAAGAGCATGGACGTTGTTCTGCTCGTTTGCACGGAGAACGGCGGCAATGTGGATTCCTGCCTTCTGGAGGCAGAGGCCCTCGAAGCAGAGGGCAAATCGTTCTTGAGCTTCGTCACTCGCTTCCTTAAAGTCGCTTGCCCAGAACTCGTCATAGTTGACCTCGGCAAGAGCTGGTTGGAGAAGCCTCTGGGCCTCCTCAAAGTGGTTGATGAGTGCTGTACGTACTTCCCGCAAGGCATCGGCCCCTATGGTCGAATTGTCCGGCAACGGTGGCTCTAGCCATTTTCTGCTTGGTTTCATTCTAACGTAGGTAGTTCGGTTCTTGCCGGGTCTCGGTAGCCGTGGGCGACGACGTGGGGGTGTCTGTGGGGACCGGCGTCGGAGTTGGTGTGTGAGTTGAGGTCGGCGTGAGGGCGGGAGCCTGTGTCGGGGTGGCCGGCTGGATGGAGGTCGGCACGGGCGTAGCAATCGAATTCGACGACTGTCCCGGCGCGACTGCCGCTACCGGCGTCATCGTGGGAGTGGGGTCCGGGGCCTTCAGGGCGGCGCTGGCCGGAGCCGTCGGTGTCGGGAGGGGGTGTCCGGTCGAGTCGCCCCCGCAGGCGGAGACGGCCAACACGACGATTGCTGCGAACAGAAGGGCGACCGGCCTCACGTGCGCGTCTCCGTTATCGCTTGGCGTGGGCAGGTCGCTCGACCCCGCCTCCGCCCTCACTCGTCGGACGTCTCTCGCGCGCGAGTCTATCAGGACCGACAGGGGAATGTTGTCGTCATGTCGGTCACCGGGTGCGTCCACGGAGGTGAGAGTGAGGCATCCAGCCTAGGGATCGTGATGCGGACCGACCATGAGTGCGCGATTACGAGACGGAATGCACTCCACCTGAAGAGGATCGAACCACCCCGCATCCCATCGGTGGTTAAGGATCACAGATCCCCCAGCCAAGTCTCAGTAAGGGCGCCACCTCCCATCCCCTCCGCCCTCGACGCGTCACTCCACAGGAATTGAGAGGCCTTGGTGCGTCGACAGGCTACCGAGCCACATCTCGAAGATGGTGGTATCTACCGTATGCGCTGGTGGGCCTGGGCGTACCGAATTGAGCCTGTCTCATAAAGCTGAGTCGTCCAGCATCCTACGTTTCTGGATTCCCGCTTTCGCGGGAATGACGGGTTATTGAGCCGCATTCAATACTGGTTTAGGCGGTTAATAATAGTAACCCGTCAGACTGAGTACACCCAAAATCGTGAATGGAGACTTCTGAGACAGGCTCAATTGCGAACTTTTCGGTGGGACGTCCAGATATAAGGAATCCAGTTTGGGGAGCTATTTGCCAGTTCCGTTCTAACTTGTTCACGTTGGGATTTCGGTAGCCGATGGCTGGCGTCGCCAGATGTTTTGCTGGCGGGCCACACCCATCCACCTATCCACCGACAATGTATGTTGTTCCATGTCCGGCACGCATCCTTCGACCGCCAATTCGGCAAAACATTCAGGCTTTGTCCTGCAAGAATACTCGGCTATCGTCTGGAAGGTGTCAGAGCCTCGTCTATGTGTTGGCACGCGAACGGTCCCGGAGTTGATGGGAGACAGCGTTATCTCAGTTGAATATTGTTCGACCAGCGAACGAGTGCAGACAGTGAGTACATCATGAGGCCTGTCCCGGTGTGACCTGGCCCGCAAGAATGAGACGAGCCGATTTTCGGTCGACCAGAAGAACACCTTTCCATTCAACAGCGTGTACCATTCCGAAGGGTCCATGTCGGTCAGGGCGAGGCGCAATTTGTCCGGAGGCATTGGGGTCTGTTCTCGGATTACTGCACAACCGTAGTCGCAGTGACGGATGACTACCCGGCTCCCGCGGTACCTAGACCCGATAGCAGATCGCTGTGGCTCGCTCACATCGAACAGTCTTAACAAGGCTACCGTACTAAGCAAGCCATGTCGCTGGATGTTTTCCCACGTCCCTGCTTCAGCCATGTGGTACAGTAAGGGATGCCGGGCTATTATTTCTTCCTGGTCCGCCATGTTTTTCAACCTTCAACTATTGGGGTAGCGTTGCCCATCGCTGCTGCAATGTTGTTCTAAATCCAGTTCCGGACCATGACTACCAGGCTCGGGAACCTAAAATCTGTTGGTACTCAGGCTCTTATCGCAAGGTATTCTAGCAAACATAGGTCGGTACTGCGGCAACTATTCTGGCATGGTGCCAGGCGCCTCGGCACGATGAGGTACATAGAGGCCCCGCTGGAACCAACCATGAAGCCCTGCGATTGCAGCCGGTAAGTTCCTCCGTGAATTCAGGGTAGTCACGAATTCTCAAGTCCCTGGATAGCTGTCTCCAGCTAATCCCGGCTCGCACGGAAACCAGCCCCGACAATCCGCGAGCGGGCTGTTACGGCCTGTGACGAGGACCATTCAAAGGTGTTTCAACAAGCTCGAAATGACGCGACCACGAACTCTGCATAAGCATTTCGGCCTTGGAGACGAGATTCGCGCGGTGCCGAGGGGCAGGCACGATAAAAAACGCCCTCGCACTCCCTCGGTGGTATAACAACGCAAACGCCTCCCGCCCTAGAATACTTTTCATTTGGGTCAACCGCTCTCGAATTTGATCCCCAGCGGAGCCTTGTCTCCCTATGTGGTGGTAGATAACCAAACTTTGGTCCCTCTCCAGATAGGGCAACAATTCGTTGAAAAAGACATACTTGGGGCCGCGTCGCTGGTAAGGACCGACCCTTACTTCAAGTCCATTGTCCGGATCGACGAAAACGATGTCGCATCCTGCTGTAAATTTCAGAGCGTCGTGGAGCCAGGCTTTTCTCCGGGCGACTCGGTGCTCCTTGGTAATGTGGCTCTGATCGTCGGGCCGGTCAAATGTCAAAGCCGCTTCGTAGAACCGAGTACCCAACGGTAACACTTGGCAGTCCCGGATGCTCGATACACTCCTTCTATTGGAGCGGACTATCTCTCGAAGGGTATCGTAGAGGATTGGGTCGCAATCTCGGTAACGTTGTTGGTTGTAGGCCGATGGATCCAAGTAGTGAACATGTTTGCCGTCGCTGTTATGGGTTTCGTCTGGGACCAGATACCATACGACCCCGACGATAAGAGAATGGTCTGACTTCGCTTCCTCAGATGGCCAAAGGGGAATCGTCGAGCCTTCACCCCTGCCGCTGATTCCGTCAATGTCTACGACCGCAGGCCAGCCTAACGATGGTGATAGGGTTTGATCCTCGACCGCTCTCCGAGGCAGGCATAACCATCTGAGCAAGCCGTACTTGCCGAAGTCCCCCAAATCTCCGACATATCGATTTTGCATTAGAACCCTTCGAGGTTGACTAAGCGTCGTCGTGAGTCTTAACGGAGAAGCGAGGATACTATAAACTCAAACTTAAGAGCAGGCAATCACAAGGATTCTGGCGTGAGCACTCGTGACCGTTAAGGCTAGTTGGCGCAGTCGTAAGGAATCGAAGGATGGTAGCTTGTGGGGATGACCTTGGATGCCACTGACACGATCTGAGTAAAAGGGACTCGTCAGAAAGTATTGGCAGACAGTTCTGTGGCCCGCAGGTATGTTTTCCAGATTTCCGTGTCTAGGTCCGGATGATAAGAACTCCATAGAGGAGGGAGGGCGCATCCAATGTTGGCACCGGTGGCGGTCATGCTAAACAGACCGGCAGGCATCGCTGCGAAGACGGTGTGTTTCCGTCCACCAAGGCCAAGAAACCTGAGCTTCGGAAAACCCTCGGCTTGCGGGAATAACCGACGACCGAATTAGCTCAAACTGCTACCATGAAGCCTATCCTCGATTTGCTTTACGTTCAGCTTCGGGTCGATGATTCTTCAAATCGGTATGCCTTACGTCTTATGCACAAGGTGGCACGTTTATGGACAGGCGCATAATTTTGTTGTCTGGTCCTGTGGCTTCTGGAAAGTCCATGTTGGCCAGTAGGTTATCTGACCGGTTCAATATGAGGTTGCTGAGGACCAGCGCTTTGCTGAAGGCAATGGTGACCGGGGCACACGAACGTGGTCGGATCGCTCTACAAGACCTCGGAGATGAACGCGACCAGAGGACCAAAGGGACGTGGGTACTGGACAGTTTGCGCCAAGTGTTGCAAGGGGAGGCAACCAGCACCAACGTCGTTGTTGACTCGGTTAAGATCCAGGAACAAATAGATGCCATCAGAGATGCTTATGGGTCCTCTGTTTCCCATATCCACATGACGGCCCCATTGGACGTTTTGACCTCACGATACGAGAGCAGGGAAAATCCCTCGCCTCAGGCGGAGCAGCTCAGTTATCAGGATGTTCGCTTAAATCAAACTGAGAGTCTCGTGGACAGCCTCAGTGACATCGCTGACGTCGTCATAGATTCAGATCGCTGTACGGAAGAGGACGTCCTTGTTCGAGTGGCTTCCCACCTGCGCCTCTATGGCGCAGAAAGCGCTGGCTGGGTTGATGTGATAGTGGGAGGCCAATTTGGGAGCGAAGGGAAAGGACAAATAGCAGCCTATCTCGCTAGCGATTATGACCTGCTAGTCCGTGTAGGCGGCCCCAACGCTGGACACAAGGTATTCGAACGCCCGGTTCCGTATACTCATCATCAACTTCCATCGGGTACCAGAAGGACTGATCGGCCTCGCCTGTTGATAGGAGCAGGCGCCGTTTTGAATGTTGGCAGCCTGTTGAAAGAGATCTCAGATTGCGGTGTTGACGCGACCCGCTTGAAGATCGATCCAGCAGCAATGGTCATTATCCAAGAGGATGTCGAGACCGAAAGTGACCTTGTCAAGGGTATAGGGTCAACAGGACAGGGTGTTGGAGCTGCTACCTCTCGGAGAATTATGCAGCGGAATCTGAGAACCAAACTCGCAAAAGACGTCCCCGATCTCGAGCCCTTCATGTGTAACGCACTGGAAGTCTTGCAAGATACCTTCGCGGCCAACGGTCGGGTTTGTCTGGAGGGTACACAGGGGACCGGACTTAGCCTGTATCATGGCAGCTATCCCTATGTAACGTCTCGCGATACAACTGTCTCTGGCTGCCTCGCCGAAGCTGGCATCCCCCCCGGCAAAGTCAGACGAGTTGTGATGGTGTGTCGCACCTACCCAATTAGGGTCGAGAGTCCAGACGGTGGTACATCTGGACCCATGTCGCAAGAAATATCCCTTGAAGCGATCTCAGAACGGTCTGGGATATCCCTGGAAGAACTAGAGCGTACCGAAAGGACTTCTACTACCGACCGAGAGCGGCGCATCGGCGAATTCGACTGGGGTCTCTTGCGAAAGGCGTCGTTGTTGAATCGTCCGACCGATATAGCCTTGACTTTTTCAGATTATTTGACCATCAAGAATCGGGACGCCAAAAGGTTCGAACAACTCCACCCGGAGACCATAAATTTCATCCAGGAGATTGAGCGGGTGTCAGGAGCAAGGGTTTCCCTCATTGCCACAGGTTTTAACCTCAGGAGCATAATAGATCGACGTTCCTGGTGAATTACATTGGCGACAAGCGGTGCTGAATTCCAATGCCACCGACTGTTCAAGCACGTGACTTGTTTTGCGCTACCCTTTGCGCCAAACAGTCCCACGCGGGAGGGTAATTCCTGGCACTCTGTTGTTGGAAATTATCTGTTCCAGAACTATGCGGGAAGCCTAATACTGTCCCATCGCACCCTACCGTATACAAGACTGATGTTCTTGCATGTCTAGCATTATGACGAGCACATGCTTCCCCTGATCATCAACACACCGGGTTCTGAGACGGAGTCAACTTGATCAACAACTCCCTGCGAGGTGGACAGTGGGCACTTACAAGGGAAATGTTGGCAATCTGTTGCAACATTGGACACTCTGCGAGTTGCTCCAAATTGCCAATGCGCACGCCGGCGGGTTGAGTTTCATTGACTCCCACGCCATGGCACCATGGGCAACTGAATGCACGAGGTCAGATCAAAAATTCGAGTCCGTCAAGAATGACCTGCCCGGGAAAGGGTCAACCTATGAGCAAGCGTGGCATAGTTTGTCTCAGCGGAATCAAAAAGGGGGCTATCCCAACAGTTCGGCATTTGTCCGAGAGGTCTGGAAGCACAACTACTCGTTAATCCTTTGCGAGAGCGATTTCCAAACTGCCTACGAAATTGAGGAGTGGTTGCCGGAAGCTCGCGAGTCGCCAGGTTGCAACGAGGCCAAACTGTTCCAGTGCGATTGGAGGGAAAGGTTTGTAAGCCGATTACCGAATCCATCGGCGGTGGGCCTGCCGACAGGTTCCTTGACGATGGTCTCGTTCGACCCGACCATATATAGCAGCATCTATTCCCCGGTCAGCCGACGCACGAAATATCTGTACCGAGTGGACTTGGGCCTGGCATTATATGCGCTAAGCGGCGTTACAGGCCCCGTGGTCGTGCAGTTGTCCACATACTCCGCCAGCGGCAAAAACCCACAGAACAAAGTCATCGAATCAGTCAACTCGGTTCTAATGGCCGGTCAGTTCCAGCAGGCGGCCGTGATACGAGTGAACGGAAGCATGATGTCTCTTGTTTACGCGCGTGAAGTTGACTGGGCAGATGATTTTGCGGGGTTGCCTGCGCGGTTCGCAGAATGGCAGCGTCAATCCTCTGAGTAATTGGCCCGTTAACGTGATTCAAAGCCATCTCCAAATTGGTAATTCCGAAGCGCGGTGCCACACCAGCCACAGACTGGCTAGCGCGAGAGCTACCGCGGATACACTCGCGACTGCGGCAACAGCCCCCAGACTGTGAGGCCAGGTCGGAAGCCCCGAAGTTATCCAAAACCCGATGAACCCAGAACCGGAGCCCAGAAGCGTCGCACCCACGATGGACAGGATAGTTAAACGAACCCTGCCCCTGGGAACCGAACCGTATCTCATGGTCATTGAGATAGAACTAATCAGCAGACCGGCGAATCCGAATGCCATAGCGACGATTGCCAGCACTAGATTCGCGCCACCACCATTGGCGGTCCCCTGCGCCCCAGGCGATCCGTTGCCGGCGAATTGGCTTCCGCCCAGCGCGGCAATTACTCCGATGGCGGCAACCACAACGGCCAGCACCAGAAACGTGAAAGTGTTGAACGAGTTGACCCGGATATCCAAGCTCGCCAATTGCCTCAGCTGCTCGAAAGGCGCA
Source organism: Dehalococcoidia bacterium (assembly GCA_965224325.1). Classification (GTDB taxonomy): domain Bacteria; phylum Chloroflexota; class Dehalococcoidia; order Lucifugimonadales; family UBA3495; genus CBDCMJ01. Next base: position 14,227 of record CBDCYT010000001.1, read on the forward strand.
CTTCTCAAACGGTTGACGTCGTGGGATTGAATCGTCTTCCCTCTTTGCCCCTGATGGACTGAGACTTTATAGCCCTCCTTTGTGTGGCCACTCTTGGTGTACCCTTCCGTCGTCGTATCCTCGGGCGGTGGCGGCGGTGTAGTGAGCACGAAGTCCATCGTGAAGACCCGCTCTTTGTGCGGTATGACGATTTGCCTCTCCGCCAAGTTGTAGATTGGACAATAGATATGCCCCTGCCATCCCGGGTCCACTTGCGGTCCTCCTGTCCACAGCAAGCCCTCGTAAACCCATTTGACTCTTAAGTTCCACCTGGCGATCAGGAACCTCGGAAGGTTAACCTCCTCATGCGTTTTGATTACCGCCACTTGATGAGCGGGGATGACAAGCGGCTTGTCGGCGGAGACACCCACCCACTCACCTCCTACATGCGCCTCATCCCCCAGCCGCAGTTTGTACGAAGCGGCATCCAAGCATTCATCGAGTTCCTTCGTAGTGATTTGCTTTCCCTTGGGGTTGTGGAGTAGAGGGGGGGTCAATTTATCAATGTAATAGTGGATTTGGTCAGACAGCAGAATTGCTCCTGAGCACGCGCCTGCATTCCTCCTGCTGTCGTTCAAAGGATCATTAACTGGCGGAGCGGCCTTTGCCATAAGATTCTCCCTTGCCATTCTGACCGTTCAGGTCCTTCCTATGTCTCCAACACGTCGTTTGGCGGCCACGGCGTTGCAGGCCAATAGTATCCGCCGCCAGCCATCTGCGTCCAGCGGCGCCGCAGGGTTCTGTTATGCAGATAGACGGCGAGGTTCCTGACACCGGGCAGGTGTAACTGGCCATCAGCCGGCGGCTGCATCTTCGCGGCTTGGTTAAGAACGGCTGGCCGGAGGCGTGCTACACGACGGCGACTATACGACGGGCTGAAAAATCGGCGACTGAAGTGGACGGGGTTATTGGGATACGATCAGTGTAGAATTATGCTATGGACCGTGCTGCTCAAGCCAATGGCACGAACAACTGTTCCGGTGGGCCTGAGTGCACGGTAGGGTGAGGTGGACTCGGTTGTTTGGACAGGATATAATAGGCACGTAGATACGCAATTGGCTAAGTGCCATACGAACGGTGACCTTACCGGGCCTCAAGCGAGCCCGCCTCTGGTGGTGGCCAACACCTCGAGTCCACCAGGCGCTCGAGCGGAAGTCTCATATGTGGTCAAGAGACAAGGCTGCCAGTAGCCCTATGACGGAATAGTCCCAAGCAAGCCCATAGTGTCCAACCCTGCATGTGGGAATAAATGTGGTAATGCCACGGCCATCAGGCGGATACGAACTTTATTCAGCTTTATGACGCATGGGATTGTACTTCCATACCTTAACCGCATCGACGTGTTTCATGGCCGCTCCTGCTTTCCTGAGACTCCGCCCTGCCCCGGTGCGCCTGGCCGATAGCGGGTGTAAAACCGGCCCTTGGACAAGGCAGGGGTAAAAGCCCCACGATGAGAGCCTGTTTTACCCCTATCAACCGCCGTTTCCAGCTATAAAATCCGTATGTCCGTGGTTCACCACGGCTGCCGCCCTGGTCCACGAGCTGATGGAGGCACGGTACGAGAGACGGCTGCTCAACCTGCAGCGGCAGCTTTCCCGTCTCAGCCTGCTGATCATCGACGAGCTGGGCTTCGTCCCCCTGTCCTCCACCGGCGCGGAACTGCTCTTCGAGGTCTTCAGCCAGCGCTACGAACGCGGCTCCATCCTGGTGACCACCAATCTCCCTTTCGACGAGTGGACCGGGGTGTTCGGCTCGGAGCGCCTCACCGGCGCGCTGCTGGACCGTCTCACCCACCATGTACACATCCTGGAGATGAACGGCGACAGCTACCGTCTCAAGCGCAGCCGGGAGAGCGCCAACTCTCCGCAAGCTCTAGAACAAGCAGAGCCCCGTAGATTCCACTCGGAACGCTCCACGTTACCCGCTGCCCGGCCCACTGGCACATCTGCCTATGTGACATTTATCCTGGCCAACTGGCGCGGACATTTATGCTGACCAATTACGCCAGGTGGTACAGTTTTACTCCGCCCCAGTGGCCCAACATGCCTCCGCCATTGACAAAAGCTGATGAATACTCTTGGTGTTGTAGTCATGGGTCTTATTCTCCTTTCGTTCAGGGTTGTGATCATTTCTTCGAAGGCTTGAGCGATCTGACTTTGGGTTATTCCTCCTCCGCCTCTGGGCCATTCTCTTCCTTGTTTTACTGCTTGGAGATGTTGGCTTCGTTCCTCTGTCAGTATCAAGAAAGGTTGGCGGCTCTTGGTCTTGGGTCGAAATATTGACCTCTGATTTCCGTTGGGCTTGTCGACCCATTGCTCTGGGATTGTTCGGTTGATGAACTGTGCTGTTCCATTACAATCGCTGTGGTATTTGGTTGCAGGTCTGGGCCTGGTTGTCTAGGTAGTTTTGAGCCGCTGTCGGCTTTCGGCTCTACTCCGAGGTTACGTGATTGTTCTTCGTCCTGCCTGGCTTAGTGCGGAGTTGATCCGGTCCTTGTGGGTTTTGTCTTCCTCAGGCTCTACGTAGAAGAATATCATCACTCTTTCCCATAGGGTGATGTTCCATTCTGTTTCTTCGATTGATGCTTCAATGTATGTTCCTGCCTTGTCGTCTGTTCGGTGGGCCCCCCAGTTACCCAGTGTCCTGATGGCGTCTAGGTTCTCCGTGATGCTCCCCGGGATTCCTGGTGGCTTCTTGTTTTGAAGTGACTCTATTTGGGATCTCAAGTTTTTCCCTTCATATCCCTTTTCCATCAGGATTGTCTCAAGTGACCGCCTAGCGAGTACGTTTGCGAATTCGTACAATTCTGGCTCCGCTAGAGCCTTGAGGGCCTTCCGGTAGTCCTCTGCTAGGGATCCCGGTACTCCTGTTAGGTCTATTTCTTTCCTTGTATCTTTTTGGAATATGGGTGGCCATATCTGATGTGCCTGTCTGATATTCTCTGCTGTAATTACGTTCTCCTCTGATCCGTTCCGTGTGATCTGTGTGAGAAGTTTTGCGCAGAGCATGCCGCAAGTCGGGCACCTTGTTGCGAATATTGTGTGGATTATTGGTTCACCACCCCACTTATCGTTTATTGTTAATTCTTTCCAGAATTCTGGTTGATATGGGAGGCCTGTTCCGCAATTGCACTTCATTTGTCCTACTCCTTGGTTTCCAGTACCCCGCATCGTCTTCATCCCCGTCTTGTCGATGACCTTAATTCCTTACTTACTGCTCTCTGGTGGGTTGAAGGGATTGGTCACCGTTGGCGGGGCCGTCCCACGGCTATTCGCGGATTTGTTTCCAGGTGTTCACGTAGAACCCGGCGCGGTTCCGCTTTGTGTTGAACGGATCGTCGGTCGCAATCAGGTCTACGGTCTCCGAGTTGATGCCGCGGAGTACGTCTAAGTTGTCCATCTCGTAGAGGACGTTGTCCGGGAAGTTGTGGTTGTCGTTTGTGGGAGACGATTGCATATGTCGTCCTGGTAGGTCGAGACTTCCTTGCGGTTCCTTGGTTTGAATTTTCTTTGGTTCGTTGGGGGTGGTCGTGTGGGAGTCTACCATATTGAAACCGGCTTGTTTTCTGGGACTTTTCTTGGTACCGGGAGGATTTTGGTGGGTTGTCGTCCGGGAGTTTGTCCTTGGCCTTTCGTCCTATGAAAATTGGTGGGGTTGCAAACATCAGTTCAAGGGCGCAGAGTCCGAGCCGTTCAATGTCCGGCCCCAGTCAGGTGTGCGTACCCGGCTTTTCGCTCTCGGGCTTCTCCCGTTGCGTTGGTGCAGGGAGCGCGTCCTACGTCTGTGGCATCCGTGGAGATGGTCTTATTCTTTCTGTTGGAGGCTCTTTATGCCCAGTAACAACGACAACCATGCCAATCAGGTGAATCCGAACAACGATGCCTATTGGGAGTCCAGGGGGCATGATGAACGGCCGGATAATTGGGAAGATGAGGCTGATGATGGTGACGGGGGCAATGACGATAACCGCGCCAACCAGCTCAACCCCAACAGCGATGCTTACAGGTCGTCACGGGGCTCGTAACTTCCCAGTCGGGGCGAGAATGCTCCCCCTGTGTGTGAACCGGCGGGGCCGGAGGTTCGCTCTACCCTTGATCTGTGAGGACTTCTGAGGGTTGGATACGGGCCCGCGCTCTCTGAACCAGACCATCGTCATGGTCCAAGGTCATCCCTCAGGCTAAAACGGAGAGGTCAGTTTGCGCTCTCAGGGTTGCTCGACATGTTGTATGTCGCCCCAAATATCTGACCATTCAGCCACTGTTGGAAGTCCGTGTCCTCGGTGTATTTCTTGTAGAGCTCGGTGTTGCACCTGAGCAGAGCGGTTATTTGGCGCCTCAGGGCCGAATCATGTTCGATCCGGGCGTTCTGCTGGTCTGAGTACATCCTGGCGTTCTGGTACGCCGTATCCTCGTTCACCCGGCCGGGTATCCCTTTTATCAGGTCTGCTACCTGGTCTGGGTCTGTAAACGAGTTCCCCCAGGTCTTGTTGAATTCGTTCAGGATGATTGATAGTGGTTCCAGCAGAGGTTCTTGGACTCCCCCGCCTCTTTCGGCTTGAATCGGGTCTATCTCGGCGTCCTCGTCGGCCAGCGCCGTCTTGAGCGTTGCCTGCTTCTCGGTTCGGTAGCTCTCCATGTCCACTGATTCCAAGACGCCCAGGGACAGGTCCTGCTCCTCGGGGGCTGGTAGCTTGGGAATGAGGAAATTCAGGAAGATTGAGAGTTTCTCCCATCCTGCATTGGAGTACGGGAGAATCTGTGACAGGAATCCGTAAAGCCTGGTGAACGACTTGGCCGACCCCTTGAACCTCACCTGGATATCCTCAGTGAGTTCCACGTACCTTTTGCCGCACAATCCAAGTATTGGCTCAAATGTGGTCCGGTCTTCTCCGTCCAGGTATTTCTCCACTAAGTCGTCTATTTCCTCTTGGGAGTAGACCTGGGACTGGTCCAGTCCGGCTTTCAGGTCGTGGAGCTTGTCGGGGTCGGTTTCGTCGGAGAGGATGGTGGTCCGGTAGTAGTCGGAGAAGGACTCCTGGATCACGTCGGTGCTGTTTGCGAAATCCAAAACGAATGTGTCGTGCTTGCTCGGATGGGACCGATTGAGGCGGGAGAGGGTCTGGACTGCCTTTATACCGGACAGGTGCTTGTCGACGTACATCGTATGGAGCAGCGGTTCGTCGTAACCAGTCTGGAATTTGTCGGCGCATATCAGGATCCGGTACGGGTCCTTTCGGAACTCTTCCGACGTCCTGTTCTCCGGGAACTGGTTGAGCGAAGCCTCGGTGACTTCCTGTTCATCCAGGGTTCTTCTCCCCGAGAAGGCCACGATAGCCTCGTATGGGAGACCTCTCTCTTTCAACAGTGCTTTGATGGCGCTGTAGTAACGGATCGCCCTGTCCACCCCGTCTGTTACGACCATGGCCCTGGCCTGTCCGTCCATCTTCTTTGGAGTGAACACCGCGTCGTGGAAGTGGTCTACGATGACCTGGGCCTTCTGGGATATGGCGTACTCGTGGCTCTCGACGTACCTGCTGAGCTTTCTCTGGGCCCTCTTCGAGTCGAACTGGGGGTCGTCGTCGATGCTTTTTACCAGGTTGAAATACCTGCGGACAGGCGTGTAGTTGCTGAGCACGTCCATGATGAACCGCTCTTCAATAGCCTGCTTCATGGTGTAACTGTGGAAGGACAGATGCTTCACCGTCCCATCCGGTTGCGGCTCGGGAGTTCCGAAGAGTTCGAGGGTCTTGTTCTTTGGAGTGGCGGTGAAGGCGAAGTAGGACGCGTTGGACAGGAGCCGTCGTTTCTCGATTTCCCGGTTGATTTTGTCCTCGTTGTCCTCTTCTTCCACTTCTTCGGCCATGTTGTCATCGTCGTCTGGGGTTATCCCCACGAGGGCTCTGTTGACGGCTCGTCCGGCCTTGCCTCCCTGGCCCGAATGGGCTTCGTCGATGATGATGGCGAAGTTCCGGTCCCGGTGGTCGCTTCCGATGTCGTTCAGGATGAAGGGGAATTTCTGGATGGTGGTGACGATGATCTTCTTCCCTTCGGAAATCAACCTTCGGAGGTCCCCGGACCCGATTGCGTGCCCCACCGTGCTCGCCACTTGGGTGAACTGACGGATGGTCCCGTCGATCTGCCTGTCCAGGACCACCCGGTCGGTGATGACGATGATTGAATCGAAGGCAGTTTCTCCTTGGTGTTCCACTCCGATAAGCTGCCGGGCGACCCAGGCTATGGAGTTGGACTTCCCGCTGCCGGCGGAGTGCTGGATGAGGTACCTCGGCCCGGCGCCGCTCTCCCGGGAGTCCGCCAACAGCTTCCGCACCAGGTCAAGCTGGTGGTACCTGGGCCATATCTGCCGGTTGTTCACCTTCTGGGCGTAGTTCTCAAGGATGTCCGTTAGGCTCGCTGGGGTGAGTATCTCCTCCCATAAGTAGGTGGTCTTCAGCCCCTTGGGGTTTACGGGGTTCCCGGCACTGCCGTCTTCTTTGCCCTTGTTGAAGGGCAGGAAGTCGGAGGACTTACCGGCGAGTTCTGTGCAGAACCTGACCTCCTCGTCGTCGACGGCGAAGTGGACGGCGCACCGTCCTAGGCGGAATAGGTCTTCCCGCGGGTTCCGGGTTGTCTTGTACTGTTCTACTGCGTCGGCGACGGTCTGACCGGTGAACCTGTTCTTCAACTCCATGGTGGCGACTGGGAGGCCGTTGATGAAGACAGCGAGGTCCAGGGAGTTTTGCTTGGTGTCGTTGCTGTACCGGAGTTGACGGGTGACCGAGAATCGGTTCTGGGCGTGCCTCTCCTGGGCCTGGACGTTACCCGCGCTGGGTGTGCCGTAGAAGAGCGTTATCTGGTGTTGGCGGTGCTGGATGCCCTTCCGGAGGATATCGATTATTCCCCGGTTTCCGATTTCTCGCTTCAGTCGCTCCAGGAACTGCCTTCTGGTGGGGTTGTCGGTGTCCAAAGAGAGCGCGGCTGCGGTCTCCGGTTGAGTTGCGGATAGGAAGGCGGATAGATGGGCCAGGTCGACGCACTGGGCGCGGTCGTAGTCTTGTGGGTTACCGGGGAGCCATCCGTTGTTGGTGAGGGAATTTGTGATGAGGGACTCGAGTCCCTTCTCGCTGGTGTCGGTGGGCGCGGGATTTTTTGCAGGCATTGGGGCTGTTTTGTCCGTCCGATGGAATATTCCCCGACGGGCTTTGGACCAATCGGCGGTTTCCGGTATGTCGGATGTGTCAATTTGGTCTTCGGGGGAGTTCTCCAGAGCTTCCAGTCTCGCCCATTGTTCATCCGTCAGTTTGTTGTCAGGGTTCTTCATAGAATGCTCTTTCATGCCGGGTAGTTTTGCGGGCGCTTATGATGCGCCCGGTCAGGTTTTGGTCTCCTGGCTCCGGCCAAGTGTGGACCACTATCAGTATCAAAGGGCCAACGGTCCCTATTGTCTGCCATCTCTGCTCGTATGGGTAGAGGTCTTCGGTTGTTAAATAGTTGGTGTCGAGGAAGACGCGGACTGCGTCCTCGAAGTGTACCCCGTGCTTTCGGATGTTTTCCCTGTTCTTGGTTGGGTCCCAGGTCCATTCCAACGGTTGCCTCTACAGGGTTATGTTGATCGTTGGGTTAGAGAGGGATTGATGCTCGGCTGTCCGGTCGCCATTCTTGGGGTCTGGTAATCGTTCAACTGCAGTTCGGACGTCTAGCTTGCCGGTGACGACGTCGGCAATCAACCGGGTGCGGTATTCTTCTATTAACTCGATCTGGCAGTGGGCGCGGGCTATGGTGGCTTCGATGTTGGTTGTTAGCGCTTCAACATGTTGAACTATGGTCGATTGCTCGGGTATCGGAGGAAGTACTACTGGGAAGTTCTGCAACATCGGGAGACGCAGTGAATCGACGGTAGCCTTGGCGGTTCCTTGGAAAACCTCGTTTTGGAGGGTTGTTCTGAAGTAGTAAAAGAAGAACTTGCCAAGGATGTCTTTGAAGTCGCTGAACTTATACACTCTTTGATGGTAATCGAACTTTCCGTTGACGTAGTGAAACACTTTCCCGACTCCGACGCCATCTCCGGCGGTCAATACCGCTTCGCCGTCGTAGGACCATGTGTCTATCCTTTCAACGGTTTGAGAGCGCACAAAGAAGGGGTACTTCCCGTCCTCCTGCCGATTGATGGTGTCTCGGCCGCCAGTCTTGATTTTTGTGAGTAACCTCAAACGTCGGACGGGCCAGTGGTCTGGCACTTCGCCCATCCACTCCACGCCGGAGGGCTTGAGCCGGACGTCGTGGTCGAGGCCTCGAGTGACGGCCTGTTGGATGAGGGCCTGCCGTTCCTCCTCCAGCAAGGCTATGAGCCTCTCCTTGGCGCTCACGTAGGCCCGGATGCGCTGGTCGGCGTTGTTCAGGTACCGGACTATGGCGGTTTGTTCGACAAGAGGGGGTGCAGGAAGTTGTTCCGCCGCGAGCGTGGCGTATCGGAAGTCTGTGGACCGCTCCCTGATACCTTTGGCAAGGGCGAGGATCCATTGGCTTCTTGCCATCTCCCGTATCACGAGCGCGTAATAGTAGGTGTTAGCGTTGGAGGCTGGTTCACAGACCGAATAGACGGGGGTTCCCTTGCCGTCAGAATCTGACACTCCCACTGAACCTGCGAAGGCGTCCATTTCGTGGATTACCAAGTCTCCGCTTCGGATTCCTTGGTATCCTATTTCTTTCAGCGACTCAGTAAATCCCTCTGTACGCCTGTTCCTTCGCAGAGTGACTTCACCGTTTCTGAAACAGGTGATTACCTCGTCGTCTTCCGATACAGGTTTCTGTGTCTTCTTTAGTAGCTGTTTGCCACGCTCCACAAGCCAATGGCCTGGGATTTCACCAAACCAAGGTATTCCTGATGCCTTATAGGATTGGTACGGTTTCGACTTGCGTATTTCTGTGGTGGTCATGTTGCCAGAATCCCGTCCAATAGTCCTTCGGACTCCTGTTCCAAGGCCAGTATGTCAGTCCGTATTTCCTCCAGTGTTCTCATGGGTTTTGGCTTGTAGAAGTGCCGGGTGAAGCTGATCTCGTACCCTATCTTCACCTGTTCTGGCAGGTACCAGGCGTCGGGCGTGTACGGCAGGACCTCCTTCTGGAGGAAGGCGTCAATCCCGCCCTCGTGAAGCAGGGGAATCTGTTCGGTGTCCCGGAGGTCTGGGTCCGACTCATACTCGACCACGGTTGGCTGTCCCTTGATGGTGACCTCGAACAGCCCGTTCAGAGGCTTGGCCGCGGTGTTTCGTCCGTGGACCTTCTTGATGACAGCCGGCGCCGACTCCGAGCGTTGGCCTTTGTCCTTCAGGTCCTTGATTTCCTTGGTGCTGTGGGCCTTCTCGAGGTCGATGCCCTCGATTCTGAGCGGTCGCTCCACCGTGACTTTCGAGTAACCGAAGGCCTCGTTTGGGAATATCTTGGACTGGTCGGTTTCCTCAAATTCGATGAAGGTATCGCAGATTTTCTGGATGTCCCCATCCGAAAGTTCGCAGTTCTTCTGGCCCATATTTCGGCGGAGGGGTCTGTCCCATTGGGTGGCGTCGACGAGTTGGACGTATCCTTTCCGGTGGGCGGGTTTCTTGTTGGTAAGGACCCAGACATAAGTTGCAATGCCCGTGTTGTAGAACATGTTGAGGGGCAGGGCCACGATGGCCTCCAGCCAGTCGTTCTCGATGATCCACCGACGAATGTTGCTCTCGCCCTGGCCGGCGTCCCCGGTGAATAACGAGCTTCCGTTGTGGACCTCGGCTATCCGGCTGCCCAACGGGGTGTCCTCTTTCATCTTGCTGAGCATGTTGGCGAGAAACATGAGTTGCCCGTCGCTGCTCCGGGTTATGAGGGAGTACTCGGGGTCCCCGGCGTGCTTGATGATGAACCTGGGGTCGGTTATTCCTTTCCTCCCGCCCATTTTTTCTTGGTCGGTGCTCCAACTCTTCCCATAGGGCGGATTGCTCAGCATGAAGTCGAATGTCTGGCCTTTGAAAGCATCTTTGGATAGCGTGGAGTGTTCCGGTCCACCGATGATGTTGTCGTCTGCGTTCTTCTCGCCCTTCAGGAGCAGGTCTGATTTGCAGATGGCGTAGGTTTCCGAGTTGATCTCCTGGCCGTATAGGTGAGTGGTTACCTTCTTCCCGGTTTCCTCTGCTATGTCCCGTAGGGTTTGCTCTGCTATGGTGAGCATCCCTCCTGTGCCAAGGGCGCCGTCATAGAGAATGTAGGTCGAAGGCTGAATCTGGTCTTTTATTGGGAAGAATACGAGTTTTGCCATGAGTTCCACGGCATCCCGGGGGGTCCAGTGCTCTCCGGCCTCCTCGTTGTTTTCCTCATTGAACCTGCGTAACAGGTCTTCGAATATGGTCCCCATCCCGTGGTTGTCCATACCTGGAAGCCGGACTGATCCGTCGTCATTCGGTATGGGGTTGGGGCTGAAGTTCACGGTAGGGGACAGGAACCGTTCAATCAGCGCGCCCAGAGAGTTCCCGTTGGAAAGTCGAGCTATCTGGTTCCGAAATTCGAAGTTTTCCAGGATGTCCTGGACGTTGGGTGAAAACCCGTCGAGGTAGGCGTTGAAGTCGTCCTGGAGTTGCTGTTGGGAAGTGGAGTTTCTCAAGTCCCTGAGGGTGAATGGAGAAGAGTTGTAGAACTGCTGGCCTGATGCCTGCTGGAGCGGACCTGCTTGGTCGGTGATTCCGGCTTGGTCCAGCCACTTTTTCTCGTCGAGGACTGCCTGATTTGTGGGTTCCAAGACAGCGTCGAGCCTGCGGATCACCGTCATGGGCAAAATCACGTCCCGGTATTTCCCACGGACGAAGAGGTCTCGGAGTACGCTGTCGGCGGTATTCCAGATGAAGTTGGAGATTTGGGCAAGCTGAGTGTCTTGCACTTTCGTCGGACTCCTCGTGTTCTGATCCTGTGGCATTATCTGAGATTGGGGCGCGCCGCTCACATATTACACCACCACGGTCTTCGTCCGACGGTCCTGGGCATTGTCTCTTTCTGAAGCTCTGTATTCCTCTTGGTTTGGGTGGCTGAAACTTGGGGCCCGCCGCCTTTTTTCTGGCGACAGCGGCGGGCCGGGCTTATCCTCTTATGGGGCGCTCAGCATCGTATAGTTATCTGCTCGCCCTGTGCTTGTCGCGGCAAACCTCGCACCGGGTCTGGCCCGTAATGGCTTTTTGGGAGCAGTGTCGGCATTGGCCTGCGGCCTTGCGTTGCTGTCTTACCTGTTGTTTATAAAGCCGATCGAACTTCTTTCGCTCGTCCGTCTGTCCCCTGGTCCGGTCATATTCTCGACGGGATTCGATTCGCTCTTCGACAGTCTTGGTTGGGGCTCTGGGCTTCCTTATGTTAGGCTTCTTTATGTTGGGCTTTCTGGGCTTCCTTGGGTTGGGCGTCTGCTTGGGTAGATCAAAGGTGCACTGGAAAGTTCTTTCTTCTGTAGCGTTAGGGGGGGGAACCGTGGTGGGACAACGCGGCGACGAACAGGGCTGCTGCCGACCCGCTACTGTCATCCCATCCCAGGATTTCATCGAATTTAAGGACTGAGCAAAACCATTTGGCGGTCTCAGTGTCGCCGTTCTCGTTCAAGACCGGAACCATACCCTGTGTGTGCCCGGCCTTGACCGGCCGGCGCTGCCCCGGCGGAATGTCGGCCTCCCCCCAGATGAGGGTCTGGAACCCCATATTCACCTTGCCGATGTCGTGCAGGGCCGCGAGGACACAGAGACGGGCCGCCATTGTGGGGTGCAGCTCTTCCAGTCCTCCGGCGCAGGCCAACCGCTGGCCGATGGTCGGCTGCCGCAGCAACGACTCAAAGCAGGCGCCTACGTCGGCCAGGTGGTGTTCCAACAGGTGTATCCGATGGGGGTTGGCCCGGTCCGACTTGGCCCAATGGTATCGGGTATATGCTGGCGTGGTACTATAATTCGTCATAACGCAACTTGTCCTACTGGCATGCCGGGTTAGACCTCTGCAAAAGGCCGACGCTAGCGAGTAATATACTCTAGGCCATACCGCGCAGGGCCGGCCAACGGGCTGCTGTCAGCAGGCGGGGGGAGAGTAATGGTCAATCTGACGTTTAACGCCATAGACGTGGAAACGGCCAACGCGGACCCTGCCAGCGTTTGCCAGATTGGCATTGTCAGCATCCGGGATGGGGTGGTCAAGAGGCAACTGTCAGTGTTGGTCGATCCCGAAGCAGAGTTTAATGACTTCAATGTTAGGCTCCATGGGATTGACCATAACGCGGTGAGAGGCAGCGAAGCCCTGCCCAACCTTGAGGCCCGGTTGCGCCGGATTCTGGAGGAGACGGTTCTAGTCAGCCATACGGCCTTCGACCGGATGGCGATGGACGGCGCGATGGAGCGATACGGGCTGAAGCCGATCCGGGCAAGGTGGCTGGACAGTGCAATGGTGGCCCGCCGCGCTTGGCCGCAGAAGTACCGGCGCAAGTGGAGCTTGGCGCTCATCGCAGGCGACCTTGGCGTTGCCTTTCGGCATCACGATGCGGCAGAAGATGCCAGGGCTGCGGGCGAGATTGTCCTGCGTGCCTGCCGACACACCGGGTTAGACATTGACGGCTGGCTGAAGCGGGGGTGACGTTAAAGGGCTACAAAGCGATTACCAGTTCGAAAGTTCTGGATAAAGTCTCCTTCGGCCAGCCAATCGAACCAAGAGCATACACCCCAACGATGGACTCAGGAGGGACGGATACGATTGCCCGGGTGAAGATCTCGAGGGGGTTGGAAACTCACAGGTTCAGTACGAGTTCAAATTTGGTACTGCCTACCGTCAAGTCAGGCCCACCTGAGAAGAATCGAACCGTTCATCGGGCCTAGTGATACGTTCGGGTACGCGGGAACGACGTGACACACCCATTTGTGAGTCCGCTTTACCGACCTGGCTTGAATGGACCCAAATCGACCGCCCACGCGTACCTCAGGTTTCCGTGTCTATCGTGTCCGTCGAATGAAGGTTCTTGATTTTATCCAGTTAGGTGGGCCAGAGTGTACCGTACTGCGAATTTTTCGCTGGGAGGTCTCGATATAGACAATACATTGGAGAAACGCCGTAAGCAATCTACCGCACGACCAGCTCTGGTCCTCGCCGAGTCAACGGTAGACCCAGAGACCGGCAACTGCCATCGAGGGCGGTTCAGCTATTCTCGAAGAAATCCAGGTCGACTACAACCTGGGGAACTTGCTGCGCAGGCTATGCTTGCCCAGGGCGGTCAAGCACTGGTCATTGCGAAGCCTCCAGGTCAAACTTATCAAGATCGGGGGGAGGCTAGTTCGCCACGCCCGGCGGCTGGTGTTTCAGCTAGCCGAGGTAGCGGTGCCTCGGGAGGTATTTCGACAAGTGCTGGAGCGTATCGGCGGGCTCCATCCAGCACCAGGGTAGCGAGTACCCTTGGGATCATCGGACGTGACGAGGGTAGCAAAGGGGACCTGTGCGCCTGGATGAGTTGAAGGGTGTGCAAACGTGCTGAAAGCTGCCTCTGTTGCCTGGCGGACGTTAATTCACGGCACCGAGAGATGGTGTTGTGAGCCCGATGGGATAGTTGACGGCGTTCGTGGATGCCGCTAGCATCACCGTCGTGAAGGATGGTGGGTTCTTTGGACACCCGCAGCCTGATATGGGGAATTTCGGTTGAAGGGGGTTCGTAGTGCAGGTCAGTGGGGTCATCAGTGAGAACAATGAGTATCTAGACTCTCTCGGAAATCCGCGAGACATCTACATGCCTCTACAGTCTTCGCTCGCTGAGCTTGGGGAAACAGAGTTTCGAAACCGGTCCCAGCGGGCTAGCGGGCAGGTTTCCAGCGACTCTTTTACTTTCTTGCTGGACCCGATGCAGTTCCGCCCTGCCCCAACAGATTGGTTGCCGCGTATCATCCCCAGGTCCGAATGGCAAACAATCGCCGATGGCGTCCGTCAGCGTCTCAAGGCGATCAATCACTTTCTCGTTGACCTCTACTGTGGGAACCAGGAGGTTGTGCCTCCCGAAGTGATTTTTTCGTGTCGCCATTTTTATCCAGACCTCCAAGGATTTCGGCCGCCGAAGGATGTCTTTGTTCACATCTATGGTGTTGACCTCGTCAAAGTCGGCCAGGAATGGACGGTGCTAGAGGATAACCTGAGAATACCGTCAGGGATTACGTATCAGATCAAACCGCGCGAACTTCTGGCCCAGTTTTTCCCCGATTTCATCAATGGCTACGACATCGAGCCCTATGACATCCGCGAGACCTACTGGGAAATGTTCCGTTCGGTGTCGGCTCAAGCGGAGCCAGCAACCGTGCTGCTGACGGATGGCAAACACGGTGCGGCATTTTTCGAGCACCGGTTTCTTTCAGAGCTACTCGGGATACCTCTGGTGGAAGGGGCCGACCTTCACCGGGACCCCGACGGGCGGATCCGAGTGCAGACGCTGGACGGAGACATTCCCGTTGATGTTATCTACCGAAGAGTTGAGGACCTGGACATCTTCACGCCCGGACTGATGCAGTCCTACTTGGAAGGGAAGGTGATCCTCATAAACGCTATGGGAACCGGCGCGGCCGACGACAAGCTGGTCTATATGTACGCGCCTGAGATAATCAGGCATTACTTGGGCGAAGAACCCGTGTTGAAACAGGTACCGAGTTTCAACCTTCTCGCATCTGACCAGCGTCTCCACGTCTTAGGAAACCTCGACGACCTGGTCCTCAAAACCAGGTCTGGATATGGAGGTTTGGGTGTGTACGTCATGCCAGACCTTGGAACGGTCAATCGCACCAGCATCACCCAGCAGATCATCGAACGACCAGAGGCCTTTATAGCCCAGGAGACCCTGGACTTTTCCAAACACATGGTGTTGGATGTCGCTTCCGGCCAGCTGGTAGAACGCTTCATTGACCTGCGGGTGTTTGCCTTCCAAAACGAGAATGGGAACGTAACCGTGCCTCCGGGCGGGCTCACCCGGGTTTCCTCTGGAGGCACTCGCATCACTAATAACTCGTCAGGTGGCATGTGTAAACCAACGTGGGTCGTACGGTAACTGAGAGCGATGTTACTGAGCTACGCATATGTAGCAGAGTATCGGTACAACTCCGAGGTGTTCGAGAATGATAATTTTCTCAGACTCGTACCACAGTTGGACGACTACCAGGCTCCCATCCGCTATGAAGTCCTGACCCGTCCCTCGGGCGGGCAGGTCAGCTACAAAGACCGTTTCGAAAACCTCGTCCATAGGGTGCGCGTCACGACGCAACATCGCGAGTTGTTAGTAGTATCGGTTGGCCAGGCGGAGCTGCGATCGAGGACACTACAAGCTGGCGACGTACGACGTCTCATCCCCAGCAATGACCCAGAGAACTTAGACTTCCTCGGCCCCTCCCGTTTTGTTGAACCTCGCAAGCTCGCCGATTTTGCAGCAGGCATACCCGGTATCAACGAATGGCTCGTTGAATCAGTTGTGAGGGTGGTGGACTGGGTGCATCGGAATATCGAATACAAAAGGGGAGATACCGACGTGCATACGCCGGCCCATGAGGTGCTGCGCATCGGTCGAGGGGTGTGTCAAGACCAGACACACCTGGCCATTGGCCTGCTCCGTGCTCTGGGAATTCCCTGCCGGTACGTCGGTGGCATTCGGACCGAGAGTGTAGGCGAAACCCACTCGTGGTTCGAGTTTTTGAACCCGCAGGTTGGCTGGGTGCCCGCAGACTGCACAACGAACGTGGTCGGAGACCTTGGTGTAGGCGTCCTAAAGTTCGCCAACGGACGAGATTACTCGGACGCGGCCCCGGTTATCGGAACATTCGTCTCTCAGGGCGAAGGTAAACTCAGCAAAGTCCTGAATTGGGCGACGTTCGATGACCGCCCGTATTCCACTGAGGACGCAATCGCCAGGTTCTTGAATGATGGAAACGAGGATGTGACATGACAACCGACCCACGCTCAGCCAGCAGCACAACCAATCCTTGGATAATTGACTCACGTGTCTATAACCTTATTTGGCTGGGAAGATGGATGGAGAGAGCCGACTCAATGTTGCGGGCAATTGATACCGCGGCGTTGCTGGCGGTGCGCACCGACGGCCCCACCTTTCAGAGCGGGCTTCAAACGGTTGCCGAAGGATTCAGGGTCTCGGTAGAGGGTACAGACGATCTTCTGGATGCGCTGCTTCGGCAACGAAGTACAAGTTCAGTGTACGCAAGCATTGAGCGGGCCCGAGATAATGCCAACCAGGTCGCACCATTGGAATTAATCCAAGCGTTGAATATTGTCTGTGCCACAATTGATGTGTCGAAGCCGTCGATCGAAGATCCCGCAGGTGCCCACGAGCTAATTAGCGACCATCTAACGCAGATGGCCGCTGCCTCCGGAGTGGTTGAGAACCTGTGGTTCCGAAAGGGACCGCTTTCCGAGGAAGAGGTCTATCGACGTTTCGTACAGCAGTAGAGTTACACCAGGACCAGTCTATTATCTCAACAGCCTGGTGCTCCACGACTTCTTCGATTTCTGGAGCCCAAGATGCATGCATCACCTTCGGATCTTGCACCCGAGCGCCCTGTAACACCGGACCATAGCCAGCTGATAACGTGGTTTTGACAAGTAAGGGAATCGAAATGTGGCTTCGTACAAGTTGTGATATTACCTTTGATGTGAGCGTCCCTACGCCTTTTATCCTGATGCTCCGCCCTCGAAGCGGAACACATCAGCAGGTGGCGCATGAAGACTGCACGTTGACGCCAAGCGTACCGATCACAGAGTATGCGGACAGTTACGGTAACCTGTGCGAGCGATTGATAGCACCCCCAGGTGAGTTTTCTATCCGTAGATGTGCGGACGTTTCAACCGCAGACGGCATTGACGTGTCGCCTGGCGCGCCATTTGACGAGGTGCATAATCTACCGGACGAGGTTCTAACCTATCTTCTTCCCAGCCGTTATTGCGAGTCCGACCGGTTTATAGACCTCGGTAGGGAACTCGTAGACGGCGTCGAGCCCGGCTACGATCAAGTGGCTAGAATTGTAGGGTGGATCCGCACCTACGTGCGCTTCAATCCAGATTCTAGCAATTTTCAGATGTCGGCAGTCGAGGTCAACCAGCAGCGCGAGGGCGTATGCCGCGAGCTCGCTCATTTGGGCATCGCGTTATCCCGCAGTCTCTGTATCCCAGCGCGTATCGTTGTAGGCTATCTACACGAACTCGAGCCGATGGATTTTCACGCTTGGTTCGAGGCGTACGTAGGTGGCCGTTGGTACACCTTCGATGCAACGCAGGCCGTTCCACGTGGAGGGCGAGTTGCCGTCGCTTATGGGCGCGATGCGGCCGATGTGGCGATATTCAACCAGTTTGGCCCGGCGCTATATCCCAGAGCAATGGAGGTACGGGTCGAGATGCTCGACGCTCGCATCGGCTCAAGCGGTTTCTAGCCAATCCTCTGCAACCAAGTAGGCGGGCTCGTCAGAGTCATAGATAACCACAAACCACTGGGGTACATAGTGTGGCTCCGCATCCTGCCGCTCGGCAAACACTTCGCTGTAATCCTCAATAGTCCCTGACTTCCCGTGAATCTTATCAGGCGGAGCAGACGACGTTGCATCGTGCTTAATACGGACCCTTTGTTGAACATCAAATAGATGTCCTGCTTCCCACATCTGTATATCCTCTTCCTGGATTCACGTGCAATAGCCCATTAGAGCAGCCTCTGCCCCCTGTTACCATAGGCACGTTACGGTATTACGAACGCCAGAGATCGGGCGAATCTTGTGGCGCAGAATAACTGTGATGTCCTCCTCTGTATCCGCCTCGAGTGCGACTATGAAGTCATACGGGCCGTGCACTTCTCGAACTAAGGCGTTAGGGATGGTCCACAGCCGCTCTCTGACCGCCCCTGGTAGAACCTCTAGCCAATCAAGATATGCCATCACGAAACCGGCGTACTATCCTACAAACGTTATCCCGTGGTTGGTCTACGGCCTGCTGGCGGCTGCGCTACAACACTCACCTTGTGCGGGTGGCCTGGGCGGAGGTGAGCACCACATCACGTTGCTAACATCGAGGATCTCGGTTAGCGCACCCTAGGTGCATTTTGGAGACCGCCTGCACCACTCCGGCTCCCAGACCATGGACTATAGCGGCTCACAAATCCTCCGCCGCTACCGCCTCGGGTCCCATGCCCACCAGTACCGCCGCCACCGGAGCTCCGCTCCTCTCGAGGCCGGGCCTCGTTGACCGTGAGGGTTCGTGTTGGTTGGTGAAATATATGTCCGTTAAGGGCTTTAATAGCTGCTTTTGCTTGGATGCTCAGGGGCATCTCAACAAAGGCGAAGCCTTTGGGACGGCCCGTATCGCGATCACAGACCATATGGACCTCTCCGACCTGGCCATGAGCTTCGAAAACCTCGCGTAGCTCCTGTTCGGTCATTTCATAAGCAAAGTTACCTACGTATATCCTCAATCGTTTCCTCTCTTGCAGATCGGTGGCAGCCGGCCGCCAGTGTTTCAACAGAGGGGGCGAACGCCGCCCCTTCCGGTGTTGCCGGTTGCCTCTCTACCGGCTTGAGCCCTGCCTGCTGAAGCAATCGCTGCAGTAGACGGGGCGGTCGCCGCGGGGCAGGAACGGAACCGTGGTGTCCTTACCGCATTGCGCGCAGACCACGGGATGCATCTCACGAGGGCCTTGGCTATAGCCGCCGCCAAATCCTCCGCCGGACCGCTCGTTGCGTCGTGCCTGACGGCAAGTTTGGCAGCGCTTTGGGTCGTTGGTGAAGCCCTTTTCAGCGTGGAATGCTTGATCGTCCGCGCTAAAGGTGAAGCTTTGCCCACATTCCTGGCAACTAAGGGTCCTGTCTTGGTAGCTCATCGATGACCTTCCTAATATAACCTGGTATACCCCAGGCGTGTCTGAAAACATGCGAAGTGGTACCCATGTTGCCGTCCACGTCGGCAAATTAGGGGACCAAAGGTAGAATAATGGTTTGCCGTACCGAGCCTGGCTGGAAACTAATCAACCTGACCAATGTCGCGTCCGGCTAGGCTGGAAAATTATTGTGCTTGGCGACCCGGAGCGGATTCGAACTACCACTAGCTTTTAGCAGGCCCCACCAAAATATCTTTCCCTGCAACCCGCACTTCGTGAGCCGGAACACACCGCTGAGCTGGCGGATTTAATACTTCGCCGGTAACTACGTTGAATTTTGCCCCGTGAAGAGGACACTGGACTTGCTCCCCATCAAGGTCGCCATCTGAGAGGGTTCCTCCCCTATGGGTACAAATATCACCAATGACGTAGAAATTCCCATCGACGTTGGCCAACAGCACTGCTTCCTGGCCCAACAGAACCGATTTCATTTCCCCAGGGGAGAGCTCGCCGGTTTCGGCAACCTTTTCAAATCCTGACTCAGCCATAACTTGACCACCTCCGAGAATATTGGGCCGTATTATTGATGCGAATTGGTCGAGGCAGCGAGGTGACCCAATCCCCTGAAACTAGTAGCCAGCTAAATACAACACGAAGATACGCGCAACCTATTTAGCCAGAGTCTGCTCTCACACTCTCGATTATTTTGGACAGATCTCGATTGAACTCTCCCTTGTTCAGCACAAGGTCGCAACCTAGATTCCTGGCCCGTTCCAACATGGCAACGTTTTCGTGGGGACCGAACGCTACTACTTTAACTCCTCCCGCTTCCTGGTGATCGATATTTTCTAAGACGTTGCTCCATATCGATTGGTCTCCCTCAAGGTCGACCAGAATCAAAGCGGGTCGACGACTTGCGTAGTGGTCCCAGAAGATTGATTCCGTGTTAGCCCGTTGCACTTCGTAACCGAGTGGTTCAGCCAGGGCCTCAACTTTACCCAGAAAGAAAAGGTTTTGCCCAACTAGGAGAACAGTCTCTCTGTCCGAATCCAGCAATTAGCCCCCTTCAGGTGCTGCCTCAGCAATGATAGCTGCTAGGGCTGCGGCGAGGTCACTAATTTTCCTCGTCTCGGGCCGCACGGACCGCTACCGGTCCCAGGTGCTGATGCCAATGGAATGTTCCTTTAGTAGCATCGTCATCGCGGGATGTGGCTATTATACAACCGACATTCCCCAGATCGAACCACCTTTCCTGGATATAGCTCCCGCAGGGATGCTGCCAACTATAATCTCGCATTCCAAGGGCGTCAAATGCGTCCTGATTCGCTCAAATTCCTCCTTTCATGGACCAACCACCGTCCTGCCAAGCGTAAAATCTCCAAACCGCTTGTCTACGACCAAGTCTCTTCCTTGGGAAGCCCTTTTGCCCTGTACGACCCGGTACCCGTAATCAATCCCGACGCTCCTAAAGTGGACTAGCCAGGAGCCAGCCTAAGCCGACCAATTCGTTCCAGTATCCCGCCTAGCATTTCCCGGCTCACGAGCACCTCAGCAAGCTGAAACACCAGCCTTCTGGCATGGCGCACCAACCGCCCTCCAGTCTTGATCATCCTGGTTTGAAGGCTAGTCAGCGACCAGTGTTTCATCTCCTCCGGCACGGCCAGCCTTCTCAAGAAGTTGCCCAGGTTGTAAGCCATTACGAACAGTCCCAGCCTCACCTGGTTGGCCACGAACTTGTGGCAGGACAACCTGGTCCAGTTCAGGGCGTACTTGCCTTCTTTGATCCATTGCTCCGCCGTGCCCCGGCCATTGTAAAAGCGGACTATCCCTATAGTTGGATAGGTCAGATTGGTGACTATGAAGCCCACTCTGGGGAACAGCTCTCCCTGGTGCCACTCCACCTTGGCCACCATTCTTCGGGATACATTCCAACTCTGGGCCTGGTAGACGAAGTCATGATAGGAGACGATGGGCTTCGGGGAAGGCCACTCCGTAGGCCGTACCAGCAAGTGCGCTATCTCCCGCTGCAACACCTGATTGGACCGCAGCCTGATGGCATAGCCGATGCTTCTCGCTTCCAGGTATTCGTATATCTCCGGCTTGGCAAAGGCGGCGTCAGCACGAAACAGCAGCCTGACGGTTCCGTTTGCTCTCCCAGCATCCTCAGCCCTCGCTACACTTGTTGACCCCAAGTATAGCCGCTAGCCCGGCTCCCGCCACTTTCCGGCCGGATTTCTAGTATTATAACGACGGTTCTTCAATTTGGTCATATTTTGGCCGGGAATCGCTTCGCGGGAGGCAAGGCCACAAAGCTGTCAAGCGCGTGGGCAGGTCACCATGAAGAGGTGCTCAAGGTACCTTTCTTGCGAACAGTCGTTGTAATACTAGGGTGCCTTCGACCGCGGCCTCCCAGGCCTTTATCAGGATGGCGGTCTGCCGGCCTTGGGGGAGGCCTGAGTCTTCGAGGGACTGGGAGAGCTCGTTCAGGGTGGGTGTCGGGGTCTTGGGTGGCAATGGCGGCGAGCCGGGCGTCCAGTGTGAGCCGGTCGGTCGATGCTTTTTCAAGCTGGGCTGCGGCCTTCTGGTCCGCTGCGCCGGCCTCGAGGGCCAGTTGGTCCCGGAATTCCCTGAGCCGGGCTTCCTCGTCCTGGGTGATTATGCCGTCTGCCATGCTGTGGTCCACGCCGAGCTTCCAGCCCGCCTCCAGGGCTTGGTTGACGGTGTCGCCGTTCCCGTAGGAGCGCTCTGGGCGACGGCGATCATGTTGAGCCGCAGTTGAGTCTCGTCGAAGTCAGGGTACTCGGCGGCTTGGACGGCGAGCTGTACCATCTCCTGCCAGCCCGCTTGGTGGGCCTGGCGGCACTCGGGGTGTTCGCGGGACAGGATGCCAGCCTTCTGGTGGCAGAAGGGGCAGGTGCCGGCGGCTGATTTCAGGAGGTTGGAGATGGACAGTGCGTTACATTGTCCACGCACTGTTGAATGGATTCGTTCCTTTAGTACGAGAACTTTGGTTTTAGCAGTTCATTCCCGGATGAGTTCTAAATCTGTTGCATGGGGTTGTCGCTCCCCAAATACCACGTTGAAAGCTACCTGTTGGTCTGTTTGAAGATCATGCCATACCCGTGGATCCACTAGCGACAGAGGATTCATATGAATGTCTCCAAGGGATTGCGTTTGGATGAACCCGAAGTAAGGTCTGATTACTTTGATTACTCCTGAGTGCGTCTGTCGCTCTTCATGGTTAGCAATGGACCCGGCATCCTTGGCTGTAATTCCCAGTCGATCTTTGACATGATCCAGTAGTTCGTGATGTTTCCTGTTAGTTCCAAGGGCCATCCTGACCTGTCCTCCTGACTCCCAGGTCGTGACTACTTCAAGGAACTCGGATTTTGATTCGTCCGACGGGTCAGATCTTCCCAGTATTTCGTTAATGAGATTGACTCCTACCTCCGCTAACTTCCAATCCCAGCCCCACGCTTCGGCTGTCTCATTTACGACTCTGGTTCCTTTCTTTGCTTGTTCTTCTGCCTCGGGCATTCTGCCCAAGGTCCGGAGTTGTTCCACTCGTCGTCTCAAGGCGTCTGCAAGTTGAGTGCCCTGCACCCTCCTTATCCGGTTCGGCAAATGGCTGCCTGCTGAATTCCAAACATATTCTAATTCTTCCAACGCTGGGAGAATCTGTCCGCCCCTCAGCAAGATTTGTCCCCTGACGCTTTTCATCGAAATTTCGTCTGCCTCTAGGCTACTGGCTGCTTCGTCGATTCTCTCTAATGCTCTGCTGAATTCTCCCGATCCGAGCAGGAAAGTCGCGTAGTGAAATCTGTTGATGTCCGTCGCGCCGCAGAGCAAGGATTCCTCATATTCTTGCTCTATCTCGTAAATCGGGGCCCTTTCCTGTTCGAGGATCCAGGCCTTTATCCTGTAAATTTCAGACCATTGAGGCATGAGTTCCCGAGCTCGTTCTAGTGACTCATGGGCGGCCAAAAAATTGTTTGCTCTCATCATTGCAATGGCGTTCTGGAGATGTGGGGCTGTGATTCCCTGGTCGTTGGATTCAATGTGAATGAGATTGCGGTTGTATCTATACGTGTTCTGCTGAAAAGCGCTATTATCTTGAGCCGTCTGCCACTGCTTTATTTTTGCTCGTGTATTAGTCACGACTTCAGTGGTCGGTGGGTGGTAACGGGACAGGTAGTCGAAGACGAGGGATCCTATTTGATAGACTTCATTCCCGAATTGGTCTAGGTTCTTTTCGATGATGTTCGACTGATGCAGCTCCTGCATTGTCTGCACGAACGGTATGTATTTCTCATCAACTAAATCTTGCAGCTGGGTTTGGCTCAGATTGCGGCGGGCCGCCTGTAGGATGGAAATTACTCTTACGGAAAGTTGTGACAGTCTGGAGAAGACATTTTCCCAGCAGAACCGCAGCGCCTGTTCGAAGTCGTCGTTCGAAAGTATGTCTTCGGCACTGGTTCCTTTACCCACTGCTTGCACGAACCATTTGATGAGAAGTGGATTATGGTGGAGTCGACTGCAATAGTCCTTCAATACACCTTGTTTGTTGTTCTTGATGGTCGTGTAGTTGTAAGCAACTCCCAGATGTCTCATTAGGGAGACGGCGTCGTTCGCCGACAGATCTGGCATGCTATAACGGAGTTCGATTTCCCCGAGGCCTACTCTGGATGTTAAGAGTAATTTTGACCCATCGGGTATGCTGATTGCCAGATCTCTGATTTGTGAACCTAGGGTTTCGAGGTTGTCGATGACCAGCAAAGTCCTAGTCATCGCCATCTGATCAACGACTCTTTGCCAGGCAGGTTCATGATCTTTGCGAACTGACAAGTTGATGGCTGACAATAGACGGTCCACCAATGCTTGCGTTGTGTCCACTGAGTCGGTAATGGTACGAATTCCGTCTAGGGTTAGATTTTGTGTCTTTAATGAAACCCAAACTATCCGGCCTATCTTCGATTCAGAGTCTTCGATGATGTCATGGCATACCCGTAGGGCCAGAGCAGTCTTTCCGACTCCACCTGCTCCAACCACCGTAATGACACTGTGATTAGATTCCAAGAGCGATTTTAATTGCCTTCTTTCAGCTTGCCTCCCTATGAACCCTGTGTCGTCGAATTCTGGCGTCGGCAGGTTGTGGGAAGTGCTCTCTTCCTCCATCCAATATGAAGGTAAAGTCACATCAAGATTTGTGTCGTACCTTTCTGCTAGGCGAGCCCCTTCGAGTAGTCGTTCCCACGTCATGTTCGGAGATTCGGCATAGAGTCCCATGGGTATGGACATGAGTGTTGGGAGGTCATCAGCTTCTAATAGTCTGATTGGGTGCATTACCCTTTTCCGTATCCCGTAAACGCCCTTTTCTCCTATGCTCTTGGTCGTGTTTCCTATTTCGGATGGATGGACATTGCGTATCATGGAATTGTGTCGGTTAAGCAATTGAACCAGATCCCCTAAATCTAGGTAAGGGAGGAGATCATCGTTTCTTGCGTCTTCCAGCCTCCACTCTGGTTCGTCAATATCCTCGCGAAGACGCTTGAGGGCTCGTTCCTGCTCATCTGGAGTCAAGAAGCTTGGATCCCCGAAGTTGCTGCATTGCACTAAGTTGTCAGAAAGGGATCGCTCTAATCCCTGTAGGACTAGATAGCATTTCGCGCGAACCATACTTAGGCTGGACATGACTTAACCCTTTAACTTAGATTTTCCCTGTTTGGTCGGTGTCCGATTGAGGGGATCTATAGAGGAGTGAGTGTCAGCCCACAGTTTTCTGGAACCGGCTACCGGAGGGATGTTCTGGGAGTTTCTCCGTCCGGGAAGCGCGGGTGCATATGCCTTTGTGCTGGTTTCGAGTTGCAAGCGCCACTGCAGGGGTCCGAAGGGCGAGTAGGTGATTGGTTCTATGACCGGGTCCTTCGGTTGGGGCAGTGTTTGACCTGTCTCAGTGGTCGCCTGCATCTGCTCCCTCTGCGTCGAATGTACTGCGAATCTTTCATTCGGCAGTCGTGGAAATAACGTTGGACAGGCTGTATCGCGGACACCTCCGCCTCTTATCCCACATCACCGAGATGGTAGGCAACTTTGCCGCACATTTGACCCGGGATGAGATGGCCTATGGCGCCCAGGAGCGGGGGCTCAACTAGGGATCGATTCGGGCGCCCGATGAACTGGTGGATGAGGGCCACCTGAATGATCGCGGCTTTTGGGTGGAGGTTCCCCATCCTGAGCTGGACCGGAGCTTCAAATACTCCGGTCCCGCCGGTATATACAACGGCTCACCCTGGCGAATATCAAGACGGGCCCCCTTGATCGGGGAGCACAACGAGGAGATTTACTGCGGGGAACTGGGGCTTCAAAGGACGGAGTTGGCTTACCTGGCGGAATCGGGAGTGGTGTAGGCCGCCGCGAATTATCGGTCTAAAGCATGTCCTCCGAAGGGACTGGATTGTCTTCATGTCGGCGGCCACCGCCAAACCATGCTGGCACATCCTGCTATTGCGGTTCGAACATCTCATAAAACTCGATGTAGCTTTCCTCCACGAATTCATTCATCTGCTGCGACACAGACCTGATCTCCTCCGGCATTGGGTTACCTTCGCGGTAGGGTGACTCTAACACTGGCGCCGTCCAGTCCATATAGACCGTATTGGCAGGTCCCGGTACAGTGCCACCGCTGGTATATACCCTTATCGGAGAGCGCTGACCGGCGTTTTCATAAGCCTTGCCAATCTTCGTGATCTGCTCCGCCGCCCTTCGAGCTGTCCCCGGTTTACATCTGAAAACCCGCCGAATTAGGTACATGGGAGTCCTCCTTCAGTTAATCTAGTCTTGCGCCCACCCTTCGACAGGCTCAGGGCGAACGGTTTCCTTCCGTTCGTGGTGAGCTTGTCGATCCACAGCGGGGGGGTTCTGATAAGCCCCCAGTGTGCTTCCTCCCGGAGCGGCCTCACACAGGCCAATTCTACTCCATCGGGACTCTTTCGAACTGGGTCTTGGGGAATATGGCCAACAACCTTGCGGTAGCGCCGGACCGGTTTTCGAACCCGTACTTGACACCTGCAGGGGCCAGGACAGTGTCCCCCTCTCCTAGCGTAACTACCTGGTCACCCAGAATTGCTTCCAGACTGCCCTCCACGATGACCATGGCCTCTTCGCTGTCGGGGTGGATGTGGGTGGTGACCCGACCTCCAGGTCCGATTTCCAGGTGGCTGATGTATAACAACAGGGCACCCTGGGTAGCGTCGACGAGGACCGCCCGCTCGACCCCGGGATATCCCACTTCCGTGGTTGCATCAGCTTGACTTATGATGGGCATCGTCTTTCCTCCCCAGCAAATACAGTAATTGCTGACCGTTGCTCGGACTGATAACTCTTTGTTGGCGGGATTAGGGGAAGCCTGATATGAGACCCCTAATCCCCTCACCCCGGCAAAACACCTGTAGCAAGGCGTACGAGGATCATGACGCGGGCACCAGGGGTCTAACCTCCGCC
The DNA here is from genome assembly GCA_965224325.1 of Dehalococcoidia bacterium. Lineage (GTDB taxonomy): Bacteria > Chloroflexota > Dehalococcoidia > Lucifugimonadales > UBA3495 > CBDCMJ01. The sequence continues at coordinate 40,633 of CBDCYT010000001.1, forward strand.
TGGAAGCGCTCCATGGTCCGGAACTTGTCCGCAAAGGACTCGCCGGGTATCTCTAAATGTCCATTTACCATATCACTTGTTTTAGCCAAATGGGGAATACGGGCTGGGACACAGCACCTTGCCGTGTTAACCTATTCCAGCGGTCTGCACATGCTTGAGCAGGCCGCCGTGTCATCGCGAAGCGGAGTTTCGGTGATTGATATCCCATCAAAGGAGTAAAAATAATGGGTGATAAGGGTGGTAAAAAAGGTAAGGCCAAAAAGGAACAACAGAAACATGCAAAACACACTCTAATGGAAAAACGTAAATTGAAAAAGGAAAAGTAGATTTAAGCCGGGATTCCCCAGATCAAAGTGATTGCCCTGCGATTGGGCCCTCTGGCGTGCCGTGAACTAGAAAACGGCAGCCTGAGGGCGTCAACTGCATCCGATTCACTCAACTGACCCACTCCCATAGAGTAACCACCCCCCTGACGAGCGTAAAAGTCTAGAATTGCCTGCCCCTGCCCAAGCGTCTCCCTCGGGGTGGTCTATTTACCCCGGACGACCCCATAACTGTCCGAAATACCTGTGCTCTCAAAGCAGGCTAGCCAGGTGCCAGCCGAAGCCGGCTGATCCGTTCTAGTATCCCGGTCAGCATTTCCCTGGTTACCAGCACCTCGGCAAGCTGAAACACCAGCCTCCTGGCATGACGTACCAACCGTCCTCCGGTTTTGATCAGCCTGGTCTGAAGACTGGTCAGAGTCCAGTGCTTCATATCCTCCGGCAACACCAGCCTTCTCATAAAGTTGCCCAGGTTGTAAGTCAGGACGAACAGCCATAGTCTCACCTGGTTGGCCACGAACTTGTGGCAGGAAAGCCGGGTCCAGTTCAGGGCGTACTTGCCTTCCTTGATCCACTGCTCCGCCGTGCCACGGCCATTGTAGAAGCGGACTATTCCTTTGGGTGGATAGCTCAGGTTGGTCACGATGAAACCAACCCTGGGAAATAGCTCCCCCTGATGCCACTCTACTTTAGCCACCACTCGCCTGGGCAAGTGCCAACTCTGGGCCTGATAGGCAAAGTCATGGTAGGAGACGCTAGGCTCCCGGGATGGCCATTCGGTAGGACGCTCCAGCAAGGGTTGGATCTGCTCCTGAATTACCTGATTGGCGGGAAGCCGGATGGCGTACCCGATCTTTCCTTGTTCCAGATACTCGTATAGCTCCGGCTTGGCAAAAGCAGCGTCACCCCGGAACAGCAACCGCAGTCCTTTCTTCTGGTATCCTTTCACCACCGGCTCAAGGAGTTCCTGCCAGCCATCGGCACTATGCACGTTTCCGGGTCGTAGCGTCGCTCCTTCGCAATCCCCAAACTGGTTGAACAGAAAGAGGGGATGATAGCAAACACACTCGAAGTGCCCGTTGTAGGCGGCTCCTTCCTGCTGACCATGCACTGGACTCTCCGAACTGTCCATGTCCAGAATCACTCGCCGGTGTGGAGTGTGAGCCATGGCCAGCTCCACCCACTGGGGATTCATCAGGGCCAGCCCCTTTAGGTTGTCCTCTTGAGTCAGAGTCTCCGTCTCAAAACGGCTCATGGTGTCGGTTCTGGCGGCGTTGCGGTCTGAGCCTTGCCAGCCCACGACAACTCTCATGGCTGGGTCTTGGGAAAGACGTTCTGCATCGTTGGTATCATCGTAGCCGGCCAAGCGGCTGTAGATGGACTGGCGGAGCAGAGGGACCAGGTGGTGGCGGATGTTGCGGCCGGTACGGCTTTCCTGGAGATAGTCGGAGGCTATGGGGGTAAGGTCCAGGGCGTCATCCAGTTCTCGGAATGCCAGCAGTCCGGCGTCGGAGGTGATGGTGGCACCATGTAACTCCAGCCGGATTTGGGGATTGAATTGGAGCCGAAGAGAGGCCTTTTCGCGGTCACCCATCGGGTGCCTCCAATGCCGGTACGCAAGTTATCTGAAATAGCCAACTTATTGCATGTATTATATCTGAAATACGGCTAAGAGATTCATGTAACGACTAGAAAAGCAAGAAAGTTGCCTATTTACCGCATCACTTGTTTGAGCCAAATGGGGAATACGGGCTCAATGTTCGTACCGGCGCTCTCGTCGCTTCTCGCCTATCGGTTTCGGCGGCGGCGATTCATCCGGTCGAGGCTCAATCATCGCGGCCGTCTTGAACCCTACGGCTAAGGTTATTCCGCCGCTATATCGAGCCAGGTGGACTTCTTGCCCTCCCCGGCGGAATTCACCGCCGCCACCCGGTAGCGGTACTCCACGCCTTCCTCCACGTTGTCATCGGTGAAGGTCATGGCCTTGCCGGCCGCGTCGATGGTGGCATACTTCGTCAATGCTTGTCCGTTCATGCTGCCGTTCTGGAGGGTGCCGCGGTACACCACGTATTCGACAACGGCGTCGCCGGTAGGCGCAGTCCAGGTCAGCTCTATCTCCTGCGCCGTGGCCTCGCCCTCCAGGTCTTGTGGCTTGCCGGGTAGGGCCGCCACCGCATCCGTCGCGGCGCTGGTCAACGATTCCTCGTTGTTCGCGTCGTCGGTGAAGGAGACGCGCACCTTGATGGTCTTGCCCTTGTCCCTATCGGCCAGGGTGTAGGTGCGGTCCGTCGCGCCCTGGATGTTCTCGTCGTCGGCCATCCACTGATAGCTGAAAGTCACGTTGTCCAGCCCGTCGTCGTCGGCGATGCCCGTCGTGTCCGCCGTCAGAGTCTGGCCCACCAGGGCCGTGCCGCTGATGCTGGGCTGGCCGGTGGCCGGACTGTTGGGGGGCGGTCCAAGTATGACTCTTGCGGCGCCGCCGGACAGCATCCTGCCGTCCTCGGTGCACACCGCCCCCGCCGCGTCGCAGTCGGCGGGCGGTGACAGCGACACCGTGACCATGGCGCCGGACTCCGGGGTCAACCGGACCTCCCACAGGTCGCTGCGGTCGTCCACCCGGCTGACGGCCTCGACGGCGGCGTTGGTCACCTCCAGGGCTTGGTCCCGCAGCGCCTCTGGGGTGGTGGACACCGCCTCGCTGAACACCAGCCGGAAGGCGAACGGCGTCCCCGCGCCGCCGTGGGTCCCCTCCGGCATTCCCTCGAACCGCGCCGTCAGCGGCTCGCCTGCGACCGTGAACTCGACGCTGAGCGTTCCCAGCTCACTGCCGCCGCCGTCCTTCTCGGAGTGCGCCGTCGCCGTCAGGGTGTAGCTGCCCGCCGCCAGCGTGGCACCGTGCTCATGGCCGCCGCTGTCGCCGTGCAGCGCATACGGCTCGTCATTGTCCGTCCGCGCGACCCGGTCGTCCGGCCCCGGACCCGAGAGCTCAAGCCTCACGCTCTTCAACTCCGCCTCTGGGGCCACATTCGCCCGGAAGCCGTAGAGCTTCGCGGGATCGATGCCCGTCAGCGTCGCCCCGTCCTCGACCGCGCCCGCATCCAGGTGCGCCGTTGCGTCCACCAGCTCGAATCCGGTCAGCGGGGCGACCGTCGCGAGCTCCGACGTCGGCGCCTCGCCCGTATCGTTGTCGACGATGGTCACCTCGGCCCGGCCGTCGCCAGCGCCCAGGGTGAAGAACCGGGAGACGCCTCCCGCGAGCAGCAAGCGCAGCTCGAACGTTTCGTCCCCCTCGACGAGCGTGTCGTCGACAATGCCGACGGACCGCAGCCGGGAAGCGACGTACATGCCGTTCACCAGCACAAAGTCGCCGGGCTCAATGCGCAGGCTCTCGATGAGCAGCTCGTAGTCTTCCTGAGTCTTGACGAGCGGACCCTCGGGAAGCGGCCCGACGACGCCCGCGCTCGTAAAGCTCGGGCGGATGTCGCGGTCGTAGATGTCCAAGCCCGCCGGCGTCTCCGCCAGCACCGTGAAGAACAGCTCGCCGGCGCCTTCGTCCACGCGGTATTCGGTGGCCCCCAGGCGCAACGTGATCGGCGCTCCCAGGGTCGCCGAGGCTTCGCCCAGGTTGCCGGCGTCCCCCGCCACCCGCACCTGGTAGGTGTATTCGGTCAGGGCGAGCACGTCGTAGTCGTCCAGCGTGGTGGCGTTGCGCAGCACGAACCAACCCCTGGTCTCGGCGGCCGTCCACGCGCTCCAGGCCCCGCCGTCTTCCTTCCGCCGGAACTCGTAGGCGTCGGCGGAGCCCGTCCACTCCAGACGGATCTTGCCGGTGTGCGCGGTGGCGGTGAGGTTGTCGGCGTCGGTCGGGTCGGTCGACTCGTCCACGTCGGTCACGGTCACGGTGATGGCCTGGTCGGTCGTCAGCGCGCGGTCGCCCGTCCCCCCGGTGGCGGTGACGGTCACCAGATAGGTGTTGTCCCTACCGGAGTCGGCGGGGTCCTCGTAGTCGGGCGCCGTCGCAAAGGTCAGCTCGCCGCCGGTCGCGTCGATTCGGAACTGCGCCTGGTCCGCGCCGCCGGTGATCGTATACCTCACCGTGTCCGCGGCGTCCTCATCTGTGGCCCTCACCGTGCCGACGGCCGTCTGGTTCTCGGCCACCGAGAACGACGCGGCGCTGGTGAACTCCGGCGGGGCGTTGGGCTCCGGCACGTTGTTGGTGATGGCCTGGGACACCACATCGTTGCCGTTGCCCGCCGCGTCCTGGACCGTGCCCAGCCCGACGTGCAGGATCAGCGATTGGCCGTGCAAGATCGTAAAGCCCAGCGCCAGTGTGACGACGTTCTCCGCGACCGTAGCGGACGCGATTGGGACACCTCCAACGTTGAATTCAGCATGGTCGGCCGACGAGATGTCCTCGCTGAACGTCGCGATGACCTTCGTCCCGTCCACGCTGGTCTCGGCGCTCAGCAGCGTCGGGCGGATGCCGTCCACCAGCACGGCTCCAAAGGCGTAGGGTAAATGGGTCAACGTGGCCGCGATGCCACCCGCCGTGATGGTGCCGCCGTTCAGGGTCAGCGAGTCTGCGGGGACCCCGATTCCGTCCGTGTCCTCGTCGTCCTCCACCACGGTGTAGCTGAACAGCAACGACTCTGTGCCCGTGCCGCTCTCGTAGTCGGCCTGCCGGGGTCCGCCGCCGATGTCCAGCGCCAACTGCGGCGTGCCGCTCACCGTCACCGCCGCGCTGAACGTCACCGTCACCGAGAGCGTCTTACCGATGGCGTAGATACCGCCGGGCGCACCCAATGTGAGGACCCCAGGCGTCTGGGCCGACGCGTTCGTGGTCCCGCTGCCGGGGCTCGACCAGCCGCTGTCGCCCTCGTCGTTGGTGGCCCGCACCTGCACCTGGTAGAGCGAGTCGGCGTCCAGCCCGTCGATGGTGGCGCTGGTCCCCGTCTCGTCCTGCGGGCCGTCCGCAAAGACCCCAGCGCTTCCTTTGCGGTATTGCAGGTCGTAGGAGTCGATGTCGAGTTTGCCGGTGTTGTCGGGGGCCGTCCAGCTCACCGACAGGCTGTCGCTGCTGCCGGAGACGGCCGAGACCGTGGCGGTGGCCGGTGCCGAGGGGGGCTCGTCCACGTCGAGCACGGTCACTGTGATGTCCTGGTCGGTCGTCAGCGCACGGGCGCCCGTCCCCCCGGTGGCGGTGACGGTCACCAGATAGACGTTGTTGCTATCGGCATCGGTGGGGTTCTCGTGGTCGGGCGATGTGGGGAAGGCCATCAGGCCGTTGGTCGCGTTGATCTGGAACGACGACTGGTCCGCGCCGCCGGTGATCGCGTAGGTCACCTCATCCCCGGCGTCGGCGTCCATGGCCGTCACCTGGAACGTAGCCGCCTGGTTCTCGTTCGTCGAGAACGACGCGGCGCTGGTGAATGCCGGCGCGGTGTTGGTGACGACCTGGCCGGCGACCCGGAACACGGGGGAGAGGCCGTAGAAGGGGCGGGCGCTCGAGTTGAGCGTTGCAAAGTTGGAGCTCAAGGGTCCGTAGCCAGAGGCGGAGGAGTTCGGCGACCCGAGCTGCACGCTACTGGCGCCCAGCGCGCTCGAATTGCCGCCGGTGAACGCCTCCGTGCCGTTGTGATCGCTGCCGGTAAGGGGCTTATCGGTGTCTAGGGAGGTGCTGCGGTCGCTGCCGGACTCGTCCTTGGCGTTGGCCTCGTCGTCCCAAGTTCCGTCGTAGAAATCCTCGTATTCGTCGGCAACCTTGGCGCCGCCGAGCCAGTAGATGGCCACGCCCTTGTCGTCGGCGGTGTACGTGGTGGCCGTGTTGTCGCGGGCGTCCACGTCGGCGGTGCTGCCGACCACACGGAAAGTGGAACTGTGGCTCTGGATGTCAGTATGGCCGTTGCTGGCGGCGGTCTGGACGAAAGTGTTGTAGTCACCGATGGCGGTGGCGGTGGCGTTGCGTGTGCCGGAGGAAATGAAGATGAGCCGGAACCGGTCGCCCGCGCCGAGGCCGCTGGGTATCAGGCCCCAGTCGGCGGGGACCGTCGTCTCCGCCAACTCCTCGGCCGGCGCGTTCGTGGTGCCGCTGCCGCTCTGCGACCAGAAGCCGTCGCCGTCCTCATTGGTCGCGCGCACCTGCACCTGGTAGAGCGAGTCCGCGTCCAGCCCGTCGATGATGACGGTGAGGCCCGTCACGCCCTGCGGGCCGTCAATCCAGTTGCCGGTGGTCCCCTTGCGATATTGCAGGTCGTAGGAGTCGATGTCGGGCCTACCGGTGTTGTCGGGCGCGCTCCACGTCACCGACAGGCTGTCGGTCGTGCCGTCCACGGCGCCGACGGTGGGAGGCGCGGGCGTCGCGGGCACCTCGTCCACGTCGGTCACGGTCACGGTGATGGCCTGGTCGGTCGTCAGCGCGCGGGCGCCCGTCCCCCCGGTGGCGGTGACGGTCACCAGATAGACGTTGTTGCCATCGGCATCGACGGGGTTCTCGTGGTCGAGGTCGAGCGACGCGAAGTCCAGCCGGCCGCTGGTCGCGTTGATCTGGAAGTGCGCCAGGTCCGCGCCGCCGGTGATGGCATAGCGCACGTCATCCCCGGCGTCGGCGTCCATGGCCGTCACCTGGAACGAAGCGAACTGGTTCTCGTCCGTCGAGAAGTCGGCGCCGGTGGTGAATGCCGGGGGGGTGTTGGGCTCCGGCACGTTGTTGACGACGGCGGGGACGCCGCCCGAGCCGGTGGTGAACGAGGCAACGTCGTTGCCGGCCTCGTCCTCGAGGACGTTCGCGTCGTCGCCGGCGGTGGGGTACGTGTAGCTGACGATGACGGCCTGGCCGTACGTGATGGTGGGGGAGAGGTTCTTGAGTTCGAGCCTCCGATGCTTGCCATCGGCGTCCACCGGGATAGACCGCTGCCCGACTGTGACGGAGCTGCCGTCGGCGGTGACGCTGGGGGGCGCCGAATGTTACTAAGCCGTGAAAGGCGCCATCGTCGAAGGGCTCGTCGAAGACGAGCTGGATGGAGGTACCGTCCGCTGCGACCGTGGCGCTTGCCAGCCTCGGGCGGATGCCGTCCACGAGCACGTCTCCAAAGGCGTAGGGTAAATGGGTCAACGTGGCGGCGATGCCACCTGCCGTGATGGTGCCGCCGTTGAGGGTCAGCCCGTTCGCAGGGACCCGGATCCCGTCCGTGTCCTCGTCGCCCTCCACCACGGTGTAGCTGAACAGCACCTCCTGTGTGCCGGAGCCGCTCGCGTAGTTCGCCTGCCGGGATTCGCCGCCGATGTCCAGCGCCAACTGCGGCGTGCCGCTCACCGTCACCGCCGCGCTGAAATCCACCCTCACTGAGAGTGTCCTATCGATGGCGTAGGTGCCGGGGTCGGGCGAAACAATGAATTCGACATCCGTCGGCGGGGTCTGCGCGTTCGTGGTCCCGCTGCCCGCGGTCGACCAGGCGCTGTCGCCCTCGTCGTTGGTGGCCCGCACCCGCACCTGGTAGGCCGAGTCCGCGTCCAGCCCGTCGATGGTGGCGCTGGCCACCGTCTGGTCCTGCGGGCCGTCCGTAAAGTCGCCGGTGGTGCCCTTGCGGTATTGCAGGTCGTAGGACTCGATGTCCGGCTTGCCGCTGTTGTCGGGGGCGGTCCACTCCACCAACAGGCTGTCGCTGCTGCCGGAGACGGCCGAGACCGTGGGGGCTACCGGGGCGGAGGGCGGCTCGTCCACGTCGAGCACGGTCACGGTGATGGCCTGGTCGGTCGTCAGCGCACGGGCCGCCCGTCCCCCCGGTGGCGGTGACGGTCACCCGATAGACGTTGTCCCTACCGGCGTCGGCGGGGTTCTCGTGGTCGAGCGTCAAGAGAAAGGCCAGCAGGCCGGTGGTCGCGTTGATCTGGAAATACGCGGTGTCCGCGCCGTCGCTGGTGATGGCATAGCTCACTTCATCCCCGTCGTCGGCGTCCTCGGCCGTCACCTGGAACGTAGCCGCCTGGTTCTCGTCCGTCGAGAACGACGCGGCGCTGGAGAACGCCGGCGGGTTGTTGGCGATGGCCTGGTCGGAGACCCGGAACACGGGGGAGAGGCCGTAGAGGGGACGAGTGCTCGAGTTGCCCGTTGAAGCGTTGGAGCTCAGGGGGCCGTTGCCAGAGGTGGAGGAGTTCGGCGACCCGAGCTGCACGCTACTGGCGCCCAGCGCTCTAGAGGATGCACCGGAGAACGCCTCCGTGCCGTTGTGATCGCTGCCGGTAAGGGGCTTATCGGTGCCTAGGGAGGTGCTGCGGTCGCTGCCGGACTCGTCCTTGGCGTTGGCCTCGTCATCCCAGGTTTCGTCGTAGAAGTCCTCGTATTCGTCCGCCACCTTGTTTCCGCCGAGCCAGTAGATGGCCACGCCCTTGTCGGCGCTGGTGTAGGTGGTGGCCGTGTTGTCGCGGGCGTCCACGTCGGCGGTGCTGCCGACCACACGGAACCCGGAGTTGTATTGCTGGATGTCGGCATGGCCGGCAGCGGCGGCGGTCTGGACGAAGCTGTTGTAGTCGGCGATGTCGGTGGCGGTGGCGTTGCGCTTCCCGGAGGTGGTGAAGATCAGCCGAAAGCTGTCGCCCGCGCCCAGGCCGCTGGGTATCAGGCCCCAGGCGGCAGGGACCGTCGTCGCCGCCTCCTGGACCTCGGCGCGGGTCACGGTCACCGCGTAGGTCTGCATGGTGGTCCCGTCCTCGGCGGTCACCGTCACCGAGACCGCCGTGTCGCCGACGGCGAGCGTGACCTGGTGGCCGTCCGCCGTGTCGTCGGCATCGGCGGGGACGATCGCGACCGTGGCGCCGTCGTCGTTCGCCGTCGCCGTGACCGTGGTCGAGGCCACATCGTTGTCGACGCTCGCCGTGTAGGCGAGCGTGTCCGCAGCGAAGCTGGGCGACAGCGTGATGCCGCTCAGCGACAACGCGCCCAGCGTCGCGTCGTCGGACACGGCCTCGGCCGCCGGCAGGCCGTAGGCGTACAGTTTGTCGTCTCCCGTGTCCACCACCCACAGCGTGGCGCCGTCGGACCATATGCCTGCCGGATGGTCGTTTCCCTCCTCCAAGTCGAAGCTCCTGGCAGAGCCGTACGCCATGTCGGACATGCTGTAGGAAAAGACCTTCTGTGCGCCCGAGGTTGTGTCCACCACGAACATATCCATGCCGTCGGACCATATGCCCCGGGAGAACCCGTTGCCGGCGTCCATCAGCGTGTTGAAGTCGCTGTCCGCGTCCCGCGTCCCGTACTCGTTGTCGGGGGTGTCCGGGTCATTGACGCGCTCGTCTCGCCAACAGCCTGGGCATCCGGCCCATCACGGGCGGTGAGCTGACACTGACCGACGGCACAAGGCTCACGCTCCTGGCGAGGACACGGGCCGGGTACTCCAACATCTCGCGGCTCTTCACAAGGGCCAACGCCGGCGACCGCAGGGAGCCGAGGCTCGATCCCGCGCTTCTGTCCCACCACTCCGAGGGCGTCATACTGCTCACGGGCGGGCGGGATGGGCGTCTCTCGAAACTTGCGATGGACCGCCGGTCCGGTGAGGTCGGGGAGCTGTTGGGGCGGTACCTGGAGTGGTACGGCGCCGGGTCGGTTTACGTCGAGCTCCAGCGGAACCTCCTGCACGGGGACACCGACCGCAACAGGAAGTTGGTCAGGGTCGCCGGAGAGGTCGGCGTCCCCGTGGTTGCCACCAACGACGTCCACTACCACCGCCCCGAACGCTCCCGTCTCCAGGACGCTCTGGTCGCCGTAAGGCTCAACACCACCATAGACCAGGCGCTGCCGCACCTCCGGCCCAACCACCACTTCCACCTGAAGTCCCACGCCCAGATGGAGCAGCTCTTTGCCGAATGGCCGGAGGCAGTGTCAAACACCCTTCGCGTCGCGGAGCGGTGCGAATTCGACCTCGGCAGGGACCTCGGCTACACCCTGCCGGACCCTGCCGTGCCGGAGGGATACACAGTGCAAAGCTATCTCCAGAGGCTCTGCTACGAGGCGGCCGCCCGGCGCTACGGCGCCTCGCTGCCCCAGCGAGTCAAGGAGCGCCTTGGGGAGGAGTTCCGGCTGATCGAGCACCTCAACCTGGCGGGCTTCCTACTGCTCTACAGGGAGATCGCCCTCGTCGCCCAGCTGATCATGGAGGAGCGGGGATTGGTAGACCCCGAGACGCCGGTTGAAGAGCGACCTCCCGGAAGGGGGCGCGGCTCGTCGGTGGCCCTGCTGGTCGGATACCTCATCGGAATAAGCCACGTCGATCCCCTGAAGTGGGACCTCACCCTGGAACGCTTCATCTCCGAAGACATGACAACCCTCCCCGACATCGATCTCGACTTCCCCAGGGGTCTCAGGGACGAGCTGATCGAGCGTGTCCACAAGCACTTCGGGCCGGAGTACGCCGTCCTGACCGGAGCCATCACAACGTACAAAGTGAAGGGCATCATCCAAGACCTCGGCAAGGCCCTGGGGCTTCCGCAGGAGCATCTGTCCCTGCTCTCGAAGCAGCTGCACTCCCACGACGCGGCGGACCTCCGGGACGAGATGGCGCAGCTCCCGGACTTCAGGGACCGGGTGGACGCACCGGGCTGGCGGGACCTGCTCGAGCTTGCCCCGCAGCTGATGGACGCCCGCAAGGGGCTGGGCCAGCACGTCGGCGGCATGGTGCTCAGCAGTTCGCCCATACCGGAGATGGTCCCCATGAGGGCCGGGGCGATGGACGGGCGGTACATCATGGACTGGAACAAGGACAGCGTGGCCGACGCCGGGTTCGCCAAGATCGATATTCTCTCCCTGCCGGTGCTGGACCAACTGGAGGAGGCCCTCGACCTCGTTGAGGCGCGGGAAGGCAGACGGCCCGATGTAAGTAGGATAGACCCGGAGGACGCCAACGTGTACGACATGATCAACGCGGGCCTGTCGAAGGGGGTCTTCCTGCTCCAGTCACCAGCGCAGCTCAAGATGGGGCAGCGTCTGAAGTCACGCAACCTCCTAGACCTCGCCTACCAGGTCGCCCTCATCAGGCCCGGTGTCGGCGTTCAGGGCAGCGCCGTCTCCCAGTTCGTCGAGCGCTACCGGCACGGGGCGGGGTGGGAGTACGAACACCCGCTGGAAAGGCGTGCCCTGGCACGGGGTTACGGGATAATCGTCTGGCGGGAACAGGTGGTGCAGCTCATCGAGGACGTGGCAGGCATGACCGCAGCGGAAGCGGACGAGGTGCGCCGCGCCTTCGCCAGGCCCAACAACGAGCACCTCATCGCCATGCACTGGAATCGGTTCCTCGAAGGCGCGAGACGCAACGGCGTCCCGGAGGAGACCGCCGGGAAGATATTCTCGAAGATCAACGGCCACTACATGTTCCCGGAGTCCCACTCCCACGCCTTCGCCGTCACCGCGTACCAGGCCGCGTGGCTAAAGCGTTACCATCCGCTGGAGTTCTTCGTCACGCTGATAAACAACCAGCCGATGGGCTTCTACCCGATGGAGACGTTGAAGCAGGACGCGCGGCGTTTCGGCGTGCCTTTCCTGAACCCCTGCGTGAACGTGAGCCTGGCGGCGTGCACTCCTGAGAACGGCTCGGTGCGGCTGGGTCTTCAGCTCGTCAAAGATGTTGGTGCGGAGTCGGCGAGGCTCATCGTGAATGAAAGAGAGCGGCGCGGCCCCTACGTCACGGCGGGAGATCTGGTGCGCCGGACGGGTCTGAAGCCACAGGCCGTGCTGTCGCTGGCGATGGCCGGGGCTTTCGACGCCGTCACTCCCAACCGCAGGGCGGGAGGGTGTGCGGCAGCCGCCAGGTGATCACCCTGCCCCGGGTACGGGCGCGGGTAACCGAGCACGTGGTGTTGGAACGCACCTGTCAGAAGTGCCGGAAGCGGTGGGCCCCGGAACCGGACTGGAGTGCTATAACGGCGGGCCGGCAGCGGGTGGGGATCTCGGTGCAGAGTGAAGTAAGCGTGCTAAGGGAGGAGTGCCGGCTCCCCTTCCGGGTGATACAGCGCTACCTGAAGTGGCGCTTCGGTCTGGGCCTTAGCGTGGGGGAACTGACGGCGTTGACCCGTGGGGCGGCGGAGCATGGCCGGGAGGAGTACGACCGGCTGCGCCAGGAGATCAGGGCCAGCCCCGTGGTGTACGGGGACGAGACGGGTTGGCGCCAAGACGGCCGCAACGGGTATCTCTGGAGCTTCAGCACTCCAGAGGTGCGCTACTTTCTCTACCGGGCCAGCCGGGGCCGGACGGTGGTGGAGGAGGTGTTGGGGGATGAGTTCGAGGGGGTGCTGGTCAGCGACTTCTATGGGGCCTACAACGTGTACCAGGGGCCGCACCAGAGGTGTTGGACCCATCTCTTGCGGGACGTTCACCAATTGAACGAGCAATACCCGCAGGACCAGGACCTGGCCAGATGGAGCCAACAGGTGCGGCAGGCGTATGACCGTGCCCGAGCTTACCCCGGCCCTGACCCGGGATTGCCGGAAACAGTGCGGCGGTCCCGGCGGGTGAAGCAACAACAGCAGTAGCAGCAGCAGCTATGGGCTATGTGCAAGCCTTACTTGGTCAGCGATGCGCCCATGAGGGTGCTGTGCCAGCGAGTGGAACGCTTCTTGCCCGAGCTGTTCACCTTCGTCGCCGAGCCCCAAGCGTCTGCGGACAACAACGCGGCGGAGCGGAGCCTGCGTCCGCCGGTGGTGAGCCGGAAGATCAGCGGCGGGACCCGTTCAGAGCAGGGAAGCGAGACCAAGAGCATCCTGGCTTCCTTGTTCGGCACCTGGCGCCTGCAAGAACGCAACCCCTACCTCGCTCTACAGTCCATCCTCTCCAAACCCCTACCTGTCCCACTCTGAACAGTTACCTGGCAAGGGTGCCCTTGACACGACAGGGGAGCGCGACGTATGTTCCTTGGGCGAGAGCAAGCTCAAAATGGACATTTCGGTTTCAGGCGAAATGTGATGGGAGGATCGATCAATGACGGAAAAGAACAATGCCGATGAAAAGGAAATGGAAGAAGCAGAGGGTGGTGCTCCGCCAGACCCTTCAATGATTTCTCCGGAGATGCGAAAGGTCTACCTCTGCGTGAGCGATACGTTGTTTGAACAAGGCAGGAGACCATCTTCTGAGGAGGTTGCACAAAACACCGGCCTTCCCGTAGAGGCAGTCGAGGCTATACTGGATGCATTTGAAAGCGTATACGGCATTTATAGAGACCCTTTCTTCAAGAATGTTATCGCTTTCTATCCGGTGGCAGGAATACCTACGATACACAAGCTGATCAGGCCGGATGGAGGACGTGTTTCCTATTCTCCTTGCGCGATGGATGCCCTGACACTTCCGCCCACTTTGGGTAAGGACCTCAGAGTGAAATCGTCCTGCAGATATTGTGACCGAGAAATCTCCATAGGCTACGGGGGACATGGAACCCAAATCGTGGATCGTTCTCCGGATGACATATGGATTTGGCTCGAAAACAGATTGCCGCGTAATGCGCCCTACTATCTCATCACGTGTGTCAACACCAATTTCTTTTGCTCCAAGAACCATTTGGACAAGTGGCTGGACGAAGAAACCATGGAGAGAAGCGGCAAAGCCTATAGTCTGGATGAAGCGTTTGCAGCAAGGGAAGACTGGTGCACCTACAAAATGTATAAATTGGTTACTGAGGGACGGCCTTGGGGTGGTAAGGCCCTCGACGAGGTTTAAATTTGCAGAAACTTGGATATGTTGACAACCGGAAAAAATGGGACAACCTGAGACCCGAGAGATCAGCGGTCGGATCGAGGTATAGTCAACTCCCTGAGAATCCTGTTGTGCCGTCTTCGCCGTTCGATCGTTTGGGCCTGTACCTCCTTCCTTCGCCGTAGGACCTCATCTCTCCTGTTCCTTGGCACGTCCGAGGGCGTCAGGGCGTCACGTTGCCCAAGGCCTTGTGGTAGCCCCGGTAGTTGGAGTAGCTGACGAAGGCGACTATTCACATACCGGGCAAGTCCGGGCCACGAAGACGTGGTCGGTCACCTCAACCGGGACTATCGGAATCTCGATGAGTTCCAGACCCAGCTGTACCCATCCTCCAGCCAGACCAGTGCCGCAATCAAGACAGGTCTCCACAGCGTGCTCCGCCCGGCGCGTGGGTGTCATGCGTCGGCGGGCGAAGCCGTGGGGTCTTGGCAGCCTGTCCCAATTGCATTACTTAACGCTCAATAACAACGACTTTGTAGGGGTTATCCCGACCCAACTGGGCAACCTCGCCAACCTGCGGAGCCTAGACCTCCGCCGCAACCAGTTGACGGGGCCCATTCCTCCTCAACTCGCAATCCTCCCCAGCTTGCGATTTCTAAATCTCGAATAGAACCAACTGACCGGGTCCATTCCTCCTCAGCTCTCCACCCTCGCGAGTCTTGGTCGCCTGCAGCTCGGTCGAAACCAGTTGACGGGGCCGATCCCGCCTCAACTCGGCAACCTCGCCAACCTGGAATTTCTGTCGCTCGGCTTCAACCGACTAGACGGGACTATTCCTCCTCACCTTGGAAACCTCGCGAGTCTCCAAGGCCTGTGGCTCAGCGACAACCAACTGACCGGGCCCATCCCATCCCCACTCGGCAACCTCGCCAACCTGCAGGGGCTATATCTCAGCAACAACCAACTGACTGGCGAGCTTCCATTGAGCCTGACAGAACTCGCAGCACTGATGTCCTTCCACTTTCAGGGCAATGTGGGGCTTTGCGCGCCGCCCGACTCCGCGTTCCAGGTCTGGCTCGAAGATATCGACGACCTGGCGGGCGATACGTGCGCGACAACACCTGCGGCGGGTACGCCTGTCCCTACCTCGGACAGGCCAGCGCTTGTGGCTCTATATGACGCCGCCGGCGGACCTAACTGGAAGAACAATGCCAACTGGTTGAGCGACAGGCGGCTTAGCGAATGGTACGGCGGTACTACTGATGGCCATAGCAGCGTTACTAGATTGAATCTCGAGCACAACGGGTTGACCAGCCTCATACCGCCGGAGCTTGGCAACCTGTCCCAACTGCATTACTTAACGCTCAATGGCAACGACTTTGTAGGGGTTATCCAGACCCAACTGAGTAAATTGAGCAAGTTGGAATCGCTCACGTTGCGTCGAAGTGAATTGAGCGGCGCTATACCGCCCTGGATAGGCCAATTGGCAAACTTGGAGCGGCTAGACCTCTCACACAATGAGTTGGCCGGAGATATCCCACCTGACCTAACCAAAGCGGACCGGTCCTCGACTGACACCCCGCACCAGATATGGGAAGGGACGACTGACTCTGCGTAAGCGAAGCCTGAGATAGTCCCTCATTAGGGAACTCAGTTTGGTGACAATCTGATAGACATGCCAGCCGGCCTTCTCCATTACGTCAAACACACGGTCAACGAAACTCCAAGGGACTTCTTTATGGAAGAGGTCGCTCATGGAATTTACAAATATCTGACGCGACCGCCTCCACCGCAGAGGTTGTCCCAGACGTTCCTCGCGCGGCGTTAAGTCGAAGCCCACCTCAAAAGGATGCCCCGCCACTCCGGGGAATCGTTCGGCAAACCTCTCGGCATAGCAGTTGTCGCATCCGCGAGATACCTTGGTACACCCCGTAACAGGGTTCCAAGTTGAGTCAGTCCACTCGATAGCGGAAGTCTCAGCCATAGAAAGTCCCGAACCAGAATTCAATTCTGACTGAGTCCTGAATTCCAGATAGGGAAAACAGAACCGATGTGTGCCCCAATAACGAGCATTTCCGCTCTATGGGCAACGATGCACGATGGAAACTCTCTGGCGCTAGGCGCGAATGCCAGAAGACGACCTCGGTGTCATTTCTCACTGGAAACCTGCCAATGGGCGCGAAAGAATCACGCTTCGAGCTCACCGCGCTCTGGAAACTTAGGGGACCGGAGAATGGCCGGCCTCCTGCAGCTCCGGGTGTATCATAGAGCAGCTATGCCCACTCACCCACACATAGAAAACTACTACTCCTATTTGGGCCAGCTGATTGAAGCGGGCGGCTCGAATAACGAACTTAGCATCCGGGCGGCCTTCCAGAACTGCCTAGCGTCCTACTGCGCGGCCCACAAGGACAGGCTGGTACTGGTGCCGGAGCTGGCCACCGCCGAGGGGACGAAACCCGACGGTACGGTGCGGGACTCGCTGCGCATGGCGCGAGGGTACTGGGAGGCAAAGGACCCGCACGACGACCTGGACGCCGAAATCCAGGCCAAGTTCAACGTGGGGTACCCCCGCGACAACATCGTTTTTGAGGACTCCCGCGTGGCAGTGCTGTTCCAGAACCGGGAAGAGGCGATGCGGGTGGATATGACCCGCCCCGGTGAGCTTCATCGTCTAATTACCCGCTTTCTTGAGTACGAGTTGCCGGAGATCGGGGAGTTCCGGCAGGCCCAGAGCCAGTTCAAGACCGACCTGCCCACGGTGCTGGAGAATTTGCGCGCCACCGTCGCCGAGGCCGAAGCGGACAACCCGGACTACCAAAAGGCCGCTTCGTCCTTCCTGGACCTGTGCCGCAAGACCATCGGCCCCGCCGTATCGCCGGCGGACGCGCGGGAAATGCTGCTCCAGCACATCCTCACCAAGGACATATTCCAGCGGGTGTTCGCCGAGGACCAGTTCCACCGGGAGAACAACGTGGCGCGGCAGCTGGACGGGCTGGAGCGCACCTTCTTCACCGGCGACGTGCGGCGGCAGGCCATCGACCGGCTACGGGCATACTACGGCGTGATCGGGCGGGCCGCCGATGAGATCGCCGACTACGCCGAGAAGCAGCAGTTCCTGAAGGCCATCTACGAGGACTTCTACAAGGCGTACAACCCGGCGGCGGCGGACCGGCTGGGGGTGGTTTACACGCCAAACGAGGTGGTGGACTTTATCATCCGCGGCGCGGACCACCTGCTACAGAAGCACTTCGGGCGGAGTCTGGCGGACGAGAACGTGCAGATCCTTGACCCGGCGACGGGGACGGGCACTTTCGTGACCAGCCTCATTGATTACCTGCCCCTGCACCGGCTGGAGCACAAGTACCGGCACGAAATCCACGCCAACGAAGTGGCCATCCTGCCCTACTACATCGCCAACCTGAACATCGAGTACACCTACCAGCAGCGGACCGGCCGTTACGTGGAGTTCCCCAACCTGTGCTTCGTGGACACGCTGGACAACCTGGACTGGCAGCAGCAGGGCGCCACCGGCGGCGCGGTCACCCGCCAGGGCTCCTTCAACCTGGGCGGCCTGTCGGAGGAGAACTGGATACGCATCCAGGAACAGAACGAGAGGCCCATCAGCGTCATCATCGGCAACCCGCCCTACAACGCCAACCAGCAGAACGAAAACGACAACAACAAAAACCGGGAGTACCCGGGGATCGACCGCCGCATCCGGGAGACCTACATCGCCAGAAGCACGGCCCAGAAGACTAAGCAGTACGACATGTATAAGCGGTTCATTCGCTGGGCCTCGGACCGCCTGGCGGACGACGGGATTATCGCTTTCATCACCAATCGGGCTTATCTGGAAGCGCGCCAGGATGACGGGTTCAGGCAGGTTGCCGCGGGGGAGTTCACCGACATTTACGTCATGGACCTGGGGTCCGACGTGCGTCGCAACCCCAAGATTTCGGGCACCACCCACAACGTCTTCGGGATACAGACCGGCGTGGCCGTGGCTTTCTTCGTGCGGGAAAAGGCCCGCCTGGGAAAGTGCAACATCCATTACGCCAGCCGGGATGACGCCGAGGTTGCCAGGAAGAAGCTGGCATATCTGAAGGAAGCCGGTCTGGAAAGTGTGCCCTTCGACAGCGTCACGCCGGACTCAAAGGACAACTGGCTCCACCAGTCCAACAGCAACTTTGAGCGGCTGATACCGCTGGGCGACCGGCCTACAAAGTTCGCAAAGTCTGCCGATGCTGAGCAAGCAGTATTTGGTCTATATTCGTTGGGAATCCTGACCGCCCGGGATGAGTGGGTTTACGATTTCGACGTCAATGTCTTGCGAGCCAAGGCCAAGTTGTTTTGCGAAACATACCAACGCGAAATGAAGCGATACTCAGTTGAAAAGCCTGATGGGAATTCTGTTACGGACTGGGTAGACAGATCAATTAAATGGACGAGCGAGTTGGAAGACCACTTGGTCAAGGGTGACCGTTTGAGGTATGGGTCTCGGAATATTCTCACAGCTTCTTTCAGACCCTTTGTGGTCAAACACTGTTATTACGCTCCGATCATCACTCATCGGCGGTATCAAATCCCCCAACTATTTCCGGACGAGACGCCTGGTCTCAACAAAGTGATTTGTTTCTCGGGCCTCGCGTCTAACAAACCGTTTTCAGTTTTGGCAACTGACAAAGTTTTCGGTCACGATACGCTTGAAAAGACCCAATGCTTCCCCCTGTACCGCTACACGGAGAATGGGGAGCGGGTGAGCAACATCACCCAGTGGGGCATCGACCGCATCAACGGGCACTACCGGCGGGAGTGGGGCGACGACTTCGAGACGCTGGCCGGCCCGGATGGGATAACCGCCGAGGAGATTTTCGCCTACACCTACGCGGTGCTCCACGATCCGGCGTACCGCCACGAGTACGCGGTGGATTTGCTGCGGGAGTTCCCCCGCCTGCCCCTGTACCAAGGCTTCCACCACTGGGCGGAAATGGGCCAGACGCTGCTGGACCTGCACATCGGGTTCGAGTCGGCGGAGCCCTACCCTCTTCAGCTGGTGGAGCAGGCCGGGGAGGCCAAACGGGTGCTCCTGCGGGCCGACAAGGATGGGGGCAGAATCGTCCTGGACGACAAGTCATCGCTGACCGGGGTGCCCGATGAGGCGTGGGAGTACCGGCTGGGCAACCGGTCGGCGCTGGAGTGGGTGCTGGACCAGTACAAGGAAAAGAAGCCGCGGGACCCGACCATCCTGGCGAAGTTCAACACCTACCGTTTTGCCGACCACAAGGAGCGGGTGATTGAGCTGCTGCAGCGCGTCTGCACCGTGAGCGTCGAGACCGTGAGGACCGTCGAGCGGCTGGGACGGCTGTCGGACGTTGACCCGGAGTAGAAACAGGAGTTCAGAGAGAAAAGCGCAGACGGCCAGGCGCTGGCTAAGTTGGAAACCAGACCCGAAGGGCGCAAAGTTTCTAAGGCAGACTGTGGACCGGCTGGAAAGAGAGACAACCAACTAGGATTTTATTTCCACGCTGCCAAAGAGACACAACCCAGTTAGAGTGAGTTGGCCCACGGGCGAGGTTGGGGCGGCGCGTTTGGATGCGACACCGCCGAATACAGCCCTGGTTTGGACATTTACAGCCCAGTCTCCAGGGACTAGGAGCCTGACGCTGCCAAAGCTGGCTATGACGTTGATTGTCGCTCCCTCATCGGCAATGGTCGCACCGCGCAAGTCTATGTCGCTGCTACCGAAGATAGCGTAAATCCGACCGCCGCGAAACTGCTGGCTGGCGATTTGGTTTTCACTGCCGCCGAAGAAACTGGTCATTCTTATTTTGGCGTCGGCAACCGCGTGTCTTACCATCTTGTAAGATTTCCTCCTGTGAGTATGGCCTTATCATACATCACCCAACTAGCACTTAGCCTGGTACAGAAAATTGGGCAAGACCAGTAACAGGAAACACGTGTGAACTGGTGGCGGTCGTGTAACTCCACTGGTTGGGGGCTCGGCTGTGAAATCGAGGAGATTATCGGGGGCGGAAGGGGCCAAGCAACACCACATACGCTCCCAACCAAGGCATCGCCCCAGCAAGGAAACAGCGCGCTCACAACCCGGAGCCGGTGAGCCCATAGGCTATATCCAGCTCCCAGGTGGCGTCCCAGATGGTCCGAAGGTGGCTGGAAACCGAGAATACCCAAAGCTTATGGAACTCATGTACGCCATCCACTCCTTCAAAGTGGATGTCCGCTGCTTGCGGTGTTAGGATGCTAACGTCTCCGGATTGACTAACGGGTGGGGCACACCGACAAAATTGGAGGATCAACCCATGGCCGGGAAAGGCTTGGATTACTCTACGCTCTTCAACAGGGCCCTGCCTCCTCCTGCGGCGCCGTGGGGAGGTCACCCAAAATACAACTTCATCGGAGGCCACAGCGACCCGGAATTAGTCCCCATGGAGGGGCTTATCGAGTCCGCCGCCAATGTTTTTCGGGGCGACCCCAGGAACATTTCCATGTACAACTTCGACGGCGGTCCGCAGGGTATCGTCCCGCTGCGCAAGTTCTTGGTTGACAAACTTGCGGCCCACCGCGGCATCCACACAACGATCGACGAAGTCCTGATTACTTCGGGGTCCGGCCTGGCGATCGAGTTGATTAACGAAATCCTGCTGGAGGAAGGCGACACCGTGATCGTGGAGGAGTTCAGCTTCTCCGGGGCCTTGAGCAATCTGAGACGCCGCAAAGTCAACATGATCGGTGTCGAGGTAGACCGGGAAGGCATGCGTATGGACCAGTTGGCCCGGGTGCTCGAAGAGCTGCGGGCCAAGGGAGTGCGCCCTAAGTACATCTATACGATTCCGACTCTCCAGAACCCCACTGGCACTGTGATGACCACGGAGCGCCGGTGGCGGATGCTGGAACTGAGCGAAGAATTCGGAGTCCCCGTATTCGAAGACGAATGCTACGCGGACCTTATATTCGAAGGCGAATATGAGAACGCGATTCGGGCCTTGGATGATACCAATCGGGTGCTGCACATAGGCTCTTTCTCAAAAACCCTGGGGCCTGGCACACGCCTTGGATACGTTGTCGCGTCGCGGGAGGTGATGAGCCGATTGCTATCCCGTAAGAACGACGCCGGTACCGGCGTCATGGACCAGATGATCGTAGGCGACTATTTCACCAACCATTATGAAGAACACATCCAAGAAGTACGTTCGGCTTTGAAACGCAAATGCGAGACGCTCGGCAGCGCGCTCCGTGAGTCGTTCGGGCCGACTATCGATTTTGAAATGCCCCGGGGCGGAATGTACTTGTGGGTCAGGCTCCCTTCAGGAATAGATTCACGCACATTGGCCCTGCCGGCACTCAGGGAAGGCATCGCATTCAATCCGGGGCCGGACTGGTCAGCCGATCCGGAGGCGGCCGCCAACTATATCCGACTTTGCTTTGCCCTCCCCTCTGAAAATGAAATATGGGAAGGGGTCGAAAAACTGGCGGACGTGTTCCGGAGGGAGGGCACGCTGCCCTGACTTTCGTGACCCGCCCCCCGGCAGGTGTACCCTAGGCTCCGGTTCAGGCAACGAGTCATCGTTAAGGAGAGGCGTTCATGGGAGAAATACTGGGCGTCGGCGGCACTCACTATCCGCCGGGACTGGTGCCGGACGAATACAAGCCGTGGCCGTTGGCCAGGATGTTGGAGACCGACCAGCGCATTCCGGCGCACATGAAAGACCCCGCCAACTGGCCGGAGCCGATGCGGCAGGAGTGGGGCGACGACGAGGGAATTTCGTCCCACAAGGTCCACCGGGCTCGCGTATTCAAAGCTTTCCGTCGAATCCGGGAGGAGATAGACGCCTTCAACCCGGACTTCATCCTCATTTGGGGGGACGACCAGTACGAGAACTTCAAAGAGGACATCATCCCGCCGTTCTGCGTATTGGCCTACGACAACATAGAGTTTACTCCCTTCAAGAGGACGCGAGGCAGGCCGAACATCTGGGGAGAGCCTGAGGACAAGGTGTTCAAGTTCCCCGGCCATCAGGAAGCGGGGCGGTACTTGGCCCGCGGGCTGCTGGACGAGGGTGTGGATATGGCTTACGCCTACCGTCCGCTCCATGAGGAGGGCCTGGGCCACGCCTTTTCCAACACCCTGCTCTTCCTGGACAATGACCGGGAGGGGTTCGATTATCCGGTGTTGCCCGTCGCGGTGAACTGCTACGGCAGCAACGTCATTCGGATGCGCGGCGGAGCGACCGAATACTCCGACGTGCCAGACCCGCCTTCACCCTCACCGAGGCGCTGCTTCGAGGTCGGCCAAGCCACGGCCCGGGTTATTAAGAACAGTCCGTGGCGGGTGGTGTTGATGGCGTCGTCCAGTTGGTCACACGCCTTTCTAACCCCCAAGAACTACTGGATTTACCCTGACCTGGAAGCTGACCGGGCCCTGCTGGAGCACTTGAAGACCGGCGAATTCGAGAAGTGGCGGGAGTATCCTCTGTCCAAGATAGAGGAATCGGGCCAGCAAGAGGTGCTCAACTGGTTCTGCTTGGTGGGGGCCATGGCCGAACTGGGCAAAGAGGCGGAGATCCTGGACTGGGCCGAGACCTGGATCTTCAATTCCCCCAAGTGCCTGGCGGTCTTCAAGTAGTGTGACGGCGAATCAGCTTCTAATCCCAGAGGAGTGCTCTCGATGCACTCCTCTTCTATTTTGGGGAGTGCAACGCTATGGCGCCAATGCGGTTTGTGGGGGTAGATGGCTGTAAGGGCGGTTGGTTCAGTGTGGGCCTAGACCAAAATGGTTACGACTTCGGGATATTCCGCGAGTTCGTCGAATTGTTGTATCACTACAAGGATGCCAAGCTGATTCTCGTGGATATACCAATTGGGCTGCCTGAAGGTAATTGTGGGCGCAAATGTGACAGTGAAGCTTGGAGAAAACTTGGCTACCCTCGGCAGTTGAGTGTCTTTCCAACACCGACTCGCCGAACTGCATACGTAGCGGCGGAACCACTCAAAAATATTGAACTTGCCAGAGATATCGAGCATCAAATTTCAGGGAAAGGGTTGAGCCCTCTGTCTTTTGCGATAGCACCCAAGATTACCGAAGTCGATAAGGCGTTGTTGAGCTCTGACCGTAAGGCTAAACTGAAGGTCCGGGAGGTCCATCCGGAGCTTTGTTTCTGGGGATTAAATGGTGGGCAGCCTATGCAGAGCAAGAAGAAAGACAGAGGTGGCGAAGAGGAACGCCTTAGGGTTCTTCGAAGAATTTTACCTCAAGCTGATGTTGATGACGTATACAACGGCGCCTGTTCAAAATTTTACGGGAAGAACGTTGCCAAGGAGGACATACTCGATGCACTTGCCGCAGCGGTAACCGCATGTAAAGGCTACGGTCACCTCCAAACGGCGCCTGATGACCCTCCTAAAGATTCCAAGGGCTTGCCAATGGAGATGGTATACTGGAGGCCAGTAGAGCTTGGTGGATAGAATGGCAACAGAGACTCAACAAATTGATGCAGCTGAGGTTTACCACAGCATCGGGCGTCTGGAGGGGGAAGTAGCCCATTTGGTTGGGAGGCTGGACCGCATAGAACAACGTCTGGACCGGCTCATATTCGCGTTGTTTGCGTTTGGGGGGACAATGGGAGCTGCTTTGGCCGCCATCATGGCGAAGCTGTTCATTGGAGGTTGACTTGTAGTCAGCCACCAAACGTGAGCAAAAGAAGGAGGGAGCGGCTGATCCGCTCCCTCTTCATTTAGGTGACCTCACTCCGCACGTCACTGTAATGCTATGCTTCGTACACCGTTTTGCCGCCGACTATCGTGCGTTCTACCGGAATGTCCTTGATGGTCATGGGGTCCACCTGAGTAGGGTCCGCCCCCAACACCACCAGGTCGGCCAGTTTCCCCACCTCGATAGAGCCTTTGAGGTCCTCTTCAAAGGAGGCGTAAGCGCTGTGCAGGGTGTAAATGCGCAGCATCTCTTCCACCGTCACCCTTTGGCTGGGACCCCAGACATTGCCCCTGCTGTCCGTGCGGGTTACACAGCTTTGGATACCCAGCAACGGCTCGAACGGGCCGGGGGGATAATCGGTCGCTCCGGTGGCCACTACGCCGTAGTCCAGGAAAGAACGCTGG
The DNA here is from genome assembly GCA_965224325.1 of Dehalococcoidia bacterium. Taxonomy (GTDB): domain Bacteria; phylum Chloroflexota; class Dehalococcoidia; order Lucifugimonadales; family UBA3495; genus CBDCMJ01. Next base: position 64,762 of record CBDCYT010000001.1, read on the forward strand.
GCGAACATCCACTGCAAGCGCTCTTCCCCGTAGAAGGGCATCTTTTCACCATGGTGGTACACGTAGGTGCAGAAGGGAGTGGCCACGGTGCCCAGCCGGCGCATCTTGCCCAGTATCTCCGGGTTCACCAGGGTGCAGTGTTCCACCCGGTGCCGGGGGTTGGGGCGAGGGTCGGCGGCTTGGGCTTTCTCATAAGCGTTTAACACCATGTCTATGGTGAGGTCGCCGTTGGCGTGGATGCACACTTGGAACCCTGCCCGGTGCATCTCCATGACGTTCTCTTCGATTTCCTCGGAGCTCATCGCCAGGATACCGTGGTCGCAATCGCTGCCGACGTATGGCTCCGACAAGTAGGCGGTACGCGCGGCGATGGCCCCGTCGGCAACCATCTTGATGCCTCCCAAGCGCAGCATGTCGTCGCCGAAACCGGTCCTCATCCCTGCCTCCCGCAGTGACGGGAAATGAGGATGGTGCATCAGCGCGTACACCCGGAGGGACAGGTCGCCGGCGTCCTTACCCTCTTGGTAGGTGACGAACTCGTCCCTAACGACCCTGGCGTCGTGGACGCTGGTGAGACCGGCTTGGGTCAACATCCGGCAGATGGTGCGAAGCCCTTCCCGGCGAATCTCCGGCGTGTCCGAGGGTATGAGGCCGAAACGCACTGGCTCGATGGCCCGCTCGTAGACCACCCCGTTCAGCTCCCCGGTGTCCGGGTCCCGGCCCAAGCGGCCGCCGAAGGGGTCTGGAGTGTCCCGGGTAAACCCGGCAGCCTCCAGGGCCATGCTGTTGAGGTAGTAGATGTGTCCCGCCCGGTGGGACACCATAATGGGGTGGAAGGCACTCACCGCGTCCAGGTCTTCACGGAATAGGAAGCGGTTCTCCGCCGTCTTGGTGTCGTCGAACTTGAAGCCCTGCACCCACTGGCCTGGGGCAGCGGTCTCTACCCGTTCCCGCAGTGCCGTTTGGATGCCGCTAATGGAAGGCAGGTCGCAGTCGGCGGCCATAACGTGGCGGATCCCACTGTTCAGTACGTGAATGTGGGCGTCGATGAACCCGGGGAGCACCGTCTTCCCCCGGAGGTCGATCACTTTCACCTTTGGGCCAATCAGCCCCTCCACGTCCTCGTTGCTTCCCACACCGATGAATCGCCCGCCGCCCATGGCTAAGGCTTGGACCCGAGGTTGGTTAGCATCCATGGTGATAATATTGGCATTCTTGATGACCGTTTCGGCCCTGGTTGTCGGAGTCGACAAGACGTCACCCGTTGCAGCTATTTGACGGTATCCGGACCATACAGCTAGCCGGTCAGCACCCCGCCTCTAGGCGCCGGGGCAGCCCCGGGGTTGCCGAGAAAGTCGGTCAGCGCGGACGTTTTATTGGGTGTCACGGAAGTGGGGAGCCCGAATCGCTCTTGGGCCCTTGAATCCCTAGGCCTCGGGGCCGCTCCTGCCGCGGCGGCGAGGCGCGGAAGCGCTGTCCCTTCCCGGAAGAAGACCACGTTCCCTTGGCGCTTTACGGAGAGGTTCTTGCCCAGCGGTTGAGCGGCGGCGGCGAGGCCGCGGCGAACAGAGGCCGTAGTTTCGCCCACGTCCGGGGTGAGTTTGCCCGCCCGGCCGGTTTCGAGTTGGCTGATATAGTCCATGTACTGACGCATTATCGCGCCGCCCTTTCCCGACAGGGACAATGCAACCTGTGCATCCTGGAGCGCGACAAGTTCGGCTATTGGCACGTTTGTTACGCTCCGCCTGTGAAGTTGGTTCCAAGTATCATAGACTGAGGTTGTCTATTGCAACAAGCGCGCCACCCTGAAAACGGAGGTCTTTCACTAGGGCGAATCGACAATTGGGTGAAACTCGGCTGAGGAAATAGGGCAGGAGCTTACTAAAGGAGGATAGAGTGTAACCCTGAGAAGTGACGTGCGGTGGAGGGGATTGGCGTGGAACGTTGTGAGTTGAGCGCTGCTCAGTGGCGTCGGATAGAAGGCTCTTTGCCCGGGCGTCCCGGCTGGGTTGGCGTTACGGCCAAGGACAACCGGAAATTCGTAAACGGCGTCCTGTGGGTGCTGCGCAGTGGAGCCCATTGGAAAGACCTGCCACCTGGGTACGGCAACTGGAAAAGCGTCCACAAGCGATTCACCCGCTGGGCCAAGACCAGAATCTGGGAGAAAATCTTCCAGGTGTTGCTGGATGACCCGGACAACAGATACGTGATGATTGATTCCACCATAGTCCGGACCCACCAGCAGGCAGTCTGCGGGAAAGGGGGGGCCAATGTGAGGCTGTGGGCCGCTCCCGGGGTGGACTGAGCACCAAGATTCATCTGGTGGCCGATGCTCAGGGCCGGCCGGTGCGCTTCTCTCTCACCGGCGGTCAGAAGGCGGACGTTTCTCAAGCCATACCCCTGCTGACCGGCCTCGAGGCCGGAGCTGTCATCGCTGACAAGGGGTATGAGAGCAACCGCGTGCTGGCCTTTATCAGGAACCAGGGCGCCGAAGCGGTCATACCGCCCAAGTCAAACCGGAGGGAACCTTGGGAATACGACCGGGAACTTTATAAGCAAAGGAACCTGATTGAACGAGCCTTCAACAAATTGAAACAGTGGAGGCGAATCGCAACCAGATACGACCGCAGAAGTCTCTACCTCCTGTCGGCCCTGTATCTGGTCTCCTCGGTCATCTGGGGTTAGCAATTGTCGATTCGCCCTAGTCCCATAAGTCCTCTGATTTCGTTCGTGGTGACCCCTCAGGACCATGAACCGATGGTGATTCGACCAGATCAGGACGATCAGGACAGCCAACGACTGGTGTCGAGTCGAATCAGCATCATCAGTTATTCCGTGGTGCGAACGGGAAATTCTACTTTGTAGGGCAGTGTATATCGTCAGCGATAATGGGACACACCTGAGGGCAGGCAAAGCCCAGAGTTTGGCCCGGGTCTGCCGGAGCCCCAAACCGACCTCCGTCTCACCCGAACAGTCACCGTCCACTCAACCAACTACGTCGAACCCACGCTCAGACTATTCTTCCGCAGCCGGTTAGCCCGCATGGCGTTCTCCCAGCGCGGACCGGACTTCGTCCAATAACGTCTCGACTGGGGTGCGGCCCAACTCCTCGAGCCAGTCAAAGCGAGGGGTTATCTTGGCGAAGATCTTCTGAGCCAGCACCTCTAGGTCGGCATTCGTGACAGTCTGGTCTGTCGCGGCCACCACGACTTACGTCCATCGGCAACCGAACTGTTAACAACCGGCGGCACCTCCTTCGTCGGTCTGCGATTCCGTCGAGCCTTGCGGACCTCCATCTCCTGAAACGGTCATCCAACAACACGGTACGGCATAACGGTAAGGCATAACGGTGTGAAGTATGGACAGTCGGTCGCGTATCGGCGGCAAAGCTCACAGGTTGCTAAAGTGGCTTTCAGGCAGACCCGCCTACCGTTAAATGCCCCGCAGCGTAGCCCAGCCCAATTCCCCATGATAACGAAATAGCATGCTCCTGACGTTCAGCCCACGGGCGGGCGCCGGGTCTGGGGCCGGATGGCTTCCAGCCCCCGAGCTACTTGCAACAGCGTCAACTCGTCGAAATGACGGCCCACCACTTGGACGCCTATCGGCAGCCCGTCTGAACTGAAACCGAAAGGCACGGAAATGGCCGGAGAGCCAGTCAGGTCCCAAGGCAGGGTGATCCGTAGGGTGTGTCTGCCGGCCAGAGTGCGCCCTTCGATATGGAACTCGTTTTGCCCGTGGGGGAAGGCTGGCATAGGTACCGTGGGACACAGGAAAACATCGTAGCGGGTGAAGTATTCGTTTACCTCCTGACGCAGTTGCTCCCATTCTTCCGAGGCGTTCAGGTACTCATCCAAGGTGAAGGTATTGCCGTCCACGAAACGATCTCGGAACATCGGCGTCAGCTCCGATTCCCTTCCGGCTATCGTGGGCGCAGAGTAGCGCCTGGCTTCCATCGTAAAGATGACTGTGGAAATGGCCGACGCATTCTTCTCGGTCAACGCCGGTATTTCCACCGGCTCGACGTTCATGCCAAGTTGGCCCATTGCCGCTGCCGCCTCGGCCACCGATCGCTGGACCTCGGGCTCCACCGGCACCCCCGTGGTGGGGCTCCATCCCACCTTCAGCCGGCTCAGGTCCACGTCCAGGGGGGCGTAGTCTGGCGCCGGCACCGGCGGAGTGTACAGGTCTACGCCGTCGGCGCCCGCCAGGATGGACATGCCCAGGGCCACGTCCCCGACGGTGCGGGCAAGCGGCCCCACGTGGATGGCCCGCAGGAGGGTTTGAGGTTGAATGCCGGTGTAGGGAATGCGGCCCAGAGTGGGTTTGATTCCGACGACGCCGCAGAGGCTGGCCGGTGCGCGGATGGACCCGCCCAGGTCCGTCCCCAAGCCGAACGGCGAAAGACCCGCGGCGATGGCGGCCACTTCCCCACCGCTGGACCCTCCGGCCGTCCTGTCCAGGTCCCAGGGATTGCGGGTTTTCCCGAAAACCTCGTTGTCCGTTTCCCACCACAGGGCGAACTCCGGCATGTTGGTCTTGCCCAGCAAAATGCCGCCGGCCGCCTTCATGCGAGTGTAGACCTCCGCGTTCTGCCGGGATAGGTAGCCGTCGTAAATCTTCGATCCGAGGGACATTCGCATCCCCGCCGTTTCGATGCAGTCCTTAAGGGTGTAGGGCACGCCGTGGAAGGGGCCGAGGTCGTCGCCTCGCATCACCGCTCCCTCCGCTTCCTTGGCCCGCTCCAATGGATCGCCGGTGAAGAAAACGATGGCGTTCAGCGCGGGGTTGAGTTGCTCTATGCGGTCCAAGTGGGCTTGGACTACCTCTACCGGGGACAGTACCTTCTGGCGTATCTTTGCCGCCAACTCCGTAGCGGGTGCGTAGTAGATCTCTTCACTCATGGTAGTCCTCCACAGGTTAGGTTTTAAGGTCGGTTGCCAATCGCTTCAGCTTCGGGTTCTTCTCCTCCAGGAGCCACAGCCTCCTCCTTTCGGCCACCCCCAATTCCCCGGAACCTCTTATTCCAGAGGTGGAAGGTCTGTTCGCTGATGCCCATGTTGCGGCAGACAGCCGCCGCCGCACTCTCCTCCGGCTGACGCAAGTCGAAGGCGACCTGCCCAGGGGTGTACCGGGGCTTCTTCATGGGACGGTCTTCCTTCTCATGCCAGTTTAGATCATCCCACAAAACTCGCTTTCCTCGTTGGATCAGTTTTTGGGGGGGACCAGTTTTTGGGGTGAGGACCGGGTCGGGATTGCGCGAGCGCCTCCGAGGGGTCCATCATGAGTGTGACATGTGCGGCCGATACAGCCTGATAACGGACCTAGGAGAGCTTGCACTGCAGTTCGAGTTTGACCGCGATTTGCTGAAATTCGAGCCGGCGTACAACGTCGCTCCTACTCAAAGCGTTCTTACCGTCTTGGGCGGCGAGACGAGACGCGGCGGGTTCATGCGCTGGGGGCTGATTCCGCACTGGGCAAAGAACGCCTCCATTGGTAGCCGGATGATAAACGCTAGGGCGGAGACAGTGGCCGAGAAGCCCGCGTTTCGAGACGCCCTGCGGCGCCGGCGGTGCCTCGTGCTCGCGGACGGCTTCTACGAGTGGCAGCGGACCGGGACCGGCAAGAGGCCCATGCGCATCGTTTTGCGGACGGGAGAACCCTTCGCCTTCGCGGGGCTCTGGTCATCGTGGAGGGACCCCGAGGGCAACAGCATCTCCTCTTGCGCTATCATCACGACCACGGCCAACGACCTGCTCAGGCCGATTCACGACCGGATGCCGGTTATTCTACCCAAGAATATGGAAGATTTCTGGCTGGATGGGAGGTTAGACGACCCCGTCCCTCTCGGCGGTGTCTTGATTCCCTATCCCGACGATGCGATGGAGGCCTACGAAGTGTCGACCCTCGTAAACTCTTTCGCGAACGACAACCCCGAAGTCATTGCACCGATGAGCTGATGGGAATAGCAGGGAGCACTGATTTGCCACTCCCCTGAATTAACGCACACCTGTTGGTTCTTGCCGGTTAGGCAATAGCGACAAAACTCTCCGGTACTCTTGGGCGGTGGATTTGGATGGAACCAGGGGTTGATAGCCTTTACCTACTCTGAGGACTCCACGACCCCCATCGTCCAAACAGGTGGGATGGATAGAAAAACAGGCTTGCTTAACGGTCGGTTCGAACCCTCTTACGTGGGCCTGGGCGTACTGAATTGCGAACTTTTCGCTGGGAAGTTTCCATTTAGGAAAATTTTTGAGACGGAACCGCGAAACTGGCCAAGCCACTTAGGGCGAGCCCAGATAAATCAACCGTAAATGAGAAGTGCGAGCCTTGCCTGGAGAGGGTTAATGTAAATGGAGGTCATATGGCCAATCTCCTGGTACAGACGGGCGATCAGGGCGGCGTCGCTCTTGGCCTTCTGCTCCTGACCGTTGCCAAAGACGCCAGCGGCCCCCCTCGGTGAGTGCCTTCTTCCCAGCCTGAATCTGGCTGGGATGGACCTCGCGCCGGGCGGCCAGTTGGGCCGCCGTCTCCTCGCCCCTCACCGCCTCCAAAGTCACCTTGGCATTGAAGGCCGGATTGTGCTTTCTCCGTCCTTGGGACATTTCCCACTCCTTCTTGGCAGCTACCGCTGCCTCCGGTTTAGGAGCAGGACTCTCGCTTAGCTACCTGCCCGAATTTCCGGGTCCACCTCACTGTCCATCAGCAAGCCAGCACTCTCCGGCCAGAACTCTATGGGAGTCGCCGCTACCACCTCTTGTAGGGCAGGAACTTTCCCGACATGGTGACCTTGACTCGATCGCCGTAAGGGTCCTCTTCTTTATCCACATTCAGAGTGAAGTCTATGGCGCTCATTATGCCGTCGCCGAACTTCTCGTGAATGATCTCTTTCAACGGCATACCGTAGACCTGCATTATCTCGTAAAACCTGTAGATGAGGGGGTCCGTGGGAACGACCGGGCCGAGACCCTTCAGGGGCGGCTCCGTTAGCTCCCCGGCAATGCCGCATTCCAGTCCCAGCGTGGCGGCCAACTTGACGGCTTCGTCCCGTTCTGCGCTGGCCTGACGATAGATCAGAGCCGCCACCCACACCTCGTCCCGTCCGATTGCCTCTCCCAGGTCGGCGAAGCTCAGTCCCTTGGCCTTCTTGGCGGCAATGAGCTTCCTTGTCGTTTCCCCCGTTTCCAATCTCTCCCTCCAGCCTCATTTGCGGGCAAATCCTGCGTCGTTATGAGAATATCATACTGTGAAGAGTGCTGCGGGGAAATGTCATCGCCCCAGAACGGCCAGCTTCTCGCTCAACTCCCATAGTCCGGCGCCCATATCGGCGTCGTAGCTACGGCCCTCGCTCCGACCACAAAACCACCTCGTAAACAAGGGCTTACAAGGCATTGCATACGTCGTTTATCCCGTCCACAATGGGGTGTTGGGCTACAGATGACGGGAGCAGTCATTGATTGTCCTGGAGCCACGAACGCGATCGTTGAACGGCACGACACAGGCCGGACCGGGCCTCATGAGGGCGATCCGCGCCTACGAGCGGCGGCATGGACAGCGGAAGACAGCCGAGGACCTCGGCCTGTCCCGTCACACCCTCCGGCGATTCCTCGAACGGGGCCATGTGGGGCCCATCATGCCGTTGGTTCGCCACCGTTGCTCATATGGTTAGGGGTCTTCCCGCGACTCAGGCATGGGATCTTCAAACGTTGAAGACCGCATCCTCGAAGCTGAGGCCGCGCGCTCGAAGTTTCGCCTCGTTCTTGACCTCATCCCAAGTCCAACGCAAGCGCAGTCGCCCTGCACCATACTACGCAATTGCAGTTACATGGAAGGCTTGACGTCAATACCTGTTCGGCCGCTCTCGGCGGACCAATGCCCGATGGGGTGGAGGGCAGGGTCTGACTACAGGTCCAAGACGAACCTCAGAATGAAGGTTCTCCATTTTGTCCAGTTTGGTGGGCTTCGTCAAGCTGGTGGCTCCCTTGGAAGAGGGGTACCGACCCGACTCCGGTCAGCCCGCAGTTCATCCTGAGGTGATGGTGTGGAGGTTACTCATCTGCTCCGTCTACAACATCGCCTCCTTGGGGATGCCGTGTTCGGCCACCTCGGATAATATCGCTTACGAGCCGGTCCCAAAAGTCAGCAGGAGTGCCGAGGTGTTGATTTTCGGGCGACACCGGGGGAGGAACCGGAAGATGCCGCCGCGAAATATGGACCGGAAATAGATGTGGTTGTTGCTTCCCCCGACAGCCGTCCCGTTAATCACCCGAGCCGGCCGTGGAATGAAAGTCCCGCACTGTCAGGGGTCCGATTTCAGAAGGGCGGGACGGATCCTTGTATTCCAGTAGTCGTTGTCCCCTACCTGCCGCAGCTCCTCCACCAACTGCGCTGTCTCCGTTCCCACGGCCTCACCCAGCTCAGCGGCGTTGCGGTCTCCGGCCAACTGGGTCACCGCTGTACGCAGTTTCATCACGTATTCAGCAACTTCATAGGCAGCCTGGTCGGACGCGGATCGGGCCTGCAGGGCCTCAAGCTTCTCCAGCCATTCCAGGCCTCTTTCGGCATCGTCGAACCTGTCATCCAGGGCGTTGGTCGTATTCATCTGGAATCCTCCACTCTCGTCACCGGCTGTGCTACGTTTGAGGGATAAAGATTGCTGGTCTCAGGGTGGATTTCCCGGTAGACTTGCCTACGGACACCCCTGCTATGAACTCTGTGGCGGGCCGCATCCAGCTTCTGGCCTATATCATACCCCGCGGCGCAAAGGTTGAAATGTAGATTGTCAGGGATAGTGGGACAGACGTGAGGGTCTCGACCCTCGGTTGTCCCGATCACCGCGGTATTCGTGCTCTCCACCGCCGGCTGGGGGATAGGCGCCTTAGGTTCTCAGCGGATACTGCAGTGTTTCATGGCCATAGAGAGCGAGGAGAAGGTTGCCCGCAGCCGCAACATAGGTGTCACGTGGATCATCCTGATCTTCTCGTTTGGATTCCTACTCGGGTTGGTGGCTCGCCCCGCCCTCATGCAGATGGGCCTCATGGGAGAGCTGACAGGCGAGGATGGCCTCTTCGACCCGGAGCGCGTGTATTTCGTGTCGTCGGAGGCGTTCTTCCTTCCCGTCTTCACGGGTCTGCTGCTCACCGGGGTGGTTGCGGCGATCATGAGCACCGCGGACTCGCAACTGCTGCTGGGATCCGCCATCGCAGCGGACGATCTCCCGCTGGTCGGGCGCCTGGCGCGGCGGCTTGAGCAGCGGCACGCATTAGGGGCATCCGGCAGGGTGTGGCTGGGGCGAATGCTGCTGCTGGTAATCGGTGGGGCTCCGGGGTTTCCGCGATCATCGCTCCTGCGTCGGTCGCCAGCCTCGTAGCCTACGCCTGGGGCGGCATGGGAGCTGCGTTCGGGCCGGTCACGATCCTCGCCCTATACTGGCGCAGGTTCAACTTCTGGGGCGCGCTAGCCTCCTTCGTAGCGGTTAGTCCGCTGCCAAGCTGGACCGGGTGCCGTGTACCCGACGCCAACCTCCGGCTCGTTGGAATCGACTCTCCGCACGAAAGAACTTAGGAGGGTCTTGGACTACAAAACCCCTACTTATATTCTCGAAAATTAGCTGCCAGGTCCTTAAACGAGGACGGTTTGTATTTTTCGAAGCCGTCCTCGTCCACATAGACGTAATCATAGGCAACGTCAGTTTGTGCGTGGTTGATGTCTTCACACCATTGCCGCAACCGCTGCATCTTCAGCGGCACGTCTAGTTCTTCCCGCCCTTTGGTTTCGACGATAAAGGTTTCCTTGTCCGAGACCTTGACCAGGAAATCAGGATAGTAGTTGGAAATGTTACCCTTGGCGTCCACGTAGTCCAACTTGAAGTGCACGGCCAAATAATTTTTGGCGTAGGTCAGGACGTCGCCGCTGTCTTCGAGAAACCGCGCGAATTCCAGCTCTAATTGGCTGTCTCCAATTATGCGGTTGAATACGCTTTTGCCCGGGACTAGGTAAGGTTGTTCCTTGACCATGAAGGGCCGGGTCTGACGCAATTTGATGGCGCCGCGAATCTCGGCGTCGCCTTTGTCCATGATGCTCAGACTGTTAATTGCCTTCTTAAAGGTCTCGATCAGTGTTTTAGTTGCTGCAATCTCGGACAGATTCCGTAGGGTATTGGGGTCCTCCAAGTCTATTGGACGGTCGAACAGTTGGTCTTGGACAAATAGCTTAATCTTGCCGTAAAGCACATCGTAGCCGCTGACGAGCCGCAACTCTTTCATGATGGTCTGGGAGAAATAGCCAATCACACTGCGATAGTCGGCTATCCCCGCCGTATCCATCTGTGTCGTGTGGGAGACCTCGCCGGTGGTAATGTCCCTGAACACAATTTCTCGTTGTTGTTCTCCGCTGAACTCCCGGTAGTCCACCTTGTCATTACCCAAATCTGCAATCTGCAGGTCGGCCAAGGTTTTGTACTCCCGGTACACGCGCGGCGTTAGCACGGGGATTTCAATGTCCAGAGCGTCGAGGTCCTTATTGTCGTTGTCATGGTCGATTTCCACGACGAGGGGTGTTTTTGGCATGGCGCCTTCGCCCATGGGCTTGCGCTCAAACTCTACGCCCTCGGCTTGGATAGATTCGACAAAAGCCATGAAGGCTTCTGTGCCAACCACGCTGACATACTCTTCAAGGTCGCCGGGGTACATTTTTCGCAGGCCCCGGCCTAACGTCTGTTCGGGCAGGATGTTGCTCTTGGCGGAATAACGGCGAAGTCCCACGATTGTGGTTACGTTGCGGACGTCCCATCCCTCTTTAAGGACCATCACAGAGACAATCGCTTTGTATTGGTTGTCACGACTATCAACAGCATTGGCCAACTCCCGCAACCGGTCTAGCTCGTCCTTACTTCTGCCTGAGGACGCCTCCGAAATTTCGCCGTTATTTCTGGTGTGAATGACCAGCACCGCGTCCTTCAAGTCAGAGTAATGGCCCTCCAGATACTCGGCCACGTCATCGCAGTTCTTGGTGTCGTCGGTCATGATGAACAGGATGGCCTTCTTGCCCAGCTTCTGGTGCTCTTCATGGGCCTTGCGCCACTCGATAACCCCCAAGTCAATGTAATCGGCATATCGCTCAGTATATTTGACGCTCTGCCGTTCCACCAACTTGGACCGGCTGGCAGTGTCGGGCAGGACCGGATGTTTGACCACGTTCTGGGAAATTGCTTCCACCAGCGGGTAATCGGCAACGGTCTGCACAAAGATTGCGCCATTGTTGTGTCTGGGGGTCGCGGTCAGGTCTATCTGTAAGGCGAGAGCCGCCCCCTTTTGTTTCAGGCGATTGTGGATATCGTCAATGGACTTGAACCAAGCCATCATGGGGTCGTGAATATGGTGCGCCTCGTCGTTAAACACCGCCAGTTCGCCGACGTCCCGCACAATCATGCCCAGGTCAACCTTGGAATCGGTGGTTGCGCCGGTGGGCCGCTTGCCCAAGAAATAGTCCATGGTGTTGTCGTCATCGGGCGAGGGGGGAACTTCATCCCCGGCGTAGACCCGATGAATATTGGTCAGGAAGATATTGCCGGTGGACCTGGTGATATTCACTTGGTCCTGCCGGTGCAAAGTTAGTTGAAAATCGTCGCGCCAGTTGCGCCCGTCCACGCCGTTATCGGGCAACACCGGGTCCTCAAAGAAAATTCGGAGGCTGCGGAAATCCCGGTGCAGCCGGTCGAGCACAATGATGTTGGGGGCAATCACCAAGAAGTTACGCGCCAGTTCGGATTCCGGCTCATACAGCTTGTGGAAATAGCTCCAGGCGATGGCCAGACTCATCACCTTGGTCTTACCGGCGCCGGTGGCCATCTTGATAACCAGTCTCCGCCAGGTCTCGTCGAACATCCCGGTGGAAACCAGGCCCGAGCTATCGAAACGCATCAGATCGTACTTGTCCTTCACCCCCGCCACGTCGTACAAATAGATGATTGTTTCCAGGGCTTCCCGTTGGGCGAAGTAATACTGGAACTCGGCTATGGAGCCATCGGATTGTGGTAGCAGATGGGGCGTACCGAACCACCAGTTGAGCAGGCTGCGGCTGGTGTCGGTAGCCCCGGCGTAGCTTTTGCTACGCCACGCCTTCACTTGCTTGCGCAGTTCGGGAACCAATGGCGGCAGCAACTTGTCCATGGTAGTCCCACGCAACGCCTCGTCGGCAGGGAACCAGCGTATATCGGGGTCGAGGATGTCGTGAGGGGACACGGGAAAATTGGGATGCACGGCCATCAGAGTTTCCCTCCCATGGTAACTTCGACGATGGTCATGGTGTCGTTGCCGAAAATGTCCACGACTTTAACCGCCAGTTTGCGCCGCCCCGGAGGGCACTCGCGGGCGACGCTGGTCAACTCCAGGGAGCGGTCTTTCCGGGTGCGGAAGGACTGCCATTCGTTCTCGAAGATATAATCTCCGGTCCAGACCTCTTCGTATTCCGTCATAGCCATTTGTTCGGGCCCTTCCAGGCCCGACATTTGTGCCTGCCTGACCGGTTCGCGCTGGACTCGGATAAGCTCCCGTTTGCTCTCGAAGTTGAAGTCCACCGCCCAGTAATCAATCCAGTCGGTCCAATTTTGGGTCAGCAACTCGCGGCTAACCAAACCGCTGGCGTCTTTGGTCACCTTCACGATTTGACCCTTCTCGACCACAATTCTGTTGGCCCTGTTCTTGAGACTGGCTTCGGCGGCAGCGACGGAGTCCTGGGAGTAGAAGACGGAGAAATCCGTTAGCTCCACGGCCACTTGGTTGCCTTTGACGCGCGGCGTGACTTCTATGTAAGAGACGTCATGGAAGACCACTTGGTTGCGGTCCACTGCCCGTTTGTCAAAGACCTCCGCCGGGATATATTTGGCCGCGATGTCTATGCCCTTGGAACGGGCTTCTTCCAGCACGTTGGGGAACAGGCCCATCTCGAACTCAAACCCAAGGATGTCCACGCGGGTAATGTGCTTCTGGCGGCACTCAAGGATCACCTCTTCCACGTACAATCGGGTGACGGGCAGGTTGATCGGCCCCACGGCCACCAGCCGGCCCGCCTTCTTGCCGTGGAAGGTCTGAAAGCCCTCCGTCTTTTCAGCGCGATAGGCCCGCAGGATAAGGTCAAGGAAGGCCGCTTCTTTTTCCTCCAGTTGTTGCTGCTGTTCGGCCTCGCGCAGGTTGGGGTTCACGCCAATGTAGTGCTGCCGCTCGTACCGGCCCAAGTTAAGGAGTTCAAACGCCCGGTAGTCTTGGCCCTCCGCTTTCAACTCCCGTTGAACGCCAATCATCCGTTTGCGGGTGGTGTGGATAGCGAATTTGCCGAGATCGCTGACAATCCACTTGCGGCCCAACTTTTCCGCCACCGCCGCGGTGGTGCCGGAGCCGGCGAAGAAGTCGGCCACCAAGTCGCCTTCGTTAGAGGATGCATTGATGATTCGGTCGAGAAGCGCTTCGGGTTTTTGAGTTGGATAGTTCAACCGCTCCGATGCCTGAGAGTTTATTAGCGAAATATCACTCCAAATATTCCCAACCGGTCGCCCTTTGTCATCGCCAATTCGCAATTTACGAAAAGGGTTGCCTTTAGAGGTCCACCCTAAATCACCAGCCAGATCGAGTTCCTCAAGGTTAACTCTTGTGACCCGCCAACCTGATGATGGAGGGATATATCCTTTGTACTCATATACAAGCGTTGGTCGCGCCCCCATCGACTGAGAAGATACTATCGGTCCATCGTAATACCTCCCTTTTTCATCTTCACGGTAATATTTTGCCATCATCTCTTCTGTGGTTAGGGGAGACCGTATTGTGTCTAAATCTAGCTCGGTCTTGGACGAAGCCGAGTAGAAAAATATTGTGTCCGTATATACATCGAATTTGTGAGATATATGCTGTGAGCCTTTGGGGTTAGTGGAGCGGACCCACGTAATCTCATTCCTAAAGTTACTCGGGCCGAATACTTCGTCCATTGCGAGGCGCATGAAACCATTAACTCGCCAATCGCAATGAACATAAATACTCCCATCCTCAGCCAATAAATCCCGCATCAGAACCAGCCGCTGGTAAATCATGGCGATGAACGAGTCCGCTCCTCCGCCCCAAGTGTCACGATACGCAATCTCTTCCAAGATGGTGGGTCTCTTGGTGAAGGTGTCGTCGCCAATCTCTATGTCCATACTGAAATCCGCGCCCACGTCAAAGGGCGGATCGATGTAAATCAGCTTGATGCCGCCCTGCGCCTCGATCTCCTCGCGCAGCGGCCCGTTTTTCAGGCTGGAAAGGACCAGCTTGTTGTCGCCCCAGATTAGCTTGTTAGTCCAGCCCTGGAGTTGGCGTCCGCGCTCGTCTAACCCGAACAGACTTCCCTGCAACCGGGTGTCCTGCTCGGCGCGAGGTTCGTCCACCTGTTCAATCACCTGAAAGGGCAGGACAACGTTGCTGACCTCGCTCGTCTTGCCGTTCCAGACCAGTTCGACTTCCCGCTTGTCCTCGAACAACAAAAAGCGGTACTTGTCGGGCAAAGGGCGGTCGGCTTCCAGGAACCGGACAATCTCTTGTTGCTCTTGTTCCGTCAGGCGCGGCATAGATTTTCCCCACCGTAATGCGGTTGTTGTAGCCAGGGTGTCTAACCCAAATGGGGTCGCCTAGATTTTACCCCTATTCGTGTCAACGGTGTGCGTCAACGCTGCTTTGACTTTAGTTCTTGGCTACCGCATTTCGTTAGGGGTACTCAAAATAACTCTGCGAGATTGCGGCATAGCAACATTAGGACGCAGGCCTGATGATGGGGGATGAAGAGTCAGAAGAGTCAATGGGACAGCCGACGCTTGCGGACTTGGAATACCAGGGCAAGAAGCGAAAGACCCGGCGTGAGATATTTCCGCAGAGGATGAATGGGCTCAGTTCCAGGAGCGGCGACATGCCGCCGCAGGGCCGGCTTGATGCCCAAACCGCCCGATGGGCACACTGAAAGGGGGCTGAGCATTTCGGAAAGTCCCGTGCATTCAACCCAGCCAATTCACAACTCAGCCAATTCAGCCCGCCGTAAGTTGGGCTGTTTGGGTCGTTCAGGGGCGCCTTAGTGACTGTGGCAAAACGGTCGCTCTCTGGCGCCATCGATTAGCTGGAGGACTGGGGCTATGGATTCCCGGTCCCAGATCAAGGTCGGGGACAAGCTTCGCGGGAGTTGTGGATGGACCTGTGGGTCGCGTACGGATATGAAGACGGCTATTTTCATGGCAATGACGGTTTGGATGCCGCGCCAAATTTTGAGACAGTCCTTTAATATGTAAGAGACTCTCCGGGCCCGAACACCTGCCACTCAGGACCGCGGTATAACGTCACGCTGCCGGACCCCACCACCTTCCAGTTGCCCGGGCGCCCCAAACATGCGGTGCGAGCGTCGATACCCAGCACAGTGAGACCCGAAGGCAATTGGGTCTGCATCCGTTGGCAGGTCTCGCTAGGGTCACTCTTCTCATGGTGGGGAAGCACCACCACGCCGGGCACAATGCCCAGTCCTTCCGTCCAACCCCCTGCCTCAGGCTGCCTCATGACAGAACCCATAACCATGGCTCCGGCGCTGGAGCCCGCCAATACCGCTCCGTTTTCCAGTGCCTCCAGCATGAACGCCAGGAGTTGGGAGTCCTGGATACTAGCCAGCAAGTGGGTAGGGCTGCCCCCCGTGAAGTAAATTACTCCGGCGCTCCGGCTCGGCGCTACAAAATCCGCATCGTCCGCATGGGACTTGTCCAGCACCATTAATTGCCTGGCGTCGGCGCCGAGTCGTCCAAAATGAGTTACGCCGTCGTTGGCTGCCTTGGCCGGGCCGGTGACGGCAGCGGTGGGAATTATCAAGACCTGCGCCGGGTCTTGACCGGATGCCCGCATTATTTCCAGGTCCATTTCCTCGCAGCGGGAGCGAAACTCCTCTCCTCCCGCCAGTGCAATTTGTCCTTCCACGTTACTATCCTCTCATGCCCAATGGTTGACGCCCAACGGTCTTCTAGTCGCGCTGGGGCAACTGCGTCGTTGCCTAGGTTTGTTTGAATGGGGATTCAGACTCCGGCTGGCCATGTTCATACCCCATCTCTGTGCCTCACATGGGGTGGACCATGCCTTTACCCGTATTTGTACCCCGCATCTGTCTCTTATAACCATGCTTGACGCTGATCAAACTGCTGAAGCACACCCGACGGAGTCCCTTAGCATCGTGCCGGGTTCCCCGGCCATGCTTACAAGTCGATCAACGCCGCGGCCAAACCGAGGAACAGAACAAAGCCGATAACGTCGGTAAAGGTGGTAACGAACACCGCTGAAGAAACGGCGGGGTCCATTTTTAAGCGCCGCAGCAACAGGGGCACACCGGCGCCCGCTAGGCCGGCGACCAGCATGTTGCCCAGCATGGCCACTCCCAGCACAATGCCCAACGTTCCATTGCCTTTCCAAGCGTAAGCCACCAGCCCCACTACCACACCCAGCAATCCCCCGTTGATCAGCCCCAGGGACATTTCCCGGGCCAACAATCTTAGCCCCATGTGCCGGGGGACTTCTCCCAGCGCCATGCTCCGCACCACTAACGTCACCGTTTGAGTTCCGCCGATGCCGCCCTGGCCGGCGACCACGGGGAGAAACACCGCCAAGGCCACCACGTTGGCAATGGTGGACTCGAAGATGCTGATCATTAAGGCGGCCAGCAGCACTGTAGCCAGGTTAAGATACAACCATGGCACGCGGCGGCGCAGAGAGTTTTTTAGAGGGCCCATTATCCGCTCTCCGGCGACGCTGGCTATCCGGTACATATCCTCAGTGGCTTCCTCTTCCACCACGTCCACCATGTCTTGGGCCAGTATCACCCCGGTCAACCGGCCTCCCTCGTCTACCACGGGAAGCTGGCTCAGGTTGTACCGCTCCATCAGGCGGGCGCACTCCTCTTGGTCATGTTCCGCCGTGACCGTTATTATTTCGCGGTCGGTGATGTCGCCCACCAGGGAGGTGGGCCTGGCTAACGCCAAGCGGGTGATGCTGAGAGACCCCACCAGCCGGTGCTGCTCGTCCACTACGAGAATCGAGTTGATGTCCTCGGCCTCCGGCCCCCGCAACCGGAGCTCGTCTAGGGCGTTGGGCGTAGTAATTGTTTCCCTCACGACCGGATAACTCAAGGTCATCATGCCGCCGGCGCTATCCGTCCGGTACTGCAGCAGGGACGCCACCTCTTCTGCGTTGACCATACTTTGGATGGTCGTTTCGAGGGCGTCCTCCGGCAAGAGCTGCAAGAGGTCCGCAGCAGCGTTGGGCCTTGTCTGGTCCAGGATTTGGGACAACTTCTCCGTCGTTAGCCCCTGGAAGACCCGGGCCGCGTCCTCAGGCTCCATCTCTTCCAGAATATGGGCAGTTTCTATAGGGGAAAGGCTGTCCAATAGGGTTAGACGGGCGTTCTCGGTGAGATCGGTTAACGTCTCACCTTGGTCCACCCAGTGAAGCTGCTGAAAGCGGGCCAGCGCCGCCTCGGTGTCTTGCGCCTCGATGAGCTGGCGCACCTGGAAGCCGATATCCTTCACCGGCCCCTCTCCGGCGCCAACCTGTTCCTCAACCTGGAGACCGGGAGGCGTGTTTGGTCGTTGGTCCATTTATAGTCCGTGGTCTCTAATTTTGAATCTCCGGCTCATCCAATCATACACCACGGCAAGTCCACCACCCCTGATAAATTGAGCAGGGAGCCGCGGAGCGCTAGCCCACGTTTCTGTCCGATGCGGGCTCTATGCCGGCGCCGGCTTGGCCAAGGGACGCGTTGAGAAGCTCCGAATAAAAACATGCCATACCCGCCTACGTGAGTGAGTTTGTTGCCCAACTGGATTGTGGTAGCATAATCGTGCATATGGCTTCGGTTTCGTCGCCGTCTCCGCGGCCCACGTGTGTCCAACCACCAACCTGCGCTAAAGGGAGAATGGGCTTCCTATGGCTACCCCCTTGGTGTTAGACGCGATAGCGGATGCGGTGACTCGGGCGTTGGAGCAAGCTCGCGATGAGGGGCTGCTTCAGTTGGAGACCATGCCCGACGTCATGGTAGAACGGCCAGGCAACCAGGAAAACGGCGATTTCTCCACCAATCTTCCCCTTCGGCTGGCGCGAGCCACACGTATCAATCCCCATGAGCTGGCCCAGGAGTTGGTCCGGCGGATAACGCCAGGCGAGCAGGTGGAACGGGTAGTGGCCGCTCATCCCGGCTTTATTAATTTTTACCTTCGGGACGGTTGGTTGCAGCAACAGGTGGAGGTTGTCCGGCAGGCGGGAGCGGAATTCGGGGACTCGAACTTGGGAGACGGCCGGAAGCTGATGGTGGAGTTCGTCAGCGTCAATCCCACGGGTCCGGTCCACGTGGGGCACACCCGAGGCGCCGTTCTTGGGAGCGCCTTGGCAAACATATTGGAAGCCGCGGGTTATCAGGTGACCCGGGAGTACTACGTTAACGACGCGGGCAGCCAGATGGATGCCTTCTACCGTTCGGTATACGCCCGCTACATGCAAGCCGCAGGCTATTCCGCGGAGCTGCCGGCCCAAGGCTACCAGGGAGATTACGTGGTTAGCCTCGCCCAAGAGATCTTGGAAGCGGAAGGGACCAGATACGCTGGAATGGAAGAGGCCCAGGCTACGAAGGAAATCGGGGACCTTAGCCGGGCCAAGATGCTCGAGCTTATCCGGGAAGACCTGGCCCATATCGGCGTTAGCTTCGATAACTGGTTCAGTGAGGGCTCCCTTTTTCGTGAGGGTGAGTACGACCAGGCTGTTGGGTCTTTGCGGGACAACAACTACCTGTCGGAGCGGGAGGGCGCTCTTTGGTTCAACTCGAGCAAACTGGGCGACGACAGGGACAACGTGGTGGTCCGCTCCACCGGCGAGCCAACCTACTTCGCTTCGGACATCGCCTACCACTACAACAAGTTCGTCAAGCGCCAATTTGATAGCGTTATCGACATTTGGGGAGCGGACCATCAAGGTCACGTGCCCCGCATGAAGTTGGCCGTGGAGGCCCTGGGAATCGATTCCCGGCGTCTGACGGTGCTAATAGCTCAGATGGTCACTCTAAAAAGAGGCGATGAACTGGTCCGAGCCTCCAAGCGGACCGGCGAGTTTGTAACCCTCCGGGAGTTGGCCGACGAAGTGGGATTGGACGCATGCCGGTATTTTTTCCTGGCCCGCACGCCGGCTACCCAAATGGAGTTTGACCTGGACCTGGCTAAGCAAGAGTCCACCGAAAATCCGGTCTACTACGTGCAGTACGCCCACGCCCGCAACGCGGGAATCTTGACCCTGGCCCGAAGTCAGAATATAGATTGGTCAGCCGGGGACGTGGCTTTGCTCAACCATCCCGCAGAGCTAAGTCTCATCCGGTTGATGCTGCGTTTGCCTGAACTGGTGGCTCATATAGCTAGGACTATGGAACCCCACCACTTGCCCCACTACACCATGGAGTTAGCTACCGGGTTTCACTGGTTTTATGAAAATTGCCGGGTAATTTCGTCCGATCCGGGGGACAGTCAGATTACCACGGCGCGGTTGAAACTGGTGGAAGCGGCTCAATTCGTCTTCCGTAGGGCGTTGGCCCTCATGGGCATGAACGCTCCGGAGCGAATGTAGGATCCGGAACCTCCCCTGTCGCTCTATGCTGTCCAGCCTAGATCAGGCTGTTCCGTCGCCGGCAACGGCTTGGCGGCATTCCCGCGATTTCGTGGTGGTTCGGATACAGGGACGGAGAACAGAGACACCCATTCACGGATTGACCAGAGACGAGCCTTGAATGCCGCATTTGGTGATAGTCTTGGCGGCCAAGTATTTCGTACTTGTATTGGCAATCGTATGGGTTTAATATTGGTATAATCCTCCCTTAACATTATCGTAGGTTGTTTTCTACCGGCCGTCTCAGCTAAAGAAGGCGAGCCCCCCTGAAAAGTCATAGCGGTGCTTGCCGTCACCCCGGGAACGCCGGGATGAAATAACGCTAGCAGCTTCACACGTGGCTTGCGTGGGCTGCCCAGCCGTGGTAGGAGACCAAGGCGCAAACGCCTAAATGCAGATACTGATCCGAATCACTCGAATGGCCGGGCGGTACCGCACCCGCCTGATACTAGCTTATGTAAGCTTCTTCGCTGCGGTTGGCTTATCCCTCGCCATTCCGTACCTCTTCGGATACTCCATAGACCAACTGGTTTCCTATGACAAGGAAGGTGGTGTTTCCGGCAAGGATGTGAGCCGCATCACCTTGGCCGTGCTAGCTGGCTCCATTCTCGCGGTCAGCCTGGCCCGGGGCTTCTTTGACTTCGCGCGCACCTACACCGTTGACTCCCTCTCGCAAATCGTCTCCTACGACTTTCGTAATCAGATATACGACAAGCTTCAACACCTGAGCTTCGCTTACCACGACAAGGAACACACCGGCAACTTGATGTCCAAAGCCACCGCAGATGTCGAAGCGGTCCGGCGTTTCGTCAACATGGGGTTGGTCCGTTCCCTTGAGGTTGGTCTAAGGGTAATCGCAATAACCGCCATCCTCGTCTTTCTAGACTGGAAATTGGCGCTTATCAGCCTGGCTTTCGTACCATTCCTCGTGTTTCGGACCACCAAGGTCATGGGGCAACTCCGGACAATGTGGACCGATGTTCAAGAAGCCATGGGGCAGACCGTAACCGTGCTTCAAGAGAACCTGGTCGGTATCCACGTGGTCAAGGCCTTCGCCGCGGAGGAACACGAGAAAAAGAAATTCGCCAATATTAGCCACAAGCTTCGGGGAGAGTACTTTCAGTCGGAGAAACTGCAGGGAACCAACAGCGCCTGGATGACCATGTATTTCACCATGGCCCTGGCCCTGATCCTGTGGGTAGGCGGGCTGCAAGTGATAAACGGCAACCTCAGTCCCGGCGAGTTGACCATGTTCATCCTATACCTGAATCAGCTCACCTTCCCCATCAGAATGATGGCCTTCGTCATCAATAGCTTTTCTAGGGCCATTTCCTCCGGAGAGAGGCTCTTCGAAGTTCTGGATGCCCCGTCGCCTGTCCAGGAACGGCCGGACTCTGAAATCATGGGCCGGGCGCGAGGGCACGTGAGGTTCGAAAATTTGTCCTTCGCTTACGATTCCCGGCTTGATGCTATCAAGCACTTGAACATTGACGCGCCGCCGGGCCAGATAACCGCAATTCTAGGCCCACCGGGCAGTGGGAAGACCACCGTGGTAAACCTGCTGCCTAGGTTCTACGAGGTGAGCGGGGGGCGCATTACCGTGGACGGACGCGACATCCGCGAATTCACCCTGGCTTCCCTCCGGCGTAACGTAGGCATTGTGCAGCAGGATGTGTTCCTCTTCGGGGGCAGCATTCGGGACAATATCGCATATGGAGACACCGATGCCTCGCTGGATGATGTGGTGGCTGCGGCCAAGGTCGCCCAGCTGCATGACCACATCATGAGCTTGCCCGATGGTTACGACACCGGGGTTGGAGAGCGGGGCACTACCCTATCCGGAGGGCAACGGCAGCGCCTGTCCATCGCCCGGACCATACTGCTAAATCCGCCTATATTGATTTTGGATGATTCCACCTCCAGCGTCGACGTCGAGACGGAACGCCTCATCCACCAGGCCATGACCAGTGTGATGGAGGGCCGCACCACGTTTGTAATCGCCCACCGGTTGAGCACGGTCCGCGAAGCCGGGCTGATCGTTGTGCTGGATAGTGGGGAGGTGGCTGAACAGGGGACCCACCAAGAGTTGATGGCCCGGGGCGGGATTTATAGAGAGATATTCGATCAACAACTTCGGCCCCAGGAAGAACTTCTGCTGGACGCCGTCGTTGCCAGTGACAACGGAGGTGACGCCTAGATGCGAGGAGCTAGTCCAGGCGGCGGGTTCGGCGGCATGATGGGCGGAATGCGCGGCCTACAGTCCGGTGGTATCCATAGCCCAAACATGGATAATCTCACCGACGAGAGCATCGCGGGAAAGGTGTACGACCACAGGGTCGTCGCCCGGCTGGCCGGCTATGCCAGGCCATACAAAAAGGATGTTCTGATAAGCATTGCCGGCGTGTTGGTATACACCTTGGGCAACGTGATCATACCGCTCCTCATGATGCTGGGCATCAACTGGGCTATCAACGACGGCTTGGCTTGGCGGTTACATATAGTGGGCGGAGGATTTGTTGGGGTGACCCTTATGCACTTCGCCGCCAACTACACCCAACTGGTCTTTATGCCCAAGGTGGGGCAGGGGATACTGTATTCGCTGCGCACCGAGATGTTCAACCATCTTCAATCTCTATCTCCTTCCTTCTTCCACAGAACGCCTGTTGGACGAATCATGTCCCGCAGTCAAAGCGATGTGCTCCAGCTCCAGGAAACCTTTGAGCTTATTGTGCAGAGCTTCTCAGACATCTTGATACTGGTGGGCATTGTGACGATCATGACGGTCATTGATTGGCGGCTAGCGCTGATCAGCCTCAGTATCGTCCCGGTCCTGTTCTTGGTGCTTGGTTACTGGCAACGGTTCGCTCGCCATTCGTTCATGCGAATACGTCGGGCCATTGCAATGGTCAACGGCGAGTACAACCAGAATATAACCGGTGTTCGCGTAGTTGAAAGCCTGAACCGGCAACAAATAAACCTAAGGCATTTCGAATCGCTGAACACCGAGCATTTGGACGCCAACTTGGAGGCAAGCCGGTTTTCCGGCGCCCTGCAGCCTTTCGTGGAAACCCTGATAGGCATCGGGATGGGTTTCGGTGTCGTATTTGCGGGGGGTCTGTTGGCCCGGGGAGGCAGCGTGGAATGGGGAGTCCTGGTGGTCTTCGCCGTCTACATACAACGCTTTTTTGAGCCCATCCGCCACCTGACGATGCAGTACAGCCAGCTGCAACGGGCCATGGCGGCGGGGGTTCGCATCTTCGAAGTGCTGGACCTCAAACCCGAGGTGGTCGACGCCAAGGACGCCGTTGACATTCCGCCTCTTAAAGGACACATCAAGTTCGAGAAGGTGAGCTTCCATTACGTGCCTGAGGTGGAGGTGCTAAAAGACGTGGACTTTGACATACGTCCAGGAGAAAACGTGGCGATTGTCGGGTCTACGGGAGCGGGGAAAACTACCTTGGTGACCTTGATTCACCGGTTCGCGGACGTCACCAAGGGCAGGATAACTATCGACGGTTATGACATTCGGCAAGTCACCCGCGGCTCTTTGGTCCGCCAGATGAGCATGGTCCTCCAAGAGCCGTACCTATTCTCTGGGACCGTGAGCGACAACATCCGGTATAGCTATCAGGACGTCACGGATGAAGAAGTGATTGCCGCCGCCCGGGCTGTAGGCGCCCATGACTTTATCATGACCTTGGAGAACGGCTACGATACCGTGTTGGCGGAACGAGGCGTGAACCTGAGCGTGGGACAGCGGCAACTGGTCAGTTTCGCAAGGGCCATCGTGGGGAACCCGCGTATCATCATACTGGATGAGGCTACCGCCAACATTGACACCCACACCGAGTTACTCATCCAGGATGCTCTCAAGCGAATCTTGCGGGGCCGCACCTCCATTGTCATCGCCCACCGGCTATCGACGATTCGCAACGCCGACAAGATACTGGTGGTGGATAAAGGGCAACTGGTCGAGACGGGCTCGCACCATGAGTTGCTTCAAGCCAACAAAATTTACGCCGGTCTCCACGCTGTGAACTACGGTCTGCCCCATGGAGGCTTGCCGGCTTCCGCCAACTCCTTGCTGTCCAGCCCTGCCACCTCGGGCGATAGCTAGAACAACCGCCGCTTGTTTGACGGCGAAGCGGCAGAGCTTACCTTGCTATTCCGGCAGGGAACGTCGCCAGTGCTCCCGGTGCTTGGGGGTAGGGCCTCTTAATTAATAGACGCAATACCCCCTTGTTTGCCGTTCGCCCTAGGCCTGTCGAGGGGCCGAGGGCCGATAGTTCGACAAACTCACCACGAACGGACTCTCCGGCAAGGCTCGACAACTAAAAGCCCCTGATGATGATGGCAGGTCCTATTCGGCCAGCACCCGGTCCATCGCCAACTTGAAGATCTCGTAGGGATGGGCCCCGGAGAACATCAGGTTCCCCACCAGGAAAGTTGGGATGCCATTGATGCCGTACTGTACCGCTTCCTGATACTGCTCCATCACGGTAGGCGTGTAATACCCGCTCTCCAACCGTTGCAGCAACTCCGGGGTGTTCAGACCGATGTTATTGCTGATTCCCTCGATGACCGCCAGGTCGCCAAGGTCTTGCCGGTCCTCCCACATGGCGCGATAGGCCGCGTTGTGAAACTCCAAGAATTTACCTTGTTGCTGCGCGTATTCCGTGGCTTCCAGCGAGTACATTGTGTTGGGAGTAACGGAAGGCGGACGCATTATCAAGCCGGCATCGCTGGCTTGGCTTCTCAAGGGCTCGGCAAGTTCATTCTCGGTCTCACCGGGTCTAGGGGGGCGTGATGCCCCCTCCTTGGGAGTGTCCGGGCGAAGCAAGAAGGCACGCCCTTCCACGGCTATATCGTACTCCTGGGCCAACTTGTGGACTCGTTCCAAGCCCACGTAGCACCAGGGTCAAATATAGTCGTACCAAATGGCTATCTTAACCGGGTTGGCCCCCGCTTCTCCGGGCTTAGTGGATTGGGTCATTGTTCGGTCTCCAATTTCCTTTTTTTCCCGGACCCTGGCTGGAGCCTCCGAGATTGCCGGGCAGTCTATCAGTGTTGCCCGAGCCTGTCAACGTAATGTCCCGTGGCGAAATTAGCCGGAATTAGCGCCCTAGCCGGCGTCACTGCCCACACACTCCCCGATTTTGCCAAAGGGACCGGGCCTATGTCTTACCCCGGTTGAGCAGCCGTGATTGTCGCCCGAAGTTTATCGCCGCACGTCTTTTAAGTGGAATTTGAGACATGCGAGGGCACTCCGCCAGCGAATGAAACTGCTTGCCGGAGGATGTTGGAGAGGACCGGAATGGTGTATAAGAATAGGTTCGAGGCCGAATGGCGGGAGGAAGGTTAAGCGGAGGCCGGCGGTCAGGCCGGGTTATCGTTTGTCATGAGAGAGCCAGGCGCGCCGGCGAGAAGCCCGTGAAGCTCGGCGAGGCTGGCGATCTTGGGGCAATCGTTAACTTTGGGGTTCCACCCTCCGCGGTCCAGCAGTACAGCATGTATGCCCACCGCGCGAGCCCCCACGACGTCTGCACAATACTGGTCGCCCACGTGGAGCGTTTCCTCCGGGTCCATGGACATCTGCTTCAGCGCCGCGCAGAAAATGGGGGCATGGGGTTTTTCAGAGCCCACATCGGCCGCGTTGATGCAGAAGTCCAGGTAAGGGGACAGCCCCAATCGCTGGCACATTAGGTCCACGTCCCGCCTCAGGTTGGAAAGAACTCCCAAGCGATAACCCTCGGAGTTCAATGCGGCCAACACAGGTTTTACGTCGTCGAAAGGAATGAAGTCCTTGGGCACGGATAGAGCCAAGTTCCAGATCTGCCGCGCCAAATCCAAAGAGACTGGTACGCCGGCGGTTTCCATTATCAGCTGCTGGTATCTGGCGAAAAATAGCTGGCGGTCGTCTTGAGGGCGCAACGAGATGGGATTGTCCGCGTTTTCTTGATTGAAAAAGATGTCGGCGGCAGCGTAACCCTTGCCGATAGCATGTTTGGAAACATTAA
The DNA here is from genome assembly GCA_965224325.1 of Dehalococcoidia bacterium. Taxonomy (GTDB): domain Bacteria; phylum Chloroflexota; class Dehalococcoidia; order Lucifugimonadales; family UBA3495; genus CBDCMJ01. The sequence continues at coordinate 90,467 of CBDCYT010000001.1, forward strand.
TTCCAAACTCTTGGCAAGCGGCCTGTTGGATTTCATCTAGGGGAGGCCAAAATCTCACTAAGGTGTTGTAAAAGTCGAATGATATTGCTTTGATCATGCGGGGCGTGGGTCGCACTCTTGGCTCATCGGTTTCTCCCTGGAGGACTGCCATCCGGGATTCACGGGCGCCACCCTCGATCGAACATTGCAAGCGCTGGCATTCTATCACACGAAGGGCTGCCGTGGAATCCTGCCTGCCGAGACCATTCAGGGTCTACTAGTTTTCGCGACAACTCCTGTTTTCCCATGCACTTTGGGCTTGTCCAAGGCAGTCCAACATCAAGAACGTATGGATTCCCGCTCCCCGATCGGGGTCTGGGACAAGCTTCGCGGGAAAGACGGGTGAGCGGCGGGTATGACGGGCGGCAGACAATTAAAACACCCTGCCGAGACCATTCAGGGTCTTGTATCTTGGCTCTGATGTGGAAAAGTCCTATTCCCGGAGAGTCCTTTCATGGTGAGTTTGTCGAATCATTGAGCGTAGGCCCTTCCACAGGTCCAGTGCGAACGGAAATCGCGGGGTATTGCGACTATTAAGAGACCATGGCTCCGCCCCGCCGGCCGGGCGCGCCTTTTGCACGCCAAGGCGGCGCTAACGACATTTGCCCCGCTGCACAGGTGAGGCGTGGGGAGTCCAGGCATTTATAGCTCGCTCATCAAGCGGAGGGCCTCACCGACTTCGCGAGGAGAGTCCACGCGGTACTCGGCGCCAGTGGGCTCACGGGCGGGGCCCACGTACACGCCTATTCCTCCGGCGCTCTGGACCGCGGAAAAGCCGGGCTCGTCGCCAAGGTCGTCGCCAAAGTAGATGGCTAGCGTCCCGTCTAGATAATCGGCCTGTATCCGGGAGATGGCCCGGCCTTTATTCCAGTCCACTTTGGGGCGCACCTCCAAGGCTTTTTTGCCTGGTGATATTATCAGCGAACCCGACTCCACTAAAGGCGCGGTCGTTGCCATTACAGCCTCTCTCACCCGGTCGATATCCCTCTCCGGCGTTAGCCTGTAGTGAACCGTTAAACTCAGCCCTTTGTGTTCGGTGAACGCTCCAGGCAGGTGGGTCAACTCCCGCTCCAACTGCTGGTAAGCCTGATCGACGGCCTCTTTCAGCTTCTGTGCCTCCGGGTGGATGAAGTCCAAGCCGGGACCGCGCATTTCCAGGCCATGATTGCCAGCGTAAATGAGGCCTTGGATGTTTACCTTCGCGTATACGTCTTCCAGGCCCCTGGCGCTAATGATGGCAACGGCGTACCTACCGGCGCCGCACAGGCGAACTATGGACTCTCTAGTTGCCGGAGGCATCACAGCCAACTCCGGACGATCCGCGATGGGAGCCAGTGTTCCGTCGTAGTCCAGCATTAACAACACCTTAGGGGCTTGACCCAGGCGTTGGCGTATGCTTGGCCAAACGTTTAGGAGGTGAGGCATAAACTCAAGTGATCCTGCGAGGCGGCTCTGCCGGAGGGGAAGGTCACCGGGCTCGAACAGGTCCACGGGAGCGGCGTGTTCCCTGCATTAGCTCCACCAGCATTCGCGCCGCCCATTTGTAGATGTTATTCTCTTGCACCACGGAGCGCATGTTCACCATGCGGGTGCGCCGCTCCTCAAGAGGCATCTCCACCGCGTCGCAGATGGCATCGGCGAAGTGCTCGGTGGCGTAGGGGTTGACGATCAAAGCATCGGTCAACTCCAGAGCGGCGCCGGTGAATGGACTCAGAATCAGCACGCCGTCCTCGTCAAACCGGCTGGCCACGTATTCTTTAGCCACCAGGTTCATACCGTCGTGCAGCGAACTCACGACGCAAAATTGGGCGAGTCTCCGCAGCGCCAACAAAGTCACGTTAGGCAGATCGTTGGGCAGGTATATTATGGGCTGCCACCCGTGGCTGCTGAAACGCCCGTTTATTTCATCAAGCAGTTGCTCAATCTGGTGCGAGAGTGTCTGATAGGCTTCTATGTTGGTCCGGCTCATGACGCCGGCCTGTATAAAGACGACTTTACCCAGGTATTTAGGGTGCTTTTCCAGGAAGCGTCCCATTGCCCTTAAACGATGGGGGATTCCCTTGGTGTAATCTATGCGGTCGATGCCCAGACCGACAACTTTGCCCCCCAGGTTCAACTCGTCGGTGAGGCGGTCCATTTCCTGGGTCACGTAGCCGCTTCTGGCGTCGTCGGAGATCTGCTCGAAGTCAACGCTGATTGGGAATGGCCGGACGATTGTGTGGTCGCCTTTGTAATTGACCACGTTATATTCCTGGTCCACCCGGCCATCCAAACCCCGGGCTACGGTGTTCAGGAAGTTGTTGCAATGGTCGCCAATGTGGAATCCAAGCAGGTCGTTTCCCAGCATTCCGTCCAAAAGCTCGTCTTGCCAGGGGCAGATACGGAAAATCTCCGGACTAGGCCAGGGAATGTGCCAAAACTGGCCGGTGATGACGTTGGGGTCTGCCTCGTGGATAAGCCTAGGCAGCAAAGCCAGGTGATAGTCTTGAGTGAAGACTGCGGTCGGCTTGCCGTTGATTTCATCGAGTACGTGGCCCGCGAACGCCTGATTAACCGTTTTGTACATATTCCAAGCGCCGGCGTCGAAGACAGGCTCGGTATAGGCGTTGTGGCACAGTGGCCATAAGGCTTCATTGGAGAACCCGTAGTAATAACCCTGCTCTTGCTCTTCCGTTAACCAGACCAATCGCAGCGTGTATGCCGGATCGTCCGGCGGGACCATAATCCTGTTCTTATCATCTACGGCGTACCAATCTCCCTTACCGCCGCCGTAGGCCACCCAAGTGCCGCCGCACTCCTGCATTAGCGGGTCCAGGGCGGTGATAAGCCCGCTGGCCGGGGCGGCGTAGCTGAGCTTGCCCTCGATGAACTCGTGAACGTAAGGCTGCCGGTTGGAAACAACGATCAAGTTATAATCGCCCATCTCCCGTTGAGCCAATCGTTTTAGGTCTTCCTTGCCCCAGACGGGTGCTTGCGTCGCCAAAATCGCTCTCGTGACGGGCTTGGCAGCGCCGGCGACGCTGCCCCAATGGCTCTTCCCTAGAAGAGCCATTGGGGGAAGTCACGACTCCGTATATTGAAGTCGGGGAAGATTACGGGCGAGTGCGGGAACACACTGATTTTTTCACACCCCTGGGGAAAGGTCAACCGGCTTCAGGCGTGTCCGGTAAATTGACACGACCTATTTACGCAGGTACGATGACCGGACTCAGGGCCTTGTGATTTGCGCCAGTTCTCGTTGCCTCAGTTGTTGGCGCTGCCACCCCACACACAATCTCGAGGCTGTTAAGGAGGCGCCGTGTTCGTTCGCCGAGACCTCACCGATTCTGTTCCGACTCCGGAAGGGGAGATACATTTCGTCAAGCAAGGGGAAGGTTACCCCATGGTCATGCTACACCCTCTGGGCACGTCCACGTGGGCATGGCACACGGTTATCGACGCGCTGAGCCAGCACTACACCTGTTACGCTTTTGACATGCTGGGTCATGGGGACTCGGACAAACCCGCCCGTCACTTCAACCTGCCCGATTATGCCAGGTCGTTGGACCACGCTTGTCAGGTGCTGAATATTCACCGGGCCCACTACCTGGGTAATTCGGTGGGGGCGGTCCTTGCCACTGAGATGGCCGCCAGCTTTCCCGATCGCGTCGATAAGCTGGTGTTGGTGGGTTGTCCCGTATGGGACCCAAATACCGCCGCCCAACGCCTTCAGGAATTCTCCGGCCAGTACGATGAGAACGGTCTCCCCAAGCCCAGAACTCTGGAGGACCTGAAAGCCGCCACCACCTTTGCCAATCCCCAACCTGAGTGGGCGGACGCTATGACCCGGACCAGGGCCCAAGCCGGGGTTTGGGTTGGAAAGCTCATGCATTCCTTGGCCTACTACGACATCATGGCCCGCCTGCCCCGCATCCAAGCTTCCGCTACCCTGGTGATGTACGGAGAGGTGGACCGTTTGCGAGACGGCGAAGAGCTGCTCCATAACAACATCGTGAACGCCAGCAAGAAAGTGTTGCCCGGTCTTGGACATATTCCCCAGATCGAAGACCCGGAGGTCTTCATGGGTGCCTTATTGCCTTTCTTGCGCGCTTAAACTTTTGTAGGGACGACCCATTTGAGTGAGTTCTAGAGAGCCCCTTCCCGCGGGAAAGGGCTCTCTAGTTATTTCTAAACTCCGGTGAGCCTGTCTCAGAAGTCTCCGCTCACGATTTAGGGCGGACGCAGCCTGACGGGTTACTATTATTAAACGCCTAAATCAGTATTGAATGCGGCTCAATAACCCGTCATTCCCGCGAAAGCGGGAATCCACAAAGGCAGGATGCTGGGGGACTCAGCTTTATGAGACAAGCTCCGGAGGGAACAGGAAGCCTGCGCCTATGGTAAAGTGCAATCCCAGAATAGAGCGCCTTTTGAAGCTGGCTTAAACCCGGGTAGGAGAGCGGGCATGAGAGATCGTCGAGGCTCCCTGGCGGCCATACCGTCTGGGAAGCATTTTAGGGAAGCCCTAGCTTCCAGCCTGCCGGGCAGTCTGTGGCCCTGGAATTGGAGTGGCTGGCGTCTAGCCGGTGCGGTCCTAGGCATTGTAATCCTGGCGACGGTGGCGATAGTGCTGGCATGGGGGGATACGCTGTCCTTCCCCAAACTGCTGGACAAACAAATACCGACGCACGTGATTACCCTTGGCGCGGATTCACAAGGCGATTTGGAACGCGGGGTAATTCCCGGTGAGGTGCGAAGGGCCTTGAGCGCCGAGGAAGCGGGCCTTTCCGATCTCGCCGCGGTGTCAACCGTGGTGGAGGAACAGGAGTGGCTGATCTTAGCTCCCCGCCGTGAGTTCATAGCCGTCATGAATGGCGACGTATTGAACATCGGAGGCGGGCTGCTGAACGTCAGCGGCCCGCAATACCAGGAAGATTTGGCCAAGGAGACTTTTCCGGAAGGCCTGAGGGAGGAATTCAGGCTCATAGACGTGGGCCTTTCCGACAGGGCCAAGGTTTCAACGCTGGAGGAAGGAAGGTCCTGGTTAATAATCGATCCCAGAAAAAAATACTCGGTCGCCAAGCAAAGTCAACTCGATGTTGGCGATATAACCCTTGTGGTTGACCCCACGACACCAAGTGGTTTGAACGATGGCATAGTCTCGGAAGAGCTGAAGTTCGAGTTTAGGCGCAAAGAAATCGGCCTCTCTGACACCGCCACGGTTTCAACACTGGAGGAAGGCGGCGCCTGGCGAGTAACCGACGCAGATCTAGGTGCGGCACACACGGTCACCAGGGGGCAAGACCAGCTGATCATCGACGAGATAGAAGACAAGGATATATTCCTTAACGAAGACATTGCCAGTGGTATCGATTCCGCCACGAAATACGTGACCACAGAGGGAAAATTTGTCTTCGACTTCATCGGAAGCTTGGTCAAGAAGGTGCTGACTTGGATCGAGGATGCCTTGCTTTGGGTGCCCTACCCGGTGCTCATCTGCGGCGTCGCCCTTTTAGCCTGGCGGATGGCCAGCTTTGAAGTGGGCATCTTTAGCGCCTGCAGCCTATTAACGATCGGATTCGTGGGTCTTTGGCCCAGCGCCATGGAGACTCTTTCCCTTATGGTGACTGCGGTGGCTGTCTCCACCTTCATGGCGATACCTATCGGGATTATCGCCGCCCGCAGCAACAAGGTGGACGAGGGGCTACGTCCGTTGCTGGATACTATGCAGACCATGCCCAGTTTCGTATATTTGGTGCCCGCCATCTTTTTCTTTGGCTTGGGCAACGTCCCCGCGGTGATCGCCACCATAATCTACGCCGTGCCCCCGGCCATAAGGCTGACCAACCTGGGTATACGGCAGGTTTCCCCGGATACCCTGGAGGCGGCCACGGCCTTTGGGGCGACGCCGCTGCAGCTTCTCCTCAAGGTGCAGATGCCTCTAGCTTTGCCAACCATAATGGCGGGTATAAACCAGACCACTATGATGGCGTTGGCCATGGTGGTGGTGGCTTCCCTCGTGGGCGCCGGCGGCCTGGGGGCGGACGTGCTCAGAGCCATAGGCCAGCTGCAAATCGGCAACAGCCTCCTGGCGGGGATGAGCATCGTCTTCTTGGCCATCATCATCGACCGCATCACCCAGGGGTTTGCCACAGCCCAAGCGAAGGCTACCCAGGGTTAGCCCATGGCGTTTCGATTATCGGCGAAACAGGCTGTACGGTCAGACAACTCCCCTCCCTCGATGGGAGAGGGCTAGGGCGAGTTACAGCGCTTCATCGGGTGTCGTGCAAAACAATCGAAAGACCCTGAGGGTTAGCCGGCCGCGGACCCGATGGACGATGCGGTGAGATATAATCACGGGGGCACAAACGGTGGGGGCGGCGAGAGTTTCTCACCGCCCCCATCTTGGTTAGCAACCGGCTGGTTGAGGCGATTTACAGCGCTTCAGATTTACAGCGCTTCATTGGGTGTCGTACAAAACAATCGAAAGACGCTGAGGGTTAGCCGGCCGCGGACCCGATGGACGATGCGGTGAGATATGATCACGGGGGCACAAAAAGTTGGGGGCGGCGAGAGACTCTCGCCGCCCCCAACTTGGTTAGCAACCGGCCGGGTGATTAGTATCCCGCTAGCCCTCCAGGCTGTTCTTCACCCTTTGGGCTACGTCCGCCGGCACCCACTGGGTCCAGGCCTCCTCTTGGTCCTTTAGGAACCATACTGCCGCCTCGTCGGCGGTCGCGCCGGTCTCCGCCATGTAGGCGTCGGCGGCCACGTTGACGGCGGCGGTGAAGTCCCACTTCCTCAGGAACTCGATCACGTCCGGCGCGCGAGGCACCAGCGTCGGATGCACCGCGATCCGGATGTTGGCCGTGGGGTAGCCGCAGCCCTCCGTCGGTTCCTGGCCCGAGGCGCAGGCCGGTTCCGCCAGACGGGTCAGGTCCAGCTCGGCGTCGGGTTGAGTCGGGCCCCACAGGTAGCCAAGCCAGGCCTCACCCTTTTCATACGCCCCGTACAGAGAGGCGAATAGGCTAGCCGAGGACCCGGGGTCCTGCAAGGTGATTATGTCGTCCAGTCCGTAGGCGTTGACCTGGCCCTCGTTGACTCCCGAGCATGCCCAGCTGGATATGCAGTTCACCAGGACCGCCTTTCCGCCTTCCTGGGGAAACAGGTCCAGGTGATCCCTGATGTCCTGGACGGTTTGCAGGTCAGGATTCTGCTCGACTACGTAGGTTGGGATCACGAAGGCGCTCTGCCAGTTGTCATCCAGGCTCTTGCCCACGGGGATGACTGCCCCACTGGCCAGGGCGTTATCCCAGAAGTCTTGCTGGTTGGGCAGCCATACTTCCATATTGACCTGAATATCCCCATTGAGAAGACCTATCTGGAGAGGAATGGTGCCCCCCTCAATAGCCTCTGTGGGATATTCGTACCCATCTTCGATGATCCGGCGTGCTATGGCATTCTGCAATTGGGCGCTGGGCCAGTTCAAGCCAGCGAAAACTATGGTCTCTTTGGGGGCCATCATCGCGTCTTCTGACATTACCGCGGCTTCCTCGACCGCCATTGCCGCACCCTCTGCTGCCATCGCCGCGCCTTCGGCCGCCACTGCCGCGCCTTCGGCTGCCATCCCGGCTTCCTCGGCCGCCATTGCCGCACCTTGGGCTGCGGCTCCAGCTTCCTGAGCCGCCGTCACGGCGCCCTCGAGCGCCGTCCCGGCTCCCGTAGCCACTGCTCCTGCTTCCTGGGCTGCTGTTCCGGCCCCCTGGGCCGCTTCCAAAGCGGCCTCGGCCGCCGCCACCGCTCTTTCCGCCGCCTCGGCCGCTTTTTCGGCCGCCGCCGCCCCTCCATCTTCTGCCGTATCGCTGCCGCAAGCCATAGCGCCTAGCAACAGCACCGTTCCCAACAGCACAGTTAGCATTAAGAGAAACCGGACCCTACCTAGAGATTTAAACATGGGCAATTCCCCCTTTATGGCGTCTAATTTGTTGCCTATACCTGGGCCATCGTTAGCATTACGTCGGACCTGTGCACCTCACCAACGAGTTCGCCAGCATCGTTGAGGACCTGGATTGGTTGCTGATGTTGCATCAACACGGGGATCAGCTCTTCCAAAAATGTATCCTCACCGCAGCGAGGTCCATCAAAGTCGAGGCCTTCAGCCCTTGGTTCCTTCATCACGCTTTTGGCCTTCAGCACCGACTCCCGGCGGACGTCTCGTATAAACTCGGTGACGTAATCGCCTCGAGGGTTTAGGACGATCTCCTCCGGGGTGTCCAGCTGGACGATTGCTCCATCGCGCATGATGGCTATGCGGTCCCCCAGCTTCAACGCCTCGTTGAGGTCATGTGTGATGAAGACCATGGTCTTCCGGAGCTGCTCCTGCAGCTTCATGAGCTCCTCTTGCATATGCCGTCGTATGAGAGGGTCCAGGCCGCTAAAGGGCTCGTCCAGAAGGAGGATTTCCGGGTCAACCGTTAATGCCCGGGCCAGGCCCACCCGTTGCTGCATGCCGCCGCTGAGCATCCTGGGATAGCTGGTTTCCCAGCCCTTCAACCCCACCATCTCCAGGGTTTCCTGGGCCCGTTCCAGTCGTCCCGCTTTGTCCACTCCCTGGACCTCCAAGCCCCAGGTGACGTTGTCTATCACCCGCCTGTGAGGCAACAAGCCATATTTTTGGAAGACCATGGCTATCTTGTTGCGGCGGAGTTGGGTTAGGAGGGGATCATCGTAGTCCAGGATATCTTCCCCATCCATAAAAATTTGCCCTTGGGTGGGCTCTATGAGGCGAATGAGACAGCGCACCAAGGTTGATTTGCCGCTGCCGGATAGACCCATCACCACGAATATCTCGCCCGGGGCCACCTCAAAGCTCACGTCTTGAAGGGCAATTACGCAACCGAGTTCCTCGAGGATTTCACTCTTCTCTTTGCCGGCGTGCTCCGGCGTAAACACCCGTTCCGGGTTTTCACCGAAGACTTTCCATAAGGATCTGACGCTGATGGCAGAGGCGTTATTGGACTCGGGGTACTGGACGGACTCTGGGGAAAGAGTGGCCAAGCCCCCGTGTTTAGAGCCAATCTCGTCGCTGCTTTCCATGAATGTCTCCTTCCAGTCGGCTTTACTATATTTACCTTGAAGAAAACCGTTCCGGATACAACTTTTTATCGCCGAATAATCAGGGACCGAGGCGCTTTGTTGGAGAGCAGGGACCGCCGGACTGAGGAGCGGAGCCAAGGCAATAAGATTATCGGCGATTGATACAAGTCTTGTGTGCCGCGCCGTAAGTAAGCTACAGAAGTGGCACGGATTTGTCAACCTGCCGGCACTGCCGCGCAACGTTGTCCCCGGCGCCAGCTTTCGCTGCGGCACTCCGCGCATCCAACTGCACGCCGGTTGGGAATTCCGCTGTCGCTTCGGTCAATGACTCTCGGGATGGCTGTCACGCAGTAGCTATCGTGCCCCTACCCGCATTTTGTCGGGCTTAAGATATGGACGGCCCCGCGAGGTCGGGATGGCAAGGCCGGTGTTACCTTCATATTCCATGTACCAACTATTTCCCGGCAAGTGGCGCCCGGCGCGGTTGGGATCATAGATTGATTGGGCCCCTTATCGCGTTGGGGGCCCAATCAAACGACACGTCTCGGATGCTCTGCGTTGATTACCTGGTCCGGGTCCGGTAATAGGCCCCTGGTTCCCTGCCCTTGCTCAGAGTACCCTTCACGGGTCTACCGGAAGCAAGGCTTGAGCAACCACGCGTGGCCAACTCTTTTACGCAGAGGATTTGGCGACCTGACCCAGCAACCCCACGGTGCGCTCTAGGGAGGCGGAGCGATCTGCCCCCGCTAGAATGGGCGACACCAAAAGCTCAGTGGCTCCGAAAGACGCTAATTGCCGCAGTCCGTCGGCCGCCTTTGCTTCGTCACCATGGATTATGAGTCCATCGATCATGGCGTCGCTCCAGACCCCCTTCGACGCCTCGGGATAGCCCGCTTCAATCAGCATGCGACGGTAGAAGGGAAGAGTAGGATATATGGGAAATTGCTCGCGGAAGGCCGCTCGAACCTCTTCCGGGTCGTCGTGGACGCAAACTGGAACGTGGGCAATGAGGGACGGTGTCGGGCGGCCCGCCTCTTTCGCGCCCTTTTCCATGGCGGGCAACGCCTTGTCTCGCAAGTAGCTCCCGGGGCATACCCAACTGATGGCGCCGTCGGCCTCTGCTCCGCAAAGCTCGAAGGAACCCAGTTGAAGAGCAGAAGCCATGACCGGCACGTCAAGGGGCTCCGGAATGCTGTCGTGAGCCTGGAAAAACTCTCCGTCGTAGTCCACCTTACCCGTCTGCAGCAACTCCTTTAGTATCCTCAGGTAGTCCCGCAAGTGGCCCAAGGGGCTGGGCATTCTAATACCCATTTGCCGCATGGTAGGGCGGTGGCTTGGGCCAATTCCCAGGCGGAAGCGGCTCGGCGCCAGATCGGCGAGTATCTGAGTTTGCTGCGCCATGACCAGGGGATGGCGCGGATAGGTGGGTACTATGGACGTGCCGAATTTTATATTCTCGGTCCGGTCCGCAATCGCCGCAAAGGCGGTGATGCTGTCCAGCCGGGCGCCGCCCGTAGTCATCCAAGCGGCCTGAACGCCCAATCGCTCGGCCTGTTCTATGGCTACTCGGACCTCTTCGACCCTGCTTCCAACTATGTGTAAGCCGATCACCTTTCCGTCCATTTTTTGACCTCGCATGTCTGTTGGATTACCGGTGGATCACCGGTTAAGGGCCCATAACCGAGGATTGCGAACCCCGCCCCAGCAAATCACGTGACGAGGGACGTGTCAAGGGCGAGGCGATCCATCTCAAGCCTTCGGAGTGTCCTTGGAAACCGGCTGATGTGAACCATTCGGCTCATTCAGGACAAGCCTGCCGACCCCGGAACCACGCCTGCGCCTTCCTCCAGCGGACCAGTATGAGGAGAGGTGCGCTCCGCCATCATGAAAACCTGAATCCACTCCTGAATTCACTTACGTTCTGCTGCCACTATCTGAGGAGGGGCCAGTCATTGGGAGTTGCCCAGGATTATGCCCCCCGGCAGCCCACCGGATCAGAGAATTAGATGGCCTTTCCATCGAGCATAAGCTGAGGTCGAGTAGAATGGATTATTAATTTCAACCTGGCTAATTGCCAGGGTCCTGTTTTGAGGAGTGGTCTATGCTGGCGACCCAACGGTGGAAACAGATGGTGCAGGCAGAGCATGCCCAATCGGAAAGAGCAATGGGCGGGGTATCGCCGCCCGAGGACCGTTGGAGGCCCTACGCTCAGCAGTTTAAGTCCGACCCCAGACGCACCGGCGACGGCTTGGTAAACCGTCTACTGGAGGAGGTGGCGCCTCACCACACTCTCCTCGACGTGGGGGCCGGAGGAGGGAGGTTGGCCCTGCCCGCGGCCATCCACTGCCGTAGCGTGGTGGCTGTAGAGCCATCCCCAAGCATGGGGGAAGTGCTCCGGCAGCAAGCGTCCGAGTCCTCCATTTCCAACGTCTCCGTGGTCCAGGCTCGATGGGAGGAGGCGGAAGTGGAGCCCGCTGACCTCGTCTTGTGCGCTCACGTGTTATACGTAGTCGCCGATATAGAACCCTTCGTGCGGAAGTTGGAAGACCACGCCAGAGAGCGGGTCCTCGTGGTACTTTTCAATGCTCCTCCCCAGTCCCAAATTCATGCCCTGTGGGAGCAGATCCACGGTGAGGCGCGGATTCCCTTGTCCAGCCTGCCGGAGTTTCAAGCGGTCTTGGGGCAAATGGGGATCGATGCCAAGGTGGAGATGCTCGCGGCGCAGCCCGCTGGGGGGTTTGACGATGTTCAGCAGGCGTTGGAGTTGCTGGCCCGCCGGCTGTACCTGGAGCCGGGCAGTCCCCAAATGGCAACGCTGGAGAATATGCTCCCCGACCTGCTGGAAGAAAGTGACGGAACCCTGATTGTCCGGGGGTCTCAACCCTTGCTGCCTGGGTTGGTGTCTTGGCGAAGCCCTCGGCGCATGACCGGGCAGCCAGCCTAGAATCTTCTCGACTGCGATTTGAGACTTCCGTGTTCTAATTCCCGCGCTCTTAAAGCGTAGACCCGGGGTCATTCAAAAGTAGCTAGACGAGGTACTCTTCACGGTCGCCCCGGCGAATGCCGGGGCCCAGAAAAGCGAGTCCACCTGGAACTCTCGCTTCCCGGAAAGTCTCTGGATACCGGCTTTCGCCGGTATGACGGGGATGTAGGCCCAGGATGGCCCCCCATATCTCTAAGGTTTTCGCTTTCGCCGGTATGACGGGGGTGTAGGGCGACAACTTCCGAGAACTAAATAACGCTAAGCGCAGACCGGCGCCGGTTGCTTACAACCTAACCATGGGGCAAAATAGGCAGGGTTCCGGTCTCACGGCTGCCGTCGCCGCAGACCTTGCCACACTGGCGCCGGACCGGCCGGGCGACCAACAATCACAACAGGGGGAGTTAGGTTATGACACAAGCACAAATACAGTCGGATACAATCCAATACCCCGGAGACGGCGGCGCAATGATAGATGCTTACCTTTGCCGCCCTGCCGGACAGGGCCCCCATCCCGGAGTCATTGTGACTTGCGAGGCGTTCGGCTTGGTGGAACACATAAAGGATCTTGCCCGGCGGTTCGCCGGCCAGGGCTACGTGGCTATCGCACCGGACCTATATACCCGGGAAGGAGCCCCCAACCCCGAGAATATGGACGAAGTAATCCAGAAGATGTTTGCTACCCCAGACTCGCGGGCGTTGGGTGACTTGGACGGGGCCGCAGTTTATGTCAAGGCTCAAGCCTACTCCAATGGTAAGGTGGGGATGATCGGTTTCTGCTCAGGAGGCAGGTACACTTTGATAACTGCTTGCGGCAGCACCAACATCGACGCCGCGGTGGATTCCGCGGGCGGGTTCATCATCCAGGACGAAAACACACCCGAACGGCCGGTGTCTCCCATAGACATGGTAGCCAATCTGTCTTGCCCTCTCATGGCTACTTTCGGTGAGGAAGACCCCAATCCTTCACCAGAGCACGCCGCACGGCTTAAGGAGGAACTGGACAAGCACGGCAAGACCTACGAATTCCTCATGTACCCTGAGGCCGGCCACGCCTTCTTTGCTGACTACAGACCCAGCTACCGGGCTGCTCCGGCCCAAGATATGTGGCATCAGGTCCTGTTGTTCTACGGGAAGCACCTCAGCGGGTAGCCGCGCAGGGAGGAAACAGCGCTTCCGTGCGTTGGTCCAGCATCAATCTCGCAGGGAACGGAAGAAGGCCCTTATATCCTGGGCCAACGTTTCGGGCTCCTCCAAGGCGGCGAAGTGGCCGCCGCTGGGCATCTCCGTCCACCTCTGCACGTTATAAGAACGCTCGCCCCATTCCCGGGGCGGGCGGCTCATTTCCCCAGGAAACACCGCCATGGCCGCGGGGACGCCAATCCGCTCTCCCTCTTTCATCTCCCAGGGGTGGTTCAGGGACTCGTAATACAGACGAGTGGATGAGTTGATGGTCTGAGTGAGCCAGTAAATGGTGATGGTCGTGAGCAGCTCATCCTTGGTAAAACGCTTCTCCACGTCCCCGCCGCAGTCGCTCCAACTCCGGTACTTCTCCACGATCCAGGCGGCAAGGCCCGCCGGAGAGTCGTTGAGACCGTAAGAAAGGGTCTGGGGCTTGGTGCCCTGGATATGGGAGTAGCCGCCTTCATCTTGCAGCCACCGTTCCCGCTGCTTCAAAAAAGCCTGCTCGGCCGGCGACAACTCCTGGGACCCTGTCCCCAGGTACGGGGCTGGCCTAACCATAGAGGTCAAGTGTATGCCTATCAGGTTTTCCGGGTAGGCGTAACCCAGGTAGGCGGTGACACCCGCGCCCCAGTCGCCGCCTTGCGCCCCGAACCGGTCGTATCCCAAGCCTTCGGTCATGAGCCGGACCCACAAGTCAGACACCCGCAGCACATGTAGTCCACGCTCGACGGGATGGTCAGAAAACCCATATCCAGGCATAGAGGGGGCCACCACGTCAAAAGCGTCAGCCGGGTCTGCCCCGTGGCTCGCCGGGTCGGTCAGCAGCGGAATGATCTTCGACATTTCGAAGAACGACCCGGGCCAACCGTGGGTGATCACCAGGGGCATAGGGTTCGGCCCCTGGCCTCGTTGATGTATAAAGTGGATACCCAGGCCGTCAACGTCGGCCCGGAAGTGAGAGAACCGATTGATCAGTTCCTCCTGGGCCCGCCAATCGAATTTGGTCTGCCAATAGTCGACCAGTTCCTTGATGTAGGAGAGGTTGGTCCCGTAGTCCCAATGAGACCCGGGAATTTCATCTGACCAACGAGTGCGTTCCAGACGCTCTCGTAAGTCCGTGAGAGCCTCGTCCGGGGCCTGGATCTTGAAGGGCTGTACGTCCATGCTGACATCCTCCCGCGCAGATTCACGGCCTATGTTACCGGCATCCTTAAGCGCGTATCACTTATCATGTATCAATCACTAGAGAAGAGCGCTAACGCTCATCTGCCTTGTGCTTACAAGTGGCCTCGGTCCCGGCCTACTACCAAAAAGCGCAAAAAGCGCCTTTCGTCAGCCCGCAGCATTGATGTAGTTTTTCGCCGCGGGTGCCCCGCCGCCTCCTGAAAGCTTGGGACCATGACTAGTCGTGCCCGCAAAACACTCGGGAATTGGCCGCTGACGGCATTCCAACGGCGGACTCTTGGCCCACAGCTGCTCCGGAGCCAACTCCGCATGGTCTAAGCCCGTCTCAGAAGTCTCCACTCACGATTTTGGGCGGACGCAACCTGACTGGTTACCGTTATTAACCGCCTAACCCAGTATTGAATGCGGCTCAATAACCCGCCATTCCCACGCTTCCGTCATTCCCGCCCTTCCGTCATTCCCGCGAAAGCGGGAATCCAGCAATGTAGGATGCTGGAGGACTCAGCTTTAGGAGACAAGCTCATAGTCTACGCCGGCTAAATGGGCAGCAGGGGCTCCGTCCTATTGGGCGGCAGATCGGTGTCGAAAGTGTTGATAGCCATCGCCAGCAACGTGTAGTTGCCCATGGTTAGGGTCAACTCCACGGCGCCCCTGTCCCCGAACTGCTCCAGCGCCGCTTGAAACGCCCCGCGGCTCACTTTGTGGCTGCGGAAAACCTCCCGCCCCAAATTCACCACGGCCGCCTCGTCGGAAGCCAGAGCCGGGAGCTCTTTCTTGTCTCTCAGGGCATCCACCAGGCCGTCAGGCACTCCGGCTTGGCGGGCGGAGCCGGCGTGGGCATTCCAGATGTGCTGGCAATCCATTTCCCGGGCAGTGACCAGCATGGCCAGTTCCAAGACTTTATCCGTGAGTGAGGACTCAGTGCGCAGATATTCGTTGAGCCTGTTGGCCCACTGTTGGGCCAGGGGGACGTGGATCAGCACAGACCCGGGGCCGTATTGTGGGACGGAGCCCAGCCGCTGCACCATATCGTCGAAGATTTCCCGTTGGTCTGCGGGCACGCTGTCTCTAGTAGCAATTGGCAACCTGGCCAAAACACCCTCCGGCGCTCCGAGCTCTTTGGCTCGGAGAAGCAAGCTCCCGGGTTGGCGCAAAAGATCTGGCCGTCCGGGGCGCCCCTATAATGGCCCCGGCCCTGAGGCGATGTCAATCTAGGGCCGGGGCGCCTTCGGGTTGCGGCGCCGCCTCGACCTCCAGGTCCTCCTTGGGGATGAGCACTCCCGCGGCCAGCACCCCCAAGGCCAAGACCGAGCAGATGACAAAGCCGGGGTTCAAGCTGCCGGTGACGTCCCGCAGCGCCCCCACGGCCAGGGGCATGGCGAAGGTGGTGAAGCCTTCCAC
This sequence comes from Dehalococcoidia bacterium, assembly GCA_965224325.1. GTDB lineage: Bacteria > Chloroflexota > Dehalococcoidia > Lucifugimonadales > UBA3495 > CBDCMJ01. Next base: position 106,332 of record CBDCYT010000001.1, read on the forward strand.
GGTTACGAGGTATCCCCATATGAGGGCCACCTTCTCGGGGGTGGCGCCGCGCATCTCCATGGGCAGCGACAGGAAGCTGGGAATGCACAGCCAAGAGAAGAAGCCCAGCGCGATGACCGCCAGGTAGATGGCGCCCAGGTTGGTCAGCAGGTAGGACCCGGGCCCGGCCAACAGTATCAACACGCCGGGCACTATGAAATACATTCTCTTGGAGCCGAAACGGCCCGGCAGGAAGCCTCCCAGCAACACCGAGAAGATGCCCACGAAGGGCACCAACCATAAGATTTTCCCGACATCTTTCAGCTCCATGCCCCGCACCTCGTTATAGAAGGTGGGGAGCCAGGTGCTCAGGGTGGTGTACTGGATCATCAGCCCGGCGTTGGCGGCCACCACCAACAGGACGGTCTTGTTGGTGAGGACCTCTCTCAGCACCCGCCGGCTGATCACGGGTGCGGCAGGGCTGGCCGCGCCGGCGCGGCCTCCGAAGACCATCCATCCTGCGGTGGCGACTACGCCCAGTATGCTGAAGACGCTCAGGGCCGACTGCCATCCCATCACGTCGGACAGGCGCGCGGCGGCCAGCAGGGACACCGCGATTCCCACCGCCACCGCCCCGGTGTTGACGCCGTTCATGATGGCGACTTCCTTGGGGCTAAACCACCTCATGAGCATCGGGCCGCTGGCGGTGAACAATAACGCGATGCCCAACCCATACGCGCCGCGGAGGAGCAGCATGACCCAGACGTTGGGCACCACGTTGGTCAGCACCATCAACGCCATGAGGGCCGAGCCCGCGGTGACGGCAGTGCGCAGGCCCATGCGGGAGACGATGACGCCGCCCGGAATTCCAAAGAAGGCGAAGGCCAGAAGGCCCAGGGTCACCACCATGCTGCCCACGGCGTTGCTGATGTCATAGTCGTCCATGATCAGCGGCAACACCGGGGAGGGAGAGTAGAAGTTGAGGCCTAGGGCCAGATATGACGTCACTAACAGGCCGGCGATGACGAAGCGGTACCTGCTGTTGAAGTCCTCTTGGGTAGTTGCCTGCTCGACTGACGGGGCGTCCATGAGGTGTCTTTAATTATTCCTTACGGGTATTGCCGTTGAAATCGGCATGATTTAGACAGTGGCGACGCCGACATCAGCATTCTGAATGGCGACCAATCGCTATCAGTGTTCCAATTCGCCTAGGCCCGCCCTCGCACCATTCGAGGGCCAGGTACAAGCCTCGAAGGCGGCCCACCGGCGGCTAGGGCCGGGCGTTTAGAAGTTTGCCCAGCAGGGATGACGTCGCCTCAGGCCATGGGGTTTGGGCGAAAGTATACACAGAAACCCGGTGTCCCGCCACTGGGAACCCGCCGTTAGCCAGGGCTTTTCATTATTCCGTCATTCCAGCCTTCTGTAATTCCCGCCCTCCGTGATTGCCATGAAAATAGCCGTTTTCATATACATACGCGGCCCAGAGGGCCATCCGCAATTCTCGCGTTCTGTCATTCCCGCCTTCTGTCATTGCCCTGAAAATAGCGGTTTTCATAGCCATACGTGGCCCTTGGCCATCCCCAATTCCCACGAAGCTTGTCCCCGGCCCCGATCGGGGAGCGGGAATCCAGAAAGGTAGGATACTGGAGGACTTAACTTTATCAGACAAGCTCTGAGGTGACCACGTGTGGGAATATTAAGGATACTCTGAAAAAGTCCGTGGATTGCGGCGTAGTAAGGCTGGAGAAGCCGATGCCGGCGGGGAGAGTGAGAGTTGATGGACCAGCCAACCTTTGCGGACCTGGAATACCAGGGGAAGAAGCGCAAGACCCGTCGAGAGTTGTCCCTGGAACGCATGGAGGGTCTGATTCCCTGGCAGCGACTGGAGGAGCGCATCCGGCCTTTCTATCCCAAGACGGGCCGAGGACGCCGACCCTACGACCTATCGGCAATGCTGCGGGTCCATTGCGTCCAGGTATTCTACAATCTGAGCGACCCTGAGATGGAAGACTTGCTGTACGAAGCGGAGTCGGTGCGGCGGTTCGTGGGTCTGCGGCTGAGCGACCCGCTGCCCGGCGAGAGCACGATATTGCACTTCCGCCATCTGCTGGAGCGGCACGGCTTGGGCCTGGGCCTGTTCCAAGAGATAAACGCTCATCTGGAGTCCCAAGGGCTGCGGGTGTGGGAGGGAACCATAGTGGACGCCACTATCATTGAGGCGTCGTCGTCTACGAAGAATCGATCCGGAATGCGGGACCCGGAGAAGCATCAGGTAAAGAAAGGGAACCAATATCACTTCGGGATGAAGCCGCACATCGGGATGGACGCGGCCACAGGTCTGGTGCACTGCCACTCAACTACGCCAGCCAACGTGCATGACGTGACGGAGGCCCACCACCTGCTGCATGGAGGAGAGTCGCGGGTGTGGGGCGATGCCGGGTACGTGGGGGTGCAGAAGCGGGAGGAGAACCGGGAGTTGGCGGTGGAGTGGCAGGTGGCGCTGAAGCCGGAGCAGCGGCGGAAGCTGGAGCCGGGGAGTCTGGAAGCCCTGAGGGAGAAGGTCAAGGCGTCGGTCCGGGCCAAGGTGGAACACCCCTCCCTGGACGTGAAAAGGCGCTTCGATTACGCCAAGGTAAGCGACCGGGGCCTGGCCAAGAACACGGAGAGCCAGGCCCTCGTGCTGGGGTTATCCAACCTGAAGGCCGCCCAACGATGCCTGGCCGTTTAACCCGGGGGTGAGTGGGCCCAAGGCCCCGGGTTGGACCCGAAAGAGAGTCTGGGGCAGGGCGGGAAAGGCCTTAACAGACGCCAAATCGAGGGGCGAGAACCTCTCTGAACCCCCGCCCGGTTAGAAAGACCGGCAGATGCCCAGTTGTTCAGAGTATTCTTAAGTAACGAAGCCCTGCATTACCTGCGCGTTGCTCCTCGACAGCTTGGCTCGAGGACAAGGACTTGAGATTCCTCACTGCGCTCCGCTCCGTTTCGGAATGACAGTCCAGGGAGCGTGAAGACGTATATCGTAGTGTGAACAGGCCCTAGAAGCCTGGCCGCAAAGCCATTGGCCGCGTTTCTTGCCGATTCAAGCAGACACATTCCAGTCTTATACAGCACGATGGCATACGATAGACGTCTCAGAACTCCAATATAACATCGGCAATCGACGTTCAGAAAATGACCGTTGAGGGAGAGTCGGGGTTCCCGGCCACGTTTCTAGTCGGCGCCGGTGAATCCCAGCCTATCTGTAGAGCCGGTGGGGCAAGTCTCGGAGGCATTCACAGCAGCCGCTTTCCGCGTTGCCCTGCCCTGTGGGCCTTGATTGATGCGATTCCTACCGCTGGAGGCAGAGCCGACGTGGTCAACGCAGGGCTTAGACCCCTGCGTTGTTGCAGTCCTCGTGTCCGCTCAACCCGGCCTTGTTCATTGGTGGACAGCTATGGCCAGTGTCCGGCACTAGGGGGCCGTTGCTGGTATCCGATTGTGTTGCCAGGTCCGGCCTTTTACCCGGCTTCGGTGTGGCTCACGTTTGCGAATCGACGGCGATCTGAGGCAAACCCAGACCTAAGCGTCGGGGTCGACGATGGTTATGTCGCCCGACACCATGTCGCCGGTGAAGTCGAACTCTGGGCCGAAGATGGCGTGGTTGATGGGGGCTTCATCCTCGTCGAAGAACGCCCTGAACACGAAGGAATCGTTTGCGTTACCGGCGCCACCGTCAATGGCGATGACCTCAAAGCTTGCCGGCTCGAAAGCCTCCCTGCCACCGATCTTGGTGCCAGCCACCCCCGCCTCGGTGGCGCAGTCAAAGTCCCCCTCCATCACTGCCTGAGTCTCCCCATCGCTCAACGTGCTGATCTCAAAGGAGGCGATATCCGTGGCCTTCATTAGCATGAAGAAGGTGTTGGGCTCAATGAAGACCTCGCCCATAGCGTAGGTGGGCATTACGAAACCAACGGGGACATTGTCCACACGGCAGAAAGCGTAGTTGGTGCCGAAGCCGAAGACCTCGTCCATTCGCACCGTGGGGTTTCCGGCCTCATCGGGCATCATCTTAACGTTGGCGCCGCCGCCGGAGGCCGTGTGCTGCGACAGGCGCAACACCTTTTCATTGGCAGTGGAGAGCTCGCTTTCCAAAGATGCAACCTTGGCGTTGGCCGAATCCAATTCAGCCTGGTTGGACCCGCAGGATACGAGGCCGACGGCCAGCAACATGGCCAGCGCAGGAAGTAGCAAAATTTTCATGGCTTATCCTCTTAAACTGATAAATATGAAGCTTCAACCACACGAAAAAGGAGTCGATTGGCGGGATGTTATGACTAAACTCCCGGAATGTCAACGTGAACCGGCCAATTGGCCAATTTACGCGGGCTTTTCATTATCGAAGTAAACGGCCGGGGCGGCCGCGCTACGTTGTCGGCACGTCGTCGCCGGACCGAGCTTTCATCAGACCGCTAGATCGGCCATATGACCGGAACCCGGGGCTACTAGAGGTAAGGGCGGTCCTCCCCTGTTGGGGTTCCCTGGGCCCCGGCTTTGATCGGGAAGACGGGTTGGCTACCACGGCGCGGGCGAGAATGGAAATGCCCTGGCCAATCGGACGTCCTCCACATTTTCCCCGGGGCATGGCCAATAGCCCTAGTCAATGCCTCCCCACATGGTCTGCCTTGTCCTCCGGTTACGCGGGTCAACGCCCGAGGGCTGGGTTATTCGTCCTTGGTTTCGTCCACGACGGCGAACAGCCCAGATCACCGGGTCCGCGAACACGGGACCGACATCCAGGCCGATTTTCAGGGCGATGGTATGCGATGCGGCCCACAAAAGAGCTTGCGGCCTGGCGTTCCGGTTGCCACGTGCCGCCTCGCTCGGAAGTGCCGCTCCGGGGCCGCGAGAAACAGACCCCCAACCCGCCAGGGCATCTCCGGACGCCACGCCGCCGGGATTCCGCCGGCGACGGGCCTACGCTGGTGCCACTGACATCCTGGTGTCAGCACTAGGAGGACAAAGAAGATGGACCGCCCGCCCCGGTACGACTGGTATCCCGGGACGCACCTGGCAGCCGGCGCGGTGTTACCGGACTCCGACCTCCTCCGGGATGACGACGGGGAACCGTCTCGACAGCCAGGTCCGTGCGCCCCGGAAGGCCGCGGCAATGCCGGCGAAAGGCCGGCCGCGTACTCGATGCGGGGCTGAAATGCGGAAACGTCCCGTCTCCGTGACGTTTCCGGCCGAGGACTACTCCAAGTGCGGCCGCAAATTTGCGCCGTCTTCGACAAGGTCACCGGAGAACCCCAACAGAAGCGACTTATGGTCTATAATTGTCCCGTGGAGACCTATCTTGGCACCCTGCAGCCCCGCAGCATGGTGAAATGTGGACTCGCGTGGGAGACGAACCTTAGACTCAAGCCCCCTTGTCGACTAGGCCTCCTGTCCCTAACATAGGCGAGGGAGCCCGCGCGGAGGGTGACGACGATGCAGATACGCGACGGCGCTATCGCCGTTAAGAAGACGTGGCTGTTGGCCGTCCTGGCCTTGGTTGTTGCTTTTGGCGCCGGGTTCGCGGCGGCATGGGGAGTATTCGGCTCGGGTTCCACCTCGTCCCAGGCCTCGAGTCCCGGCGCCCTTGAGCAACCCTCCGGTTCCTCGCCGGAGGCTGCCGCCGGCGGCGTTGATGAGGCGCCATCCCGGCCTCCGGTGATCAGCACGGAGCAGTTGCACCCTATCGTCAGTGCTCCGGAGATGCGGATCATCGACCTGCGCACCCCCGCAAAGTTTGCCCGGGGCCACATTCCCTTCGCATTGAGTCTCCCCTCCAAGTCCCTGCTGGACCCGGACGCACGGATAAAGGGCGCCCTGGTAAGCGACGAACAGGTGGCCGAGACCTTCGGCTGGCTGGGCATAGGCAAAGACAGCTACGTGGTGCTCTATGATGACAAGGGTGGGTACCAGGCGTCCAGGGTTTTCTGGAAGCTCCGGCACTTCGGCCACCGGCAGGTGAGCGTGCTGGACGGCGGCTTTCCCAAGTGGGAGAGCGAAGACCGGGAGATAAGCCTAGCCACCGCGGCGGTGACCCCGGGGATATTTCCCGTCGAGTTGGCGCCCCAGCGGTTGGCCACCGCGGACTGGATCCTGGACCACCACAGCGACCCCGAGGTGCTCATACTCGACGTGCGGCCCGGGAGAAGATACGGGGAGCGCCACATTCCCGGCGCCCTCAACCTGTACTGGAAAGAGACGCGGAACCGAAACGGCACGCTGCGGGACCTGGAGGACCTGCGGGAGCTGTTCGAAAGTAAAGGTATAACCAAAGACAAGACAATCGTGACCTACTGCCAGGGCGGGGAACACAACGCGCATACCTACTTCGTGCTAAAAGTCCTAGGCTATCCCACAGTACGAAGCTACGAGGAGGCATGGCCCGGGTGGAGCATCGACGGCCTGCCGGTCATCTCAGGTCCCAGTCCGGGCGCATTCGGCACAGGTGGCTAGTTAGCGCCACGTCATGAAAAAGTACACGTTGTCATCCGTCATCGTGCTGATCATGGTGGCGGTGGCCATATCGATGTCCTCCATCGGCTGGGTGTCGGGCGCGGACCACGCCCCGGCGGCCGTGGCAAGGACTTTCGTACAGGACGAACTGCAGGCTTGCGACGGGTCCGGGGGAGCCAATTGCTGCTCATACGTGCCCCTGAACTGACGACTCCCCGTCCACGGGACAAACCGGCCGCATGATAAGGAAGCGAGCCCCTACGGGATGAACATGCGGACGGGCGATGGCACCATCACCGTAAGAACGGCCGACCTGTTCGTAGTCGTGATCGTGCTGATCGCCTTTGGCTGCGGATTTGCGGTGGCCTGGGGAGTGTACCGTTTGGCTTCGACCCCGCCCCAGGTTGCAAATCCAAGCTCGCTGCAACGGCCCCCGCTTGCTCTGCCGACGCCCGCTGCGGCGGAACTCGTGGACATCGACATAGAGGGACGGCCGTTCCTGGGACCCGGGGACGCCCCGGTTACCTTTATTGAATTCGTGGACTACCAGTGCCCATTCTGCGGCCACCACGCCCGGGAGGTCCTGCCCCAACTCCTTCGAGAGTACGGGGACACGCTGAAATACGTGACCATCAACTTCCCTATATCCGCATTGCATCACAACGCGCAAAAGTCGGCGGAGGCTACGGAGTGCGCCCGCGACCAGGGGCAATACTGGGAGTACCACGACATACTGTTCGAGAATCAAGACGACCAAGGGCTTGAGAGTCTGAGCCGGTATGCCGACGACTTGGGCCTGGACACAAAGGTCTTCACCCGTTGTGTGGAGAGTGGGGACAAGACCATGATCGTGTTTGAGAACTACCAGGCCGGCCTCGATTACGGCGTCCGGGCAACTCCAACATTCTTCATCAACGGCCGGACGTTGGTTGGGGCCGTCCCCTTCAATATCTTGCAGGCGCTAATCAACGATGCTATCAACGAGTAGGCAGGCCGAACCCAGGAACTCGGGAAAAGCTAGGGCCGGGCACCCAAAAGGAAAGGCCCTGAATTGGCCCCGTGGGGTATTGACAGGCGCCGCCGCCGCTATATAACATGGCCGCAATCCTAAGGCGGGAGGCTTCTAAATGGAACGGACCGGGCGAAATGTTCATCTGAAATTCCTCACCAAGCAGGCGCAGCGCAAGCAGGTGGACCGCCGGGACTTCATGAAGGGCGCCATGGCCCTGGGTCTGTCCGCCGGCGCGGCGTTGCTGCTGTTCCAGGCCTGCGGCGGCGATGAGGCGACAGCGGTCCCACCCACCGCAACCACGGCGGCGCCTGTTCAGGTGGGCGAGCCCGGGGCGCCGGAAACTATCATGGCCCCGGAGGCTACCGCACCCCCGGAGGTGTCCGGCGAAGAAAATCTCGACTGGATGGTCAAGAGGTTCCCCCCACTGGAGACCCTGCCGTTTAAGGCGGACGAGATGTGGGAGTTCCCCGACGGCCACACCGTCATCTACCTGGCCAACGATCTAGCCCATCCGTATACGCTCAGTAGCAGCAACATCTTCAAAGAGGAAGCGGAGCAAAGGCTCCACATGACGTACGCGGTGCTAGACTCGGCCGGCGACCTGAACAAGGAACAAGACAATTTCGACCAGGCCATCGCCGGCGAGTACGACGTGATAATCTTTCACGCCTTGGACACGGCCTCCGGGGGAGCCAACATCAATCGTGCCCGGAGAACGGGCCAGATCGTTATGGGTTACGTTGAGAATACCCTGGTCCGCCCCACGGCACGGTGGGCCAAAAACACCTACCAAGAAGGGCAGTTGACAGCCCAATGGATGGGTGAGCAGCTTCCGGCCGGTGCGAAGGTGGCCGGCGCCGTGGGTGACCTAGTCAGCCACACCGGGCGGGCCCGGCAGGCGGGGTTCATGGAAGGCGCCGCCCAGGCCGGCCTGGAGGTCGTAGCCTTCGAGGAAGGCACCGGCTGGACCCAGGAAGGCGGCTACACCGTAGGCGAGGCGATGCTCTCCAATCTCGCCGACGTCCAGGGCATCTTCGGTGGGGACGACTTGGGAGCCCTCGGGATTCACACCGCCGCGGTTGACGCGGGCCGGAGGGACGGGCTTCTCATCACCGGAGTCGATGGTTTCAAGGCCGGCCAAGACGGTGTCGCCGACGGCAGTCTCGACATGTCGGTCATGATACGGAGCGGTCACGGGCCTGAGGCCATCAGGGCGATGGACTTTGTGGAGGCCATGATTCGGGGAGGCCCCATACACGGCGACTCCGCCTGGTTCTCCACGGGCATGAAACTGCGGGTGGTGACAAGGGACAACATAGCGGAACAGTGGAAATCGCCGGTCTAGTGCCGCCTTGGGCAAGATTGAGAGGGTTCAGATATGAACAAGAAAGAAAAGAGCGCCCTCAGTTTGCAGGCGCTCACCTTGCAGGTGAACCGCAACATCATGGATCGCCGGACTTTCATGAAGGGGGCTTTAGCTTTGGGCTTGACGGCGACCTCGGCGTTGCTGCTCTACCAGGCCTCCGAGCAAAGTCCCGGTGGAGGAAAGGTGCTGGCGCAACAGCAGACGGGAGAGTTGGTCAAACGGCTCCCCGACTTTGCATCCATGCCCCTGAACATGTACTCACCCGAGGCGGTGAGGCAAATAGAGGGCCTAACCTTCCTTCACATCGCGATCCTTCTCGCCCACCCGTTCTTGGCCCAGACCCATAACGTCTACAAGAGGGAGTGCGAGGAAGCGGGCGTGGAGTACACGGTGTTGGACTCCGCTTTCGACTCGGCCAAGGAGGCCGAGCATATGGACCTAGGCATCTCCCGCGGCTACGACATCATCTCCCTAGGCGTCACCGACCCGGCCACGGTAGCGGACCCGGCTGACCGGGCCAGGAAGGCAAACGTATTCATGCTGGGATGGTGCTGCGATAATCTCCGGCGTCCCACCCTGAAGTACGGCTTCAGGTTCTACGACGACGGGTACCTGAGCGCCAAGTGGATGGGCACGAGGCTTGCCCCCGGTTCCAAAGTGTACATGGCGGTGGGCGACTTCGTCGTCTCCGCTGGAAACATGCGGAAGGCGGGGTTCTTGGACGGGGCTGCGGAAGCAGGCCTGGAGGTGGTGGCGGTGGAGCAGGGGACCGCCTGGTCCCAGGAGGGCGGCTACTCCCTGGGCCGAACGGTGGCGCAGAGGTTCCCCGATCTGCAAGGCATATTCGGCGGCGAAGACCAGGGAGCGCTGGGTATCGCCAAGGCGTACGAAGACGCGGGACGGCGGGAAGGTGTCCTCATCGCCGGCTGCGATGGTCTCAAGGATGGGCAAGACGGGGTTAGGACCGGTCGCCTGGACGTGTCGGTGATGATGAAGCACGGCCAGGGGCCGGAGATCTCGGGCTCCTTTGACCAGTCCTTGGCCATGTGGCGGGGAGGCGCCCACGCCGACGGCTTCGAAATGGCCAGGATATTCCCCATGGTCGTTGTAACCAAGGACGCCGAGCCGGGGGTAAGCGTCGGGGTTGACTCCCAGTGGCCGTCCCCCACCTGAGCAGTAACCCAACGCACGGCCACCCTATAGCCTGGAGCCCCGCCATGGGGTGGGAGATCGGCTGACCTGCGGCCGTCTCCACGAGGGGCGATCGAGGTAATGGGGTGCTGCCGAGGTGACAATCAGCCGGCCCTCGGGAGCGACAAGCCAAAAGGCGCCATGGGCCCCAGCCTTCAGGAAATTACCCACTTGGGGATGAAAATCATAGACAGGGCAACAACGCGGTGGAATAACTTAGCTGAGGCGACTTGGGAGTTGACCGGTTGCAGTTCTGAACCCGTGTGGCCTGCGTGGTGAGGTCCGCCCAGGCGATGAGACCCCTGATGGCCAGGGTGCGGGTCCCGGCTTACTTTCTGAGCCACGAGGGGATGTTGGTGGTGGGGGTGGGCCTCCTGTTCCTGGTCTTCATCCTTTTATCCGAGTCTTTTCGGGCTTCTACCAACCTCCAAGACCTGACCATTCCCATCACCACCCTGGGCCTCGTCTCCATCGGCATCGCTTTCGGGCTTATCTGCGGCGTCATCGACCTGTCCGTGGGCTCCATCATGGGCGTCTGCGCCGTGATGCTGGCAGCGCTGGTCCGCAACGTGAACGTGCCGGCGCCCTTGGCCATCCTCATGGTGATGGTCCTGGGCATGCTCTTGGGGTTGCTGAACGGACTCCTGGTGACCCGGCTGCGCATTCCCTCCTTCATTATCACCCTGGGCACCCTGGCGGCATTTCGGGCCATGGCTGCGCGCATCCAGTTGGACTTCTTCGGCAGCGAGACCAGCCAGATTATAAATAACGACGCGCTGCGGTTCTTCGGAAGGGGGGACGTGGTCGGTCGCGTTCCGGTGGCGTTCTACGTTTTCGTCGGCATGGCCCTAGTGGCCTACTATATACTGGCCCACACCAGGCTGGGTCTCTCGTTCTTCGCCGTGGGGGGGAATGAGCGGGCGGCCCACGCCGCTGGGACTTCAGCCGACCGGATACGGCTCCTCGCCTTCGTTATCTCGGGCGCCTGCGCGGCCGTGGCGGGGGCGGTGCTGACGTCGCGCTTCCAGGCGTCCCTGGTAAACGCGGGCACGGGCATGGAGTTCGAGGCGCTGACCGCCGTAATCATAGGCGGCGCCAGCCTGTTTGGCGGGTCCGGATCGATGATCGGGACCATGCTGGGCGTGCTGCTGCTGAGGGTCCTCATCGCCGGGCTTACCCACCTGGACGTGGTGATCTACGACCAGTTCATGATCCGGGCAGGGATCTTCCTGGCGGTACTCTGGATAGACGCCACCTTCCGGCAACAACGCCGCCGGCGGTTCCTCACCGGTGGCTAAACTCTTCGTCAAGGGGTGGAAAGATGCCGGCCGTCCTTGAAACCCAGCGAATCGCCAAGTCTTTCTACGGCGTGGAGGTCTTGTCGGAAGTTGATTTCAGCGTAGAAACGGGTGAAGTCCACGGCTTGGTGGGCGAGAACGGCGCCGGAAAGTCGACCCTCTGCAAGGTCGTCGCCGGAGTCTATACCAGGGACAGCGGGGTCATTCTGGTTGACGGCCAGGAGGCCGATATCCAGAACCCCCGGGACGCCCACCGTTTTGGGATCGCCTTGGTGCAGCAGGAGCCACAGCTGGTGCCCACTCTGACTGTGGCCGAAAACCTGGGCTATGCCCGCGGCGACCTTCCATTCCACGTGAGCCGAAAAAAGCTGAACGTCGCGGCGGAGCAGCTCATGACTGAGTTGAACGCGAGCATCAGCCCCCGGGCTAAGGCCGCCAGTCTTAGCATTCCCGACCGCCAATTGGTTGAAATCGCCAAGGCGCTTACCCTGAATTCCCAGTTGATTATTCTGGACGAGCCGACCGCGGCCCTCTCCTACCGGGAGGAGCAGACGCTGTTCGACGTCATCCGGAGGTTGGGAGAGCGGGGTGTGAGCTTCATCTATGTGTCCCACGTGCTGGACGAGATCTTCGGTCTCTGCGGTCGGGTTACCGTGTTAAGGGATGGGGAGAGGGTGACGACTGCCGAGGTTAAAGATATTTCAACCCCCGAGTTGGTCCGCGATATGGTGGGCCATGAGCTAGCGCAAGAGTCCAGCGAAAGACGAAGCGTTTCCGAAGAGGTGGTGCTGTCCGCGCATGGAATAAGCATCGATGGCGCCGTGAACGACGTGAGCTTCGATCTTCGCAGCGGGGAGATCCTGGGGTTTTATGGGCTCCTGGGCTCGGGCCGGTCCGAGCTGCTCAAGGGGCTGTTCGGCGCCGAGCCCCGTAGCGCCGGCACCGTAACCCTCCAGGGCAAACCCCTTCGAGTCCGAACTCCGGAAGAGGCGATGCAGCAGGGCCTGGCGTTGATCACCTCCAACCGGCGGGAGGAAGGGCTGATGTACGTGTTGACCCTGCGCAAGAACATGTCCCTTACCAACCTGCCCCAAGCAGGTTATGGAGGGGTGGTGGTAACCCCACCCAGGGAGCGCGGGCTGGCGCGCCGCCAGATAGACGAGTTCGGTATCAACCCCCCCAGCCCGGAGACGGAGATAGAGTTCTTTAGCGGTGGGAACCAGCAGAAGGCGTTGCTCGCCAAGTGGCTGACAATGGGCCCGAAAGTCCTCATGGTGGACGAACCCACCGTGGGGGTCGACGTCGGCGCCAAGGAGCAAATCTACACTTTCATTGACCAGTTGGCTGACCAGGGCTCCTCCGTGATCGTGTCATCCTCGTATCCGCCCGAGCTGCTGCGCCTCTGTGACCGGACCCTGGTAATGGATGAAGGCGTGGTGATCGCGGAGTTCGACCGGGAGAGCGCCGACCAGGAGAAGCTGCTTGGCGCCGCGTTGGGCGTGTCCGGCTAGCCATGGCGATGTTGGGTCAAATTCGATCCCGGGACGTCTTGAGAGTACTGCGGTTCAACTACTGCTGGGCGTTCTTGGCCGTCATGGTGCTTTTCCTCTCCCTCTCCAGGGAGACCTTCGCTACCGGGGAAAACTGGCAGGTTATCATCCGCTCGGTGTCCGTCACCGGTATCTACGCCCTGGGCAACTCCTTCGTCTTCCTGGGCGGGGGAGTGGACGTTTCGATTATCTCCATCGGGGCCGCCACGTCGATGGTTTACGGCAGACTGTTCCACATCGACGGGGTGTCCACCCATGCCGCTCTCACCGTCGCCGTCCTTTTTGCAGCCGGACTGGGGCTGATAAACGGTCTGTTGGTGACCAAGGCCAGGATAGCGCCCTTCATTACTACCCTGGCGACGCAGTCGATCATGAACGGCATCAGCGAGCGCGTGAGCGGTGGCAACTCGATCTTCGCGCTGGGGGAACTGGCCACGCCGCCGGATAATTTCTTCGGCGCTCTGGGCCGGGGGATGGTCGGGGCTTTCCCAGTGCAGGTTATCATCTTCCTGGGAGTGGGCCTGGGCTCGTTCCTGCTACTTGCCTACACGGTTTTCGGCAGTCATCTGTACGCGGCGGGGTCTAACGCGAGAGCGGCGCGGCTCTCAGGGGTCAACGTGGACCGCATGCTCATCAGCACCTATGTGCTGTGCGCCCTGTTTGCCGGGATGGCCGGAATGATTCGGGCGTCGGACACCGGCGTGTCATACCGGCAGGGGGCGACTTTGTACAGCCAGGGACCCGGGTTGCTGGACAGCATAGGCGCCGTCCTCATCGGGGGCACGGCCCTCTCCGGAGGCATCGGGTCCATCCAAGGGACCATCGGCGGGTCGATGGTCCTGGGAGTCCTCAGCAACGGCCTTTACCTGTACGCCGCGCCGCTGTGGGCCAGGAACCTGAGCCTTGGGGCGGTGGTGATTGCGGCTGTGGCCATAGGGGTGCTGTTGGGCAGCGGGATACTGCTGGAAGCGGGGACCATCCCCGAGCGCTTGGCGCTACTGCGCGACCGGGCTCTGGGCGCCCTTTGGCGCAGGCCGGCAAGGTTGTAAAGCTTCTACGCCGGGCGCCGTAACCGCGGCCGACGCGTCGTCAAGCTTCCCAGCCACCTGAACATCCCTGTGTTTGCCAAGTGCGAGAGGGCCAATCGAGGTTCTTTCAATTCTCGGTGTTGATTGGATACAGACTGCCACGCTCTGTCTGTTGGCAACCAGCAAAAGTGAGACACTTTGAGACCCGAGAGATCAGGGGTCGGATAGAGGTCTCGTAAGCTCCCTGATGGCCCTATCGCGCTGTCTTCGCCGTTCGATTGTTTGGGCCTGCACCTCCTTTCTTCTTAGCAGGATCTCCTGCCGCCTTCCCTTGAGGACATCCGAGGGCGTCACGTTCCCGAAGGCCTTGTGATAGCGCCGGTAGTCGTAGTAGCTGGCGAAGGCCAAGATGGCCGCCTCCAAGTCTGAAATCATCTATCTTGATGCCCCCTCCGTCCTAAACTCCCGACACTTCGCCCTTGACCCCTCCGGCGACCACTCCCTACGCTGTTGATAGGCAGCTATTAGCAGCCTGCCAAATCTATCAAACGGCCACTGAGGCCATGGCTCACAATGGCTCACAACGGCCCTGAAATAAAAAACCCCGGCCTCTCCCCGCGCCGGCAACCGCCTCTCCCCATTCTCGCCGCCCCCCTCCATTGCCCAGGCCGCCCGCCTCTCCAGAGTGGGCCGCCGCACTTTGCACCGTTGGCTCCAGGCCTTGGAGGCCGCCCTGCCCCTTTGGACCGCCCGGGCGAAATCCACATGAACATCGTCCCACGCGGGGTGCCCTTCCCCGCTTTTTCCGTTGCTCTACAGGGTGTTTTAATTGTGTGCCGCCCGTCATACCCGCCGCTCACCCGTCTTTCCCGCGAAGCTTGTACCCGGCCCCGATCGGGGAGCGGGAATCCAGAAAGGCAGGATACTGGAGGACTCAACTTTATGAGACAAGCTCTGAGGTGACCATGTGTAGGAGTATTAAGTTATTGCTGAATGCCGGCGACCAGCCTGTGGAGGGTGACGTTCATGCGGCTACCCTGCAATTCGTGCGCAAGATCAGCGGCTACGGCAGGTCCTCGCGTGCCAACTCCGACATATTGGAGTCAGCGGCGGGCGAAATCACAGCGGCTTCGCTAAAGATGCTCGCCTCGCTACGGCTGCGGGTGTCAGCCAGCGCCAGACGAGATTAGGCCGGTGGTCACGGACCTGGAAGCGGTCAAGATTCATCACCTGTTCCCCACCTGGCGGTAGGACCAGAACCGCTGCCGGCCACACCGGCGCCGGCGATTTCCCGGCATGCCCTCACCCTGCCCCTATCCCAGGCGCCCCACGCTCAGGCCCTAAAGAGCGCCATTTTCGATATAACGACACGTGTTAAGATGCCATCACAATATTACGATTTAGCTCTATGGGGAGACAGATAACGTTTTCTTTTGCCTTGAAATTGGCTCTTGACAGATAGCTATATGTATGTAAAATACTATTTATCAATTTCCTAACCTTAGTTGGCCGCCCGTGTAAACCGTGGGCTTTAATCACCAACGGAGGCCGTCATGAATAAGAAAGAACAGAGAGCTTTTTACTTGGACGTATTGACCAAGCAGGCGAGGCGGAAATACATAGACCGTCGCGACTTCATGAAAGCAACCATGGCGTTGGGCCTTACGGCCACGTCGGCGCTGCTGCTGTTCCAAGCTTGCGGTGGGGACGAGGCGACAGCTGTCCCGCCCACCGCGACGACGGCTGCGCCTACGGGAGGAGGGGTCGCTCCCACGGCTGTGTCCACGGAAGGAGAGACCATGGCCCCGGAGCCAACCGAGCCCTCCGGTGAGGTTATGACCCCGGAGACAGGCGCGGAGCCTTCCACACCATCCCTCAAGCTGGACTACTCGGAAGACCTCGATCATTTGGTGAGAAGGCTGCCCGAGCTCTCGACGCTCCCGCAACCGAGTACCTCGGCTTGGTTGGGCCTGGAAGGCAAGACCGTCGTCTTCATCTCGCTTCTGTTGACCCATCCCTGGCACCAAGCGGCCAACGTGGTCTTCGCCGAGGAGTTCGAGAGACTGGGGATGGACTACCAGGGGCTGGACTCCAACTTCGACGCGGCCAAGGAAGGGGAGCACATGGACTTGGCCCTCTCCCGCGACCACGCCGGGATCCTCCTAGCCTCCGCCGACCCCGGGGCTGGGGCCGCTAACGTCAGGCGCGCCCGGGAGGCGGGTAAACTCATTTTCATTATGTGGGACGCTACCCTCGTGCGCCCCAGCGCGGCCTGGTATTATGCTCACTACCAAACCGTGGCCTTGGGGGTTCACTGGTTGGGCAAAACCCTTCCCCCCGGCTCCAAGGTGTTCGGCGCGGTGGGGGAGTTGGTCAGCCTACCGGGGGTCGCCACCAAGGCCTCGTTCTTGGAGCATGTAAAGCAGTATGACCTGGAGCTGCTGGCCTTTGAAGACGGCCACGGCTGGAACCAGGAGGGCGGCTACGCCATGGGCCAGTCGGTGTTCTCCAGGTTCCCCAAGGTGGACGCCATTTGGGGTGGGGAAGACCAATCAGCCTTGGGGTTCCATAAGGCGGCGGTAGACGCGGGGCGGCGGGATGAGGTTATCATCGTCGGACAGGCCAGCACCAAGGTGGGACAAGACGCCATTCGTGAGGGCCGTCTGGATGCATCGGTCTCGCCGCGGCGGGGGCACGGGCCGGAGCAGGTTGCCTCCGTTGACCTGGTCGAGGCCTTGCTGCGGGGAAACATACATGGCGACTCCATGCAAGCGATGCACATCATAAAAAACGTTATGGTGACCCCGGAGAACATCGACCAACAGTGGCAATCTCCCTTCTAGCGCGGCAGGCAGCGAAATAGAGAGGGTTTTGACATGAATAACAAAGACAAGAAACTCCTGAACTTGCAAATGCTCGCCAAGCGGGTGGAGCGCAATCTCATAGACCGCCGCAGCTTCTTGAAAGGAGCGGTAGCCCTGGGATTGACTGCGTCTTCAGCCATGCTCCTCTACCAGGCCTACGATCATGGCCCTAATGGAGCGGGGACGGCGTTGGCGCAAGAAGGTCGTTTAATCGGAAAACTCCCTGCGTTCGAAAGAAAGCTGCCGAATAACTTGTACCAAGGCTGGCTGCCCATAGTAGGCAAGAGAATCATCTTCATCGCGATGGATTTGGCCCGTGCGGACGTAGCGCTTACTAGTGAGGTCTTCAAAACGGAGTTGGAAGACCCGGTAGGTGGAGGTGCGGAGTACACGGTGGTGGACTCGGGGTTCGACGCGGCCACGCAACAAGAGCACATGGACATGGCTATCTCCCAAGGGTACGACGCGATCCTCAACACCCCGATTGACCCGGCGGGAGCGTCGCCGAGCATCTCGGCCGCCCGGGAGACGGGCCAGGTCGTGTGCAATTGGACGACCGATTCCCTCAGGCGCCCCACCTATAAGGAGGGCTCCAATTTCTACAGAGATGGCTGGCTGGCCGGCCAGCATCTGGGCAACACGTTGCCCGCGGGCTCGTCGGTAGTCGGCGCTGTGGGTGAGGAGATGACCACGGCCGGGAGGGACCGGCGGAAGGGGTTCGAGGCCGCCGTGACTGAGGCCGGACTCACTCTAGCCGCCTTTGAACAGGGGCACGGCTGGACTCAGGAGGGCGGCTACGACATGGGAGTGGCGCTACTGTCCAGGTTCCCCGACATACAGGGCATGTTCGGTGGGAACGACCAAGCAGCCCTCGGGTTTGATAAGGCGGCGGTAGAGGCGGGGCGCCGAGAGGGGATGGTCATCACCGGCAACGACGGTTTCAGTGAGGGACAAGAGGCGCTCCTCGATGGCCGTCTGGACATGACGGTCATGATCAGGCGACAGCTTGGCCCGCAGGCTGCTAACTTCGTTTATATCACGCTGGCCCTGTTGCGAGGAGGCGTGCACGGCGATGCCTTCGAATTGGCCCACATAGTCGATACGGTCCCCGTAACCAAGGACAACCTTGCCGAAGTGCTGGAGTTTGCCGTCTAGTTAGGAGCTATCCCAGGGACAACCCAGGGCTCAAAACTATTAAACGGCAACCCCAATTCATACCTTAATTCATACCTTGGCCCTCAATGGGGGAAGGGTTGGCCTCCGTTGCCCGTGTAGACCCACCGAAGACGGGAGAGAGAATGGTGGAGTTGAGAGCGGGCGAGAGTCTGAAGTAACGGAGGACAGGCCTATGCCCTTCCCCCCGCCAAGAGAGGGGTCAGGAAGTGTCCCTTCCCCGGGAGCGAATTCAGCATCCTGCTAGAGATGAAACATATGGGGAAGGATGCTATACGTCCAAAGAGTCTGGCTAAAGAGTCTAACGGAGGGAGTTCGGGAGTTGGTTAGTTGCAGGTCCGAGCGAGCAGGATCACCGTGCTAAGGTACGCCGAAGCAGTGCGGCCGCTGGCGGGCCGCATAGGCCTGTCCCTTTCCTTCATCAACTACGAGCGGGGTTTGACCCTGGGTGTGGGACTCCTGTTCCTGATTTTCCTTACTACCTCGGACTCATTTCGCAGTCCCACCAACCTCCAGGACATGACCCTTCCTATCACTACCCTGGGGCTTGTCTCCATCGGTATCGCTTTCGGGCTTATCTGCGGCGTCATCGACCTATCCGTAGGCTCGATCATGGGGGTCTCCGCAGTGACCAGTGCGGGCCTTATCGACGCGGTGGGCCTGCCGGTGCCCTTGGCCATCATCTTGTCCCTTATCATCGGCATGCTCTTGGGGCTGTTCAACGGCCTGTTGACCACCCGGTTGCGCATCCCTTCCTTCATCATCACGCTGGGCACCCTGGCTGCATACCGGGGGTTGGCCGAACGGCTGCAGTTCGATTTCTTCGCCCAACTCTCCAGCGTTCCGGTTTTCAACGAAACATTACGATGGCTCGCCGGGGACGTGGTTGGCCGCATCTCTGTTACATTCTTCATTTTCCTCGGGGTGGCGGCGTTGGCGTACTACATCCTTGCCCATAGCAAGCTGGGTGTCTGGTTCTTCGCTGTGGGAGGGAACGAGCGATCCGCGTTCGCCGCTGGAATCTCAGCCGATCGTATACGGATCTTGGCCTTCGTTATCTCGGGCTTAACCTCGGCTTTGGCAGGAGCGGTGCTGACGGCGCGCTTCGAGGCGTCCCTGTCATCCACGGGTGCGGGCTTCGAGTTCGAAGCAATCACCGCGGTGATCATCGGAGGCGCCAGCCTATTTGGAGGCGCCGGGTCCGTGGTTGGGACCGTGCTGGGCGTGCTGCTCCTAAGGCTCCTTCTCAACGGGCTTACTCACCTGGACGTCGATTTCTACAACCAGATGTTGGTACGCGCGGCGATCTTCATAGTCGTCCTCTATATAGACGCCACCTTCCGGCGGGGACGGCGAACGTTGTGATGGGCGAAGGCGGGTCAGTGGCAGAGTTTGATCGGGACAGCGCCGGCGCCCGGCACAAGGCATTGCTTGGCGTCCTTACCCTAGGCAGGGCCGGTTAGCCATGCTTCTGTTAAGACGGCTTCGGTTTTACTACCCCTGGGTGTTCCTGGCCATCATCGTGCTCGCCTTCTCTCTGACATCCGGCCCGTTCCCTACCGGGAACAACTGGATCGTTATCATCCGCGGAGTGTCCGTCACCGGTCTCTACGCTTTGGCCAACACCTTCGTCTTCCTTGGCGCCGGAGTGGACGTTTCGGTGATCTCCATCGGCGCCTCCACGGGGGTGGTGTACGGTAAGCTTTTCCACGTCGATGGCATTTCGACTCATGCCGCCTTTATCCTCGCGATAGTGTACGCCATCGGGCTGGGGCTGATAAACGGCGTATTGGTAGCCAAGGCCAGGATCGCGCCCTTCATCGCTACCCTCGCTACCGCGTCGGTGTTTAACAGTATCACCGAGCAGGTAAGCGGCAACAGGGTGATTTTCCACCTGGGGGAGCAGGCCGACCCGCCGGACCACTTCTTCCTCACTATAGGCAGAGGGACGGTGGGGGCGGTTCCCGTGCAAATTTTTATCTTCCTCGGCTTGGCTCTCACCTCATTCCTGTTGCTTGGCTACACTGTCTACGGCCGTCACCTGTACGCGGCTGGGGCCAACCCCAGGGCAGCGCGGCTGACAGGGGTCAACGTCGACCGAATTCTCATTTCCACCTACGTCGTGTGCGGCTTCCTTTCCGGCGTGGCCGGCCTCATCCGGACGTCGGACAACGCCATGGCGCTGCGGGTAGGGGCGACGATATTCACCACTGGCCCCGGACTGTTGGACAGCATCGGCGCCGTTCTCATCGGAGGCACAGCTCTCTCCGGTGGAATAGGGACTATCCAAGGAACCGTCGGCGGGTCCATGATTTTGGGTGTCCTCAGCAACGCGCTGTTCCTGTTCGCCGCGCCCAACTGGGCGAAGTTGATGACCAACGGCGCGGTGGTGATTGGGGCGGTGACCATTGGCGTGATGCTGTCCAGCGGGATGCCTTTCCAACTGGAATCCATCCGCGGGAATGTGGCGGCGTTTGTTGACCGCATCAGCGTCCTTTGGCGGAGACCGGCAAGGCTGTAAAGCCCATCCCTAGCGGCGCCTGGGACTCCCAAGTCAAGGTTGCATTGCTGGACCGGATGTACCGCGTCCCTTTTCGTGCGCTGCTACGGTAAGGTAGTCCCGGCCCTGAGAGATTAGGAAGGTTGGACCCGTCCCCAAAGCCGCGAGGATGTCCGGACTTGAGTCCGGGCGACCTCCTCGCGGTTTTGTTGTTATCAGCCCGGCAAATCCTTCCGGGATATGCGGATGCAGAGCCAATATTCGCCAGTACTGAGGCCAGCGAAGGAGTCTCCGCTGGCCTCGATGGTTTACGGTGCGAAACGGTTCCAGGGTGGCTGCTCACTCTCCTCCCAACTCTATCCTGCGTGTCTCCAACACTTCATACTCTTCATCCCCCTCACTCACCTGTATTCTGGTGTCTAGAGGTACGTCGTGGAACACCTGCCGTATGCCCGAGGTAGGCCAGAACACTTCCACAGATAGTATGCCTTCGGCCTGGCCAAGCCCCATCTCCTGCTCCAAGCTCGAACCTCCAAAGCTCCCGCCGCTGCTAACAAGGGCGTGGACCTCCCGGTGAGCTCCGTCCGCCATGGCAAGCTCCACCTTGATGCGAGCGCCGATCGCAGCCCGGTTCGACAGCACACCAACCAGCCGGGCGGATAACCAGCGGTTTCCGTGCCCTGGATTCTCGTACAAGGCGTTCTCAAAGTCGTCGCCGGGAAAGAAGCCGCCGATCTGGGCGAAAATATCCTGGTCGCCGTCTCGGTCCAGGTCTCCAAAAGCGACGCCATGGCCTTTATGCAGGTGTCCCAACCCAGCGGAGAAGGTCACGTCGGTGAATGAGCGTCCCTCGTTGTTACGGTAAGCCACGTTGGGCCCCACCGCGTCATAGGTGGGATAGCCGGTCCCCAGGTAAAAATCTGGGAAGCCGTCGTTGTCCATGTCGCCGAAATTGGCCCCCATGGCCTGATGGACCCGGTATAGGCCGGTCTCCCGGGTCACGTCGGTAAAGCCGCCGGATCCGTCGTTCCGGTAAAGGCGCATTCGCTCGCCCTCATTGGGCAGGCCCAGGTAATCGGCGGCTACGTTCTCTATCTTCGAGCCGTAACCTGCTACGAACAGGTCCAGCCAGCCATCGTTGTTGTAGTCCCAGAACCAGGTGGCAAAGCTAACCGAAGGCTCGGTCAGCCCCAAGTCCGGAGCCACGTCGGTAAAGGTGCCGTCGCCGTTGTTGCGATACAGACGGTTTCGGCCGAAGGGGTTAGAGGCGTCAATGTCAGGACTAAGGCCCAGACCATAGGTACTGATGTCTTGCGCTAAGTTGGAAACATAGAGGTCTGGGTCTCCGTCGTTGTCGTAGTCGCCCCAAGTGCTGCCTTTGCAGTAACGTGTGTTAGCAACTTTCGCAGTGGAGGCGACGTCCAGGAATGTGCCGTCCCCTTCGTTACGGAACAATTGACTGGGGTAGCTGAAGTCCGGCTTGGATTCGTTGCAGGAGAAGAGGTCCAGGTCCCCGTCATTGTCGAAGTCAGCCCATGCGGCGCTCTGGCTGGGGTATGCGGGCTCCGCCAGATTCGCCTGGTGGGTTACGTCGGAGAACGTGCCGTCGCCGTTGTTGCGCAATAGGGACATCCTCATCTTTCCGCTGTCGAGCAGCCAGCCGCCACGCATTACCAAAATGTCCGGCAACCCGTCGTTGTCATAGTCGGACTGTACAATGTTCAACCCTCCAAGCTGGTCCCCCAGGCCTGCTTGGGTTGTGCGATCGGTAAACCTGCCATCGCCGTCGTTGTGATAGTAAATCAACGGTCCTTCCGGGTCCCAAGTTGAGGTTACTATGTCGAGCAACCCGTCCCCGTCAAAGTCGTCCATAATGCTGCCGCCGGCCAGGTTGGCGGCGTTTAGGCCAGACGCGGAAGAAACATCTTCGAACCGGCCGATATCATAATCGCCCGCCAGTAGCTCCTGAGGGATCAAGTATTCCCCGGGGACCCCGAGGGGATAGGTTCCCAGGGTCATGTGGGCCACGTTCAGCAACCAACGGTACTTGACGTTCTCAGGCTCAATTTCCAGCAGCCGGAGGAAGTGGCGGACCGCGTTGTCCGCGCCGTAAGTGTTCTGATAGCCCGATTCGTTGCCCAAAGGCAAGGTGCAAACCAGCCTGGCGCTGGCGTTAATGCGATTGGTGAGCTCGGCGGCCTTCAGGCTAGCGACGGCAAGTTCCTCCAGCACCTCCTGGAGTTCCGGGCCGTCGGGGTCATCCCGTTCTTCGGCCTCAAGCGCCTCCGTCAAGATGCGCACCGACTCCTCAGCCTCGCCAAAGCGCAGATAGTCGAATGCCAACACAATCTGAAAGCCGGAGTGATTCCGGTACTTTGGATTGTCATTAACCTTTATGAGTTCTTCCCTTTGGAGCGTCCCGAAGTAAGGATCGTCGCTGTCACGCAGCCCCTTGGCGTAGCCAGCCAGATCGCAGGTGTTACCGCCGCCGCTTGGTGGGAGGAAAAGAGCGGCCGCTAGGAACGCTCCTATCAGGACACCCAACGCAGCCAGTAAATGGCGCCTGCGAGCCATCAGCCGGCGGATACCACCGGCGCCATCTTCGCGGTGGGGCGGTCCTATGTTAGCGGGGCGGGTGTCCACGATGGGCGAAGGTGGGGCAGGCCGGGGTCAGGCCTGGGGTTCCTCAATGAGGAGCACCTGGTCCACCGGGACGCCGGACAGGGTTTGGCGCAGTCCACTGGGCCAAAGGACGTGGATTTCCTGTACCTGGGTTGCCTGTCCCAGGCCGAATTCCAAGTCGATGCTGCTCATTGAGATGTAGCTGGAACCGCCGAGGACTTCCTGGACCTGGGTGAGGGGCCCGTCAGCTCCGTCGGGCCGGCTGGTCACGTACACCCGCGCGCCGATGCCGTCGGCGTTGCTTCCGGTACCGTCGATGGCCATGCGGCCCTTCAGGCGGATGGTAATCCAGTGGTTGTCGCCGCCGCCGTTAATCCAGGCGAAGAGAGGTCCCGGAGTTTTAGCGGTCATCTCGGCCCTGCGCATGAGGCCGCCGCCGTTGGAACCGACAAGGTCCACGTAGCCGTCGCCGTTCAAGTCTCCGTGGGCGAGGCCTTTGCCGTTTTCGTGAAATACGGGACTGATCCGCTGGGCCATGGGGTCAAAGCGTGGGTCGGCGGGGTCCAGCACCGAGTAGTCGACCTTGTCGATGTCCAGGAGGCGGGCCCGCACAGTGATGTCCTGGAACGATCCCAGGCCGTCGCCGCGGAGCATGCGGCCGGCGGCGGGAAACACCTGGCCTCCGGCTCCCTCACCGCGGGCGACGTCCGAGCCCAGCCAGTAGAGGTCCTGGTCCCCGTCATTGTCGTAGTCGAAAAAGGTGGTGCCGAAGCCAAACTCGTAGGCCTTCAGGCCGGTGGGCATCGGCCACGCCGGATGAAAGGCCGAGGGAATCAGGGACACCGGGGGCATCAGGGGGCTGGGTTCCACGTAGGTCTCGGCCCCGACGTCGGTGAACTGGCCTACGGGACCGACTCCCGGCACTTCCCGGACGCCGTCGTTTCGCAGGAGGGCGTGGAGGCAGGTGCCCCACGGGAATTGCTCGTGGTAGGCGCACAAACCCGAAGGTTCCTGCTGCGGCGGCCTCAAGCGGAAGTGAAAGCCCAGGTTGGTGACGAAAACGTCCAGGTCAAGGTCGCCGTCGTAGTCCCCAACGGCAAAGCCCATCCAGGCGCCCACCTTGTCAATGCCCATTTCTTCGGCCACCGAGGTGAACCGGATGTTCCCCGGCGTTGAGTCGTTGCGGTAGACGGACAGGCGGTCGCCGTCGTTGGCCACCCACAGGTCGGGGTCTCCGTCGTCGTCGTAGTCGAAAAAGAGGGCGGCGTGGGTCTGTCCGGTGGGCTCTCCCACCCGGTTACCGGCGTCATCGGTCATGGTGGGGTTGTAGCCCTCGTACCACTCGCCGGTCTCGGGGTCTTCAAAAAGCACCGGTGTGCCGTCGGGATAGGGCATGGTGACCTGGGGGCCCTGCACGCCCGCACTCTCCGTGACATCGGTGAAGGTCATGTCTCCGTTGTTGCGGTACAGCACGTTGTAATGGCCGGCATGGTTCGGCTGAATCATTTGCCAGTAGTCGAAGTCCGCCAAATTGGCCACGTACAGGTCCAGCCATTGGTCGCCGTCCACGTCGGCGCAGACAATGGACATGGCCGCGCGGAGGTTGACGGCGCCACCGAAGGCCCGGTCAGTGACGTCGGTGAAGGTGCCGTCTCCGTTGTTCAGGTACAGGACGTCCTGATTGCCCTGTTCTTCAGGAGGCGAGCGGAAACCCAGAAAATCTCCATGGGTCCCCCTGGAGCCCACGTAGAGGTCCTGGTATCCGTCGTTGTTCAGGTCGCAGGCCGCCGCGCCGGTGCCGTTCCTGTCTACGGCTTCGACCCCCGCCTCCAAAGCAGCATCCACGAAAGTGCCTTGACCTTCGTTTTGATAGAGGACGTTGGCGCGGCCCTGCTCGGAAGTGACGTAGAAGTCCAGGTCTCCGTCGCGGTCATAGTCAAAGAGAGCCATGCCGGGCAAACGGTTCCAGATGTGGGACGGGGCCTTTTCGGCGTTCAGGTCAATCTCGGACAGCGGAATGTTGGGGTCGAGCTCCGAGATGGGGGTGCGACGGGCGAGATCGAGCTGGGAAAAGGGAGTGACGGGGGATAGATCAGGATCGGAAGTAGGGACTGCGGGAGAAGCTCGTCCTCCCAAAACGGCGAACGTGGAACCGTCGACCGCGCTCCTGTTGGCTGCTTCGAGTCTGAGGTCGCCGCCGCTCTCCCAGACGAAGGCTCCGATGCCCAGAACGGCCAGGCCGCCAATGGCCCCCAACACCCAGGTAGCCGCCGCGAAGGTGGCGACGCCTCGCTTGGGCATGGCCTTGGCCAACCCCCAGAAGGTGAAGGGACCGCCGGCAGCGGCAGTAAACAGAAGGGTCGCGGCGGGAGCGGTGCCCATGCCAAAAATGAGCAGCAGGGCCACCAGGGGAATCTCGAAGAGGAGGGGCACGTTGATCAAGATGCCGAAGGTGGCGGCAATCGAGATCCCTACGATGTCGTTGCCCAGGTACTTGGAGACGACTTCGGGGCTTAGCCACTGAATCACCAGCCCGCTGGCGAAACCCGCCACCACCATGATGGGGCCCAGGCGGACCAGGTAGCCTAAACTCGAATAGGCCCAGTCGCGGAACGCCTGGGATAGGACCGGGAGCCACGGGGCTATTTCCGGTTCCTCGCGAATCTCGACGGGGTCCGGTGGAGGGGTCTCACGGCGGCGGCCTCGGATGATCATGGACACAATGGGGCCCAGCAGCAGTGCCCCGATTATAGCCAGGACAAGGCGGCTGAAGCCGAGCATGGGGGTGAAAACGAAGAACACCATGGCCAGGGCGGGGATGTTCATGGTGGCGGAGCTCTGCACCATGGCGATGGTCCCCTCGATTCCGGCGCCTCTCCGGTAAAAGGAAGTAGAGACGGGCACGATGCAGGCGGAACAGAGGTTCATCACCGGGCCTACCGCCATACCCTTTACCGTTCTCTTGAACACCCCCCCGGATGACAGGCCGCCGGCGCTTTCGGAGGGGAACAAAAAGACCTCGGCCAGCCCGGCCACCAGAAAAGCAAACCCCATGCCGAAGGCCACGAGGCGCAGATAGGTGACAGAGAAGACCCACCACTGCTCCAAGAAGCCGGTGCCGGCTTCGCGCTCGAGGCAGAACCCCTGGAAGCACTGGCCGGTGGCGGTGGCGACGGTGTCCAGGTCGCTGCCCACAATGTCCAGCTTGGGGAAACGGTTGAGGGCAAAGAACAGCCCGACGATGATCGCCAGCAGGACTATTCCCACAAGCCGTTTCTTGCTAAGCGCCGTTAAAAACAATAAGGTCACTCGTCAGCGGGAGCGGTGAGTATCAGCCGGCGATAACTCCGGAGGCTTTGACAGCCAACCGCCGGTTGCAGCGGTCCAGCGGCGCCGGAGTCCCGGGAAACCGCCCGGGAGATAGCCGGAGCAACGACCGGGAAAATCGATTAGACACCGGATGAGACAGCATTCCCGGCCCCCAAACTGTAGCACAGGATGGACGCGGCGTTCAAAGCGTGTTCAAAGGTTTGTTTGGGCCGATGCTATATGCCGGGGGGCCCTCAACGCCATTACGCTGGCAGCGCTACGCCGGATTCAACACAGGGGGCCGTAATGGCTCGCACTCCAAGGGCTGGAGGACCCATGCAAGCTGATGCCGTCATACCCGAGCTTGTCTCATAAAGCTGAGTCCTCCAGCATCCTACGTTTCTGGATTCCCGCTTTCGCGGGAATGACGGGTTCGGGAACGACGGGTTCGGGGATGACAGGTTCGGGAATCACGGGTGCGGGAATCACGGGTTAGGGAGCGACAGGTTCGGGAACGACGGGTTATTGAGCCGCATTCAATACTGGTTTAGGCGGTTAATAATAGTAACCCGTCAGGTAGCGTCCGCCCAAAATCGTGAGTGGAGACTTCTGACACGCTCACCTGCCAGACCCAGGGTGGACCCTCGGAAGGCCAACCCACCTGTTCTCCTCATTCCTGGACCCGTCGCCTCCCTCGCTTACGGCCATTGTGAAAGCGCCCGTGGTGGCCTGCCCCTCGATTGCCGCCAGCCAAAACATCGGACCAAGAGGCCGGCATGGGACAGCAAGATATCGGCTCCAGCTGTCCTGGATTGTAAAATCTGAGATACCGCAGTCGAATTCAGTAACCATTAAGCCTATCAATAGAGGTATCCCGCATAGCTGTCTTGGCTTCTAGCCATTGACAGAACGCTATCTGGCAGTAGAATAACCATTATCCTTTATTACAGGCTAGCCCGCCGCTCGTGGGAACGGTGTGCTTTAATCACCAAAGGAGGCCGGTTTGAATAAAAAGGAAGAAGCAGTCTTTCATTTAAACACATTGACCGAGCAGGCCCGCCGCAAAACCGTAGACCGCCGCGGCTTCATGAAAGGAGCCATGGCCTTGGGACTGTCGGCCACCTCGGCATTGTTGCTATTCCAGGCTTGCGGAGGGGACGAAGCGACGGCGGTTCCGCCCACCGCGACCACGGCGGCGCCCGTCACTGGGGGTGAGGCCACTGTGGCCCCAGCCTCCACCACCGCCCCGGGGACCACCATGGCCCCGGAGGTCACCGAGGCGCCCACCTTGGCTCCCGTAGTTGACACTCCGGACTACCTCGATTCGCTGGTGAGAAGGTTGCCCGAGCTCGATACGTTCCCGGTGCCGAATTGGCAATACTGGCCGAGCCCGATTGGCAAGACCTTCGTCTACCTGGCTAATGATATGGCCCATCCTTGGTCGACAGGCAGCAGCGACGTCTTCAGGACGGAGGCCGAGGGAGAGTCAAGAAATCCTCGGCTGGGCATGGATCTCACCGTGCTGGATTCGGCTATGGACCCCGCCAAGGAGGCTGACAATTTTGAGCAGGCCATCACCGGCGGGTTCGATGTAATCATCGTTCACCCCCTCGCCGCTGCGTCCGGGTCGGCCAGCATCAAGCGCGCCCGGCAGGGGGACCAAATCGTCATCGGTTGGACCGACAACACCCTCGCCCACCCCACCGCCCGGTGGACTGTGAACACCTACCAGCAGGGGCTCCTAGCGGGTCAATGGATGGGCCAGCAACTTCCCGCCGGCTCCAAAGTGGCTGGCGCCGTGGGTGAGTTGATTAGCCAAACCGGCCAAGCCCGGAAGGAGGGATTTCTGGAGGGGGCATCCCAAGCGGGCCTCGAGGTGCTGGCCTTCGAGGAAGGGACCGGCTGGACCCAAGATGGCGGCTACACGATGGGCCAGTCGATTCTCTCCAGCTTCCCCGACCTTCAAGGTATTTTCGGCGGGGACGACCTGGGAGCCCTGGGGGTTCATGACGCCGCGGTGGAAGCGGGGCGCCGGGATGGCCTTCTTATCGCCGGAGTGGACGGCCTCCAGAAAGGAAGGGACGGGGTTGCTGACGGTAGTCTGGACATGTCGGTCATGCTAATAGGAGGGCATAGGGAAGCAGCTATTGGCGTCATCGATATGTTGGAGGCCCTGGTCCGTGGGGACACACACGGAGACGCCATGGATGCGATGCACTTCATAAAATCACTGGTCGTGACCAAGGAGAGTCTCGCGGAACCATGGGGAGTACTCATTTAGTGCGGCCTCTAGAGAGATGGAGAGAATTTAGACATGAATAAGAAAGAAAAAAACTCCTTTGTGTTGGAAATGCTCACCAAGCAGGTGGACTCCAATCTCATCGACCGGCGGGCCTTCATAAAAGGGGCCGTAGCGCTGGGGCTGACGGCGTCTTCAGCCATGCTTCTCTACCAGGCCTATGATCACAGAGCCAATGGAACGGCGACGGTGTACGCACAAGATGGCGAATTGATCAGAAGGCTCCCCGAGCTTTCAACGTTGCCCCTTGACATGAGCACTACGGGGATACAGACGGAAGGCAAGAGCGTATACCACCCCGCGATTTTCTTGGCCCATCCCTACGTGGAGCACTCCAACCGAGTGTTTGCGAAAGAGTGTAAGGACTTGGGCATGGAATACCAGGTGGCGGACGCGGCTTTCGACCCGGCCAAGGAATCCGAACTCATGGACCTGGCCGTCTCGCGTAATTTCGACTTGATCATCGCTTTCCCCATCGACCCGGCGGCGTCGTCGGTCGGAATCAGGCGCGCCAGGGAAAATGGGCAACTGGTGGTCAATTGGTCTACCGAGTCCCTGGCGTTCCCCACCCTTGCCGTTTGCCGGGACCACTACAATCACGGGCTGCTGAACGCCAAGTGGATGGCCGAGAGATTGCCCACCGGCGCCAAAGTGGTCGGTGGAGTGGGCGAGCTGCTCACGACGGCTGGGAACAACAGGTGGAGGGGGTTCCTAGACGGATCAGCCGAGTATGGCCTTGATCTGCTATCCTTCGAGGAGGGGACCGCCTGGACCCAGGAGGGTGGCTACCAGGTGGGCCAGGCGTTGTTTGCCAGGTTCCCCGAAATAGATGGCATGTATGGCGGAGACGACCAGGGAGCCCTTGGGTTCGCCAAGGCGGCGGTAGACACAGGGCGGCGGGAGGAGATGGTCATCACCGGAAACGACGGTCTCAGGGAGGGACAAGACGCAGTTTTTGACGGCCGCCTGGACGGGACGGTCGTGATGCGCCGTGGACACGGGCCAGAAGCCCTCTTTCTGATGTACCAGGCGGCCGCCCTGATGCGGGGAGACGTCCAAGGCGACGGGTTCTATCTGAGCCACATACCCGACGAGATCTTCGCGGACAAGACCAACATCGGCGACCAGTGGCTGTCTCCTGTCTAGGCCTGCGCCGGCGGACTTCCCAAAAGCGCAAAAGGCAGAATGGGCCGGACCATCTAAGATAGTCCGGCCCATTTTTTTGTTTTCTTCCACCAGAGCTAGTCTCATAAAGCTGAGTCCTCAGGCATCCTACCTTTCTGGATTCCCGCTCCCAGATTAGCGTCGGGGACAAGCTCCCAGGGAATGACGGGTTTTGAACCGTTCTCAATACTGGTTTAGGCGGTTAATAATAGTCACCCGTCAGGTTGCGTCCGCCCAAAATCGTGAGTGGAGACTTCTGAGACACGCTCACAATGGTACTATGCAAGAACTGCAAAACCGGGGCCCTAGCAGTCCGAAGTCTTTGTAATGATGGGCAGGGTCTTTTCATTCTTCCGTCATTCCCGCCTTCCATCATCCCCGCTTCCGTCATTCCCGCCTTCCATCATCCCCGCTTCCGTCATTCCCGCCTTCCATCATCCCCGCTTCCGTCATTCCCGCCTTCCGTCATTCCTGCCTTTTGTCATTCCTGCCTTCCGTCATTGCTGCCTTCCGTCATTCCAGTCTTCCGTCATTTCAGTCTTCCGTCGTTCCCGCTTCCGTCATTCCCGCGAAAGCGGGAATCCACTGCGCCCTGCCATATGACAAACTCCCGGTGGCAAGGCTGTATGGATTCCCGCTCCCCGACCAGGTTCCGGGACAAGCTTCGCGGCAATGACGGGTTATTGAGCCGCATTCATTACTGGTTTAGGCGGTTAATAATAGGCACCCGTCAGGTTGCGTCCGCCCAAAATCGTGAGTGGAGACTTCTGAGACCCGCTCACAATGGTACTACGCAAGAACTGCGAAACCGGGGCCCTAGTAAGGCCCTCAAGACGGGTGGAACAAGGCCTTAGCCCATCCAGGCCCGGCCGCTAGGTTTGAGATAAATATGCCCCATTCCATGACACAAGAGGCTGAATTTGCACATTATCGGTAACGCCGTGCAAAATACACGCTACTCGACCTGAAATGGCCCTTGACAGATATCTATGACGCGTTAGAATACCGGGTATTGTTGTCTTAGGTTAGCCGACCGCTCGGGGAACGGTGGGCTTGAATCACCAAAGGAGGCCCTTCATGAGTGATAACGAAAAGAGATTTCTCAATAAGAAAGAAAAGAATGCCTTTTATTTGGACAACCTAACCGAGCAGGCCAAGCGCAAGTTCATCGACCGGCGCAGTTTCATGAAGGGGGCCATGGCCTTAGGCCTGACCGCCACTTCCGCCTTGCTGCTGTTCCAGGCTTGCGGCGGGGATGAGGCGCCCACAACCGTCGCGGGCCCCACCGCAACACGGGAGCGTTTAGGCCCCACCTTGGTCCCAACGACACCCGCGGACACGGACACGGGCGGCGCCGGGCCGGACGATACGGATGGGGAGGTCACCACCCCGTCGGAGGCGGCGACAGAAGCCCCAGTGCAAACAGGTGACGTGGAAAACCTCGATCATCTGATCCGCAAGCTGCCGGAGCTTGATGAGTTGGCCATTAAAGCGGCGGAGATGTGGACGGATCTTGCAGGCAAGACCGTCCTCTACGGCGCCAACTTGCTGTCTCATCCTTTCCACGTAAGCAGTACTGCAAACTTTAAGCGAGAGTCTGAGCGGGTGGGGATGCAGTACCAGGTGGTGGACGCGGCCTTTGACCCCGCCAAGGAAGTGGAGAACATAGAATTGGGCATCTCTCGCGGGTTTGACGCGATGCTCTATGCGGCTGTGGACCCGGCGGCTGGAATTGTAGCGATCGACCGCTTTCGCAAGTCGGGCAAGATTTTCTTCAATTGGGATAATCCTTCCTTCGCCCGCCCCGGCATTTGGTGGCTGCTGCCCCACTATCGAATCGGGTTCCTGGCTGGCGAGTGGTTGAAGGAGCAGCTTCCTCCTGGATCCAAGATATTCATCGGCGTGGGCGACATGGTCACTCAGGCAGGGTCCGCCCGCACCCAGGGCGGCATCGACGGGATGGAGGGGGCCGACTTTGAGATAGTCTCCGCGGAGGCAGGGCACGGTTGGAGCCAGGAGGGCGGCTACGACATGGGCCGGTCGTTGTTCGCCAGGTTCGCCGAGCTTGACGGCATCTGGGGCGGGGACGACCAGGGAGCCCTCGGGATTTACAAGGCGGCGGTAGACGCAGGCCGGCGGGAAGGCGTACTGATCGTCGGAGCCGAGGGGCTCAAAGAAGGACAAGACGCGGTGCGTGACGGTCGCTTGGACATGTCCAACATGACTACGCGCGGCCACGGACCGGAAGCCTCCATGGCCCTTTTCTTCGTTGAATCCATGCTTCGGGGCAACGTGCACGGCGACGCCATAGAAGGGATGCACAGCATCCGGAGAGTCAACGTGACCAAGGCGAACATCGACGAACAGTGGCCGTCTCCGGTGTAGCGCGGCTTCGAGCTAGATAGAGAGGGTTTTAAAACATGAATAAGAAAGAGAAAAAGTTCCTGAACCTGACGATGCTTACCAAGCGGGTGGAGCGCCACATCATTGACCGTCGGACCTTTATGAAGGGCGCCGTCGCGCTTGGGCTTACGGCGTCTTCGGCCATGCTCCTGTACCAGGCATACGATGGCGGTCTGGGTGGAACGGGAACAGTGTTCGCCCAAGAGGGCAAGATAAAGAGGCTGCTCCCCGAGCTCTATGAGTTGCCCAATGACTTGCGACAGGGAGGCTTGCCCACCCCGGATAAGAGCGCCATCTTCGTCGCCATCTTCTTGGCCCACCCCTACGTGGTGCATAGCAGCCAGGTATTCGAAAGGGAGCTCACGGACCCGTGGGTCGGTATGGATTACACGGTGGTGGACTCGGCGTTCGACTCGGTCAAGGAGCAAGAGCACCTGGACTTGGCTATCTCCCGCAATTTCGACGTGATCATGGGGTTCCCCGTCGACCCGGCAGGGATAGGGTCCCAGATCCAACGCGCCAGGGACGCTGGGCAAATCTTCGTTAACTGGTCTACTGACAGCATAGTGCGTCCCACACTGAAGTACGGCTTCATGTTCTACGTAGACGGTTACCTGGCGGGCAAATATGCGGCGTCAGTGCTACCAGTCGGCTCGAAAGTGTACGGAGGAGTGGGTGATTACGTAGTCTCGGCGGGCTTTATGCGGAGGCAGGGCTGGTTGGACGCCATCGCTGAGTCCGGCCTCGAGTCGGTGGCCTTCGAGGAGGGCACGGCGTGGACCCAGGAGGGTGGCTACAATATGGGCCGCACGGTGCTCCAGAGGTTCCCCGACATACAAGCTATATTCGGTGGGGACGACCAAGGAGCGCTGGGATTCCAAAAGGCGGCAGTGGACGCGGGTCGGCGAGAGGAATTGATCGTCATCGGAGTCGACGGGCTCCGTGAGGGGCAGGAAGGCGTAGCTGACGGTCGTCTGGACGCGTCGATCATGTTTTATTGGGGGCACGGACCGGAGGCAGTGGGCGCAATCGACCAGACGTTGGTCCTGCTAAGAGGCGGCGTTCACGGTGACTCGGTGGAAATGGCCCACATCTTCGAAATGATCACCGTGACCAAGGACAATATCGCCGAGCAGTGGATGTCTCCGACGTAAAGAGACGATGTTAAGAACTTGGCTGAGGAGAGATCAAAGGGTCTCTCCTCAAACCCATCTGCGCACTTGGACACCTGAAGGCGGGTATCCCTTCAGAAGCTCCAGGCAAGGATCTGAAGAATCGACCGCAAGCAGGTCTGAACGAGAGGGTATGGCGTGTTAAGGTACGCTGGGGCCTTGCAGCCGCTGGCCGGAAAGGTGAAGGTGCCTGCATTCTTCCTGAGCCATGAGGGGATGCTGATGGTGGGGGTGGGGGCCTTATTCCTGGTCTTCAGTCTCATGTCGGACACCTTCCGGAGTTCGCTCAATCTTCAGGACATGACCCTCCCCATTACCACGTTGGGTCTTGTGTCCGTTGGTATCGCCTTCGGGCTTTTCTGTGGGGTCATTGACTTGTCCGTGGGTTCCATCATGGGTGTATCCGCGGTGATGACTGGGGGGCTTGTCCAAATTACGGGCCTACCCGCGCCCCTGGCTGTCATTATCGCCCTGATCACCGGTATGCTCCTCGGGTTGCTGAATGGTCTCTTGGTAACCTGGTGGCGCATCCCTTCATTCATAATCACCCTCGGCACCTTGGCCGCGTTCCGGGCGATGACCGAACGGCTGCAGTTTGACTTCTTCGGCAAGCTCCAGAGCTCCCCTATACGGAGCGATGAGTTGAAGTGGTTCGCCAGCGGAGAAGTGCTGGGACGCGTGCCGGTCTCCTTTTACATTTTCGTTGGCGTGGCGTTGGTGGCTTACTACCTTCTCGCCCACAGCAAGGTGGGAATCTGGTTCTTCGCTGTGGGTGGGAACGAACGGTCAGCTCATGCCGCGGGGATCTCATCCGACCGGGTGCGAATCCTGGCTTTCGTTATCTCGGGTTGCACCTCGGCGCTGGCCGGCGCCATCAGCACGGCGCGCTTCCAGGCGTCCCTGGCGTCCACGGGCAATGGCTTCGAGTTCGAGGCAATCACCGCTGTGATCATCGGAGGCGCCAGCCTCTTCGGTGGGTCCGGGTCCATGCTTGGGACTATGCTGGGGGTGCTGTTACTAAGAGTTCTTATTAACGGGCTTACCCACTTGGATGTTGTGTTCTATGACCAGATGTTGATCCGGGCGGCCATCTTCATAGGCGTCCTTTGGGTAGACGCCGCCTTCCGGCAAAGAGGTCGGCTTGGGTCGTTGGGTGCTTAAATGTTTAAAGACGTGACAGGCTAAGTATGGGTAGGCTTAGGCAAATGCAAGCCCGGGACATGTTGAGACTGGCCCGCTTTAATTATTGCTGGGTGGGCTTAGCCGTCATTGTACTCTTCTTCTCTTTATCCCTCGGCCCGTTCGCAAGCGGAGAGAATTTCATCGTCATCATCCGCTCCGTCTCCGTGACGGGCCTTTACGCCTTGGGCAACTCGTTCGTCTTCTTGGGCGCCGGTGTGGACGTTTCGGTGATTGGCATCGGCGCCGCGACGGCTATGGTCAACGCCAGGCTCTTCCACACCAGTGGGATTTCCTCCGAAGGGGCTTTTGTCATCGCCATGGCTTTTGCGGCCGGATGCGGCCTGCTAAACGGCTTTCTGGTGACCAAGGTCAGGATCGCGCCCTTCATTGCTACTCTTGCTTCGGGCTCGTTCTTTGCCGGCGTCACCGAGCGAGTAAGCGGCGGCAGTTCTATATTCGACTTGGGGGAGCAAGCTGAGCCTCCGGACCGCTTCTTCGCCGCTTTCGGCAGAGGATTTATAGGGGCCGTCCCGATACAAGTTTTCATCTTCCTAGGAGCCGCTCTTGTCTCTATCCTGGTGCTGAACTTTACGATCTTCGGCCGTCATCTGTACGCTGCAGGCGCCAATCCCAGGGCGGCGCGGCTGTCCGGAGTAAACGTAGACCGTATTCTCATGGTTACTTACCTTCTCAGTGGCTTGGTGTCAGGAATGGCCGGCCTGATCCGATCGTCGGACAAGGGCATAGCAGACCGAACAGGGGCGACGATATTTACCCAGGGTCCCGGCCTACTAGACAGTATCGGCGCGGTCCTCATCGGGGGCACCGCCCTTAGCGGTGGAGTCGGGACCATCCAAGGAACCATCGCAGGCTCCATGATTCTAGGCGTCCTCAGCAACGGTCTTTTCCTGTATGCCGCACCAAACTGGGCTAAGTTGCTTAGTAACGGAGCCGTGGTGATCGGCGCTGTGGGCATAGGCGCGTTCTTGTCCAGCAGGTTAATCTTGCAGGCGGGATCGATCCCAGAACGGCTAGCGGAGCTCCGCGAATGGGCCGGTGTGCTTTGGCGGAGGCCGGCAAGACCATAAGATGTCCGTTGAGGCCGCTGGCGCCCGGGTCCAGCAGGCGGCTTGACATGGCGTGTTCACTGAACCGTGGGATTGCTCCCACGGTTCTTATATTGAGTCATGTGCCGGCCCTTGAGGGAAACGCACTGGTTCCCTTTGTAATGGGTGTGTAATGCGGTTCGCCACCTCACTTTAGTGATTCACGTGTGGCCCACGTGCAGTCTTTCCAGTCTTGCTATTTCCAGCGGCGCCGTGCAGGGGGGAAGCCGGGTGACACCTGGGCGCTAGGTTCTCCTCGTCTGCCCCATGGCCGTCCCGGGTACGCCAATACAATACCGGGTGTGTGTTAGGCGTCGGATAAAGTCCATCCAGGGCATATAGTGCATGAGGTTAAATATGTCTGATTACCGAATCATATCTTCAGACGACCACGTGGTGGAACCGGTGGATTTGTGGACAAGCCGGGGCGAGGCTAAATACAAAGACCGGCTACCCCGTGTCGTCTACATTGAGCCAGGGGAAACCGCGGCCGGTGGCGATTGGTGGGTTATCGACGGCCGGAAGGTGCAGGGCGCGTTTACGGGGGCACAGGCCGGACGCCGTTTTGAGGAGCCGGAAAAGCTGAGCCTCGAATCGACCTACCAAGAGGTGCGCCTTGGTGGGTACATCCCCGAGGAACACATCAAGGACATGGACATAGACGGAATTGACGT
Organism: Dehalococcoidia bacterium; assembly: GCA_965224325.1. Lineage (GTDB taxonomy): Bacteria > Chloroflexota > Dehalococcoidia > Lucifugimonadales > UBA3495 > CBDCMJ01. Next base: position 142,707 of record CBDCYT010000001.1, read on the forward strand.
TACATCACCTATCCCACCGTGGGGCTTCCCCTCTTTAGCGTGCCGGATAGTGACCTGTTGACGTCTCTGTTCCGTACATACAACGATTGGGTCGGAGAGTTCTGCAACGCGTTCCCCAAGCGCATCAAGGGTATTGCGATGCTCAACGTAGACGACGTGACGCAAGGCGTGAAGGAGCTGGAACGTTGCGCGAAGATGGGGTTCGCAGGGGCAATGATTAGCGTGTACCCTCCCGACGAGAAGTCCTACGACAGGCCGGAGTACGAGCCTCTGTGGGCGGCGGCCCAGACCAACGGAATGCCTCTGAGCCTGCACATTGGGACCAACCGGCCGGGGGCGGGACAGGAATTTCAAGACTTGGATTCCGCAACGGTAAATTTTTTGACCAACGTTGACTATTGGGTGCGGGTGTCTCTTGGCAACATGATCTTCAGCGGCGTGTTTGAGCGCTACCCCAAGCTGCAAGTGGGCTCGGTGGAGATGGAGCTATCCTGGGTCCCGCATTTCTTGGACCGGATGGATTACAACTACACTAACAGAGCTGCCTATTTCCACAGGGGGCATGAATTCGAAGAAGGCGCGTTGCCCAGTGACTACTTCCACAGCAACGTATTCTTGGCGTTCCAGGAAGACGACTTCGGCATCAGGATCTGTGACGCTATAGGAGTAGATAAACTTTTATGGGGCTCAGATTATCCCCATCAGGAGTCTACATTCCCTAAAAGCCGAGAGATCGTCGACGCCATGTTGTCGGAATGTTCTGAAGAGGAAAAGGCCAAGATCGTAGGCGGCAATTGCGCCAGGGTCTACGGCTTGGACTAGCTCAGAAGCGCTTCGAGACGCGGCGGTTCTGTTAGCTGCGTCTGGTGGCAGGGCCTTTTCATTTTCCGGGTTGGGCCGCATAGTTCCCGTTTCTAGGTTGGGCCGCATGGTTCCCGTCAGCCCGCGAAGCTTGTCCCTGACCCAGATCGGGGAGCGAGTATCCACTACGCCCTGCCATATGACAAACTCCTGGCTGCAGGGCTGTATGGATTCCCGCTTTCGCGGGAATGACGGAGGGCGGGGACGACGGAGGGCGGGGACGACGGAAGGCGGGAATGACGGAGGGCGGCAATGACGGAAGGCGGGGGCGACGGAGGGCGGGGACGACGGAGGGCGGGGACGACGGAGGGCGGGGACGACGGAGGGCGGGGACGACGGAGGGCGGGGACGACGGAGGGCGAGGCCACCGTGGCGCCAACAGTTGCTCCGACGGCGAGCGGGACTGCGGGGACTGAAGCCCCGACGGCGTCGCCGACAGCTACCACTGAACCCACCCAGGAAGTCCGGGATGGTCTAATTCGAAGGTTGCCGGAGTTGGCCCAGTTGCCGGTGGACATGCTGGAAGCGTACCCGGTGAAAACTGAGGGGAAGAGCGTAATCTACGTAGCGATATTTGGAGCCCATCCGCAGATCAAGTTTTACGACCAGCTATTCCGGGGAGAAGCTGAAAGAATGGGGATGGACTATTCCTTCGTGGACTCGGCGTTTGACGCGGCGAAGGAATTGTCCAACTTAGAGTTGGCGATCTCGCGAGGGTTCGACGTAATCCTGCTGCATCCCACAGACCCGGCAGGGGCGTCGCCGTCGGTGGAACGGGCCAGGGAAGGGGACCAAATCTTCATCAACGTGCAAACCGATACGGTGGTGCGGCCGACGATCAAGCATGGTTGGAACTGGTACGACAACTCGGTATTGACGGCGCACTGGATGGGGCAGAATCTGCCTGAGGGGTCAAAGATGGTGGGGGCTGTGGGAGAGCTGATAACCAGTGCGGGACGGGCGAGGAAGCAGGGATTCCTGGACATTATACCCCAGTACAGCGGGATAGAGGTGCTGGACTTCATCGACGGGTGTGGCTGGAATCAGGAGGGGGGGTATGAATGCGGAGTATCCATATTGTCCCGGTTCCCGGACCTGACGGCGATTGCGGCGTTGGAGGACCAGCAAGGGATAGGGATGAGGAAGGCTGCCGAGGACCAGGGCCGGTCTGAAGGGTTGATAATCACCGGAGGGGACGGGCAGAGAGAGGGGCAGGAAGCGGTGGCGGACGGCCGGCTGAACATGGCGTTCATGATGGAACGGGGATTCGGGCCGGAAGCGCTCGGAATGATGGACATGATGGAGGCCGCGGTGCGGGGAGACGTGCACGCCGACGCAGTGCAGATGGCGCACTTCCCGCCGCAGCTGGTGGTAACCAAAGATAACATCGCCGAACAGTGGATGTCTCCCATCTAATCACACACGTTAACGGGGAAACGTCCGGGCCGGGAAATGTAGCTGAGGAGGCTCTGGAGTTGACGGCTTGCCCGTATGACCGGGAAGGGTCGTCTTGTTAGGGCATGCCGGAGCCCTGAAACCCTTAGCGGGCAGGATAAAGCCGCCTGCTTTCATTCTAAGTCACGAGGGCCTGCTGACTATAGGTGTGGGCGCTCTCTTTGCTGCCTTCCTTCTAGCGTCAAGCTCTTTTCGCAGCTCCACCAATCTTCAAGATTTAACCCTTCCCATTACCACTCTGGGCCTAGTCTCCATCGGCATCGCCTTCGGGCTTATTTGCGGCGTCATCGACCTGTCGGTGGGTTCCATCATGGGGGTCTCGGCGGTGATGACGGCGGGGCTTATCGAAACGGTGGGGATACCGGTCCCCCTGGCAATCATCATTTCCCTAGTCCTAGGTCTGCTCTTGGGGCTCCTCAACGGCGTCTTGGTGACGGCGCTCCGCATTCCCTCTTTCATCATCACCCTGGGTACGCTGGCCGCATACCGGGCGTTTGCCATGCGGATTCAGGAAGACTTTTTCGGCTCTATCAATAGCATCCGAATACTCAATGATGCGTTGAAATGGTTCGGAAGCGGGGAAGTGATTGGCCGTATCCCGGTTTCGTTTTATGCTTTCCTCGGCGTGACTTTGGTGGCATACTATGTTCTTGCCCACAGCAAGTTGGGCATCTGGTTCTCCGCGGTGGGCGGGAATGAGCGGGCGGCTCACGCCGCCGGCCTGTCAGCCGACCGAATACGGGTGTTAGCCTTCTTGATTTCGGGCTTTTGCTCGGCCATGGCGGGAGCGGTGCTAACAGCGCGCTTCCAGGCGTCCCTGACGTCGACGGGCACAGGCTTCGAGTTCGAAGCGCTTACCGCGGTGATCATCGGTGGAGCCAGCCTTTTCGGTGGATCCGGTTCCATGATTGGGACCATGTTGGGGGTGTTGCTACTTCGTGTTCTCATCAACGGCCTCACCCACCTGGATGTTGTATTCTATGATCAGTTCCTGATTCGGGCTGGGATTTTCATAGCCGTCCTCTGGGTGGACGCTACTTTCCGGAGGGGGCGCCGCGGCAGGATTGCCGCCGGACTCTAAACTCGTATCACAAGAGGTGAGATTATGCCAAACGTGCTAGAAACCCACGGAATTTACAAGTCGTTCTTCGGTGTAGAGGTCCTGTCCGGCATTGACTTCGAAATGGAGAGGGGCGAAATCCATGGCCTGGTTGGTGAAAACGGCGCCGGAAAGTCCACGTTCTGTAAAATTGTGTGCGGCGTTTACTCCAAGGACCGGGGTGATATCTTGGTTGACGGCGAAGAGGCTGATATCACCAATCCCCGGGACGGTCACCGGTTCGGGATCTCCATGGTCCAGCAAGAGCCGCAGTTGGTGCCCACTCTGAGCGTCGCCGAAAACCTGGGCCTCGCCCGCGGCAATCTACCCATGCACGTGAGCCGAGGCAAACTGAATGCGATTGCGCAAGAGCTGCTGACCGAACTGGACGTGAGCATCAACCCGCGTACGAAGGCCTCCAGCCTTAGAGTTCCCGACCGTCAGATGGTTGAGATCGCCAAAGCCCTCACCATGAACGCCCAGCTGATCATCCTGGATGAGCCGACCGCCGCTCTTTCCTACCGGGAGGAGCAAACGCTCTTTGACACCATCCGCCGGCTGCGCGACCGCGGCGTGAGCTTCATCTACGTCTCCCACGTGTTGGATGAGATCTTCGGCCTCTGCGATCGCGTAACCGTCTTGAGGGACGGTGAGAAGGTGAACACTTCTTATCTTAAGGACATTACAACTCCGGAGTTGGTCCGGGACATGGTGGGGCAGGAAGTAGTTCAAAGGACCGGCCAGCAACGAACTATTACCGGAGAGGTGGTGCTGAGCGCCGATGGAGTGAGCGTCGAGGGCGCTGTGAGAGACGTGACCTTCCAAGTTCACGCCGGAGAAATCTTGGGTTTCTACGGCCTGCTGGGCTCCGGCCGGGCTGAGTTGCTTAAAGGACTCTTCGGAGCCGAACCCCGGAGTGCGGGCACCGTCTCACTTAATGGCAAACCCCTTCGCGTCCGAACTCCGGAGGAGGCCATGCAGCAGGGATTGGCGTTAATCACTTCCAACCGGCGGGAAGAGGGATTGATGTACGTGCTAACCTTGCGGAAGAACATGTCACTTCCCAATCTGTCCGAAGTGAGTTACGGAGGCGTGGTGGTGACCGACCCGCGCGAGCTCACCCTGGCCCGCCGCCAGATAGGTGATTTCCAGATCGCCCCACCTAACCCGGAGACGGAAATGGAATTCTTTAGCGGTGGGAATCAGCAGAAGGCGCTCCTCGCCAAGTGGTTCGCCATGGGTCCCCAAGTGCTTCTCGTTGATGAGCCCACCGTGGGCGTCGACGTAGGCGCCAAGGAGCAAATCTATTACTTCATTGATCAATTGGCCGAACAGGGCTGCGCCGTGGTGGTGTCTTCGTCCTACCCACCGGAACTGCTTCGCCTCTGTGATAGGACCTTGGTGATGGACGAAGGCGCGGTGGTGGCGGAGTTTGACCGGGATAACGCCGACCAGGAGAAGCTGCTCAGCGCTGCTCTGGGCGTGAGCAGTTAGCCAAGCTGTCATCGCTGTGTTAAGGAGTATTGGAACTCGGGATGTGCTAAGACCGCTTAGGCTAGACTATCCCTGGGTCTTCTTAGCCATCCTGATAATCTTTTTCTCCTTGCACACCAGTGTGTTCCCTAACGGGAGCAACTTCATCGTTATCGCCCGCTCGGTGTCTGTCACAGGCCTATTGGCCTTGGGCAACTCCTTCGTCTTTCTTGGCGGGGGAGTGGACGTGTCTATTATCACCATCGCCTCGTCGTCGGCGATGCTGAATGCCAAGATATACGAGAGTTGGGGTAATCCCCAGGCAGCCCTGGCCTTGGCCCTGATCTATGCCCTAGCGCTGGGGTTGATCAACGGTCTGCTGGTGACCAAGGCCAGGATAGCGCCCTTCATTGCCACCCTGGCCTCGTCATCGATCTTTAACGGGTTCACAGAGCGCATAAGTGGCGGTTTTTCGATTTTCAACCTGGGGGAACAGCACGACCCACCGGAGCACTTCTTCGGCAACATAGGCAGAGGGACGGTGGGAGTAGTGCCTGTGCAGGTCATCATCTTTGGCGCCCTCGCTGTGGTCTCACTTCTGGTGTTTACCAGCACGGTGTTCGGGCGTCATCTGTACGCGGCGGGGGCTAATCCGACGGCAGCCCGGCTCTCGGGGGTCAACGTCGACCGCATCCGGATCGGGACCTACCTCATTTGCGGACTGCTTTGCGGGATGGCCGGCTTGATCAGGTCTTCAGACCTGGGTCACGCTTCCCGTGAGGGGGCGACCGTTGTGACCCAGGGTCCTGGGTTGCTGGACAGCATTGGAGCCGTTCTCATCGGCGGCACGGCTCTCTCCGGTGGAGTTGGGACCATACAGGGAACTGTGGCCGGATCGCTGATTATTGGCACCCTCAACAACGGACTCAATTTGAATGCGGTAGCCGCGTGGGGACGCTTGCTGAGCAGCGGAGGGGTGGTGATTGGAGCTGTGGCCATAGGCTCGGTGTTGGCTGGCGCCACGGTCCTGCAAGTGGGGGGTATCCGCGAGAGCTTGGCGCACATTGTGCAGCAGGCCAGTATTCTTTGGCGTAGGCCGGCAAGGTTGTGAGGCTGGCCTCCAAAACGTGTTATCAGCTACGGGTTAAGGCAACCAAAGGGAGGCAACCCGAGGAATAGAGGATCTTTCTTCGTTCCGCCGATTGTGGCTTGCTACATAATTTGGTATTATTGGCTATCGTTCTGTTGCTTGGAGAGTGATTGAAATGCGATTAGGACCATTGGGATTGACGGAGCTACTGATAATAGTCTTGGTAATCGCGATGATTTTCAACGCCAAAAGGCTGCCTGAGATCGGCTCCTCGCTAGGGCGAAGCTTCCGCAGCTTCAAGAACGGGTTCTCCGGTGGGGAAACGGGGGATCAGGAAACTCGGAATAAGCCCAGTAACAGGTCGTCCAGCACCGGAGCCGGAGACGACGTCACATAACCCCGGTCGTAATCCACTCGGAAACAAAAAAGCGATGCGCCCATCCATGGTTGCGTCGCTTTTTGATTGTGTCTCCCCTGGCCGTCATCGCGGGTTGGCCCGGGTAGGCCCCTGATGCGATGCTTAATGCCGCGCTTGATGGAATCGCGGCCGGGTGTGCTGAGGACTAAAGGGCACTATCCCGGGGGATAGTCAGCCATGTTATAATCACCCGACTAACAAGTCCATCTGATTTGGAGCTAGAAAATGACACAATCAACTGAAAGCCGTTCTCCAGCTCAGTGTGCGTTTTGCGGTGGGACAGGAAATGTAAATACGAACCCATGCCGGGCCTGTGGCGGCGATGGCAACGTACTGCTCCACGAACCTCATTTAGCATGCGTTCATTGCCAAGGGAAGGGGAAAAAGTCGGCGTATCGTTGTAATTTCTGCCGGGGCACCGGTTGGGCTCACGCCCAAGGGTAGAGAGCAGGCTCCTTCCGAGGCTTAGTGAATAGGTCCAAAACTTGGAATTCCTATTTATTTCTCCGGCCCATGGAAGCATCGCCAATACTGGGCGGGGCACTACATCCACGTTAGTGATAATAGTTGACAAATACTGTGCTGCGGGGGAAAATTTCCTAGCATGGCACACGCGTCGGAAGTCCTTGTAGGGTCGTCGGCAGCCGAAGATGCGGCAAGTTGACCAACGGCGAATAACCGAATATAGCGCACGAGGTGAGTTATGGCGGACCTAAAGATCATATCTTCGGATAACCACGTATTCGAGCCGGCTGATTTGTGGACCACTAGGGGCGAGGTTAGCAAGTTCGGAGACCGTTTACCCCGCGTAGTTAACTTGGGTGGAGACGTTGGCAGGTCTGTGGTGGGAGTGCAGGGTGAGGATGCCATATCCGGCGGCGACTGGTGGTTTGTTGACGGACACAAGACCCTGGGCGCATTCGCCGCAACCCAAACCGGCCTCAGGTTTGAAGAACCTGAAAAACTGAGTATGGAGGGCAACATGGAGGATGTGCGCCCCGGGGGATACATCCCTGAGGAGCACGTCAAGGACATGGATATCGACGGTATCGACTACAGCATTATCTATCCCACCGTCGGTCTCTTGCTCTACAGCATACCGGACACCGATCTGGTAACCTCGATGTTCAAGACCTACAACGATTGGGTCGCAGAATTCTGCAACACGATTCCATCTCGTCTGAAGGGTATAGCGATGGTCAACGTAGACGATGTCGGCGCAGGCGTGAAAGAGTTGGAGCGCTGCGCGAAGTTGGGATTCGTCGGGGCGATGATCACCGTCTATCCACCCGATGAGAAGCAGTACGACCATCTAATGTACGAGCCCCTGTGGGCGGCGGCCGAGGCCAACTCGATACCTCTCAGCCTGCATATCGGGACCAACCGGCCAGGCCCAGGCCAGGAATTCCAAGACTTGGATACCGCGACTCACAGCTTTATGACCAACGTGGACCACTGGGTACGCATGTCCATTGGTCACATGATCTTCAACGGAGTGTTTGAGCGCTACCCCAAGCTGCAGGTGGGTTCCGTCGAGATGGAACTATCCTGGGTGCCTCACTTCTTGGACCGGATGGATTACAATTACACCCAGAGGGGCGTCGGCGTAGCCGGGTCCTATCGGTTGAAAGAGGGCGCACTACCCAGTGACTACTTCCACAGCAACATATTCCTCGGCTTCCAGGAAGACGCCTTGGGCATAAAGGACCGCGATATCATTGGCGTAGACCAGTTGTTGTGGGGCGCCGATTATCCTCATCAAGAGTCCACCTTCCCCAAGAGCCGGCAGATCATCGATGAGGTGCTGGCGGAGTGCACTCAGGAGGAAAAGGCCAAGATCGTAGGCAATAACGCCGCCAGGATATACGGTCTGCCCTGGTAGCAACCCAGTCTCCTCAGGATCCGGCAGGGCGTGTTGCCAGCCCGAAGAGCGTCAGAATGGTTGGGATCGGCGATACACCTAAGGCCTGACGGGTATCTTGAGGCAAGCGAGACCTCAACGGGGGGCATGCTCAGATTTGAGTGTGCCCCCTTCTATTTGCCGCTAGAACCTCCACACACTTGGTTTGCCAGGTGAACGGGCCCCCATGATCTCTGAGATAGGACTCCGCGGGGGAGTGCCCGGTGGCTTGGCTTCCGGCGTATCAACTTAACAATGCGTGAGGCCCAGAATATTCTGGCGCTGGTCAGCCGTCATGGGCGTTAATCGCGGTTGACACACTCAGGGGGATGAGAAAATGGAGTTCGTAATTTATTTCAATCCTAATATCCGGGCCACGGTTGAGGAGCGGCGCGATATGCGCCCCATTGCTCGAAATAATGACCGTTACCAAGAAATGATTGAGCTGATGCGTAAAGTAGCCGTCCGGGGAGACGAACTCGGGTATGACTGGTTTTGCCTAACCGAGCATCATTTCGAGTCGGAAGGCTGGGAAGTTTCCGTGGCGCCCTTGCTGATTATTACTGACTTGGCCGCCCGCACCAAGCGTCTGAAGTTTTTCCCCCTCGGGTGTGTCCTGCCGGGTTGGAATCCAATCCGCTTGGCCGAGGAATTCGCCGTCGTGGACCATCTGACCAAAGGACGCCTCCAGGTTGGGGTGGCCCGAGGCTACCAGGACCGCTGGACCAATATCATGGGCCAGAAATACCAGGTGAAAGGCACTGCCAGCGATGGATCGGATACCGACGCCCACAACAGGAAAGTGTTTCGAGAGTTTCTTGACATCATGAAGCGGGCTTGGACCGAGGTCCCTCTGACCTTGGACACCGAGCACTTTCAAATTCCCTTTCCTTACGAGGAGGGGATCAGGCGTTGGCCTATTGCGGAAGGCTGGACCAGGCCCTTCGGCGCGCCTGGTGAAGTCGATGACGAAGGCGTAGTCCGCGCGGTCACCGTGGTCCCCAAGCCTTACCAAGAACCGTATCCGCCAATCGTCCAGCCCTTCTCCTTCAGCGAAACCTCCGTCGAGTATTGTGCCGAGAACGGTCACGCCACTTGGTTCATCGTCACCGATAAAGACAGGCTTCGCACGCTCTTCGAGGTATACCGCGACACTTCCATCAAGCACGGACGCAACGTAAAACTCGGGGATAACCTGGGTGTAATGCGTATGTTCTATCTAGCCAACACCTACCAGGAAGCCTACGACCTTGGCGAAAGGCATTTGGGCCGTATTTCCAAACACTTTTTCGGCGGGTTTGGCTTCTTCGAGAGCCTGCGGCTTCCTGAAGACGAAGTGAAATATCCAGGTCAACCGTTACCGCCTGAGGAGTGGACCTACGATCGTATGGTGCGCGCCGGATTGGTGATATGCGGCACCCCAGACGACGTTATACGTGGTATACGAGATTTTGCTGAAGAGACGCGCCCGCAGCGCCTGGGAATATTCACCGATGACCAGATGACCGACGAGATGTGTCTTGAGCAGCTTGAGTGGTTCGCCAAGGACGTGATGCCAGCGTTCCGGTAGGACGCCGGACCCGTGGCGGCACTTGACTCATTGGGCCGCCACGACTATTTTGGCGGCTCATGTGGGATTGGTAAAACGAACAGACGGTTTAATCGCGCCCACGAGGCAGGTTCTCGCGCGCCGCATTCACGGCAATAGGGCTGGCTGACGGGTACGCTGTATCGCCTCGCTAACTGGGGAAAGGAGCCGGATGAGCTTGTCTCATAAGGCTGAGTCCTCCGGCATCCTACCTTTCTGCATTCCCACTTTCGCGGGAATGACGGGGGCGTGGGAATGGCGGAAGGTGGGCATGACGAACGCGCGGGAATGACGGTTTATTGAGCCGCATTCAATACTGGTGTAGTGAGCCACATGCAATATTGGTTTAGGCGGTCAATAACTGGTTTAGGCGGTTAATAATGGTAACCCGTCAGGTTGCGTCCGCCCAAAATCGTGGGTGGAGACTCCTGGGGCAGGCTCGAGTATGATCACTCGGCTAGGAAGGCCAGAAGCTCCCGATTCACTAAGTCAGGCGCCTCCCACTGGATAAAATGGCCGTAGTCCCCCAGGTTCTTGGCCCGTGCCTGGGGGAAGTTCCGCTTCCAGACTTCTTCCAGGGCGGTGGCGCCCATGGCTTCCGCGGTTTTGACTCTTCTGCTGCCGAACAAGAATAGGAAAGGTATGGCCAGTTGGCGTTCCGCGTCGGCTCGCCACTGAGGCGGGTCCTCGTCAGCCATGGCGCGATAGTAGTTAAATCCTCCTCTCCAGCCCCCAGGCTGGCTATATGCCTTTACATATAGAGCCAACTCCTCCTCGTTAACGGGATACTGGCTGGTGGACCAATCCTTGAGGATGTGCCACAGATACACCTCCTCCTTGCCTTCCAGGAGCTTCTCCGGCAGGTCAAATTGCTGGTGGAAGTACACGTGCCACCGTTCTCGGATTACCGCTGGGTTCTGGGGCCCCAGGAGTTCCGTCGGCGGCGTAGAGTCCAGGAGTGCCAGCTTTTTGACCGCGTCCTCGTGGTCTAGGGCAAAGCGAAAGGCCACCCGTGCGCCTATGTCATGAGCGACCATCAGCGTTTGCTCATGCCCCAAAGCACGCATCAGCTCGTATATATCCGACGCTGAAGTCCGGGTGTCGTAACCGGTGAGGGGCTTGTCGGAATAGCCGAATCCGCGCAAGTCCGGAACGATAACCTGGTAGCTCTCCGCCAAGACCGGAATCTGCCGGCGCCAGCCATACCAAAACTCGGGCCAGCCATGGAGCATAATCACCGGTTCACCGGTACCCTGAGTAACGTAGTGTATGTTGATCCCGTTCACAGCAGCCGTGCGGTGGTCCCATTGGGTAGTCATCTAATACACCTTAGCCTTTGGCTATAAAGAGTCACGATATTCGACTTCGATCCATTATCGGTCAACCTTTGGCAGTCCTTTGTGCAGATTGCAATGGACTGCCAAAGGGAGTGGTCTGGTAATAGCGCGCCTGCTGGAGGGCTGAAGTGTTATCAGCAGGCGACTTTTCCAACGTCTTCCACGACTCAAATAGGCAGGGCTTCCTCCGTTCGGTCCGGAGGCAACTCCACGCCGAAAGCATTGACGTTGAAAGCGAGCATGGCATAACAACCCATGAGAGTGGTCAACTCGGCCAATCCCAGCACTCCGAATTGAGCCAGCGCCGCGTCGAACTTTTCTTGGCTAACCTTGCGGGTGCGGAAGAATTCTTGACCATAGCTCACTACTGCCGCCTCGTCAGGAGCCAGCCCGGGCAGTTCTTTGTTGTCACGCAAGGCGTCCACGATGCCATTCTGCAAACCGGCCTTACGGGCCAACGGGGCATGGGCGTTCCAAATAAATTGGCAGTGGTTCTCTCGGGCAGCCAGCAGCATGGCAAGCTCCCTGATGCGTGGCTCCAAGGACGTATCAGTCCGCAAATACATGGCCAGCCCCAGGGCGCGCTTTGCCACCTCCGGGGCGTTAAACATAACAGACGCAGGTCCATGGGCAGGCACCTCGCCGCGCTCTTGGACCAACTCATCGAAAATGGGCCTTTGGGCTTCGGGGATGCTTTCTCTACTTAATGCGGCAATGCGGGCCATTATTTCCTCCCAGAATTTGTGTAGTAGGCGATCTCAAGTGATGCAAGTATACGATAATTAGAGGCGAGGTGGGCCCAACGGGGTGACACCGGGTTTGCAGCGGGCGGCTGGCGATCAGGAGAAGAGTGAGGAGTCCGACGGAGGACTGGAGCCGGTGAGGGGATTCGAACCCTTGGCCTGCGGTTTACGAAACCGCTGCTCTACCACTGAGCTACACCGGCTTATATCCAGCTAGATGCGATTGTTCAGGGGATTCCACGTGGTGGGAGTCGAAGTAACACCTCGCATTTAACCTGATACTATGTTACCACTTGCTATCCTTCAGGGAAAAACGGCTTCCGTACCCGAAACGGCCAAACTAATGTGCCGGTTGGGTTTGACCGCGGGACGGATTCCCGGCCCGATCTCCAGGCAGTACGCCGCTACAGACCAGTGTCGAAGCAACTCTGTTCCGCAATCACCGCCGGTGGGCTCGCTTGAGATAGTACGATGGCGACGCGGCGGAGCTACCCTTGACACTTTGGACAGAAACAGGTGCCTCGTCCCCGAACACGGATCGCGGACACAGGGCCGCCGCAACGGGGACAGGGGTCTCCCTGTTTCCTGGGAATGGACCAAGGGCTCAGGCCCATGGGAGGGTCCGGCCAGTCCTCGTTTCGGCTCTCGTCATATTTTTGAACCCCGGTGCTCAGGGCATTCACAATACTATCTCGCAACCGGGAGACCTCAGCGTGGTTAATCTCCGAGGCCGGCCGCAACGGATGGATCCTTGCCAAAAACAGAGACTCGTCGGCGTATAGGTTGCCCATGCCGGAGACGATGGCCTGCTCCAATAGTAAAGCCTTCACCGGGGCAATCTTCCCGCTGAAGGCCCGAGTCAGAACGTCTGTGGTGAAATCGCCCTCCAGAGGGTCCGGACCAAGGGGAGGGAGGATGTCCTTGGGGTCGTCGGCCAGCCACATCTTGCCAAACTTGCGCCCGTCCTGGAAGCGCAGCTCGGTCGCGTCGTCCAGGTGAAAGACATGGCGCACCATTGGATGAGGAGGCTGCTCGGAATACTGGATTCGCAAACCGCCGGTCATGCCCAGGTGCAAGACCAACGTAGAAGAGGCCCGCCCACCGCTTCCCTGTAGGGAGATCAGGATGTACTTGCCCCGGCGTTCGATGGCTTGCGCTGTCCCGCCCGTTATGCCGAGCGTAAACTCTTCAAGTGAAGGTGTTTGGACGGCTTTGGCCCAGCCAATCTCCGCTCCGGTGAAGGTGCGGCCAAGAAGCCCGGCCTGTATTAGGTAGCGCCGGGTGTTTTCAACCTCAGGAAGCTCGGGCATATGTATCCGCTTTAGACGCGGCGTACTCCCAGGGTTACTTCCGCTCCTTCCACCTTGGATGTTTCGGCGTTGGCGCCGTTCTCAGGTGACTCGGCCCGCAATTCCTCGCTGAGGGTTTCCTCCCGGATGTATCCGGCAAAAGCGCCGGTCATGACGCTGACTATGTGATCGGGCCCCTGATAATAGGTGACGATGCGATCGGTCACCTCGAAATCTGCCCCACGGCGCAGGTTTTGAATCCGGTGCACCAGTTCCCGGGCCAGCCCTTCTTCGGCCAGTTCCGGAGTAACGGTAAGGTCAATAGCCACTGCGTAACCACTTTCCAACGCCACCGCATAATGGTCTGATTGGACCACGGCCTCAACCTGGTCTCCCGCCGACTCTTGGGCCCGTCGGAACAGGTCCGATGAGACGTCCAACTCAGACAATTCCTTGATATTCAGCTCTTCCAAGACTTGGGGTCTGATCACATCCAGATATTCCAGTTCGCTGGGCGTACGGGTCATTACCGCCACGCTGGACAGCGGTTGGCGCACCTTGACGCCGGCTTTGGACCGGGCGCTCCGGCCCATGCTGGCGATGCGCATGGCCAACCGGGTGGCGTCCATCAACCGCTGGTCGATCAGCGACGGGTCCGCGGTTGGAAACTGGGCCAAGTGAACGCTGTCGGGTGCGTCCGGGTCTACCGAACATACCAGGTTCTGGTACATTTCCTCGGAGACGAACGGGGCCAAGGGGGCCATGAGCTTGGTCACCGACACCAAGCAGGTGTAGAGGGTGATGTAGCCCGATAGCTTGTCGGCGTCTCCCTCGCTCCTCCAAAAACGGCGCCGGCTGCGGCGCACGTACCAGTTGGATAGTTGATCGATGAATTCCTGTATCCGGCGCCCGGCGTTGGTGGGGTCGTAACCCCCCAGATAATCGTCCACTTGGGATATCAGAACATTGAGCTCGGAGAGGACCCAGCGGTCCAGTTCGTTCTCCGGTTTCCAATCGCCCGGTATTTGATCAGGGTGGAACTTGTCTATGGAGGCGTAATTGGTGAAGAAGGAATAGACGTTCCACAGCGTAAGCAAGACCCGCCGCAGGGTCTCGCTGACCAGCTTGGCCGAGAAGCGCCGAGGTTCACCGGGGTGGGATGCGGTAAACAAGTACCAACGGAGGGCGTCGGCTCCGTGCTCGTCCAGCACAGGTATGGGTTCCACGACGTTGCCCACTCGCTTGCTCATTTTGCGGCCCCGTTCGTCCAAAACCAGTCCGAGGCAAATGACGTTACGGAACGAGGGCTGTCCCTTGAGCAAGGTGGACAAAGCGTGCAGGCTGTAGAACCAACCCCTTGTCTGGTCTACGGCTTCGCAGATGTAGTCCGCCGGGAACCGGCCGTCGCTGTCTATGCTCCGGTTCTCGAAGGGATAGTGCCACTGGGCAAAGGGCATGGCGCCCGAGTCGAACCAGGCGTCCATCACCTCGGGTATGCGCCGCATGTCTCCCGCGCAGCCGTCGGACGTGCATCGTAAAGTGATGTCGTCTACGTAGGGCCGGTGCAGGTCCAGGTTTTCAATCCCTTCCCGCTGGGCCGGCATGGCGAGTTCCTGGAGTTCTTTTACGCTGCCAAAGCACTCCAGATGCTGGCACACCTGGCATTGCCACACTGGTATTGGGGTCCCCCAGTACCTCTCCCGAGAGATCGCCCAGTCCACGTTGTTACGTAGCCACTCGCCGAAGCGCCCTTCTTTGATGTAGTCGGGATACCAGTTGATGGTGCTGTTGCCGCTTACCAACTGGTGCTTCAGTGCCGAAGTCCGGATGTACCAGGAGCTTTTCGCGTAGTAGAGCAAGGGCGTGTCGCAGCGCCAGCAGAAGGGATAGGTGTGACGGTAGATGTCCCGGTGAAACAGAAGCCCTCTTTGTTTCAGGTCCTCCATGATGTCTTCATCGGCGTCTTTGACGAACTTGGAGGAGAAAGGGTAGTCGCCGGTGATCTTGCCCAGGAGATCGACCTGCTGGACGAAGGGCAGTTCCTGTTGCCGCCCTAACGTCAAGTCCTCGTCGCCGAAAGCGGGAGCGATATGGACGATGCCGGTGCCGTCGTCCATGGTAACGAAGCTAGCGTCAACAACCCTGGGGTTAAAGGAGTTAGTAGGTTCCAGGGTTCCGACGCCACCCGCCTCGGAGTCATTACGCCTTCTAAACTGTTTGATTTCGACCCCATAAGCTACGGGGTCGTACAATTCTTTGTAGGTCAGCGCCACCAAGGAACGGCCCTCAAACGTTGACAGCACTCTATGCGGCTTATCGATAACCTTGTCCACCAGTTCGGTGGCCAGGATCAGCCTCTCAGTCTCTCCGGGGCCGCCAACTTCCACAAGGCTGTAATCTGCCGTCGCGTCCACGGCCAGCGCTGTATTGCCTGGCAGGGTCCAGGGCGTGGTGGTCCAAGCTAGGAAATAGATGGGCTCCCCGTGGGTGACCAACGCATCATAAGCGCCGTCGAAAGCATCCCGGCCCCGGATTGTGCGGTCCCATCCTGAAAGGCGGAATTTGACGAATACGGAGGGGTCCGGAGTGTCTTCTCGGTAACCCAGGGCCACTTCGTGGGAGCTCAGGCTAGTGACGCAACGGGGACAGTGGGGAGTGCCGCGCATGTCGCGATATAGTAACCCCCGGTCCCAGAAGTCCTTCAGTATCGACCAACCCGACTCTATGTATTCGTTTTGCAGAGTCACGTAGGGGTCATCCATGTCCACCCAGAAACCGATGCGGTCAGTCAGGGTCTCCCACTCCTTGAGGTAGTGAAACACGCTTTCCCGGCACTTCTGGTTGAACTTCTCTATGCCGTACTCCTCTATTTCGCGTTTGCTTCCAAGGCCCAGGTCCTTCTCCACCTCCAGCTCTACGGGCAGTCCGTGGGTGTCCCATCCGCCTTTCCGGAGGACTCGATAGCCTTTCATGGTCCGGTAACGGCAGATTACGTCTTTGAACACCCGGGCCAGCACGTGGTGGATGCCGGGACTGCCATTGGCCGTGGGCGGTCCCTCGAAGAGCATAAACGGGGAGGCGTCTTCGCGCTCTGTGGTGGTGCGCCGGAAAACTTCCCGGTCTTTCCAGTGTTCAAGGGCTCTGGAGTCAACCTCCGGGAAGCTGACCCGGCTGGAGACGGGTTTGAACATTACGACTGTACCTCTTCAGAATCACAAGCTAGCCGGAAGGGCTGCCCCTCCGGCTCTCGTCAACAATTATAACCCACACGCCAACGCCCCGGTTGGGTGTGGGAGGATGCCATGATTGAGAACTTGAAAAAAGACGACGCTATAGCGTTCGCGATCGGCCTTCGTTATTCGCAGACATCGGTTATGGAAGGTATGGCGGAACCAAATACCTACTGGGTCCTCGGTGACTTGTTGGACAGAGTAGAAGCCATGATGACTGGGACGCATCCGAATGAACGAGTCATCATGGTATTCGATTCCCAGGAGGACAAGAAAGGCAAAGAGAGAGAGCGTTAGAGTTTGGGAATTACCTGTACGGAAATGTGCGGCATCTTAGTCAACAAGAATCCGAGCCGCGCAGGGGTTTCCGATTCAGAGATGTCCCACTAATTGAAAAAAGAATTGGCTGCTCGCTTGCGGCCGATGGTGGGGTTAGAGATCAGCACCACAGTTTGTAAAAATGATTAAGGGGACCGTGGCCCCCGCCAACGGGGAAAGACCGCCGTATGGCCTCGGTAACGTAGTCTTTAGCCAACCCCACAGCGTCCAGAAGGGTCATGTCCCGGGCCAGTCCTGCCGCGATGGCTGAGGCAAAAGTGCAGCCGGTACCGTGGGTATTAGCGGTATCGATGCGCATGGTTGAAAATTCCTTGAAGACAGAACCGTCGTACAATAGGTCGGTGGCCGGTCCTTCCCGGTGGCCGCCCTTCACCACCACCGCTTTCGCTCCCATGCTAACCAGCGCCCGCGCAGCTTCACGAGCTTCCGCGTCTGAGTCTATTTTTATGCCTGTAAGGGTCTCTGCCTCGGGGATGTTAGGGGTAATAATCGAGGCCAGGGGCACCAATATATTCCGCAGCGCAGCTACTGCATTCTCTTGGAGCAGGGAGTCCCCGCTTTTGGCCACCATCACCGGGTCCACCACCAGCCACCGGACCTTGTGGCGCTGCACCGCCTCCGCCACGCACTCGATGATTGAGCTGTTGGCCAGCATTCCCGTCTTGACGGCTTCCGCGCCGATGTCAGTCAGGACTGCCTCGATCTGGGCGTTAACAATCTCAGCTGGAAGCTCATGGGCCTCCTTAACCCCGATGGTGTTCTGCGCGGTAATAGCCGTTAGCGCCGATACACCGTAGACGCCCAGGGCGGCAAAGGTCTTCAGATCGGCCTGTATGCCGGCCCCGCCCCCGGAGTCCGAGCCCGCGATGGTCATTGCCGTTGGGACGGTCCTCACCCCGGCCATTGGCCGTCCTCGCAAGCCGTCTCCCAGAACATAAGCTCATACCTCAACACGTCCCGGAAAATACCCTGCATGCGAGTGCGGTCGGCAACAGACAAGGCGGCAGAGTCCAGCGTCAGCCTCAGCCAGTCCACGAAATCCACCATCTCATTGCTGACGTGGATGTCGATCCAGGTCCTGTAGTAGTAGTTCTCAGGCCGCTTACCAGCCTGCGCCAAACGCCCGGCCCAGTCCAAATAGGGCCATTCCACGGCTAGGAGGGTGGTGGCAATGTCTAGGAAACTGCCCTCGTAAGCCATTTTGCGCAAATAACTGCTGTAATGCAGCGTGGCGGGGCGATGCTCCAGAGAGGCTATTTGGTGCGGCGACAAGCCCCGCTCGCTGAAGGCTGTCCGGAATAGGCCTTCTTCGCCGCCTAATCCCAGGTGTAGGAAGCCAACGACGTGGCGGGCAGCGTCAAAGTCCGGAGCCTTGGCGGCCGCCAGGCTAAGGAGTACAAGCCAGTCCTTTAGGAACAGATAGTCTTGATCGAAGTATACGTTGAAGGTGTGTACAGGCAGGGAGCCGTCACCCAGTTGGGTGACGAAATCGTGGGTAACCACCTGTTCCCAGATTGGTCCCACACTGGCCCTCAGTTGGTCGCTTAAGGGCATGTCCTTCAGGTTCTCCTGTTGGAAACCGCAGTGGCTTGAATGCCCTCTACCGCGTGATAGCGTAGATTGGCTGCCCCGTTAGCTCACCTGCCATGGGACACGTTGGGGGGCTGGTGAAGAAACCTGGCAAGTCTCCTTATGTAGAGGACTAACGGGGACCTCAAGAATACCCCCTAAATGAAAGAGAGCGGCGATACCACTCTACTCTTCAGGAGATATCTGGACTGAGGATTGACTCCTCACGGGATCATCCATAATTCGCGGGTCCAAGAAGCCTACGGCGATAGCAGGCAATGTCTCTATATGGAGACCCGCCTTGACTCCCAGCTCCAAGGATAGCCGGGCTACGGCATCGTTATCCTCGGCCTCGACCATCATCACGTAGTCGTACCGTCCCAAAACCGCGTATTGCCCCAGAATCTCGGCGCCTTCGCTGTCGATTCCCCGGGCTGTATCGACCACCAAGCGGTGGTTGCCGTGGACCAACTTCTTTCCTTCGTCGGTCAGACTAGTTAGGAGAAAATAAAACGACATCGAACTCTCCGGCTCTGTACACCCTCATAAGCTGTTGTTAACCGACATTCCCCAGATCGAACCACCTTTCCTGGATATAGCTCCCGCAGGGATGCTGCCAACTATAATCTCGCATTCCAAGGGCGTCAAATGCGTCCTGATTCGCTCAAATTCCTCCTTTCATGGACCAACCACCGTCCTGCCAAGCGTAAAATCTCCAAACCGCTTGTCTACGACCAAGTCTCTTCCTTGGGAAGCCCTTTTGCCCTGTACGACCCGGTAACCGTAATCAATCCCGACGCTCCTAAAGTGGACTAGCCAGGAGCCAGCCTAAGCCGGCCAATCCGTTCCAGTATCCCGCCTAGCATTTCCCGGTTCACGAGCACCTCAGCAAGCTGAAACACCAGCCTTCTGGCATGGCGCACCAACCGCCCTCCAGTCTTGATCATCCTGGTTTGAAGGCTAGTCAGCGACCACTGTTTCATCTCCTCCGGCACGGCCAGCCTTCTCAAGAAGTTGCCCAGGTTGTAAGCCATTACGAACAGTCCCAGCCTCACCTGGTTGGCCACGAACTTGTGGCAGGACAACCTGGTCCAGTTCAGGGCGTACTTGCCTTCTTTGATCCATTGCTCCGCCGTGCCCCGGCCATTGTAAAAGCGGACTATCCCTATAGTTGGATAGGTCAGATTGGTGACTATGAAGCCCACTCTGGGAAACAGTTCTCCCTGGTGCCACTCCACCTTGGCCACCATTCTTCGGGATACATTCCAACTCTGGGCCTGGTAGACGAAGTCATGATAGGAGACGATGGGCTTCGGGGAAGGCCACTCCGTAGGCCGTACCAGCAAGTGCGCTATCTCCCGCTGCAACACCTGATTGGACCGCAGCCTGATGGCATAGCCGATGCTTCTCGCTTCCAGGTATTCGTATATCTCCGGCTTGGCAAAGGCGGCGTCAGCACGAAACAGCAGCCTGACTGCTGCTATCAAGTAACGCTCCACCACCGGATCGAGGACTTCTTGCCAATCATCGGCACTGTGGACGTTGCCTGACCGTAGCTTCGCTGCTTCACAATCCCCGAACTGGTTGAACAGAAAGAGAGGGTGATAACAGACACACTCGAAGTGGCCGTTGTAGGCTGCTCCCTCCTGCTGGCCGTGCACTGGACTCTCGGAACTGTCCATATCCAGGATCACTCGCCGGTGTGGAGTATGAACCATGGCACCCTCCACCCATTGGGAATTCATCCGGGCCAGCCCCTTCAGGTTCTTCTCCTCGGTCAAGGTCTCCGTCTCAAACCGCCCCATCTCGCTGGTGCTGGCAGCCTTGCGTTCCGAGCCCTGCCATCCCACGACTACTCGCATGGCGGGGTCGTAGGCTAAACGGTCGGCATCGTTGGTGTCGTCGTAGCCAGCCAGGCGACTGAAGATAGACTGGCGCAGCAGAGGAACCAGGTGGTGGAGGATATTGCGACCAGTGCGGCGGTCCTGGAGGTAGTCCTCAGCGATTTCGGTAAGGCCCAAGGCATCATCAAACTCTCGAAAAGCAAGAAGACCAGCGTCTGAGGTGATGGTTGAGCCGTGGAATTCCAGGCGGATTTTGGGGTTGAATTGGAGCCGGAGAGGGGCCTTTTCGCCGTCACCCATGGGGTGCCTCCAGGATGCTTACGCTACCTATATAAAACTCGCCAGGCTATGGGGTAATTATAGCCATACCGACGGCCAACGTCTCACAAATGGACAATGGTTTAAAGAATGCCGACGATTTACTCAGAGGGATATTCAGCCATATGGGAAATGTGGGGTTAAGTATAACACTGCGGGGTTACGGGCCGTCCGTTCCAGACCCTAGCCGGATAAGCCCCGCAAATCACCCGCGGCCCCGGGGAGGGACGTCTGCGTTATGGGCCACCCCTGGGGAGGGACGAAAAGCCGGTTGGCTAAATTCTGAGCCGACACTTCTATTAGAAGGTATTAGAAGGCCGACTATTCGACCAACAGAAGGCCGATAGAAGGCCGACGAGCCGGCTATCTAACTAACAGAAGGCCGATTAATAGAAGGCCGGCAAAAGTTACTTAGCGCCGAGACTAATTTACGTTGGACACGAAGCTGTTGTCGAAAGCTTTCAAAGGGTCTCCTTCCGACGTGAGCAGGCCGTTGGCTTGCATCCACTTGGAGAAATCCACCCACCGGGCTTCTTCCTGCCAACCAAAAACTCCAGTGGTGGACGACCACAGCGGGGCCAACAAGTCTACTCCGGGCAATTCGATGGCCAAGTCTACCTCGGGCCTCAGCCTTTTGAGCAGTTGCACAGCGGCCCGAGGGTCCGCTATCGCGTCCTGGTAGCCTCGCGTGGTCGCCCGTACGAAACTCTGGACTAAATCGGGGTCATTGGCGATAGTGTCTTCATTGGCTACCAGCACCAACTCGTAGAAATCGGGGACTCCGTGTTCCTCCATACGCATGATATTTAGGTCGAATCCCTGGTTAGTGGCTGAAATAGACTCATGCACCCAGTAAGCCCCAACTACCGCATCCACCTTTCCGCCGATCAAGGCCGGCACCAGGTCAAACCCTACGTTGACTAACTCCACGTCGCTAAGAGTCAATCCTTGGCTGCGCAGCATGGTGTCCAACAGGGGCTCGTTGTCCGGTATTCCGGGCCAGCCCACGGTCTTGCCTGCCAGGTCCTTCGGCTCAGCGATCCCAGACTCGGTCAAGGTCATGACCGAATTGAGAGGGTGTTGCACCAGGGCCATGATGGAAACCACCGGTATGTCTTGCTCGCGGGCAATAAGCACGCCGGTCTGGTAGTTGATTCCAAAGTCGTCCCGGCCCGCGGCAACGGTTTGCAACACCGTTGCCGGATCTGCCGGGGGATGAATGTCCACCTCCAAACCTTCCTCGGCAAAGTAACCCTTGTCTAGGGCTACGTACAAACCCGAGTGATTGGACCACGGGAACCAGTCCAGGGAAACCGACACCTGGGTCGCCGGACCTACCGTAGGAGCTTCGGTGGGGCTTGCCGTGGGCGCCTCTGTGGGTCTTGGCGTGGGGGCCTCCGTGGCCTGGGGCGCCGGTGTGGGTGTAGCGTCGGACCCGCACGCAACCGCGGCAAGCAACAACACCGCCGCAGCCACCAATAGTCCAGCCAATTTCTTGATTCCGCCAATGCCTTCCATTCGCCTATTCTCCTTAATTTATCCGGAATTGGGTCGCAAGCCGGCTGATAGGAAGCCCGGCAACTGTGTGGGCGTCATGCTGTTGGTTCTGCGTGAAAGCGTGGGTCAATTCCTCCGTCAGTGGGGTTGCCAAGGGCCGGCCCATTAGGGACGCTGTAAGGTCTTGGACTGTTTTTCCGTGTAATACCAGGGGAGCATCAGCCGCTCCACCACGCTTGCGATGGCAAACAGAGATATTCCCATGACCGACAATACTACGATGGCGGCGAAGACCCTGGCCGTCAGGAATAGCGGCTGCGAGTAGGTGATCAAGTAACCGAGTCCCGCACTGCCTCCCACCCACTCGCCTATCACCGCGGCGATGACGCTAACCGATATGCCGATTTTTACGCCGGAAAACATGAAAGGCATGGAGGTGGGAATCTGCAGCTTGGTGAACACCTGCCACCTCGATGCTCCAAGGGTGCGCATCATGTTGACCATGTCGGGGTCTACCGCTTTTAGGCCATCCACAGTGTTGACGGCGATGGGGTAAAAGCAAATCAGCGCCACCACGATAACTTTAGGGGTAATTCCGTAGCCGACCCAAATAAGAAGCAAAGGGGCAATGGCGATAATCGGGATGGTTTGAGAGGCTATCACGATGGGATAGATTGAGCGTTCTAAGATTCTCGAATAGGCGATAAGCGCCGCCAGCGTTAATCCCGCGGCGAGTGCAGCCAGAAACCCCAGAGCGATCTCTTCCAACGTGACCAGGCCATTGTCCCAGAGCAAGGCCCGGCTGTGGACCAGTTCCGCCGCAATCGCCGAAGGCGCCGGCAACTGCCACTTCGGAACTCCGCCGACCTGCACCCACAGCTCCCAGACCCCCACCAAGGCCGCAAGGACCAGCGCGGGTACGGTCCATGAGCGGAGGCGTCCCCAGGCCGCCGTAACCCGTCTGGCCCGGGAGGAAGGGTCCTGGCCTTCAAATAGCAGCGGCTCCCAAGGGTGCGGGGCATCCCCGGGGTCTTTGTACGGCTCGATTTTCCCCCTAAGCAATTTCATGCGAGGCCGGTTTCCAGACTATGTCCCGGCCCGTGCGCCGCTTTCCTTGCGAAGCGGAGCCAGCAAGCGGGCTTTGAGTTCCACGAAACTTGCCTCGGTGATCATATTGGAGTCTCTCGGCCTAGGCAGGCCGACGTCCATGACCATCTCGACGCGGGCCGGACGCGCGGTCAGCACGTATACCCGATCAGAAAGCAGGATTGCCTCGTCCACGTCGTGGGTGATCAGGATGATTGTCTTTCCCAGTGCGCCCCATAGGTCCATCAGCCACTCTTGCATCTGGACCCTGGTGAGGGCGTCCAGAGCGCCGAAGGGCTCGTCCAGCAGAACTACTTCCTGGTTCAATAGCATGGTGCGGAGAAAAGCGGCCCGCTGGCGCATCCCTCCGGAAAGGGCTAATGGGTACTGGTACTCGAATCCCTTCAAGCCAAACAGACCGGTCAATTCCAGTGCTCGCTGCCGGGCCTGGCGGAGCGGCATACCGTTCAGCTCGAGCCCCAGGGCGGCGTTGTCAAGCACCGTGCGCCAAGGCAGAAGTAGGTCCTTCTGTTGCATGTAACCGATTCGGCCCAATCTTGAGCTGGGCCGGTTTTCGTTCGTGACTTCGTCAGACTCGCCATCCAACTCCACGGAGCCGGAGTCCGGACGGTCCAAACCGGCGATGATGTTCAGCAAGGTGCTCTTGCCGCAGCCACTGGGCCCGATAAGGCTTACGAATTCACCGGATTCCACCGTCAGGTCTATGCCGGACAGGACCCGCTCTTGGCGTCCATCCACTGCGTAAGACTTGTCAATGGAAACGGCCCGTATGGTGGGTTGATATGTGGCTGACAACGTCATTTTCGGCGGAGCTCAGTACGTCGGTGGAACCGATATTGGTTTAACAAATAGGCCGCCGAGGCTATCCCCGGCGGCCCAAAATGGTAGCACTACTGAAGCTCGCTTCCCTCCGCTGGCATTACCCAGATCAGGTTCGCAAGGGTCGACGACATCTTCGGTCGCCCTCTCAGCCCGGCTCAACCGAGCTCCCCTACGTGCCTTAGCCTATTTTATTGTCAAAGCGCCTTCATTATAGAATCGCTGTCAAAGCCGTGTCAACGGCAAGAGTATTGCGGCGACTGTTCAGAGTTGGTGAGTCCAATTCTCTGAAAGCCGTTTCACAACCGCCGGCCTGAGCATGGACGGCAGTGATTAAACCTCTCATTGCCGGTCGTCAGCCACTCGTCTCCTAAAGGCTGAACAGTTACGTTATTGCGCTTGGATTGCGTTGCTCTGGGTGATTCCCGCAAAAGCGGGAACCCGGCGCCCGGGTCAGCCGTCGTCGGCGCCAAACCAGGGGCATAGCGGCCCCTATACCCCGGTTTACCCAGGTTTACCCAGGTTTACCCCGGACTGATCGACTCATTATTTGCGATGCAATTGCCCTGCTAACTCTCAACTGTTACATTGGCAACCGCACCACGGGGCGTTATGACCGGCCATGATATGCTGGGAAAGACATGCAACCTGATCATAAATACTGTCCAGCATGCGCATCTACCCCGGAGGTCCAAGACGTTTGGGGTAGCAGGCGGCCGGTATGCCGCCAGTGCGGCTACGTGGTGTACCTCGACCCCAAGGTTGCCGCCACTTGCATCGTGGAACGCCAAGCGAAAGTGTTGATGGTCCGGCGGGCCAACGAGCCGGGCCTCGGTTTATGGAGCATGCCCGGAGGCTACGTGGACCGGGGCGAAGTGGTGGAGGAGGCAGCGGCCCGCGAAGTGTTGGAGGAGACGGGTCTGGAGGTGGAGGTCCAAGAATTGTTGGGACTCTTCTCCCAGCGCGGCCACCCCGTAATGGTAGCGGCCTTCACGGCCCGTGAAGTGGGCGGCGTTATCGAAGCCGGGCCTGAAGCCCTCGAGGTGGGCTTTTTCCCCGTTGACGGCCTGCCGCCGCTAGCCTTTCCCCGGGACCAGGAAATTCTTGCGCGGTGGATGGCAATCCGGGACAAGGAGTTGCCGCCCCGGTGCTGAAAAACCGGTTATCCAAACTCACCGGCGCCGCGTTGGATTTGCTGTTCCCCATGCAGTGCGCTGGATGCGGCCGTGAGGGTGATCTGATCTGCGGAAAGTGCGTCGCGGCGTTGCCCGGCATCAGCAAGCCTTTCTGCTCCTTGTGCTCCTTGCCCAATACGGTGTCTCCCTGCCGATGGTGCCGGGAAAGCCCCCTAGCCTTGGATGGTATGCGGGCGCCCTACCTGTTCCAAGGCGCCCTCAGAGAGGCGATCGAAGCGTTCAAGTACCGTGGAGTCAAGGCAGCAGCCCCCCAACTAGCCCGTCTGCTGGCCGCCTACCTGGCTAATAATCCAGTGCCCGGCGAGGTTGTCGTTCCGGTGCCTCTCCACTCTCACCGTCTCCGAGGCCGAGGCTACAATCAATCGTCGCTACTAGCCCGCGAGCTGGCCAAGCTTACGGGCTTGGACCTGGACGAGAGGTTGTTAACTCGCGTTAAGCACGCACCGCCTCAGGTTGGCGCGTCCCGGTCACAGCGAAAGGAGAACGTCTTAGGGAGCTTTGGTTGCGCCGGGACTGCGGCCGGACGCTCCGTGCTCCTGGTGGACGACGTCGCAACCACGGGCAGCACTCTATCGGCCTGCGCCGCGGCCTTGAAATCGGCGCAAGCCGGCGCGGTGTGGGGACTGGTGCTGGCTCGAGAGAGTTGACACCCCCAGGCAAGGATGGGGAGCCTAAGGGCGTTCGCGCGGATTGACAACTCAGATTGACAACAGGGTAGGCATATGGTGAAATCACGGCGTTCAGCAATGCGTGGAGGAATGCTGGACCGGAGCACAAAGTCCGGACCACTAAATCGGATTTAGGGAGGGAAATGACGTGGCAGACAAAACCATGATCTACGTTGGCGCCGAAGCGGACGGCTTATACCGTAAAGAAGCCAACGATTCCAGGTGGGAGAAGCTGGCCAGCGGCATGCCCCCTTCACCCCAGGTAAGGGCCATTGCCGTCCACCCCAACGACTCCAAGACTATCTTTGTAGGCACCCAAAGGGGCGTGTACAGAACGCAAGATGGCGGCGATCACTTCCAACGCATGGACCTCGCCGAGGGCCGAATCGTGTGGTCATTCAAGTTCCATCCCCACGACTCGAATATCATGTTCCTGGGGACCGAGGGTAGCGAGGTCTTCAAGAGCACTGACGGCGGGGAAAGCTGGGAATACCTGTCAACCATATCCAACCCCGATTCGGTGCAAATGGCGTTCGCCACCCGCATACTTGGAATCGGTATAGAACCCGCTAATACCGACTACATGTACGCGGCTTTGGAAGTGGGAGGCGCGGCAAATAGCGATGATGGCGGCAAGACCTGGAAAATCGCCACGGAGGAGTTCATCGGAGACGTGGACTTGATGGACCTCCATGGTGTGTCCGTAGGCGCCTCTGACTCAAAGTCCGTTTTCATCTCCAACCGCACCGGCGTGTGGCGCAGCCGGGACCATGGAGCCAACTGGGAGAACTTGAACTTCGAAAACTTCTCCGACATCCTATACTCCCGGGGTGTGGAGGTAGCTCCTGACGACCCCAATACGTTGTACGCTTGCATAGGACTGAATTTCGGCAGTGAACAGGGCGGCGTGCTACGCACCACCGATGGCGGAGACACCTGGCACCGGTTCGACAAGGGGGTCAGCCCTACGAGCACCACCTTCGGGATTGCCGTCAACGAGCGCGAGACTCAACAGGTATATTTCTGCACCCGCCGAGGCCAAGTGTTCGGCACCCACGACGGTGGCGACAACTGGACAGAGCATGTGCTGCCGGAGATGGCTGGCAGCGTCAAAGCCATCGCCTGCACCTCCCTATAGGACCGGCTAACGAGCTTCTCCCTGACACGGCCGCCGCCGGGTGGCCGCGGCCAATGCCTTCACGCTGCAGATTCTCGGCGCCGCCGATGTAAAACGGATGTGCCGGCTGCTTCCCAATGCGCGGCCGGGCGGGTCGGTTAGGGCAGGTCAGGTTGGAACCTCGCGCTAGTGCTGCTGGCCGGCAGTGGTGAAAGGGGAAACCTTGCCCGTTGCACCGGAGATTACTGTCGGGGTCTTTCCGTTATCCGGCAATTCCATTAAACAGCCGCGTACGGTGGGCTCGTCGAAGCGGCCACTCCTCTCTTCGCCAAGCTTAATGATGAGCGAGAAAATTGCTCATGCGGCCATCACGAAGAGATCCTGGGATTGGCGTCCCGGGACGGCACCCGCAGCGCAAGAGGAACGATGGTTGCGAACGGGTGGCGTCGCACCCCCTTCTCCCCTTATCCCGATACAGCCCGGCGGCGGCTAGAGCTTGTCTCATAAAGCTGAGTGCTCCAGCGTACTACCTTCGTGGATTCCCGCTTTCGCGGGAATGACGGGTTATTGAGTCTGGATTCCCGCTCCCCGATCGGGGTCGGGGACAAGCTTCGCGGGAATGACGGAGGCGTGGGAATGACAGAAGGCGAGAATAACGGGTTATTGAGCCGCATTCAATACTGGTTTAGGCGGTTAATAGCGGTTGATAATAGTAACCCGTCAGGTTGCGTCCGGCCAAAATCGTGAGTGGAGACTCTTGAGACGGCCTCCGGTTAACTGAGGTCCTACGGTTGCATAGGGAGTATCCGAAGAATGGGCGGACCCTCAGGGCTCGCTGCGGTCCCAACTGGGCTGGGCCCAGTAACCCTCGAACGGAATGTCCACCGTGGGAGTAAGCCCCTGCGCCCTCTTCAACCTTTGAATGTTGTACAAGTGGGCTAGGTACTCAAAGTACCGGTGGCGCAAGGTCGCTTCCAAGGTAATGTAGGCTTTAGATGGATCAACCGGATCTAACCTCACGCCCCCGGCAAACATTTCGGAATGCTCCACCCAGATAACGTCGCTCGGGGTCTCGAGCTCTTTGCTTCTCAGGGAGTCAGAGGTTTCGGCCAACAGTACAGACCAGCAGAAGGCCAGCGCCTCCCGCACCTTAGCCAGAATGTCCGGCAACTCCCAGTAAATATTCTCGTCCAAACGCCGGTCATAGGGAGACTCTAGGAGACGATCAAGCTCTGCGCCGTTTGGCAGCCCTTGGGGGAAGAGCTGCGGACCCCAACGCATCCATAGCCACCGGTAATCCCCTGCCGCCAGGTGGCTCACGTTGCGGCGTATGCTCCACTTGCTCCATTCCCAACGGTCGGACTCAAAATCCAACTCTTGGTCGCTAAGCCCTTGGATCTCGGCGACAATCATGTCGTACAGTTGAGTTTGGAATTGGGGGAGGGATTCAGTGCCGGGCGAGCTATCCGACACCATCAGGGGCGCACCCAAGTCTCGGACCAAGCCAGACAGGCCGTGCTGCTCTGTTTGTCTCCCCGCATTTCTTTGCCGACATCGCCGGCAGCCACGTCCCCATTGATGCTGATCTGAGCCTGCATGGCTGGGACGAAGCAGGAATACACTCCGTGAGGGCGTCCTCCGGAGCCGGCCGGAACAACAAGCATGAACGGGTCTACGAAGTCATGCCAGGTGAGCAAAATGTCGTCATCGCCGCTCTCAATTTTCTCTGTCCAGAAAGACCGGCCGTCGCCGGACTTAGTGAATACAGCGTCGGTAACCGTGATACTTTGGTCGGCGAAGTCTGAGAAGAGCATGCTTTCGATTTCCCCTTGGAGCCAGCGGGCCAAGGCGATGTTGTCCGAGTAAATTCGGACCTCGTCATCGATTAGGTCGCTCTTGATATACAGTACGTGTCCCGGCCCCCCCGGCGAGTAGAGCACACGCCAGTGGCTGGCGCGGGTGGTCTGGGAGCCTCCCTCCCCTTGAATCAGCCTTATGAAAGAGTTTTCTCCAGTTAACCGCACTTGGTTGGGATCTGTAGGATTCGGCGCTGTCATGGGCGGTCCTCCCCTGTTTCTTCTTGTTGGTCCTGTTTATTGGTCCCGTTATTGCTTCCCGTAGTTGATTCTCGCGAGTATCTTAGCACCCCGACACGCTAAGGGCCACCGCCGGTGAAACAAATTCGGGGCCGCTCGATTACATCGAACGGTCCCGAATAGGCTAGCTCCTAAGCCGGTGTACATCTATAGCGCGGTCATTCTTTGGCAGGAAACCACTCCTGTTTCCAGGGAAAGTCGCCGGCGGCGGAGTCGTACGCAGGCAGGCCCTGCTCTACGCGCTCCCGGTAGGGGCTGGTGACGGGCTCACTGTAGGGATAGATTCCACCTTCGTACGCCTGCGGGCCCTTTTTGAAGTGTTTGGCTTCCTCCATTGTTTCAATGAACGGTGCGTCAATATCGTAAAGCTGCTCTATGCGCTTCGGGCGGGGACCGGCCTTGGATACGTGACCGTAAAGGTCGCGGCCGACTATTCGTTCAGCCATCCAAACCGTGTCGATGATCTTGTCAATGTTGGCTCCGGTTTCGATTCCCATGTCTTCCATCATGTGCAGAAGGTCCTCAGTGGGAGCCATGCCGGTGGCCCGGCCGTTGCCGCAGTAGGGGCAGCCGCCGAAGCCGCCAATGGACCCATCCAACTCCAAAGTGTCCTCGGCGCTGAGTGTGCGCATCGCGGCGTAGGCCGAGGCGATGGCCATGTTGCGGCCGTTATGAAGGTGTAGGCGGAAGTGATCGATGTCCGGCCAGCGCTCCTTCACCCGGTAAACACTCTCTTCCACCTTAGCGGGGGTGCAATGGCTCATCGGGTCTCCCATCGACACACTGCGAACCCCGATGCCCACCTCGTCCCACAAGCTGTGCTCCTTTTCAAGCAAGGTCATCAGAGTATCCACCGGGAATTCACCCAAAAAGTTGGAGCCCCAACTGGCGTTGCAGCCAATACCCGCCTCGGTGATGTTCAATTCCTGAGCTTGAGCCACTATCTGGGGCCATCGCTCCACCTCTTGCATCTGGGAGCGGTTGGTGTTGCGGCGGGTGAAAACGTCACACAGGTGGCAACTGAGCCTGGGGAATTTGTCCCGTTCGATAGTCAGCGGCGGTGAATAGCCCCTGGCGCGCTCTACGCCGCGGGCGTTCAAGGCGAGAGCGGTGTAGGTGACTCCCGGCTTGGGGGTAAACCTTGTGACTATCTCATCAATGCGCGCCATCTGGGGTGTCCACTTAGGGCTTACAAAGGAACCTACGACGATATTCTGCAGCCCCGTTTCGGAAAGAGCATCGAGTAGCTCCACTTTGTCGTCCACGGAGATTTCAGCGTCCTCTATCTGCATGCCCTCACGCATGCCTTCTTCCTTGTACACTACCTTCGGCCAATCCGGCATGGAATTCTCCTTTCCGGGGGCTACGCCGGGAATCGTTGCGGGATGGTCCGGCGAGCCCGGGTTTAGGGGAGTATCACGTCCATCGGCAGCGCCCCAAGGGCGCCGCTCAAGCCGAATTGTATTGTGGGCTCAGATGGGTTGTCAAGAATACCTGCCATTAGCACAGGGTCTGCCAATTGTCGAGACTTGCCAGAGAATCCTTCAGGGCCTTTTCATTTTCTGCGTTGGCTCGCATGGTTCCCGTCATTCCCGCTCCCCGACCCCGATCGGGGAGCGGGAATCCTTACTGCCTTGCTGCCGGGAGTTTGTCATGTCGCAGGGCGTAGTGGATTCCCGCTTTCGCGGGAATGACAGGAGGCGGGATCGACGGGAGGCGGGATCGACGGGAGGCGGGGGAGACGAGAATGACTGGAGACGGGAATGACGGGAGGCGGGGGTGACGGGAAGTGGGAGTGACGGAAGGCGGGAATGACAGGGGGCCGGGATGACGGAAGGCGGGAATGACAGGGGGCCGGGATGACGGGAGGCGGCGATGACGGAAGGCGGGAATGACAGGGGCCGGGTTGACGGAAGGCGGGATTGGCAGGGGCCGGGTTGACGGAAGGCGGGATTGGCAGGGGCCGGGTTGACGGAAGGCGGGATTGACAGGAGGCGGGATTGACAGGAGGCGGGATTGACAGGAGGCGGGATTGGCGGAAGGCGGGGATGACGGGAGGCGGGAATGACCGAAGGCGGGGATGATGGAAGAACGAAAAGGCCCTGAGACAATCCTTTCGTGGTGAGTTTGTCGAACCATTGACCCTAGGCCGTCCCACAAGCCAAGGGTGAACGGAAATCAAGAGGTATTGCGACTATCAATAGGCCCCGGCTTGCGGGAGGGTGATTTAGTTATCGGAAGTTGTCGCCTTACACCCCCGTCATAACGGCTTTCGCCGGTATCCAGACCCTTTCCCGGAAGTGAGAGTCAAGGTGGACTCGCTTCCCCAGCGAGAGTCGAGGCGGACTCGCTTTTCTGGGCCCCGGCATTCGCCCGGGTGACGGTGAAGAGTACCTCGTCTAGCTACTTTTCAATGGTCCTGTGGCTTGGGGGAATTCGTGTTGACATTCTCGCGCCTGGTTGTTAGAGTACCTTGTTGCTGACTATTCGTGCAGCCGAGATGTGTTATGCCAACTGTTAACCAGCTAGTTAGAAAGGGTCGCAGGCCGGTCCCTAACAAGACCAAGGCTCCGGCGCTGCATTGGGTCCAGAACTCGTTGCGCAACCGCCAGAAGTGGGGCCCGGGTTGCCCTCAAAGGCGGGGTGTCTGTATACAAGTACGGACTATGACCCCCAAGAAGCCAAATTCAGCGCTTCGCAAGATCGCCCGAGTGCGGCTAACCAATGGAATGGAAGTCACCGCCTACATCGGCGGAGTGGGCCATAACCTTCAGGAACACTCGGTAGTCCTGATCCGGGGGGGCCGAGTGAAAGACCTACCCGGCGTTCGTTACCACGTGGTTCGTAGCGCCTTGGACTGTGAAGGGGTCCATGACCGCCGCCAAGGGCGCAGCAAGTACGGGGCCAACAGACCCCGCGCCTCCGCTTAACCGGGCTACGACCGGCTTCGGTTCCCCAAGCTTTTCACTAGTTGTGAAGGTAGAGCGAGATTACTTATGTCTAGAAGGAGACGCGCCGAGCGTCGTGAAGTGGCCCCCGACCCAAAGTTTAGCAGTGGGGAGTTGGCCAGGTTTATCAACAAAGTGATGCATAGCGGCAAAAAGACCACAGCTCAGCGCATCACCTACAGGGCATTCGATATCGTTCACGATCAGTCCAACTTGGACCCGTTGGAGGTATTCCAGCAGGCCATGAGGAATTCCACCCCGCTGGTGGAAGTTAAGCCTAAGCGGGTGGGCGGAGCGACCTATCAGGTGCCCACCGAACTGCGGCGAGGCCGCAGTGAGGCGTTGGCCATGCGTTGGCTCATTCGCGGCGCGCGGGGCCGGAAGGGCATGCCCATGCACAACGGCTTGGCCCAAGAACTCATGGAGGCAGCCAGAGGAGAAGGATCGGCCGTGCGCCGTAAGGAGGAGTTGCACCGGATGGCAGAAGCCAACCGGGCGTTTGTCCATTATCGAGGATAAACCTGCCCAGGCTATTCCAGGAAACCGCGCAACGTGAACCACAACTTGACCACAGAGAAAGTACGTAATATCGGGTTTATCGCTCATATCGACGCCGGGAAAACCACGGTGACCGAGAGAGTCCTATTTACCACGGGGAAGATTCACCGGATAGGCGAGGTGGATGAAGGCACCGCCGCCATGGACTGGATGCCCCAGGAAAAGGAACGTGGGATAACCATCACCGCCGCCGCCACCAGCGCGTCCTGGCGAGACCACCAGATTAACATCATCGACACGCCCGGGCATGTGGATTTCACCGCTGAGGTAGAGCGAAGCCTTAGAGTATTGGACGGGGGAATCGTCGTCTTGGACGCCGTGGCCGGCGTCCAATCACAGTCGGAAACGGTGTGGAGGCAGGCCGATAACTACAACGTGCCGCGGATTTGCTTCGTCAATAAGATGGACCGGACGGGAGCCAGCTACGAACGGACCATTGAATCCATCCGGCGCCGGCTCCAGACCAATCCCGTGGCGATTCAACTGCCCATCGGCGAGGAAGCGGGATTTCAGGGTGTGGTAGACCTGATAAGCGGACGCTCCTCTTTTGATTCTGCCAATGGCCCTTCAAATGCCAGCCACAATGGGCATCAAAAGGACGGGCTTGAAGACGCTCCAGTTCCTCCAGAATACGAGGTGACCTTCGAACAATACCGCCAGGCGATGATCGAGAAGATCGTGGAGACCGACGAGCATTTACTCATCCGGTACCTGGAGGGTGAGTACATAGAAGGGGAAGCCTTGGGCCAAGCCCTGCGGCGGGCCACCATCGCCGGCGATCTGGTCCCCGTTCTCTGCGGCAGCGCTGCAACCGGCAAGGGTGTACACCCGCTGCTGGACGCCATTGTGGACTATCTCCCTTCTCCGTTGGACATACCGCCGGTGGAGGGCATTGACCCTAAGAACGACGAAACGGTCCTACGCACTCCAGACATTGACGGTCCTTTGGCCGCATTGGCGTTTAAGGTTGCCACGGACCCCTTCGTGGGACGGCTGGTTTTCCTGAGGGTTTACTCGGGCAAGGTGGAAGCAGGCGCTTCGGTCAGTAACGTCACGAAAGGACAGCGGGAACGCATGGGGCGCCTACTCCGGGTTCATGCCAATCACCGGGAGGAGTTGGCAGAGGTCGGCGCGGGCAGTATTTGCGCGGTGGTGGGCCTGAAGAATACCTTCACCGGCGACACCATCTGTGGCTCTTCTAACCAAGTCATCCTGGAGCCACCCAAGTTCCCGGAACCGGTGGTGTCCGTGGCCATAGAGCCCAACAGCCGGGCGGACCAAGACCGGTTGACCGACGCGTTACGCAAGCTTTCAGACGAAGACCCCACTTTCTTGGTCCAATTCAACTCGGAGACCGGGCAAACGGTGATGTCCGGCATGGGAGAGCTCCACCTAGAGGTCCTGGTGGACCGAATGCACCGGGAGTTCAACGTGGAGGCCCACGTGGGCAGACCCAGGGTGTCCTACCGCGAAGCCCTCACTAAGCCGGTGCGGGTGGAGGGCCGGTTTATTCGTCAGACCGGCGGCCATGGGCAGTTTGGACACGTCTGGTTAGACTTGGAGCCACTTGAACGCGGCGACGGCATAGTGTTCGTAAATGCTCTTCGCGGGGGAGCCATTCCCAGGGAGTATGTGCCGGCCGTGGAGAAGGGAGTGCGGGAAGCAATAAGTAACGGGCCTTTGGCCGGATACCCCTTGGTAGACTTGAAAATCACCCTGGTGGACGGGAGCTACCATCCGGTGGACTCCTCCGAGTTAGCCTTCCGAGGCGCGGGCACGCTGGCCATCCGCGAAGGGGCGCCCAAGGGCGCGCCGGTGTTGCTCGAGCCAATAGTGGACTTGGAAGTGGTGACGCCAGGCGAGTTTCTCGGTGAGGTGTTGTCGGAGCTAGGCACGCGCCGGGCTCAGATTCGCACCATAGAAGGACAGGAAGGTGTCCAGACTGTCCGGGCTTTGCTCCCCTTGGGAGAGACTTTCACCTACACAACGGCGCTGAGGTCTGCCACTCAAGGACGGGCTTCATATACCATGGAGTTTCGTTATTATAGTCCGGTCTCAGAGAGCGTCCGGAAATCGTTATCAGCTGTTGCATAGCTACCCACTCGTTAGGAAGCGGCAAGAATGGTTACCAGGCAGAAAGTAAGAATAATCCTAAAGGCCTTCGATCATAAGATGCTGGACCTGTCAGCCGGCCAGATCGTCGAGACTGCAGAGCGGACTGGTGCGCGAATTGCGGGCCCGGTCCCATTACCGACTCATATCCGGCGCTTTTGCGTCATCCGAAGCCCCCACGTAGATAAGGACTCTCGGGAGCACTTCGAGATACGCACCCACAAACGGCTCATTGATATTCTGGAGCCAACGTCTAAGACCATAGACTCCCTGACCAGGCTTAATTTGCCGGCGGGAGTGGATATATCAATTAAATTGTAGTACGGGTAAATTGTAGTGCAGGCGAACTTTGATGCAGAACATCGCTAACACCGTCAGGGTAAGGCACATCACTGGGGATGGGGCCAGAAGAGAGTATCCACTATGATCCGTGGATTTCTAGGCCGGAAGATTGGCATGACCCAGATTTTCCGTGACGACGGCCGAGTCGTCCCTGTTACGGTTATAGAGGCGGGGCCATGCGTGGTGACCCAGGTCAAGACCAATGACCGAGACGGTTATACGGCGCTGCAACTGGGGTTCGGCGAGGTCAAACGGCTCAACAAACCCCGGGCCGGGCACCTGAAGTCGAGCCGCAACTCCCGTTACTTGCGAGAAGTGCAGGCCGACGATAGCAGCGAATTCCAAGTTGGCCAGAACATAGGGGTGGACATATTCGAGCCCGGTGAGTTGGTGGACGTAATCGCCCAGACCAAGGGCCGAGGGTTTGCCGGCGTCATGAAGCGCCACGGTTTTCACGGAGGCCCTCGCACTCACGGTCAATCAGACCGCGCCCGAGCGCCCGGCTCCATCGGCGGAGGCACTACCCCGGGCAAGGTGTTCAAGGGTTTGAAGATGGCGGGGCACATGGGCAACAGGCGTGTGACCATCAAGGGGCTGGAGGTGGTCAGCATAGACCCTGACCGAAATCTGCTGTTGCTCAAGGGCGGCGTTCCGGGAGCGCGCAACAGCCTCCTTCAGTTTAGGCGGGCTGGGAAATCAGCCTCCGGCAAGTAGGCGGTCGACTGCTGTTATGGAAATTTTAGTCAGAAATCAAAAAGGCGACACTGCGGAGACGGTAGTTCTTGACGACGGCGTGTTCAACGTTCCTATGAACCACTCCGTGGTGCACCAAGCGCTGGTTATTTACCAGCTAAACAAACGTCAAGGCACTCACGACACTAAAACCAGGGCGCAGGTATCCGGAGGAGGGCGCAAGCCGTGGATTCAGAAACACACCGGCCGGGCCCGCCAAGGAAGCATCCGCGCTCCGCAGTGGCGGCACGGCGGTGTGGTGTTCGGGCCTCATCCCCGCAGCTACCGTAAAAGCCTGCCACGCCGGTTTCGCAGGCTCGCCCTCAAGTGCGTTCTTTCCGAGAAAGCGCGCCAGAACCGTCTGGTTTGCCTGAATAGCATGGACACCATTGACGGCAAGACCAAGTCCATGGTCAGCCTGCTGAAGAATCTGGAGGTTAATGGCTCGGCCCTGATAATAACCCGAGGGTCCGAGGAGAGCGTCATACGGGCGGCCCACAACTTGAAAAAGATTTGGACGTTGCCTGTTGCCTTGCTCAACGCTCACGAATTACTACGGCGAGACACCGTCATCATGACTCTTGAGGCGGCCCGCTGGGCTGAACAGTTTTTGGCCGGGGAACCCCGCCGCGGGCGAGGGGCCCGGTTGGAGAATGGCGTCGAGTTTTCGGCTGAGGCTGATTGGCCGTCTGATAGCGACTCGGAGGACCTCCCACAGACGGCGGAAGAAGAGACCGGTCCAGGACCGGCCGCCCTGCTTCAGCCCGGGGACGATGATACGTCCGAAGGCGAGGCGGATCCCGCCTCATTGGAAACCGGACCAGTGGGCCAAGAACCTTCGGGTCAGCCGGAAGCCGCAATGGAGACGGCGGAGGCTGCCGCGCCCGCATCTGAGGATGAAGACCGTTCTCAAGGACAGACGGAAGAGTAAATGAACATTCACCAGGTGCTGGTCAAGCCCACCATTACGGAAAAAAGCACGATACTCCAGGAATCGGGCAAGTACACGTTTCAGGTGGCGCCTAAGGCCAACAAAGTGGAAGTGAAAGAAGCGGTGGAAAAGAGCTTCGCCGTTACCGTCCTTGACGTTAACATCACCAAGAGCCACGGCAAGCGGAAGCGTTACGGTCCTAGGTCTTCCAAGCAGCCGGATCTGAAGAAGGCTGTCGTTACTTTGGCGCAAGGGGACCGGATAAATCTGATCGAAGGGCTTTAGCGCCCAGACAGTTCGTAGACCATTGTTTCACCAAGTAAGAGGGAATTCCTCATGCCGCTAAAAAACTTAAGGCCGATAACTCCCGGAACCCGCAATGCAGTGCGGCCTTCATTCGAGGAGATTACCCGGCAAAAGCCGGAAAAATCTTTGCTATCCCCTCTTGCCAAACACTCCGGGAGGAATAACAGAGGTAAGATCACCGTTCGTAGCCGGGGTGGCGGGCCGCGCCGCATGTACCGCAAGATCGACTTCAAGCGGACTAAGGACGGGGTGCCCGCCAGGGTAGCGTCCATCGAGTACGACCCCAACAGGACCACCCGCATAGCCCTGATTTTTTACGCCGACGGGGAAAAGAGCTATATTTTGGCCCCGGTGGGTCTGAAAGTGGGGGACTGGGTGCAGTCGGGCACGGATTCCGAAATTCAGCAGGGCAATAATCTGCCGCTGCGGTCCATTCCCACAGGAACCGTTGTGCACAATCTGGAGCTTACCCCAGGGAGAGGCGGGCAACTCGTCCGCAGCGCCGGCGTGGGCGCTCAGGTGTTGTCTCGTGAAGGGGAGTACGTGCTGGTCCGTCTGCCCTCCGGAGAGATGCGGCGGATACTGTTGAACTGCAGGGCTAGCATCGGCCAGCTATCGAATCCGGACCACAAGAACGAGAGCCTGGGGAAAGCCGGGGCTAAACGCCACCTGGGGCGGCGCCCCCACGTGAGAGGCGTAGCCATGAACCCGGTAGACCATCCTCATGGAGGCGGCGAGGGGCGTTCACCCATAGGGATGCCGGGACCCAAGTCTCCCTGGGGCAAACCAACCCTGGGCTATAAGACCCGTCGGAAGAACAAAGCATCCAGCAAGTTCATATCTCGCAGAGGGCGGAGACGGTAGAATGTCGCGGTCGATTAAAAAAGGCCCGTACGTCCATCCAAAACTGATGAAAAAGGTTGAAGTCCTCCAGCGTTCCGGGGCCAAGACGGTCATCCGGACCTGGTCTCGGGCCTCCATGATCATGCCGGAGATGGTGGGCCTCACTATAGGCGTCCACGACGGCCGCCGCCACGTTCCAGTGTTCATCACCGAGAACATGGTGGGCCATCGGCTGGGTGAATTTTCTCCCACTCGCACCTACCGGGGCCACGTGGCCCGGTCGGAACGCTCCAGCAGAACGAGGTAGATTGTGCCGCGGGTAAGGGCTGTTGCCAAGAAAGTAGGAGCCTCTCAGAAAAGGCTCAAACCTATCCTGGACTTGGTGCGGGGCCAAAGGGTAGGGGAAGCGTTGAACACCTTGGGGTTGTTACCATCCCCTTGGGCCAAGACCGTGGCCAAAGTAGTCCAGTCGGCGGCGGCTAACGCCGAGAATAACATGTTCATGGACCGCGACGAATTGCGCATCGTGCAGATTACGGCGGACAACGCCACATCCTTGAAACGCTTCCGTCCCCGGGCTAGGGGGCGCATAGGTCGTATTACCAAGCGGTCCAGTCACGTTACCGTGGTAGTAAACGAGCAACGAGAGGAGGCCTAAGGCATGGGC
Source organism: Dehalococcoidia bacterium (assembly GCA_965224325.1). GTDB lineage: Bacteria > Chloroflexota > Dehalococcoidia > Lucifugimonadales > UBA3495 > CBDCMJ01. The sequence continues at coordinate 181,199 of CBDCYT010000001.1, forward strand.
CATAAAACCCACCCCTACGGATTCAGGTTGGGCATAATCAAAGACTGGAAGGCTCACTGGTTCGCGGCCAACCCTTCCGCCTATCGCAATTTCGTGTTGGAAGACCTGCGGCTGAGGGACAGCATTCGCAAAGAGTACCGGGCTTTTTCCGACGCGGGAATTTCCAAGGTGGAGATCGACCGGGGGGCGCAAGACAGCGTCATTAACATCCACTCAGCCCGCCCCGGAATACTCATTGGGCGGGACGGCGAGCGGGTCAAGAACCTGCGGGCCAGGCTCGAGACCATTACCAAGAACAAAGTGCAGTTGAATATCATCGAAATACCCCAGCCCGAGATCGACGCGTACCTTGTGTGCCGGAACATCGCCGAACAGCTGGAAAGGCGCGTCGCTTATCGCAGGGCCATGCGGCAGGCAGCCCAAAGAGCCATGCAGGGAGGCGCCGAAGGCATAAAGATTATCGTCAAGGGCCGGATCTCCGGTTCGGAGATCGCCCGAGTGGAAAAATTGATGCTTGGCCGCGTGCCCTTACACACCCTTCGGGCCGACATAGACTACGGGTTGAGCGAGGCCAACACCGCTATGGGGTGTATCGGGATCAAAACCTGGGTTTACCACGGAGAGATCCTGGCGCCAATCGTGGAAGAAACGGAGGAACTGGACACCATTGAGGTCACGGTCCAAGCCGACGGTCCTGAAGAGCTCGTGACGATCGACGAGGACATTTAGACGGCAATCAGGGGATTCGCTGGGAATTCCCAGCAAATCGCCCAAGAGCCTAGGAGCTACTGATGCTACAGCCAAAACGGACCAAATTCCGCAAGAGCATGCGGGGCCGCCGCAAAGGGGTGGCTACCACCGGGAACAGCGTTGCTTTTGGGGAGTTTGGGCTCAAGGCCATGGGAACCGAGTGGATTACCGCCCGCCAGATTGAGGCGGCCCGCGTGGCCGTAACCCGGCATCTGCGGAGAGGCGGGCAAGTGTGGGTGAGGGTATTCCCCGACAAGTCCGTCAGCAAGAAGCCCGCCGAGGTCCGCATGGGAGGAGGGAAAGCCGCAGTCGATCATTGGGTAGCGGTAGTGAAACCGGGCCGCATCATGTTCGAAGTAGCCGGTGTTCCCGCCCAGGATGCCGCTATGGCCCTCAAGCTGGCCTCCCACAAGCTTCCTATTCCCACCAAAACCGTCCAACGCAACCGGCTCGCGTCCGCCACAGCTGGGACAGGCTAAGGAGCAAAGCCGGTGCGCATACAAGATGTAAGAGAGCTGAGCGACCAACAACTCAAGGAAGAGTTGACCAAAGCGTACAGGGAGTACCAGAACATCCGCTTTCGGATGAGCACCAACCAGCTTCCGGATACCAACCTTCCCCAGGTGGTGCGAAAATCTATCGCTCGGCTCCAAACCGTGATAAAAGAGCGCGGGCTAACGGAGAACTGAGTTGGCCAAGGAGATGCGCAAAATCCGCACTGGAAAGGTGGTGCGGACCAAGATGGACAAAACAGCCGTTGTGGAAACTGTGTGGAGACAACGACACCAATTGTACCGCAAACAGGTGCGTCGGCTGGGACGTTTCAACGTTCATGACCCTCTGAACCGATGCCAATTGGGAGACCTGGTCCGAATCCAAGAGGTCAGACCCATCTCCAAGACAAAGCGTTGGCGTTTGTTGGAAATATTGGAGAGCCGGCAAGTCGCGGACGTGCGTCCCATAGACCTGGAATCAGACGCGGAAGTGTCGATATTAGATGACTCGGCCGTAGCGCAAGATGAGCTTGAGGCTAACGCCGGCGAGTTGCCGGCGGACTCTGAATATGAAGAATCCGGACAGGAGTCCGAAGGTCTGGAACCCGAGGACGAGGATATAGAGCAATGATCCAGACCTATACACGGCTGAGAGTTGCAGACAATAGCGGGGCCAGAGTCATCCGGCTCATCAACATCCCAGGCAGTGGTAAGCGCAAATATGCCCACGTCGGCGACGTCATCGTGTGTAACGTCAGAGAAGCCGCACCCAACTCTCCGATTAGAAAGGGAGACGTAGTGAAGGCGGTGGTAATCCGGCAGGCTCAGGGCCGCCGTAGGCCCGACGGAACCTACATCAAATTCGACGACAATGCCGCGGTGCTGATTCTGGACAACCGGCTGCCACGGGCCTCCCGAATATTTGGACCGGTGGCCCGGGAGTTGCGCGAGAAAGGCTTCATGCGAATCATCTCCCTCGCCCCCGAGGTGGTATAATGCGCATTCGAACCGGCGATACCGTGCTGGTCATAGCCGGTAAGGACAAGGGCAAGACCGGGCAGGTGCAGCGTCAGCACGTCAAAGAGGACCGGGTGGTGGTTGAGGGCGTAAACGTGGTTACCCGCCACATGCGGCCCCGCCCCAACGTCAGGCAATCGGGCAGGATACAGCAGGAAGCCCCGATTCACATGTCGAATCTGGCGTTAATGTGTAATAAATGCAATCGCCCTATAAAGCCGTCCTCGGTCCTGCTGGACACCGGGGCACGAGTCAGGGGCTGTCCCAAGTGCAAGGAAGTGATCGATGACAACAGATGAGGTTCAACCCGAGGCCGCGGGTGACGTCGCTTCCTCAGCATCGACCGTAATGGACGGCGATAGTCCGTCCCAAGAACCGGCGGGCTCTGAGGGTAACCAGCAAGCCGTCGGGGCGGCAGCGGCAACCGAAGGACAAACCGAGGAAGCCCCGCGCCGCCAGCGAGCTCCAAGAGGAGGGCGCGCTTCACGCGGCCAGCGAGGCGCCGCCGCTACAGCGGAAGAGTCCGCGCCGGCCGAACCGCCGCCACCGCCGCGCCTCCTGGAGACCTACCGGACCGAAATCGTGCCCACCATAATGCGGGAGTTCGGTTTCACCAGCCCCATGCGGGTGCCGCGGGTGCAAAAGATAGTGTTGAACGTAGGAGTGGGGGAGGCGCTGACCAACAGCCGGGCCATGGAAGGCGCCACCAACGACCTGACTGTCATTAGTGGGCAGAAACCCACGATAACACGGGCACGGAAGTCCATAGCCGGGTTTAAAATACGAGAGGGCAATCCCATCGGCACCGCGGTGACGCTCCGCGGCGCAAGAATGTACCACTTTTTGGACCGCTTGATTAACGTGGCTTTGCCTCGGATCCGGGACTTTCGTGGTATTCAGCGCGGAGGTTTCGACGGTCGAGGCAACTTCTCCATCGGCATACGGGAGCAGATCATCTTCCCAGAAATAGACTATAACCAGATCGACCGCATACGCGGCCTGCAAGTTACCATTGCAACCAGTGCCCGTAACGACCAGGAGGCTATGCGGTTGTTGGAATTGTACGGCATGCCCTTCGTCCGCCAAGCATAAGGGAGGCATCTTTGGCCAAATCGTCCAAAAGGCAAAAGTGGTTGCGGGAACCCAAGTTCCCAGGCCGTGCCCATAGCCGTTGTCACCGTTGCGGCCGGCCCAGAGCGTATATTCGGCATTTCGGTATATGCCGGATCTGCTTCCGGCAACTGGCGCTGATTGGGGATTTGCCGGGTGTACGTAAAGCCAGCCTGTAGGCGTGCCGCCGCCTAAACCACACATGATGAAGCCAGTCATGGACCGGACAGCGCCAAGGAGTTAGGGGAGTTATAAGTCATGCCGGTTACCGACCCAATAGCGGATATGCTAACCCGAGTGCGAAATGCCATTCAGGCCCGGCACGATACGGTGTTGGTCCCCCACTCCAAGATGAAGTTGTCCATCGCCAAGATATTGAAAGAAGAAGGTTACATCCGGGACTTCGACGCCGCCCGGGGTCAGGCCCGCCCCACCCTGCGTATTCACCTAACCTACCGGGAAGGACGCACACCGGCCATCACCGGATTGAAAAGAGTTAGTAAACCCGGACTGCGCGCTTATGTTGGCAAAGGCGAGATACCCCGGGTGTATGGCGGCCTGGGGATCGCCATACTTTCTACGTCGCGAGGCGTCATGGCGGGGCGCCAAGCTTGGCGGCAAGGCATTGGGGGGGAATTACTCTGTTATGTCTGGTAACAACGGCTCTGAAGGTACACCTCAGGAGAGGACTCTCTCTCGGATCGGACGAAAGCCTATACCCATTCCTACGGGTGTTGAGGTACAAGTTGGCCACGGAGAGGTGACGGTAACGGGGCCCCGTGGAACTTTCACCCAGAAATACCATCCCGACGTTACGGTCAGGGTGGAGGACGGGGTAGTCTTGGTTGGACGGGTCTCACGCAGCAATTATCATCACGCGTTGCATGGCCTTGCCCGCAGCCTCATCTCCAATGCCATCACCGGGGTCAACGAGGGGTATACCAAGACCCTGGAGCTGATGGGGGTCGGATACCGGGTTCAGGCAGCAGACGAGGGCATCGTGCTCAGCGTCGGCTATAGCCATCCGGTGCCTATCAGTCCGGAGCCCGGGGTAACCATGGAAGTTGAGGGCAATAACCGGATACACGTACGAGGCGTCGACAAGCAGAAAGTCGGTAACCTGGCGGCCAAAATCCGCAAGGTCAGACGTCCCAACGCGTACAAGGAAAAGGGGATCCGTTACCAGGGCGAGGTGCTACACTTCAAACCCGGCAAAGCTGCCGCCCGGAAGGCTTAGTAATGGCCAAGGATAAAAACGCCAGAAGACTGCGAATAGTGCGCCACATCCGGGTGCGGAAGAAGGTAAGGGGCACTGCGGAACGGCCGCGTTTGTGTGTATTTAGAAGCCTGCGTCACATTTACGCCCAAATCATCGATGACACTCAGGGAAACACCCTGGCCGCAGCCACCAGCCTGGAAGCCGAAAACCAACAGTCCGCGGCCGCCGGTTCTAAACTGGCTCTTTCGGAGGCCGTGGGTAAGCTGGTGGCGGAGCGCGCCAAAGCCAAAGGAATTACTCAGGTAGTCTTTGACCGGGGGGGATACAAATACCACGGGCGAATCAAGGCACTGGCCGATGGCTCCCGGGAAGGTGGTTTAGCGTTTTGATCAACCCCTACGCAGAAGACGCCGCTCATTCGCCCGCTGGCTCTAGGAGGTGGAAGTAGAGAATGGTGTCTACATTCGGTAGAGGTCAGCCTGGCGGCCGGAGTCAGTTTGGCAGACCACGGGAAGACGATCCCTCAGGCATGTCCGAGCGAGTAGTGTTCACCAGGCGTATCGCCAAAGTGGTCAAGGGAGGCCGGCGCCTACGCTTCAACGCCCTGGTGGTGGTGGGAGACGGCCAAGGCCAAGTGGGAGCGGGGCTAGGGAAAGCCCTGGTAATCCCCGACGCGGTCCGTAAAGGCAACGCAATCGCCCGGCGAAACATGGTCGACATCCCCCTCAAAGGGAGCACTATACCGCAGCAGATCACAGTCAAAAAAGGGGCTACCATTGTGCTAATCAAGCCAGCTCGCGAGGGGACCGGCGTTATCGCCGCCGGAGCCATGCGCGCTATGCTGGAGTTGGCCGGCGTCAAGGACGTAGTGGGCAAATCCCTGGGTTCGAGGAATCCCATCAACATAGTTTACGCGACGTTGGAAGCGCTGCGGCAGCTTCGCGATCCGCAAAAAGAATTGGCCTTACGGGGCCGTAGGCCTAAGGAAAGCACCGACAGCGCTTAATCCTGGAAGCGGTCACGGCTGGGCACTGGCGGCTAACCGCTAATGATCAGTCCAGGGAATTGGGCGCATAACATGAACTAAGAAAATCCTACACCCTTCTGCCCACCGTATCCGTGGCGGTCTTCCGGCAAAACCCAAAATCCGGCAAAACCCAAAATCCGGCAGGCCAAACCCGGTAATATGGATAAAGTCATGGCTCAATTGAAAATCACGTGGATCAAAAGCTGTATCGGCCGGCCGGCGTCTCAGGAGAGGATCGTCCGCTCCCTAGGACTGCGGCGTTTACATCACTCCGTCGTCCACGAGGATACCCCATCCATTCGGGGTATGGTGAATAAAGTTATTCACCTGGTTAACGTAGAGGAACTGGAAGTAACCGGGTAGCTCAAGGGGTTAACCCCATGATGGAACACCAATTAGTCCCCTCGAAGGGGGCTAGGAAACCCAAAAAGAGGATCGGACGGGGCGACGCGGCCGGCCAAGGAAGCACCAGCGGGAAGGGCATGAAAGGCCAGAAGTCCCGCTCCGGGAGAAAGGTGCGCCCTGGATTCGAGGGCGGGCAATTACCATTGATTAAGGGGTTGCCCATGAAGCGGGGCTTCACCAATCCATTCAAGATCTACTATTCCCTGGTTTCAGTGGAGACACTGGACAATTTCGGACCGGGTGATCGCATTACCCCGGAAGAGTTGTACCGGCAAGGTTACTTGAAGAATCTGAATCAGCCGATCAAAATTGTTGGAGACGGGGATATCAACAAGGCGGTGACTGTGGCCGCCCACAAATTCACCCGCTCTGCCAAGGAAAAGATTGAGGGCGCCCAAGGGACGGTGGAGGAACTCCGGGCTAAATGATATCCACCGGGGCTCAAGGGGACCGCTTCCCTCGCCTGATCCAAGCCGCGATCGATGCTTTCAGCTTGCCGGATCTTAGGGCCAAGATATTATTCACTTTAGCTATATTGGCCCTGTACCGGTTCGCCGCCCAAATCCCGCTGCCCGGTATCGACAGTGCCCAGTTGGATATCCTGTTCGACAGCAACCAACTGCTGGGCTTTTTGGACCTGTTCAGTGGGGGAGCCCTGCGCCGAATGAGCATAGTGGCGCTGGGAGTGTTTCCCTACATCACCGCGTCCATCGTAATCCAACTCCTCACTCCCGTAGTGCCCCAGCTTCAGGAATTGTCCCGAGAAGGGGATGCGGGGCGAGTCAAGTTGAGCCGGTTCACCCACTGGCTCACAGTCCCCATCGCTTTGGCTCAGGGTTACGGCCAGCTGGTCCTTTTGGAGCAGAGCAATGTGCTGGGCCCTATCGGATTTACCGGCGACGCGGTGCTGCCCACCCTCGCCGCTCTATTCTCGGTGGTTGCCGGTACCATGTTCCTGGTGTGGTTGGGGGAGCTTATAACCGAAAAGGGCATCGGCAATGGTATCTCTTTGATCATTTTTGCCGGAATCGTGGCCGGCTTCCCAGGCCTTCTAAGTCAGGGGTTCTTGGACCGGGACAACGTTTTGGGAATCGGCTTCTTCGCCCTGATTGGGGTTTTGATCATAGCGTTGATCGTGATGTTCAACGAGGCCCACCGGCGAATACCGGTCCAGTACGGGCGCAGCATTTTTCGGGGCGGGAGAATGTACCGGCAAAGCGGCGCCACCTACTTACCGCTGAGGATCAATTCGGCGGGCATGATCCCGTTGATATTCGCCTTTTCCGTTGTAATTCTGCCCGGAACGGTGGCCACCTACTTTGCCACCAACTCCGGATGGGTCGGGGAGGTGGCCCGCTTCTTCGCGGACCTGCTGGTCCCCACTGCTCCGCTGTATTGGGTGATGGTGTTCATCTTGGTGGTGATCTTCACCTTCTTCTACACCCTGGTGGTGTTCAACCAGCAACAACTAGCTGAGAACCTCCAGCGCAACGGCGGCTTTGTGCTGGGGATACGCCCAGGAAAACCCACTCAAGATTACTTGAACCGGGTGATAGTGCGGATCACCTTGGGGGGCGCTCTGTTCTTGGGATTCATTGCAATAGTGCCGTACCTGGCATCGTTGATTACCGACGTACAGGCTATCTCCCTCAGCAGCACCAGTTTGCTAATAATGGTAGGGGTAGGATTGGACACGCTGCGCCAATTGGAAGCGCAGCTCATGATGCGGAATTACGAAGGATTCTTGAGATAGTTATAGCTCGGGAAATACGACTGGTACTGTTTGGTCCACCTGGCGCTGGGAAAGGCACCCAGGCTAACCTCTTGAAAGAAACGCTGCAGGTGGTCCACATCTCTTCGGGTGATCTGTTCCGGCGTAATCTGCAGGGGGAGACTCCTCTGGGCCTCAGGGCGGCGGAGTATATGCACCAGGGCCTGCTGGTGCCTGACGAGATAACCATAGACATCGTCCTGAACGCCATCCTCTCCCTCGAGCCTGAGGAAGGATTCATATTAGACGGCTTCCCTCGCAATCCTGTCCAAGCTCAGGCCCTGGAGGAAACCCTGGCGCGCCGGTTTCGAGGCTTGGACAAGGTGGTACACATCAAGGTTCCGGAGCATGAATTGGTGCAGCGTCTTAGCAGACGGTTCAACTGCCTGGAGTGCCAAACTCCACATAACCTGGAACAATCGCTATCCCCGCAAGGAAACACGAGCGAACTTGAAGAGGCAGAGCCTCGTTGCACTGAATGCGGTGGAGAGTTATATCAACGGGCCGACGATGGACCGGAAGCGGTGCAGCAACGGCTGGAAGTGTACCGGAATGAGACGGCGCCAGTCTTGGACTTCTACCGGAAAAGGGGTCTGCTGGCAGACGTTTCCGGGTCCGGCAGTATCCAGTCGGTAAACCAACATGTGCTGGCGACCCTGAATTTGGAACGCCTTACGGAAAGCAATCGCCCTCTGGAGCCCGCTTAGAGTGGTTCCCGCTAGGGCGGGTTTCCAAGAATCCGAATCCAGAGTAGAATAGATACGATGAAGGAAGACTCAAAAATTAATACAGCCTCTAACTCAGCGTCCACCTACAAGGGGGGGATTACGATAAAAACTCCCCAAGAGTTGGACTCTATGCGCCAGGCCGGGGCCATCGTGGGTTCGGTCATTACCCTTTTGAAACGCTCGGTGGAACCAGGTCTTACCACCAAAGACTTGGACCAGATCGCTTTTAAGGAAATATCCCGCTTGGGCGCAAAACCCACCTTCAAAGGTTATCATGGCTTCCCTGCTTCCATTTGCACCTCCGTGAATGAAGAGATTGTGCACGGTATTCCCGGTAAGCGGGTGCTGAAGGATGGTGACATCGTTAAATTGGACGTCGGCGCCACCTGGGAAGGCATGATTGGCGATGCTGCCGTATCGGTGGCAGTGGGTCAAGTTAGCCAGGAAGCGACGGCGCTTATGGAAACCACCAGGCAGAGCCTAGAAGAGGGTATTAAAGCGTCTCTGCCTGGGAGCCGGATCGGCGACATAGGCGTGGCGGTGCAGACCGTGGGCGAAGGCATGGGCTATGGCGTGGTTCGGGAGTTTGTGGGGCATGGCGTGGGCCGGTTCCTGCACGAAGACCCTCAAGTGCCAAATTATGGGCAACCGGGAATGGGCCCGCTACTTCGTCCCGGAATGTGCCTGGCCATCGAACCTATGCTAAATTTGGGAGACTGGCACACCCGGGTCTTGGATGACAATTGGACGGTGGTTACCGCCGACGGCAAGCTGTCCGCTCACTTTGAACACACCATCGCCATCACTGAAGACGGGCCGGAGATTCTCACCAACCACACCTGAGAGCCTCGTTGGCCCAACCACTATCATAAAGAGCGAAAGAAGTTATTCGGGGCGTGTATGTCAAAAAAAACGGCGATCGAAGTTGAGGCCAGTGTGAAGGAAGCCCTACCTAACGGCATGTTTAGGGTGGAGCTCCCCAACGACCATGAGGTGTTAGCTCACGTTTCCGGAAAAATCCGGATGCACTTCATCCGGGTGCTGCCGGGAGACAGGGTATTGGTGGAACTCTCACCTTATGATCTCACTCGCGGCCGTATCACTTATAGATTCAAGTAACTTTGGGGTAACGTAACTGTGAAAGTGTCCGCATCGGTGAAACCGCGGTGCGACAAGTGCCGCGTCATTAAGCGTAAAGGGGTGGTCAGAATAATCTGCACCAACCCAAGGCATTCCCAACGGCAAGGTTAGCTCAGCTAAGCTGCAGGAGGTGTCAAGTTGGTTCGAATCGCTGGGGTAGACGTGCCGGACCGGAAAAAGGCCCACGTCGCACTTCGTAGTATATATGGCGTCGGTCCCAACACAGCCGCGGAGATATTGGAGAAGGCGGATATCGATCCCACGATGGCGCCTAGGATGAACGAACTCAGTACGGAGCAGTTGGACCGCATTCGGGAACTGGTGGACCGGGAGTACGTGGCCGAGGGTGACCTGCGGCGTGAAGTCAACCAGAACATCCGCCGTCTGATTGAAATTGGATCCTACCGTGGACTGCGTCATCGACGTGGTCTTCCAGCCCACGGGCAACGTACGCGCACCAATGCCCGCACCCGGAAAGGACCGCGCCGCACTGTGGCCGGCCGCGGCCGCCGAACCGGAGCGAAGAAGTAGTAGAGAGGAACTATGCCAAGACCGCGATCTAGACGGCGGGAACGACGCAATGTGCCTCACGGCCGGGCGTACATATACTCCACCTTCAATAACACTTTGATCAGTATTACGGACGTCCAGGGAGGCGTGATTTCCTCCGCCAGCGCGGGCACCGTGGGGTTCAAAGGCTCCCGAAAGGGGACTGCCTTCGCAGCCCAGCGGGCCGCCGAGCAGGCGGCGAGGCGGGGAATGGACCATGGCCTGCGCCAAGTCGATGTGTTTATCAAAGGGCCGGGAGCCGGAAGAGAAGCCGCCATACGCTCCCTACAGGGGACCGGCTTGGTAGTAACCAGCATTAGAGACGTGACTCCAATTCCCCACAACGGTTGCAGGCCGCCAAAACGCAGAAGGGTGTAGGTTAATTAGAGCATGGGTAGATACGTTGGGCCGTCTTGCCGGCTGTGCCGCAGGTCCGGTGAAAAGCTTTTTCTAAAGGGTGACCGGTGCTTCACTCCGCGTTGCGCGTTTGAACGCCGGCGCACTCCTCCCGGTGATCAGAGCAGACGCCGCCGTAGGGCCTCTGACTACGGGACTCACCTGCTGGAAAAGCAAAAGGCCAAGTACATCTATGGCGTCTTTGAGTCTCAGTTCAGGCGATACATGGCGGAGGCCTTCAATGCTCCCGGTATCACGGGCATAAACCTGCTGCGCTCGCTGGAGCGCCGCTTTGACAACGTTATATTCCTGCTGGGCTTTGCCGATTCCCGCAAGCAAGCGCGCCAAATGGTGAGGCATGGCCATTTTCAAGTAAACGGCTCCAAAACCGACATCCCCTCCTATCAAGTGCGGAAGGGTGACATGATCGCTTGGAAAGAAACGGTCAAGGCGACAGATTACTTCAAAGAGCGCACCGCCGGGATTCCGAAGCGCCCGGTCCCTGCCTGGCTCGAATTGGACCAAACGGAAATGAGTGGTCGAGTAATGTCTTTGCCTGCCGACGAAGACCTACGCCAGACTTTGGACTCTCGGCTGATTGTAGAGTTTTACTCGAGGTAGTGAACTAGATGTTAGAAACTTTTCTCCTTCCTCCTGTTCCCACAGAAGTTGTACCGGAAACGTTGATGCCCCATGTTAATGTCATCGACGCAGATGATTTCTATGGGAAGCTAGCGGTAGAGCCGCTCCAGCGAGGATTCGGCCTCACCATAGGAAATCCCTTGCGGCGAATTCTGCTCAGTTCCACTACCGGCAGCGCCATAACCTGGGTGAAAATCGAAGACGTGGTCCACGAGTACACAGCGATTCTTGGCATCAAAGAAGAAGTCATGGAGTTGCTGCTCAACATCAAGCGCATCCGCGTCCGGGCCCAGTCAGGTAGGGCGGGAAAGATGCGGCTGGACGTGACCGGGGAAGGGAGAGTGTGCGCCGGAGACATCGCTACGTCCAGCGACTTTGAGATAGTAAATCCGGAGCTCCATTTGGCTACCCTGGACTCCAAGGACTCGCACCTCGCCATTGAGTTCAACGTAGAGCAAGGCGTGGGCTACCAACCTGCCGCGCAGGGCGATGGCACCACTAATCCGCCGGTGGGGGTCTTGCCGGTAGACGCCGTGTTCAGCCCGGTCCGGAAGGTGAACTACAGCGTCGAGCGCACCCGGGTAGGGCAGATTACCGACTTCGAGCGGCTGGTCCTGGAGATTTGGACCGACGGCACCGTCTCTCCGGTAGAGGCGCTACGGCTCGCGGCCGACCGGATGGTAGACCACTTCTTCCTGTTCGCCAATCTGGACCGAGCAACCGAAGCGGGAATCGAGCGGCCCTCCCTCGTAGTGTCTCCGGAGATTTACCAAACTCCCATCGATAGACTGGACCTCTCGCCCAGAACCCTCAACTGTCTAAAACGGGCCCACATTGCCAAGGTGGGTGAAGTCCTAGAGATGTCCAATGATGACCTGTTGAAGATACGCAACTTCGGTGAAAAATCGCTGGTGGAGCTGAGGGACAAGCTAGCTGCCCGTAGTATCTCTGGTCAAGGCGGCGGAGCAGCCGACCCACTGGCAGCCATCGGTGAACTTGATTCTGAGGGCGAGGAATCGATGGGAATCACCGATTTAACTCCTGAAGATATCGGTGAGCTCATGGGTGGCAACGACGCAGTGGCCGGCCCGGCGGAGACCGGCGGAGCCGCCGGAGTGTATCCCGGAGACGAAGGTGAGGAACAAGGCGAGGAAGACGTTCAGGGGGAGGAGGAGTCCGAGGAAGAAGAGGAGGAGTTCGAGTAGCTATGCCATCCCACCGCGTTGCCGGAAGGAAACTCAGTCGTTATCGTGACCAGAGAACAGCCCTGCTGCGTGGTCTGGTCTCCGAGTTGATCATTCACGAGCGGATTACCACCACGTTGGCCAAGGCCAAAGAGACGCGGCAGGTAGCCGAGAAACTTATCACCCATGGTAAGAAGGGGACCCTGCATCACCGGAGGCTGGCGTTGGCCCAAGTCCCGCACAAGTTCACCGTAGAGAAGGTCTTCGACGACGTGGCCCCCAGATACGCCCAACGGCAAGGTGGGTATACCCGAATCATAAAACTGGGACCCCGCCAAGGGGACGCCGCCGCCATGGCGGTCATCGAGTTGGTCTGACGAGTCAGGTTGCAGAAGCTCCGCGCCGAAGAATCCGTGCCCGCCAACTCGGCTAACCTTGAAGACACCTCAGAACAATTAGAGGTCCGACTATCCAGAAGGCTGTCTCTGGTGGTTGAATACGATGGAACCAACTACAAAGGGTTCCAACTGCAAGATGGTCATCCCACTATCCAGGGCGAGATTGAAGGAGCTTTGACCAGATTCACCGGGGAGTCTATCCGCATCCGCTCCGCCAGCCGAACCGATTCAGGCGCCCATGCCCGGGGCCAGGTGGTGGATTTCCTGACCAATACTGATCATCCGGCAGAGTACTTCCCCAGAGCCTTAAACTATTACTTACCCCGGGATATAGTAGTCCAGTCAGCCGGTCAGGTCCCGTTGGGATTCAACTCTCGCCGCGAGGCGGTCAGCCGGACCTACCGCTACCACATACTGAACCGGGCTTGGCCTGCGCCCTTGCGGCGACATACCCATCTGTGGATTAGAGAAACGCTTGAAGTGGACAAAATGGTTGCCGCGGCCAAATGGTTGGTGGGAGTCCACGATTTTCGCCCCTTGGCTACAAGCCACCCTGCGGACAAAAGCGCCGTACGCCAAGTGTACCGGTGGGATGTGTGGACGGAAGATGACACCGTGATCATAGAATCCGAGGCCAATGGCTTCTTAAGGCACCAGATTCGGAAAGCTAACTCGCTGCTTGTCGAAGCTGGCAAGGGCCGGCGCCCGATCAGTATAGTCAGGGACACCCTAAGCGGCATTCCGGAGGGTAAGAAGGACGTTCCCGTGCTGCCGGCTCATGGACTTTGTTTGATGAACGTGAGCTATTCTTCATCTTCCAGGGAGGCCTGCTACCCTGCATAACCGGCGATCCGTTGAGTAGACGGCGAATTCTTAGCCAAAACGCAACTCTTCGCCAACCAAGCCTGTGAACCATAACAAGGTTGCACTTAAAAGCAGCCGCAGCGAATTTCCTGTATAGTGTTGATAATGAGGTCTACGGGGCCGGGGCAAGCGCCCCAGAGTGCAGGTAACAATGAAACGGACAAGTACTTATTTCCCCAAGCCCGGAGAAGTGCCCGCTGAGTGGCGGGTGATGGACGGGGCCGGTCAGGTGCTAGGCCGGATAGCCCGGGACATTTCGGTGGCGCTTCAAGGCAAAGACAAGCCCAGCTATACGCCCCACACTGCCACGGGAGACTACGTGGTGCTGCTCAACGCGGCGAAGATAAGAGTAACCGGCCGCAAATTGCTGCAAAAAATGTATTACAGGCACAGCGGCTACGTAGGCAATTTAAAAACCTTCCGGCTGCGAGACATGATGGAAACGCGCCCGGAGCGGGTCATCAGGCTAGCGGTAAAAGGAATGCTGCCCCGCAACCACCAGGGGCGCCAGATGCTGCGAAGGTTGAAGGTATACTCCGGCGGCGAGCATCCTCACCAAGCCCAAGCGGGGGCTGAGTAAATTCAGGACGAAGGGTAGGTATTAGTCTTGGTACAGGTTTCAACCCAGCAGGAGTACTACTACGGCACCGGTAAGCGAAAGACCTCCATCGCTAAAGTGCGGTTGTATCTTGATGAAGGCGGTCCCACACTGGTTAACGGTAAACCAGTGGACGAGTACTTCAACTGGCAACCGTGGCAGCAGATTATCAATGAGGCGTTCCAAATCAGCGGGACCGTCAACCGCTTTCGGGTGGTCGTCCGAGTCTTAGGAGGAGGCGTCCATTCCCAGGCCCAAGCCATACGGCACGGCATCGCCCGCGCATTGGTGGTCTACGATCAATCACTGAAGCCAGGTCTGCGCCGCCGCGGCCTGATTACCCGGGACGCGCGCATCAAGGAGAGCAAGAAATACGGCCTGAAGAGGGCTCGCAGGGCTCCTCAATACACCAAGCGTTAGGCCGGCTTACACCCCTAGATATTTCACCGCGGCGTCCAATAGGGCCGTCACTGCGTCCGGGTGCCCTGCCTCGGCGTATATTCGAAGCAGAGGCTCGGTGCCGGAGAACCGGGACGCAAGCCAGGCATCATCGAAGATGAGGCGGAGCCCGTCGATCTCGTCGACGCTGCGCACCTGGATCCCTGCTAACTCTTTCAACTCCCCGCTGGCCAATAGCCCTTCAATGCGGTTGCGCTCCCCAGGGTCAAACGACACATCCCGGCGGCTGTAGTAGTGGGTGCCAACTTGGTCAAAAAGATGCTCCAATAGCTGGGACGGGGTCTTGCCGGTTAGCGCCAGATACTCCAACAAGTAGAGCCCGCTGAGGATGCCGTCCCGCTCCGGAATGTGGCCGCGAAAAGCGTACCCTCCACTCTCCTCTCCTGCCATCAACGCGTCGACCTGAGACGATATGGGGCCGATGTTCTTGAAACCCACTGGTGTCTCTTGAACTTCAACCCCGAATTTCCGGCCCAGCTTGTTCAGCATCATCGACGACGTAACTCCCTTAACCAGTGGTCCTCGCAACCCCTTGCTTTCCAGCAGGTACAAGGCCAACAAGGAGAACACCTCCAACGTGGTGACGAAGCGTCCGGTTTCGTCGACAACGCCTAACCGGTCGGCGTCTCCATCGAGGGCCAAACCCACCGACAGGTCTTCCGAGCTCGCACGGCTCATAAGGGACGTTAAGTTCTGTGCGATGGGCTCCGGCTGCGCCATCCCCGGAAACGCCGGGTTGGGATATCCATTGATTTCCTCTATAGTGGTGGCGCCCCCGGATATTAGCCTAGGAATGTAACCGGCCCCAGCGCCGAACATGGCGTCCACCAACACGGTCAGGCCCGCTTCCCGAATCGCCCCCAGATCTATCAGGCTGCCAATGCGGTCGAAATAAGGGAGGTCCGGGTCAATGTCGATTACCAGTCCTTTTTCCCGCGCCAGTTCCAACGGGACAAGCTGCGGAGGTTGCCCGGACCGGTCGACGTCATTGATGGCTGATTCCAGCAGATCGGTTATCTCCTGGGTAGCGCTGCCAGCATATTCAGGTTTGAACTTGAACCCGTTCCATATCGCGGGATTGTGGCTGGCCGTAATGATGGCCGCGCCGGCCGCTTGGTGCTGCAGTACGTTGAAGCTAACCACCGGAGTTGGCGCGGCGTGCCGACACAAATAGACCTTGATACCGTGGCCGGCGCAGACCGACGCCACTGTTTCAGCGAATTCGCGAGACAGGAATCGAGTGTCATAACCCACCACCAGACCTTGCGCCGCACTTCCTTGAGACTCCAGATAACAGGCCAGCCCCTGGGCGCAGCGGGCCACATTTTCGAATGTGAAGTCCCGGGCAATCACGGCCCGCCAGCCGTCGGTCCCGAATCGGATTTCAGTTGCCATGGCCCCTCCTAGAGTAGGGCTTCGGATTCCTTGCCTTGTCTTGATTATAGATGAGGGCTATTTCATTAAACAGGGCCTAGTACCTCGTCAGGTTGAAGCCGGTGGATAGATACGCTGAGGTTTGCGCCATCGTACGCGGTACTAGACACGCCAACAGTCTTCGCGGGGCTTGGCGGTCGGGCCCCGCCCCCTTCCCTCAATCGTGTGGTTGCAGACAAAACCAATCTTCCAGGTATCGGAACTCGAGGGCCGTAGGCTTCAGGCCAACCAGAAGACCGCGGAGGATTGAGTAGCGCCGCACCCGGCGCCCGCCCAATGGACGACAATATTCGCAACCGGCCGCCCCTAGGAAGAAGCAGAAATAGCCGAACAAGTTAGCCTGGTCCTTGAGCCTTGTTCAGGCGCATCATTTGCCGGACGCGGCCTTCTGCACGGGTAACCGGATTATCCTCGCCCAGCATTCCATCCAGCAACACTTGAGAAGGGAGCCCTGACTCCACTTCTTCGCGCAACGCGGCGGCGCCGAAGGTCCCATCGTTGATGTCTTTCATGACCTCGGAGTAGCTTTGAGCCCGCGATTCGCGGTCCAAGGCCATGAACCGGATCATGCCTCCGTATGCCGCCGCGAACCCATACAGCTTCACCTGCTGGAAGAATCCCAATTCGGCCATGGCTTGCATAGAGCGGCCCATTTCGCCCGACATGTACAGCTCCAGCACCAAAGCTTCAAGCGGTAATCCGGCTTCCACACCTACTTGACAAGCGGTAAGGAAAGCGCTGGCCAGGTCCGGCCCCACCGTCTGCTCAATGAATAAGTCCAAGTATCCTTCTTGTTCGGCGTTGATCACTAGGGCGCCGGACCGCAATGACCCGGCAGCTTTCGCCAGAGCGCAGAGCACCTGCCAGCCCTGGCCGCTAACGTCACGCTCCACGGATAAGAAGAACGGAAATCCCAGGCCTTGCAGGTACAGTTCCCGGATGCCGACGCCCATCATGCGAGGAGCCAGGAGCAACACGTCCAGGGCCGGATCGGGGCAGATTCGTTGGAAGGCCAAGTTAAACCCTGATGCGAACACTACGGCCTTGCCAGGCCGCAGGGCCGCAGCCAACTCATCCCAGTAGACCCCCGGAGCCGATTCGTCGGGTAACAACACAAAAACGATGTCGGCGCCGGAGGCGGCGGGAGCGGCTGCCTCGACCTTGAACCCATCGGTCAAGGCCCGATCCCACGCCGGCCCGGGTAATTCAGCGACCGTGAGGGAGCCAATACAACTGTCCCTGATGTTGAGAGCCAGGGGCCTTCCTAGATTGCCGTATCCAACAATGGCAATGTTCTTGCCGGCCAGCGTGGTCAGGTCTCCGTCGGACTCCTGAACGAAGCGAGGCTCATCTTGCTGGGTCATGCAACTCGGCACACGCCTGTCGGTAGCTATCTAAGAAAGGCTGGAGCAGGAAGCTAAATCTACCCAGATTCGAAGCGGAGATGCCTTCAATGCGGAGCTTGCCCAATAACAAGGCGACGCCTAGGTTTAAATGGCCGAAGGCAGCACTATGCAAAGTGGCGGCATCCATGGACACGGTGCTGTCCACAGGCCCAGACCAGTCCTTGGCGCAGCGCACTTTGCCTTCGTGATTCAGCAGAAAATAAACGTGAATACCGTAGTCCCGGAACTCCCAACGCAGTGATTTGAGGACCTCCGCCACTTTCTGAAGGTCGGAACGGGGAACATTGCTGCCTACCAGCTGAATAGTGCGTTCCAAGACGCTGGTGAAACTCTGAACGCCGGGCGAAGAAGGTTCTGCCAAGAGGCTAGCTCATCATCAATGGCGGAGACCGGTGGATTTATCTATTCGAAATTCCAGGCCAAAATCCCAGGCCAGGATTGAGGCCCGGGATTGCCGCCCCAAATTCATGGAAGAAAGCATTGCATAGTAATGCTGGGTCTGCCGAAAACTACTTGGCTCCCCTAAATCTTATTGTTAGAGGGGCGGCAACCCCGCATCGGCCCGTAGCGCCGCGGCCTTGTCGGTCCTCTCCCAGGTCAAGTCCAGTTCCTCACGGCCAAAGTGTCCGTAAGACGCGACCGGCTGGTAAATAGGCCTCCGCAGATTCAAGTCACGGATTATGGCGGCAGGCCGCAGATCAAAGTGCTTAGCTACCAGTCGGTGGATAACGTCGCTGTCGACCCGGTTGGTGTCGAAGCACTCTACAGAGACCGAAATTGGGGTCGCCATTCCGATGGCATATGAAACAATAACCTCGGCTCGGTCCGCGAGTCCGGCGGCCACCAGGTTTTTGGCGACGTACCTCGCGGCGTAAGCTGCGGAGCGGTCTACCTTCGTTGGGTCTTTTCCGGAGAAAGCGCCGCCGCCGTGGCGGGCGATACCGCCGTAGGTGTCCACCAGAATCTTGCGGCCGGTGAGGCCCGAATCTCCCGCGGGTCCGCCAATCTCGAATCTGCCACTGGGGTTGACGTAGATCTTGGTGTCTTCGTCCAACAGGCCGGCGGGGATCACCTGCTTGATAACGTTCTCGGTAATGTCTCGGGTGATTTCCTCGTTGCTCACGTCGGGACCGTGCTGAGTGCTGATCACCACCGTGTCCACGCGGTGGGGTACGCCGTAGCGGTATTCTACGGTGACCTGAGACTTGCCATCCGGCCGGAGGTAGGGCAGGTTGCCCTCCTTGCGGACGATGCTCAACTGATGAACCAGCCGGTGAGACAGACTGACGGTAAGGGGCATCAACTCGGGGGTCTCGTTGCAAGCAAATCCCACCATCATACCCTGGTCGCCGGCGCCCGTGGAATCGAGCTCAGCTTGTTCGTCGCGCTGGTCAAGATCTCGCACCTCCAGCGCGTTAGTAACTCCTTGATTAATGTTGGCGGACTGCTCTTGGAGGGACACGGTGACGCCGCAACTCTTGGCGTCGATGCCGAAATCCGCATTCACGTAACCAGCCTTACGCAACGTTTCTCGCACGATGCCGGGCACATCAACGTAGGCGGTGGTGGTTATTTCCCCCATCACCACCACCAAACCGTTGGTCACCGCCGTCTCACATGCGACCCGGCCCATTGGATCGTTGCTCAACACCGCGTCAAGGACGCCATCGGAAATCTGGTCGCACAGCTTGTCGGGGTGACCCTCGGTAACGGATTCCGAAGTCAACAAGTATTTGGGTGACTCGTGAAACAGTAACGCCATTTGATTTACTCCTATTAGGACTCGGGACTTAGGTGCCTTCTTCCCAACTTTCCTGATATCGTTGTTGCTCTGGGGTGAGGGAATCTATTTGAATTCCCATGGAATGGAGCTTTAGTCGCCCAACTTCCTCATCGGTCTCTTTGGGAACGCTGTATACCTGGGGCGCCAGCTCACCATGGTTCTTGACTATGTACTCGACGCACAGAGCCTGGTTGGCAAAGCTCATGTCCATGACGGCAGAGGGGTGCCCTTCGGCGGCGGCCAGATTGATCAGCCTACCTTCCCCCAGCAGATACAGCTTGCGCCCATCGCTCAGCACGTACTCCTCCACATAGGGCCGGACTTGCCGGTGAGAAACGGACAGGTCCTCCAAGGCCGGAATGTCGATTTCCACGTTGAAATGTCCGCTGTTGGCCAGAATGGCCCCGTCGGCCATGATTTCCAGGTGCTGGCGTCCGATGGTGTGCCGTCCGCCGGTCACGGTAATGAACACCTGGCCGACCTTTGCCGCCTCCATTGCAGCCATGACGGTGAATCCATCCATGGTGGCTTCCAAAGCCCGTATCGGGTTCACTTCGGTGACAATGACGTGGGCTCCCATTCCCCGAGCCCGGGAGGCCACTCCCCGGCCGCACCAGCCGTAGCCGCCCACCACGACGCGGCGACCGGCCCAAAGGATATTGGTGGCCCTGGTAATGCCATCCAGGGTGCTCTGTCCGGTGCCGTAGCGGTTATCGAAGAAGTGCTTGGTTTCGGCGTCGTTGACCGCGATGACCGGATACCGTAGCTGATTATCGCCAGCCATGGCATTCAAGCGGACCACTCCGGTGGTCGTTTCTTCGGTCCCGCCGATAACATTTCCCAATAGCTCCGAGCGTTGGCGGTGCAGCGTGGTCACCAGGTCAGCGCCATCGTCCAGTGTGATCTGCGGCTCGGTGTCCAGAGCCGAATTAATATGCTGGTAGTAGGTGGCGTCGTTTTCCCCCTTGATAGAAAAGGTGGGTATGCCGTACTCCTGCACCAAGGCGGCAGCCACGTCGTCCTGGGTGCTCAACGGGTTGCTGGCGCATACGACGACGTCTGCTCCGCCTGCCTTTAGGGCGAGGGCTAAGTTAGCCGTCTCGGTAGTAACGTGCAGGCAGGCCGCCATGCGCACCCCTGCCAACGGTTTTTCCCGGCCGAAGCGTTCTTCTATCAGCTTCAGCACCGGCATCTCGCGCCCGGCCCACTCTGTGCGGTTGACGCCGTCGCCAGCCAGTGATAAGTCCTTTACGTCTCCATCCACCTGTCTCGAGGCCAATATACTTCTCCCTAAGTTCCGAGTGAACACCGGTGTGGCTGTGTCTCCAACTTTGATATGAGGCTAAACTCCGCTTACGTAGTCGCCGCCGCCTAAGGATCGTCACCGTAGGAAGTCGGGTGACCGCCTGCAATCCAGAACGGAGTGCCGTCTTCTATGTTAAAGAGGCTGTTGGTGTCGTAGCCCATGGAGGCGGCCAGCTCGCAGGCCAGACCGCTGCGTACTCCCGCGGCGCAAATAAAAAGGACCTTTTTGTCCTGGGGCACTTGGTCGATGCGATCGGCCAGGTCGTCGATGTTGATGTGGATAGCGCCGGTGGCGTGACCGCCCACCCACTCGTCATCCCGGCGAACGTCCACCACTACGGTGTTCTCGGGATCGGCGTCCAACATGGCCTTCGCTTCGGCGGAATCTACCCTGAAATAGGGTTCCCCTGGGTCTTGCCTGGGCATCTTCTTTACCTCCGGGGGTTTCGGGCATAGGCCCTTTATCTCAAGTACTTGCCCACTATGGGTTTAAGCTTCTCCAGGTACTCCGGTTGCACGTGGGTGAGAGGAGTCACTATGGCGTTCTTCAGAGCCATGCCGCATTCGCATTCCCGGTCCTCGGCCAAGCCCCGGCCGAGCGCTGGGATAACCCGGCGCACCAGCTCCTTAGAGTTCGCGACGTTCTTGGTGAGATTTCCGATGATCATTTCCGCGGTCACCGGCTCCTCCCCCTGGCGCCAGCAGTCGTAATCGGTAACCCATGCCAACGTGGTGTAGCAAATTTCCGCTTCCCGGGCCAGCTTGGCCTCGGGTAGGGCCGTCATCCCGATGATGTCCGCGCCCCAAGAACGGTACATTAGAGACTCGGCCCGGGTGGAGAACGCAGGACCTTCCATAACCACCAGCGCACCCCCCGCATGGACCTTGACACCCAACTCCAAAGCATGGTGTTGGAGCACCTGGCCGGCCACGGGGCAGAAAGGCTCCGCGAGGCTGACATGGACTACCATGTCCTCGTCAAAAAATGTGCTTTCCCGAGACCGGGTGCGATCTATCAACTGGTCGGGCAGCACCAAATCCAGCGGCGCCAACTCATCTTTCAAGCTGCCCACGGCGCTAACCGAAATAATCCGCTGCACTCCCAATCGCTTTAAGGCATAAATGTTGGCCCGGGCCGGAATTCTGGTGGGGTTTAATTCGTGACGCCTGCCGTGGCGTGGCAAGAAAGCGACGCGAGTCTCATCCAGCGACCCCAATACAATGTCGTCACTGGGCTTGCCAAATGGTGTATCTACGTCGATGGTTTCAACGCCGGAGAGTCCATCCATTTGGTAAAGGCCGGTGCCGCCTATGATAGCGATGCTTGCTTCGGTATTAGGCATGGCGCCAGAGAGATTCTCGCGGCAAAATTAGCGTTGCTGCTATTCTTTGGCCGCGGCCGGGGGCCGCGTTTAGGGCACTCGCAGACCATTCGCGTCGTTGCGGGTTCAATTCATCCCTTCAGCGCCCATGGCCAATTTCAAGCTCTCAGAATAGGGAGGGCGCACCACACCTGCCTCCGTGACAATAGCCCGAACGTAAGCGTGGGGAGTCACGTCGAAGGCTGGGTTAATCGCGGTGATCCCGGCGGGAGCAGTAGGGAAGCCTTGCAGGTGAGTCACTTCCTCCTGGGCTCGCTGCTCAATTTGAATGTCATCCCCGTTGGACAAGCTCATGTCTATGGTGCTGGTGGGAGCAGCCACATAAAACGGAATGCTATTCTCGTGAGCCAAAACGGCCAAAGTATAGGTCCCGATCTTGTTGGCGGTGTCCCCGTTGGAGGCAATGCGGTCGGCGCCGGTGATCACGCAGCTGATCCGGCCCTGGCTCATCAGCATTCCGGCAGCCGAGTCCGCCACCAGGGTGGCGGGAATGCCCAGCTTTTGAAACTCCCATGCGGTCAAACGCGCCCCCTGCAAGAGAGGACGTGTTTCTGTGTTATAGACCTGGAACTGCTTTCCCTGCTCCCATCCGGCTCGAATCACCCCTATGGCAGTGCCAAATCCCGCGGTGGCCAGGGCGCCCGCATTGCAGTGAGTCAAAACGCCGCCGCTGTCAGGCATGAGGGCCTTGCCGAAGTCTCCCATACGCCGGTTAGCTTGCTCATCCTCGACCTGTATGCGTTTGGCCTCCTCAAGCAGTCGGTCACGCAGGTTGAGGAGGTCCGGTTCCGATTCAGCCACCCTGAGCATTCTCCGGACCGCCCAAGGGAGATTGACGGCAGTGGGGCGGGCGGCGGCGATTTCGGCCCCAGCCTCCTGGAGCCGGGGAAAAAACTCCGCGTAGTCGTCAGCTTTAATTTGGCGGGCAGCCATGGCTACCGCATAGGCCGCGGTTACCCCGATGGCAGGCGCGCCCCTTACTTGCATACTGCGTATTGCCTCAACCGCCTCTTGGTAATTGTTCACTCCCACGTAGACCTCTTCCAGGGGAAGGCGGGTCTGGTCTAGGAGCTCCAATCTACCACCGGTCCAGCGGACCGGCCTTATTTCCCTATCGTCCAAAGCTTCAGCCTTTGGCGGACTCAATGTCTGAAGTTGCCGAATTTGGGGCATAAAAAAAGCTTCCCGTGGCGAGAAGCTCAATAGTACCCCGCGCCCCTCATCTTTCGTCCTTCCAGTCCACCTAGGGTGGAAGGGCGCCGGAGTTAGCACCGTGTCGTTCATGGAGCTTGAGCTTCACAAACAAGACCGGTTGCTAGGCTTCGTCGGGCCGTCCCCTCTGCCATTCTGGATAAAGGGTTAGTGTTGGACCATTCGATTGTTAACGCGGGTTATGGTACAAGCGGTGCGCGGCTATGTCAAGGTTGGCTGGCGTCGGAGCAGGCATGGAATGCTTCGACTTTCATAGCCGGAGGTCGATATTATTCCGAAAGATACGTAATACATAACGATATTACTAGCCAAATGTTCTAATAGCCTTGAGGACTCGCAGCGGCTGCGGTCCTAAGTAAACCGTGACTCACAGCGCAAACGGCAAGCGGCCGGCGCGCCCTTGGAGAATCAGGACCAATTGGCTTCATTAGAATATCTGTTGACACGCCTTTCGTGTCCACAACATAATTACTCCACTTATGCTCCCTCTTTCTGGCGGCACATGCACCCGCACTCCATGGTTCCGCAGGGCGGATAGTAGATGATGGAAACCTCTAAGTTGCCCCTCCCCGCCGAGGACCTCAGCCTATTCACCGACCTCTACGAGCTGACCATGGCCCAGAGCCTATTCGATCAGAAGATGTTCGGACCGGCCACTTTCAGCTTGTTCATTAGAAATTATCCCCCTGACCGAGGGTATTTCGTGTTCGCCGGGCTAGAAGACGTACTGAATTTCCTGAGCAGCTTCAGCTTCAGCCGGGCTAGCTTGAATTACCTGCAATCAACGGGAGCCTTCTCGGATGACTTTCTCGAATACCTGAGCGGCCTTCGCTACACGGGGGCCGTTAGATCGATTCCCGAGGGGAGGTTGTTCTTCACCAACGAGCCGCCCATGGAGTTTACTGCGCCCATCATAGAGGCCCAACTGGTGGAGACCTTCATCATCAACCAAGTCAACCTCCAGACCCTTCTGACCACCAAGGCGGCACGCTGCGTTTGGGCCGCGGAAGGCCGGGATGTGAGCGACTTCGCCTCCCGCCGAGCCCAAGGCGTGGATGCCGCCCTGAAAATGGCCCGCTGCAGCTACATAGCCGGGTTTCAATCGACCAGCAACGTATTGGCGGCCGCCCGTTACGGCATTCCTCCGGCGGGGACCATGGCCCATTCGTTTATATCCAGCTTCCCGTCGGAGAGCGACGCCTTTCGCGCCTACTCACGCTCCTTTCCCGACCGCACCATCCTGCTGGTGGACACTTACGACACCCTTCAAGGAGCCCACAGGGCCATAGAGGTGGCCAAGGAGTTAGAGCGGGGAGGCCACCATTTATTCGGCGTCCGTATTGACTCCGGGGATTTTGACCTTCTCAGCCGCCAGGTGCGTGACATTTTGGACAGGGCCGGACTGGACTACGTGAAAATCGTGGTCACCGGAGGGCTTGATGAGCACATGCTGTCCCAGCTGTCCCAAGCCGGCGCTCCCATTGACATCTTCGGCGTGGGGACCAAGGCCGGCGTTTCGGCTGATGCTCCCTGGACCGACATGGCGTACAAGCTGGTGTCCTACGAGGGGCGCCCGGTGATGAAACTAAGCGAGGGAAAGGTCTCTTTGCCGGGGGCCAAACAGATTTACCGCATGGAAGACGGCTCCGGTCATTTTTCCGCAGACGTCATTGGCCTGCCTGGGGAGAACGTAAACGATGGGACGCCATTATTGGAACAAGTGATGACCGAGGGCGGTCGAATTGGCCCAGTCCCGTCGTTGCAGGCAGTCAGAGAACGTTTCCGCCAGGACTTTTCCATGCTGCATGGCCGGCACAAACGAATAACCGACCCGCCCAAGTATCAGGTGGGCATAAGTCCGCAGCTGGAGCGGCTCACCAACCGGGTGACGGAGGAGATTCTCAATACTCAATGAAGCCCGCACCACGTAGTAAAATCCGTGCGAGCTTTCGTTATGTAACGCTGGATGTAACGCGGGCTAAATGCGCCTCCCGGTTCGACAGACCACTTCGCTAGCGCCAAGTCATGTAAAGCCGACCGGAAGGCGCTTCCGGTCCGACAGACAACTTTGCAAGCACCACACATCGGATAGTCTTAGCGCAGAAAACCAAAGGATTGCCCGCCCATGAAAATCGCAGTGTGTGTCAAGTACGTCCCGGTGGTTTCTCAAATCAAGTTCGACTATCAGCAGAAGACCATCATCCGGGAAGGAGTTCCTTCGGAAATTAACCCCTTCGACCTGCTGGGACTGGTTCGCGCGGTCCAGTTGAAGAGCGGCCCCGAAGACCAAGTGGTGGCAATTTCCATGGGACCGCCCAGCGCCCGGGAAGGGCTGGTCCAGTGCCTGGCCCTCGGGGCCGATCGGGCGGTGTTGATCAGCGACCGGTTGCTGGCCGGATCAGACACCTTGGCCACCTCCCGCGCCCTGGCGCTGGCGCTGGGACAGGAACAGCCCAACCTGATTATTTGCGGCCGTAATAGCGCCGACGCCGAAACCGGCCAGGTGGGACCGGAGATCGCCGAGCTAATGGGCATACCCCACGTCAGCCAGGTCCGAAAGCTGGACTTGGACGCGGGCCCAGACGTCCCCGGTCCGGGAACGGTGATGGTGGAGCGGGTCACCGACGAAGGGCATCAGCTCATCAAGTGTCCCCTCCCCGCCGTGGTTTGTGTCACCGAAGGCGTGGCGCCGGAAATGTATCCGGGCGGTGATGAACTGGCCCAGGCCCAGGAATTGCCTGTGGAGGAAGTTACCTGCGCTCAACTCTCCTCGGACCTTTCCCAATTTGGTCTTGAGGGTTCTCCCACTTTCGTGCAGGACATTCGCTTGATAGAGTCCGGACGCCTGGGACTGATGAGCGAGGGAGAGACTCCCGCCGTTGCCGCGCAGCAAGCCGCCGAGTTCTTGCGGGAGCGCCTGGAGGCTCTGTCCGGCGACGCCGGTGGGGAAACTGCGGCTACAGCCCAAAGCGGCGGCTCCCCACGCTACCCGGAAAACCGCGACAAAGGCATCTGGGTGGTAGCCGAGACGTTCCAAGACGGCCTGCGGCGGGTGACCCTTGAGATGTTGGGCAAGGCTCGTGAGCTGACCTCGTTCACCCAAAGTGAAGTGGCTGTGGTGCTGTTCGGTCCGCCTAACGAGCGCCTGATCGGCGAACTTGCGTCCCGCGGAGCAGACCGGGTGTTGACACTGGACAACACAGCCTTGGGGCCAGTGTATTCATCCAGGGTGAGTCACGTGTTGGCCGCGGCAATTCACGCCGCCCATCCCTACGCGGTGTTGTTCGCATCCACCGCCAACGGCCGCGACCTGGCGGCCCGCGTTGCCGCCCGGCTGGGTCTAGGCCTGACCGGGGATGCGATAGGCCTGGAAGTAGACGGCGAAGGGCGACTGGTGCAGCTGAAGCCTGCCTTGGGCGGCAACGTCGTGGCCCCAATCCTCTCAAAGACCTTGCCCAACCTGGTTACCATGCGGCCCGGACTACTGACGCCCGCCGGCCTATACCAAAACGCTAAGGCGGAAGTGGAATCCGTGGAATCCATTGCAGGGTCGAATGAAGGGTGGAATGAAGGGTCGAAATTACCCGGCAACGACGGGGGGGCCAGGGACATTGAGCTACTGGAAGAGTTCGTGGACGAGGACTCGGACGGCATAACCTTGACCCAGGCCGCGGTGGTGATGGGAGTGGGAATGGGCATTGGCGGGCCTGAGAATCTGCCCCAAATCCGGGACTTAGCCGCCTCTATCGGGGCGACAATCGCCACCAGCCGGAACGTGGTCCACGCAGGTTGGTTGCCCCACCAAATTCAAGTGGGCATCAGCGGCCGCGCCATAGCTCCCAAGGTGTACCTAGCGGTGGGGATACGCGGCGCTTTCAACCACACTGTCGGCATCCAAAAGGCGGGAGTCATCATCGCCATCAACCAGAACCGCCGGGCCCCCATTTTTAAGGCCGCGGACTACGGCATAGTCGGAGACTGGCGGGAGTGCCTGCCGCCGCTGGTTGACGCGCTGAACCCGGTGTTGTCCGGTCTAGCCAGCACCTGATCCCGCTCAAATGAGTCAGCCGCTTGCACCGCGTTTTGCCGCGGCAGGAAGCCAGGGCCTTTTCATTCTTCCGTCATTCCCGCGAAAGCGGGAAGCCACTACGCCCTCCCATATGACAAACTCCCGGCGGCAAGGCTGTATAGATTCCCGCTTTCGCGGGAATGACGGCTTTCGCGGAGTTCACGGGAACTATGCGAGCCAACCCAGAAAATGAAAAGGCCCTGGGCAGGAAGCCGCGCAGCTTGACACCGCAGTTGACGGGCAGCAAAATGGCTATCGTGCCACTCGCGTCCCAGCCGCCGAGAAAACCGTTTAGACCCCACCATCGCCCCGTGTTCCGGAAAGGGCGAATCCTTTGGCGAATCCTTTGGCGAATCCTTTAAAGAGGCTCATCATGGACTTTGGGCTAACTCCCCAACAAGAAACTTTGCGTGAAGAGGTAGGCCAATTCATAAGGGAGAATGTCTCTCCCGAAGTCATAATGGAAATGGAAAGCCCCCTAGAGGGAGGGCGCGGCCCCCACTACGACGCTCTCATGAAAAAGGTGGCTGAGAAAGGCTGGGTGGGCATCAGCTGGCCAGCGGAGTACGGCGGCCAGGGGGGAAGCCGTCTGGACCAGTACATCGTTGAAGAGGAATTTGCCCGCGTAGGAGTGGCTGTAGGCGGAGCCGGGAGCGGCGCCCCCGCCATCCTGATGGCCGGCACCGAGGAACAAAAGAAGCACTTCCTCCCCGGATTACTGACCGGGGAGATAATCTTCGCTCTGGGGTTTACCGAGCCCCAAGCGGGCGCCGATTTAGCCGGTCTCCAATGCCGGGCGGTGAGGGACGGGGACGACTTCGTCATCAACGGCCAAAAGATGTACACCTCATCGGCTCACTACGCAACTCACATCTACCTGATGTGCCGGACGGACCCCGACGCGCCCCGGCACCGCGGCATCACCATCTTCCTGGTACCCATGGACACACCGGGCATTACGGTCCGCCCTCTATGGACTATCCAGAGCGACCCGGTAGCGCCGCCGGGCACCACCTATGGAATGCCCAGGACCAACGAGGTTTTCTTCGAAGACGTTCGGGTCTCCGCCTCCACCATGTTGGGCGAAGAAAACCAGGGCTGGTACGTGGGAGCCATGGGGCTAAACTTGGACCGTGTGGGGGCCAGCAGGTACCTGATTTCCGTGCGCCGGGACGAGGACATCATCAACTGGGTCAAGGAGAACCAGTTTGACGGCCATTCGTTGGCTGACGATCCCGCCATAAGAGACAAGCTGGCTGAACTCTGGATTGAAGCCCAAGTATGCCGGCTGATGACCCTGCGCAGCATGTCCATAGTGGAACGAGATGGCAATTTTACCTACGAGGGCGCGGCGGAGAAGGTATGGGCTCCCGAACACGGGGTCCGGACCACCGAAACCATCAGTCAGGTCTTGGGGCCCTACGCCCAGTTGCTCAACGGCTCCGAAGAAGCCATAGAAGACGGCTTATTTGCCCACAATCTGATGGGGTCTTTCCAGTCCGGAATCAACCACGGCAGCGTGCAAGTCATGCGTGACCAGATGGCCCGCCGGGGACTGGGTATGCCTCGCGGTTAAAGCCACCGGGTCACCGATCGCCGTGAAGCTCCAGACTGCCTTTGCCAATGGAGTAGCGGGCCGGACCACCCAGGCCGGAATAAGCCAAGCCCCCAAATAACGCGACTCCGACACTTCCGATTCTGACACTTCAGGGAACGTAATGGATATCCTACCGTCCGAAGAAGAACAAATGCTGAAGAACCTAGCCAGGGAGTTCCTGGAGGGCGAATGCCCTCCCAGTCTGGCTAGGGCCATGGAAACAGACGAGTTGGGTTACCCCCCTGAGCTGTGGAGGAAGATGGCAGAGTTGGGCTGGCCCGGCCTAGCCTTGCCCGAAGGATACGGTGGTCAGGGCATGCCCCTCGCCTATCTGGGAGTCATCCTGGAGGAGGCGGGACGCGCCATAGCCCCGGTGCCTCTGCTGAGCACCATGATCGCCGCGCTTACCGTTGCAGAATACGGAAACGATGACCAACGCGGCCAGATATTGCCCAGGGTAAGCCGGGGAGACCTCATCATGACCTGGGCTCTCTCAGAGAGTGACCCACGGTTCTTACCCGAGACGGTCAAGACAGAGGCGGTGCTCGACGGAGACCATTTTGTCCTGAACGGCACGAAAATGTTCGTGGACAACTTTGATGCCGCAGAAGTGTGCCTGGTAGTCTGCCGCACCTCCCAACCCTCTTCTGAGGGCCAGGGGCTATCGCTGCTTCTGGTCGACACCGCAAGCTCGGGGATTTCCCAAACGCACTTGACTACTCTGGCGAAAGACAAGCAAAGCCGCGTGACCTTTGATGGCGTCAGGACGCCCAAATCCCGTCTGGTAGGCGAATTAAACCACGGCTGGCCCATAGCCGAATGGATGCTGGAAAGAGGCACGGCGCTTCTCTGCGCTCAAATGGTGGGCGCCACCAGAAAGGACGCCGAGATGGCCATTGAGTACGCCAAGAACCGAGTGGCTTTCGGTCGCCCCATAGGGTCGTTCCAGTCCATACAGCACCTCTGTGCTGATATGATCTTGTGGGTCGACGGAGCGCAGCTCCTCACCTTCGAAGCTCTGTGGAAGATCGACCAGGGGATGCCGGCAGGGGTAGAAGTGTCCCAAGCCAAGGCCTTCTGCAACGAAAAGTGCGAGGCAGTTGTCCGGTCATCCCAGTCCATCCACGGCGGCATAGGTTTCATGCTGGAGTTCGACCTTCATCTGTGGTTCCGGCGGGTGACGTCGTGGACCATGCGTTTGGGAACCAGCTTTGAACACCGGGCTAAGGTGGCCCGGGCCTTATTGGATAGCCCCGGAAAGGTGCGGCTCGGAATGCCGCTGGCGCCGGTCCCCTGACCGGCGTTCTCACTGCAAGCTCACCAGAGGAGATTGGCTAATGGCTTTCGACCCGGTTTGTGGTCAAGAGATAGACGAGGCTCAGGCGCGCAGCCAGACGGGCCAGACTTTACACGGCGCCTCAGAGGTCGACCCGCAGCAAGGCACCCGCATGTTTCATAACGGACAGTGGATGTACTTCTGTGGCTTGGATTGCCGCAGCAAGTTCATGGGAAGCCCGGAAACCTACCTGAGCGAATCCGGGGGATAGTCACCGGAACCTCGCCCACCCGTGCCCGGCTTCCCCAGGTTTGTTGGGCCACATCGGGGCAACCGGACCTAAGTTTCCATGGACCTATGGCGTTGGGAACCAAGGCGATCTCTACCGAAGGTGTTCTAATGCCTGCGCCCCGGGCGTCTTTCCTCCTGCCACACCTATTCGCCGCTCTGAAACAATAGCCATCACGCATTTCCTGAGCGGATGGCGAAAGAGGGAGGATAGAAGAGTTGCTTTGCGGTAATTCGGGCTGGCCGCACCGTCACGCACATCCTTCATCATTGAAAAAACCCCTTCTGGTGATTGGCGCTTTGACGGTTCCAATTCACCGAAAGGGGTCTTTTCATGCCATCTATTTTTGCGCGAGCTTCGGACTTTTACCAAACGCCCTGGATACCTCGTGCTTTACAAGCGTCCGGGCAACTCCCCGATCGACGGGGAGTTAAGCGTAAGGTTGCAGTTTGATCTCGTGCAGTGCGGGAATAACCTCTTGGCCCAGCAGCTCTATGGAACGCATTACGTCCTTGTGTTGCATGGCGCCCTCGTTGCCGTAGATGTGTATATAGCCTGGGCTTAACCGCTCGACCACTTCAGTCAGTTTCCTGGTCACGGTTTCCGGGCTTCCAACTATGATGTTGTTCACTCCCTGTAGCTGCTCGTAAGACAGCCCAACCCCCAGCCCGCCGGCCCCGGCCACGTTGCCGGTGGGGCGTTGAGCTTTGACTTGAACCGCCGCGCGAGACTGGTATCCGGGGGGATCATTATGCTCCATCGGCCCCCGCTGGCGATGACCAATGGTCCACATGAACTCACGGCCAATTTCAATGGCCTTTTCATCAGTATCCGCCACCAAGCACCGCAGCAAATATCCGAAGTGCTCCGGTCCCGCCTTGAACCCCTCTTCTTCGGCGGTGTCGATATAGACCTGCTTCAACCACTCGGTAGTGTCCACAAGGGCTCCGAGGTTCATGTAGGGGTGCCGGTGTTTGGCGGCCCATACAACGCTCTCGGGGCTCCCGGTACCTGGAAACCAGATGTCGGGATGGGGCTTCTGCATCGGCATCACCCACGGGTTTACCACACGGTACTGGTAGTATTCCCCTTCGTAGCGGAAAGGCCCTGGCTCGGTCCAGCATTTGATGATGAGATCGTGGGCTTCTTCGAAGCGGGCCCTGTTCTCCGGAGGAGCGATGCCGGCCTGCAGGGTCTCCACCGCCGTGCCCCGCACGAATCCGGAGATTATCCTGCCCCCGGAGTAGCAGTCAAGCATAGCTATTTCTTCGGCCATGCGAATAGGATCGTTGACCGCGATGACGTTACCCAGTATCGCTATCTTGACATTCTTGGTTACTTTGGATATCACCGCGGCATCCAGGTTAACTGCGGGCTTCATACACCAATATGAGGCGTGATGCTCATTGCTCATGATGCCGTCGAATCCCACTTCGTCGGCCAAGGCGTATTGCTCGTGGTACTCGTTATAGAGCACATGGGCCTTTTCAGGATCGAAGTGGGTATTGGGAAACCCCAGCCGCCCGGAATCGTACTTCTCCAGATCTTCGTCGGTGACGCCCCCGTAAGGTTGCTCGGAGAACCAGTAAATCTCAGCCTTGTCCTTGGGCCGGGCTAGCTGCTGAACCATTAGTGACTCCTCTCTCTATGCCTGATGTCGTTTAATGTCCGGGAACGTCCTCTTTAAGGATGACGCTAACAAAGGATGACGCTCAGCCTTGCCAGCGATATTGTGAAGATTCCGGAACTCCTTAACCAGAGCCGGCACTGACTGTCTCGTGCGCATGCTCTTAAACGTGCATTATAAACACCGCGGCAAGCTGTATCAAGCCTGTATGCCGGCGGATGCCTCTGGTGAGAACGCCTGTTGAGAATGAAATAATGGAGCCGTTATTTGAGACACGGGCGGTTTTCGATTTCCCGGGATACCCGCTGGAAACTCACTGGAACCCCAGCGGCCCTGCGCGCGCCTTCAGAGTACCAGGATGACGGGAGTGGATTCCGTGAACGACGTTTAAAAGACCCTATAAGAGCCCGTCTCATAAAGCTGAGTTATCCAGCATCCTGCCCTTGTGGATTCCCGCCTTCGCGGGAATGACGAGCTATTGAGCCGCATTCAATACTGGTTTAGGCGGTTAATAATCGTACCCCGTCAGGTTTCGTCCCCCCAAAATCGTGAGTGGAGACTTCTGAGACAGCCTCATAAAGGACCCTGGACTACAAGCCTGTCCACCACCTAACTTACGGAGGTGGGTTCCGGGGGGTGTGGCCCCCAGGTGGGGGCGTCTTGCCTCCAGAACCCCCTTCCTCGGAGTACGGGAAAGGCAACGCTCTCAAGCCATCATGGGTGCACCCCGTTGCCGATAGACTTGCTGACAAACCGGCCGTCATAACCGGCTGGGCAGACGACTCCCCAGCCGGGTCCCCAGACCATTCCACCGAGGTGTTTATGTCCTCTTGGCGGTGGGTTTGGTACGAGTGCAACACCTTGAAACCCCCTATCGGCGATGATATACTGGCCTTCGATTGGATACTCCTCATCGAAAGCGCGTTAAGAGCGCGGTGAAAGCGGGATTCTCCCGCTTTCTTGCTGAATAGCCAGGGAATAATACGGGCGAGTTCGCGAAGGGGGGCTACGCAATGAAAAGCGACTTTTTGATAGCGTTGACCCAATTGGCTGCGGAACGCCACTTGCCCCGAGAGCAGGTGCTGCAGGCCATTGAGGTTGCCCTTGCCTCGGCATTTAAGAAAGACAATCCGGTCATGGTGCAAAATATCTCCGTAAAACTCAATCCAAACACCGGTGAGGTAAGCGTTTACGCACTGAAAACCGTTGTGGAAGATGTGGAAGACCCGGAGAAAGAGATCAATTTGGCCGACGCGCGCCAGATCAGGAAATCCGCCGACTTAGGCGAAGAGGTGGCCGCGGCGGAGGCATTGCCCCATAACGCCAGCCGCATCGCGGCCCAGACGGCCAAGCAAGTAGTTCTGCAAAGGCTGCGCGAGGCTGAAAGGGAACTACTCTATCAAGAATTCTTCCAACATCAGAACGACATCGTCTCCGGAGTCATAGAGCAAACCGACTCCGGCCGGGTCATTACTCTGGATTTGGGCCGGGCCCAAGCTATCTTACCCTACGAAGAGCAGGTGCCCACCGAGCGATACCGAAAAGGTATGCGCACCAAGGTCTACGTTCTTAGCGTACGAAACGGCCCCAAGGGGCCAGAGATTATCGTATCCCGCAGCCACAAGGACATGTTGAAGCGGCTGTTTGAAATCGAAGTGCCGGAAGTGCATAACGGCGTCGTGGAGATTAAGGCCATCGCTCGGGAGTCCGGGTTCCGCAGCAAGGTGGCGGTGCATGCTACCCAACAAGGGATCGACCCCGTAGGCTCTTGCATTGGCATACGCGGCAACCGCATTCAAAGCATAGTTAACGAGCTCCAAGGGGAGAAGATAGACGTGGTGTCCTGGGACCGGGACCCAAAGGTGTTCATCTCCCACTCCCTCAGCCCATCGGAACCGGTGCACGTCGAACTCTCCGCTGACGACCAAACTGCCACGGTGGTGGTGCCCGACCGGCAGCTTTCGCTGGCCATCGGGAAAGAGGGCCAAAACACCAGGCTCGCCGGCCGGCTTACTGGTTGGCGCCTGGACATCAAGGGGCTCACGGAATGGGAGGAGTTTCGGGAGAGACGCCTCAAAGAAATCCAGGAGCGAGTGGCGCTGGAAGCCAGACCGGACATTGCGGAAGAGGCAATTCTGGATGTGGTGGCTGAAGCCGAGGCGGTGGTAGCGGAATCGCTGGCTTTGGAAACTGAAACCGGCGCGGAAGTTGGAGAGCTTGTTGAGGAAGCCTCGGAGGCAGAGCCTGTTGTTGCCGAGGTCGCCTATCCGGTAACAGAGGAGTTCGACGAAGACAAAATCCTTGAAGCCTTGATACAGGAAGAGGGGGCCGTCGAGCAAGGCGCTGCAACAACCGTAGATCAGGCCGGAGCCGGGTTCAGCGTCGAAGACTTAGAGGCATTGACCATTACCGACATTGGCGTAGCCGATGTGCAGTTTGATGATGGTGATGCAGAGCAGGACGAAGGGGAACCCGACCTAGAACTTTTGCCCAGCGTGGCGGTGCTCACCCCCGACGCTGGCAAGATCCGGTTTGCCGAAGACATCGTAGACGAATCCCGCAGCGGAGGTAGAAGGGACCGCAAAGCCCGCCGCACCTCAGGCCCCAGCCGAGGAGCAAGGCGGGGCGGCCGTTAACCTTCTACCGCCAGCCGTAGTGGGGGACAATCCATTGGCCAAGGCGCGGCACAATCCAGAGCGCAGCTGTGTTGCCTGTCGCCAAAAGCTCCCAAAGCGAGAGTTAGTACGGATTGTCCGGACTCCGTACGGGGCGGTGAAGGTGGACCCCGACGGGAAGGAAGCTGGGCGCGGCGCATACTTATGCTGGTCCCCGGAGTGCTGGCAGCAGGGAATCGGCAAGGGTGCGCTGCAACGCAGTCTCAAAGTTCCCATATCGCCTGAAGAGCAATCGCAACTTACGTCCTTTTACACCCACCGCGTGGGTGAGCCGATTATCACGGAAGGATAGATGACATCTGGCAAGAGACCTGCCGCAAGTGGTGAACGGGCCAGGCCCGGTAGACCACCACGCCAACAACCCGAGGGGCGGCGTCAGCCTCGAGTCTTAGTGTTGCCCGCAACCCTCACTGTGCAACATTTGGCCGAACTGCTAGACCAAGACCCCATAGACGTCATTAAGCAGTTAATGCGCAACGGCATAATGGCAGCGATGAACCAGGTCATTGATTACCAGATGGCCTCTCTAGTAACCAATGCCTTTGGCGTCCGGACCACCGAGGCCGAAACCGGCGAGACCGGATCTCACCTTTCCGCAACCCAACAAGACCCCAATGACCTGGAGAAAATGTCGCCCCGGCCCCCGGTAGTCACCATTTTGGGCCACGTGGACCACGGCAAAACGTCGCTGCTGGACACCATCCGGCGAACCCAGGTAGCCGACCGCGAGGTTGGCGGCATCACCCAGCACATCGGCGCTTATCAAGTGGAACTCCAAGGCCAGCCGATAACCTTCCTGGACACCCCGGGGCACGAGGCGTTTACCTCCATCCGAGCCCGTGGGGCTAGGGTTACCGATATCGCCGTATTGGTGGTAGCCGCCGACGACGGTCTCATGCCGCAGACTTTGGAAGCCATCAATCACGCCAAAGCCGCCAAAGTGCCCATAGTCGTGGCCATCAATAAAATGGACCTGCCGGGAGCAGACCCGGAGCGCGTCAAACGTCAGTTGAGCGAACGTGAATTGCTGGTGGAGGATTGGGGCGGGGATGTCATCTCTGTAGAGCTTTCCGCTAAAACCGGAGATGGTATCGAAGACCTGCTAGAGAATCTCCTGATAGTCGCAGAAGTAGCTGAGCTCAAGGCCAACTCGGACAAACCGGCAGCAGGTGTGGTCATAGAGGCCAAACTGGACCGCAAGCGAGGCCCCACTGCCACGTTGTTGGTGCAAGAGGGCGTTCTCGACGTTGCGGCCTTTATAGTTGCCGGCAGCACTTGGGGCCGGATAAAAGCCATCACAGATGATCAAGGCAGGCCCGTTAAGTCCGTCGTTCCCGGGTCTCCCGCCGAGGTGTTGGGTTTCAACGCTGTTCCTGAAGCCGGTGACTTGTTCTCGGTCTTTGCCACCGAGAGAACGGCCCGCGCAGCGGCGGGAGAGCGAGACAAGTTCCACTCCACTCAACAAAACCAGACCAGAGCTTTGACCCTGGATGAAGTAGTAAAACAGGTCGACGCCGGAGATATCAAGGAGTTGAATCTGGTCCTAAAGGCCGACGTACAAGGCAGCGTGGAGGCCCTTGAACAGGCGCTGCAAGGACTAATCGCCACCGACGCCAAGGTGCGGATTCTCCACAGCGGCTGCGGCTCCGTCACCGAGTCGGACGTAATGCTTGCCAGCGCGTCTGAAGCCGTGGTGATCACCTTTACGGTGGGGTCCGAGCCCAGCGCCGAGCGTCTCGCCGACCGTATGGGCGTAGAAATCCGGCGCTACAACATCATTTATCAGCTCATAGATGACATAGAGCAGACCCTGACCGGCATGCTCAAACCCGTTTCCACAGGCGTGACGCTGGGCCGCGCCGAAGTGCGAGAGGTGTTCCCATCCCGACGTGGAATTCAGATCGCCGGATGCCGTGTAATGGACGGGCGTATAACTCGCGGCGCCACGGTGCGGATTCTTCGAGATGGTGAAGAAGTCCATGAAACGACCATCGCCAGCCTTCGGCACTTTCGGGACGAAGTCAACGAGATGAATGCCGGCACCGAATGCGGCGTCCTGCTTCAAGGATTCAACGACTTCCAGCAAGGAGACATCCTGGAGGCGCATCGCCGGGAACAAGTCCGCCGCTAGACCGCCCCGTGGTCTGCATTTACTCTGGGGCGCATCTAATCCTCGCCTCTGGGGGCTCCTCTTATGTCCAGACGGACCGACCGCGTCAGCGAATTGTTGCGCCACGAAATTAGCCGGTTGCTCACCTTGCAAATCAAAGACCCAAGACTCAGCGGCGTCATCAGCATCACGCGGATCGCAACCTCTCCCGACCTGCGGACCGCCCGCGTGTATCTAAGTGTGATGGGCGACGCAGCAGCCAAACACAGCGCATTGGAGGGCATCCGGTCCGCCGCTTCGTTTCTGAGGCGGGAACTTCGCCCCCGCCTCACACTTCGCCACACTCCATATCTCGAGTTTGATTTGGATGAGTCCATCGAACAAGGGGACCACATTCTCGGCATCATGGACACAATCCGGGACACTCAGCCCAGCCAGGCGCCCCCGGTCGAGGACAGCCACGGCAATAATCACGAGGATGATAACTACGTTGGTCCTCTAACCTTTCCGGGCAGCGGCCACTAACCTATGGCCAAGTCCAAGAATAACGGCCCGCCGCAGGTCGACGGATTCGTCAACCTGTACAAGCCTGCCGGCATCACCTCCATGGAGGCTCTACGCCGGATTAAACGCATTACCGGCCAGCGCCGCAAAGTTGGCCACGGCGGGACCATGGACCCCTTGGCCCAAGGTATCTTGCCTGTGTGTTTTGGACAGGCAACTCGGTTGATGGACTACGTGGTGCAGAGCTCTAAGCGGTACCGCATGGAGGTAGCGCTGGGTATCGCCACAACTACCTTCGACGCCGAAGGCCCGGTAGTCAGCAACAAGGACCCGAGCGGAGTGACCCTCGAGGCCATAGAGCGAGAACTGCAGTCATTTGTTGGTCTTATCGATCAGATTCCACCCATGTACAGCGCGGTCAAGGTGCAAGGTCAGAGGCTCTACAATCTGGCCCGTGCCGGTATTGAGGTAGGACGCAAGGCCCGGCCAGTCGAGATACACAATATCCGGATGGTGGACTACGCCCCTCCCATCCTGGTGCTAGAGGTGGATAGCGGACCGGGCGTCTACATGCGCTCCTTGGCTAACGATCTAGGAGAGGTATTGGAATGTGGCGCCCACGTCGCGAATCTGGAGCGGCTATCGTCGGGAGGATTCCACGCCGAAGAGTCGGTTACCCTTGACCAATTCGAACAGTCCGCCGCCGAACCCAACGGCTGGCAAGTATTCTTGCATCCCATAGATTGGGTCCTGAGGAACTTAAGGAGCATTTCCGTAGGCCGCCAAGCCCAAGAGTACCTGCGTAATGGCCAGTCTATAAGCGTTAGTAGCCCAATCGCCGATGCCGCCTACCTGGAACCGTTTCGGGCTTATGGCTCCGACGGCCGCTTTCTTGCGTTGGTGAGGCTCGATCGTGCAACCAACACTTGGCAGCCCCTGAAAGTATTCCAGATAGAGACGCCATCACCCCTGGCACCCGTTTACCCCGAAGCGTCAAGCCGGGCCCGGAACAGCAGGTTCCATAATGTTTAATGGCTTGTGGTGCGCGGCGCAAGACCTCGTGGTGTTTAGGCCTCCCGTTCACGCCGGCGCCGGCGCTGAGTACTGATAGACGTCGACTGGAGCACGACTCGGGCGCAACATGATATGGCTTCCCGCAAGTCCCGCCAAACCTCCGCATTCACCGCATACTTGCCTTGACAAACTCCGTCGGCTCTGTATATTGATAGGGTTTCCTTCGGCCTTACCTGCTAAAGCCGTGGAGTTGGCGTCTATTCCACCGGCAAGGCCGGGAAACGAACGAAAGATAAAAGATAGGGGAAGCCGGCCCCAACATCTCCGCTATACCCCGCTTCATGAAGCGTGGACAAGCTTCCCGGCAGAGAGTCCCATTTCCTACCACGGGCATGTCCTATTACGGATGGGGGGATCGAGAAAATGGAGGCTTATTGCTTCAAGTGCCGGAGCAAGCGAGAGATATCCAATCCACAGCAAGTCACGTTGAAAAATGGTCGGCCTGCGACACAGGGCGTGTGCCCCACCTGCGGAACGAAGGTATTTCGCATCGGCAAGGCCTAGCTGGCCTGCGTGTGTCCCGGTAAGGTGGCGCCTTAGGGCGTCACCGCTGTTTGCGGGGGAGTCTGGGTTGAAGAGATACCCAGCCGTGACAGCAAATGCTGTGGGTTAATGTGCAAGAGCCTGTGGGCGTCCTGGTCAGTGAGGCCCGCGCCCTTCGCGACTCGCAGACAAAGCTCTTCCGTCAGCAGGTCTTCCGGTCCGTGTGCATCCGAATCCAGCACTGTGGAAGCTCCCGCTTCCCTCGCCATTTTGACAACATGGCCATTCGTAAGGCTGTGGCCTTTGCGGGCTGACACTTCCAGACGAACGCCATTCTCCGCAGCCAAGCGGCATTCATCGTAGGTAATAAGTCCCGGATGGGCCAATATGTCCACGGACCCTGAGCGCACCGCAGCTTCGTTGGTCCCCGGTTCTACCGGCTCTACAACAGTTTCTCCGTGAACCGCGACCAACTGAGCTCCCAACTCCTTGGCAGTCCTGGCTACTAGGTCGATGTCCTCCTTGGGAACGTGAGTGACCTCCACCCCGGGCAACGCCAGGATATCCCAGCGCCGTGAGGCTTGGGCGCAGTCTTGAATCAGGGTTTTGACCACCCACTCCACGTTCCCGATCCCCACGTGGTCGGTGACAGCCATAACTTTGTAACCCTGCACCAATGCACGGCGAATCAGTTCTATTGGAGACAGCACTCCATCGCTAAGGAAAGTGTGGGTATGAAAATCGTACATAGACGGTCTCTTCAGGTCTCAACCCGGGTTTTGACTACCGCACATCCGGTCGCCATTCGCTATAGAGCGCCGATGGACGCTACACCTGATATCAACGCTGAGACTATTACTTAGTATAAATTTCCCATAGACTCAGAACAAGCGCGACAGAACCATGTAATTGCTGAGACTTGGCGAGTCCAATTCGCCGAAAGCTGTTTGACAACGGCCGACCTGAACGCCAGCAGCCATGATTAACCCCAGACCCTTAGCCGTCGGCCCTCAGGTCGGCTTAGGTGTGAACAGTTACCAGACCATTAATGCGGCCGAGGCGTCGCCGCCGGTGCGCCTGGTGACATATCGTTCAGGAAGCCGGCCAATGGGTCTAGATTGACACCCCATTCGCCCCCAGAATACAATACCGGCGGCCCTAGAATCCAAGCCTCAACAACACCGAGGCCTATCCGGCGCCCCCACAACCGGTCGCGGGGTCAACGGGGCCACTCGAGTGCCGGGGTGCCCCGGCAATCCGTACCCCTCGAGGAAAACACCATAGACACGACAACCAGAGGAAAGGCCATTGTGGCGAAGCTGGAATCCAATGCTGGCGTCCTAAGCGACCTCGCCTGCGCTCAGTGTGGGCAAACGCTCCGTCGGCGATGGACCTTCGCTTTTAAAGCCAAGCCGGCTCCCGCCACGTTTGACGTCGGCAGCGGGACCCACGAGGTTCACAAATGTATGTTCTGCGCGGTTCGCCATTTACCCATGTTGCGCCGCTCTGCCATATTGGCTTCGGCGGTAGGGACAGTTATCAGTTTGCTCAATCAGGGTGACACTTTGCTAGCAGGCGATTGGAACACCGCGCTCTACTGGAAACTCCCGCTCAGCTACTGCGTGCCTTTCTGCGTGGCCACGTACAGTTCCTTGGCCACTAGCCGACGCTAACCCCGAGCCGCTGACTTTCAGACCCTGGCTGGCGAAGGCCGGACAATGTAATACATCGGCGGGCCAGCCTAGCCAAGCTTGCGTATAATCTGCACCACCTTGCCGTGTATTTCCACATTCTCGGCGGGGCTATAGATGGGCTCCATCTGCCTGTTGGCCGGCTGCAATCGCACTACGCCGCCTTCCAAGTAGAACTTCTTCAGCGTGGCCTCTTCCTCTG
Source organism: Dehalococcoidia bacterium (assembly GCA_965224325.1). GTDB lineage: Bacteria > Chloroflexota > Dehalococcoidia > Lucifugimonadales > UBA3495 > CBDCMJ01. The sequence continues at coordinate 222,069 of CBDCYT010000001.1, forward strand.
CTTTCAACCAAGCCACCACCATGTCCCCGTTGGCGGCTTTCCGGCCGGGCGTAACAATGACCACGTCTCCGTCGTCAATCAACGCATCGATCATGGAAGTGCCGTTGACCTTGAGGCCAAAGAGCCTGCCAAAGCGGCGTGGAAGATCGGGAGGGACCTCAATGGTGTCAAACTCCGCGCTGGCAGCCGAGCCCTCGGAGCTAAACACCGGAATGGGCAGCCCGGCTGCGATGGCGCCGACGATTTGCACCCTGGGGCCGGCTGAAACCGGTTGGCCCCTTTCGTCCAGCAGCTCTATACCACGGGCAACGTCCGGCCTGCGGTTAAGATAGCCTGCCTGCCTCAGCTTGTGCAGATTATAGTCGACCACCGACGTGGAACTGATCTGGCAGGCTTGCTGAATATCCCGCACCGTGGGAGGAATTCCATTGTCGCCGATGAACTCCTGAATAAAATCAAGTATTTGCTGACGCCTGGCGGAGAGTGCTTTCTTAGTTACCATACTACCCTTTCGTAAAACGTAAGTTCTGTTCCCAGGCTAGCAAGGCGCTTTCAGAGTGTCAACGACCTTATGTCACCTTTGGGCCGGAATCGTGGGGACTGGTCCAACTGGGAAACACCTGTGCGGTGAGGCAATACCGTGGGGCTTGAGGGGTGTTTGTGGAGTAACTATTCCGATAGCTAAACTGGAGTCGTCGCTATGCACACTGGGCCCGCGCCATGGCGGCCGGGCCCGTCCACGTAAAAAGATCAGGACTCTAGGAGGTTGTTAAACTTAGAAGATATGCGAGACTTGCGGCGAGCCGCCGAATTTTTGTGCATGATGCCTTTCCGTACGGCTCGATCAAGCGTGCTTATGGCGCTTTGTACCGCAATCTCCGCAGCCGAGGCATCCCCGCCCCCGACTGCAACCAGAGCCTTATTGACGGCGCTTCTGGTCTCAGTTCGTGCGCTGACGTTGCGGTGACGGCGCTTGACTGACTGACGGCCGGCCTTTTTTGCAGGCAAATTGGTCCTCCTGATGCTTGAGAATTATACGTCCAAGTTCCTCACGCTGCGAGCGTGCGCCTGAATGAAGCTCTTGCGAGGGCCCACCTCTTCGCCCATCAAGGTGGTGAACACATCTTCCACCTCTACGGTATCCTCGATTTTCACCACAAGCATCTTCCGGGTTTCGGGGTTCATGGTAGTTTCCCACAGCTGATCCGGATTCATCTCGCCAAGACCCTTGTAACGCTGGATGTGAATATTTTTTTGACCGTTGAACAGTTCAAGCTGAGCATCCTTCTCTCCGTCAGAGTAGGCGTACTGGATCTTCTTGCCGGACTGGATGCGGTAGAGGGGCGGTTGGGCAATGTATAAATAGCTGTTGTCGATCAATCCAAGCATGCGCCGGTAGAAGAAAGTCAACACCAAGGTGCGGATATGAGACCCGTCAACGTCGGCGTCGGTCATGATAATAATTTTATGATAGCGGACTTTTTGCGGGTCGAACTCGTCGCCTTCACCTGCGCCCACCGCAGCGACGACGGCCCGGATTTCCTCGTGGCCCAGTATCTTATCGGGCTGTTGAAGGACCCGCTCCACGTTAAGAATCTTGCCTTTGAGAGGCAGTATTGCCTGAAATTGGCGGTCCCGCCCCATCTTGGCCGAACCCCCGGCGGACTCGCCCTCCACGATATATAGCTCTGATTTCGCTGGGTCCCTTTCGGCGCAATCGGCCAATTTACCCGGCAAGGCAGCCCCATCTAAGGCATTCTTCCGGATGACCAATTCCCGGGCTCTCTTTGCCGCTTCTCGAGCTTTCTGAGAAGTGAGGCATCTTTCGATGATCCGCTTGCCCTCAGGAAGGTTTTCCTCCAGATAACGGGTTAAACCTTCTCCTACCACCGAGTCGACAATACCCCGCACTTCTGCGTTTCCCAACTTGGTTTTGGTCTGGCCTTCAAACTGAGGATCGGCCAACTTCACGCTGACCACAGCAGTCAAGCCTTCCCGCACGTCCTCCCCAGTCAAGTTGGATTGGTCCTCTTTTATGAAGCCCTGTTTGCGCGCGTAGTCGTTGATTACCCTGGTAAGGGCAGAGCGGAATCCGGTGAGGTGGCTGCCGCCCTCTTGAGTGTTGATGCAGTTCGCGAAGGAAAACACGCTTTCGGTGAAGCTGTCGTTGTACTGGACCGCCACTTCCACCAAAGTGTCGTCCAGTGTTTTCTCGAAGTAGAAGGGCAAGGCCTGCATAACCTTGCGGTTGCGGTTTATGTTGCGTACTAGGTTGGCGATGCCTCCATCGAAGTAGTAGGTGCGTTCCACGTCCCCTTTGCGCTGTTCCTGATGCCATTGGCTGACGAAGCGTATTTGGAGCCCCTTGTTCAAATAGGCGATCTCTTTGAAATGAGCGGACAGTACGTCGAAGTCATACTCGATGACTGGGAAAATCTCGGGGTCGGGAAGGAAGGATATGGTAGTCCCGTGGAGGTCTGTCTGCTGGTCCTTGACCAGATCCCCATCGGGCTGGCCCCGAGTATATTCTTGGTAATAGTGCCACCCATCCCGGCGCACGTCCGCCCTGAGGTGCTGGGAAAGCCCGTTGACGACGGACCCACCCACCCCATGCAGGCCTCCGGTTACCTTGTATGCGCCGCCGCCGAACTTTCCTCCGGCGTGCAGGGTGGTCATCACCGTTTCCAGTGCGGTTTTACCTGTACTGGGGTGAATATCCACCGGAATGCCCCGTCCGTCGTCGGCGACGGTAATCAATCCCGTATCGTCGATGGACATATCCACGATGCCGCAGTAGCCGGCCATGGCTTCGTCCACTGCGTTGTCGAGAATCTCGTAGACCAAATGGTGCAGGCCGCGCTGGTCCGTGCTTCCAATATACATGCCCGGCCGCACCCTGACCGCTTCAAGCCCCTCCAGAACCTGTATATCCTTGGCGGTGTATTCCAACGCTGGCTGTTGCTGCATATCATTCCTTTCCCGGCGAGGATTTTGAACTAAGACATGGGGGAAAGAGGCCGCCGATGGAGGCAAGTGGAACACATTCCCATTTGATAACAGTGAACGTCTATTATATCAGATTCGTAGCTAAATTACGAAGATAATTGACGGTGATTACGTCTAATCTTATGTTGATCCAGCTGCGTCCAACGCAGTCTCATCGCCCAATCCCACCGTCCCATTCGCCTTAGCACGGCGGCCTTCTATTTAGGGAATATCCGAGTGTATATGCCGGGGGAACCCTCAGGGTTGGCCATGTTGGGGCGCATGACACTCGACCAGAGCGACGAACCCCCGGTACTCCAGGCGCCCCACTCGGGACTATTAGCCACCTCAAGCGTTTCCATTTCGTGCACGGTGGTGTATTTGGGCTCTCCCACCTCTGCTTGAAAGCGGCGTCCACGGATGTAGCCGGGAACGTCGTAAGCCGCCGGCAAACGTTCTGTGTTGTAGACCTGGTTGAATTGGGTCTCCAGGTCCGGAGGGACCGAGTGGCGCCCGATCATCATTACAGGCGCCATGCCTGACTGTTCCGTCTCAGGTGAAACATAGTCAGGATAGATCAGCTTGTATACGTTGAGAATGAAATTGACACCAATGACCAAGGGCGACATCCGTTTCGACCATTCGGTGGGATTTTCGCGCGCGTGGTTCCAAACTCCGGAATTCCAGGCGTCCGGGTCGGCCAACTCATAGCACGCTAGATACTTTGGCCCTCCCTTGACGGCTAGGTAGCGGGCGGCGTCCAGCACTCCCGGAAAATCCCACCGCTCCGGAAGGTGTTCTTCGTCGTACCAACGATTGAACTCTTCCTCATGTTCGGGAAGCACTTCGGAATAGGCCATGAGCAGTCCCCGTCCCTTTTTCGCCACCATTGGTTTCCTCTCTTTTGTCGATCCCCAACGTCCGGGACTTGGCTGGCAGGAACTTAGTAGGCCGGAATCGAGTTCCCGTTTCGAAGCTACCAACCTTAAGCAGAGACGCTAACCTTGACCCTCAGGGACCCTCAGGATAATAGTAACAGCCCGTGTGGAGGCTATCGAGGGCGCACCGCATTGCCTGAAAAAGGGGTTCAGGCAGCTCATCAAAAGAGAACCAACCCGAATCCGAGAAGCCATCCGGCTCGGCGAGCCTCGGCTCTTGGTCTCCGATCTCTCCCTGAAACTCGATGTCCACGTAATGCCTGCCGTAGGCAACGATATTGCTGGCGCAAAGAAACCGCAGGTCACTTACGATAACGCCCAACTCCTCCAGGGCTTCCCGGCGGGCGCAATCTTCCAAACTCTCCCCCCACTCCAGGTGTTCGCCGGCCGAGGCCCAGGCGCCCTCCCCGTGAGCGCCTTGTCGCTTAGCCAGAAAGACTTTACCGTCACGGATGAAAACGACCCCAACGCCTATTAGCGGCCGAGCCGTTTCCTTCGCCATGGGGCCGAGTATATCACCGGGCGCCCAGGCATGACACCAGACCCCGCCCGCACATATACTTACTTTCATACAGCTATGAATATGGCGCTTTCCATCGCGCTGGCGATAACCGGCGCTTCACTCTTGGCTTGGGTATGGCTTCTGTTGTGCCGGGGCTTCTACTGGCGAATGGACCAAGTCCTTCCCATGAACGGCCGTTGGGCCAACGACTCTTCTGATTGGCCAGCAGTCCGGGCTGTTGTTCCCGCCCGAAACGAAGCTGAGTTGATTCCCAGCACACTGCCTCTGCTGCTGGACCAGGACTATCCCGGCCCAATGGAGGTCATCCTGGTGAACGACCGCAGCGCCGACGCCACGGAGGAGGCGGCTCTCCGGTGCGGAAGCCACGGACCGCCCGGCCGGTTACGGGTGATTACGGGCGAGTCCCTGCCTCCGGATTGGACCGGGAAGCTGTGGGCGATGGACCAGGGAGTCCGGGCTGTCACCTCCGAATCCGGGGCCTCGGCGCCCGAGTTTCTATTGTTTAGCGATGCCGACGTTGCCCATCCGCCTAACAGCGTGCAAGCCCTGGTTTCCAAGGCCTGCTCCGAGGACCTGGACCTAGTTTCGTTGATGTGCCACTTGCAAGTTAGGACGCCTTGGGACCGGCTGCTTTTGCCGGCTTTCGTCTATTTCTTCTGTAAGCTCTTCCCCTTTCGGTGGGTTAACGATCCCGACAAGCCGACCGCCGCTGCCGCCGGGGGGTGCATGTTGCTGCGCAGAGACGCGTTTGAGCGAAGCGGCGGCCTCAAACGGATATCCGGTGAGCTCATAGACGACTGCGCGCTAGCCTCGGCGGTCAAAACGTCCGGCAGAGCGCAGGGCGGTAAGACCTGGTTGGGCCTGACCTCAGGGGTCCGCAGCCTGCGGGAGTATGGGGGCTTGGGCGGAATTTGGAGCACGGTTTCCCGGACCGCGTTTACCCAGCTTCGCTACTCGCCCCTGCTGTTGTTGCTAACGGTGCTAGGAATGACTTTGGTGTACGCAGCGCCGGTGCTGGGCGCCTGTGGAGGGCTGGCAGCCGGGCTTTGGGACCAAGACTCGACCCTTGCCCTTTGGCTGCTTGCGGCCAGCCTCTTGAGTTGGATTTTGATGACTGGGAGTTTCCTGCCTGTGCTTGCCCGGTACAGAGTGTCTTCGTTGTTCGCATTTATGCTGCCTCTTGCCGCGGCGCTATACACGCTCATGACCATCGATTCGGCCCTGAAATTTTGGCAGGGTAAAGGCGGCAGCTGGAAAGGCCGGACCTACTCCCGGCCCAGAGCGACAACTAGTGGTAGAGACACCTAGGGATACTCTGAACAAGGCCGTCATAGTCTGGATTGTCATAGCCGAGGCAACGATGGGGGTGAGAACCGCCTCACGAGGCTTGTTGGGCCGGGCTTGGTCCCGCTGATCGCACCCTGCGGTGGCCGATGCGGGCTTGATACTGCCGGAAAGGCCGGTCCGGAGCTGTTGGCTCGCGCACTACGCCGCCAGATGGCGCTGGGCCGTCAGCAGGTTGCCCAGTCCCAGTAGCATCGCCAGCCGCTCCGTGTTCTTGACCAGTCCGCGGTAGCGAACCCTGGCGTATCCGAACTGCCGCTTCACCCTCAGGAAAGGGTGCTCCACCATTGCCCTCACCTGCGCTTTGAGCCTCTCCAGCACGGCCTCCTCACTCCCAGGCTCCAAGCCCCTGCGTTTCCCGGGTCGCATCGCCACCTGCCAGTCCACCTCCCGCTCCCGGTTCTCCTCCCGCTTCCCAACCCCCTGATACCCGGCATCGCCCCACACCACCGTCTCCCCGCCGTGCAACAGATTGTGCGCCTCCGTAACGTCGTGCGCGTTGGCCGCCGTCGTGCTCATGCTGTGCACCAGCCCCGTTTCCGAGTCCACCCCGATGTGCACCTTCATCCCAAAATGCCACTGGTTTCCCTTCTTGGTCTGGTGCATCTCAGGGTCCCGCTCCCCAGACCGGTTCTTGGTCGACGACGGCGCCTCTATGATGCTGGCGTCCACGATGGTCCCCTCCCGTAACCGCAGCCCCTGCGACTCCAGGTGGGCGTTGATCTCCTCGAACAGTACTTTGCCCAACTCGTTCCGCTCCAGGAGATGGCGGAAGTTGAGGATGGTGGTCTCGTCGGGCAGGGCGTCCGACATCCTGAGCCCAGCGAACCGCCGGACCGATTCGGCCTCGTAGAGCAGATCTTCCATGCCAGGATCGCTGAGGTTGTAGCAGAGTTGCACACAGTGTACCCGCAGCATCACCGCCAGAGGGTAGGGTCGGCGGCCCTTGCCTGCCTTGGGGTAGAAGGGCTGGATGCGTTCCTCCAGATGCTGCCAGGGAACCAGGAAGTCCATACGTTCCAGAAACAGTTCCCGACGAGTCTTGCGCTTCTTGCCCTGGAATTCCAGGTCCGCAAAGGTCGGTTGGTCCATCTCTGCTCTCACCCACGTCCGGATTCGGGTCTGCCAGCCTTACTATGCCATATCACCCAGAACTTGTTCAGAGTATCCCTAGAACGAGACACGGCGATTGAGACACGGGAGCACCCTGCCGTTGCCGTGGCGTTGCCGTGGGGTCAAGAGGTCTACAGGCTGCCTCTGTGCTCCCGCACAAGGTCCGCACACGCGGCTTGGCGGTTGACTCGCTAGCAGCGCAGCCCACATAATGGCATACAGCCGCGCCGGGTAATCACTTATCGGCGCTGGGAGGAGAAGTCCATGGCGACAACCCCCAAGATTCGTCAGCTGGCCAGACCCGTATCCATCGTGGGCGCCGGAATGTCCGCCTTCGGCGCTTTCAAAGAAAAGACCAGCCGTGATTTGTTCGTTGAAGCATTCCAAGACATGACCGATCATCTAGACCAAGGCATAGACGTTGAGGACATAGAGTGCGGCTATCTGGGCAACTATTCCTCAGACTTGTTCGAAGGCCAGGGCCACACAGCTCCAATCATGGCAGATTGGCTGGGGATGACGCCCGTGCCAGTGACCAGGATTGAAAACGCCTGCGCCAGCAGCGGCAGCGCCCTGCGCGAGGGGGTGCTGGCCATTGCCTCAGGCATGTATGACATCGTATTGGTGGGTGGCGTGGAAAAGATGACCAACCTGGCTACCGACCAGGTCACTGACGTGTTGGCGTCCGCCGCGGACGGATTATACGAGGTGCCCGCCGGCTTGACCTTTCCCGGCATTTTCGGGGCCCTGGCCAAAGCCCACATGGACCGCTACGAAACCAACCTTGACCACCTGTTGAAGGTGGGAATCAAAAACCACAAGAACGGCGCGCTTAACCCCCAAGCTCAATTCAATGTCAGCATCATGGACCTGCTGGAGCGGCGCAAGGCCCGGGCCCAAGAACGGGGACAACCGGTCCCCGATTGGCACACCGAGATGGACTTCCTTAACGACTCCCAAGCCAACCCGTGGGTGGCTTGGCCCCTCCGTCTCTACGACTGCGCTCCGATTACCGATGGGGCTTCTTGCGTGCTGCTGGTCGCCAGCGAGGTAGCCCAAAACTTCACCAGCAAGCCGGTGCACGTTGCGGGAATAGGCCAAGCTACCGGCCGCCCGCTCCACGATGCGGAAGAGCTGACGTCGCTTTCTTCCGCCAAGGCTGCGGCCGCCCAGGCTTACCAAATGGCCGGAATCACCGCGGACGACATTCAGGTGGCCGAGGTCCACGACTGTTTCACCATCGCCGAGATAATCGCCACGGAGGACCTGGGTTTCTTCGCTCCGGGTGAAGGGCCCCGGGCGCTGGACGAAGGCCGGACGGCGCTGCACGGAGACCGGCCTATCAACACCTCGGGAGGGCTCAAGGCCAAGGGCCACCCGGTGGGCGCGTCGGGAGTAGCCCAAGTGATCGAGATCTTTCACCAGCTACGGGGCGAGGCCGGCCCGCGGCAAGTTTCGAATCCCAACTTGGAGTTGGGTCTGACCCACAACGTGGGTGGGACGGGCGGCACCTGCGTCGTCAACGTTCTGCGCCGCGGATAGGGGAGAACCTTGGCAGACGACACCGAAGAAAAGAGGCCGACTTTTAACGCCGCCTCCTACTCGGCCTACTTGCGAGATGAGAAAAGGCTGATGGGAGTTCTCTGCCGCTCCTGTGGCCAGTTATTCGCTGTGCCGCGACCCATCTGCACCGCTTGCCGCGGCAAGGATATGGAATGGCGTCAATTCAGCGGTAAGGCCAAGCTCAGCACCTTTACCTGCATCTCCATAGTGCCCGTGGCCATGGGGGCAAAGGGGTACGGCCGGGACAACCCGTACTGCACGGGCATAGTGGCCCTGGAAGAGGGTCCGCGCATTAGCGCTCGTATCCTGGGCGTAGACGGAAACAACCCCCAAGACATCAAGACAGACATGGACTTGATGTTGGACCTGGAAGATATAGACCCTGAAGACCCCTCTCCGCTCTTCCGTCCCGCCTGAGCCGTCCCTCTCGTAATACTGCAGGCCTTTAGTCGAGCCCGCGGGTGCCCACCCAGCCGACTTGAGAGACGTCAATCATCTCGCCGTTGGGGCCCGTGTACTTGGTTTCAACGTTTTGATGGCGCGGTCCGGTGTTACCGGCGTGCAGGGCCTGGTTGACTTCGTCCATGGGCTGAGAGTTGGCAGCAGCCAGTCGGCGTTCGATATCCTCCAAGCTTTCAACCTCGAAGCCAATGTGGTGGATACCTTCCCAATCTTTGCCGCGATCACCGGCCACGGCATCATTCTGGAAGTCCAGAATGGCCACGTTGACGTTGCCATCGCTCAGCATGAACCCCTTGGCGTTCTCGCCGTTCAACTCTGCTACCTGGCGGAGTCCGAAAACCTCGGAATAGAACTTTGCCGTCTTACCGGCATCGTTGGTGGCAATGGCTATATGCTTAATCTGAGGCATACTGTCCCTCCCCTGCGGGCGGTTAGACCGGAATTAGATTACTCGAACGTATCTGGATTCCAACACAACATACCATTATTCTAGGCTGGCGGCTAGCCCCGGTCTAGCGGCAAATCCCGGCATGGCGCGTGTCTCCCAGCGCCTGCGAATTCTCCCGGCTTTCTAGACTAGGAGCTTGCGCCGAGGCCCTTTTGCAGTAGTTTCAATTGGAGGCTCTGCGGTTGAAGGACCGCTGTGGAACCGCTACTGGCCGAAGGGTCAAACTTAGGCAAGCGCGGTATTAAGTAGCTCCTCGGGTTTAGGCGGCAAGGTCCGACCTCCGTGCCCCTTTGGGACGGCGCATGAAATATATGCCCAGTAAATCGTTTCAGCCAAGCGGTATTTGTGCCGCGTATAAACCCCTATAGCCGCTATCCAAAACTGAGGTTCAATAAAGACGCGATTGCCCCTGGGCCGCCCTTAGGCAAGCGCACATGGGCGCGCAAATCCATGTTAGAATTGTTCGAGCATCAGCAGCCTGTGGCCACATTGACAGTGCGTTGGCAGTGCGGCTGAGGTCCGGAGAGCATCCTCAATGGCTCCATGTGTGCTGTGGAAACTTGGAGCGGCCCCGCCGGGCACCGGATGCCCAAAGAGTTTAACTAGCATAATTAAAACGGGGGTAGTTACATGACGGCGCCTCAACGAATGAAATTCGGGGTTTTCATGGCCCCCTTTCACCGGCCGGGAGAAAACCCCACCCTGGCTCTGGACCGAGACCTGGAACTGATTCAATGGCTGGATGTGCTGGGCTTCGACGAAGCGTACATCGGCGAGCACCATAGCGCGGGATGGGAGACCATCGCTTCGCCCGAAGTGTTCATGGCGACCGCAGCCGAGCGCACCCGCAACATCAGATTGGGGTCCGGAGTGATAAGCTTGCCCTATCACCACCCTTACATGGTGGCCAACCGCCTGGTCCTGCTGGACCACCTGACCCGCGGCCGGGTGATCTTGGGGGTTGGACCGGGAGCATTGGCCTCGGACGCGCTGATGTTGGGGATCAAACCGGAGCGCCAGCGGGAGATGATGGACGAATCCTTGGGCGTTATCATGCGCTTGTTTACCGAGACAGACCCCATCACTTACAAGAGCGACTGGTTCGAGCTCAACGAGGCTGTACTCCAACTGCGGCCATATCAGTCGCCTCACATCCCCGTGGCCGTGGCCTCCGTGGAATCCCCCTCGGGCGTGTCGTTGGCGGGCAAGCACGGCGCGGCCGTTCTATCCCTCAGCGTACCCCGCGACACGGTGCGCAAAACCAGCCTAAAAGAATTATGGTCTATCGCCGAAGAAACGGCGGCGGAGCATAACAAGGTGGTGAGGCGAGAGGATTGGGGGATCGTGATGGGCTGCCACCTCGCCGAGACTCGGGCCCAAGCCTTTGAGGACATTCGTGAAGGCTCAGCGAGAGTAGTTACAGAGTACTTCGGTGAGACTTTGGGCAATCCCACGCCCGACGTGCCCCGCAACCAGATTGTGGACTACATGGTGGACCACAATCAATGGATCGTAGGCACTCCCGACGACTGCATTGCCGGTATCGAGCGCCTTCAGGAGATGAGCGGCGGCTTCGGCAGCTTCATGGTGCGGGTCGAGGATTGGGCGCCGCGGGAGACTATCCACCGTAGCTACGAGTTGTTTGCCCGCTACGTGATGCCCCATTTCCAGGGCACCTTGACCGGTATTATGACCTCCCAACAGTGGGCCAGCGACCGTAAAGAAGCCTTACAGGCCAACCGCCGTTCCGGCTTGCAACGGGCCACCGACACTTTCTTCGACACCAAGCGCTAGGACCGAGAGCTGGGCGATCATAGGCAGGGTGACCCGGCCTATGACGGCGGGCCTATGCATTGTGGAGAGCAAGCTTCCCAATCGGGAAGCCTTTGATGTTCTCCGTTCGCGATCCATGAACCGCCGCAGATTGCTTAGGGCAGGGCTTTCTCGAGGCAGTCACTAGAGGCAGTCACTAAGGGTAGCGGGGAATTCTGGAATAGTTTTCGGCAGTACCCAGCTTACGGGATAGCCTCGTCCTTGACGGCGGCTTTAGGCAACAACCGGCAACGACCGCGGCAGACTGGTCCGGCCCATCAAATACTGGTCTACCCCCCTGGCGACTTCCCGTCCCTCGGCAATGGCCCACACGACCAGTGACTGGCCTCGAGACGAATCGCCACCGGCGAACACGCCCGGGACGCTGGTCATCTTATTAGAGTCGACCTTGATATTACCGCGGACATCAAGCTCCACACCCAGCTGAGTCAACATTCCGCCGTGCTCAGGATGGAGGAAGCCCATCGCAAGGAGCACCAGGCCAGTCTCAATGACGAATTCGCTGCCAGGCACCTCCCGCATCACGGGGCGTTCGTTGCCTCCAGGCTGGCTCCACTCGATGCGGACGGCGTGCAGCCGTTCGACGACATCGCCCGCGCCGCTAAGAGACTTGGTCAACACGTTGTAGTCTCGAATCCCCCCCTCTTCGTGGGCGGAGGTGCTGCGCTGGATGGCAGGCCATTGAGGCCATGGGTTGTTGGAGCGTCTCTTTTCCGGAGGCTCGGGAAGCAGTTCTAGCTGGTGCACCACTTCGGCGCCCTGCCGGTGGGCAGTGCCCAGGCAGTCGGCCCCGGTATCGCCGCCGCCCAAGATGACCACACTCTTTCCCTCGGCAGTAATTCTCTGATCAGGCTCAATGTGCTGACCAGCCATAACCCGGTTCTGTTGAGTCAGGTATTCCATAGCCAAGTGAACCCCGCCCAACTCGCGGCCCGGCACTGCCAAGTCCCGGGCTTCGGTCGACCCGCAGGTGAGACAAATCGCATCGTGTTCGGTCAGAAGTTGGTCTATTCCGTGATTGACTCCGACGTTGACCCCAGTGGAAAAGCTGACACCTTCACTGGCCATCAACTGGACCCGGCGCCGCACTATCTCTTTATCAAGCTTGAAATTGGGAATACCCAGGGTCAATAAGCCGCCGATGTCCTCGTCTCGCTCCATCACGTGGACCCAATGCCCGGCACGGTTGAGCTGCTGCGCCGCCGCCAAGCCCGCCGGGCCGGAGCCGACCACCGCTACCTTCTTGCCCGTGCGTTCACTCGGGGGTTCAGGTTTAATCCAGCCTTCGTCGAACCCCCTGGTGGAGATCTCCTTCTCGATATATTCGATGGTTACCGGGTCGGAGTCGATGCTAAGAACGCAGGACGCTTCACAAGGGGCAGGGCAAATGCGGCCGGTGAACTCCGGAAAGTTGTTGGTGGACAGCAGCAGAGTCAGGGCTTGCTGCCAGTTGCCCAAGTACACCTGGTGGTTAAACTCCGGGATAACGTTCCCCAACGGACAGCCCATATGGCAAAACGGGACCGCGCAGTCCATACACCGGGAACCCTGCTCCCTGACCTGGTTTTCAGGCCAACGCAGGTACAACTCGCTGTAGTCGCCCTTCCGTTCCGAGACGGGCCTGCGCTGGGGCGGTTCCCGCCCGAATTCCGCAAATCCCGTTGGTTTACCCATGGGGTGTTACTTCCAATACCTTCTCTTCTGCCTCCGCCTGCCTCCGCATCCTTTCGTCGAGAACCCGCCGGTAGTCGCGAGGCATGATCTTTTTGAACCTAGGCAAAGCATCAGACCATTCAACCAGGATGCGTTTCGCCGAGTTTGAACCGGTAAACGCGGCGTGTTCTTCCACCATGCGTCGAAGCGTCTCTACATCTTCGGGATCAGTCACGGCCTCCAGGTCCGACAAGCCCGGATTGAACCGGGTCTCAAAGTCCCCTTCTTCGTCGTACACGAAGGCGATACCGCCGCTCATTCCGGCTCCGAAGTTGCGGCCGGTCTTGCCTAGCACTACAACCACTCCGCCGGTCATGTACTCACATCCGTGATCGCCCACGCTCTCTACGACGGCTTGGACGCCGCTGTTGCGGACGCAGAACCGTTCCCCAACTACGCCGTTGATGAACACCTGGCCGCCGGTGGCGCCGTATAGCGCCACGTTGCCGGCAATGATGTTCTCTTCCGGAATGAAATCCGCCTGAGCCGGCGGGTAGATAACTATACGGCCCCCGCTGATGCCCTTGCCCAAATAGTCGTTGGTGTCCCCTTCCAGGTGAAGATTGACTCCTCGGGCCAGAAAGGCGCCGAAGCTCTGTCCCGCCGAACCTTCGAAGTGTATGTTGATGGTGTCCGGCGGCAGCCCATCCTCTCCGTAACGCTTCGCGATTCGGCCACTTAACATACCGCCAACGGTGCGGTTGGAGTTTTTAATGGGCAGCCGGATCTCGACCGGTTGCCGGTGCTCCAAGGCCGGCTGGGAAAGGCTAATCAATCGGTGGTCCAAGGCCCGCTCCAGACCGTGGTCTTGCACGTCGCACTGGTAAGCCACGTCTCCTTCCCTGCGCAGCGGTTGCCGGTACAACAGGCGAGAGAGGTCCAATCCCTCGGCTTTCCAATGGTCTACAGCCTCACGGACATCCAGCATGTCCGTCCGGCCGATCATTTCATTCACGGTGCGAAATCCCAACTCCGCCATTATCTCCCGCATCTCTTCGGCGACGAAGGTGAAATAGTTGACCAGGTATTCCGGGCTTCCGGAAAATCGCATACGCAACTTCGGGTCCTGGGTTGCGACACCCACCGAGCAAGTACCCAAATGACACTTGCGCAGCATGATGCAGCCGTTGACGATTAGAGCTCCGGTGGCATACCCGAACTCCTCGGCCCCCAGCAGCGCCGCTATAGCGGCGTCCCGGCCGGTTTTTAGCTGGCCATCGGTTTGCACCGAGATGCGGCTCCTTAGTCCATTGGCCACCAACACCTGCTGAGTTTCGGCTATGCCCAATTCCCAGGGCAGTCCCGCATACTTGATCGAGGACTCGGGCGAGTTGCCCGTTCCCCCGTCGTGTCCGCTTATTAGGACCACGTCGGCATGCCCCTTGGCCACTCCGGCGGCGATGGTGCCGACGCCAACTTCGGAGACTAGCTTCACGTGGACTCGGGCGTCAGGGTTAATGTTCTTTAGGTCGTGGATCAGTTGGGCCAGGTCTTCAATCGAATAGATGTCATGATGAGGGGGAGGCGAGATCAGTTCGACGCCTGGGGTGGTCTTCCGGATCCAGCCGATGTAATCGTCGATTTTGTTTCCAGATAGTTGGCCGCCTTCGCCCGGCTTGGAACCTTGCGCCATCTTTATCTGCAGGTCGGTGGCGTTAATCAGGTAATTAGGGGTCACTCCGAAGCGTCCAGAGGCCACCTGCTTGATCGCGCTATTTCGGGAATCACCGTTGGCATCGCTGCTGTAACGGTGAAAGTCTTCGCCTCCCTCGCCGGTATTGCTTCTGGCGCCGAGGCGGTTCATGGCGATGGCCATGGTCTCGTGGGCTTCCTTGCTGATGGAGCCCAAAGATACAGCGCCGGTGGCAAAGCGTTTGACCACCTCGGAAGCTGGCTCTACTTCATCCAGAGGCACCGGGGCTTGGACCCTCTTGAATTCCAACAACCCCCGCAGCGTAGCCATGTTCTTGCTCTGGTCGTTTACCAGCCGGGCAAACTCTCGATAGGTCTCCCGATTCCCGGAACGGGTCGAATCCTGAAGTTTGGCGATGGCGTCAGGATTCCACTGGTGAAGTTCTCCATGCCGGCGCCACTGATAAAACCCGCCGAATTCGAGATGTTCATCACCCGTGCCCGCCTGAGAATCGTAGGCCCTGCGGTGCCGCTGCAGTACCTCCTCTTCCACCGTGGACAAGCCGATGCCCAAGATTCTAGACGGCGTCCAGGTAAAGTACTGGTCTATTAATTCCTGGCTCAGGCCCACAGCCTCGAATATCTGGGCGCCGCGATAGCTCTGGACTGTGGAAATGCCCATCTTGGACATGACTTTAAGGATGCCCTTTTCATTGGCTTTGATGAAGTTCTTCTCCGCGTACTCCGGTTTGGAGCCATTAAGAGCTTCATCAGACGCGAGTTTTCGAGCAGTAGCCAGCGCAAGATATGGATGAACGGCGCCGGCGCCGTAGCCAATGAGCAGCGAGAAGTGATGGACCTCCCGGGGCTCTCCGGAATCGACCACCAATCCGGCCTTGGTGCGGGAGCCTTCTCGGATCAAGTGATGATGCACCGCCGCGGTGGCCAACAAGCTGGGGATGGGAGCCCACCGGTGGTCGACGCCGCGGTCCGAAATCACAATGATGCAGTACCCGTCGTCGATGGCCTGAGAAGCTTCGGCGCACAGGCGGTCCAAGCCATTCTTCAATGCACCCGGTCCGCCCCGAGCGTCGAAAAGCGCGGAGAGGGTTGCGGACCTGACGTCGCCCACGTCGAGTTTGCGGATCTTTTCAAATTGCTCCCCGTCGATGACGGGAGACCTTAGCTTTAGCTGGTGGCAGTGGGCCGCGGTTTCCTCAAAGAGATTTTGTTCCCGGCCAATGAACGCCTCCAGGGAGGTAACCAGGTCTTCCCGGATAGCGTCCAAAGGCGGATTGGTCACCTGGGCGAACAGCTGTTTAAAGTAGTTGAAGAGCAGCTGGTTTTTCCGGGAGAGGACAGCGAGAGGGGCATCGTTCCCCATCGAGCCCACAGCTTCAGCGCCATTAAGGGCCATGGGGGTGGTCAGCATCCGAAGCTCTTCAGTAGTGTATCCGAACGCTTGCTGTTGCTGCTCCAACGCAGAGTCGCCGGACCCATCCCAGTCATCATCGCCATGCTGATGATCGCCATTGCCTCCCTGCGGGCCGGGAAGGCTGTCCAAAGAGACCACGTTTTCCTTGAGCCACTGACCGTAAGGGCGCCGGTTGGCCAACTTATGCTTCAGCTCTTCGTCGCCGATGATGCGGCCCTCATCCATGCTGACCAAGAACATGCGGCCCGGCTGAAGCCTGCCTTTCTGTCTAATCTCTGAGGGCGGAATGTCCAGCACGCCGGTTTCCGAGGCCATCACCAGCCTATCGTCCTTGGTAACGGAGTACCGGAAGGGGCGAAGGCCATTGCGGTCCAGCAACGCACAGATGCTGCGGCCGTCGGTGGACACGATCATTGCCGGCCCATCCCAGGGCTCCATCAAGGAAGCGTGGTACTCGAAAAAGTCCTTCTTCTCTTGAGGCATACTCTCGTGCTGTTCCCAGGCTTCTGGGATCAACATGAGCATAGCGTGGTCCAGGTCCCGCCCTGTCATAAGCAGCAACTCTAGGGCATTGTCTATGCAAGCGGTATCACTAGCGCCCGCAGTCATGACTGGGGGGATTTTGCGCATATCGTCGCCAAACAAAGGCGATTCGAAATGGGCTTCCCGGGCGTGCATCCAGTTGATGTTTCCCCGCAGGGTGTTGATCTCGCCGTTGTGGGCCATATACCGGTAGGGGTGGGCCAACTTCCAGTGCCCCAAGGTGTTGGTGCTGAATCGAGAGTGGACCAGGGCAAAGGCGCTGGTCAAAGACCGGTCAGCTAGGTCGCCGTAAAACTCGGAGATCTGGTGGGCCAGCAGCAGTCCTTTGTACACGATGGTATTGCAAGACATGCTGCAAATATAAAAATAGTCCGCTTCATCGTCTGTAATGCCCCATTCCTGGGTGGAATGTTCGATTATCTTCCGCACTACGTAGAGCTTCCTCTCTAGCTGGGCCGGGTCTGCGGCTCCCGGACCGAGACCCACAAACACTTGGCTGATGTGCGGACACACTTGGCGGGCATCCCGGCCTAGCTTGTCTAGGTCGACTGGGACATCACGCCACCCCAGAAGTTCCAGGCCGTTGTCGGCTAGGGTACTGTTTATGAGGGCCCGGCATTTCTCCCGCCCTTCGCGGTGGGGAGGCATGAATACCATCCCAACCCCGTATTCGCCGGCCTCGGGCAGGGTGATGTTCAGGCGGGGGCACTCTTTCTCGAAGAGTTGATGGGGCATTTGAATTAAAATGCCCGCGCCGTCCCCGGTTTCAGGGTCACAACCGGCCGCTCCACGGTGGCCCAAATTGACCAAAACCTGGAGCCCATCTTCGATTATGCGGTGGGACTTTCCGCCTTTGATATTGGCGACAACCCCGACGCCGCAGCCGTCGTGCTCGTGCTCGGGCGAGTAAAGCCCGTAGTTCGCTAAATCTTTCAACCGGTCCATATCATGATTCCAAGCGTATGTATTGACGCCAACGCATCAGGTTTTTTAACTGGGCTAGCGCTCAGGGAGGCGCCCTTCCCCTTCAATGAGCAAATACAAAATAAATGCACAAATGTTTGATGGTGCAACCCATTTGTAGAATATATCACAAAGTAGCAAAGCCAAAAAGTCCACCCCCAAGATAGAGTTCTTGTGAGCGCCCATTTTGGCTGCCCGAAGCTAGCGTGGCTGACCGGCTTTTGCGCCGGATGCGGTATTATAACCCGCTTTTCCTCCCTTGAGTAGTCCCCATGTTTCGAGGTGCCGTTTAGGTTGGGTGGATGATCGCCAGGAGAAGACGCAGGCACCGGCGGGGGTATTGGGAGGAGAGCATGCTTATTACCAGCTTCCAACTCGGACATTTCCCTGGTGGGCAGATACACGAATTCATCAACGTCATCGACACTGTGCGCTTCAACGATTTGCCTGGGATACCGAGCAGGCTGTTACCGGCCTTCACTCCCAAGTGGCGCAATACACTCTTGGAGGTGGCTCCCCCAGGGAGATTGATCGAGGTATTGAGACATTCCGCTGATGTTAAATATGACTCGGAATGGACCCGATTATAATTGAACCGCACGCGTGGGGGTTCCGTTTGCTTGTAGGGCATGGACATAGTGCAGGATAAAGCCGACCAAACTAATAGGAGGCGGAAATGAACCACGAGGAACGCATGGCAAGGGCTGATGTGAATGGAAACTCGGAGTTCTTCTTTTCCTACGTGTTGCAGTTTGACGATGGGACATTCTATGCCGGCCACACGAATGCCCCTGCCGCGCGGTGGACGGAACATGCGGCAGGTCAGTCCGAAGCTACTGCTGACAAAGGGAAGTTCCGTGTACGCATGGCAATGCCATTCGGGACACGAAAAGAGGCTCAATACAACGAGGAGCGCATGCAGGCCGCCCTCAAGTCAGGCGCTGACCGCCTAGTGGCCCTCATACAGGTGTTTGACCAGTTGATCAACGTGGTGCGCCCACAAAAGACGTTTTCGGAGTTGCAGAGAGAGGAGCAGGAATACGAGTCGGAAATGCAGACGGTTTTTCACCACTCTTATGCCCTGACCTTCAATCTTGGACCGCGACCAGCGACTGCCTGCGGGTACAATGGCCTTTCGTTTTACTCTACCCAGGACTGGGGCCACCTACAAAAGATGGGGCGCGACGAAGATTGCACCGGCAACATCTATGGCCGCAGGGCGTGCCGAGCATGCCTGGAGCACGCGCCCGCTGACCAAGCAGATATGCCTGCGAAGTGACCAAACCCTATAAGCAAACGGAACCCGCGTGGGCGACTGAAACCGCCGATATGGAACGCTGTAGTCCTAGCCCTCTGCTTCCAAATCTCGGCGGAGATGCTTCTGTTTATGGAATCCATGGGGCAGACCGGATACGAGGAGAAGATCAAAAGATGGACGAATAGGAAGGTCCGGGAGCACGGGATGCCCTTCGGTATAGACGGGGCCGAAGACCGCGTGTTCGATACCATCAGGCAATTGCTGCGTGACGGAGGGAACTGTTACGTCGCTGGCGCAGACGGAGTCATTGAGTTCATAGCCTTTGGTGAGTGCTATAGGGCGGTCGCTGGGGTTCCGTTTGCTTCTAGGGTGCGGCCTATGGTGCCAGAGGAACCCTATCCTCTAAAATCAAACGGGACCCCGAGGAGAGAATGATACGATTCTGGACCAAACCGTTGATAGCGGTAGCCTTCGTTTTGCTGGCGGTGGCTTGTACGGGCTCATCCCCGGTCGTGATCCGGGTAACCGAGACCATACCTGCCGGCTCTTCGGTCTCGTGGGACACTTCGGCTTTCAACGAGTGCCAGTATCACTTCTCCGTTAAGCAAACCGGCCTTTTGGGGGAAGTGCACATAGAGTTTCAAGGAGAGCGGTACGTCGAGAAAGACGGTACATTCTTCGGGGACTCTTTCGTGTTGAGCAACGGGCATAGCCTGAGTTCCGACAAGGTAGTGGCCCTTCTGCTCCGGTGCCGGTAACCTAAACTACGCCCAGGACACCGGGTTCCGTTTGCTTCTTGAGGCTGGGGTTCCTCTGGCACCATAGGCCGTACCCTAGAAGCAAACGGAACCGACGCTGGTGTTCTTCGTTCGTCCTGTTAGTGGCCATCTCTTTGGACAACAGAACTGGAGCCGGGGATTCTCCCCCAAGCGGGAACGAAGCCGGGCAGGGCGTTAGTATTACAACGACTGTTCTTGGAACGACACAAAGGGTGGACCAACCGACTCAGTCTTCAACGGGGGATCGTCGCCTCGCATTTTCCTATTGGAATTGGGGGTATGCTGGGTCTCAGCGAACCGGGGAATTAAACCGGGCAGGGCGGCTGGCCACCCTTCCGGCACTATTACGAAGGGGCGACCTGCACTGTAATAATATCTATGTCGTGGTATTTATGGTGCTGGACCGAAGACGCGTAATGGCGCAAGAGGCGGAAGGAGATCTCGCGCTCGTCCTGTATCTCAGGCTGTTCGTTCAAATAGGCCAGCCTGTCCTCCAGATTCCCACCCTCAGTTGTCACTACAAATTCCATCTCAATGACGGCATCCGCGCGACGGGCAGCAACTATGAGGCGTTTCCCGGCATATTCTTCCGGCTCCTCATCCTGCGACAGCAAGCTCGACAGAGTTTCCTCCCCGGCTGACCTGAGCCGGTTTATTGATGCCTCATTCCAGCCGACGCTTGTAGCGAATCCCTGGAGGAAGGAGTCAATTCTGGGCAACGACGAAAGGTTCATCGCCACATTCAAACGGCTGCGACGTCTGGAAGTGAACTCCATCAGCAGAGTGAGCAAAATTACGCAGACGGAACCGGTTGTCATGCCGTTGCTGAGCAGAGTCCCCAGAGTTCCAGTCAACAGATCGGGCAGAATCACCTGGTTCTGAAAACCTATGCCTATCCAGAGAGACACTCCTATCACCGCGGCTTTTCGCCCGTCTACTCCGTCACTGAAAACGGTCCTCATCCCCTGCACAAAGAGGAGCGACAACATAAATATCATGTACGCCACCAAGACAGGGCGCGGAGTGGCGACAACCAGGGCTATCAGCTTTGGAGAGAACGCTACCGCTATCAGAATCAGGCCCCATAGATTCCCATGCGGCGCGCTGCGACACCGGTGAGCATTACCCGCGCGGAATTGGCCGCTCCTATCATATTGGGAAGCGTGCCCAGGGCGGCGGCCAGAAGATTGGTCAATACCAGCAGGTGGTGCGCCCCCTGGACTACGCGGAAGTCAGTGGCCCGGGGCCTGCGCCAGGCCACCTTCTGAATCACGACGGTGTCGCTGATCGAATTGATCGTGGTTGCCATGTTTACTATTACGAATCCCGGCAAAAGCCCCCAGAAGGTCGCGCCAAAGCTGAGGTCGAATCCAGGCCAGGTATAACTGGGAAAACCAATCCAGGAAGCTTCCATAACGTGCTGCCAGTCGTATGCGCCGAACGGGGCCGCCATTACGCACCCAACCACGATCGCGACGACCGGGGCCCATTGCTGCCACTTGGGCGACGCGAACAGCCTCAGCACCATCAGGATGAACAGGGTCGTTCCTGCAAGGATGGGCGCCGCCACCGGGGGAGCGCCTTCCGGCAAATCAGAAAGCCTGCTGAGCACGACGGTTATTATCGTCGAGGCCAGCAACATGAGGACCGTTCCGGCAACCAACGGGCTGATGACACGCCGCAGCCAAGAGAGCCGGAAGATGAACGCAAACTGTATCAACGACGAGGCGACAATCAGGCTCGACAGCAACGCCGGGCCGCCAGCCAACAGCGCTGAGATACAGATGGCGATAAAGGCGGATGCGGAAACTACGCTTAAGGAATATCCCGACCCGAATCTCCAGAACCGAAAGGTCTGCAGGATACCGCCTAATCCGCAGACCACCAGGGCCGAAAAGAATATCCAAGACAGATAACCCTGAGATTGTCCGCCCGCCACAGCGATGATCGACGCCGTGGCAGCCATTGCCGCCATGCGGGTCATGACACTCTGGAATCCATGGACCACAGATGCCAGATGGCCTGGCCGCTCATCCGGTTGGTAGAGGATGTTTTCGTTTACCTGCGCCACGTTTACCTGCGCCACTCGGATTACTGGTTTGCCGTCATGCTGGTCTTATTAGACTAGTAATTCAACGACGGTTCAAGGAGGGATGTCCGGGGATGCACGAAGTGCGGCTCGACGCCTTGCATGGGAACGTCTTGCCCGCTCGTTGCATTCTTGGGTGTGTTCCAGCCACCGCAGCAGCTCAGCCGGCCCGGACCGTTCCCGGGGCAGCATCTCCCGCACCACCCGGTAGACCTGCGGCCTCGTGATCCCGGGCATCTTTTTCCCCCAAGCCTGTTGCAGGCTCAGCAGAAAAGCTCCACCAAGCAGACACAGTGCCACGTGGTGATGCCAGCCCGGCCAAGTGCGGGTCTCGTACTCGTCCAGCCCCATGTCGCTCTTCTCCGTCTCGAACTCCGTTTCTATACGCCACCGGGAGCCTCCCACGTATGCCAGGGTCTCCAACGGGGTATCCTCCGGAGCATTAGACAGGTAGTAGCGGGGTTCGCTGCCGTCCAGGTTCCGGCGGTAAATGGCCCAGTGGATCTCGCCGGGCTTCCGCCTGCTGGTTGGACGCACCCTCTGAGCGCTGAACCGGTAGCTGCGGGAGCCCTGGCTTCCCTCGGCCACCGTAATCTCCCGCCAGGCCTCTCCTCCGGGACCCCCGCCGCCTCACACCGGTCTTTGTCCAAGGTCCAGCTCTCCGGCAGATAAAGCCGGTTGTCCACCAGGGCCCGTCCCAACGGGCTGACATAAGCCAAGAACATCCCAGCCTGGCAGTTGGCCACCTTGCCCAGTCTTCCGCAGTACTGACGGCCCACTCCCACCGACTTCCTGCCCTGCTTGGGGAAGTCGCTGCCGTCCAGCACCCATACCGCCTCCGGATGCTCCAGCCTGGGCCCCAAGTACTCCTGGAGGCGCCCTATGACCACGTGATCGTCCCAGGGCGATTCGGCGAGAAACCGCTGCATCACCCTGGCTGACGCCGGAACCGTATTGCACCCTCCGACAGATTCTCAGCGTTGCGCCGCTCCCCTGAGCAGGGCCTGGAGATAATGGCGGCTGTGGTCCCGCGTCTCCCTCCGGCCAAACAGCGGAGCGAAGTAAGAGTGAAAATCCTGAAAAGCCTCGTACATCTGCTCAAAATCCGCCGCATCCATTCCACCCTCCCAACAGCCCGTGCCCTCCCCAACTAGCCGATCATACTAGTCATACTAACCGTCGTTGTAATATTAGGCGGGGGCTAGGCAATCCTGGCAATCATCCACCCAGTCTAAACGGCACCTGTTTCGAACCTGGTTCACATGTCTCGAATGCCTTACCGGCAAACGAACCCTTTCTGACGTCAAGCTTCCTGAGTCCGCCGCGCCAAGCCAAACCTTGATAGGGCCATCAAAGTCATGCCGGAAAGGCCGTCCCGGGAGACTGCCCGCCATCCCACCACGAATTAACTCAGTCGGCCACCTAGGCGAATGGCCGGACGTCTTCATTACCAGGCCGCCCCAGGCAGGAGCGATGCCTCGCGTCCAAAGCAGGATTGCATTGGGCCAATCGAACCGGTTAGGGAGCAGTTTCAAGTATCTTCGAATCAGTTATCCCGGACCCTACACTCGCCGGCACTTGGGTTTCGGACCCGTAGATCAAGTTGGATACGAACTTCCCGACGAGCGACGCCGGGGCCTCCAGCCGCAAAGTTAAACGGGACTCGTCCCGGCTCACCTCGAGCCGGTCCAATAGCTCCGTTGCCTCCAGACCGCCCATCAATTCGCTTGCCAGCAGTCCCTCTAGGAACTCGCCGGCGATCATTGCCGACTCTTCGGTCCCGAAGTCCAAGTTCATCCTCAAGACCATAATCTGACCGTTCTGAGCCAAACTTAGCGCAAGAAGGTCCAAATCCTGCCAAGGGCCCAGGCCGGCAGGCAAGTTATCCAGGCTTCCCTCTAATGAGGGACCATCACCGGGGCCGGGGGACAGCCCCAGCATGCTGATATCCGGGACATCCCAACCTACCCGGAACAGTCCTGACCCTACATCGTTGAACGCGTCCACCAACGGCCCTGACCACCGGTCGCGGCCGCCATCCTGGACGTCGATCACATCTTGCACCGCGTTAGTGGTTCCCAGGACCACAATGTCCCCGTTCAGGAAAGCCATGGAGAACGCCGGAGCCGGCGCATCTCCCTGATCGTCGGAGCGATAGACCCGCCGGGCTGTGTAGTCCGACGTGCCGAAGCCATGGAGGCGTCGACCTTTGTAGTCCGACGTGCCCATGGTCTGGCCACTGAGGTTTTCCACCGCGGCGACCGTGGCCGTCTCATCCAATATTGCCTTGATAATCACCCCCGCATGGGGCGCTTGCGGGGCAGAACCTTCCGGGAAGTCAGAGACGACGGTCAAGAAAGAATCAGAGAAAGCATCGCTAAAAATAACCAGTTGTGAAATCTTACGAACATCGATTCCTGTTTCTCTGTGGACTTCATCCAACCATTTCCCTGGCAACCATTTCCCTGGCTCTCCAGCTCCATCCCCATCACTTGAGACGGAATCGATGATCGCAGCCAGGCCCCCACTGGCCAGAATCGCCGCCACATTTACTTCAAGCGCCAGAGTCGCCCCTTCCGGGACCAGCGCGCCCGGGTTGGTCTCCTTGCCATTTGCGCAGGATGCCGTCAGCATGCCGATGGCCAAAATCGCGATGAAGAACACGAAAATCCCCTTCTTGCACAACAGACGCATCGCCCTCTCCTTCACCGGCCTGTTTCTGTTGACCGCCCTTTGTGGGCAAGCCTATACTTCCTTTATAGAGTCCATCTTTACAGAATCCATGTCAGAGCCAACTACGGTCAAGGGCAATTTGGGCTGGCTTGATCAAGTTGGAGGCATGGCAGCCTGAATTCGACCGGCAAGGGCAGTTTGGTCAACTTGGGAGCGTGACAACCTGGATTCAACCGAATTAGCGCAGCTAGTGGTGGAAGTGGCGTCGGATAAGCTGGCCGCCGATATTGTGCTGCTTGACCTGCGGGGTGTTGCGCCCTTCGCCGACTATTTCGTAATCATGTCTGCCGATTCATCGCGCCAGATCGAAGCCCTGGAGCGAGACATCAGCCAAGCCCTCAAGGAAGAGAAGGTAAAGAGATTCCAACGGGAAGGGATCAATTCTTCGGGTTGGGTGTTGTTAGACTTCAGCGATGTCATCGTACACATCTTCGGACCTGAAGAGCGCGAGTTCTACGGGCTTGAGCGGCTGTGGGCTCAGGCGCCCCAAGTTGTCCGGGTTCTTTAGACGTTAGACGTTCTCGCCTATCCAGGGATCGTTGCTGCGGGTATAGCTCAAAATCTCGGCCTCGTCGAAGAACAACCCTATCTCTCTCTCCGCCGACCCCACGCTGTCGGACCCGTGCACCAAATTCCTGCCAATATCCAGGCCTAAATCGCCCCGGATGGTCCCTGGGGCGGCGGTGGCCGGCTGGGTTTCCCCCATGGTCTTGCGCACCACCTCCACGACGTTTTCGGCCTCCCAGACCATGGCCGCCAGCGGGGCCGAGGTTATAAAGTCCACCAATCCGCGGAAGAAGGGCCGGTCCACGTGCTCTCCGTAGTGGCGCGCAGCCAAGGCCTCGTCCACCTGCATCAGCTTCATGGCCACTATCTTCAACCCCCGGCGTTCCAAGCGGGAGATTATCTCCCCGACAAGGCCCCGTTGAACCCCGTCGGGCTTGACCAGCACCAAAGTCCGTTCCATATCCTCCGTCCGGTTGCCCAGGCCAAAATTACCGTTACGACCTGGTTAATCCACGCAAGAACCACAGCGCAAAAACCCCTGGCTTTACCGGGCTCGGAATGGGCAGACTGGAATCACTCCCACCCGCGGCCAGTCCAGTGTACGGCAGTGTCAAGGGCTAAAGCGGCTGCTTAGGAACGCTGCGGTTTCCGGTCCCGCTGCTTTGGCCCGCCGATGCTGGGCATGCGAAGGTAGGTGGGCTGCAAAGCAGCCAAGTCCGAAACGTCACCCTCTTCCAGTCGCTGCCATCCTAGCTCGCTAAGGGCCCATAGCCGCCAAGACGGCCGCGGCGTCATCACCACACCGCCGGCGCCCAGACGCTCCCGAATCAGTACGCCCCAGTTTATCACGCCCTCTCCGCAAAACAGGACTTCCCCTTGGATTGCGTCCACCAAGTCTGCCGCCGGGCATATCATGTCTTCTCGAGTTCGTTGACCATCCGGCCCGAAAAGGGCGGAGGCCACCTCGCTCCTTCCGGCATCCAATATCGCGCACACCGCTACACCCGAATTCAGATAGGGATAAGCTTCCAGGTCCAGGGTGCCTACGCCAACTAAGGGTATGCCAGCGGTTAGGGCCAATCCTTTAGCCACGCTCAGTCCCACCCTTAGCGCGCTGAACCCGCCCGGCCCCAGGGCGACAGTCACGCCTCTTAAGTCGTTCACAGCCAAGTTTTGGCTCTCCAGAATCAGGGACACCGCCGGCATCAGCTCAGCGGTGTGGTTTTGCGTCGAATACCAAGAGTGGCTGAACAATATCCGCCCTGTGCCGTTGCGGGATGCACCGTATAGGGCAACTCCGGCGTAGCGCGTTGACGTGTCCACGGCGAGAAGCACTAGCCCGCAGTCTCCTGGTCCGTCGACAATAGAGGAGCAAACGCAGCAGCCACGAGTTGCAGCAACGATTCGTACCGGGTTGAACATCCCGTGATGGTCAAAGTCCGGAGGCTCTCCCCAAATAAAAGCTCTTCAGGATTGGGTCCTCGAGACCCGTAATCCATAGATATCCAACAAGACTCCGGCGGGAACAGCTCAGCCGCCTTGTCAGCCCATTCGACAATACACACCCCCTCCCCAAATAAAAGCTCGTCCACGCCCAAATCCCAAACCTCGGCCGGGTCTTCGATGCGGTACAAATCCAGGTGGTCCAGGCGCAGCCGCCCCTGGCGCCGGGTCATCAACACGAAGGTGGGGCTTCGCAGACGGTCCGGGACCTCAAGGCCGAGGCCCACTCCCTGGGTTAAGCAGGTTTTTCCCGCGCCCAGCGGTCCAGTCAAGAGATATATGTCTCCGGGTTGAGCCTGACGGCCGATCAACTCGCCTAGTTTCCGGGTCTCTTCGGGAGCGCGGGTTTGGATAGTTATGGAATAACTCATGATTTATGGAACTCGTGCCTTAGGCAAAGTGGTCCCAGCCCAGGCTGGAAGCCGTAGTTTCCACACCGTAGGGATCGACGACTACCACGCGTCCCGGCGGTCCGGCAATCAGCTCGCCCAACACGGCTCCATGGGGCAGTCCGAGCATGACCTGGGACATTAGCTCCTTTGGCCCGGTAAACAACAAAAGGTAATCCTCGCCGCCATGAAGCGCCAAATCCAGGAAGGTGTCTGGAAATGCGCTTTTAAGTAACGGATGGACCGGCACGTCTTGGCTGTAAATTCGAGCGGAAAGCCCGCTGGCCCGGCACAGCTTAGACAGGTCGTCTGCCAGGCCGTCGCTCACGTCCATAGCGCACTGGACCCCGAACTCCGACAGCATCCGGCCTTCATCCACCGCCGGCCGGGGACACCGGTGGCATTGCCGAAGGTACTGCGCCGCCTCCGCTGAGACATGAGGGGGCAAGTCTGAATTCCGACCGTGCTCCAGCATCAGCCTCAAGCCGCCGCCCGATCCACCCAGAGGGCCGGTGACTGCCACCAGGTCCTCCACCTTGGCCGCGGAGCGCAGCATTGGTTGGCCGGGGTGAACCCCGGTAAGGCCCACGGTTATGAAGACTACCGGAGAGCGGACCATATCTCCACCCACTATGGCGACCCCGAATTCGTTGGCAATTCGCAGGATCCCTCTGTACAGCTCACGAATGTCCTCGACTTCTGTCTCCGGGGGCAAGCCCAGCGTCACCACAGCATAGAGCGGCAACCCGCCCATGGCCGCAATATCGCTTATATTTGAAGCCAGCGACTTCCAACCCAGGTCCCCCCAAGGAGTGGTGACCCTGGTGAAATGCACGCCTTCCACCACAGTATCCGTGGTGAGCAATTCATTTGCTTTGCCCGTCTTCCAGGCGGCGGTGTCATCGCCGGTGTCCACCAGCAGTCCAAAACCGGCAGCAGCCGCGTTGTCAGCCGCGGCCCGCTGCCCGGTAATCATGGCATTGAGCATGTCTATGACGCCGAACTCACCCAGGTCCTTAACTTGCATGGCTACGCGATTATATCCCGACCATTTGGCGCTGCTCAAGGGAGGAGGCATGCTCCCTCAGGGCCTTTTCATTTCTTTTTACGTCTGGCATGGTTCCTGTTTCTGGGTTGAGCCGCATGGTTCCCGTCATTCCCGCTCCCCGATCGGGGGGCGGGAATCCATACAGCCTTGCCGCAGGGAGTTTGTCATACGGCAGGGCGTAATGCATTCCCGCTTTCGCGGGAATGCCGGAAGGCGGGATTGCCGGAAGGCGGCAATGACGGATGGGCAGGACTGACGGAAGAATGACAAGGCCCCGCATGCTCCCTGCCCCCGGATCACCGCCGGTCTTGACGAGCGGGTCGGCCGGCGTCCGGGAACCAACGAGGACGGCTGCCCGCTCCAGTATTCTCCCACAGACACTTAATGGCTGTTGAGCAAGAGCAAGTTTGATCAACAATTAATCTTGACTCAATAAACGTTGACACCCCAACGGCTCACCGGTATACTAAGCGCTCCAACGTCTTCAAGAGGCGGGGGAAGGCACTTTAACAGTTGAATAGTGGAAGGAAGTAAGGTTTTTTACGCTAGAGAGTTTGATCATGGCTCAGGGTGAACGCTGGCGGCGCGCTTAATGCATGCAAGTCGAGCGTGCCTCGAGGGCTTCGGCCTTCGGGGAAAGCGGCAGACGGCTGAGTGACGCGTGGGTAACCTGCCCTCCGGTGGGGT
Organism: Dehalococcoidia bacterium; assembly: GCA_965224325.1. Lineage (GTDB taxonomy): Bacteria > Chloroflexota > Dehalococcoidia > Lucifugimonadales > UBA3495 > CBDCMJ01. The sequence goes on from CBDCYT010000001.1 coordinate 250,557, forward strand.
ATAGCCTCGGGAAACTGAGAGTAATCCCGCATACGATCCCGGAACTTTGGTACCGGGATGAAAGCCTTCGGGTGCCGGGGGAGGGGCTCGCGTCCTATCAGGTAGTTGGTGAGGTAATGGCTCACCAAGCCGATGACGGGTAGCTGGTCTGAGAGGACGACCAGCCAGAGGGGGACTGAGACACGGCCCCCACTCCTACGGGAGGCAGCAGCAGGGAATTTTGGGCAATGGGCGAAAGCCTGACCCAGCGACGTCGCGTGGGGGATGAAGGCCTTAGGGCTGTAAACCCCTTTTCCAAGGGAAGAGGAAGGACGGTACCTTGGGAATAAGCTCCGGCTAACTACGTGCCAGCAGCCGCGGTAATACGTAGGGAGCTAGCGTTACCCGGAATTACTGGGCGTAAAGAGCGCGTAGGCGGCTGGATAAGTCTCCTGTGAAAGCTCCCGGCTTAACTGGGAGAGGTCAGGGGATACTATTCGGCTCGAGGGCAGTAGAGGAAGGCGGAATTCCCGGTGTAGCGGTGAAATGCGTAGATATCGGGAGGAACACCAGTGGCGAAAGCGGCCTTCTGGGCTGTGCCTGACGCTGAGGCGCGAGAGCGTGGGGAGCAAACTGGATTAGATACCCAGGTAGTCCACGCCCTAAACGATGGATGCTAGGTATAGAGGGTATCGACCCCCTCTGTGCCGTAGCTAACGCGGTAAGCATCCCGCCTGGGGACTACGGCCGCAAGGCTAAAACTCAAATGAATTGACGGGGGCCCGCACAAGCGGTGGAGCGTGTGGTTTAATTCGATGCTAAGCGAAGAACCTTACCAGGGCTTGACATGTTGGTAGTAGGAACCCGAAAGGGTGACGATCTCGGGGTAACTCGGGAAGCCTTCACAGGTGCTGCATGGTTGTCGTCAGCTCGTGCCGTGAGGTGTTGGGTTAAGTCCCGCAACGAGCGCAACCCTTGTCGCTAGTTACATTCTCTAGCGAGACAGCCTCTCACAAGGAGGAGGAAGGTGGGGATGACGTCAAATCATCATGGCCCTTATGCCCTGGGCTACACACACGCTACAATGGCCGGTACAATGGGCTGCGAAAGCGCGAGCTGGAGCCAATCCCACCAAAGCCGGCCCCAGTTGGGATTGCAGGCTGCAACTCGCCTGCATGAACGCGGAATCGCTAGTAACCGCAGGTCAGCACACTGCGGTGAATACGTTCCCGGGCCTTGTACACACCGCCCGTCACGTCATGGAAGCCGAGAACGATTGAAGTCGCTGAGCTAACCCTTCGGGGAGGCAGGCGCCGAGGTCGGGTTTGGTGACTAGGACGAAGTCGTAACAAGGTAGCTGTACCGGAAGGTGCGGCTGGATCACCTCCTTTCTAAGGAGCACAGGTTTGGTCTGTTCCCCGGCATATGCCGGGGGGAGGCCCGGCACAACTCCTAGGTCGCTCGGTGGGTGTTCCGTTTCGGAAGCCCTCTTGATTGAGCTTAGCGCCCTCGGGCGCAGCTCTCGGGCCGAAGGAACGGTTCCCTGAGAAAGTCCACCGATGCCCCCGGTATAACCGGGGGACCTATATTAAATTAAGAACCAATTACTTCCTTCCGCTACTCAGCCGTTAAGGCGCCAAGAAAACAAAGCCGGGCTAGATTAGCGCGGCTTTTTTCTTATAGTAATATAATGGTGTAGCGGCACTGGAGGCAAGATGACAGACTCGGAGTCCGCATTCGATCAAGTGATGCTCAGCATTTACGTAAAGGCCCAAAGAGACCTTTGATATGATGCTCATTTTTCGTAGGGATCGTAGAACAGCATGGCGGCGGGGAAACCGCTCTTCGTCTGCTCAGCACTGAGGAAATTCAATACGGGTTCGACAAACTTTGGGAAGGAGGTTTGCCCTTAGGTGAGGCGCTTGGGTAAATTCAGCTTGTTTACCCTACGGTTTACCTCGGCGGTGGTTAGCCGGCTGCTCTCGCGGATTCCTGCTTGACTTCGATGAGGCTTTTCGGCACTTCCGCTTGTATTTCTCCCACCACCACGTGGTCCACCTGGGCCTTATGAGGAACGGGGTCAACGCCTTGTTCCGCTTCGGCTTGAAGCAACAACTCAATCGCCTCCTTGGCGTTCCTTATTGCTTCTTCCACTGTATCGCCGCAGGTTATGCAATTCGGATAATGCGGGAAGACCACTTGATAGCTGTTCTCGACCGGTAGACGAAGGACGCTAAATTTCATAAGGTGCATCAAAGCACCTCGCCGGCAATTGAGTCAAACTGTTTCCGCGACATTCCTGCATGGCTTGGGACGTTCCCGAATGTACGCCGGTTGCGTTCTCGCCGGTTGGCCGGAATTGTAACTATTCCTGGTATAGCCACACGCACCATATTGATACGTGACCCACCTTGCCTGGCCCTCTCCCACCCCGCACGTTGGAGGACTATCATTGCTTCTCTGGAAGAATAACCTGTAGGCATACGCTTGATTCCCCCCACCGCCACCCCTGCAGCGGACCCCCTCAATAACCCCGCAACACGCCACCTGAAAACACCTCACTAGGCGACCAGCCCGCCCGCAAGAATCCGCATCTCCCGGCGCCGATCCCCCAGTTCTTAAATTTTCAAATTTGATATTCATGCGCAAACTGCGCCGCCTCTGCTCCAAACCCAGATATCCTACAATTGGATACATTCGGGTGGATACGCGCGGGGATACACTGCCAACGACACGCCAACACAAGGAGCCGCCGCCAATGGACAACCCGATGACGCGGGTCCGGCTTTACAACGACCTGGCCTACCTTTGGCGGGCAATAAGCCCGGTAGCAGACTACGCGGACGAGGCTCTTTACTGGCTTCGGGCCATCGAAGACAATCTCGGTCCGGGTCCCCACCAGCTCTTGGAACTCGGCGTCGGGGGAGGCCACAACATGTCGCACATTACCCCTTACCACCGGGCCACGGCTGTTGACGTGTCTCCCAAGATGCTGGAATTGTCCCGCCGGTTGAATCCGGACGTTGATCACCACTTAGGTGACATGAAGACCGTGCGGTTAGGGCGCCGCTTCGACGCCGTGCTGATTCATGACGCCATCGGCTACATGTTAACCGAGGAAGAGCTGCGACAAGCGTTCGAAACGGCCAAGGTGCACCTGCGGCCCGGTGGGCTCTTCCTAGTTGCTCCCGACCTCGTTGCCGAGTCATTCCGCGAAGGCGCTGTGGTTACCTGGTCAACCTCCGTGGGCTCGGTTTCGGTAGTGACCGAGGAACGGCTGCATGACCCAGACCCGTCAGACACCTCGGTTGAGTCCTTGTTTACATTCCGTATCACCGAAAACGGCTCCACCCGCGTCGAAAGTGACCTGCACGTGTCAGGAGTGTTTTCCATCAGCAAGTGGAAGTCTTTGTTAGCCGAAGCCGGATTTGCCGTCGATATGATATCGCTGGCGGGCCAAGACGGGTTCGGCGAGATCTTATTCAGCGGCCTGCTGGCGGCAAGGGGTGATGCTCCGGCGACATAATCGTCCGCGCCAAAGCCTATCCCACCGCCGCCGTCACGGCGCTCGCCTCGGTGATGAACCGCGTCAACAATCCGGCAAACTCGCCGGGAAGCGCCACGTTTGGGGAGTGGCCCACACCGTGGTAGATGTGAAGATGCCGCGATTCTTGCGGAAGCGCCAGGTACTCGGCCAGGATGTTGTCCACTCCCACCGTGGTGTCGAGGTCGCCTCCAACCACCAACGTGGGCGTTATTATTTCGTTGAGGCGCCCTCTTAGACGAAGCCGGGACATGGACGGCCTCCCGCCCAACGCCCGCTCGATGGGGTTGCGGGCGATATCTTCCATCACGGCTTGGGAAAACTCCGCCGTAACCTCCGAGCCATTCAAAGCCATATCACCCTGCGGCCGCTCACCGGTCCGAAACTGTTCCCGTATGACGTCAGCCCAGTTGTCCTCCAACTCACGGCCGTCAAGGGGAGCCGGATTCAGCAGCACCAATGCTTTCAGCGCGCTCTGATGGGCTAGAGCATACTGCGCTGCCGTGGCCCCTCCCATGGAATGCCCAGCCAGAGTGAAGTCGTCTAACCCGAGGGCCTCCACCACGTTGTGCAGATCACTGGCGAAGGACTCAACGCTGTAGTCGCTCTCCAAGGCGGTGCGGTCAGACTCCCCTGCTCCCCGGTTGTTGAGAGCGATTACCCTAAACCGTGATGGGTCCATCCGTTCTATCGCCAGGCGCCACAACCGGGCCGACGATACGAATCCATGGACCAGCAGCACCGTCTCGGCGCCTTGCCCATATTGGTAGTACTGAAGCTGGACATCTCCCGCCTGGACAAACCTCGATTCCATTTCGGTCTCCTCCGGAAAAGTTGGTTCCTGTTGGCTTTCGCCTGGCCAGGTAGGTTATCCTATCATGAGAGTCCGGCCAGCATCAGAGGGAATGACGACCGTAGGACCAATCAACCCTCTGGGTGCTTCTGGTTATGAGCCCGCCTGCGGGCCATGGCGGAAGAGCGCGGCTCAAACCTGCGAGAAGGACGCGAGGCTGGATGGATGAACGCTCGGAGTGGAACAGGGTAAACGCTGGCAGGGTAAAGGCTGGCAAGAGACCTTAATATAACCCGCAGGTCCAATGCGTTCTGGAGGTAAAAAGTGTCCGCCGCTCTCACCGGATTGACTGTGCTGGAGTACGCCGATTTCATCGCCGGGCCATACTGCGGCCGGCTTCTGGCCGACCTTGGGGCCACAGTGGTTAAAATCGAGCTGCCGCAGTCGGGCGACCCCGCCCGCGGCTACGGTCCCTTTCCCGGAGGGGCTCCCGACCGGGAAAAGAGCGGGCTCTTCCTTTACCTGGGCATCCACAAACGAAGCGTCACCCTCGAACCTGGCACGCCGGAGGGCCGGGACCTGTTCACTAAGCTGGTCTCCAAGGCTGATGTGCTGGTTGAAGAGACAGTCCCGGGCGCCATGGCCCAACTGGGCCTTGACTACCATACCGTTAAGGAAATCAATCCCAGAATAGTTTACGTGTCGATCACTCCCTACGGCCAATACGGCCCCAAGGCAAGTTGGAAAGCGCACCACATCAATACCTTCCACGCCTCAGGCGAGGGATATACGCTGCCCGGGGGCGCGACCGCGACTGCCTTTCCGGACCGTGCCCCCGTCGCCGCCGGAGCCCACCTGGGTGAATATGACGCGGGATTGACCGCGGCCTCCGGCGCGGTAGCGGGCCTTTATGCTCGAGAGATTTGGGGCGGAGGTCAGCACGTAGACGTTTCCAAGCAAGAGAGCACTATGGGGTTGAACCGTTTGATGCTCGCCGAGGCTCAAGCCCAGGGTACGGTGACCGACAGGACTCGCAGCTACGTTTACGGCGGGATTTTCCCCTGCCGGGACGGCTACGTGATGATCTATCCCCGGGAAGACAGCCAATGGAGCGCGCTGGTAGCCATCATGGGCCAGCCAGAACTATCCGGCGAGCAGCGATTCTGCACACGGGCCGCGCGCATTCAGCACTCGGCAGAGGTGAACCGGCTCATCAGAGAGTGGACAACCGGCTTGACCAAGCAAGAGATATACGACCTCGTGGCGCCCAGCGGCTGCCCGGCCGCGGTTTATGCAACCTCTGAAGACCTTTACGCGTCCGTTCAACTTCAAGCCAGGCAGTTTTTCCACCAAGTGGACCATCCAACCATGGGCCAACTCACCATGCCGGTACGGCCATACAAACTCTCCACCGGTCCGGAGGAGACGGCGGGTCCCGCCCCTCTGCTGGGGCAACACAACGAACAGGTTTTTTGCGGCGAACTGGGGCTGAGCCGGGAGCAACTCTCCGGCCTGCGAGACAGAGGTGTGATTTAATGCCGACAGCCGATGACGGAGTCAAGCCTGCCCTGTGGGGTGTGCGGGTCCTGGATTTCACCAACCTTCTAGCCGGGCCCTTCCCATCTCTTCTCCTGGCGCTGTTGGGCGCGGAGGTGATCAAGGTCGAGAGCCAGGCGCAACTGGACGCAGCCCGCCGCCCGCCTTACGCCTACGCGGACCCCGATAGCTCGCCTGTATTCAACACCGTAAATCTCAACAAGCTTAGCGTTCAGCTAAACCTCAAACACCCCGACGCCATCGGGTTGGCCCATACTCTTGCCGGCATTAGCGACGCGGTGGTGGAAAATATGCGGCCGGGGGTTATGGAGCGGTTGGGGCTGGGATACCAACGGCTGAGCAGGATTAACCCCTCCCTAGTCTACGCCTCTATCAGCGGAGCCGGAGGCGCCGGCCCCGAAAGCGCCTACCCAGGTTATGCTCCGGCCTTCAATGCTCTGTCCGGCCTGGGTCACCTCACCGGGTACCCCGACGGACCGCCGGCAGAGTTGCACGACAGCATCGATTGCCGCGTAGGGTCCACCGCAGCCTTTGCACTGCTGGGAGGATTGCTCCACCGTTTGCGAACGGGTGAGGGTCAGTTCATCGACCTCTCCTCCAGGGAAGCCGTGACCATGTTTACCGGAGAGGCCCTGATGGAATTCGACATCAACAACGCCATCGCCGGACGCAGGGGCAACCGCTCACCGGGATTAGCGCCCCACGGCTGCTACCGGTGCAAAGGCGAAGACGCTTGGGTAACCATCGCCGTCTCCGGAGACCAAGAGTGGCGAGCCCTGTGCCAAGCCGCGGACCGCTCCGAGTGGTCTCAAGACAGCAGGTTCGTCAACGGTTTCCTTCGTGAACAGAATCAGGACGCCCTGGACGAGGCGATCCAGGGCTGGACCCAAGACCATACGCCGGAGGAAGTGGCGGACCGCTTACAGTCGGCCGGCGTGGCCGCCGCGCCCTCCATGAGCGGGCGGGACTTGGTGGAGGACGGACACCTGAAAGCTCGTGGCGTCTGGCAGGACGTGACGCATCCGGTGATGGGAGCGCAGAAGGTCCTGGGGCCACCCTGGGAGCTCAGTCAAACGCCTGCGAAGGTCCGCTCACCAGGCCCGTTGTTGGGCCAGCATAACCGCTACGTGTTGCAAGGGTTGCTGGGCGCATCCGATGTCGAGTTGGCCCGTTGGGTCCAAGAAGGCCCCGTGCAGTAGGCCAGGGATATTTTGCTAACCGTCGGCTCTATCAGCTGGCCGCCAGCGATCTAATGATCATAGAGGCAAGGCAAGAATACTTGGCTACCCCTTGGCTTTATCGGCTGACCGCCAGCCGCCTGACAAACACTAACGTAGGGTAGGGATCTAAGGCCGTGCGCGTGCTCTATCACCTCACCGCCAACGACTTGAAAAACATCCCTGAGGAGGCGCGCTGGGCGGAATCCGCCGGCTACGACGGGGTCTGCACGTCGGAGACGGCCCACGACCCTTTTCTTCCTCTTCTGCTGGCTGCCGGCGCCACTTCCCGGGTGACTCTGGACACTCGCGTGGCCATCGCCTTTCCCCGGTCCCCCATGGTGGTAGCCTATACGGCCATGGACCTTCAGAGCTATTCCGGAGGGCGGTTTCGCCTTGGTCTGGGCACACAGGTGAAGGGCCACATTGAACGGCGCTTCTCGACAAATTGGACTTCTCCCGGCCCTAGATTGCGGGAGTACGTCCGGTCGTTACGCGCCATCTGGGAAAGTTGGCAAGAAGGAAAGAAGCTTGACTTCCACGGGGACTATTACAACTTCTCGCTCATGACTCCCTTCTTCAGCCCCGGCCCCATCCCAGTGGGTCCGCCTCCGGTGAACATCAGCGCTCTTAATCCCTACAACTGCCAGGTTGCCGGCGAGGTTTGCGACGGATTGGCCCTCCACCCCATTACCTCTGCCAAATACCTGGCCGAAGTCATCAAGCCCAACATCTTGAAAGGGGCCCGGAAAGCCGGACGCAGCCTTGGCGACGTTTCTCTAAATGGAGGCGGCTTTGTGATCACCGGGCCGAACCAACAGGCCATCGACACCAAGAAAGAAGCGGTTAGACGCCAGATCGCGTTCTATTTCTCCACTAGGACCTATTTCCCGGTTCTGGAGGTCCATGGCATCCAGGACGTAGGCCAGCGGCTCCACGAGATGTCGCTCAAGGGTCAATGGGACCGGATGACCGGACTGGTGACCGAAGAGATGCTGGACTTATTCGCAATCGTGGGCGCGTATGATGAGGTGGCGGAGAGAATAAAGCTCCGGTTCGGTGGGCTGCTGGACGAGGTGGTCCTGAGCGTAGGCGACGGCGCAACGGATGATCAAGGCGCCATCAGGAAGATCGTCCAAGAGTTGAAAGATTAAGCAGGCCGCTGGGCCCAGCGGCCTGCTTCAACAGCCGTGAGGAAGTCCGACACCGTGCGGTTGAACAGGTCCGGCTCCTCCAGGTTGATGGCGTGGCCGCTCTGGGGGAACACTGCCAACCCGGACTTGGGGATCTTCCGCTTCATGAATATGGCGGGCTCGACGCAAGGGTCGTCTTCATCTCCAATCAGAATCAGCGTGGGCACTTGCGACTCGCACAGCTTGTCCTCCAGAGCGAAGATGGTCGGGCGCTTCATCACAAAGCCTTCATACGTCAGCGCCGATCCCAAAGCCGAGTGGGCCGCCAGCAGGCGCAAAAACTCGTCAAATCCCTTGGGGTCTTTGCGCAGAAGTTGCACCCTCGTTTCTGACCTGCCGTAGTCATTAGCGACCGGCTCCATTCCCTCGGAAAGCAGCCGGTCGGCCAGGGCCTGGCCGTTGGCCAGAAACGCATCCCGGTCGGTGCTGCCCGTGCCAGCCGAGGCGATTATCAACGACCGGGCCATTTCCGGGTGAGCGATGCCAAAGTTTAGGGTGGCGGCGCCCCCCATGGACAGCCCTCCGACGTGGGCTTGGTCGATACCGAGGTGCCGCAACAGAAGGTACAGGTCGTTAACCACGTGTTCCGTGGAGTATGCCCCGGGATCGGTGGGCACGTCGGACGGGGGCCACCCTCTGGCGGAGTAGGTAATAACTTGGTAGCGCCGAGAGAAAAACCTGACCTGATTCTCCCAACTTTCGAAGGAGCCTCCGAACTCATGGCTCCACACCAGGGGAAATCCCTGGCCAGTCACCTCGTAATATATTTCAACCCCGTCGGCTGAGAACTTGGGCATCTCTCGCCTCCACCTGAATTGGCAATGGGGATCTCAGATCTGGGGCCACACCTCGGTGGCGAATTCCTCCATCCGTTCCAGCACCTCGCCCATATCCTGGGTTTGACGGACAAAGTCGAACACCAACGACCCAACGCCTATCTGCTCGTATTGGCGAATGTCGGAGGCAATCTCGCCGGCGGCGCCCACGAAGAGCGTCCTTTCCCCGCTGGGGCCGCCTCCATTCCTCTGGAGCTGGAACTGATGGGTCCGGTAGATAACCTCGATTTCGGCCGGGTCCCGGTTAAAGCGACGGGCGTAGGCCGCCAGCCGCGCTAACCCGGCCTTGAGCTGCTCAGGCGTTCCCATGGGGAAGGTAGGGTTGGAACCCAGGGGATACCAGCCGTCGGCCAGCTCGGCGGTGCGCCGCAGCGCCGGTCTGCTCTCTCCTCCCACCCAGATGGGCGGGTGAGGCTTCTGCACCGGCTTGGGCAAGAAGCTAATGTTGTCGAACTTGACGTACTTACCCTCAAAACTTGGGTCGTCGCTGGTCCATAGCTCTTTGAAAGCCCGGATGTATTCGTCGGTTACCGCTCCCCTTTCTTCAAAGGGAGGCAGTCCTAGCGCTTCGAACTCTTCCCGCATCCAGCCAACGCCTACGCCTACGACCAACCGGCCGTTGGACAGCACGTCCAAGGTGGCCAAAGCCTTAGCCGCCACCAGTGGATTGCGATGAGGAACGATGATTACACTGGTCGCCAAGCGAATACTGGTGGTCTGGCCAGCCAGGAAGGACAGCAAGGTGAGCTGTTCCATCGACTCGCCTGAAGGGGAGCCGGGAAACTCGCCGCTCTCAGTGTAGGGATACGGCGAGGAGATGCTCCGGGGCACCAGGATGTGGTCTCCGGTATAAAGAGTATCGTATCCCAGTTCCTCGCCTTTCCTTGCTAAGGTGCCCAGCCGTTCCGGTGTGGCCAACGGTCCCCGGCCCGGCAGCGTAAAGCCGTATTTCATGATAAAGCCTCCTGCATAACCCCGCGCTAGATCGATACGGAACTGGCGAAGCCGCCAACGTCTGGGCAGGGGAGCACGCGCAGTTGGAAATCTACCCGCTCACTTCTGACGACCCTAGCCCGGTTTGGGTTGTGCCGCATTCCCTCGCCGCCAATGCGCACACAATACGCCCAGAACTGCCGCGACCGTTAGAACTAAGCAACGAGGCCGCAGGCGCTTGCGGTGGACGGGGGCGCCGGATGAAAGATCAATCTGCCAAGGGGACGATTATGGTAACCCTGGTTTCAGTGCCCACCACTCGAGTGGTGTGGCCCTGGCCGGTCAAGTCTTCGGCCAGCAACACGGTGCCGGGGCCGCACCGTAGCACCGTGCCATCCCCAGTCCCCAACTCCAACTCACCGGCGATGGTAATGGTGTATTGGCGCCGGGGAGCGCAATGGTAGTCCAGGAAATAGCCGGGTTCGTTGCGCCGGATGGTTATGCCGGTGGCCGACTCCAAAGCCGTGCCCTGTCCGTGGGCGCCCTCAGTATCAACAAAAGGATTCCAGTCGGGCTGGAACTCCTCGATGTGGGATTGACCGTCGTCACCACTGTATACCCTTAGAAAGGTGGGCATCCGATTACCTCCAGCAAGAACCTCAAATAAACGCCATCTGTCTCTCAGTCTAGTCCGACGGGCAGTCACCGCGTCCATCATGGGCAATCTCGACGCGGTTAGCCCCTACCGATGCAGCAAAGCTCCCCACCGTCGGTATCGTGGTAATAGTACATTATTTACGATGGGCGTCAAGAAACGATCAGTTAAATAGCGTTCTACTAATTGCATTCTACGTCCCGGGTATCAGGGGCAATTGGACCGGCTCAATAGCCAGTGGGAAGGGAGCAATTCCCGAACCGGCGGAGCAACCCCGCCCGTTGAATCAGGGGCTTCGCGCCATAGATGGCTCTATTGGCGGTGCAGTCGCGAGCGGCCAATGGGAGTTGTTGACGACTAAAGGTTGATATTGGTTGGAGATAGCGCAGGGTCTAGCGATGCTGCCGCTACCGTGAGCGCCCTACAGGGCTTCTTCCACCCGGCGGCGGAGACGCCCGATCCAAAACCGCAGCAGCCGGTCCGAATAGGCCGTCGGCCAGGACATAGCCAGGACCTGGTACACCCAGCGGCGGCTAACCCGGGAAGGACAGGCGGGGTCCAGCCAGCGAGGATTCTCCGCAAGGCGGCCCAAGGTCGCCAGCCCAATCAGTAGGGGCCACAACACCGCCAGCCGGAGGCGTAAGCAGCGTCTTGGGATGGCCAGCAGGTATTCTTCGGCGGTGCGGTAATACTCTAGAGTCCGCTTAATCCACTCCACCAAAAGCGGGCGGGCAGAGTCTCCGAGGCTGGGGTCCAGCAATTCCTCCGCCGACAACCCAACGCCGGACAGGTCTGACTGGGGAAGATAGCAACGCCCCATGCGCAGGTCTCCGGGCACGTCTCGCAGCACGTTGGTCAATTGCAAGGCTTTACCGAAACCGGCGCCGGCCAATGCCATATTCTCCCGGTCCCACTCGCGGAGGGCCGGAAGATGGGCCATGCTGATCTCCGTCCAGAATTCCCCCACACAGCCGGCCACCAGATAAGCGTACCGGTCCAACTCGTCCCCGTCGTTCAACGACCCCACTGATCCTGAGTTTTCTGACGGGAATTTGTCCAGGTCTTCATCCATGCCGCGGGTGAGTGTCACTACCACAGAGCGCACCAAGCCCACGTCCGGCTCCGGCGTAATTTCTAGTAGAGAAAAGGCCTCGGGTAAGACATTAAGCAAGGCCCGTTCCGCAGGGAGGGACTGATTGCCGGTCAGTGCCCGGGCGATGCTTTGGAGAGGTTCCAGGCGGGCAGGTCCCTCTACCTGCTGCCGGAAAACCAGCAGAAGCTCCCGGCGTTGGCCCGGGGGGACAAGCTTGGAATCGGAGATGGTGTCGGCTGCCCGGGCTAACAAGTAGGCCAAGCCCACGGGTTGCCGCAGGTTGCCGGGCAGCACCCTAAGCGTTAAGTAAAAGCTCCTGGATACACCCCGCAACAAGTCTTCTAGCAGACGTTTCCGCTGAAGACGAGTCACAGTGGGAAGTGCATCGCCGGTTGTGGGACCTGGACCTTTTGCCATGCCAACCGCTTGGGTTTTGTCCTGTATCCTTAGGAGGTCAACTTCAGGAGTCCAACTTCCGGGTAGTGCGGCCCCAGGATGGGAGTTGCCGGTCAGAAAACCAGCTCCCCTTTGGCCGGTGAGGCATACTGCCTGCTCTCGGCGGCGCCCAGCGCCGCTTGGACCAACTCATCTACAGGCAGGCCAGACTCCATCTTGGACACCAAATCGGGTTGCGCGCGCGTCTCGGGATGCCGTGGCACGAACAGACGGCAACAGTCCTGGTCGGGCTGTATGGATATGGGGAAGGTGCCAATAGCCCGGGCCATATTGACGATTTCTTCTTTATTAAACCCTATCAACGGACGCAGAACAGGGATGTCCGCCACTTGATCTATGGCAGCGATGTTATCCAAAGTTTGGGAACTGACCTGGCCGCAGCTTTCCCCGGTAATCGTGGCCTTCGCTCCCCATGCGCGGCCCAAGGCCTGGGCAATTCGCAACATGAACCGCCGGTAGAGTATCACCCGGTACGCGGGTGGAGTGGACACGATGATAGTTTTCTGTATGTCTCCCAAGGGCACCAGGGTCAGGCTGGAGGTATATTGATGCCGGGTCAGATGGTGGGTCAGCTCGACCGCTTTTTCTATGGACGACCGGTCCACTAGAGGATAGCTGTGAAAGTGAACAAAGTGGACCCGGCAACCACGCTTCATCATCTGCCAGGCCGCCACCGGCGAATCGATGCCTCCGGAGAGCAGGCACGTCACCTCCCCGCTCACTCCAACGGGCAGCCCGCCGTGGCCCGGTGTCTCCTCAAAGTGGACGTATATCCCGATGGGCAGCACTTCAAGAGAAATCTGAAGCTCCGGGTTGGTCAAGTCAACCCTGGCGCCGGTGATATCCTTAACGTAGGCCCCCAGGTCACGGTTGATTTCCTCGGACGTTACAGGAAACCTTTTGTCGGCCCGGTTGGCCCTAATGCTAAACGACTCAAATTGCCGGTCCCCTATCAACGAAGGCAGGGCCTTTTTAACTTCTGCCAGGTCCTGCGGCAAGCTATAGGCCTTGAAGAACTTGGCCACACCGAAGCATTGCTCCACTCGACCCCGGACCGCCGGCCAAGAAGCCTCGTCCTCCAAAGTCAACCCCACCGTCATGTGTTCACGCCAAATAGATTGCACACCTGTTTCCAAGGTAGCCGTGCGCAAATTATTGACAAGCTTGCGCATGAACCACGGCCGGTTTTTACCTTTGAGGGCTAACTCGTGAGTTTTGACGATCACATGCGGATTCATAAGGACATATTACACCATCCAGCGTCGCGACCAAGGCTCTTATTGAAGCAGTGGTTGCTACAACCATTGGCCATCAGAGTCGTCAGAGAAGAGCGGCAGCCGATATTAGCCCGTTTCGTGCCTCACGTCAGCGTTTCCCGTCTCCGTAGTTGTTAACGGCCCTTGACAACAAGCCCCTTGGGGCGGAGAAGGAGTAGGTGCGGTGGTGGACGACCGCGGAAGTTGCTCCGGCTCTATTTGATCAAGTGATGGGAGTATCTAACCAGGGTGTTTTACCCCAGGGGATTTTAATTATGTGCCGCCCGTCATACCCGCCGCTCACCCGTCTTTCCCATGAGGCTTGTCCCCGACCCCGATCGGGGAGCGGGAATCCATCCCGCCGCTCACCCGTCTTTCCCACGAAACGTGTCCCCGACTCCGATCGGGGAGCGGGAATCCATCCCGCCGCTCACCCGTCTTTCCCGCGAAAGCGGGAATCCATGCGGTCTTGATGTTGGACTGCCATTGAACAAGCCCAAAGTGTATGGGGAAACAGAAGTTGTCGCGAAAACTAAAAGGCCCCCCGTCCTAAACTCCCGACACCTCGCCCTTGCCCTCTCCGGCGACCACTCCCTACGCTGCTAATAGGCAGCTATTAGCACCCTGCCAAATCTACCACCGCCACTGAGGCCATGGCTCACAATGGCTCACAACGGCCCTGAAATAAAAAACTCCGGCCTCTCCCCACGCCGGCAATCGACTCTCCCCGTTCTCCCGGCCGCGCCCTCCATTGCCCAGGCCACCCGCCTCTCCAGAGTGGGCCGCCGCACTTTGCACCGTTGGCTCCAGGACCCCCCGCAGCGCCGAAAGTGGAGCTGCTATCACCCATCGGACTACCTAAACGGCGACCGCTTGTCCACCGGTTCAGATAGCTTGTCCACGAGATATCCCCACTTATCAACCGGTTGGAGCCTAAGCCGTTTGGCTGGCGCCCACCTTGAAAATGGCCTCCTTAATGGTCAGAACGTCTTGGCGCAACTGCCTGTCTTCGTTTACCTCGCCATTGATTTTCCCCGCTCCGTAGATAACCGTGGCGTGGTCCCTCCCACCCAGAAGGCGGCCGACCTGGGTGGGAGACATCTCCAACTCGTAAATCAGCAGATACATGGTAATCTGGCGAGCCAGGGCGATTTTCTGAGTGCGGCTTCTGCCCAGGAGATCTCCGGGGGTTAACCTGTAGTGGCGAGAGACCTCGTCGATAATCCGTTGCGGGTCTATGGTGTGTCTGGCTACGTCGGAGGTCAGATCGTCCAAAATCCGAGAAGTAGCCTCCAGCGTAATGGGAGAATTCATGGTCTGAGTGAACGCAAAAATGCGATTGAGGCAACCCTCCAACTCCCGGACATTCTTCTGGACTCGCTTGGCGATCAACTCGATTACACTCCCTTCCAGGGCAATCCCACGTTGATCAGCCTTGGTCGCCAGTATGGCCATGCGCGTTTCCAGGTTGGGTGGCTGAATGTCAGCGGTCAAACCCCACTCGAAGCGGGACCGCATGCGGTCCTCAAGAAGGGCTAGGGCCCGGGGAGGTCGGTCGGAAGTAATCACCACTTGATTGCCTGAGTTGTGCAAATCATTGAACGTGTGGAAAAACCCCTCGTGAGTCTGTTCTTTGCCACTCAAGAACTGGATGTCGTCCATCAACAATACCTGCACGCTGCGGTACCTATGCCGGAAATCCTCGGTGTTGTTGTAGCGGATCGCCGAGATAAATTCATTGGTGAATTGTTCTGACGTGGCGTAAAGAACGGAGAATCCCCGGGAGACGCATACGTGGCCAATGGCGTGAAGCAGATGGGTTTTGCCCAATCCGACGCCCGAATATAAGAACAACGGGTTATAGCCTCGGCCAGGGGCCTCGGCCACGGCGAGGGCTGCGTTATAGGCCAAGTGATTTGACGACCCCACCACGAAAGAGTCGAAGGTGTACTTTGGGTTGAGATTAGGCGTCTGCTCACGGCGCCCATGGGCAGTTGAGCTTAGCTCATCCCCAGAAGATGCCCCGGGAGATGCCCCTGAAGATGATTGATGGGCAGTGTCGAGGCTGAAGGCAGGGCCAGGCTGCTGATTGATGCCGTTCTTCACCTGAAAACGGATGTCCAATGACTGCTGGGTAATTTTCTCCACTGTCTTCTGGATGGACTGGTACATGCGGCGTTCCAGCCATGCAACAGCAAAGGGCGTCCGCACTTCTACGACTAGGGAATGACCGTCGCAGCTGATCGCTTCTGTTTGCTTCAACCACGTTTCGAAGGTGGGGCGAGGCAATTGCAATTGAAGTTCACCCAGAACCGCCCTCCAGATTTCTCGGACCGCTGCTTGGTCCATGGTACACCTACCTCCCCCACGCCCATCATAGCGTGTAATCTTGGGATACGAACTCCCACTCAACCGCCTGGCCTACCCTCGCACCCCAAGAACTTACCGTGCAGCGGGCAACAACCGGGACCGCATAATTCAACGTGCAGAGTCTAATCCACGCCTAACAGGATTATGTCAATGGGGAAATCTATGAATTTTGTGAACAATTTTCCCGGGCGTCCCACCCACAGATATAAAACGCCGGCGGAGCCGCGGAGGGCGGACTCCCGATTTGCGGGGGCTGGCCGAGGCATATATAATCAGGGCCGTCATCTTTGAGGGGGAGAGTCCCCTCGGCGATTTGTACCGAGGCGAAATATTCCGCCGTCGCCGGAAGTCTCCAGCCTCTGAAGAGAACAACCCCGCCGGATTTGTGGCCTATTAGCAAACCCGCGTTGAGCCGTGCAAGGGGCGCCGAGGCGGCCCATATTCCTATTTTTCAGGCTGTTTCTCAGTCTATTGGGGGCAACGTTATGGCGCGGACTAAACCCAAAGGGGCCCGGCAGTCCGGTGCGGCAGCGGCCACGGTCGAACAGGCCAGCAAGTTGCCCGCAGGCCTTACCACCGAAGACTTGGTAGATTACTTCAAGCGCCTGGTGTTAGTCCGCACCACTGACGAACGAATATGGGCTCTAAACCGGCAAGGCAAGGTGCCCATCGCAGCGTCCTCCCAAGGCCATGAGGCCGCCCAATTGGGCAGTCTCCTGGCGGCGGAAAAAGACGGCCAATGCTTTCTCTTCCCCTACTACCGAGACCTAGCCCTGAAGATGGCGGCGGGCCTTACGCCAACCCAAGTGATGCTGTCGTTCATGGGTAAAGAGGGAGACCCGTACAGCAACGGGCGCCAATTCCCCCTTCAGGGCGCCGACCTGCCCCACCGGGTCATCCAGATCTCCAACGTGGTTTCGGCTGGGTTGACCCAGGCTACGGGTTACGCCCTAGGTTGTAAGATGCTTGGCGATGCCACGGTGGTCTTGGTTTACTTCGGCGACGGCGGGTCCAGCCAGGGAGAGGCCCACGAGGCCATGAACTTCGCAGGAGTCCACCGGCTGCCCATTGTTTTCATTTGCGAGAACAACCGTTACGCCATATCGGTGCCTCAAAGCAGCCAGATGAATATCGAAGACGTGGCGTCTCGAGCGTCCAGCTACGGTTTCCCCGGCTTTACCATCGACGGGATGGAGATGGTCCAGTGCTACGAGGCCACCCGTGAGGCGGTGAATCACGCCCGGACCCAGGGACCAGTGTTGCTGGAGATGAAGGTGGAGCGGTTCATGCCCCACACCACCGACGATGACGACCGCCGGTATCGGCCCGAAGGAGAAGTGGAGACCGCCCGCCATCGAGACCCGGTGGCCACCTTTGCCGCCTTCTTGACTGAGCTGGGGGCACTTACCTCGAAGCAAGTGGAGGAACTCAAAGAACAAGCCCTGCAGGCTGTGGACGACGCCACCGAGGCCGCGGAGGCCGCGGTCCCTCCGGACGCTTCGACTTTGTACGACATGGTGTACGCTCCCTAAAGGAGGGGTTCTTGGCAGTCAAGACGGTAATTGAGGCGGTCCGGGAAGGAATCCGTGAGGAGATGCAGCGGGACTCAAAGGTCTTTGTGCTGGGTGAAGACGTGGGCAAGCGCGGAGGCGTTTTTTTGGCTACCCAGGCGCTAATCGACGAGTTTGGCGAATCTCGAGTGATGGATACCCCCCTTGCTGAAGCGTCGATCATGGGAATCGCGCTGGGAGCCGCCTTCCGGGGACTGCGGCCCATACCCGAAGTGCAGTTTTCCGACTTCGTTTGGCCTACCGTTAATCAGTTGATCGGTGAGGCCTCGCGGGTCTGCTACGGCACCAACGGGATGTTGAACGTCCCGCTGGTGGTGCGCATTCCCTATGGCGGAGGCATCCGCGGCGGGTTGTTTCACTCCCAGAATGTAGAGGCTCACTTTTCCCACATCCCAGGGCTCAAGGTAGTCGCTCCTGCCACTCCCTTCGACGCCAAGGGGCTGCTCAAGTCCTCGGTCCGGGACAACAATCCAGTGGTCTTTCTTGAACACAAAAAAACTTACCGGCTGGTCCGCGGTGAGGTGCCCGAAGGGGAGTACACCATCCCCATTGGGGTGGCAGACGTGAAACGGCAAGGCAGGGACATGACCGTCGTTTCCTACGGATTGACTCTCCACTACTGCTTGGAAGCGGCGGAACAAATTGCAGCCGAAGGCGTGGACGTGGAGGTCGTGGACCTCCGCACCCTGAAGCCCCTGGACAAGGACACGGTGCTGGAGTCGGTCCGGAAGACCGGCAAGCTGCTTATAGTCCACGAAGACAATATTACCGGCGGCGTGGGGGCGGAGGTGGCAGCCTTCGTGGCGGACCAGGCCTTCGAGCACCTCGACGGGCCTATTGCCCGGCTCTGCGGGCCAGACGTTC
Organism: Dehalococcoidia bacterium; assembly: GCA_965224325.1. GTDB lineage: Bacteria > Chloroflexota > Dehalococcoidia > Lucifugimonadales > UBA3495 > CBDCMJ01. The sequence continues at coordinate 268,874 of CBDCYT010000001.1, forward strand.
CAACTATGCCCTTCGCTCAGACCCTGGAAGAAGCCTATATGCCTGACACCGGAAAAGTGGTACAGGCCCTGCGCAAGTTGGCCGCATACTAAACTACTGGCGGTGCACCCTTGGCCTTAACCATTGAGCTTCCCCACGTTGGCGAGTCCGTTGTCGAAGGCACCATCGGTAAATGGCTGAAACAGCCCGGCGACGCAGTTCGCCGCTACGAACCGCTGGTGGAAGTGATCACCGATAAAGTGACCATGGAAGTCCCATCCCCGGTGGGCGGTTCGTTATTGCGAGTGTTCGCCGAGGAGGGGGAAACCATCCCCATGGGCGCCCCCCTGGCTGAGATGGAGACTGACGAGACGCCGCCCCAGGCTCCCACTCCTCCAGCGGCGGAGTTGACCGTCCCCAAGGAAGCGAGTCCCGCCGCCGGAAACATAGGTACAACCGGCTACCTGGTGAAGGGCGTTGCGCCGGTGGGCCCCACTGGCGGAGGTCCGGCTCCGGAGCCGAGCGAGGCGCCCGTCCAGCCGGGGGCGGCAACGGCAGCCCAGCCGGCAACGGACGGAGTCCGTTTGTCGCCGGCAGTCCGCCGCTTGATCCGGGAGCACGGCTTAGACGTACCCTCGATTCAGGGGAGCGGCATGGGGGGCCGCATTACCAGGGATGACGTGCTGAAATACCTGGAAAGGAGTCCGGCAACGACAACAGCCCCTGCCACTCCGGCGGAGCCTATTGCCCGCCCCTCTTTCGAACAATCCGGCGAACAATCCGGCGAACAATCCGGCCAAGATGAGCAGCACGTACCTCTGACCCCGGTGCGCCGGATGATAGCTGAGGCTATGGTCAGAAGCGTAAGCCAGATACCCCACGCTTGGAGTATGGTGGACGTGGACGTCACGGCCCTTGTGGCGCTGCGGGCCCATATACGCGGCGATTTCCACCAACGCGAAGGTTTGGACCTTTCTTATCTACCCTTCGTTATGACCGCAGTGGTGCAGTCGCTTAAGGAGCATCCAACTCTAAATGCTTCCTGGGGTGGCGACAAGATAATTCTCAAGAAGCGCGTGAATCTGGGCATAGCGGTAGCAGCTCCCGGAGGCTTGATCGTGCCCGTGATTCACGACGCCGACCGCATGAGCACCGCCGGCCTGGCTTTATCCCTTCATGACATTACACAACGGGCCAGGCAAAACAAGCTAGCGCTGAGTGATGTTCATGGCGGCACTTTCACTTTGAACAATACGGGCGCCTTGGGCTCCATCGTATCTCAACCCATCATCAATCCACCGCAGGCCGGAATATTGACCACCGAGGCTATCCAGAAGCGGGCTGTAGTGCGCGATGACGCCATCGCCATTCGCTCGATGATGAATCTATGCTTGTCCTTCGACCACCGGATAAACGATGGCGCCGAATCCAGCGGTTTCTTGCAAGCCGTGAAAGCCCGCCTGGAATCCGTGGGGCCCAACACAGCAATTTACTGAGGGTCCCGGTATGCCTCCTCGTTCCATCTGCCATGTAGCCCGCTTGGGGGCCGTGGATTACGTCCAAGCCTGGGACCTCCAACTGAAGCTGGCCCAAGAGGTCCGCGAGGGGAAACGGCCCAACACCCTGCTGCTACTGGAGCATCCCCCAACATACACCACGGGCCGATTGAGCCGCTCCAGCCACCTTTTGCTCAACCCCCAACAACTTCAAGACCGGGGCATCGGCGTCTACGAGACCGATCGCGGGGGTCAGGTCACCTACCACGGTCCGGGCCAAATCGTGGGATACCCAGTGCTGGATCTGCGAAAGTGGGGAGGACCACTCAAGTACGTGCGAAGTTTGGAGCGGGTCAATATCGAGACGCTGGCAGACTTTCAAATCGAGGGCGGGTTGGTTGAAGGCATAACCGGCGTTTGGGCCGGTGACGCCAAGATCGCCGCCATTGGAGTGAAAATCAGCGGGGGCGTCGCCTATCACGGCTTCGCAGTCAACGTGAACACAGACCTGTCCTACTACGAACATATCATCCCCTGCGGCATTGAAGACCGGCCCGTAACCTCCATGAGCAGGATCCTAGGCAAAACGGTGGACCTGGCCGAGGTGCAATACAGCCTGGTGTACCACTTCGGCCGGGTCATGGAATTTAAGATGGAAGAAGTGGAGTTGGACCCAGCGGCTTTACAGCTTCAGTAAGCGGGCGGCGTTGTCGCCCATGATGGCCGAAACCTCTTCCTCGGAAAAGCCGGCCCCTCGCTCTTTCACCGCTTGTGGAGGATCAGTAATGGCCTCCACCCAGGCGGATTCCGACAACAGTAATCGCAGCGCCGGATAGTCGCTGCCCCACATAATACGCCCGGCCCCCACCGTGTCTATCAAGGTCCGCAAGTGTGCGTAGAACTCCTGAGGTCTCAACTTGGCGATGGGTTGCCATCCGGATATGTCCAGGTGCACGTTGGGCGCCACCGAGGCCACCCCCGCCGCATCCTGCCACCAGGCGCTGAGACCGGCGTGGGCCAGTATGATGTCCAGGTCGGGAAAATCGGCGGCGACGTCATCCACGAATATGGGCTGGCAATGGCGGCTGTAAAGCGGTTTGGGCTCGGGCCCCTTGTGCACCATCACCGGGATGGCCAACTCCATGGCCTTCTCGTACATAGGATAGACGGCCCGGTCGTTGGGGAAAAAGCCGGCGGCTGGGTGAATCTTGAGGCCCACCATGCCCAACTCCGTCACGGCTCTTTCCAGCAGTTCCGTCGCGTCAGGGCGCCTGGGATCGAAACAAGCGAACGCAATCATGCGGTCCGGATGCTGCTGGACTGCCCGGGCGTGGAGCACGTGCTGTTCCCAGATGTCCATGGTGGACTCCTGGAAACCCGGAGCCAAGGCCCAGTCCACCGGCATGATCATGACCTTGTCCACTCCCGCGGCATCCAAGTCGTTGATAAGCCGCTCCCCGGTTAGGTCCCAGATGTCGGGGAGGCGCTGGCGCACCCGTTCCTCGCTGCGGCCGGTCTGCACCATTGCCAGCCGGGTGAAGCCATCCCAGAACGCCTTACCCGGCGCGTCGGGTCCCATCAGGTGGGCGTGAATGTCTACTTTCATGGGAGTCCCCCAAATCTATGTCGAGGCGCATGCCCGGTAAGCCTCGCTTTCTTCCCTGAGCAACCGACACAAGCCGGGACCAGCCTTATTCACCTGCCCAACCAGCTGATCGTCACCGGCGCAACCCACACAAGCTAGGGCTAACCTTATCCACGTACCCAACCAACTGGTCATCACCGGCGTAATGCATACCAACCGGCGCCAACCCGGACACGCCTTCTCCACGTCAATAAGGCCTAAACGCAAGCGGCAAATTGCCCTCTTTTGCAGCCTCGTGGACCTGTTTAGCCGACTTCCCCGTGAGAGACCTCAAGTCCTCAACTGAAATTTCGGGACCGAACGGCCCGTGCCTAACCGCCCGGTTCCGAAGCGTCACGGTAGAGGGTTCCAGTCGAATAACTCCATCACCAGGAAATATATCACCGTGACCCTGAGCATGGAACCTTGCGATGCTTCTCCTTTTGACAGGCGATATCCCCGTTGCTACAATCGGCAGACTTAACGGGGGCTGGCTTAGTGAGCGAGCGCAGCGGGACGTTTAACTCAACGGGGTAAGGTTATGCCCATCTCAGAGAAAGTCCGAGGCTTTGTGGAGCAAGGCGGGTGGATACGCCGGATGTTTGAGGCCGGCATCGCCCTCAAAGCCCAGCACGGAGAGGACAACGTGTTCGACTTGTCCTTGGGCAACCCCGTGGTGGAGCCTCCGGAGCAGTTCCGCCAAGCGCTGCGCCGGCTGTCCGAAAGTCCAATAAAGGGCATGCACCGGTACATGCCCAACGCGGGATATCCTGAGACACGCCAAGCCGTGGCCGACGGCTTATCGGACGAGACCGGTCTCCCATTTTCGGCCAACGACGTCATCATGACCTGCGGGGCGGCGGCGGCCTTAAACGTGGTCCTAAAGACCCTCCTCAACCCCGGCGAAGAGGTCATCATACTATCGCCCTACTTTGTCGAGTACGTGTACTACGTCGACAACCACGGCGGCGTAGCGGTCACAGTACCCACCACACCCGATTTCCTGCCCGACCCGGCGGCTATCGAGCAGGCAATAACGGCCAAGACCAAGGCAATAATCATCAACTCGCCCAACAATCCTACCGGGGTGGTCTATCCCCACCACAGCTTGGAAATCCTTGGAGAATTACTAAACCGTAAGCAGGCAGAATATGGGAGCGAAATCTTCATCGTCAGCGACGAGCCCTACCGCCGCATAATCTACGACGGGCTCACCTATCCCCAAGTCTTTCCCCACTACCGCAACACAATGGTGGTTAACTCCCACGCCAAAGACCTAGCCCTGCCCGGAGAGCGCATCGGCTACATTGCCATCAACCCGCAGTATCCCGAAAGGGAGGAGTTGGCCGGCGGCCTTACTTTCTGCAACCGGACCTTGGGTTTCGTCAACGCCCCTGCTCTGATGCAGCACGTGGTGAGGTCTCTTCAAGGTGTAAGCGTGGATGCTGCTGAGTATCAAAGAAAGAGGGACTATCTCCACAGCAGTCTGACCGAACTGGGTTACTCGGTGACCAAGCCTCAAGGCGCCTTTTATCTCTTTCCCAAGTCTCCATTGGAAGATGACGCGGCCTTCGTTGACATGCTGCAGCAGTGGAACGTGTTAACCGTTCCGGGCCGTGGTTTCGGCACCCCTGGCTACTTTCGCATCTCTTATTGCGTTGAAGACCAGGTGCTGGAAGGGGCTATCGGAGGATTTGCCAACGCTGCCGAGCACCTTAGAAAAGGGTCTGGGGAAAGGCGTCTGGCCTGAAAAGGCCAGGGACGCGCCCGTTTCAGGAGTCTCCACTTCCGATTTTAGGCGGACCCAACCTGACGGGGTACTATTATTAACCGCCTAAACCAGTATTGAATGCGGCTCAATAACCCGTCATTCCCGCCTTCCGTCATTCCCGCGCTTTCGTCATTCCGTACTTCCGTCATTCCCGCGAAAGCGGGAATCCAGAAAGGTAGGAGGCTGGAGGACTCAGCTTTATGAGAAGGACTCGGACGCGGGGAATTCTGCTAAATTCGGGGCTTTCCGGACTTACACTTTAGCCAGGGTGCTGAGACTGCGCCAATGAAGTTTAGGCGGACTGTTCTTCAGACGGGCGACGGGACGGGAGCACGACCGTAGCGGAGCCCTTGGTAGTGATCTCCTGCCGTTGATTCTCTCCCCATATCTCCAGATCGACCAGTTTCTCCCCGTCCTTCTCCCGTTTGCTAGTCACCCTCCCCCGACACCAAGTCGTGTCGCCCACGACGTTGAACCGCCGCAACTCCACGTACATCTTTTTCAAGAATCCGTGGTCGCCCATCCAGTTAGTCAACAGATGGCCCATCCAGCAGCAGCGTTGACACCCATAGTCGTAGGCTCCGGGCAGACCTGCGCTCTCCGCCGCCTCCTGAATGTCGTGGACCCGAATTATGGCCTCCTGGGCCCCGGTGCTGGGGTCGGTGAAGCCCCAGGAGGGGTGCCGCGCCATTTCCTTTAGCTGCAGCCCATGGGCGATGCCGCCAATACATCCGGCCACGAAGGCGGCGATGTCGCCGTGGCTCATGGGGCCCTTAACCACCGGTTCCATGTCATCGCCCACTTGGACGTCTTCCCACCAACGAGGGTCGCTGCCCCGCGCCTTTTCAGCCAATACCGCTTCTTGAATAGCGGCGATTTCAGATTCGGAGTAGCGGTGCTGCTCAAACCGATACTTTTGCCGCTCCTTGGCGGCGTCCCGCTCGGCCCGGATCTGCCACCCTCTGGTCTTCGCAATGGTTTCGCCCCGCTGATTGTAGTAGTGGGTCACGCTGGACTGAATCAATATTTGTCCGGCGAACTCGCTCTCCTTTTCCTCTAGTCCGGTGAACTGCTCTTGCACCGAGATCTTGTCATCCAAATATATAGGGCGGTACCACTCCCAATCGTTGCCTGCGTGGAAACCATGCACTCCCGGCAGCCCACCAGTGCGCCCGGAGCACCAGTAAACGCTGTATAGGAAGCAAGGAGGCGCGATGATAGTGCCGAACTTGGTTGCCTGGCCGTAGCTCAATTCCCAGTAGAGTGGATTGGCGTCTCCGATGCCCTGGCAGAAGTGGCGGATAGCATCCCGGGTTGCCTGTTCATTATAAAGACCCACGCCATACTGACGCGGGCGGTTGAAGGCGCCCAGGCGGGCTCGCAAACGGTCAATGCTCTCGCGGGTGATTTTGCCCGATTCCAACACTAAACCAAAGCCAAGGTGGGATGTGCATTTACAATACATCGGTGATTGGGCTGGGATTCTCGCAGAAATCCTTCGGCCTTTGATTGTAGGACGGTGCGGCAGCGGCCCTTGACCTCGTCTTTCCGGATGGACAGCCCGCAGAGGAAATTCCCGACCCTCTCCTTTACCAGGGCCTTGGTTCCCAAGCACAGGTTTCCGGTGGCTTCCTCTCTCGCCCAGCCCCAGATGGCCTCATCGGCGTTGAAGTCCGGGCTGTAGCCCGGCAGGTTCATCAGCCGCAGCCCCAAGCCCGGCGTCCGCAGATACTCACGCACCGCCTCGCCGCGGTGCGCCGGCGCGTTGTCCCAAATCACGTTGAGCGGCCCGGAGTGCCTCTGCCGCAACCGCTCCAGGAAGGCAGCCGAGGTTCCGGAGTTGCTGTTCCCCTCCAGGTCCATCCACTCCACCTCACCGGTCTCCAGGCACACTGCCGAGTAGTAGCTGGCCTTTTCGCCATAGCTCGGGCTGGTCGAGTCCACCAAGGCCGGCTCTCCCTTTAGCACCCATTTGCCTCTCAGTTCGGCATCGGCCCGGAAATGGGCCTCGTCGGCGAAGAATATCTTCGCTCCCGTACGCCACGCCTCGTCCGACAGGGTGGCGTACTCCGCCACGAAGGCCTCCCGCTTCTGC
>CBDCYT010000002.1:0-142149 GCA_965224325.1 Dehalococcoidia bacterium
ATCGGTCACGTTGCCTTCGATATGAGGTAAATGAGCAGGAACGAAAACAAACTCTCCGGGGCCGGCGTCCACGTACTCCTTGAAATCCTCTCCGTAGTAGATTCTAACGTGGCCGCTGAGAATAAACGCGGCGGTTTCTGCCTCGCCATGGTGATGAGGAGGTCCCATGGTGTTGGGCTCGCAGGTGACATGCCCCAACCATATCTTGCTGGCGCCGACCGTGTTGGAATCGATACCCGGTTTGCGCACCATTCCCCGGGTCTGCGTTGTAGTAGAGGGGTCCTGAAGGCCCTGGACTACCCGTACTTGATTGCTTCCCACGGAAGTACTCATGATCCACCTCCCAAGCTGGTTCAGAATCTGGCTATAGTGAGAGCGGCCCTCAAGGGCTATGCCCATGGCCGCGACTCGGCCCAATGATACGACAAGGGGCCGAAAACCATCAAGCTGCGTCGCGGCACAACGAGTGCGTAATCCATGCTGGCGTTTAGGTAGCCGGATCTGACTTTTCCCAACAGGCGCTAATCCCCAACTCACCGTGGGATGTACACTGGGGAGACCCAAGTTATCCACCGAGCGCCCAGAGTTGTCCACTGGAATCCTGAAGTTATCCACCAATGGCCTTCATCCCTTGGAAAGTACTCCATAAGCCCCGACCGCCTGGTCACCCCGGAGAAGAGTGTGGATAACCGGGACGCCTGCCGGCCCAAATACGCAGAATTCAGAAGGTCAACGGGCCCAAGGCGCGATTAGGGAAGATTCCTTGACGGCGCCAACCCCAGCGTCAACAATGGAGTCTACGTCGAGAGTCTAAGCCGGGAGGTCCACCTTGGAGGCTACTACACGTATCGCGGAGTACGTAACCACCACTACGTTGGAGGATTTCCCTGCGGAGGCCGTAGAAGCCGCCAAGGGAGCGATCATGGACTGCCTGGGCTGCATGCTGGCGGGCTCCAGGGAGCCCCTGGCTGACGTGTTGTGCGCCTACGTAAAGTCTCTAGGCGGGTTCCCGGGAGCTAGCGTGGTTGGACGTGGATTCAAGACTTCCGCGCCTGAGGCCGCTCTGGTAAACGGGGCTATGGGCCACGCCTTGGACTACGACGACATTACACGGGCTATGAAGGGTCACCCCAGCGTGGCACTCTTGCCCGCGGCTCTGGCCCTTACCGAAGAAGAAAACGCCACCGGCGCGGAATTGCTCTTGGCGTACATGGTGGGCTTCGAAGTAGCCTGCAGCGTTGGAGAGTCGGTCAGCCCGGCCTACTACGACGATCTGGGATGGCATCCCACCGGCCCCCTTGGGGCGTTGGGAGCCGCCGCGGCAGCCAGTTCAATCCTGAAGCTGGACCAGGAACAGACCGCCATGACAGTCTCCCTGGCTGCGTCCCAGGCCGCAGGGCTGCGTCAGAATTTCGGCACAATGACCAAACCGTACCATGCCGGCGCGTCCTGCCGCGCCGGAATAACATCCGCCAAGCTGGTGCGGGCTGGGTTCACCGCCAGCCAGAACGCCATCGAAGGGCGTTTCGGGTTCCTGAGGGCCTTCTCGGGAGGATCGGGCTACCATCCGGAGGGTGTGCTTCAGACCCTGGGCGCCAAGTGTTACTTGGTGGAGTCCGGTGTAGAAATCAAGAAGTACCCATGCTGCGGAAGCGCCCACCTGGCCCTTGACGCCGCTTCCGGGATTCTGCAACGGGAAAAGGTAGACCCATCGGAGGTTGAGCGAATAGACGTGCAGGTAGACTTCGACCCTCCGAGGTCCCTAATCCACTCCGCTCCCCAGGCAGGGCTGGAAGGTAAATTCAGCATGCAATATTGCCTGGCGGCGATGTTGTTGGACCGGCGAGTGGGGCTGGACACATTCTCCGACGACCAGGTGTTGCGTCCCACAGCCCAGGCGTTGATGCCTAGAGTAGAAATGCGCCGCATTCCCGGTTACGAAGGGCAACCCAGCTGGATTGAAGCTTACAACCAAGTCCATATGCACCTTCGCGATGGCCGGACCCTGACCGGGAGAGCGGACCGTATTACCCAGGGGTCCCTGCGCGATGCGACCATGGAGGACATACGGACCAAGTTCAAGGACTGCGCCTCGCGAGTCCTTTCCGTTGAGGCCGCCTGCGAGCTGTCGGGCCTGCTCGACGGGCTAGACGTCGAGGAAGACATGGACCGAATCATCGAGCTCTTGCGGGGCCCCAGCCAGTGATCAAACCGGGCCCAGCCAAAGGGCTCGGATGCCGACAGCAACCGCTCCATTAAAGCTCACAACCCCTCGGAGAGTGAGCGCCGGGGGCGGCCTTTGCATTGACAGCAAATGGGCGGCTAAACTATCATTTGGGCGTCGTACTACCGACGCTGTTAATGAAGGAGACGAGGCTATGGCTGATGAAGATATCGCATTGATGGCCCACCTGATGCGCAGGGCCGCGTTCGGAGCCACCCGCGATGAGCTCGAAGCTCGAGCCGCCAAGGGGTATGAGGCAACGGTCGAGGAGTTGTTGAACTCAGACGGTCTGGAGGCCCTTGACCGCAACGAAATGATGCGCTACCACCCGTGGACCTGGCGGCCCGGCACACTCCCCGGCATGGGGGCCGCCGAGTGGCTGCACGACATGATAAACACCAAACGGCCGCTCGAAGAGAAGATGGCCCTGTTTTGGCATCAAGTGTTCGCCACCGGGGTTTCCAAAGTGGACCACTACGACGACGTCATGGACATGATTTTCAAGTTCCGTGAAAAAGGCATGGGGGACTACCGGGAGCTGCTCCTGGAAATGGCCAAAGACCCAGCTATGATCTACTGGCTGGACAACTGCGACAACCACGCCGCCGCGGTAAACGAGAACTGGGGACGCGAGCTATTGGAGCTGTTCAGCATGGGCGTCGGCAACTATACCGAAGTGGACGTTCGTGAGTGCTCCCGGGCCTTCACCGGCTGGACCATTCAGCCCAAGCTGCCCCGCGGCCCTATCGGCCGCCACGATTGGTTCTTCGAGTACCGGGAGGAGGACCATGATGAGGGAGAGAAAACCTTCCTGGGAGAGACCGGAAACCTGAACGGCGACGACATAATCCGCATCATCTGCGAGCAGCCGGCAACGCCCCAGTTTATCGCCCGCCACCTGTATAACTTCTTCGTGGCCGACGAGGCCCAGGTTCCCGCCTGGGCAGTCACTCCGCCCATGGACCCGGAAGCTATTGACCTGTTGGCCGATACTCTGGTGGAGTCGGGCTATGACATCCGCTCGACCCTTCGCGTGTTGTTCAACGCGGACTTCTTCAAAAACGCCAGGTTCGCCCGTCTAAAGAGCCCGACCGAGGTGGTGGTAGGCACCCTTAGGCTGGTGGGCGGAGCCGAGTTCCCGGCGCCTGGGATCGGGGACCTCTCTCGCCAACCCGCTTACATGGGCCAGGACTTGCTCAACCCACCCAGCGTCGAAGGTTGGCACACCGGCGCCGAATGGATCAACAGCGGTTCCCTCATGCGGCGGGTAAACTTTACCGCCGATCTGGTGGGAGACCTTAACCGCCCGGGCATAATGGCTCTCGTCGAGCGTCTTAAGGAGCAGGCAGAGCAACAATCGGACAAGGTCGTCGACGCCTGCCTGGACTTAATGGGGCCACTGGAAGTATATCCGGAAACCCGCAACGAATTGACCGGCTATATTAATGAAGGCGGCGATTTCGCTTGGGATACTCCTGAAGAGGTTGAAGCATCAATGACCCGGGTATCGGAATTGCTTCAGCTCATAGTTGCGCTGCGCGAGTACCAATACGTCTAGACCACCATAAGGAGTAACGAGAAATGACCAGCACCAGGAAGGACCCAGTTCTGGTGGTGCTCCAGCTTACTGGGGGCAACGATTACCTGAACACGGTCATACCTTATACCAACCCTTTGTACCGGGATAATCGTCCCACGGTGAAAGTCGCCGAAGAACAGGTAATTGCTTTGGACGGCAAGGTTGGTTTCCACCCGGAGATGACCCCTATGAAGACCATCTATGACCGAGGCGAATTAGCCATTGTCCACGGAGTGGGCTATCCTGACTCTCCTCGTTCTCACTTCCGCTCCATGGACATCTGGCACACCTGCGAGCCGGACAAGCTGGGCACCAAGGGATGGCTGGGGAAGGCGACTCGGGATATTGACCCCCGCAAAGAAAACGTCCTGACTTCCGTCGCTTTTGGCGCCTCACTGTTCCGGGCGTTAGTACTCCCCGGGGTGCCTGTGGCCGTGGTGGACGACCTAGACACCTATGGGTTATTGCCCGCCATATCCGAGCAGGAGGAGCGCACCCGCATACTCGATCGTTTCGCCCGGCTGTACTCGCCGGTAATGGGCAGCGGACCGGTTATGGACTACTTGGGGCAGACTGGCCTGGACACTCTCAAGGGGGCCGACATCCTCAAAGAAGCCCCCAAGATGTACTCCTCCAGCGTGGAATATCCGGACACCGTGATCTCCAAGAGGCTGAAGGGCGTCGCCCAGATTCACATGGCCGACTTCGGTACGCGCATCTTTTATGTCGATCACGGCAGCTTCGACAGCCACTCCAACCAGATTGGCATGCACGACAAACTTTGGAAGGACGTTTCCGAAGGCGTGGAGTGCTTCTTTGACGATCTGCGCGAGCATGGCGTAGGCGACAACGTGATAATGCTCATGTTCAGCGAGTTCGGCCGGAGGACCCATGATAACGGTTCCGGCACAGATCATGGGGCCGGCGGCGTAGCCTTCGTTCTGGGAGAGCAGGTCAAGGGCGGCCAATACAGTGAATATCCTTCCCTGGAATCTCGGGACCTTGAGCAGGGAGACGTAGTCCCTAACCACGACTTCCGAGGAGTCTATACCAGCATCCTGGAGGACTGGCTGGGTCTGGACGCCAAACCCATTGTCGAAGGCAGCTTCGAGAAACTTCCATACTTCGGTTAGCAACGCGGGGCAGGTTGGGGATCGCTCGGCCTGCCGCTATTGATGGAGAACGCCCTGTCCCTGGGATGGCCAGGACCGCCCAACTCCGGTAGGGCGGTCCTGGCCATCCCAGGGACAGGGCCCGCTTGGGCGCTACAGATAATCACGTGTCCTTAGGAACAGACGTGCCGCCCGACGGGATGATAACCAACAGAGTTGTATAGGCGTTAACAGACGGAGAATCACGATGCTTACGGAAACAGTGGCGGGGCGGACTTTTGACTACAGTCACAACGTGGGGCGAGGAGCCCAGACCGGCATGGGATTCAACAACCCAGTCGACTTGGCCTTGGGCGCTGACGGCATTACCTACGTCATCAACCGGGGAAGTGAGACCATCAGCAACGTAGGCTGGAACCGGACCGGCGTGGGTCAACGAGTCAGTATGATAACCCTGGGCGCTGAAGCGGGCCAGGAGGAGTTCTTGGGTGAGTTCAGCAGGTACGGTAACAGCGATGGACAGCTGATTTGGCCCGCCGGGATCGCTGTCGACTCGCAAGGAAACCTTTACGTCACCGACGAATGGCTGAACCGGGTTTCAATCTTTGACAAAGATGGCAACTACCTTAGCCACTGGGATACGTTGCAAAGTGGCGACAGCGACATCAACGGCGCTTCAGGCATTGCCATTGACGCCGGAAATACCCTCTATGTGACCGATGGCCGAAGCCACCAAGTGCGCAAGTTTACCACCAACGGCGAATTCTTAGGGGCCTGGGGCAGCAAAGGCTCGGGGCCAGGAGAGATGGACTCTCCTTGGGGAATAGCCGTGGACGGCAAAGGCTTTGTGTACATTGCCGACCACAAAAATCACCGGGTGCAGAAATTCAGCTCCAACGGCGAGTTCGCGGCGCAGTTTGGTCAAGGAGGCTCCAAAAAAGGAGACCTGTCCTTCCCCACTGACGTTGCGGTGGACTCTGAAGGCGACGTCTATATATGCGATTGGAGCAGGAACCGCTGGGACCGGGGCCGGATACACATATTTGACGCGGAAGGCCAGTTCCTCACCAGTCTGGCGGGTGACGCCCAACAGCTATCGCTATGGGCTCAAATGACCGTAGACGCCAACGCCGACTACATCAAGCGCCGCCGGGAAGTTCACAGCACCGAACCAGAGTGGACTTTCGCCCAACCCACGGGAGTGGAGTTCGACCCGATCAACAACCGTTTACTGGTGATAGATACTCAGCGTAGCCGCATCCAGATTTACCACAAGCAGTCCGGCTACCTAGTCCCCCAGCTTAATCTTTAGGCGCCGGGCAAAAGGACGCCCACCTTACGGTTGCCGCTGTGGATCCGGCCATGGAACGCTACTATCTTCGGATGGCAATAGAACACCCTGATATTTTGTGTTCAGCGGCCCCGCAGGAGGTCTTAGAGGCGGCAGCCTCGGAAGCGGAACCCACCGCATTCATGGAGGAGTACTTTGCGGCGGGCCACGCCGGGTGGCTGGCAATCAAGCACGGCCGGACCGTAAATCTCCCTAGAGAATACATGGACCGGGCTATTCTGGTTCTTTGGCTAAGAGCTTGCCATCTAAACACGGACCGCCTGCTAGGCCTGGAATCCGCGGACGCGGACAAACCGTTCTTCTCTGACGAGAGTCTCTACGGGGGTTCGTAAGCACGTGGGGCTCGTTGCGTTCCCCGGAGACTTTGGCGCTGGAATTGGAGGTCGCCGCAGACCCCGTCTCAACCGGCGGCATTTGAATTCTAGCTACGGAGAGTATCATCGGCGCTCTCCCTGGTGAGCCTAATCCGAAAGCAAATCTCGCAGAATATTGGGGTTGAGACCCTGATACCAAAAACACGAGCGCACGGAACAATATTGCGTTCGATACCCCCATAACTAAACGTAGGCGCACGGCAGGCGCACGAAGGAAGGGATACGATGCAAGGTAAAACCGTGTTGGCTAGCATCCTGCAACAGGAAGGCGTGGATTATGTCTTCTGCTTTCCTAATAACCCGTTGATTGACGCCGCCGCCGCCGCGGGCATTCGGCCCATCATCTCGCGAATGGAGCGCGGAGCGGTGAACATGGCCGACGGCTATAGCCGAGTTACCAACGGCCGCAAGACCGGGGTGTGCCTTGTGCAGGCCGGGCCCGGCATCGAGAACGCATACCCGGGAGTTGCTCAAGCCTATGCCGACTCGTCGCCTATCTTGATGCTACCCGGCCATCAGGGGACCGGCAGAGACGGAGTGCCTTCCGATTACCGCGCCAGTCGCAACTACGAAGGCGTCACCAAGTGGGCCGACTTGATCAACCACACCGATCGCATCCCCGAAATGATGCGCAGGGCTCACACCCACCTGCGGATGGGACGCCCCCAGCCTGTTTTGGTGGAGATGCCGGCGGACGTGTTGAATGGCGAGATCGACGAGTCTCAGTTTCAATACTCCCCTGTGGGTAGGCGGCGCAGCGCCGGGGACCCCCAGGACGTTGCTAGCGTAGCCAAGACTTTGATGAGAGCCAGGCGGCCAGTCATTTACGCCGGCCAGGGAGTGCTTTACGCCGAGGGCACGCCGGAATTGGTGGAATTGGCTGAATTGCTTAACGCTCCGGTGATGACCACCACTTTGGGCAAAAGTGGCTTCCCCGAGGACCACTACCTATCTTTGGGAACCGGAGGGAACAGCGGGACCAAGGCGGTCGGCGTCTTCCTACGCCAAGCCGACGTGGTCTTCGGCATCGGCTCCAGCTTCCAAAAGACCCTGGCATCGGCTCCGATTCCCGCGGGCAAGACGATTATTCAGTCTACTCTCAGCGAAGGGGACCTGAACAGCGAATACCCGCTGGATGACATCATAATCGGAGACGCTAAACTGGTGTTGAGGCAGCTAATAGAAGAAGTGACCCGGCTAGGGGGCGAGAACAGCCGCAATGGAGGGGGCAACGTTGCCGAGGAGATCAAGTCGGTCAAAGAAGAGTGGATGGCCGAATGGTTGCCGCGGTTGACCTCCGACGACGTGCCGATCAGCCCTTACCGGGTCATCTGGGAATTGGACCAGGGATTGGACAAGGCCAATAGCATCGTTACCCACGACTCGGGTAATCCCAGGGACCAGATAGTGCCCTTCTACACCGCCACCACACCCCGGGGCTACATAGGATGGGGCAATTCAACCCAGCTGGGCTCCGGACTGGGGATCATAATGGGGGCGAAGCTAGCGGCTCCGGATAAGATCGCCCTAAACCTCATGGGCGACACTGCGGTAGGAATGTGCGGCACCGACTTCGAGACAGCGTCCCGGAACAAGATCGGTATAATCAGCGTGATTATGAATAACGGCGCCATGGGCGGATACGAAAAGAACATTCCCATTGCGGTGGAGAAGTTCGGCTCCAAGTTCGTCGGCGGCGATTACACCAAGCTGGCAGACAGCCTGGGCTGCCACGCCGAAACCGTCACCCAGCCCAGCCAGATAGCCCCCGCCTTGCAGCGGGCCCAGGAGATGTCTTCCACCGGTCAACCGGTGGTGCTGGAGATAATCACTAGGGAAGAACCGGTGTTCTCCCGGTACTACTAGAGGCCATTTGAAACGTGGTCCGGGAGACCTGACCTGAACGCCGCGGCCCGCCCAGCGCAGGCTTGACCACTAGGCTAACTGGGAACGAGCGGACGACGGACTTATGGGGCGCCCGTTCGTCCTGGGGCCTGTGAAAGGGTTGTTACGCTGTGGGCGCCGATTCTGAAATAGGTCCTGAACAAGTATTACCGGGGCCGGCTGGGCTGGCTTAGGAGTAAGCAATGGCAGACTCGGAACGATTTAGCTATCAGGGACTATTCGCCAAGAACGCCCCGGTGGGTGCGAAGACCGCCTTTCCCCGCGCCAAGTACGACTTTGCGGTCGCCTATCCCGACCCTGACACTCTGCCGTTGGAAGGTCTTGCCAGTGCTCTCAAGACCGCCCTGGAACGCGAGGGCAAGGATTTAGCCTATTACCCCGACTACGCCGGCCTCGGCTCCCTTCGCCAATTGGTGGCGGAAAAATTGGCCCGCGACCGAAACATGAAGGTCACTCCCGAAGACGTGGTGCTGACCTCGGGTTCCGGGGAAGCCATTTCCATGGTAATCCAATCCCTGACCGACCCCGGGGACGTGGTCCTCACCGAGGAATTCCTTTATTTGGGCTCACTCAGGCAGTTGCGGCGTTATGGAGCCGAAGTAGTCGGCGTAAAGTGCGACGGTGAGGGCATCGTCCCGGAAGAGCTCGAACGAACCTTGAAAGAGTCCGCGGCGCGAGGCAAAAAGGTAAAGTACCTCTACACCATTCCTACCTTCCAAAACCCCCTGGGCTGGACTATGACCCTGCAGAGAAGGCGCCAAGTTTTGGATATCACCCGGAATTATGGTGTGCCGGTTTTCGAAGACGACTGCTATGTGGACCTGCGTTTCGCCGGCGAGGACGTGACTTCCTTCCACTCTCTGGACGACACCGGCCAGGTGATATACGTGGGATCATTCTCCAAGATCGTCGCGCCGGGAGTCCGCATGGGCTATCTGGTGGCCCCTGAGGAGGTCATCTTGCGGGCCATGAGCTTCAAGGGCGGCGGGGGCGTGAACCAACTGGCGGCTATGGCCATCGAAGAGTACCTGAGACACGACATGTACCAGCACATAGATGAGCAGAACCAAGCGCTCATGGCCAAGCGTGACGCCATGCTGGCCTCTTTGGGAGAAAATTTCGGTGGCGCAGCCACCTGGTCCACACCGCAAGGGGGTCTGTGCGTTTGGTTGGAGCTCCCAGAAGGCGCCGACTTAGCCGCGGTCCAAGAGCAGTCATTTAGCGAAGGAGTTGGATTCTACAACGGCACCATGTTCTCGCCGGAAGGCCGGGGCGCCAATTGCGCCCGGCTGTGCTACGGGCATCCCACACCCCAGACCGTTTACGACGGCATAGCTGAGTTGGCCCGCATCCTGGAGCGCCACGGCGTACTCCGGGGTTAGTCTGGGGCCTTTATACTCCAGTTTGCCAACCCCGGCTCCAAGCCGCCAACGTGGAGCCAACCTAGCCCTGGGGTGTGCTAGGGTCCCTCCATCAACTCGATGCCCAAGCCATTGGGGTCCTTGAGATACAGGCTTCCCCCGATTTCCTGGTAGTTTATCCGGTGCTCCTCGAGACGCTGCTTGATCCCGGCCCGGCTGTCCTGGTCTATTGCCAGCGCTATGTGCATGATGCCACCCACCCCTTCGGGCGCTTTGCGTTGCAGCCGGGACACGTGAGGAAAGTCGAAAAAGGCGAAGCTCATGCCGTTGCCCATGTCCACGTTCATGTGGGTGGACTCGGCGACGTCCCTGTTGGCGGTGACCCCTACCACGGGCATGCCCATGACGTTGTTGTAAAACTCAGCGGTGGCTTCCAAGTCCTTAGCGAAAATTGCCACGTGATTCATGCCCCGGGTAGTAGCCTTGGGCTGGTCCTGGGGTATTAAGCGGCGTAGCCGGGCGCGCTTTTGCTCCAATTCCGCTCCAGTAGGTGTGGCCATTTTATCCTCCGCTTTATGGCTTCCCGGGCTTCTCAATTCTTGACCGGGTGGCGCTTTCTAGACTGCATCGGCCTAGCGGCGCCGGGGGCATCTAAAAAGATGGCGAGGAACCTCAAATCCTAGTGGAAGTTTTCTCGATAACGGCCTCCGCCCATTAACAAGCGGGCCGGTTGGTATATTCCGGGTCCACCTTGCGCGGCAACCGCTGTCCGCCACCCTGAGCGGCGCTGAACTCGCCATTCTCCACCACCACCTTACCCCTCAAGATGGTGGTCACGGGCCACCCTTGGATTTCGAACCCTTCCCAGATGCTGTAATCGGAAATATGGAAATCACTACCGTCCAACCGCTTTCGCACGTTCGGGTCGATTAGCACGAGGTCCGCGTCGCTTCCGGGGGCGATGACTCCCTTGCGGGGGTAGAGGCCCATGATTTTGGCGGCGTTGGCCGAGGTAATGTCAACGAACCGCTGCAGCGACATGCCACGTTTGGAGACTCCCTCGCTATAACTGACACCCACCCTGGTCTCAGCTCCATTGTGGCCGCCGGTAACGTCGGAGATGGTCCGGCCAGCGATCTTCACCTCCCAGGAAGTGCAGTATTCGTCGGTGGCCATGGTGCTCAAACCGCCCCGTACTATGCCATCCCACAAGGACAGCCGGTCCTCCTCCGACTTCAGGGAGGGGTAAGTGTGGTATTTCATACCGTTCTCTTCCCCGTAGTTGTCCGCGCTGAAACAGCAATAATTGTGAAGGGTCTCGCCGTAGACGGGCATGCCGTTAGACCTGGCTTCTTGAATAGCCTCCAGACCCTGCTTGGCGCTGACGTGGACAAAATAGACCGGAGCTCCGGTCCATTCGGCCACTCGAATGACCCGTCGGAAAGAAACGTCCTCGGACTCGTTGCTGTGGACCAGGTGCATATTCCACCATTCGGTGCGCTCCTCGGCCGCCAGCTTCCGGTACATGTGCTGGACCATGTCGTCGTCCTCCGAGTGGACCAGGAGCATGCCGCCCGCTCGTTGCATTGCCTCCATGACGTCGTGAAGGTGCCCCATACGCACCATCCTAGGTTCACCGGTCGTGGCGGGGGGGCGGATATTGGTGGTGAAAATCTTGGCGGTGGGGAACCCGTCCTGAACAGCCTCGTGAAGCTGGCCGATAATGTTGGGTTGCACGTCCCCCAGTAACATTAAATGGTGGGAGTAATCAGCGTAGGAGTTGCCTTGCCAGACTGAAGTCCGTTCCTGGATGGCCTGATTTATGTCTATGCCCGGATACTGAATGGCGAAGTCTAATAAAGTCGTGGTGCCGCCAAAAAGGGCTGCCCGGCTGACCTGCTCCGGGGGTGCGGTCTTGAGGTCCCCGTGGCCCATGATAGGCGCGGAAATGTGGGCGTGCGGTTCGATGCCGCCGGGCGCCACGATCTTTCCCGAGGCATCGATGACCCGGACAGACTCGTCAGTCAGTGCGCCCGGAGCTGCTATCGCCACAATCTTCTCGCCCTGGACTGCCACGTCCCAATCGCTCACCCCCCAAGGAGTAACCACCTGGCCGCCGCGGATAATCAAGTCCAGCATATTGCACTCCTTCCAAACCTACCCGTCTCAGACGCTGTTATTGGCCGATATGGGAGTTTAACACAACGCCTTTATCGCGGGGAGGCTTGAGGTGCATTTCTGGCGGCAACCGGTCGATTGGCAACCCCAAAAAGACCGGCTCCCTTGCCGGGACTGAACGAACAGGGTCAACCAATAGTCCGTGGCAACCCCACTCATGGTTCGGCCATCTCACCACGATCCAGCCTTTCCCGCCTTCGGAGAAGTTCTTCCGCGCCTTCTGTGGACCTTAAGGCGAGCCGGAATTGGCTATCTTAGCGCCGGTGGTGGGCAGAGGGGTATCCACGCGCCGGCTATTAAAAGACCGTGATTGGCTTGGCGCAAGCCCACCGCCTCAATAAGGCCGAAATCCGGTAAAAACGCCCAGCTCAAAAACGGGCCTGGTCCAAAACCGGCCTGGGAAGTTTAATAGTGGGTTTTGCGGCTAGAACCGACGGTTGACAAAAACGAAGATGCTCGTATAATCAAGGTTTATCAACGTATGCTTCAGGTGACGAATTCTGTCATCCTCCAGATCGGCCCCTTGACCTTTGTCGCCCTTACTATGCTATTGGCTCCGTTCGCTTGCGCGGCGTATCTACTCGTCCTAAGGAGAATGGTACATGGGTTTGTCTCCCGTTCAGAATGGGCATCCCGACCAGCTTCACGGTGTTAAGACCTACGCTCGAATTGCACAAGGCTTAGACGTCCCCAACCTAATTCAGAACCAGATCCAATCTTATGATTGGCTCAAGGATGGAGGGTTGCACGAAGTCTACCGGGAAATTTCACCCATCGCAGATTACACCGGCAAAAAGTACGAACTGCATTTTCTAGAGCACTACTTCAGGCCTTCCAAATACTCTCCCCAGGAGAGCAAGGAACGGGAGATCACCTTCTCTCAGCCGCTCTACGTCAAAACCCGGCTGGTCATGAAGGACACGGGTGAAATCAAAGAGCAGGAGATCTTCATGGGAGACATCCCCATGATGACTCCCAACGGCACCTTTGTCATCAATGGGGCCGAGCGTGTGGTGGTAAGCCAGTTGGTCCGCTCCCCAGGCATCTACTTCATATATGAGAAGAACGTGGTGAGCGACCGCAACTTGTGCTTCGCCAAATTGATACCCTCCCGGGGCGCTTGGCTGGAGTTTGAGACCAGCAGCAAGGACGTGCTCTCGGTGAAGGTTGACCGGAAGCGAAAAGTTTCCGCGACCACCTTCTTGCGAGCCTTGGGCGTGACCTCGGATGAAGAGATGTTGGACCTGTTTAAGGATGTGGACACCGACGAAAACCATCTCTACATACGGTCCACGCTTGATCGTGACCCCGTCGCTGACGGTAAAGAGTCGTCCTATCGCGAAGACGACCTCCGCGGGCTTTGGAAGTGGCTCCGCCCAGATCATCCCTACGACTCAGACCAGGCGAAGCGCATTGCGTCGGCTCAAGTCGAGTTTTACCGCCGCCTTCGGCCCGGCGAACCTCCGAGTCTGGAGAACTCCCGCAACTTGATACACAATCTATTCTTCGGCCCGCGGCGCTACGACCTAGGCCGGGTGGGGCGCTACAAGCTAAACCGGCGCTTGGGACAGGAAGACAACTCAGACCTGATGACCCTATCCCTAGCTGACGTGGTGGCAGTGATGCGCACCATGATCCGCATCAATCAGGGCGATGGCAGCCCGGACGACATAGACCACCTGGGCAACCGCCGGGTCAGGGCCGTGGGCGAGCTGGTGCAGAACCAAGTGAGAGTGGGCCTGCTTCGCATGGAGCGAATGGTCAAGGAAAAAATGACCCTGGTAGACCCGGAAACCGCAGCCCCCCAGGGCTTGGTTAACATACGGCCGGTGGTGGCAGCGGTGCGGGAGTTTTTTGGCGGCTCTCAGCTGTCCCAATTCATGGACCAGACCAATCCCTTGGCAGAGCTTACTCACAAACGCCGTTTGTCTGCCTTGGGTCCGGGAGGTCTGTCCAGAGAGAGGGCGGGGTTCGACGTCCGGGACGTCCACTTCTCGCACTACGGGCGCATTTGCCCCATAGAAACGCCGGAAGGTCCCAATATTGGCTTGCTCAGCTCTCTGGCCTCCTATGCCCGGATCAACTCCTATGGATTCATCGAATCGCCGTTCCGGCCGGTGTTGAAGTCCCTGCCCATGAACTCGCCGGAGTTGGAGGGACGCACGGTAACCGCCGACGTGGTGGATGAGTTGGGAAAGACCATCGTCGGCAAGGGCAAAGTCATCAGCAAACAAAAGTTGGCCGCCATCCGCAAGCTGCCGGCAGGCACGTCCCTTGAGGTGCGTCCCTTTGTAGCCAGCTCTGAAGAGGACGTTTTCTACTTGTCGGCAGACCAAGAAGAGGTGCAACGAGTCGCTCAAGCCAACTCACGGCTGGACCCACTCAACCAATTCATAGACGACCGGGTCGAGGTTCGAATCGGTGAGACCTATACCGAGGCCCATCCAGATGCCGTGGACTTGATCGATGTTTCCCCCATGCAGATCATGAGTGTGTCAGCAGCCCTGATTCCATTCTTGGAACATGATGACGCCAACCGGGCCCTGATGGGTTCCAACATGCAGCGTCAAGCTGTGCCCTTGCTACGGCCTCAGGCCCCGGTGGTGGGCACCGGAATTGAAAGACGAGTGGCCCGGGATAGCGGCCAGGTGGTGCTGTCCGAAGCTGCAGGGTCGGTCACTTCTGTGAACGGCCGAGCTATCGTGGTTACCGACGCCGAGGGGAACGACCACTGTCACAATCTGATCAAGTTTGCCCGGACCAACCAGGGCACCTGTTTTGACCAACGCCCCACCGTGGCCAAGGGAGACCTGGTGGAGACCGGCGGCATTCTGGCCGACAGCTCCTCCACAGACAACGGAGAGCTGGCTTTAGGTCAGAACGTGCTGGTGGCGTTCATGTCATGGGAAGGCTACAACTACGAAGACGCCATCATCGTCAGCGAAAGACTGGTCAAGGACGATTACTTCACCTCAACCCACATCGAAAAACATGAAATGGAAGCTCGGGAAACTAAGCTAGGCCCCGAAGAGATAACTAGAGATATTCCCAACGTTGGTGAGGTAACCCTACGGGACCTGGATGAACGGGGCATCATTCGCGTTGGCGCCGAGGTGGGCCCCGGCGACATCCTGGTGGGTAAAGTAACCCCCAAGGGTGAAACGGAACTCACCGCCGAAGAGAAACTGCTTCGGGCCATTTTCGGGGAGAAGTCCAGGGACGTGAAGGACACGTCCTTGCGTGTTCCCCATGGGGAACGGGGCAAGATCATTGACGTCAAGGTGTTGAACCGGGCCAACCGGGACGATCTACAGCCGGGAGTCAACGAGGCGGTCCGTGTGTGGATCGCCCAAACTCGGAAGATCTCGGTGGGAGATAAAATGGCCGGCCGCCACGGCAACAAAGGCGTGGTCGCCCGCATCTTGCCCGAAGAAGACATGCCCTACCTGAACGACGGTACGCCGGTCGATATAATCTTGAACCCCATCGGTGTGCCCTCTAGGATGAACCTGGGTCAGGTCCTGGAGGCCCACCTGGGCTGGGCCGCCCGAGGCCTAAACTTCCGGGCCAACACGCCGGTGTTTGACGGGGCTCGCGACAACGCCATCGAGGACGCGCTGGCCAGGGTGTGGTTCGCTCAGCAGGCGGGAGCCATCAGCCCCGGTCCTACCGGCGATTTTATGTCCTTGGATTACTCCAAGGTGGAGAGTTGGCTATCGGAGCGGGGCCTAGACGCCACCATGCTTTTCGATGACTCCAAATATGGATTGGCTCAAGAGGCATGCCTGCGCCTATGGTTGACAGAAGAGGCGGGCGAGGATGTAGAGGGGCTTACCGCGGAGGACATGCGCCAGTTGTCCCTGAAGGTGCATAAGGAACAGCGGAAGGCGCCTCCCACTTTCGGCAAATTTGAGCTGTTCGATGGAAGGAGCGGTGAAGCATTTGATCAATTGGTCACAGTGGGCAGCATTTATATCCTGAAGCTAATCCACTTGGTGGAGGACAAAATTCACGCCCGTTCCACCGGTCCTTACTCGATGATCACCCAGCAGCCACTGGGTGGGAAAGCCCAGTTCGGCGGCCAGAGATTCGGCGAGATGGAAGTGTGGGCCCTGGAAGCCTACAGCGCCGCGTACAACCTTCAAGAGGTGCTGACCGTCAAGTCCGACGACGTGGCCGGACGGGTCAAGACCTATGAGGCAGTCGTGAAGGGCGAGCCCATCGGTCAGCCTGGAGTGCCGGAATCGTTCAACGTATTGTTGAAGGAACTCCAAAGCTTGGGGTTGTCAGTCGAGTTGTTGAACGAGGATGATCGTCCCTCGCTCACTCAGGGCCTGTCCGACGACATAGACCTGTACCAACAGTTGGAGGCGATTTAATGGTCAGATTGTTAGACCGAACCGAAACTCAAGGCACCAATTTCAACGCGATTCGGATTTCCATCGCCTCCCCAGAACAGATACTCAACTGGTCCCACGGTGAGGTTACTAAACCGGAGACCATAAACTACCGCACGTTGCGGCCGGAGAAGGACGGGCTGTTCTGCGAGCGCCTGTTCGGACCGACCAAGGACTGGGAATGCTTCTGCGGCAAATACAAGCGCATTCGCTACCGCGGCGTCGTCTGTGACCGTTGCGGAGTGGAGGTTACCCGTTCCAAGGTTCGGCGGGAGCGGATGGGACATATTCGCTTGGCGGCGCCGGTGGCCCATATCTGGTTCAGCAAGACCACCCCCAGCCGCTTGGGCCTGCTGCTTGACCTCTCCCCCAGAAACCTGGAGAGAGTCCTGTACTTTGCCCAACATATAATCGTCTCCGTGGACGAAGAGGCCCGCCAGTCCGCCATTGAGGAGGAGCGGGCCAAGCACGATCTTGAGATTAAGAAGCGCGGGAGGGTAGCCGCGGAACGAATTGAAGAGCTGAACCAAAGCCTCGAAGCCTTGGGCGAGGCCGAGGTCCAAGATAACGTGGAGCTTGAGGTAGTAGACCCTGAGGTAGAACGTAAGACCATACAAGCCGAAATCGACGCCATGGGCAGTCGTTTGACCTCTGAAGAATCTCAACTGACGGAGCAGGTGCAAACCAGCATCGACGAGATAGAGGACCTACGAGTCCACAAGCTAATCGCCGAGTCCCGCTACCGTGAGCTCAACGAGCACTACGGCAACGTGTTCGAGGCCGCCATGGGAGCCGAGGCCATCTTAGCCATCCTGAGAACTATCGATCTGGAAGCCCTCCGTGAACGACTCATATACGAGATGCAATCGACGTCGGGCCAACGCCGCAAGAAAGCAATCAAACGCTTGGGAGTGGTTGAGTCCTTCCGCAACAGCGGCAACCGCGTCGAGGACATGATTCTCTCCATTCTGCCGGTCTTGCCTCCTGAGCTGCGGCCCATGGTCCAGTTGGACGGAGGCCGCTTCGCTACCAGCGACCTGAACGATCTGTACCGCCGCGTTATCAACCGCAATAACAGGTTGAAGCGGCTCATGGACCTAGGGGCTCCGGAAATTATTATCCGCAATGAAAAGCGCATGCTTCAGGAAGCGGTAGACGCTCTAATCGACAACGGCCGCCGAGGCCGGCCCATCCAGGGCAGCCACAATCACAAGCTCAAGTCCCTGTCAGACCTGCTTCGCGGCAAACAAGGACGCTTCCGGCAGAATCTGTTGGGCAAACGGGTTGACTACAGTGGCCGGTCAGTCATCGTGGTTGGGCCCGAACTCAAGATGCACGAATGCGGCCTGCCCAAGAAAATGGCCCTCGAGCTGTTCAAGCCCTTCGTCATGCACCGGCTGGCGGTATTGGGCATAGCGCCCAACATCAAAAACGCCAAGCGTATGGTGGAGCGGGCCCGGCCGGAGGTCTGGGACATCCTGGAAGACGTGATCAAGAACCGGCCCGTATTGATCAACCGGGCCCCCACGCTGCACCGCTTGGGGATCCAGGCGTTCATGCCAGTGCTCATTGAAGGCAACGCCATTCAGATTCACCCCCTGGTTTGCACCGCGTTTAACGCCGACTTCGACGGTGATCAGATGGCAGTGCACGTGCCCCTCTCTAGGATGGCGGTGCTGGAAGCCAAGGAAGCCATGCTGAGTACTCACAACATGTTGTCTCCCGCTTCCGGAGACCCGCTGGTGGCCCCCACCCTGGACATGGTGATGGGTTGCTACTACCTGACCCAGATTCGGGAGGGAGCCAAGGGAGAGGGATCGCGGTATTACGACTTAAACGAAGCCCGCATCGCCCACGCGTCTGAGTTGGTGGATTTGCAGGCCCGCATCAACATCCAGCGCGTTGACGGCATAGACGAAGACGACTGGAAGGAAACCACCCTAGGCCGCTTATTGTTCCATGAGAAGATGCCTGCGTCGGTCAACTTCCAGAACCAACTCATGGACAGAGCCGCCCTTAAGGACTTGACCGCAGAGTTGTACCGGAACTTGTCCAACGAAGAAACTGCCACGATACTGGACGAGATCAAGGACCTGGGATTCCACTACGCCACCGTCTCGGGCATCACCATAGCCATAAACGACATTCAGGTCTCGCCCAAAAAGCCTGGCGTGCTCAGCGAAGCCACACGCCTGGTCACAGACTACGAGGACCAGTTCCTCTCCGGCTTGATATCGGAAGATGAACGCTACAATAAAACAGTGGCAGCTTGGACCTCGGCTTCGGACCAAACCACCGAGTTGGTTAAAGAGGATTTGAGCAACTACGGGGGCATCGCCATAATGGCGGTGTCCGGAGCAAAGGGGAATATATCTCAGATAAAACAAATGGCAGGCATGCGCGGGTTGATGAGCAACCCCAAAGGCCGGATCATCGATCTTCCCATCAAGTCCAGCTTCCGCGAGGGTCTAACGGCGTTGGAGTACTTCATCTCCACTCACGGAGCCCGCAAGGGTCTCGCCGACACCGCCCTACGGACTGCCGATAGCGGGTACCTGACCCGCCGGCTGATAGACATCGCCCAGGAGGTTATCGTACTCCATCAGGACTGCGAAACCGTGGACGCCAGTTGGATGTCCATCATAGCGGATGAACTCGTACGGAGGCCGCTCAAGGAGCGTATTATCGGCAGGCTGGCGGCGGCGGCCATTCCCCATCCGGACACCGGTGAGATTCTGGTGCAGCGCAACGAGGAGATCAACGAAGATACGATTCAGAGAATGGTGGACGCCGGGTTGACAGAGGCGCCGGTCCGGACTCCGCTAAACTGCGAGGCCAGCCGAGGCATATGCCGGATGTGCTATGGCCGGCTCCCAGCTACGGGAACCCAGGTTGAGGAAGGCCAAGCGGTGGGCATCATAGCGGCTCAAAGCATCGGCGAGCCTGGCACCCAGCTGACCATGAGGACCTTCCACACCGGAGGTGTGGCCGGCCTGGATATTACCAGCGGTCTGCCCAGAGTCGAGGAATTGTTCGAGGCCAGGGTCCCCAAGAGCGCAGCCATTCTGGCCGACATTGACGGTCTCGTCGAAATCGACGCGGACGAGGATGGCAGGCGGCTCAGGATGGTCAGCCGGGAAGAATTTCGGGAAGACTACCCCATCACTCCGGACGCTGAAATCCTGGTTGATCAGGGAGAGTACGTTGAACCGGGTATGATATTAACCACGTCTGCCCTCGCGCCCCCAAACGGGAACGAGACCGGCGAAGAGGTCCCTATTGAAGATGAACCTGCCACTCCGACTCAGCAGGTGGTGGCCAATATCGGCGGCCGAGTGGAGTTAAGTCAGGACGCCATCTCCATAGTATGGGAGGACGTTGAAGAGCGGGAACACATCATCCCCGCCCCAGCCCAAATCCTGGTGTCCAGCGGAGACCAGGTGAAAGCGGGAGACGCCCTGATCGGCGGTCCGCTAAATCCCCACGATATTCTCCGCATCCGCGGTAAAGAAGACCTGCAACGATACCTGGTGGACGAGGTTCAGCAAGTTTACCAGTCACAGGGTGTGAGCATCCACGATAAGCACATCGAGATTATCCTGCGCCAGATGCTTCGCCGGGTCTCGGTTGAGTCTACGGGGGACTCCGACTTCATCCCCGGGCAGATGGTAGACAAGTACGAGTTCCAAGATAAAAACGCCAAGGTCCTAGCCGAAGGCGGCGAACCTGCCACTGCCAAACCGGTCCTTCTGGGTGTTACCCGGGCCTCTCTGCTGACCAACAGTTTCCTTTCGGCCGCTTCCTTCCAAGAGGCGACAAGGGTTCTCACTCATGCCGCCGTCAGCGGGGCCCAAGACTGGCTGCTGGGGCTGAAGGAAAACGTCATTATCGGGCGGCTAATTCCTGCGCGTCTCAGCATGCCCGGCATGGACACTCTGGCGGAGCCGGAACCCATACCTGAATTGGGAATGGCCGCAGACGACTGGCTGGGGATCAACAACGGGGAGATGGCCCAGGACCGGGAGGCCGCATCTTCTCCGGCTAATCAAGACATCTTCCCCGAGGCTGAGAATGAAGATGTGGATTTAAGTTTCCTCGTCGGGGAGGACTCGGGCGAAGCTGACCTGCCCAGAGCAACCGAAGGGGCACTAGATGGGCCCGCCGTCAGCGATGCTTCCGCCAACGGTATAAACCAGGAGAACGCCGGCATGGAAAGCCGAAACGACCCTGGGCCGGAGGACGGAGGCAATGCCGGCTTCGAAAGCGGCCCGCCAGAGACCGCTCTGCCGGAGGCTGCTTCAGACGATGGGTCAGCAGGATAACGTTGTTGTAACCAGTCCGGTGGCCTCAGGAGGGGTGGATCTGGCGGTCGACTTAGCGCCCCGGAATCCAAACCATCTGCGAATGGATAATCCGGTCATGGTTGCCTCCGGCACTTTCGGCTACGACGGTTACGGGAGCGGCTTAACGTCTGAAATGGACCTGAGCCGGTTGGGCGCTGTCATACCCAAGACCGTCACCCGTGAGCCCCGGGAAGGCAATCCGGAACCACGTTGGGACCCACCGTCCTATCGACAGGCATGGGAGCAGGGGGATTACATCTTCCTAAACTCCATTGGGTTGACCAATCCTGGAATCGAGGCTGCCCTAACCCAGCTAGCTCCCCAGTGGGAAGGGTACGCCACCAAGGTGCTGCTGAGCATCTCCGGCCACAGCGTGGCGCAATTCGGAGAAATGGCTGCAATGACCAGGGGTGTGGCCGGCTTCCAGGGTATAGAGCTCAACTTGAGCTGCCCAAACATCGAAAACGGCGCCCTGTTCAGCCACAGCGCCAGTTTAACCGCCGCGGCAGTCGGGGCGGTTAGGGCTAACACCGGCCTGCCGTTGCTGGCCAAACTGGCGCCCAACGTCCCTGACGTAACCGAGATCGCCAAGGCCGCGGTGGACGCCGGAGCAGACGCACTGACCATATCAAACACTGTCCCCGCCATGGCCATAGACGTCGAAGCCCGCAAGCCGGTCCTTGGCGGTATTACCGGCGGTCTTTCCGGTATCGGGCTGCGGCCAATATCCCTGGCTCTGGTGTACCGGGCCGCTCAAGTTGTGGATGTGCCTATCGTCGGTGTGGGCGGAATCTTCGAGGCCAAGCACGTCCTGGAGTACATACTGGCCGGCGCAACGGCGGTCCAGATAGGCAGCGCCAACCTGGTAGGGCTGTGGTCTCCCTTTCGCATCGTGGACGAACTGCGAGACTACCTGGAGACCTCCGGCGTGAGCCGTCTGGCGGAGCTAACCGGCGGCGCCCAAGGCCGGTGAGTCCTCGAGCGGCTACCGACGGTATTGCCGGTTGTGCTTCGGTTTTCCCCGTCCCGGCTAGCTAACCTAACCTCAATCCCTTAGAAGGACCCGATTCAACAACGGCTAGATATGTAGTACACCACTGGCGTCTCACATGTCTAACCGGAATAGACTTTCAGGATTGAGTGCAGAATCGTTCCAAAAACCCACCAACCTGAGCGCTCGGACCCTCAAGCGCCAAGTGCGGGTTTGATTAGTGAATGGCCAATCACCCGCGCAGTGCATCCGTCGCCTACATTGGTTAAAATACAAGTAGACACCGGACGATTCGTCTCCGCCATTTCTGGAACAGAGCCCCCATAATGCGCCATGAAGCCGGATTATGGGCGCCCCCACAGGGTAGACACTCCATATCAGCCCTGAATGGGCGGTCTCCATATACAAACAAGGTGGTGATACGCAATGGTTTCCTTGCTATCAAAGGTGCTTGGCGATAGCAGCGAGAAGATTCTCAAGAAGCTCCGCCCAATCTCGGACAGTATTAATGGCCGCGAAGCGTCAATTAGCAGACTAAACGACGGCGACCTTCGCGATAAGACCCAAGAGTTCCAGGAACGTCTGCGCGGCAAGGAGACTTTGGATGACCTGTTGCCCGAGGCCTTCGCTGTCGTCCGGGAGGCGGCCCGGCGTTATCTAGGCCAGCGCCACTACGACGTACAACTTATTGGAGGCATGGTGTTGCACCAGGGCCATATCGCCGAGATGAAGACCGGCGAAGGCAAGACCCTGGTGGCAACCCTTCCAGTTTATCTAAACGCTTTGTCCGGGAACGGGGTGCACGTAGTTACCGTTAACGACTACCTGGCAAGGCGAGACCCGGTCTGGATGGGCCCCATCTACCACGGTCTGGGGATATCGGTGGGTTGTCTACAACATGATAGCTCTCACATTTACGATCCGGAGGAACCCGAGTCCCCCGGCGGCCTAAAATGCTTACGTCAGGTCACCCGGGCGGAGGCCTATCGTGCCGACATAACCTACGGCACCAACAACGAGTTTGGCTTCGATTACCTTCGAGACAACATGTCCACAAACATCTCGCTGAGGGTGCAGCGGGAACTTAGCTACGCCATAGTGGACGAGGTAGACAACATCCTCATTGACGAAGCTCGGACACCCCTGATCATCAGCGGACCCGCCGAGGAACCGGTGGCGCTCTACCAACAGTTTGCCAAGCTAGCGCCTCGGCTCCAATTTGAAGAAGACTACACCATTGACGCCCGCACTAAGAGCATCTCCATGACCCAGGAAGGAATCCGCAAAATGGAGAAGTGGACCAAGGTGTCTAACCTCTACGATCCGGAAAACTTGCACCTGGTCCACTATATCGAGAACGCTCTAACCGCGCAGGTGACTAAACAACTGGACAAGGACTACGTAGTGCGGGACGGTGAGGTGATCATTGTCGATGAGTTCACCGGCCGGCTCCAATACGGGCGCCGTTGGTCCGATGGACTTCATCAGGCGGTGGAAGCCAAGGAAGGCACAAAGATACAGAGGGAGAGCATCACTTACGCCACCATCACGCTGCAAAACTACTTCCGGATGTACGACAAGCTGGCCGGCATGACCGGCACCGCCGAAACCGAAGCGGAGGAGTTCTCGAAAATCTACGGCTTGGAAGTGACGGTGGTGCCCACCAATACCAGGATGGTCCGCAAGGACAGTCCAGACCTGGTGTTCCAGACTGAAGACGCCAAGTGGAGGAAGGTTGCCGCAGACATAGCCGGCTTCCACCAGCAGGGGAGGCCGGTCTTGGTGGGCACCACGTCCATAGAGACCTCCGAGGCGCTTAGCCATATGCTACGGCGTGAGGGAATACCGCACCAAGTTCTTAACGCCAAGAACCACGAAAGCGAGGCCAGCATCGTGAGCCAGGCGGGCCGCCTGAGCGCGGTCACGGTGTCCACCAACATGGCTGGCCGGGGTACCGACATAGTCCTGGGCGGCGGTGACACGACCCACCCCAACTGGCAAGCCGACCATGACAAGGTGATCCACTTTGGCGGCCTCCACGTCATGGGTACGGACCATCACGACGCCAGGCGTATCGACAACCAGCTTCGCGGCCGCTCCGGGCGGCAGGGAGACCCCGGCAGTTCTCGGTTCTACGTGTCACTGGAAGACGAGCTAATGGTCCGGTTCGGAGGAGAACGCATCAAGACGGTGATGGGCTGGACCGGACTGGACGAAAACACACCCATAGAAAACGGCTTGATTACCAAGTCTATCCACGGCGCGCAGGTCAAGGTGGAGAGCTACCACTTTGACATTCGTAAACACCTGTTGAATTTCGACGATGTCTTGAACAAACAACGGGAAGTCATCTATACCGATCGGGGCCAAATCCTGAACGGAGACAATCTCAAGTCCAGGATCGCGAAGATGGTCCGCCAGGAGTTCTTGGACCTGGCGCAACGGCGCCTACCCGACCGCCACGGCGACGACTGGGATGTACCGGGCTTCTTGAGCGATCTTGGTGTCATTTGCCCCCTGCCCAGCGACTTGGACAATGAAGACGCCGTATACTCCCACAGCCAGGAAGAGGTCCACCAGATACTGTCGGAATACGCCGATACTATCTATGACTCCCGAGAGGCCGAACTTGGCTCGGACCAAATGCGGACTCTGGAACGCCTTCTGCTGCTCCGCGCCATCGACACCCATTGGGTAACTCACTTGACCACCATGGAAAACCTGCGGACCGGAATCGGGTTGCAGGCCTACGGTCAAAGAGACCCCCTAGTGATGTACCGCACGGAGGGACACAAGCTATTCCAAGAGTTAACCCAGCGGATGCAGCGCGACGTGGTCCATACCCTGTTCCACGTTACCATCACACAGCAGCCCGCGGGAGCGGGACACAAGCCGGCGCCGGTGAACACTGACAGTCCCATGGAAGCAATAAATGGGGCAAATCGAGAAGCAATGTCGAAAGGAGCGGCCAAGGTGGGCCGCAACGCCTCATGTCCTTGCGGCAGTGGCAAGAAATACAAGCGGTGCCATGGAGCAAACCCCTAGGCAGCGGTCCCTTATGCCCCCCGGCCAAACAGCCTGGTCAAGAAGGGTTTCCTCTTCCCCGGTGGGGCCGCCGGCCCTTGCAGGTACTTCTCCGGGTCCCGATCGAATGCCACCTTGCAGCCCGGGGCGCAGAAATAGTAGGTGGTCCCTTGGCGCCGGCTCTCGACACCCGGTGGATTGCTAACGTCAACGTCCATATGACAAATCGGATCCACTTCTGTCGCCATACCTAATTCCTCCCAAGTGCGTCTGTACGATGGCCCTGAGCGGGGTCATGAAGCCAAGATGAGGGATAACGCCGAAGGACAATACCGGATAACATCGTGATAGGAAGTCACCTGCTACAGGACCGGCTTCCTTCGCAAGCGTAGCGAGTTGGTCACTACGGTGACCGAACTGAACGCCATAGCCAGGGCCGCCAATACCGGGTTCAGAAAACCCTGCTCCCCGAAGAAAAAGTGCAGGCCGGCGGGCACGCCGCCCAAGGCGTCGAACGCAGGGTATAGGGCGCCCGCGGCCACCGGGATTAGCAACGCGTTATAGAAGAACGCCCAGAATAGGTTCTGCTTGATGGTCCGTATGGTCTGGCGGCTCAGCTGAAAGGCCGTCAGTACGCCTCCCAAGTCTCCTCGAATCAAGGTTATGTCCGCCGATTCCATGCCGACGTCGGTGCCCGTGCCCATGGCCATGCCCACGTCGGCTTGCACCAGGGCGGGAGCGTCGTTGACGCCGTCACCGACCATCGCAACAACCTTGCCTTCTCCCTGAAGTTGCCGCACCACCTCTGCCTTGCCTTGGGGAAGCACCTCCGCCTCGACCCGGTCCACGCCCAACTGCTGCCCAATTGCCGCCGCGGCGCGGGCGTTGTCCCCGGTTAGCATTACTACTTCCAGTCCCAGGCCTCGCAGCCTGGCAACCTCATTCTTGGCGTCAGGCTTCAAGGTATCGGCCACGGCTATGACGCCAAGCACCGATCCGTCAACTGCCAAGAACATGCAAGTCTTTCCTTGACCGGCAAGCTCCAGCGCCGGGGCGTCTAACCCGTTTAACTCCAGCCCCTCCGCTTCGATCAGCCTTAGGTTGCCCACCCGGACCGCGCCACCGTTGATGCTCGCCTCTATTCCCTGCCCCGGAATGGCTTGGAACTGCGTCGCCTCATGAAGCCGCAGGCCCCGCGCCTCGGCCTCCCGGACCACAGCTTCGCCCACGGGATGCTCCGACCCCACCTCGGCCGAGGCCGCCAAGGCAAGAAGCTCAGACTCCGACATCCCGGAGGCAATAATGTCGGTGACGACAGGTCGCCCAGTGGTCACGGTCCCCGTCTTGTCCAGCACGACGACGTTGACCCGGTGGGCAACCTCCAGGGCTCGGGCGTCGCGAATCAACACTCCTTGCTGAGCGCCCTTGCCAGTGCCCACGATTATGGCCGTGGGAGTAGCGAGCCCCAGGGCGCAAGGGCACGCGATAATCAGTACCGCTACAAAAACCAGGGTCGCAAAGGTCACGGCCGGAGCTGGACCTAGTAGTAACCACATGAGGAAAGAGAATAGCGCGATACCCGTAACCGCAGGCACGAAGTAAGCCGCTACCCGGTCCGCCAAACGCTGGATGGGGGCTTTGGAGCCCTGGGCTTCCTCCACCAACCGCGTGATTTGGGCAAGCACCGTAGCCTGGCCTACCTTGGTTGCCCGGAACCAGAGGGACCCTTGCTTGTTCAAAGTCCCACTGTATACAGGGCTCCCAACCTGCTTGTCCAACGGCATACTCTCGCCGGTGAGCATGGACTCATCCACCGAGGAATAGCCCTCTATCACCTCCCCGTCGACGGCAATTTTCTCTCCAGGGCGGACTCGAATGGTCTCTCCAGGGATTACCGACTCAACGGAAACGTCCTGTTCCTGTCCTCCCCGGACCACCCTGGCGGTATTAGACTGCAGGTCCATGAGTTGCCGGATAGCTTGGGACGTCCGGTCCCTGGCCCTTGCCTCAAGGTACCGCCCCAAAAGGATCAGGGCAATTATGATCGCAGCTGTGTCGAAATAAACACTGGGTTGGACGCCATGGCTCGCAAGCAGCTGAGGCAATACGGCATCCAACAGCACCACAGCCGCGCTATAGCCGTAAGCGACCGTCGCGCCTAGCGCAATCAGGGTGTGCATGTTTGCTATGCCGCGGCGCAGCGGCGGCAGCCCAGAAGCGTAAAAGGTGTAACCGGCCCAAAACAGGACGGGGGTAGCCAGGGCCCACAATAGAAAAGGATAGAACCGGAGGTCCAGCAACCGGTCCACCCAAGGAAAAGCGCCAAAGGAGCCCAGGAACAAGACAATCGCTCCAGACGCCGCGAAGACTAGGCGGTTTCGAAGAGAGCGGATTTCCTCGACCTTGGACAACCGGTCCAGTTCTTCCCGGATGTCCTGAGAGCTTTCCCCCGCCCCGTGCAGCCGATACCCGGCAATTTCTATCGCGCTTTTGAACTCGGCCTGACCGGCTGGGCCCAGGACGTGCTTGACCGTGGCTTTCTCGGTGGCTAGATTGACCGAAACTTCATAAACGCCTGGTATAGAGGCCAACGCAGATTCCACGTGAGCTACGCAAGCAGCGCAGGTCATTCCGTCCACGTTTAACGTCGTGGAATCTGTGGGAATTCTGTACCCGGCCTGAGACACGGCCTTGCTTAGGCGTCCCACGTCGAGCTCCTCAGCCTCTACAATCGCCTTCTCCGTAACCAGGTTGACCGAAACGGAGCTGACTCCGGGCACACCTCTCAGCGCGTTCTCCACGTGGGAGACACAAGCGGCACAGGTCATGCCCTTCACGGGCAACGTCAGACGCTGGAATTTCTCAACGGCGGCAGACATGCGTTAAACTCGATTTACCCCGGCGCAGGCTCGGCCGGCAAGGCCTCGGCTTGGGGTCAAACGCCTTCCACAAACACTACGTTGCTGTTCGTTGACTTGAGCCGGATCTGCTTGACCGGTTCATACTCCTCCGAGTCAAAGAACTGCTTCGCCTTGGCCAAACTTTCGAACTCCAGCACCGTCAAACGGGTGGGTGCCCACTGTCCTTCGACTACTTCAAAAGCGCCCCCGCGAACCAGGTACTTGCCTCCGTATTTAGCTACCAGGGGGGAGACTAGCCCGCGATACTCTTCGAAGGTCTCAGAGTCCGTTACCTCGATATCGACTATCACGTATGCTGCCATATGTTTCTCCTATGCCAAATGTTATGGGTTAGGCGGTCATCTCGAGCCGCACGCAGATCTACTTGTTGGCCGCGATGAACAACGCCTTGAGCTCACCCGCCATTCCGCTCTCCGATTCGGCTTTAACGCCGTCTACGACGCTGGAGCGGAGGAGACCTTCCAACAGGATACCTTGTCAGGGTAGTCTCCTCAGGGTGATCTCTATTGTAAAGGGGTTTCCCAAAGGCCTGCAAAAAACCTCCTTCCGGAGGGAAAGAGGCTCTTTGGCTAAATACAGGCGCCGGTCACGCGTACCGGGGTTCCATGTCTCGGGGTATGCCAAAGGCGTGCTTGCCGATGATCTCCAGAGCGTCAAAGCCTGTAATGGGATGCATGGGGCCGACTCTGACGTCTCGATAGTAGCGTTCCAGCGGTAAGTGCTTGGCCAGGGCTGCGCCGCCCACCATTTCTACTGCCTTGTCCACCACGTCCACCGCCGTGCGCATGCAGAAGTACTGCATGGCAACCGCGTCCACTATGCTTTGGTCGTCGCGGGCCAAGGGGTCGGTGAGGCGGCCGGCTAAGTCTTTTTGAAAAGCCCATGCCGCCTTTAGGCCAATGTCCATCTCGGCGGCCAGAAACTGGTGTCCCGGATAATGGCTCACGGGCCGGTTGAAGGGCAGGCGGACACGCTCTTTGCAATATTCGATGGCGAAGTCCCGTGCCGCCCGGGCTATGCCGATGTATACGCTGGAAAAGGTGCCGCCGTGCCAAGCGAACAGCAGCCGCTCGAATTGTCCCCATTCCCAGGTGGGGTGCTTGAACGCTTGTTCGTCAGTGATGAACAGGTTATTCAACACCCAGCTATGGCTTCCGGTGGACCGCATTCCCATGACGTTCCAGTCGTTCTGACACACTATGCCCGGCGTGTCCATGGGTATGAAGAACACCAGGCCAACCTCTCCTTCCTCGGGATCGTTGTACACCGCCGTACTGCAGAACAAATCACCCACGGGGCTATTGGTGCCGAAAGCATGGCGGCCGTTGACCCGAAAACCACCTTCCTCTTTGACCGCTATTGCGGTGGTGAAACCCAAGCCGGTAATGGCCCTTAGACTGTCCACCGCCGGGTCGGTCATGGACGCGCAAGATATCAGGCGGTTGCTGGCTATGTTTTCCAAAAGCGGGACCACATCCTCGTTTCCCGTCTTGTAGAGCTCGGTGATCATCCATGGCAGGCCCAAGTGCATGTTTACGGCCAAGGCGGTGGCTCCATCTCCTCTGGCCAGCCGCTCCTGAGCAATGCAGATGTCCAGGAGAGAACCCCCGCCTCCCCCCAATGATTCCGGTATAGGCAGATTGGTGTACCCTGACGCCTTCATTTCCTCGTAATTCTCGAGAGGAAAACTGTTGTCTGCGTCATGCAGTGCCGCCCTGGTAGCAAAATCGTCCGCGTGCTTGGCGGCGATGTCAAACCATTTCTGCTGCGATGCCGTTAGCTGCTCAGGCATAAGCGTCCCCCTCATTTATGAACCGGCTAAAACAGTGCAATCCCAAGTTCTCAACCACCGCCCAGGGCGGGAAGGAAGTGTACCTCGCTGTTTTCCTCTACCCGCTCCAACATTCCCAATTGGCTGGCTTCGCCATCAATGATCACCGCGACTCCCGGCAACAAATCGTCTTCTTCTTCGTCGCACAACTGAGAACGGATGCCGGGGAACTCTTTCTCCAGGTTGTTGATAATCCGCCTTACCGACGCACCAGCCACCCGGACGGTTTTTTGTCCTCCGGTTAGCGCCTGCATCCGAGGTGGTATCCAAACTTCGGGCATCTCTTTGCCAACTCGCGGCAACGCCGCACTATTCTTTATCCCAGATGGCTTCCAGCACCCGGCCAGGGGTCATCGGAAGACGGTCCATCCGGGCGCCTATGGCCTTGGAAATGGCGTTGGAAATTGCGGCCATGGGAGGGACTATGGGCACCTCCCCAACGCCCCGCACCCCATAGGGATGGCTGGGGTTGGCCACCTCGACCACAACGGTGTCAATCATCGGAAGGTCGAGACTGATGGGCATTCTGTAATCCAGGAAACTGGAGTTGGACATGTGGCCCTGGTTATTCAAGAAATACTCTTCATTCAAGGCCCAACCGATACCCTGGACCGCGCCGCCTTGCATCTGGCCTTCCACGTAACTCGGGTGTACGGCCTTCCCGGCGTCTTGAAGCGCCGTATAGCGCAGAATCGTTACTTTGCCGGTCTCCGGATCGACTTCCAGGTCCACGATATGGGTGGCGATTGCGCTACCGGCTCCGGGCGGGTTAACCCCGGCCCGGCCGGTTATGGGACCGCCGGTGGCGTTCTGACGCGCGGCCAACTGACTGAAGGTCATGCGCAATTCCGGGTCGGCCTTGTGCTGCAGCGCACCGTCCTGGTACTCCACGTTCTCCTCGGGGACGTCCCAAATCTTTGCCGCCCTCCGTATCATCTGGCTTTTGATATCCTGGGCCGCCTCGTAAGCGGCCCAGCCTGTCTTGAAGGTGACCCCGCTGCCTCCGGTGTTGGAGGTAAATCCTATGGAGTCGGTGTCTCCCACCGAGGGGTGGACATCCTCCACGGCTATACCCAGGACCTCGGCCAGCTGCTGCGACACTGAGGTCCTGGTTCCCCCGATGTCCATGGAGCCCTCAATCAGATTGACGGTCCCGTCAGCGTTGACGATGGCCAGGGCGCTTGACGGTCCGGTATTGTTGCCCCAGAATCCGCTGGCCACTCCCCTGCCCCGGTAGGGGCCTTCCAGAGGCGCTGAGTAATGGGGGTGCGCCTTG
Source organism: Dehalococcoidia bacterium (assembly GCA_965224325.1). Taxonomy (GTDB): domain Bacteria; phylum Chloroflexota; class Dehalococcoidia; order Lucifugimonadales; family UBA3495; genus CBDCMJ01. Next base: position 30,868 of record CBDCYT010000002.1, read on the forward strand.
GCCGCCTGCAAGGTTTCCTCGAAGCCAACCCTAGGGAACACCGGCCCCGTGACCCTCCGAGTCCCCTCTTTGGCACTGTTGAGCAGCCGGAACTCCAAGGGGTCCATGTCCAACTTCTCGCACAACTCATCGATGGCGGTTTCCATGGCAAAGGCGGATGCAGGTGAGCCCGGCGCTCGGTATGCCGCCGACTTTGGCATGTTCACCAGAACGTCGTATCCCTCTATGTGGGCGTTGGGGATGTCGTAGGCAGCCATCATGCACTGGCACCCCGGCGATACCGGCGACCCGGGGAATGCGCCGGACTCGTAAATTAGGCAGGCTTCGGCGGCTACTAATTTCCCGTCTTTGGTGGCTCCCAGCTTTACTTTGATATGGGTGCCAGAGGTAGGGCCCGTAGCTTCGAATACCTCGGTCCGGGACATGGTTACCTTTACCGGGCGGCCCGCTTTACGAGCCAACGCGGCCGCCACCGGTTCAACGTAGACCACCGTCTTGGCGCCGAAGCCACCTCCAATCTCCATGGGAATGGCCTTAACGCTCGACACGGGAACACCCATCAAACGGGCCGTTTGCTCCCTAACCGTGAAATGCCCCTGACTGCTTGACCAGACGGTCAGGGTGCCATCGCCGTGCCACATCGCGGTACCGGTGTGAGGCTCGATATACCCTTGGTGGACCGGAACGGTGGAGGTCTCTTTTTCGACTACGATTTCCGCCTGCTTGAACCCATCGTCAACGTCACCCAAGCGAAACTCGAAGTGGTTGGCGACGTTGGATCCTGGATTAGGGTCGTCGTCGTCCAGGACCCCGCCGGGCCTCAACGCCGGGTTTGACAGCGAGGCCAGACGCTCATGCAGCAGCGGAGCATCCTCCTTCATGGCTTCCTGCGCGCTGGACACCGAGGGTAATACCTCGTAGTCCACTTCTACCAGCTTCAACGCTTGCTCAGCGACGTGCTGGTTGATGGCCGCGACGGCCGCCACCGCGTGGCCTTTATAAAGCACCTTGCCGGCGGCCATTATGTTGTTACTCAGAAAGCGAAGGTTGTGAAGTGCGCCCTCGGCCAGATCTACCACCTTGCCGGATGGCTGAGCCAAGTCAGCGGAGGTAACTACGGCGAAAACGCCGCTAAGGGCGGCGGCGCGGCTAGTATCGATGGATTTTATCCGGGCGTGAGCGTGGGGACTCCGGAGGATCCTACCAAAAAGCAACCCCGGCAGGTTCACGTCGGCGCCGTATCTGGCCTGGCCGGTGACTTTATCAGCGCCGTCGTGACGCACCGGCCGAGAGCCTACCACCTTAAAATCTTGGTTGGAAAGGACCATATTAGGTTTATAGTCCATCATGCGATGCCTCCGGGCTCTAACGTCTTTAGGGGCTCCTGGGACGCCTGGGGTGTTTGACGGTATATTATCATAAAATCAATGAGGCGCCCCGGCGTCGATAGGATGAGTCGCCATGATGAACGGAGGGCCTTTCCCTTTTTGGGGCACCGCATTAGGCAGTCTTTCCCGCCCGTTCAATCAGGGCCGCGTCTGGTCCGGTACCAGTAGTCCCAACGGCTAAGTTCCGGCCGCCTGGGCCAAATGGGTTCTCTGATGATCAGCTTGTAGACGAGCATTAGCGCTGCGCCACAGGCGAAGCCGCCCACGTGCGCCATGAAGGCAACGTTGACTCCAGAGGCCAGCCCCAAAAACCCCAGACTATTCAGGACCTGCAACCCGAACCATATGCCGAGGAGGACAAGAGCCGACAATTCCACCGCGGTTATGAAGTAAAAGATAACCAGGGTCTTGATGCGGTTGAACGGGTACAGCACCAGGTAGGCTCCCATGACTCCGGCAATTGCGCCGCTGGCGCCCACCAACGGCGCCTGAGAGCCAGGATCTATGAGCCAGTGACTCAGGGTAGCCACCAGGCCTGTCCCAAAGTAAAAGAGCAGGTACCGCACACGACCCAAACGGTCCTCTATGTTGTTGCCGAAGACCCAAAGGAAAGCCATGTTCCCTGCAAAATGGAACAAGCCACCGTGGATGAACATCGAGGTGAAGATGGTGCCCCAGGTGGGAATGGGCGAAGCGATGTTCTGGAGCGCGCCTCCCCCTTCCAATGGGATTATCGGTAGATTGGGAAGAACGGTGTCCCTCAGCCTATCGGTTACCTCCGTGCAGGACAATCCGGCACTGGACGGTAGAAAACGATAAGTGCAGGCGAGTCCTTCCGTTAGCTCATCGGGAATAAACCCCCACTTTAAAAAGAAAACGCCAACGTCTAGGTCGCCTCCGCCCCACAAGTAGTCCAGACCGCCCAGCGCAAGGGCGTACAAAAAGACCACGGCGTTGAGGACGCAAAGCGCTAGGGTTGCCACCGGGCGAGAGCGGCGCCGGGCGTCCGAATCGGAGAATGGAATCACTGAAGTGCCCGCCTCTGGGGATTACCCTCTGTTGCTTTGCCCAGCCCGGATCGCAGGGATTAGACTTCGCGGCGGCTCAAGAACTTGAACTCCCAGCGGTGTGGGCGCCCACCTCCGCGGCAGCGTCAGAACGTGTGCCGTGCACGTTCGACATCGTACGGAAGCGTCGAGCCGCCCTTGATGCTTCACTCGGCGAACGCTCAAGGTTTTGTGGAGCCGAACTATGGAGCGGCCCCATGGAGCGTGATAATGGAGCGTGATAACGGAATCGGCCATTAAAAAAGACGAGGGGAGCCCCCTCGCCTTTACTGTCCCATCCGGATTCAAACCGAAACCGAGGGTGCAATGACCGAGTCAGTTGACGCCGATGGGATCTTTCCGGACTGCCGATATAGCTCGGACTTGGTCCATCAAGCTGGCGAAGTTATCGAAGGTCAACGACTGGGCCCCGTCGCACTTGGCCTGGTCCGGATTAGGGTGGACTTCAATCAGCAACCCGTGGGCTCCGGCGGCGATGGCCGCCAGCGCCACGGGAGTCACCAGATACCATTTGCCCGTGGAATGGCTGGGGTCAGCTACAATAGGCAAGTGGCTCAGGCGTTTAATCACCGGAATTGCCGCCACGTCCATGGTAAAGCGGGTGAACTGTTCAAAACCTCTGATGCCTCTCTCACAGAGTATGACCTCGTTGTTGCCACCAGCCATGACGTATTCGGCGGCGAGCAGCCATTCCTCGTAGGGGGCTGCCATGCCTCGTTTTACCATTACAGGCTTGCCCACTGCGCCTACGGCATCCAACAGGTTATAGTTCTGCATATTGCGTGCGCCGACCTGAAGGATATCCGCGTACTGGGCCACTAGGTCTACGTCCCCCGGGGCCATCACTTCCGTAATTACGGGCAGGCCGGTTTCCTGACGGGCAAGATCAAGCAGCTTGAGCCCTTCCAAACCCATACCTCGAAAACTGTAGGGCGACGTTCGGGGCTTAAACGCTCCACCTCGTAACACCGTAGCTCCAGCCGCTTTTACCGCTATGGCGGTGGACACCATCTGTTCTTCGTTTTCCACGGAGCAGGGGCCGCCCATGATCACCGGCTCGGGGCCTCCGATTATCGCGTTGCCAACCCGCACTGTGGAGCCCTCAGGATGGAACTCCCGGCTGGCCAGCTTGTAGGGCTTGGAGATAACAACGACCTCTCCCACGCCGGGTAGCAGTTCCATCTCGTCCTTGAACTCGGAAGGTATAGAGCCCAGGACACCCACCACCGTACGTTCGACCCCGGTAGATATCTGAGCCTTCAGGCCGTGGCCTTCGATGCGCTGCCGGACCCCGTCCAATTGCTCCTGCGTGCTATCCCGGTTCATTACTACGATCATCTTCGCATACACCTGTGTTTGCCGAATACGCAACCGGCAGCTCTCGCCGCCGGACTCGCTCCCGTTGGCAATAAGGAAGTTACGTCTTAATTGATTCTACACCTTCAAGCCGCAAAACCTCAGTGCCGTTGAGATATAGGTTGACCAGTTGCCCAGGTTCTTTATCGGTGTTCACCAGTATTAAGACTCGAATACACTTGGTCAAGCTGCCTGGAACATCCACCTCGGTAGCCCCCATCAGCGCGGTGTTGTTCCAACCCAACTGCCGGGCGGCGGCGGCCGGGAAGCAGGCGTTCAAATCCGGCGTCATGGTAAAGTAAGCGGCGGCAACGTCCTGTTCTTCAATCTCATTGGCGTCAATGAGCTTGGACAGCATTTCTCTGGTGGCGTCGTAGATCGCTGGGGCCGAATTGTCCGTGGCCACCGTAGCCCCGCGAATACCTCGGCACACCGTCATGAGGGGAAACCTCCGTTGACCGAAAGGCGGGAGCCGGCCAATTCCGCGACGAACTTGCTGGCGCGCTCCACCAGTTGGCCACGGGACGATTCTAATATCACTCTAATCAAGGCGCTGCCCACCACGGCTGCTTCCGCCTTCAATCCCACCTCCTCCACGTGTTCCCTCCGCGATATGCCAAATCCGACCGCCAAGGGTAAGGACGTGTGAGCCCGCACCCTGTCCAGCAGCTGAAAGCCCCGGTGGGACACCTGGTCCCGAGACCCGGTCACTCCGGTAACGCTGATGCAGTAGATGAATCCCGCAGCTCCGGCGCAAGCGGCCTGAATGCTCTCATCCGTGCTGGTGGGAGCAAGAAGAGGAATGATGGGAATGTCCCGGCTTCCGCAGTGGCCCGCCAACGGCCCCACTTCGAACTGAGGCAGATCAACCACAATCAACCCGTCGACGCCGCTGCCTTGGGCATCCTCGGCGAATCGCTCGAGCCCGTAACTGTGGATGGGATTGTAGTACCCCATCAGTAATAGAGGGGTTTCCGCCACTCGTCCCCGCAACTCTTCCACTATGTCCAGGCAGGTGGCCAGAGTCACCTGCTCCTGAAGGGCGCGAAAACTGGACTCTTGTATCACGGGCCCTTCAGCCAGCGGATCGCTGAAGGGGACCCCCAACTCCACCATATCTGCCCCGGCCGCCACCAATTCGGGCACAAGCTGCAGAGTCGTCTCTTTGTCGGGGAAACCGGCGGTGAGAAACACAATGAGCGCAGGCCGTCCCTCCCTTCGAAGGGTATCGAACTTTCGCTGTATGCGCTCTCCACTCACGGTATGGCACGCCGGTCGTTTACTATCTGATATTCGCCATCTGAGACTAGGCCAATGTATCTTAGATTAGAATCTTTGTCTAGACCAGATACACTTCCACGGTCAGCGCCAGCGCATTCTGCGCACCGTGGACCAGGACGCCAGGCCAGAGGGATCCAGTCCGATGATAAAGCCAACCTAACAGCAAGCCCGTTACGAATACCGGGACCAGCACCCCAATGTCCCAGTGGAATATGCTGAATATGGCCGCGCTGCTCACTATGGCCCAGCCGGCTCCAAGTCCTGACATTAAACCGCGAAGTACGAAGCCGCGAAAGAATAGCTCCTCGGTCAGTGGAGTCACCAGAGCCAATGCCTGGAAGGTCAATATCGCTGCGGCTCCCGGGAATGCGATGCCGGCCTCGATCTCGGGCGGCGATAGAGCGTCCCAGTGGAGAACCTCCACAATCATTCCATAAAGCGCGGTGAACAAAAGGTTCACCCCAAGGACGACAAGGGCCATGAGCACGCCGTTGTTAACCAAACCGGCTAACCCAGACCTCTCTTTTGGGCCTGGCAACCCGAGGTGAGTCAAGCCCAGGAGCACAAGAGGAGAGGGAGACCGGTAAACCCCGAACCGCCATACCACGCCGATGATGGCCAATGCCATCATGTGCACGGTGACCCAGGTCACCAGAGCATCCTCATATCGCTCTACCAATCTGCCAATCCCAATGGCTGCGAAAGCAATCAAGATCATGGCAATGATAATGACCAGGATTCCCCAAGCCACTTGTCCGCCACGCCAAGAGACCGAGCCGAGGGTGTGCCCCGGCTCCGGACCGCTATCCGGCGCACTCCGGACATCTGGCGAGCTTCCGCACTGATGGCAATACGAAGCGCCCTCGGGCTTGAGGCTGCCACAATAAGCGCAGTACAAAAAACCAAACTCCAGGATTAGGGAAAGGCCGAGTTTCCCCTAAACTCTTGCCGTAACTCTTCTATGGGGTCTTCCGGGTGGTCTTCCGGCCGGGAACCCGATTCTCATCATAATAGGCCGAGCAACCATTTACCAACGGGCAGGCCGGCCCCTGCCCGGAGCAACAGAGTGAGCAACAGAGCCGCGTCTGAAATGTCTCCGCCGGGCCGGATTTGGGACTCCAGTCCGTCATTGCAACTTCCTAGGCCCTGCGCCATAATATCCCCGAACTGCACTAGGCCTCCAACTTAACGCGCCGTATGACAAGGGCTGGGCGAAAATCTAAGGATGGGAAGATGCGGCTGAAATGCCTGGCGTCGCTAAGCTCGAAATAGTTTCATCGGCCAGATAAGCAAGAAGCTTGCTGGCCCACGAATGAACCCACAAGACTCTACGAAGTATAAGTCCCTGTACGCGGTCAGTGTGTTTACTTTGAGTCAGTTAGGGGAAATGTACAGGGGTATAGCCCCCTGACTAGCATCGCAGTCCACTGGAGGTTTTGACCCCCATGGCAGAAGATGGAAGGTTATCCCATCAAGCGTTTTTGTCCAAGGCCACTGAAGCCGGAATAGACGTGAGCGGTTCCCATGGCGAGGACCTGTTTCACTTCGTCCAGGACGTCCTCGCCACCCTTGAGTCCCTGGAGGACGTCGACGTGGCCGGCGCCGAGCCTGACATGGCTTTCATGCCCAACGGCGCCTCACTCGGCGTGGGCGATTAAACTGTAAGACGACAGGCCAGCCAGGGTGACCCTAGGTTCGCAGGCCCTCGAGTATTCTTGATCGATTAGGGGAGCGCGGGCCGGGTTCAGCGGCCGGCTACCCGACCGAAGGCGCCCGTAGGGCTGCGGACTGAGCCAAACGGCTCCGAACGCCAGGCCCGGTCCACCCGCAAATTAAGGAGGGTTAAAGATGGAAGGCTTGGAGCTTTATTACATGAGCGCCGGCCAACTCTCACCACTAGTGGAAAGCAAGCAAGTATCACCGGTGGAGATCCTAGACGCTCACCTTTCCCGCATCGAGGCCACCGAGCCGGTGCTCAACTCGTTCATCACCCTGCTGCCCGACCAAGCCCGCGCCGCAGCCCAACGCGCCGAGGCGGATATCCAACGGGGCAACTACCGGGGCCCGCTGCACGGCATTCCCGTAGCCCTCAAAGACCTATATCACACTGCCGGCGTGCGCACCACCTCGGGGTCAAAACTGTTCGACAACTTCATTCCCAGTGAGGATTGTACGGTCGCCACTCGGTTTCGTGAGGCGGGCGCCATCCTGTTGGGTAAATTAAACCTGCACCAGTTCGCTTACGGACCCACTGGGGAGAATCCGGATTACGGCCACATGCACAACCCCTGGGACCCTGAGATGGTCAGCGGCGGCTCCAGCGGCGGCTCCGCCTCAGCCACGGCGGCGGGCCAATGCACCATAACTACCGGCAGCGACACCGGCGGCTCCATAAGAATCCCGGCGGCTCTATGTGGCATAGTCGGCCTCAAGCCGACCTATGGACTGGTCAGCCGCCACGGGCTGACTCCCTTGTCCTGGTCCATGGACCATCCCGGCCCCATGGTCCGAACGGTGGAAGACGCCGCCCTGACTTTGAATGCTATCGCCGGCCACGACCCCAAGGACGTAGCGTCGGCGGCGGTGCCGGCGGTTGACTACACTACGGGCTTGACGGAGGACGTGCGAGGCCTGCGGATCGGTGTGCCCCGCGAGTACTTCGAAGCCCCGTTGGATCCCCAGGTTGAACAAGCGGTCCGGGACGCCCTGGGACTGCTGGAGGACATGGGCGCCGTGGTAACCCAGGTCTCCTTCCCAATGTTCAAGGATTCCCAAGCAATCTCCAGCGCGATCTTAATGGCGGAAGCCTCCGCTTACCACCGAAACCTCCTGGCCAAGGACGGTGACAAGCTGTACCCGCCGGTCCGCCTGCGGCTGGAAGCAGGCCTGTTCATCAGCGCGGCTGATTACCTGCGGGCTCAGCAGGCCAGGACAGTGTTCGACCGCCAAGCCCGCCAACTACTGGAGGAAGTGGACCTCCTGGCCGGGCCCACCGAGCCGGTAACCGCGCCTCCATTGCTGGCCACCAAGGTCCAGGCCGGGGAATACACGGTGGGCACGACACCCGCCCTGACCCAATACACTCGCCCCTACAACATTACCGGCTCTCCCGCTATTTCGATCCCTTGCGGGTTCTCCAGCGCTGGCTTGCCCATTGGATTACAACTGGCGGGCCGCCCCTTCGACGAGGTTACCGTGTTGCGCGCCGCTCATGCCTACGAGAAGGCCACCGATTGGCATAAGCGCCGGCCTCCTATCTGACGCTCATCTAACGCTTTCCCAGGGTTCGACCCAGGGGCAACGTCTTGAGCGGGCACACGCCCAAAGATCAGCCCCTCCGGGAGTTCGCCGGGATCATTCCGCCGGCCCAGCGGGAATACGGCAGGCCGGCTTGGCGCCCAACTGGCCAAGGCGCACGCCCCTTAGAGTGCGGGGAAACCCGGGCGATTCCACAAAAAAGCTGGTTGACGACTGTGAAGGGCGGATCGGGCGACAGTCATTCCAACTTCCAGGGGCCAACTTCCAGAGGAATAACCGGGAGCCGTCCAATCCAAAAGCCGTAGCCCTGGACAGGAAACAGCCTAAGAAGCATTTCGGGTCGAACTTCGTGTAGAATTTACGGATTATGCCAGCAACAAATTCGTACGCAGTTTCCCATTACGTGGGCGGCATTGGCTGAGATCACCACAGTGACATTCGACCTGTGGCAGACCCTGCTGCTGGACAACCGGGAGTTGGGATTAGCGCGAGCCATGGTGCGCTTGGAAGGCGCCCAGAAGGCCCTGGCCCGGTTTGGTGAAGAATATGAACTGGAACACGTCCGGGAGGCCTACCGGGCCTGCTACCGGCAGTGCCGCTCGGTGCGGGAACAACAGTTGGACGTATCCTTTCAGGAGCAGGTTGAGATATTCGTCGATCACATCAGCCCAGGACTGGTGGAACGCCTCGATGGACAAGTCCTTGATGAAATCGTCCGGGTGTACGCCGACTCCTTCCTGGTCTGCCCTCCGGTGCTCCACGCCGACGCCAAGCCGGTGCTGCGTGACCTGAAGGCAATGGGCCTTAACCTGGGGCTGATCTCCAACACGGGTATGACCCCCGGCGCCACGTTCCGCTTCTACCTCGACGGGGAAGGGGTGTTGGGATATTTTGACCAGATGACATTTTCCGACGAGGTGAAATTGGCCAAACCCGGCACAGAGATTTTCCTAATGACGTTACGCGCCATGGGGACAGAGCCCGCCCAAGCTATCCACGTAGGCGACCACGTGGTAAACGACGTCGTGGGGGGAAACCGGTCGGGGATGAAGACCATCTGGATCGAGGGTTTTTACGAGAGAGAAGATCCGCAGGACCCGGAATCTGAGCCCGACGCGGCTGTTTCCGACCTGGGGCTGGTGGTTGAGGTCATCGCTGCGCTGTCGGGACGCCGGATTCCGAAGTAGGCCAAGTCTGCTTGACAAGGTATAGGCAAGGTGCTACCGTCGATGTGCCGCCATCTTTAGGCTGAAAGTGCACCATTACTCTCTCCCTCCGGCCGATAAGCGGAGGAATCAGCACTATCTAGCCTATACCTTGGGCGCACGGAGACCACCCCCGCGGTAGGGAGGCCATGGAAGAGGACGGTCAAGAAGCGCGCGCAGCTCAACTAATAGAGCTGTGCGACAAGATACTGTCCCAAAGGTCTCTGATTTTGGCCAGCAATCGGGGCCCGGTCGAACACCAGATGACACCCGAGGGGCGCCCGGACGCCCGAAGAGGAAGTGGCAGCGTCGTCACCGCCCTCAACTCCCTAGCCCAGAGTGTGGAGTTTACCTGGGTGGCCAGCGCCATGGGAGAAGGCGACCGCGTTATCTCCACTGGCTGCCAGGGCCGCAGTCTAAAGTCCCCGTTACCCGGCCACAAGATTAACCTACGATACGTTGTCACTCCTCGGCGAGTCTATCACAAGTACTACAATGTCCTGTGTAATCCTCTCCTCTGGTTCCTGCAGCACTACATGTGGAATCCGCCCTACAGTCCCAACGTCGACGCCGCCGTCCACGATGCCTGGCTGACGGGGTATGTGCCGGTTAATCAGGCATTTGCCCAGGCTGTGATACAGGAAGCTCGTGAAGCGCAGCAGCCCCCTGTAGTCGTCGGACATGACTACCATCTGTATCTCATGCCCGAGTACGTGCGGCGAGAGCTTCCGGGAGCCATCATAGAGCACTTTGTGCATATTCCCTGGCCTGCTCCCCGCTACTGGCAGATGATTCCCAAGTACATCACTCAGGAAATATGCTCGGGCCTGTGCGCCACCGACTTGCTGGGCTTCCAAACATCCCTGGACCGTCGAAGCTTTTTAAACACCTTGGAAGAGTTCATTCCGGACGTGGAGGTGGACCACAAAAGAGGGACGGTGCAACGAGGCGGGCACGTGACCAAGGTAGAGGTATATCCCACTTCCATCAACGTGGCCGAGGTGCGGAAAATATCCAGCACGCCCAGGGTGCTGGAGTACGAAGCAAGGCTTGCTTCCCTGTGCGGCGCCAGCACCATCATGCGCATCGACCGGGCGGAACCCAACAAGAACATAATCCGTGGATTCAAGGCCTACGAGCTGCTGCTGACGCGCCATCCCGAACTGCGCGGCAAAGTCAGCTTCCTGGCTTTTCTGGTTCCATCCCGCACTCATATTCGCCAGTACCAGAGATACATGGACGAAATACAACAAGTGGTCGCCCAGATAAACAACAACATCGGTAATGAGGATTGGCAACCGATTCACATGTTTATCGAGAACAACTACACCCAAGCCATCGCCGGGATGAAGCTATACGACGTGCTACTGGTCAACACCATAATGGAGGGTATGAACCTGGTGGCCAAAGAGGGGCCCGTGGTGAACACTCGCAACGGAGTGCTGATTTTGTCGGAAACCAGCGGGGTGTATGATGAGCTGAGGGAAGGCGCCCTCTCGATCTCCCCCACCGATATAGAGGGGACGATGGAGAGCCTATACCAGGCCATTACCATGGATCCCGAGGAGCGCCGCCGGAGGTCCTCTCTATTGGTCTCGACAGTATGCAAGGAAGACAACACTCACTGGATTTATAGCCAACTGGAAGACATCGAAGGACTGTTGTAGTTCCGACCTCTCTCCTGAGGAGAATCCTCTGCCCATGGAAGAGCTTTTCAAAGCACGGCTGCCCGGAGGCGAGCAGCCGGACATCCACCTCTGCCTCTTTCCTCACCTGAAGGAACTATTGGTCATCGACCTGCGGGAAAAACCGGGCGCCATTTCCCTGCTTTCAGCTCAAGAGGTCTTCACCGGCGACTTCTACACCGCCGTTGAAGCCGAATTTTCCGAAGCCCTCCGGGCTGAAACCGAGTTCCCCTTCCGTCATCTGCTCAATCTACCCGTATTGATGGAGGAAGCCATCAGGGAAAGCGCCATGACGTTCATCTTGGACCGGCTGGGGGTGAATCCGCACAGCGATTCCATCCCCACGGTGGTCGTATTTATCGTTAGCGGCGGCGCCCTGGCGGCGCAACCTGATCTAGTATTGGACGGCCTAAAGAGGCTCTTGGGGGAACATTTTGGGGAACCTATGCTGGTGGAATGGGAAGGCACGTTGTCCCGTCTCATCACGGAAGAAAGTGCGGTCCTTCAAAATCTGAGCCGGCACGAGCTAAGTGAAACCATGGGCGGCGACTCCCCCGACTATTTCACCCTATGGGAAAGCCGAAACTAAACCAAAGCCAAGGTGGGATGTGCATTTACAATACATCGGTGATTGGGCTGGGATTCTCGCAGAAATCCTTCGGCCTTTGATTGTAGGACGGTGCGGCAGCGGCCCTTGACCTCGTCTTTCCGGATGGACAGCCCGCAGAGGAAATTCCCGACCCTCTCCTTTACCAGGGCCTTGGTTCCCAAGCACAGGTTTCCGGTGGCTTCCTCTCTCGCCCAGCCCCAGATGGCCTCATCGGCGTTGAAGTCCGGGCTGTAGCCCGGCAGGTTCATCAGCCGCAGCCCCAAGCCCGGCGTCCGCAGATACTCACGCACCGCCTCGCCGCGGTGCGCCGGCGCGTTGTCCCAAATCACGTTGAGCGGCCCGGAGTGCCTCTGCCGCAACCGCTCCAGGAAGGCAGCCGAGGTTCCGGAGTTGCTGTTCCCCTCCAGGTCCATCCACTCCACCTCACCGGTCTCCAGGCACACTGCCGAGTAGTAGCTGGCCTTTTCGCCATAGCTCGGGCTGGTCGAGTCCACCAAGGCCGGCTCTCCCTTTAGCACCCATTTGCCTCTCAGTTCGGCATCGGCCCGGAAATGGGCCTCGTCGGCGAAGAATATCTTCGCTCCCGTACGCCACGCCTCGTCCGACAGGGTGGCGTACTCCGCCACGAAGGCCTCCCGCTTCTGCTCATCTGCCTTGACCAGACGCTTCTTGGGACGCTTCAGGACAAACCCCAAGCGGTGCAGATAGTTCAGGCAAGTGCTGCGGCTCAGGCCAATGCCGAAACGCTTCGAGACAAACTGCCGCACCACTTTCCAGTTCCAGTTGGCCATTTCTATGCCCGACATCTCGGGCAACTCCTGCACTGCCCCCGTCAACTCCGCCTGTTGCGTCTCGCCAAGTGCGGGGGGGAACCCCCGGTCTGCTCGAATATCAAGGCTGCAGGCCCTCCCTCGCCGAAGGCGGCGGCCCATCTGCCGATGGTGTGAGCATCCCGGCCCAGTGCCTGGGCGGTGCCCGAGGCGGTCAGGCCCCGGCACAGGAGCCACAGTGCGTGCCACCGTTCTCTCTCCCGGGGTGTCGGCGCTAGGTACATCCTGCTGCGCACACTAGCCAAGTCCAACTGCCACCCCTCCAAGTCCGGCCTTATCCCCCTCATACCCATCACCATCCCCACTCAGTCTGCTCCCAGTCCTGACGCTATGCCTCCCTGATTCTAGCCGACCCAAATGCGGGTTTCACCTTGGCTTTGGTTTAGTTCATGGCCCAGCCACCGAATAAGAATGTCCATGAACATCGGCCTTATTTCAGACACCCATAGCGCAGGCAGCGGTTGGGACTTGCCCCGCCAAGTACTGCAAGCCCTGGCCGGCGTTGACTTGATCCTCCACTGCGGCGACCTCGAGTGTTTGGGCGTCCTCGATTGTCTGGAAACCGTTGCTCCGGTGCTGGCGGTGAGGGGCTACGAAGACCCAACCGAGCCAGGGCAGCGCTTGGCGTCCCCCATCCGGGTTGTCGCCGCCGAAGGAATAAACATCGGCATGGTCCACGACATTCAATGGCCATCGCCGAGAATCTCTACAACTGCCGACGGTTCCGGCTTAATTCCCCCCGAAGGGCGGGGGAAAGAGTTGCTGGACCGCAAATTCGGCCAGAGCGTAGACGTGGTCCTGTTCGGCGACACTCATCAAGAGCTTATTTGCCACTTGGACGGTGTCCTTGTGGTGAATCCAGGCAGCCCGACCTATCCGGCCCGGCGGCGCTCCGGCGTCTTGGGCACCTTGGGTTTCCTGGAAATCAAGGCCGGGGCAGTCACGGCCAGGCTCATGGATGTGACCCAGGATGGTCTGCCCCATTAGTTCCTCAGTGTGACACAGGATGGTCTGCCTCATTAGTTCCCTAGAAGGACGCCGCGCCGAGTACACCCAAGACCAACGTTGAGACGCGGATGCAGATTCCGGGAGTCGCGCCTGGTCACGGCGGTCCATCTGCTAATAGGCCAAGTCAGCCGAAGCGGTCGCTGGCGCGGCTGGCCAGGGTCTAGCACTGACTGGAGTTCAGGGTTGTCTGACACGCCGGACGAGCGCTGCCATCCGATGCCGGTTGACGGCGACAGCCAGAACCACGCCAGCCACGATGACAATGACAATGCTCGAGGTCGCAATCCCGGCGGCGAACCCGCCTGAGACCGACTCAATCACGTCGAACCCCTTATCGACGGCGAGCAGAGTGGTTTGGGCGTAGTCCCCGGTCGGGTCGATGCCGTCTAGGGCCTGCACACGGGCATTGTCCAGAGCGTTGGAAGCCAAGGCCGGATAGATGAGACCGAATAGAACGGCGATCACGCCGGCGCATGCTAAGAGTGAACCGGACCCCCACTTGACCCGTCCGGACCAGCCTCCTCCTCCCAGGAATCCTACGGCCGCCAGGAGCACGATTGCCGACAGGTAGATGATCCACCGGTACCACCCGAACGTCCCAAAGAGACCACCCCAGAAGTCCACGGCAGCTATCGCTTCCGAGCCGTTCTCCTCGCCAACATCTTCGGTGAAGTCATCGTTCGTGTAGGTCCAACCGTCGGCAAGTAACGACCGCACGTCCTGCAGGGTCTCGAAGCCGGACTCGTCTCCGTTAGTGGTCAGGTCCGCTTTTAGGTCATCCTGCGTATAGGTCCAACCGTCTTTGAAGAACGCCCTGACATCATCGAGATGCCCAACGTTGTCTGTGGCTCCGTCCTCCTCCAGGGCTTCGCGGAGCTGCACTTGGGAAAAGGAGATAGTGTCCGGGATAGGAGCAAGTACAGACCGCGTCACCTCTGCGGGGTCGATATCCATGGATTCGAATAGCCGGTCACGGGCGACATTCGGGAGGATACATACCGGCAGTCTCCCGGGGGGACCGCCGAGCGCCGACTGTTCCTGTTCGATGGTTTGACAAACCGGCAGACCGTCGATCTCCGCTTGTATCCTTGTCTCTGCCAGGCCAGTCAGGACTTCGTGCGCTTGGCGTTTGTTATCGGCGAGAGATATCTCGGTCTCGAAGGTGTCCACCTGACCTGCGAGATACGGGGCAACCTCGTCTATCAGACGTTCTACCTCCGCTCGCACCCAGGCCGGCGGTGCGACCTCTCGCAAAACAGTGACGACCTCGTCTGACGATATTGTGACGCCAAAGGGCAGCTCCTCCGTTGAGCCGCGGAGCGACTCTGAGACCCGAGGTACGATGACGTCGTCGTACAGGAGATCGTTGGCGGAGCTCTCCGCTAGAATTTCCTTGACCTCGGCCACGGCGATTTCGACGCGGTCGGGCAGTTGTACGTCGATGGTGAACTCATCGCTCTCACTCTTCAGGTAAGGGGTCACCTCATCGAGAACGCTCTCAACCTGCCCGCGAACCCACTCCTGAGGCAGGACGGCGCGGGCGGCCAACACCAGCCTCTCGCTGGTTACCTCCACCTCGAGGGGGAGGTCCTCGCGCACCCAGTCGTCCGCAGCCTCTTCGATTCGGGGAATCAGGGCGCGTTCGTACAGAACGTTGTAGGCGTCCCCCTCATCCAGCAGAGTCCTGATCTCAGCCAACACAAAGTCTGCCCGCTCACCGATACTGAGGGTAACCGTGAACTCGTCGCTTCTTCCAGCGATGTAATTCAGGAAGTCGTCCAGGGCCTGTTCCACGACTTCCTGCACCCAGTCCGGCGGCACGGCGCGGTTGATACTGGAAACTATTTGGCCGGTGGTGAGACCTGAACTCGCAAGGGGTGTATCTTCGACGTCTGCTCCCGATTTCGCCTCTTCCACGATCCGCCGGTCCTCAAGGGCCGCGGTTGCCAAGTCCACAAGGACGAACTCGTAAACGTCGTGCTTGTCTAGCTCAGAAGCGTAGGATTCCGGGTCCAGAAACGAGTCGCCAATCTGCGTGACGGTCAACACCAGCACAAGCACCAAGAGGAAGACTAGGCTTGCCGCCAAGAAGCAGGCCAGGCGTACCACCGTGAAGAGTGGGCGCTTCCTCGAGATCATAGAGCCAATCCTACTCGACTCAATAGGCGCGGGCAAATGGGAGCCATGGGAGTACAAGAGCGGCCATTAAGGGCCGGCAGGCAGGGCGCGTACTCTTTCGGGCTTTTGGGGCGTCCTGCTTTCCTGGAGGACGACGCCGGCAAAACCGCCAGGGTCTCCCGAGCCGGAAGCAGGTCGGCGTCCCCTACTCAAGTTGTCGCCGCCCAGGAGATAAGCACCGTAATGACCAACGACACCTTATGGCGGAGGGCGAGAACCTCTGCAATTGGCGACTGTTCTGGCTTGATTCGCCCCGAGGGGCAGGTAGAAAGAGCTGTTGGACCACTAATCCGGCCAGGGCGTAGACGCGGCCCTGTCCGGCGACACCCATCGGGAGCTTGTTCGCCAGTTGGACGCAACCATTCAGACTTGAGGGGACCCGAATGTCTGACGGCCAAGAATCGGGGGTTAATCCCTGCTGCTGATGCTACGGGTTTCCTGAAAATCAAGACCGAGGCAGTCACAGCCAACCTTCTGAGCATGGAAGAAAGTGGGCCTGCTCTGTAGTCCCCTAGTCAAAGGTCTTGGAGTCTGCGAGAGGTAGTGGCGGGTGAGCGCTGTAACAACAACCCGCTTGCGTGGGAGGAGACGCGCTATATCCGGTCCAGCAACGGCTCCACCTCGACGAACACCGGGGCAAACACCAGGGAGACGATGGCCATCAGCTTTAACAGGATGTTCAAAGAGGGGCCGGAGGTGTCCTTGAAGGGGTCTCCGACAACGTCGCCCTCTATTGCAGCATTGTGAGCGGCCGAGCCCTTACCCCCGAAATTCCCCAGCTCAACGAACTTCTTGGCGTTGTCCCAGGCGCCCCCGGCGCTGGCCATCATAATCGCCAGCATGAATCCGGCTCCTACCGCCCCGATCAATAGCCCGCCCAACGCCTGGGGCCCAAGTATGAACCCAGTGGCGATGGGCGCCAAAACCGCCATGAGTCCCGGAACTACCATCTCCTTTAAGGCGCCCCTGGTGCTGATGTCAACGCATCGCGCATAGTCCGGGGAGGCTGTCCCTTCCATGAGTCCCGGAATCTCCCGGAACTGCCGTCTGACCTCATTGACGATAGAGTAAGCAGCCCGGCCCACCGCCTTCATCGTCAAGGCGGAGAACAGGAAGGGTAACATGGCCCCCACCAGCAGCCCCACCAACGACTTATGGTCCAGTAGATTGATTCCCTCCGCCCCAGATTCACCGGTGGAGGCGACCGGTATGCCCGGCACCTGAATGCCCGCAGCTATGGCGTAGGCGGCCAGTAAGGCCAGAGAGGTCAGCGCCGCCGAGCCGATGGCAAACCCCTTGCCGGTGGCAGCCGTGGTGTTACCCAGCGCATCCAGCGCATCGGTACGCTCGCGGACCTCGGGAGCCAGTTGGGCCTGCTCGGCGATGCCGCCAGCGTTGTCCGCCACCGGCCCATAGGCGTCGGTGGCCAGAGTAATGCCCAAGGTGGACAGCAGACCAACTCCCGCCAAGGCAACCCCGTAGAAACCCGCGAATTCAAAGGCCACGATGATAGTAATGCCGATGGCAATCAGCGGGATCACCGTGCTAATCATCCCAGTGGCCAGGCCGCTGATCATCACGGTGGCCGCGCCGGTTTGAGAGTTTCGCGCGACTTCTTTCACAGGATTAAAGTCGTAGGAAGTGTAATACTCTGTGGAAAGGCCTATGATCAACCCCGCCGATAACCCCATCAGAATGGCCCACAACCAGTCCAGTTCAAGGTCCATGGCCAGAACGATAATAACGGCGAAAATGGCCAAAAAGAACGCTGCCGCGAAGATGCCACGCCGCAGCGCCCACAGCAATTGGCCAAAGTCGGCTTGCTCTCCGCTGCGCACTATGAAGGTGCCCATCACCGAAGCCAGAATGCCAGCGCCGGCGAGCATCAACGGCAACACGGCCTGATTGTCGTTCCAACCAACCTGCTGTCCGACGACTCCCGTCGCCGCCACGGCCAGCGCTATAGTGGCTATAATGGAACTGACGTACGACTCGAATAGGTCAGCGCCCATCCCCGCCACGTCGCCGACGTTGTCTCCCACGTTGTCGGCGATCACACCGGGATTCCGCGGATCGTCCTCTGGGATTCCGGCCTCCACTTTACCCACGAGGTCGGTCCCTACGTCGGCCGCCTTGGTGAATATTCCCCCGCCCACTCGGGCGAATAGGGCAATGGAACTAGCCCCGAAGCCAAAACCGGCTACCACGGCTATATCCTGGAATATCACGTACAGAATGGTGACGCCTAGCAGTCCTATGCCCACCACCGTCACGCCCATCACAGTCCCGCTGGAGAACGCCACCCTCAGGGCAGGGTTGAGGCCGCGCATGGCCGCCGCCGCAGTGCGAACGTTGGCCCTGACTGCGACGTTCATGCCAATAAAGCCGGCAGTCGCCGAGCTGACGGTGCCGACTAGATAGGACAAAGCGGTCCTGGGGAACAGATCGTCTCGAGTGTGCCAGTCGATTAACACCCAAAGGACACCCGTAACCACCACCACGAAGGGGACCAGCACGATATACTCTCTACGCAGAAAAGCGCTGGACCCTTCCCGGATGGCCTGCCCGATGTCCCGCATGCGCTGGTTGCCCGGATCGGACCTGAGAACCCTCATGGCAGTGATAGCGGCGAACAGGAGCGCAGCGCCACCGGCTGCTAAGGCAACTATTATGGATTCCAAACTAACCCTCTACAGGCGTAAAAGGCTGGGTTTTAAAGCGTGCGAAACTTATCACAATCCCCTTGGGGTGTCAAGAATAGGCGTTGACGGTTTTCGCATGTTCGATGCACGGAACATATGGCCTGTGTGGTGGTTGGAGAGACATGTACCCATCATCGCCGATACATCCGACGTAAACATGCGAAAGCCGTTACCTCTGGATTTTCAGACCAGCATCCTCGCACTGCTTCCCTCGTTCAGGCGGCTTTAACCGGGGCTGTCGAATTTGGATTGCGCCGCTCCAGGCCGTTCCCATTTTCTGGACGTTCGAACAACTTGGGGCGGCCTCTCCTGGAAGCTGTCTCATAAAGCTGAGTCCTCCAGCATCCTGCCTTTCTGGATTCCCGCTTTCGCGGGAATGACAGGTTATTGAGCCGCATTCAATACTGGTTTAGGCGGTTAATAATAGTAACCCGTCAGGTTGCGTCCACTCAAAATCGTGAGTGGAGACTTCTGACACGGCCTTTCCTGGGGGCAGCCCAGCGGGAAGAGGCCGCAGGGTTGAATTGGCGTGAGGGGAGACAATGGGATATCATGCGTTATCCGCCAGTAATCCCAACCACGCTGGATACGCCCTTTGGCCTTTCTATAGATGGGCACAAGATGGACACAATTAGGGAGAGGCTTTGGCAATCGCCTTCGTCACTCCGGCGACAGCCGCAGTCCAGGGACTGCCGCATCGTAGATTTGGCGGGGGCTATGGTGGACTCAAAGAACTAAAGGCTGACGCTCAGGCTGAGGAGGAATCAACATGAAGACCACTACAAAACTCCGCGAGATGTTCGCCTCCGGCAAGATGGTAACCGCGCCGTTTATCCTGAACGCCTTGCATGCCAAGATCGCCCAGTCAGTGGGCTTTGACGCCGTGTACATGACCGGCGCTGGCACCGCAGCCGAGCGGGGCTTTCCAGACGTAGGGCTTCTAACCATGACGGAGATGGTGGCCAACGCCAAGTACGTCGCCAACGCGGTAGATATTCCGGTCATTTGCGACGCAGACACCGGTTATGGCAACCCCCTGAACGTCCTGCGTACGGTTCGCGAATATGAGGCTGCGGGGGTGGCCGGCATCCACATCGAAGACCAGGTGTTCCCCAAGAAGTGCGGTTTCTTCGATGGCAAACAAGTCATTCCCCGAGCCGAGGCGGTCCAGAAAATTAAGGCCGCGCTCGACGCCCGCACCGACCCGGATTTCGTCATTATCGCCCGTTGCGACGCCTATGCGGTGAACGGATGGGCCGACACGTTGGCCCGCTGCCAGGACTATGTCGACGCCGGAGCAGACTTGGTGTTCGTAGACGGCATTAAGACCTTAGACGACCTGAGAAACTACGCGGCCGACCTGCAGGACCTGCCCCGTATGTACAACGGGGACTTGTTGCCCACCCAGGAAGTGGCTTCCATGGGTTATAAGCTGATGATATGCGGCAGCACGATTTGGCTCATTTACAAGCAAGTCCGGGAATCTTTCGAAGAGTTGAAAGAGACTGGAAAGGTCAACCCGGAGCGCTACGGCACCCGGTGGGACGTGGCGGGTCTGTTGGGCCTTGACGAGATTTACGAGCTGGAGAAGAAGTACGGGGTAACCGAAGTGCCGGTGGCCTAACTTTCGGCTTCTGGCTGTCAACGGCCGACGCCGGCAGCGGAAAGCGGCCCCAAGATCGCAGTCCCGGTTATGTAGAGGGACATGACACAAGCCAGAGGGTGACAGGGGGTCCGGGGTGAGCCCTGGTGTGCCTCGGACCCACTGGGAGAAGGCGAAACTGCGCGGTCTTGAGGAGGCGAATGACCTCGACGCGCCTGGTTCTGGCGTCTTACCTCGCTCAGGGAACCTCCGGTCAACTTCGAGACCACCGTTGCTCTAAAGACGGAGACCATAGCCACCGCACGCCGGCCAGCGATTTCCCCGCGGGGGGCGCAGGGCCCGGCGTAGAACCTTAGTGGCCGGTCCGTCCCTGGAAATCCCGCTCCGTGGTCTGAGCCTCCACTTCTTGGTATTCGGGGAGGCTAATTAGGGCCTCAACCTCGGCGCGCATGGTCCGCACCTGTCCCGCGTTAATACCAATATGGCCTGTGTCTCTCAGGCTTCGGTACACTTCCCGGTAGCCGTTGACCGCGGCGAGGATAGGGGTAGTGGCGTAGATAATCACCTGGTAGCCCAGGTCGGCATACTCCTGCACCGAAATATCGTCGGCCCCGGCGATTACCAGCAAAGGCACGTCCGGCACCCCTTTTCTGAACGCGTCGAGGTCTTCCCTCTCCCTCACTCCCCTGGGCATGACCACGTCGATGCCCAGGTCTCGGAGGGCGTTGCCCCGGCGGATCGCTTCCTCCATGTCACCTTCCACCGCAGTAAAGGCATCGGTGCGGCCAATCAGCAGGAAGTCCGGATCGGAGCGTGCTTGGAGAGCATAGCTCATTTTTTCTATGAAGTCCTCCATGGGAATCACGTGCTCCAGCCCGGCATGGTAAGACGCCCGCTTGGGAAAGAACTGGTCTTCGATGTGAATTCCCGCGATGCCGGCCGCCTCGAAGGTGCGGACGCAATGCATGGCGTGGACCGGCTCCCCGTAGCCAGCGTCGGCATCGCAAATGACTGGCAGCGAAACGGACTTCACCACCCTGGAAGCCACGTCCACCTGCTCGGTCATGGTCATCAGCGGCTCGGTGACGGCCAAGTGGGCCCCGCTCATATAGCCCCCAGTGTAGATGGTGTCGAACCCCAGGGATTGGACCAATCTGGCCGAAATGGGATCGTAGGCCCCGGGAGCTACGATGGTTTGGCCGGCCGATAATCTTCTTCTGAGTTCAGACCGTGCGGGCAACATTGGCGACTCCTATCGATGACGGTTTGCCGGACAAGGCTCAAGGCCAACTTTTGAACAAACGATGCTGACCCGGAAACCGGTTAGTCGCCACTACTCTGGAATCAGCGGCATAACCTCACGGGAGAACCGTTCCATGCATTCCTGTAGCTCGTCATTGCTTTGGGCCGGGAAGGTAATGATGAAGTTGCGGACTCCCAGGTCCTGGTATTGGCGCAGATCGCCGGCAATCTGCTCCGGGCGTCCGGTAACCATGCGGCGAGATGGTCCCGCGGAGTTGTCAAATATCACGTCGGTGCTAAAGGTAACCTCCACGGCATCCTCCGGCCTGCCGGCCTGGGCGGTCAAGGTGCGGAGCCGGGCCATTTTTTCCCCCAACTCTTCAGGTTCCAGAATGGCGGGCGGCCGCAGACCGATGGGCATCCAGCCGTCGCCGTATTTGGCGGCGCGGCGGATGGCCGGAGCGGTATGGCCGCCGATCCAAATTGGCGGATGGGGCTTTTGCACCGGCTTGGGCTGGAAGCCGCTGCCTGAAATTTGGTAGTACTTTCCGTTAAACTCGGGCTCGTCCTTGCTCCACAGCTCCTTGTATAGTTGTATGTACTCATCGGTCACCGCGCCTCGGTCTTGGAAGGTATCCAACCCCAGAGCCTGAAATTCCTCTTCCATCCACCCTACGCCCGCGCCCAAGATCAAGCGTCCTCCCGAAAGGAGGTCCAGGGTGGCCAGAATCTTGGCGGTAAGCACCGGATTCCGGTAAGGCAGAATCAGCACGTGGGTGCCCAGACGTACCCGTTGCGTGCAGCCGGCTAGGAAGTTAAGGGCCGACAGGGGCTCAAAATAGACGTCGTCAGGCTGGAAGGTTGCGACGCCATCCGCGGCGTAGGGGTAAAACGATTGCACTTCCCGGGGTAAGATAATGTGGTCGCTGACCCACACCGAGTCAAAGGACAGGTCCTCGGCCCGTTGGGCTAACGAGCGGAGCGCCTGCGAGCCGGCCATATGCCCCCGGGTGGGGAGAGAACATCCAAAGGTGACAGCCATCTTAAAGTCTCCTTCTAGCTTGATGGAAATTATTCATGCTTATCGTAAAAACGTGAAGCCCTAAGCCATCTGCTTCCACAATCAGCTTTGAGCGACAATTCGCCTTGGGCAGAGTCGGTCCTAGTCCAGCCAGGGGCTCGGGGCACGCCGGTCAGACCGCCGGATGCGGTCCTTTCCTGCCTGGTGCGCCACAGACAGTTTAGCAGGTTGAGGCGCTTTCCGGCACCCGCCGGGGCACCCGTCGCTGCGCCTGCGGCTAAGAAGGCGGGGATATGGCGTTTAGATTGAATCGGTCCCACACATACCTTGGTAAAGGACGGCCCAATCCGTCCTTTACGAGCAGATGCGGCGCTGAAGCTCGCCGGCGCCAGACCGGACGGGCGGCAGTATTCAGACTCCGGCTTTCGGCGGAAGAACGAAGGCGTGGTCATTCAGGCACTTGACCTTAGCTAAGAAAGCCCCGCGATTGACCCTGAAGCCAGGCCAACCTATAATCGGATTGACGGGCCTAATTCGATCGGTTACCTACGAATCTCGTGGGAAACGGCGGGGTAGGCCGGCCCGCTGCTCCGGGTTGAGGCCGCTGGCCGGTGAGGCGCTAATTTCATGACGATACGGGACACGCTGGAAGCGGACATCCAAGCGGCGATGCGAAACCGGGACCAGTCCCGGCTGGATGCCCTGCGCTTCTTGAAGAGCGCTATACAGATGGAAGAGAAATCCAAGGGTCAGGCGCTCGATGAAGAGGGTTTGGCTCAGGTGGTCGGCAAGCAAGTCAACGACCGCCGGGAAGCCATTCGCATGTTTCAGGAGGGCAACCGGGCCGACTTGGTGGCCAAAGAGTCGGCCGACCTGAGTGTTCTGGAGGCCTACCTGCCACCTCAGTTGGACCAAGGTCAGTTGGTGGAACTGGTGCGGCAAGTCATAGAGGAAGTCGGCGCCGCGTCCGCGAGGGACAAGGGCCGGGTGATGGGCCGGCTAATGCCCCAGGTGCGGGGCAAAGCCGACGGCGCCGAGGTGAACGCCCTGGTTATGCAAATGCTGGAGCCGGGGGCTTAAGCTCCGGTCCCGGCAACTTGCCGTCCTCTGTGATCATTTTAGACGGGGTGGGCGAATGGAAACTGCTCCAGGTCCGCAGTGACGAATTCGTGGTTATGCGCTTTGGCATAGTAGTATTTCCGGGCACCTGGAGCGAAGTGGACTGCCGCTACGCGGTCGGAGACGTTCTCCGGCAGGAAGCCGAGTATGTCTGGCACCGGGAAAATAGCCTTGCCCGTTATCAGTGCGTGATCATTCCGGGGGGGTTCTCCTACGGAGACTACTTGCGGCCGGGAGCGGTGGCTCGCTTCTCCCCGGTAATGGAAGCCGTGCAGGATTTCGCCGCATCGGGAGGGCTAGTCATCGGCATCTGCAACGGGTTTCAGATACTGTGCGAAGCAGGCCTTCTTCCCGGCGCGTTAATGCGGAACGAGCACCTTGAATACCGTTGCCAGTGGACGCACTTGCGCACTGAACGCAACGACACGCCCTTTTCCGGGCAATGTTCCGCTGGTCAGTTGCTGCAGGTGCCGGTTTCCCACGGCGAGGGCAATTATTACGCAGAGCCCGCCACCCTGGCCCTCCTGGAAGAAGAGGGCAGCGTATTGTTCCGCTATTGTGATGCTGATGGCGAGGCCACAGACGCGGCCAACCCAAACGGCTCAGCCAATAACATCGCCGGGATTATCAACAAGGCGGGCAACGTCCTGGGAATGATGCCTCATCCGGAGCGGAGCTGCGAGACCATCCTGGGAAGCACCGACGGCAACCTTATTTTCGAGTCCGTAATCGCTAGCTGCCACGATCGTCACTCGAACGCCCTAAGCCAACAAGGCCAGGGATAGGCCCAAACGTAGTGCGGTCAACCATCCGGCAACCCAGCAGGCCGGCCCCGGCGTTATTAATACAGTAGCAAAGCCCTACCGGCCCGTTCCGCTCTTCCGGCCCTTTTTCATCCCCGACCAAACCTATCTGTCCTACGCTCGAACACCGGGGTCAGTGTCGTCTGGTACTGCGATCGCGGGATATGTGGCATAATGGCTGCCTAGTCAACCAACCTCGCTAATCCCCAAACAGGAGACGATATGGCGGACAAAATTCGCACCACCAAGATCAACCACGTGACCACCATGGTCAAAGACACCGAGAGGGCCATGAAGTTCTACAATGATCTTGTCGGCATCAAGCAAATCCAGAGTCAAGTGGATAACCCGGAGATCACCTGGCTCCAGCTGGAAAGCGGCATAATGCTCCACCTCATCGAGACCGAAGAGGCGCCGGTAAAGCCCGAGCGTATGCATCACGCTTTCGAAGTGGAGGACTTCGAGGAAACCAAACGCATCCTGCGGGAAAATGGTTACGAAGTCCACCGGGAAGGAATCCGTTACGATGGGCAAGGGTACTTGTTCACCGAGGACCCCGACGGTAACCGGGTAGAGTTTTGCACCGCCTCCGGAGCATTTCCGGCGCCGCCCCGGCCTTAAGAGCGATTGCAAAATCCACCTTCGGGCGGCCGGTGAGCCGCTGACGTCAAAGAGGACAGGGGCAAACCCCGGCGCCAACCGACTTGATTTGGTCAGACGGGTCAAACGCCGGCGCCAACCGACTTGATTTGGTCAGACGGGTCAAACCCCAGCGCCAACCAGCTCGATTCAGTCAAAGGGGAAGCCCATGTTCGACAAAATACAACACATAGGCTATCTGACGCCGGACTTGGATGCCGTCATAACCTGGTTTGAGCGGTCCTTCGGGGCTAGAAATGATGGCGGCGGCCCCCTGCCCAAAAGCTACGCGGTGCCCAGCGGTGGACGTAACGTCTACCTACGTTTCGGACAGGTCGAGGCGGAGATTATCGAGCCCGCTGACCATCAGGGGCTTTCCGGGGGCATCCTCACTATGCATCACGTAGGCTACGTGGTGTCCGACATCGAGCGGACGGCGTCGACCCTAACCGGCCGCGGATTCAAGTTCGGGGCGGATGCTCCCTACACCAACGTGATGGGGCAACAGGTATTGTACTTCGATTCCTCAACGACCAATGGGGTCATGATGCACCTGACCCAGCTTCCTGCGTCAACCGACACCGTTGCAGCGGCGTCTGGGTTAAAAATAGAAAGCATAATACATGCGGGGTATCTGGCCCCGAATCTGGAGGACGCAATCGCCTGGTACGTTGAGCGGCTGGACGGCCGCCACATAGGGGGCGGCCCCACTCGTACGGGCGCGCGCAACGCCTTTGTCAACTTTGGGCAGGTGCAGGTAGAGCTAATCGAGCCGGAAGAGTCCAGACGCCCGGCCGGACCCGCCCATTCCATGGACCACGTTGGCTATGCGGTAGGCAACATGCACGCCTGCATGGGCGATTGTCAAAACCGGGGGCTAGCGTTCGTCGAAGGCGCTCCTCTCACCAACTCTATTAAGCAACAAGTAGCCTACTTTGACACCTCCACCAGCATGGACAGCCGGATGCACCTGACTCAACTTCCCGACTAGTTCTTCCGGGCTCTAAGAGTCAGCTCAAAATCCACGGCACAGGCCCAGCCATACTCCGTTGAAATTCTTAAGCGCGTAACAACGGGGGCGCAAGAACTGTGAACAAACCGCCCAACATCATACTGGTGGGTTTCATGGCCTCCGGTAAGAGCGTAGTGGGAAGGGCGTTATCCGGTATCACGGGGCGGCCCTTAATAGACGCTGACGATCGGATAGAGCTAAGGGCCGGAAAGCCCATTCACCGGATCTTTGAGGATTCGGGCGAGGCAGCCTTTCGGGAGCTGGAACGGTCGGTTATTCAAGAGCTGTGCTCCAAAGAAGGGAACATCATCTCCACCGGGGGAGGCGCTTTTGTCGACCCGGACAGCCAGGAACGGATCCTAGCCCGCGGGCTTGTAGTTTGCCTGAGCGCGCAGCCGGAGACCATCTACCGCCGGGTAAAGGAGTCTTCGGGACCTTTGTCGAATACCGCTTCGCCGAGTAAGGCCGCGGACGGGTCTCAAGAGACATCGCCGGTGCGGCCCCTGTTGGCTGGCGACGACCCTTTCGGACGCATCCAGGCGCTCTTGGCTCAGCGCGCTGACGCCTACGCCAGGGCTCACCACACGATCGCAACCGACAGCCTGACTCCGGAACAGGTAGCTCGTCGAGTCCTACAGCTCTCCCGGTTACGGGGCGCTGACAATGACCAAGGAGCAGACGCCATGGCCGATCCAGACCTGAGCGCGGAAGTGCATCACTCCGCAGGCCGATATCCCGTGATCGCCGGCTGGGGGATTCTCGATGACTTGGGGCAGCGCCTATCGGACAACGGAACAAAGAGCCCAGCCTACATCATCACCGACAGCATCGTAATGAACCCCTACGGTAGAAGAGTGCAACGCTCCTTACAGAAGTGGGGAATCGCCGCCCATTGCTTTATCATCCCTCAGGGCGAGACCAGCAAGAGCTTCGAGCTGGCCCAGGCCATCTACGACTGGTTGGCTGGCCTTCGCGCCGAGAGAGGCCAGGCCATCATCGCGGTGGGCGGAGGCGTCGTCGGCGACTTAGCGGGCTTCGTGGCGGCTACTTACCTACGGGGGCTGCCTTTCGTGCAAGTCCCCACCAGCATGGCCGCCATGGTGGATGCGTCCATCGGCGGCAAGGTGGCCGTCAACCTACCGCAGGCGAAGAATTTGGTTGGGGCTTTTCATCAACCTCAGGGGGTGTTCGCCGACGTTCAGGCTCTGTCTACCTTGGGCAAGCGGGAACTGTCGGAAGGTTGGGCCGAAGCTATCAAGCATGGCTTTATTCTGGACAGCGGCCTGGTTGACGTCTTCGAAGAGCACGCCGAGTCCCTGATGGCGGTTGAGCCGGAAATCTCCACCGAGGTAATCCGCCGCAGTATGGCCATCAAAGCTGAGATGGTCAGCCAGGACGAACGGGAGACCCTGGGCATCCGAATTTTGCTCAACTACGGCCACACCATTGGTCACGCCCTGGAGGCGTCCGGCGGATACGGACGCTTCCTCCACGGCGAGGGTGTTGCCATTGGCATGATGGGAGCCGCCCGCATCGCCGAGTGGATGGGGATGCTACCCCCGGTGGCGGTGGAGCGCCAGCTTAACTTGCTGCGGCGGTTCAACCTTCCTACCCACGCCCCAGGGGTCAACGTGCCGGACGTGCTTCAGGCCATGTCTCTGGACAAGAAGACCGTCGGCGGAACCAATCGTTTCGTCCTTCTAGAAGAGGTGGGCAAGGCGGTGGTGCGCAGCGACGTGCCCCGGGATATGGTGGAAGCGGCAGTAAGGGAGATTGCCGCTTGATCTCCCAATAACGCCGGCGCCGCCTAAGAATACGGACTACTCACTTCTTTCCCAGGTCCACCAGGAATTACACCCTGTTAACGATGGCTTGGGAACGGGTCTGGATTTCGCTCATCCACGTGCAGCGGCTATACAGATTCTCCGCAGCGGCTCTAGCGGTCCTCTTTGTCGCTCCCCAAATCGTTGATCATCACATCCCGGCCGGGTACGGGACCCAGCCCCGCGGCATCAGGAGCGTCGAGAGTTTGGCCATGCGGCCCGCGGCGCCTTTCTCGCAACTGGACAACCACGATGACGGCGATGAGAGCGCAGATAGCACCTGAGACCCCCAGCAACACCCCGGTGGCGGCGCCGTTCAAATATCGGCTTCCATCAACACTCTCCGCAGCTTGCTTCAATCCCACAGCCAAGCTGCCGCTGAGAACAGCTACGCCAAACATGGCCCGAATCTTCGACGCTCGAACCAGTTCAGTGGCGGCGACTCCCAGTTGAGCCCCCATCGAGGCTGTGGCCAGCATCATCACGGCCATCATTGGGTCCACGCTGCCCGATAGGGCCTTGATGAAACTACCCGCCGAGCCAACGATCGCAATGTGCAATAGGCCCGTGCCTGCAGCCATTACCGTGGGTATGCCCAATAAAAATATCAAAATGGGCAGAAGAATAAAACCGCCCCCCACACCCAGCAGCCCGGCGACAAACCCCACGCCTACACCCAAGCTAATGGGTATGAACACGGATATTCTGTCTATGCCCGAGACCGGCAGCGAGATATAAGTCGACCTCCATCCCATCTGGGCCAACCATATTCGCCCGGGCGGGATGTTTAGCGACCTGACGCGGTCAGCTAGCTTGGCGGTGGATATCTCCTCCCCAGAAGTATCCGCGCTCCGCCCGGTTTTCCAATAATCTCGGAGAATAAATAGCCCCACCCCGGCTAGGAACGCCACATATGTACAACGTATCACGGGGTCCACCACCTCTGCGGACCTTAAGCGGTTGACGATTTGGTCACCGCCAAATAGGGCCGGGACCGATCCACTGACTAGCAGCAAGCCCAGCCGCAGGTCTACGTTGCCTAACCTCCGGTGGTTCAGCAAATTGATGATGGATGATCCCATGATCAGGGTGAGGCCGGTGCCGATCGCAAAATCCGTTGGCACGCCGAAAACCAGCAGCCCCCCCACTACTAAGAAACCGCCGCCTACGCCAAAAAATCCACCCATGACGCCAACTAACAGACCCAGAAGTAGCAACAGGGCAGGGTTGATTGTGATATCGGCGATGGGGAAAGCCATGGTTACGGAGTAGGGGTCCCGTCGTCCCTCTTGGCGGTCTTTTGCCGGAATGGGGCTCGCAAGACCGCCTCCCATATACAGAACAAGATGAGGCTGGCGCAAGCTACTGCGGCCACCACCAGCAACGCCCACCATACGGAATGGTCTGTGCTGAGGTTCCGCATGAATTCGGTCAGTGAGCCGTACATCATCAGCCTGCCCTACCGAGGACTACCGGGTGTGTAAATGGAGCAAGCACGGTCCGTCAGATCGCGCCTTGGCCGTGCTGCGGCAACTTCCAGTTTCAAGGGGCATACCCGCGGATTTCTCAGATCTCTCTGTTGATCGAATGTCATAGAACAACGCCGGACTTCGGCGCTCCAGCGATTTACCACGAGATGCCCATTTTCTCGGTCTAAGACCAACTCTTAATGGATTAGGGGCGAATATGCTTGAACCTACTGCAGTGTGGGTGTTAGATGCTCAAGCGCCGGCCTGAGCGGCACCTTTTGACTACCACGCCATCCCCGGCCTTGCGCCTGCGATGTTGGATTGATGGGCACATGAGTCGTTGCATCGAAACGAGCCGTCACGGTACCATGGTCGTGACTCTAAGACGCGATAGGTTCACGCTTTGGCCCTGGCGGCTACCGCGCCGCTGGATTCATCATAACACGCAGGTGCACCCCAACCGCCGGGGCCGGGAGCTTCCACTTAGACAGGCTAGACCCGGCGCAACGGCCCTTTCCCTGCTGACCTACAGCTGACTCCCAGCTGACTCCCAAAGAAAAGGCGCGAGTGACTTGCCGGATACATCGTTTTCGTTCAAGGTAATTGGCAACCAAGGCCAGGCCCGAGCCGGGGAAATGCGGACTCCCCACGGCATCGTGGCCACCCCGGCCTTTATGCCCGTGGCCACCCAGGCTTCGGTAAAGGGCCTATCCCCCGAGGAGGTCCGGGCCCTGGGGGCGGGGATGGTCCTCAGCAACGCGTACCACCTGTACTTGCGGCCGGGGGTCGACAGAGTGCGCCAGCTGGGTGGTATTCAAGAGTTCATGGGCTGGGGTGGACCGGTGTTAACCGACAGTGGAGGCTTCCAAGCTTTCAGCATGGCGGCTTTACGCCGTGTGGAGGACGGGGGAATTCACTTTCGCTCCCATTTCGACGGCAGCCGGCATTACCTAACCCCAGAGCTCGCCACCCTAAATCAATTGCGGTTGGGCGCCGACGTAATAATGTGCCTCGACCAGTGCATTGCCTTCGGGATCGGACGCGACCAGGTGCGGGAAGCTATGGAGCGCACCCACCATTGGGCCGAGGTCTGTTACCGGAGCCATCAGGTTGCACAAACCGCGGATGGCCAGGCTTTGTTCGGCATCGTCCAAGGCGGGACTCACGACGATCTGCGGGAAGAGTCGGCCCGGTATATTTCTAATATCCCCTTTCAGGGCTATGCCATCGGAGGGCTGGCGGTCGGCGAGTCCAAGGCCCAGATGTACGAGACCACCGGACAAGTAACCGCCCAATTGCCGGAGGACAAGCCTCGCTACCTGATGGGAGTGGGCTCTCCGGAGGACTTGGTGGAGTGCGTGGCGCTTGGTGTGGATATGTTCGACTGCGTTATGCCAACTCGAGTAGGCCGCAACGGGGCTTTGTACAATCGCCAGGGGAGGGTGAACATCACCAAACAACGCTACATGCAGCAGGACGGGCCGGTGGACGAGAAGTGCGACTGTTACACGTGCGGCAACTTCTCGGCGGCATATCTATGTCACTTGTTTAGGACCAAAGAACTGTTGGGGCCGAGGCTGGCCAGCATCCACAACTTAAGGTTCCTCATGCGGCTTATGACGGGAATGAGGGAGGCCATTATGGAGGGGACATTCGATAGCTTCCGCCGAGAGTTTACGCAGAGCTACAGGCCTACTGATGAAGCAGCCCGGCAGGCCAACAAGGAGAGGTGGCTAAAGACCCGTGGATAAAGACCAGGGGGGTTAGTCTACGGAGCCGCCGGCTACCGCCGGAACAATGCTAATCTCGTCTCCGGAACTGGTCGAAGTGTCTAGCCCCTGGAGGAAGCGCACGTCCTCTCCATTGACGTAGACGTTAACAAAGTAGCGCAGGTCTCCGTTCTCGTCCACCAACCGCTCCTTGAACCCTGGGTAGGAAGTTTCCAATTCGTCTACCATTTGGTTGAGGGTCCCAGACTCTATTTCAACCTTGGCTAGACCATTGGTCATACGGCGCAACGGGGTGGGGATTCGAACCAAGACACTCATTGGGGGACTCCTCCTCGATCTCGACACTCTTCTGTAGCCATGAGGCGGCCCAGCGGGGATGGCGTGATTCCCGGGCGTATAACTTAACCTTCGATCACGTCTCCGGCTACCGGATCGACCCGCACTCCGGTATTGACAACCCACTCCAGGCCCCGTTCAATCTCGGAGTCGTCGCCGTCCAATTCCAGCACTACCCATCCCATGTCCTCGCGGACATCGGCGCGGCGAATGTTGGTGACTATATCAAATTGGCGGCCTAGCAGGTAGATAATGGGCTCTTTAACCTTGTCTGTGGGAAAATTGAACTTGACACGCTGCCTGCCCAACATCCACCGCCTTATGCCTTTGATTGGGCGTTATGGAACGCGCTTTCAAAGGAGCCCATGGTCGGCTTTACGTTGAGCAGGTCGACCAACGACTCTACCGCCTCCTGGGTCTTCAAGCCGTTGCCGGTGATGTAAGCCACAGTCAACTCGTCGGGTTTAATGGCTCCGGAGTCGGCGAGGTGTTTTAGTCCGGAAACCGTTACACCGCCTGCAGTCTCTGTAAAGATACCCTCGGTTTCCGCCAGCAGCCGGATTCCGTCAACAATTTTGTCCTCGGGGACAGCATAAGCGGTCCCGGAGGATTTCTGTATCACTCTAAGCGAATATATACCGTCGGCCGGGTTGCCGATGGCTAGGGACTTGGCAATGCTGTTGGGCCGGACCGGAAGCACTTGGGGGGTTGCGGCTTTCCACGCTGCAACGATCGGGGCGCACCCCGCCGCTTGGGCCATATGCATCTTAGTGGTAACTGCAGGATGATGGACCGTGTTCTGGTCTATGCCAAATGAAGAGGGTTCCACGCCCTCCAACAAGCCCAGACAAGCCCACTCGTTGAAGCCCTTCCATATCTTGGTGAACATGGCGCCCGAGGCGGCCGGTGTTACAACGTGGTCCGGAAGGCGCCACCCCAGTTGCTCCACAACCTCGTAGGCCAGGGTCTTGCTGCCCTCGGCGTAGTAGGGCCGCATGTTAATATTCACGAAAGCCCAAGGATAGTTGTCGGCCACCTCGCTGCAGAGGCGGTTCACCTCATCGTAGGTGCCCTCCACCGCCACCAGAGTCGGGCCGTACACGGCAGCTCCAATGATCTTTCCCTGTTCCAGGTCGGAGGGAATAAACACCACGGCGCGGATTCCGGCCCGGGCGGCGTGGGCCGCTACGCTGCAGGCCAGATTGCCGGTGGAGGCGCAGGCCAGGGTATCGAAGCCGAAGTCCACAGCCTTGGTGGCGGCCACTGATACCACTCTGTCCTTGAACGAAAACGACGGATTGACGCTGTCGTTTTTGATGTAAAGGTTACGCAGCCCCAGTTTCTTTCCCAGGTTATCCGCTTTGATGAGCGGGGTGAACCCGGCCATAATGTCCACTGGATGATCGCCGTCGGCAGGCAGGAAATCGCTGTAGCGCCAGATGCTGATGGGGCCCTTGCTGATGCGCTCGCGGCTGGTAGCCTCTGCGATGGTGGCGTAGTCGTAGACTACCTCCAACGGGCCAAAGCAGTAATCGCAGACATTGAGTGGTTCGGAGGGGTAGTCCCTCCCGCATTCCCGGCATTGTAAGCCACTAACGAAAGCCACCGATTTTCATGTCCTCAGCGTCTGCAAGTAGACAACGTAAGATAGCCCAGGCACTAGCCGTAGCGCGACTGATGGTATCAAAGGGCCTATCTGTTGTCAAGCTAAACCGAGGCTGTTGGACATGCGGGTGGCTCCGGGGCCCGCAGTCGAATATCGCCCGGGACGCCCTTGGAATCTCAATGATAGCCGTCGCGGGGATGTGCCTCTCCCCACCCTTAGCGGCAGTTTCACGGACACTTATAAGCTCTAGGCGGTGAGGTGTAATTGTTCGGACTTGAGGGGATTCGAGTATCTGACGGCCTATAATTAGAGGTTTAAGCTCTACTGTTAACGCTCAGGCCGGCGGTTGTGAAACGGCTTTAGGCGGCTTTCGGCGAATTGAAATCACCAACCCCGAACAGTCACGGCGCAGTGTGAGAGGGTGAGACGCTCCGATCACCGGTGTTATAATACCCCAGCGTTTCGCCAGTCTGCCTGGAGATTAGTCCGTACTCCACTACCTTGGGGCAGTCTTGCGTTGACGCCTTCCGCGAGCCTTGGGGCATCGCCGTAGACCAACGGCTGGGCGGCACGCTTGCGGCGCCGGTCATGTCGCGCTTGTATAGAAGTCCTCGGAGTTTCTGTGCACCACGCCACACGCTTAATTGGCATACTACAGCAATTCTCCCTGCCCTTGATTGCCGGCGTGATAGCCGGATTAGCAGCGGCAAACATAGACCAGCACTTCTACGATAGGCTGATTGAATATCACGTCTTTGGTGAAAGCGTGAAAATCTTCGGGCGAGAGGTCGTCACCCATTACCTTATCAACGAAATCTTCATGGTCTTCTTCTTTGGCGTTGCCGCTAAGGAGATCACCCACTCGCTCCTTCCCGGCGGTGTTCTAAACCCCATCCCCAAAGCTATAAATCCTCTCATGGGCACACTGGGGGGAGTATTCGGTCCGGTGGGTGTGTATTTCCTGCTCACTTGGATATTTTTCGGTGGTACGGATAGCTACTCAGACGTTGCCAACGGATGGGGCATCCCCACCGCCACCGACATCGCCCTGGCCTGGTTGGTGGCTAGATTGGTGTTCGGCAACGGACACCCGGCGGTCGACTTCCTACTGCTTCTGGCGGTAGCCGACGACGCCATCAGTTTGGGAATAATCGCAGTCTTCTATCCGGACTCGGCTCACCCGGTCCAGCCGGTATGGCTGCTGCTCACTATGGCAGGTGTGCTGACAGCTTACGGGATGCGGCGGAGAGGGTTCAGCCATTGGCCAGTCTACATTCTCGTCGCCGGAGGGCTCAGTTGGACGGGGCTATCCAAATCGGGTATCGAGCCGGCCTTGGCGTTGGTGGTGATTGTGCCCTTTTTGCCCGGTCCTTCGCTTTACCCGGACGTTACAACCCCGGCGGCGGCGGGCAACCAACCAGAGGGCAACCAAATAGAAGGTCCCGAGCCGAGGGGCGCCGCACCGCACAGCCGCCGAGAAAGTCCTCTGGACCGATTCGAGCACCAAGTGAAGCTCCCGGTGGACCTGGGCCTCTTCTTTTTCGCCTTCGCCAACGCCGGAGTAGCCTTCGGCAGCATAAACTCGGTTACGTTCATCGTGCTGTTGTCGCTAATCGTGGGCAAGACGGTTGGAATCTCGGCGTTTTCCCTGGTCGCTGCCAAGATGGGCTTTCCGTTACCCACAGGGATGCGGTTCAAGCACTTGGCCGTGGCCGGGTTGGTGGCCGGCCTGGGACTGACGGTAGCGCTTTTCGTGACTCAGAAAGCTTTCACTGATCCGACTTTCCAAGACCCGGCAAAGATGGGCGCAGTCCTTAGCGCGGGCGTGGCTGTGTTAGCTTTGGCTGCCGGTCGTATTCTCAAGGCGAAGGAAGGGATTGAAGAAGGGAGTTAACGAAACACCGGGAAAAAGCTGAGTCCTTGGGCTGAGTCCTTGGATGGTATACTGCGTCCGGACAGCAGTCGGCGCATGCGGAGGAACGGCGGGACATGATTGGAGTTTTGACCCACCATTGGGCCAAACCGGACAAAGTCGAGGAGGCTCGCAAATTACTGGACGGCAACGGTCTAGCCCAGAGTAAAGCACCCGGCTTCGGCAGCCGGTCTACTCTTTACTCTCTCACTGACCCAGCCAAGATCACTACGCTGGTTCTCTGGGACAGCGGCGAAATTTACGACGCCTGGAGGGCCAGCCCGGAACGGGCAGCGGCCATGGCAGGCGCGAACGAACTATGGAGCCAGCCGCCCGAGTCAGAGCGGTTCCAGATGGCAGACTAAAGAGCAGCTTCCGTTAGGGCCAGTTCCAACTAAAGGGCGCGTAGTGGCCGTTCTTACCGGTGTTGTCCCAACTCATGCCGTGGTCCAGATAAGTATTGCCCGTGCCCCTAGCGATAGCCAAACTGGAGTTCACCGGGTGGCCGGCGTTTTGCAAGTGCATCACGTCGTTGCGGCTTCCCGCTTTGACCCCTTCGACGCTGAAGTCCATGATGTCGGGGATGGTCACTCGTCGCGAATCGCCCTCTGATTCAAAGTTAATGGCGCAGTACTTGGTCCCTTTGAAATCGCTGGTAAGACTCATCCAGCGGCTCATCGGCCCCCCGAGGTCCCCGGAGAGAATTCGTCCGATGGCGTTACGCTGCTCCTCCGTGGCTTTCTCATCGACGTAAAAGGCAGTGGTCCAATTTCCCTGGCCCATGATCCCCGGGGTATGGGCCGCCACGACGAAGTTCAGCCCGGCCAAAGAGACGTGGTTAAAGTCTCCCTCCTCCACGTGAAAAGCCAGACCAACGTCACAGAATCCTTCCGTAGGAGCGCCCGGCGGCACCGGCAACACGCACGGACACAGAATCTCGCAGTTACAATTCTCGAAGTATTCGCCTTTTAAACTCCACCGCTCAGTTGTCATTTCGCCCCTTCGCTTCCAGCCAAATCCCTGGTAGGGGTATTCGTGCCCTAATCGTGTTGGCCAATCCAACCGCTCCGCCGCCTGCCCGTCTGTGGGCGGCTAGTCATTCCCCGACCTATTCTATACGTCGGAGCGATCCCCCCGCCGTCAGCAATGCGGGCCGTGGAAGAGGGAAATGTGACGCCGCGGGTAGCCATTACCGCCTCTGCACCACAAAAGGCCCGGTGTGCCGGTGTGATTAACGCTTCTCTCACCTCAGGCTCCGCTGAGGCGCCCCCCTGCAACGGGCTTATGAGGCCAGCTAAGTCAGTTTCCTGAATGGTATCACGAATTGGAACGGCGGGCGGCCATTCATCGCGAATATTTCGCCACCGCCAGGGGTGAAAAACCGGTGAAATCCTCCCTTGTCATAAGGGCCATTCGTAGCTGTCTTCCGAATCTATCCCCGAGGCCAATTCCCCTGGAGCTGCCGGGAACACTGAATGGGATCAAACCCCATGCTGGCTATCTTGGTATAATCATGACAGGCCACGGCTTGGAGCCTTGTCTGCCGGGAGTGAGCGAAACCGGCAATCGGAGAGATTGAAGATATACCCCTTCGTCGGGAGTCACCGGCGCGGCTCAGTAGCTAATCGACTGAAATGCTCCAAAATTAGGCATCTGAAGGGAGCTTAACGAAATGGCCAGAAAAAGTTTTTGGGCTTGGGGGCTGGAATCGGATGAGCCGACGATGCAGCAAATGCGTGACATGGCTGCCGCGGTGTCGCAGCGATACGGCGTCAACCTAGAGGCGGCAGCGCCGCCCGAGCTTGAGGACCTAGAGTTGCGCAGGCCGCGAATATCGCCGCCGTCCTCCTTGGCGCCGTTCTGCTCCACCGATACTCACAGCCGGGCAGTACACAGCTACGGCCGGGGGTTTCGCGATCGCATAAGGGCTTTCAATCGTCAGTTCCCCAATCCTCCTGACGTGGTTGCTTACCCTCGCAACGAGCAAGAGGTGATCGCGGTCCTTGGATGGTGCTCTGAGTCCGGTTATGTAACCATACCCTATGGCGGAGGGAGCTCCGTAGTGGGTGGGGTAGAACCACCGGATGAGTCGGCCGGGGTAGTGTCCATAGACTTGGCCTCCCTGGACCGGGTGTTGGAAATCGACGACGTCTCCCGCTCCGCCCGAATTCAGGCGGGCGTTTATGGACCGGCGTTGGAAGACCAGCTGCGGCCCCACGGATTCACACTGCGGCACTATCCTCAGAGCTTCGAGCACTCCACTCTGGGCGGCTGGATTGCCACCCGCTCCGGCGGACACTACGCCACTAACCACACGCATATCGACGATTTCGTCGAGTCTGTCCGCATGGTCACTCCCACCGGCATCTGGGAATCCCGGCGTCTGCCCGGGAGCGGGGCCGGCCCCAGCCCGGACCGTCTAGTCATTGGCAGCGAGGGGATTTTGGGAATCATCACCGAGGCTTGGATGCGCGTCCAGGCGCGGCCCCGGTTCAGGGCGTCGGCGGGCGTCACCTTTTCTTCACTCGAAGCATGCGCGGAGGCAGCTCGGCACATCGTTCAAGCCAAGCTGTGGCCGGCCAATTGCCGAGTCCTAGACCCGGGAGAAGCGGCCAACGCCGCGGGGCTTGACGGACAGCACGCCCTGTTGGTTTTGGGGTTTGAATCCGCGGAGGTCCCCCAGGGCGATTTCATACGGGCGGCCATCACTATCGCCAGGGACTTCAAGGGCTCGGTGGACGAGGACGCCATCAAAATCGTGGATCCCGGCGATGCCGGTGACCGTGGTGATGGTGGCGGGGCTGAAGCCGGAAGGCAGGGGGCCGTTGGCAACTGGCGCGACTCCTTCCTGAGGGCGCCATACAACAAGAACATGACCGCGGGACTGGGCTTGGTTGGAGATACGCTGGAGACGGCTATCACCTGGGACCATTGGCCCCGTTTAGACGCCATGGTGCGGGAAGCCTTGAAGGAAGCCCTGCGCACCACTTGTGGCGGAGGCAGCGTTACCTGCCGGTTTACGCACGTTTATCCCGACGGGCCCGCCCCCTACTACACGTTTGAAGGGTTGAGCCGGAGGGGCGCCGAGATTGAAACGTGCGACCACATCAAAGCTGCAGCGTCGGACGCCATCATTGCCGCGGGTGGCACCATCACTCATCACCACGCCGTGGGCAGGCTGCACCGCCCTTGGTACGACCAGCAGCGGCCTGACGTCTTCGCGGAAGCGTTGAGGGCGACTAAAGCAGCACTAGACCCCAAGGGCATATTGAATCCGGGAGTGCTGATCGACCCTTAGACCTCATCTCAAGTTTGGTCCGGCAGACCGGCCCTGACCTTCCCGAAGTGCTCACCAGAAACGGCCAGGCCCGTTGTTCACCCCCTCATCCCTTAATCGGTGAAGGGCTGAAGCCCCGTGGCGCATGGTCCGGTGCGTCCGTAGAAGTAAGAGACAACCCCATCAAGGTGGCCCAGCAGCGCATCGTCCGATTTTGAAATATTGAGCTGGGTTCTGGACGGCGCGCCTTTCGGTAACGGAGCCTCGGGGAGAGCGGCAGCGGGGACGCCACACTACAGAGATTCAAACGCCTTTATTCAACCCGTCTCCGGGAGGCATCCATGGCAGTGTCCATCTCAGCGACCGACCTGGGCTACTACGCATCGTCCCGGTTTTGCCCCTGCTGCGCCTGGGTGAAATTCCACGTCAAAAACCTGCCGTTCCAGAGTTTCCCCGGTATATTCAGCACCATCGACCGATATAACAAGCTGGTAGTCCGCAAATATTTTAATCGAGAGAATGCTCTTCCTTCCTGGCTAGGCAAGCTTGGACCGGTGCAAAGCTGCATCGATCCCCCGCACTGGTCCAAATTCCAGGTCTTGGACAGTGCGTCGGGGGTTACCCTTCGCGGCGAAGCGGACGGGATATTCCGGATGGCCGACGACTCCTACACTATCGTGGACTACAAGACTTCCAAGTTTTCCAACGCGCAGCGAGCAATGATGCGGTCCTACGAGACCCAGTTGAACGCCTACGCCTACATCGGAGAGCGCCTAAACGTGTCGCCGGTGGGCAAACTGGCGCTGGTGTACATGGAGCCGCTGACCGGTGAAGAAGCCGTCGTTGACCCCACGATGGTTGACGCCAAGGGGTTCTCTATGTGTTTCGAGGCAATGGTGGTGGAGGTGGAGTTGAAGCCTGAAAAACTGATTCCTCCACTGTTGGCGAGAGTCCAAGAGGTAGCCGGGATGGAGGCGGCTCCGGCCGGGCATCCGGGCTGTAAAGACTGCGAGGCTCTCGACGGACTGATTGACACGCTGAGGCGGCCCCACTAGATTCGGTGGACCTGCCCCCGGGGTAGTCCGGGCAACGCGCCGCTGCGCTCTCTTTGACCATATCCACCCTACCATTTACCTCGCCTGTCCTATACCTGCGGGGCCCGAGGGAAATTATTTGGTGTATGGCCTATGACCGGATCAGCGGCGTAGTGCCTGCATCACAAGCGGACATCACCTTATCAACCTCAGCAATCTTGGACGCTATCGCGAACGTCTGTCTACTAATTCCTTTCCCAGCAACCAGAACCTAAATCGCGTTGGCGCCACTGTAGTCTCCCGGTGGCGCCGCCTGTTCCACGGTCTGACGAGTTGGCGTTGGGAAGACACTTGACCGGCGAGGACCGAGTAGCTTCCGGCCCTCACGGCCGAAACCACGTCATTCCGGGCCTTCCGGGAGCCCACAATCCAGGCCTCATGGTCGCAATCACGTCCTTCCCGGCCCTCCGGGAGCCCGTCGGTATATCCAGGAGAACAAGCCTAGATCCGCCGTGGGCCAGTCCCTCATAGAGAGCGAGCTTACGGAGTCGCGGGCCTTTATCGAGTCCTTGGCCAAGAAGATCGTGGTAAGCCCGGACGGCGGCGTGCACTACCCAATACCCATGTCCCACGACGGCTGGGTACCCGGAAAGGACGCCGAGGAAGTGGCTCTACACAGCCGAGTACTGTCTAGCGTCCAGTCTGGTGGGCCGCGTACGAGGGCTCATCTGAGATTTAGTTCCGGTTAAAAGTGGGAACCTGCGGTTCGATGCGGGCGGCCATGTCCATCCGACTGACGAACTCCGATTGGCGAAACCCGACTAGCGAAACCGCCTACCAATCACGCCGGTTCCGCAACGAACACCGGGATCGTCCGTGACGTCCGATTCTGATACTCTTCGTAGGGCGGGAACGCCGCCACCGACAGCTCCCACAACCGCACCCGTTCCTCCGCATCGTCAACCTCGCGGACCCGCATCGTGTGCACCGCAGTCTCGTCCTGAATCTCCACGTTCCCATCCGCCCGAAGGTTATACACCCATACAGGGTTCTTCGGTGCGCCGCCCCGGGAGCCCACTAGCACGTAGTTATTCCCGTCCTTCACCCGCATCAACGGCGTCTTGCGGATTGCCCCGGTCTGGTTCCCCCGGTTCGTCACGACGATGACGGGCAACCCGGTATCGCGTAGCGTCGTTCCCTCCGCACCCCTGCTGCCCTCGTAAAGTTCCACCTGCTCGCGCACCCACTCGGTAGTTGACGGTAAGTACTCGGCCATAGTTCGCTCCTGTCTCTTGCATTACCGGTTGCTCGGCGACTCATCATAACCCGAATCGCTGCTATCCGCCATCGCTGCCCCGCCGTCCCAGCCACGAAATTATCCCTACTCCTCTTATCGTCACCCCTGTGAAGGAGGGAATCCAGCAACCCCCGGTTATCTTCAGGTCCTACGGGGTTGGCAGTTGTCTTCCCGTTTTCGCGGGAATGATAGAACGCGGGGATGACGGAAGGCGTGAATGACGGAAGCGCGGAGATGACGGAAGAATGAAAAGGCCCTGCCCATCATTACAAATATTTCGGACTACCAGAAAGGCAGAGTTATGAATTCAGTCTTCTTAGGCCGGAAAAAGTGGGCCCGGTAGGAGTCGAACCTACCACCCGCCGGTTATGAGCCGGCTGCTCTGCCGCTGAGCTACGAGCCCGTCGTAGAAGCTTATTCCCCGGCGTTGGGGGTGTCAATAAAGCCCGAGCCGTGGACGTGTAGGCCCTCGGAGGGGAAGAGAATCAGGCCTGGGAGATGCCCAGACGCTCCCGGTAGTCCGGGTCCCAGTCAGCCAGTAATTTCTGTTCCAGTTGCTGCTCCGGGGAAACCCGTGGGGCGGCTTGTCCGGTTAGAGGCACGGTGGCTATGACGGCGTCCTGGACCAAAGACTGGTAGGCTTCTTGGTCGACTCCCAGCAGGTCCCGCAGCAGCGGTTCGTTATGTTCCCCGAAGGTAGGGGAAGGTCCTTGAATGCGAAGCGGGCTTCGGGAAAACTTGTAAGGCCGTCCTATGAAGGGCCGTGCGCCCAGCTTGCGTTCCGGGGGATAGGTGACCCGCTCCAGGAACCCCCGGCTTTGGTAATGAGGGTCAAAGTGCACGTCCTTTGCGGTGAGCACGGGTCCTGAGGGTATGCCTTCACCTTGCATTAGGTGCATCAACTCGTACTTGTCTATCCCCGCCGTCCAGCCTCCGATGTACTGGTCCGCTTCGTCGTGGTTGCGGAGGCGGGAAGGCAGATTGGAGAACCGGGGGTCCTGGGTCAGGGATTCTTGACCCATCAGGCGGCAAAGGGCCCGCCACTGATCGTCGTCGCCCACCGACAGCGTAATCCACTGGTCTTCACCCAAAGCCGGGTAGCAGCCTTGGGGCGCACGGTAGGGGTGGCGGTTTCCGATGCGGCCGCCCTGACGCCCGTTGGCGATAGCATCCATGATGTACTCGGAGGTGAACATCACCCCGGCTTGATACATTCCCATGTCCACCCACTGGCCCTGGCCGGTGCGGTTCCGGTAGCGCAACGCGGCTCCGATGGCGAAAAGGGCGGTCCAGGTGGACAGAAAATCGACGAAGGAAGCTCCCGCTTTGGCCGGAGGCCCCCCGGAGTATCCGGTGATCCAACAGTGGCCGTGGGTCGCTTCCTGAGTGGTGGCCTGGGCAGGATAGCCGGAATAAGGTCCATCGCCGTGCCCGTAGCCGGTGTTGGAGATCATGATAATGTCCGGTTTGATCTTGCGCAGATGAGGATAGTCCAGGTCCCAGCCTCGCATCACCCGGGGCGTAAAGTTCTCCATTACCACGTCGCTGACGCTGACCAGTTGCCGGAACAGGTCCCGGCCCCGCTCTTCGGTCAGGTCCAAGGTCAGCGAGAGCTTGCCCCGGTGAATCAGGTTATACGTTGAAGGCCGGTTCCACCAGTCTTCGCCGTGCTCACCCTCGGGAAAGGCGCCCGAGTACCCCCCGGTACGGGTGATGTCGGGACGGCCCGGACCCTCCACCTTGATGACCTCGGCCCCCATATCGGCCAACAGGCCGCCGGCGTAGGGCAGGGCAAAAACGTAGGTGGAGTCGACCACACGAATACCTTCTAGGGGTAGTTGCAAGGTTTCCGCCGGCCTTACTGGTTTTGCTACCTCACCCAAGTATGGTTCTCACGGATAGCGAACGCTGTTCCAAGGGTCACTCCGAACTGAATCCAAAGCTCATTAGATTACGTTTATCTGCCGGAGGCGGCACATCTCCTGCCGGGAATAACCCAGGCCTTCCAGGTAAATCTCGGCGTTATGCTGGCCCAGAGTGGGCGCCGGGTCGCAGCGAGTGTAGGGGGTCAGGCTCAAGTTGAACAACACCGCGGGCGCCTTGATCTTGCCGATGACCGGATGCTCCACTTCGCGGTAGAATTGGCGGGACTCCAACTGCGGGCAGTCGGCCAGCTCAGAGGGCGTCTGCACCAGGCCAAATAACATCCTGGCTTCCGCAGCCTTTGGGAACAGGTCCCACTTGCTGCGGTTCTCAATGGAGTTCACCACTATCTCATCCAATTCCTCGCCGTGTTGAGCGCGTAGGGCTTGGTCTGAGAATTTCGGGTCAAGCAATTCCGGCGCTTCGAAAAACTCGGAGATTTCGGCCCAGGACGCGCCCCCGCCGGTCTGGACGATTATCCAGCCATCGGCGCAGGGCATGGGGTGGCCGAACATGCTGCCCGCAGGACGCCGCCGGGCCGGGGTTCCTCCCATGAAGGCGTACATGGTCTGGCTCGCCATCATGGTGGAGGCGACGCACTCGGTCGTAGACACATCGACATGCTGGCCTTGGCCGGTGTTTTCCTGCATAAACAACGCCATGGCGGTGGCGGCGGCGCCGTTGAGCCCGCCCTCGTATTGGGCCTGAAATCCACCGTGCTTAAGCGGGGGCTGCCCCTGGATGCCGCTGATAGGCATTATCATGCCCAAGGCGTAGTTGACGACGTCTTCACCTTCGTATTGGCTGTAAGGACCGTTCTGTCCGAAGGGGGTAATGGAGGTCTGCACCAAGCCTGGATTTATTTCCGACAGGTCATCGTAGGCTAACCCCAACGAGGACATATAGCCCGGCCGGAAGGTTTCCACGATGACATCGACGTGTGGAACCAGCAGCTTCAACAGAGCTTGGCCGGTGGCGGTGTTCAAGTTGAGGGTGGCGCCTTTCTTGTTTAGGTTCATCACCAGGAAGAACAGGCTTTTCTCCGGATGGGGGTCGTCGCCGAAGAAAGGCCCCATCCTGCGGAGGCCGGCGCCGTTGGGCGGCTCCAGCTTCAAGACGTCGGCCCCGTAGTCGGCCAGCAAGCGAGCGCAGAAAGAGCCCGCCACGTCCTCGCTCAAGTCAAGCACCTTGACGCCGTCTAAGACCCCTCGATCCGCAGAGTCTCGCCCTAGGTTATTGAAGACCACAATCTACCCCAATTCTACGAAAAAGGCTTCAACCTGCAGACTAGCCGCCAGTCATATCCCAGGGAACCGGGCGACGGACTCGTCTTTTCACGCTGTCATGCGAACAGAGGGAGCGTGGTTGACTGGGGATATGCGGCGAACCACGTCGACTCTTGATCGCACAAACCGAGGCCTGGCGTTGTGCTGATTTTAGTAGCTGATTTAAGCATCCAAGCGGCGCAATCCGCCGACCGAATGGGATTGTAGCCCAACAAGCATAGCAAGGCAACCGGAAAGTAACTCCCTAACTCTCACCCGGGGCCTTTATCATTATCGTATCCAGCGTAA
This sequence comes from Dehalococcoidia bacterium, assembly GCA_965224325.1. Lineage (GTDB taxonomy): Bacteria > Chloroflexota > Dehalococcoidia > Lucifugimonadales > UBA3495 > CBDCMJ01. Next base: position 74,856 of record CBDCYT010000002.1, read on the forward strand.
ATACGCCGCCCAGCCGGAGCCTGGCGAAGGGGCAAAGAGCGGTTGCGCAGTCTCACCATCAGGGGCTGTCCAATGCAATGGGCGGAAAACAGGAGGGCCCGGAACTCCGCCGGCCCACACCGGACACAAAAAAACTTCAGGCGGAAGGTAGTGACGGATCATCGGTGCAGTCGGCAGTGCGCGGGTCTAGGACCCTGACCCCCGCACCTCCGATGGCCCACTTACGGGTAAATTCCCTGAGCGGACACGTGGCGGTGATAGGGGCGCTGCAAACAATCGCCGCCGGTTGGCCATTGCCGGGATTCCCGTCCAAAACCTGGTAATGCCGGTCTTGGGTGAGGAGTGCTAACGTTGCGTTGGAGGGCCCGGCACAGCGGCCGTCAAGGCCCGGCGGCTTTCAACCGAGCGTCCATCCTGCCATCCCAACTCGCACCCTGAGAGGGGCGACTCCGGCAGGCTGCGCTATGTTCTACTTGGCAGCTTTCTTTCCTAAGTTGGCTTCCCGAAGTTGGCTTCCAGGGTAGCGGTGAATTCTTCCATGGTGAACGTGTACTCTTGGGTGCCCTGGGTCTGCACGGCGTAGTAACCGCAGACCGTCCCCATCTGCACTGCCCTCTCCATACTTTCCCCTTGGAGAATGCCCTTGATGAGCCCGCCGCGGAACGCGTCGCCCGCGCCCGTTGGGTCCACCAGGTTTTCCGCGGGTATGATCGGGACACGGACCATCTCCCCCTTGCTGACGACCTCCGCCCCGTGCTCCCCTTTGGTAACTACGACGTGCTCCACCGCCCCAGCCACCTCCGCCCGTGACAGCCCGGTGCGGCTGAGAATCATCTGCAACTCGTAGTCGTTGCAAACCAGCAGGCTTGACTGGCGGATGGCGCAGGCCAGTGTATCAGGTTCCCATATGGGCAGGGATTGGCCTGGATCGAAGATGGAATAGATGCCCATTTCCTGGTGCTTGGCGGCGAAAGCCGCCATGTCCTGGATGTTTCCGGGGGCCACGATGGCTATGGTGTTAGCAGGGTCTACCCCGCGGAAGTCAAACCCGGCCTGGTTCTTCATGGCGCCGGGATTGAAGCCGGTGATTTGGTTGTTGCTGGTGTCAGTGGTGATGTAAGCGCCGGCGGTCAATTCATTCGGCACGACGTGGATGTCGTCGATGCCGACGCCGCGAGCAGTCAGCCACTCGAAGTACCGGTGGTAGTCGCTGCCGATGGCGGCAACAATGCGGGGCTTTTCCCCCAAGAGCGATAGGGAGTAGGCGATGTTGCCCGCCGTGCCGCCGAAGTTCTCGGTCAGGCTGTTAACGGTGAAGCTCACGTTGAGCATATGAATCTGGTCGGGAAGGATGTGGTCGGAGAACTTCCCGGGAAAGTCCATAATACGGTCGTAGGCTAAAGAGCCGGATACCAAGATGTCCATTTAGTCAGTCCCTTTTCTGTCCTTTTCGCGTTTTGAGAGCGCCGCCGCCCTGTCATCGGGAAAACGATGGGTTTCGATGCCACCCTCTGTTCAACATCCCTGCGCCAAGGGGGACAATCCAACCCCGCTCTCCTTCACTGATAAGGCGCGGATGGAGGCCGGAAGCAGTTGGCAGAGGCTGCCTTGAAATCCTACTAGCAGCTAAATCGTCCGGCAAGATCCCCGGTGAACTCGACCTGGTCACCGGCAGTGACGTCCCTGGTGGCCACCTCTCCGGCATTGATTTCCAGAACGTATTGCACTGGCGCCTCGGGGCTGTACGTGGGCAACTGGGCCAGGGCCTGGCCTGGCTCCGGGGGCGGCACGTTTAGGCTAGCACCGGCCACAGTGCAATCCTCGCCTATCCACAGTATATCCAGGGGGAAATGCATGTTCTTCATCCAAAACCTGCGGTGGCCCTCTTGCTCGTAGACGAACAACATCCCGGTGTCAGGGGCCAAGGCTAGGCGGTCCGACAGGCCTTGGATCTGTTCCCGCGAGGTTATGGCCAATTCCACTGCAAATTCCGCGCTGCCTATCCTGACCACGGGTCCGCTGTCGAGAGCGTCCCCTTCAGCGGGCGCTGACGTTTCGGAGGATTTTAGAGCTTCCAGGGTGCCGGTCGCTTGGGGCGGTCCGGCTTTCGTGGCCGGCGCCGTCGTAACGACTGGTATGGGGTCAGGGGCCAGCGCCGTTGTAACGGCTGGTGTGGGGTCAGGGGCCAGCACCGTTGTAACACCTGGTGTGGGATCAGGGGCCAACGGCGTTGCAACGCCTGGTGGGGGGTCGGGGGACGGCCGCGCTTCGGGAGCAGCGGTGGGGAAACCTGGCTGCCCTCCCCCGCAAGCCAACCCTGCCGCCCACACCAGCAGGAATGCAAACCAGTTCATGTGCTTGTTGCCCGGCTGGTCAAGGTGTGTCGAAGCCTGTGTTCAATATCTGGGCGCGCTTACTCGTGTGTCTGTTGGCCGGCTAGTCAAAGTGTGTCGAAGCCCGTGTCGATCGCTAGGCGCATTTATTCGTGGGCCTGTTGTCCGGCCTGGTCAAGGTGCGTCGAAGCCCGTGTCGATCGCTAGGCGCATTTAAAGGGATGGAGCAACGCCTCTATAGAGGTAGGGAAACTGCCTGCCCGCTCTGGGCGCTGCGGGTCACAGCCTCGGTCCACTCCATGTAGTGGACGCCTGCGTCGAAGGGAGTGCGTGTGATCGACTCTTGGCCGCGGATGGCGCCGATGAACTCCTCTTCCACCCGCCAAGCGTACTGCTGGTGAGGTGGGTTGTCTATCTCCGATAGCCGGACGTCTCCCCTTTTGCCGCCCCATAGTTTTAGCTGCTGGTCCAAGTGCAGGGTTCCCTCACTGCCATAAAGCCAAACCTCGTTTCCCCGTGACAAGCCGACCACCGCGCTGAAACGCATGTGGGCCTGAGCGCCGTTTGCCAGCAGGCTAATTACGTCCACGTGGTCCGGAATGGTAATGTTCACTCGATTGCCCTCTTCATCCTGACGGTGGGTAACGTTCAGCTGGGTCATTGCCATGACTCGGGTGGCCCGCCCGATCCAGCGGATCATCGCTTCGTACCAGATCCCCATGCTCAGGATGTTGTATCCGCTCAGGTCCCGGTTGTGCCGCCAGTGCATGGGTCCGCTGTGGTCGACGAAATCAGGACCCAACGCCTGTATCTCCACCGCCAGCAGATCACCCAGGTAGCCGTCGTTGATCAGTCCTGTTATGGCGTTATCCACCGGGAAGGTAAGGGGCGAGGGCACAATCTGGGTAACCAGGCTGGGGTTGGCCTGGGATGCGTTCAACATGTCGTGGGCTTCCGCAGCGTTGACGGCCATTCGGGCCTCGCAGAGAACGTGCTTACCTTTTTCCAGGGCCGCCACAGTCAGCGTGCGGTGCATGTAGGGCCAGGTGCCAATACAGACGGCGTCGATAGTCTCGTCCTCCAGCAGTTCCCGCCAATCGTCGTAGACCTGGGGGATGTTGAACTGGTCGGCGACTCTCCGCCCCGACTCGGCGCTTCGGTTGGCCACGGCGGCGATCTCCACTCCCTCAACCTTTTGGAATCCAGGGATGTGCCGGTCCCGCGTGTTCTTACCGGCTCCGATGAGCCCGATTCGCACTGCGTTATTGACCATGACAGAACTCCTTCTCAAGAAGTGGCAAATTGTGTACCGGTGTTCCCGGTCTAGCCCAGTTCCCCGCCAGGAAAGCCGCGGGGCCATCAGCGACGGCCGTCCCTGGAGCTGCGCCCCCGTTCGACCGCTGGCCTGAACGATATCGATGTAGTGGGTCCGGGGACTTACGTACTTATCGGCCGGCTAGCTGATTATAGGTGACAGGGGCGTCTTGGTCTAGGAGCGAAGGGCGCAGGGAACACGGTGAATGGGGCTCTCCTTGCTGGAAAAGTTGCCGGCGGTAGCCGCCAGTCCTACACTGGCGACCACCCGGAGCAACAATTTTAGCGCCGGTGTAAGATTGGCTATCCGTGAGTACAGCAGCAGCGATGCGTGTGATAAGAGCCATGCGCTTCTTTAAAAGGGTGGTTCAAGGGTTGGTTGACGTGCTAGCTTCGGCCCGTTTTGTGGTCCATGGCGACAGCATGTTGCCGGCCTTGACCGGCGGGGAGTCGGTGCTGGCAGTTCGCCCTCGTTCTCAGCGGCGCCGGCTCCGGCGGGGCGACGTTGTGGTGATGAGACACCCTGTTTGGAACGAGAGGACTTACCTGAAGCGCATTGTAGGCCTTCCGGACGAAGAGATACGCTTGGAGAACGAGCGAGTGTACATCGACGGGTCCTTGCTGGTGGAGAAGTACCTGCACGAGCCGCCGCAGGTAAGCCGACACTACAACCGGGATTGGTGGACTGGCCCTGAGGAGTACTTTGTTTTGGGAGACAATCGTCTGGATAGCGAAGACAGCCGGGCCTTTGGGCCGGTAGACCGGCGGCTTATCCTGGGACTGGTCTGGTTTCGATGCTGGCCACCCAGGACTTGGGGTCACGTCCAGAGCGGTGGCGGGTCTGACAGGTAATCAGTAGTCCCAGCGGGCGCCCAACCCATTCTCCATTTCCAGCCCATGGCCATTGGGGGCGGCTGTTCAACTGCTTTCGCAGAAGGGCCGCCGCGGCGTTACATGGAAATCGCGACGCCGGGGATTGCAAGCGGATGTGAAGCGGCGCGTCAAATCATTGGCAAGCGGCAATTAGCTATGGCTTGCCCTGCGAGCTCGCTTCCCCAGAGCTACAAGAAACATCACGCTCTTCTCCTCGGCGTGGGGAGAGAAGAAGGCTGTGACGGCATCGTCGTAGAATGTGAGGCCGGTGGCGCCCAGCCGTAAGGCGTAGGCGGCGAGGTACATTCTGCCCGCGGCTATGCTGGCTTCCAACTGCGCGGCGCGGTAGCCTCGATTGCCAAATTTGTCCAAAATCGCATTCAGGTCGCAGAGGTAGAAGATATTGACACTGGCATCAGCTGGCAAGTCCTGATGGAGTCCCAGGACGCCGGCGTGCCGGCGGAAGTCACCTACTCCGAGCTGCTCTAATGTCCCTTCTTCTCTATGGAAAACGTAAGCGCCGGAAGCTAACCCGTCTACGTTGTTCACAATCAAGTACAAATCGTTGAGGTGCACACCAGGGTCAGCCAGAAAATCCGCGGGGACTGGTTTGGTGGAAAGCTGGAGCATCGTGGACAGCTGCAGGAAGGACATGGGCTCGAGGCTAAATTGGCGGCTAGACCCCCGCCGGGTTATCACAGACTCTATAGGGTCGGACGGCGTCTGGTCCAACTCGACTTTGACCGGCGGGGTGACCGGTCCCGAGGGTTTCGCTGCTTCCATTGCTGGGGACCGAGATGGGGATTGGGCAGATGGAAACTGGCCCCGCCACGACGCTACCTCCTGAACGCTCTGTAACGAGGACGCATTGTGCATTTCCAGTATAGGCGGGAAATCAATTTCGCTGTCTGAGATGGGCAACGTCTTTAACGACAGCGGGCTCAAGGCCGGCGTCTCTTGCTCTGGAGCGGGCCCGCTTTGGTGGGGGGAATACCCGAGAGGAACCAGAGCTATGGCCACTTCGCTTTCGGAATCAAGGCCTAGAAGGTGGTTGACTTGTTCATCGATGAAACCCAACACCACTTGCGTTGGTACGCCGCATGAGGCGGCGGTCGCCAGGGTGTTAGCCAGGATAGTACCGCAGTCCCAGAACGCATGGCGATATTCCCGGGCCTGATACTTACAGGCGTTGCGCCAACGTACATCGGTGCAAACAACTATAGCGGGGGCGTTGGCCACGGCGGGTTCCTGGCCGCTGGCCTCGATCAACCTAGAGCGGTGGTCGCCGGCTCGGAGCCGCTTTAGAGCCATTGCGTGAACGTCGAAATGGTACACGCCGGCTTCCAGCCCGGGTAAATCTCCGCATACCAGGTACATTTCGATGTGGTACAAAGCTCCGGTACAGGCTGCTGCCCGGAAAGCCATTTCGCCCCAAGGGTAGCTGATCGTTTTCGTAATCCCCACCGAGAAGTATAGGATCTTCCCTAGGGTTTCGATGCTGAGTATCGGAGATTCGCTGCCGGGGCCGTGGTGTACTGGGGCAGAGATTGCGGATAGCGCCGACGTTGTACCTGGCGATTTATCAACGGGAAGTGGTATGGGTTCCAGGTCGGGGTATATCTTGAACAATATCGGCTGAACCGACTGGTCAAAAAAGTGCCCGCGGTCCATCAAGTGCCCGTCAGGGTGCTTGGTCCCGTTGTGATAAACCCAAGCGGCTTGAATATCCCGATTTGGCAATTCTCCTCCAACCTGGATTCGGGTAGGCCTCAAGCCTGCACCCCGCGCACAGCGCGATCTCCCGTTACGGTCAAGCGCTACGGAATGAGTGCGGCCGTGGGAGGCTAGTCAATGGCTACCCGCCAGGCTTCGTGGTCTGACGGAGAGCAATCTGGTCTTCCAAAAATTGGTCGTAATCGAACACGACTGCCGACGCCACGGTTGCAACCAGCTTGGGCAGCCCCAACTCCTGTTCGACGCGAGCCTTGAATTCCAGCCATTGGTATTCCAGTTGTATTTGAGGTTCAACCAGGCCGTCAACCTCAATGGCCTCTCCGGATTTGAAGTTCAACTCGCAAGCCTGAAGAACTCTGGGGTTTTTTGGATTCCACAACGGGATGCCGAATTTGCGAGCCAAAACCGGCCTGTGGCTATAGATGGAGCAAGCGTCATCCACCAGAGCCGGGCAGGGGATGTAGTGACGCCCTACCAGTTCGTTCAACGCGTGCTCCACTATCCGGCTGTGGGCTTCGATACCCTGGGTGTCGTCCGGCTCGACGCCGGTGAGCTCGCGCAAGTAAGCCAACGCCCTTACGCACATCTCGGTCCGCGCATTCGGTTCCAGGTCCTTGACGCCTCTGGATATGTAGGCGGCCTCAATAGCGCTGATAGAGAAAAGTTGGTTGCAGCAGCTACTGCAACCCTTCGCGCACTGCATTCTGTCGATGAAAATCTCCCGTACCCTGTTGAACTCCTTATCCACAGCGGATAGGAGGTCCGTGTAAGTGCGGTAGATTCCTGTAACGCCAGTTACCATCAGCTTCCTCGGTTCGCAGCGGCGAATTTATTACGACAGGGGTTGCTAACCGCCGGGCGGGACTCCTCGTTTAAATCGTCCACACAGGTCACACAAGCAGGCAGGCGTGGGCTGGGCGGGAGCTCAAAGTTTCCAGAAATTGCCCACCTGACAAATGAGGTCTACCTGGTGAATGGAGGCTGCCGGCCATCCCACCATGGTGATCCAGTCCTCAAAGTGGGCCTGCTCGGCGGCCTCGCACTCGGAAACCAGCGTGCCCGTTTTCAGGTCGCCGTAAACCTTCAAGACAGTAGTGCGGCGGTCAGGCCGCCATTTCTTTACTGCATCCAGCTTTTCCCGAAACTGCTCCTCAGTGATCCCCGGGACGTTATGCACCGCGATAAATCGGGCCATGGCGTGTATTTACCTCTCGGCAACCTCGGTGAGAGCGGGTGCTCTTATTTCATGCGAGGCACTTGGTAGAGTGCGTCCCTAACACAGCATAGGGACTCAGGGCCGGTTAACCGGGCTACAAAAGCGCGGTCCCTCCGGGTTTCGTTTGGAGGCCTAACCGGCCGGAGGAACAAAGGGATATGGGATCTCCGGGCCATCCCTCAGGGGCAACACTACGGTGGCGCTGCCCGGCATGCTTTCGATCCCATCCTGGGTAGTCATGCCGATGTCCAAGTCTACCAAACCCATGCCGCCCTTCTCCTCCACGCTGGTTATCTTGCCCCACATGATTAAAATGTCTCCAGGAACCAGCATGGCCCGGTGCTCGAACCGAGCCTTCCAGGGCCAACCCTTGGGGAGAGTCCAGTCCTTTAGATATTGGGGCGCCACACTCTGCTTCCACGATCCATGCACCAGCAGGCTGGGGTTCTTATCGTGATTGAGCCCGAAGTCGAGATCATAGTGGATGCGATGGAAATTTTCGATGGCCGCGCTCCACCGGAACAAGTGAGTAGGCGTGGGGTGATAGATGTACTTGGGCAATTCCATACCCTCGTAGACATCTTCGAAGTAGGTCTGCTGTTTATTCCGAAGCTGCTCCCCCGTAGGCTTCTCGTTGTGAGCCAGGATTTCTTGGGGAGACATTTTAAGCAGCTCTTCTAGCACTATCGACATAAGTGGCACCTCTCGGGATAAGAGCCGGTTTGCCGCAATGGATTAGATTGCCAACTAGGGCAGGTCGCCCGGGGCAGCTTCACTTCAGACCAGCCGAAGTCTATGCGATTCCGGCAGCATCAGCGCCGGATGGTGGAAGAACGGGTAATGCAGAGAACCCCATCATACTGGTTTTTGTAGGTAGTTTCGGTGGTGATAATCAAGAAAGCCTGGCCGTCCCGCCCGGACCGCTCTCGGATATCCGAGTACCGGTTTTGGAAGAAGATCTTATCGCCGATATTGGGGTACTGGTATATCTCCAGCTCGTTACCGGCGTTGAGCACTCGCACCAAGGGCGTGGGCACCGCAGGCAAGGCTCCTGAACGCTCCACCCTGCCGATGCCGTCGGATTCGGGGTCTTCTTCGAAGGCCCGGGTGATCGGGTCATCCTGGTCGGGACGGATGCGGGTGGCCATGTAACTGACCATGATGGGAGGGGTTACAATGTCTCCGTACTGAGTGTCCTTGGCAAAGTCCTCATCCCAATACCTGGGGTCGGGGTCCATTAGCGCCTGGGTGAACCGCCGCAAGTACTCTTCATTGACCATGCCCCAAGCCTCAACAACTTCTCCGCTGACCCCGATCATCTCCCTAACTTCAGGGGTTAAAGCAGATTGAGTCTCTTGCGCCATAATGTATCCCCCATCCTGACTAAACGCCTTCAGACTACCCCAGCCGCTTCAACTTAGTCAACATTGAACCTTTTCTTGTCACTGCCTTTTCATTTCCTGGGTTGGCTCGCATGGTTCCCGTCATTCCCGGGAAGCTTGTCCCCGACTCCGATCGGGGAGCGGGAATCCATACAGCCTTGCCGCCGGGAGTTTGTCATATGGCAGGGCTTGGTGGATTCCCGCGAAAGCGGGAATGACGGAAGGCGGGATTGACTGAAGGCGGAAATGAAGGAAAGCAGGAATGACACAAGGCGGGATTGACACAAGGCGGGAATCACGGAAGGCGGCAGTGACAGAAGGGGGGATTGACGCAAGGCGGGATTGACGGAGAACGGGATTGACGGACGGATGAAAAGGCCATGCTTTTCTTGTCATTGCTCAGAATTGGTGAGTCCAATTCGCCGAAACCCGTTTGACAACCGCCGACTTCAGCGTCAACAGCAAAGATACAACCTCTGATTGCCGGCCGTCAGGCACTTGGACCCACTTTAGCCTGAACAGTTGCCATTTTCGTGAGTGTCTGTCACGCCCTTATTTTTTGGTCGCAATGCCCGCCTTGTCCAACACTCCAAAAGAGCGGGCGTCGGAAGAAGGGAGACTCGCGAAGTGGCCGGTGTTACGCGCCGTGGAGTTATGTTCGACTAACTGCTGCAGCCCGAGCCGGACACGGCGCCCGCCCTGATCCGGTGAGCGCCGTGTCCACAAAAGGGCCAATAGAGTATTTCGCCCGCTCTAGTGAGCTAATACCGCGGGGGCGCCGGCCGGCGCCCCCGCTGCTACGGGGTGGGGGAGGTTGGCATACTCCCTTCGCGGCGCTGGTCGCGATAGTTGGGTGCGGTAATGGGCTGCCAGGCCACAACCATGCTGTCAACTAATCTGGAGGCGATGCGAGGTCTGGCTTTCTCCAGTTTCTCTAGGGAAACGGCGAGGGTAATCACCGTGGGCAAGCGCGCCTCATGGCGCTGCACTATGATCTGATATAGCTTGTCTTCAGCCCATGGGGTGCTGCTCTCTGAGCCCAAGTCGTCCAGGACCAGCAGCGGCGCGGTCTGCAGTTGCTCGAATAGCTCGTCATAACCGATGGGACTATCGGGGCTAAAGGTGGACCTGAGGTGGTCCAACAGGCTGGGGACAAAAGCGTAGAACACCGGGCGGTCTCTGCCCAGGTTGTCACCGGCAATTGCCGCCGCCAGATGAGTCTTTCCGGACCCACTGGGGCCGGTAAACAGCAGCCATCCGTCCGGGTCCGCGGTGAAGCTTTCGGCCGCCTCCTTGGCCGTTTGCAGAGACTCTTGGTCTAGCCGGGAGGCATTCCGGCCTCCCTTAATGTCGAAACTCTCGAAGGTCATCCTGCGCCGCATTTCCAGGGGCAGGCCTCCAATGCGCCGGGCCAGGCGAGTGTTGTACTGGCCCAACTGAAAGACCCTAGAGAAGCCGTCCGCAGCTTCTATGCGGGTACGGAGAGGCTCGTCCAAACGCTGCAACGGCCCACGAATGGTAATAACGGTGGGCAAGGCGGCGTTGAAACGGTGGTTGATAATCTGCAGTAGTTTTTCTTGCGCCCAGGGTGTGGCGCTTTGGGCGCCAACGTCGTCCAACACCAACACCGGCGCCTGGCGCACCTGGTCGAATAGCTCATCGTAGGATATCGAACTATCGGGCGCGTAAGTAGCGCGGAGATGGTCCAGCAGATCGGCCAGAACGATGAAAAAGGTGGTCTGGCCCCGCTCGATGCAGCGGTTGGCGATAGCAGCCGCCAGGTGGGTCTTGCCGCTTCCACTGGGTCCCGCCAGGCTCAGCCAGCCCTTGGGGTCCTCCGCGAATTGGGCCGCCGCCGCCAGAGCCTCCTGGAAAAGATGGCGGCTGCCCGCGTCGGGCAGGGCGCCGTTGTCTCGAGTGATGGCAAAGGTGTTGCGGCTTAATGCTCCCAGGTTGCTATAGCGGCGTAAAGCCGTGGACCGGGTGTCCGGGTCTTCCCGCTGTTTGCAACGGCAGGGAAAGGCTTCCCCAAAATCGGGGTGTCCCACCGGAACCAATTTACTGACCCAACCGCTGCCCTTGCAACGAGGGCAAACGTCAAGTTCGGGCTCGGTCCTCGCCGGAGCTACCCCAACGCCGTTGGTAGTCTCTGAGAAACTCCTGACGGCTATCCTCCGCAGGATGTCGCTCAGGCTTTCCATTGTCTTTTCCTTCGGCGGCCCACCGGCGCAAAATTCCGGCTATGTAACGCCAACTCCTCTTGTTCTCGGCTACGGCGATTTGGAAGGCTTGGTTGATCCAAGTCCAAGGATAGTCCTCCTCTGCCTCCGTAAGCTGGTCCACCAACAAAGGGGATATGGTCCCAATGTTATTTTCATACAAGGCAAATATATTGAGGGGTTCGGCCGGCGGTTCTTCGGGCATCGTTTCCGGAGTGTACTGAGGCGAGACGCTGCTGTCGTGGCGCATTCGGGCCAATGCAGACCGGCCAGCATGGTTGTTCAACAGGTAAACCGGCTCGGCCCCGCGCTCCTCCTTGGGGCGATGCAGCAGAAAGGTGCCCCGGGCCACCGCCAACTGAAGACCTCTGCGAATCTCCTCAGTGGGTTCTTGTCCGAAACCTCTGAGGCCCCGCAGCAACGCGGTGTCGCTGAGAAACGCGCCGGCGCTTACCGCGTGTGGCCACTGCCGCTGCCGGTGCAGCATCCATAGACCTCTGAGGGTGACCTTCAACTCGGCCAAGTCTTGGATCTGCTCCAGCAGCGGACCGAACAGTGGGTTGGGCACCGGCGTGAACAGGGTGCCTTTATCGAACCCGGAAAACCTCATGGCTAGAAATCATCCACCTCCAAGGCGTCGAACCGCACCAACGTATCCCGAAAGCGCATCTTCACGGAACCGGTGGGTCCATGGCGATGCTTGGCCACGATGATCTCTGCCAGGTTCTTGGGATATTCACGGTTGGGAAATTGCTGCTCCCATTCCTCTTCAGTGTTGTAGATGTCTTCCCGGTGGATGAACATCACGATGTCTGAGTCCTGCTCAATGCTGCCGCTGTCTCGGAGGTCGGAAAGCTGAGGACGGTGGCCGGGGCGGTTTTCTATCCCTCGGCTTAGCTGGGAGCAGGTCAACACCGGCACGTTCAACTCCCTGGCCATCCCTTTGACGGAGCGGGATACCTCGCTCATTTCCTGCACCCGGTTGTCCCCCCTGCTCCTACCTTGGACTAACTGGAGATAGTCCAGGACCAAGAGGTCGAGACCGTGCTCCAAATAGAGGCGGCGGGCTTTGCTGCGCATCTCCAACATGCCCTGAAAGGGAGTGTCGTCGATATACACCGGCAACTCGGAAAGGCGGCCGATGGAGTCGGAGATTCGCTGCTCTTCGGCGTCGTTGGTCAGGTTGAGCCGCAATCGGTGGGCGTCGATCTCCGCGTCCGCCGATAGAATGCGCAGCGCTAATTGCTCTCGGCTCATCTCCAGGCTGAATATACCCACCACCGCCCCATTCTGGGCGGCGTTTAGGGATATATTTACTGCCAGGGCGCTTTTCCCCAGGGCCGGCCGCGCCCCGAGGATTATCATGTCAGAGCGCTGCATTCCACCCAACAGGAGGTCCATGTTGTTGTAACCGGTCATGATGGGGGCTCCCCCCTGAGCCATAGGCTCGGAGAGAGCTGCCCGCTCTTCCATGTACTGGTCGTAAATATGTCTCAGCGGGATAAAGCCTCGCTCCGATTGCCCGGAACGGACCTGGAACAAGATGTCTTCGGCCTGGCGAAGGGTGTTTTCCACGTCGTCGGTGTCCTCGTACCCTATGGTCGAGATCCTAGACGCGGCATCGATGAGCCGGCGCATGGAGGAACTGCGGGCCACCGCTTGAGCGTAATACTCGGAGTTCGCCGAGGTGGGAGTGATGGAGACCAGGTGGCTGAGGTAGGCCATTCCGCCCACAGCGTCCAGATGATTATTCCGGCTCAACTCCCGGGCTAAAGTCACCTGGTCTATGGCCTCGTCCCGTTGAAACAGAGCGACGCAAGCGGCGTAACATAGCTGATTCTTTTCGCGATAGAAATCCTCCGGCTTGATAATGTGCCCAACCCGGAGAAATGAGTCACCGTCAATCAACAACGACCCCACAACAGCTTCTTCCGCGTCTAGGTCGTGGGGGAGAAGTTTTTCCGCGTACATCCCCCTACTCCTCTACCTCCGCAGCTATGTGAATAGTAGCTTGGATGTCGTTGGCCCAGCGCAACACGACGTCGTAATCTCCCGGCTCTCTTATGGGCTCGCCCGTTTCCAGCAGCCTCCGGTCAATCTCCCGGCCTAGCGTGGCACTCAGCTGGGACGCGATTTGGGCGCTTTGGATGGCGCCGTAGTACCTGCCGGTGGGCGTGATCCGAGCCGCCACGGTAACGGTGACGCCCTCCAATGCCTGGGCTAGCTCCTGCACCACCCCGGTTTCTCGCACCCGGGTCTCATCGCCCGCCGCTTTGATCTTGTGGAGGCGCTTCAGCGTCTCCGGCGTGGCCATCTCCGCCAGGCCCCGGGGAATCAGGTAGTTCCGGGCGTAGCCGTCGGCCACGCGACGCACCTCGCCGGCCCGAGCCTGGTTGGAGACGTCCTGAGTGAATACAACTTCCATAACTTATACCTTCCGCGAATCAGGGATTTATCCAGTATACGTGGCCATTATAGTGTTTGACGAGCCGGACTGAAACTGGGCCGTGCCAGTTCCGCCACACGAAAACGGGCGTGCGTCCAAGGGTGTTACAGAGTCAAAATAAGTCCCGTTCCCATCCATCTGTCAAGGGCGCAAAGTCAGAGTTTTCAGGGGCAGGCATAGGTTTTTCCCGGAAATACATCCAAACACATCCGCGGCAAGCTATTGTCTCTAAATTCCTTTGGGCCGGATTCAAAAGTGGGCCAGTTAGCTGCTATAGGGGGAATTGGTCCCGGTCTTGCAAGCCCATCCTCTTCGCTTCACCGTTGGCCAACCCTTGGCCAAGAGTATTATTTGCCTCCGGCCCTGGGATCTGACTGACGCCCGAAGCGCCAAGCCCAAAACGCTAAGATGGATTGACCGTACTCGAAGAGTCAACCTACAATCGGGACCAGCAAGCCACCCTGGAGGCCTATCTTGAGCTTTGCCGAAGACATGGACCTGAAGTCTGCACCCATTACGCAGACCATTCTTACCCACCCGTTTATTACCGGCGTGGGCGACGGAACATTACCGGTGGAGAATTTCAAACACTACGTGATACAAGATTATCTGTACTTGATCGATTACGCCAGGGTGCTGGCCTTGGCCTCGGCCCGGGCCCCAGACTTGGAGACCATGGGTTGGTTTGCCCGGCTCCTGGACGAGACGCTGAACACGGAAATGGACCTGCACCGCCACTACTGCGCCGGGTTTGGGATCGGCGGGCCGGAGCTTGAAGCCGCCCAGGCCTCGCCCGCCACCGTGGCATATACCAGTTATCTACTCAAGACGGCTTATCACGGCAGCTTTGCCGAACTAATTGCCTCCCTCCTGCCCTGCCAGTGGGGTTACTGGGAGATCGGCGACCACCTAGCCAAACAGGGCGAACCCGAGCACACTCCCCTTTATTGCCAGTGGATCCAGATGTACTCATCGGAGGACTACGCCCAACTCGCCCGGTCCATACGCACCCTCGCCAATCGTGTAGCTGACGGGGCCACGAGCGCCCAGGTGGCGGCCATGGGCGAGGCTTACCTAACTAGCCTGCGATTTGAGCTAGGCTTTTGGGACATGGCGCAGAACCTAGAAAATTGGCGGATTTAGCTCTTATGTCCTCGCACCCCAGCGTCCCAGCCGGCAGCACACCCGCCGAGGCTTATGGCAGGGGGGATGCGTTATTGGTGCAGCTTTCGAATTTCAAAATCCTCACGGACTCCGGCGAGCCGGGGACTAACTTTCCTTAGGGTTTGGCCCCCGTCAAAGACCCGAAACAAAAGTATCTGGCGCTTGAGGCGGTCGAGACCACTTCAAGCGCCAGCTTGTTTTCCGGATGCCGCTTGCATTAAACCGTTAGAGTCCCCGGGATGCCTGGATCTCGGTCACCAGGCTGGACCCTTAGGTTGGGCGGCTTCCCTGGATTCAGTTCCGGGCCAAAGCCCCACGCCGGTTAAGGAGTTGCGGCCATGCGCCCCATCGGTAATCGGGGAGCAGGTCCTTACACCAGCACCGGCTCGGTATTCTTCTGGTAGACCTGGAAACGGTGCCGGGTGGTGTCGGCGATAATGATCCTGCCGTTATCGTCCACTCTCACCGCCACCGGCGCCCAGAGCACCTTCTCGGGGGTGAAATCACGGACACCGTTGCGCTGCCGGATCATGTCCGGGTTGGACTCGATCTTGGCCACGCCCCACTTGGACAGAGCCGCATCGCCGGTGAACTCGGTGATAAACCTACCATCAGGCGTCAGTACCTGCACCCGATTGTTCAACCAGTCGGCCACGTAGATGTCCCCGTCCTTGTCCACCGAGACGCCACTAGGCCGGTTGAACTCGCCCACCGGACACTTGACTACTCTGATGCCGCCGTGCCTCTTGGCGATGGACGCATCTCCGCCGGTGCCAGGTTTGCCGAAGCTGGCCAGCCACTGCCCGTCGGCGGTGAAGGATTGGACACGGTCGTTGCGCCAATCGGCGACGAAGACATTGCCAGCCTTGTCCAGCGCGATCCCCCAGGGGGTGTTCAATTGGCCGGGGCCGTCGCCCAAGCCGCCAAACTGGCCCAGGTACTCTCCGTCCAAGGTAAACTTCTGCACACGGTGGTTTCGGCTGTCTACGACATACAACACGTTGTCCCTGACGGCCAGCCCGGCCGGCCGGTCCAGTTCGCCGTCGCCGGAGCCGTGGACGCCCCAATGGTTGAGGTAGTCCCCGTCCTGGTTGAATACGGTGATCCGGTGCAGGTACTCGTCTGAGACGTAAACGTTGACGTCATTGTCCAGCGCTATGCCCATGGGCCAATAAA
The DNA here is from genome assembly GCA_965224325.1 of Dehalococcoidia bacterium. Taxonomy (GTDB): domain Bacteria; phylum Chloroflexota; class Dehalococcoidia; order Lucifugimonadales; family UBA3495; genus CBDCMJ01. Next base: position 90,713 of record CBDCYT010000002.1, read on the forward strand.
ACTGGCCGGGCTTGTCGCCGTAACCGCCAAACTCGGTGATGTACTCTTCAGTCTCACCACTTAGGCGGAAAACGTTGATTCGAGTACCGTCGGACCGGGATTCAAAGGACCGGTTTACCACGTAAATGACATCGTTGGGGGCAAAGGCGATGTCCATGGGGTTACGGAATCCGGTCCCCTGGAACTCGGAGCGACCCGCCACGAAGCTATAGGTGAAGGTCCTGTCGTTAATACCAAGAAAAACACTAGCCACGAAATTCCTCCTAAGGCTGATGGATCAGTTGGCCGTCCGGTCCTCCCCAAGACCTCTATTGCCCTAGTGGACCCACGGACCGGCCAACGTGCGAAAAATCCAAGGTTGCAAAGTTGGGGATGGGCGGACCCAGATTCTGCTAATAGTGCCGGCCCATCCCTTTTGCTGCTTTTACAGGAAACCGACCGGTTCGTAGCTGCCGCCCACTATGGGTTTGGCGTCCACGCCCATCCACTTTTCCAACAGGGTGGTGTAGGTGGAGCGGAAATCTAGACTGTGTTGCAAGTTTCCACCCTCTTCCAATTTCCCGGGCTCAAGGGATGGATACTCACCGTAGACGCCGCCCTTGACTTGCTCGCCGATGACGAAGGAGATACCGCCCGTGCCGTGGTCGGTGCCGGAGCCGTTGTCCATGGCGCGGCGTCCAAACTCGGAGTAGAGCAGCATCACCACGTTATCCCCTATATTGAGCTGGCGCATGTCCTGCATGTAGGAGTCGACGTTAACCGCCACGTTGTTCAGCAAGTTAGAGTGGCCCACCGGCTGATTGGCGTGGGTGTCGAAGATGTTATAAGGGGCGGTGGTGAACATCACCCGGGTGCCGAAGTCGGCGTTATGGATTTGGACCATGTCTCTGAGGTATCCGCCGATGTTGCCCATCAGGTATTCCACTTCGGAATGATATTTGTCCGGAGCGGTGGTGAGGATATCGGCTCCCTTCATGGCCTCTATGCCGGTGCGCCGGATGAAATCGTTAACCGCACCTCTGCCTAGGACAGGGGCGTACAGGCGGCCAAACAGGTCCAAGGCCTCGTCGCGTTCTTCCTCCCGTTCGATATCCGTCATCAGGCCGTAGCTATCCAGGTTTCCCACCGAGGCCACTGGGACGCCCTCCAAGGCCATAGCCCGGGGCATGCCGCGGCCAAAGTTAACGCCGGTCAGCACGTTTTCCCCAGCGGGTTCGAGGGTCTTGATGAGCCGGCCCAGCCAGCCTTCCACGCTGAGAGTGTCGGGCTCACAGGTGGCCCAGATATCCATGGAGCGGAAATGGGACAGACTTCCGTGGGGATACCCGGTCCCCAAAATTACGGCCAGTTTGCCCTCATCCCAGTATTTCTTTAGCGGGGCCAAGGACGGATGGAAGCCCAGCTCATCGGTAAAGTGGACAATCTGGTCCTCGGGAATTCCCAGGGTGGGTCGATAGTCACGATAGCGGGTATTGTTGTACGGGATGACCGTGTTCAGCCCGTCGTTGCCTCCTGACAGGGAGACCACTGCCAGCACCGGGTCTTTTTTGGTAGAAACCATGGTCTTTCCTCCGTGAATAAGCTTTTTATTTCGTCGTGAACTTGGCGTCTTTAGACAAACTGAAATTCGGAAGTCGTGGCGATCATCTGGAACATTTCACTGGCCCGGTGGCTAAAGTCGGCGCGTTCCGACTCGCTGCCGTGGAGCAGTTGACCGCTCAGAGAAACGTGTTCAACTAGCTCTTTGCGGGTCTCTTCGGCGACCGTCATGGGTCCAAGCAAGTCCAAGCACCCGTCCACCAATTGCTCTGCGGTCATGGTCTCTCCATGAGACATGAGCCGCTCGATCAAGGACTGGACCCCGGGGAGCCCGGTGTTGCCAAGCAATCCGGACGCGAAGTTAATTCGGTCGATCAGGCTGCCGCTGTTGATCCACTCCGCTCCGGTGTGCCAGCCCTCCACGGTTGGCGGGTTCAACAGGTCCAAACCCATGTACTTAGGCTCCATAGCCACGAAGAACAGACCGGGCTTTGGCTCCGTGTGGTCTTTCACCAAGCGCATGGTGCCGATGACCACGTCAGCCGGGCTCTTGACCTTAGCGTAGTGGGAAGCCTCGGACTTGAAGAAATCCGACGTAAACAGGGCTTTTAGCATAGCGGTGATTTCATAGCCGGAGTCGAAGTAGGCCTTCTCTAGAGCCTTGATAGCAGCTGTGTCCTTGGGCTCCTGAAGCCGCCAGGACGGCACTGGGACCTCGTCCGCCACGAAGAAGTCGTATAGCTTCCTCGATAGGAAGCGGGCTGTGGCGGGTTGCTTGCAAATTATGTCGACAATGTCCTCGCCGTTCCAGCGCCCGGTCTCACCCAGGAAAGTCTTCGGCGTGTCATCATGATCGGCCGGGTCGAACCGGAACTCGAAAGGCGTGCGTCCGTATGGGAATACCGGCATCGTAGGGGCCAAATTCCAGCCGGTAAACGCCCGGGCACATGCTTTGACGTCGTCCTCGGTGTAGTTGAATTCGCCGTCCATGCCCACGCCCATGGAGAACAGCTCCAACAACTCCCGCCCGTAGTTCTCATTTACCGCGACCTTATGGCTCTCGATATTGTCCAGGTAGTAGAGCATAGCCGGGTCGGTGGAGAGCCAAAGAAGGATGTCCTTGAAGTTGCCCATGCCCATGTCCCGGAAGGTGGAGTATTGCATGTGCGTCGTCCTGGCGTTGTCCACCTTGTTGTCGCCGGCGCACAGGATCATATGCCAGAAGAGAGCCATCTTCTCTTTCAACTGGTGCTTTTCGTTGATCATGCGGTAGACGATCTCAGTCTGCCCAGTCTCTATGGCCGCCTCGTCGAAGTATGACGGATAAGCCCGGAACATCAAGTCTTCTTCTATCCCGGGAGAGTCGCCGGGGTTGAGCAGTTCCGCGACTACGCTGTCGTATCCTTGGGCCGCTTTGCTCTCGATCTCGTCACGGCTGGCCCCGAATCCGGCGCGGCGCAACAGGTGGGCCATCAGCGCAATGTCTTTGTCAGCCATTTATGCCTCCTTCATTGATGTGATTGTTATCAAAATCACTATGGCTTTTGTATGCCTGCGCCATAGATTTCTATTTGGTCAGGCTGCACTACGGGCCTGGGATTAAGCACACCCCCCTCCGCAGAGACGCGTCCAGTTGCCACTGAGTCGTGCATCTAGCAACATTTAATATCTTTTGAGTGAGCGCTGTCAATGACACAAACGCAATAATCATAATAACTTAATATTTATTATTTGCTTGTGCGCCCCGGCAGCAGCTACCGGAATCTGCCCTGGGTCCCCGAAAACGGGACCGTTGTGGGACCGCCTAGGCAACCTAGGCGCCGCCAATAGCGGTGGACGCGACCGCTATACCTGGGACCACCGAAATCAGGACACGGCGCCGGGTGCAGCGGGGGGAGGGCGCAACGGGTTCTCCCAGGAGCTTGTCTCAGAAAGCTGAGTGCTCCAGCATCCTACCTTTCTGGATTCCCGCTTTCGCGGGAATGACGGGTTATTGAGCTTCTGGATTTCCGCTCCCCGATCCGGGCCGGGGACAAGCTTCGCGGGAATGACGGGTTATTGAGCCGCATTAAATACTGGTTCAGGCGGTTAATAATAGTAACCCGGCAGGTTGCGTCCGCCCATCATCGTGAGTGGAGACTTCTGAGACAGGCTCCCAGGGCATACCCTTATGATTCGCTCATCCTGGAACGTGATAGGATAAGATCAGATCAGGTCAGGCTATTTCAACGCCACCAATGGAGCATACACCGGAGGTCGCCATGGAGCATAAATTTTTGGGCTTTCATCTGGAGCCTTCCAAGGCGTTACCCAGCGGCGATTGGAGGGCTATAAGCCCCTTGGGAATTGCTTGTGCGGCGGTGTGCGCCAGTGACACCGGGGGAATAACGGCTTGGTACGGTCAGACGTCTGACGGAGCTCCCACCAGCCAAATGACTCAAGACGAAGTCAAGGCTGTGGTCGAATCTCTCTCAACGATGACGGGGAGCGAAGGTTATACCCTGGTGACCTGGAATGGGTTGAGATTCGACCTGCCGATTCTGGGGGAAGAGTCGGGGCTGATCACCGAGTGCAAGAGTCTGGCTCGCCGCCACGTGGATATGATGTTCCACCTACTCTGCGCGAAAGGGTATTGCCCAGACCTGGACGTGGCTGCTTTGGGAATGGGCCTGCCGGGCAAAATCGGAGGTGCGATAGGTCTGTTGCAACGTTCCGCCCTGATAGGATTGGGGTCGGCGAGCAAAACGGCAGACGTAGAAAGCAACGATATCTCCGGGCTGTGGAACCAAGGCAACCAGCAGCACGTCCTGGACTACCTGGCGCAGGATGTCAGAATCATGGTAGACCTAGCGATTGCCTGCCAAGACCGGCGTACATTAAAGTGGATATCAAACTCCTACGACGAGTTGGAAATTCCTCTGCCCAAGGGTTGGCTCGTTCCCGAAGAAGCCGTGACATTACAAGTGCCTGACGCGCCCGGGATAGACAGCCCGGCAATGCGCCGTGAATTCATGGACTGGCTGGACACGTAGGCGCTATTGGTTATTACTGGGGTAGACAGCCCGGCAATGCGCCGTGAATTCATGGACTGGTTGGACACTTAGGCGCTATATGTCAATCGCCGCCTTCCGCTATTAGGCGCCCTCCGTTATGAGGCACATAGAAGGACCTATTTCGTGACTCTATCCAATACGGCCAGCCGGCAGGGCCTCTTTGAACCTTAGACGGGACTTGGGACGCCTTGAAGAACCCGCCGACGCGGCCGGCTTTCACTCCCGCGGGAACAGGTATAGCCGCAACGGCGCCTACGAACGGGCTATCGAAGACTACAACCGGGCCATCGAATTGGACGGCGCCTTCGCTGAAGCTTACTACGACCGCGGCTTTTCTCTATATGAGCTGGGTCTCTACGACGAAGCCATAACCGACCTGACTCAGGCAATAGAGTTGAACCCGGAAGCCGATCATTACTATGGGCAGCGTTCCCTGGTGTATCTATTCATTGATCGAATCGATCTGGCTCAACTGGACCAGGAGATGTCCGACACTCTTAGGAACCGGCATCTGGAGTAAGGCCACGAATTCGACTATGATTTAACAGCGGCGCTGTGTCCGTGGGCGATAAGGCAGGTAATAACAAGGGAACCACGGCTACTATGAGGCCGTTCCAGGGGGCCGTTCCAGGGGGCCGTTCCAGGGGACCATTCGAGTCGATACTCGGTCCGTAATAAACGGGAAAAGTGCAGCCAGCCGTCGACACCCGTGACGACGTACATCCTAAAACGCGTGGGGGACAAAGATGAATGCAATCCGGATTCGTGAATTTGGGGGGCCGGAAGTCCTGAAATACGAGGACTCCCCCAGCCCGGTCCCAGGCCAGGGACAAGCGCTGGTAACCATTCAGGCCGTCGGCGTTAATTTCGCCGATGTCTATGCCCGCAGAGGCGGAAATGCGATGCTGCCGAGCTTGCCGGCAACACCGGGTTTTGAAGCGGCCGGAGTGGTGACTGCTTTAGGTGACGGCGCTGGTGACCTCGTGAAAGTCGGGGACACCGTAGCCTACTGGCGTGTAATGGGGTCCTACGCGGAGCAGGTGGTTGTCCCAGTCGACGTGCTGGTAAAGGTCCCCCCGGTGCTGGACGCCAAGACCGCCGCAGCAGTTTTCCTTCAGGGCATGACTGCCCATTACCTGGTTTTTAGCACCTACCCGCTAAAACCCGGGGACTCTGCCCTGGTTCACGCGGCCGCCGGCGGGACCGGCTTAATGCTGGTCCAGATGGCCAAGCGCGCCGGTGCATTCGTGTTCGCGACTGTCTCGACCGAGGAGAAAGCGGCCCTGGCCCGGGAGGCGGGGGCGGACCAAGTCATCTTGTACACCAGCGAGGACTTCGAGGAGGAAGTGAAAAAGACTACCGGTGGCCGGGGATGCGAAGCGATCTACGATGCGGTGGGCCAGACCACTTTTGAGAAGAGTGTTAACTGCCTGGCCCGCCGGGGATGCCTGGCGCTGTACGGGCAATCCAGCGGGCCCGCGCCCCTAGTGAACCCAACGGCTCTGAGGTCGTCGTCGTTTCTGACCCATCCCTCCCTGGTGGACCACACCGACAACCGCGAGGAGCTCGAGTGGAGGGCGGGGGAGGTGTTCAACTGGGTCGCTTCAGGCGAATTGAACGTGCGAATTGGCGGAGAATTTCCGCTGGCTGAGGCGGCCGAGGCTCATCGCCAACTGGAGGGCCGTCTGTCCACTGGCAAGCTTCTACTCATTCCATAATCTCGTAGGCCATAATCCCATAAGCCATAATCCCATAGGCCCGTAGGCCCCATAAACGCCATGGGCCCCCGGTGATTCTCTTTCTCCCATATTGGCGCAGGAATCCTGGCCGTAGAGTGATCTGCCGCCAGTATCCTGCGCTCGTTGGGCGTCGCTCGTCGGTGGATGAGATAGGTACGGAAAAGGCGGCATCTAACCAGGAATCGCCTTAAGACTAGGCACTTCGACTGCGATGGTCTGGATAGCGTTGTTGCCGTACCCGCGAAAATTCCAAGGTGTCCGGTCCGGCTGTGTGTTGCCGGCTGAGTCCGTCGCGCGGGCCTGAATAATGAAATGGCCGGCATGGGACGCTTGCCACTGCAACTGCCACTGACGCCAGGAATTGGGATTCGATTCTCCCAATGGGGTGGCGTCTTGCCAGTGACGTCCCGAGTCGGTGCTCACCTCGACCCTATCGATCTCCCCCTCACCCGACCACGCGAAGCCGCATATGGTCCAAGTCCCCGGCTGAATTACCTCACCGTGCCTGGGACTGGTAATCAAGGATTTTACCTTCAGTGCGGTCACCGGCTCCCTCTCCAACGAGTGTTCCGGTCCCTCATTGATAATGACGTAGCGGCGTTGCTGAAAAAATCCGTCAAGGGGCCGGTCTGTCACGTTGACGTGGACCAACCACTTTACCGAGGCCATGGCGTACCACCCGGGGACTACCATGCGAACGGGAAACCCGTGTTCGGCGGGCAAAAGTTCGCCATTCATTTCGTACGCTAGCAGAGTATCGGGGTGCAGCGCTTTTTCCAGTGGCAAACTTCGCCGGTAGTTTAAGTCGAAGGCGATTCCGTCTTCCTGCTCCTCGCCCCGGTCGGCTCCCTCAAATACAACCGCCGCGGCGGGCTCCCTCAGTCCGGCCCGCTCCATCAAAGCCTGCAGGGGGATTCCCTTCCATCGCGCGGTGCTCACCGCCCCGTGCCGAAAGGCCAAGCCTTCCGCAGGCGGCATAACGTAAGAGCGGCTGTTGCCCGCGCATTCCAAGGTTGCCACCACCTCTTTGCTGGGCATGCTCAAGATATCTTCGAAGCTGAGGGTGAGAGGATGGTTGACCTCCCCGTCTATGCTGAGACGCCAGCCGTTGCGCTCTAAGTCCGGCATCCGGGAGAAGTGACTGCGGACGTAGAATCGCTCGGTGGGCGTGATAAGTGTGTCAAGAGACGATAAGGTGGACTCTTTACACAAGGGGTCATCGGAAACGGGGATTAGGACCGACGACTCTTCGCCTGATTGTTCTTGGGAAGCCATTTTCTCTCCTAATGCATTATTCTTTGCCGGTTAACGATTATATTACCGTACCAATTTAGCACTCACGCGGCTGTCCAGCATTGTAGGGCAACCGAAGGGAGTCGTAGTTAGTCCCACATGCCCCGGGTCGAACCCGTCGCTGTGGTTAGCGGGCCCTGGCGCCCCCGTAGCCTCCGGCGGTTAGTGGGCTTCACTTCTACCGCTTGCCATCAACGCCAACTCGCGACGCTGCCGTCAGACATGAATCACGCGTCAGAAGAAAGTCCGGCCCATCGTTATGACTGTCTTCCACTGACGGCGCGGCGCGGCGCGGCGACCCCTAAGACTTGATTTTGAGAGAAGCTGCCGGGCGTTGGCCTAGGCGGGTCATCCGGTCACTCGAAGGGTGAGGGCATCATTCCGACCGGGACCTCGATCAAGGTGGGAGCGTCCAAGGCAAGGGCGTCTCGCAGCGATGCTTCCAGCTGCTCCGGCCCGTGGGCCCTCACACCCCTGGCCCCGTATGCCTCGGCCAGCTTGACAAAATCGGGATTGTGCAGCTCGGCCCCAATGGTGCGGCCCTCAAAGCGGTTTACCTGGTCCCGCAAAACGTTGCCGTAGGCGTTATCGTTGAACACGATCACTACGACGTTTATACCGTACTGCACGGCGGTAGCCAACTCTTGAGAGTTGAAAAGGAATCCTCCGTCGCCGGATAGCGCAACCACGGCTCTGTCGGGCTGGGCAACCTTGGCCCCGAGCGCCGTGGGAAAAGCAAAGCCCAGGTTGCCGAAGTAGGATGAGGTCAGGAACGTTCCGGGCTGGTATACCGGGTAATGGACCCGGCTGTAATAGCCCAACTGTGTCATGCCGGCGACCAGGATCCCGTCGTCAGGTATGGCAGCCCTTACGGCGGCAATCAACGAAGCCTGAGGTTCTACCTTGATCACGGCGCTGGACCGGCTGCGCCTCAGCGCTTCAACCTCATCGCGGCGGTTCGGGCGCGGCGACGTCTGGGCCACCAGCGCCCGGTGGAGCGCTTCCAACGCCTGGCTGGCGTCTGCTTCGATCCCAAAAGTCTTATCGTAATTTCGCCCCAGTTCATCTGCGTCGACGTCGATCTGGACTACCTGCTGCCCATTAAGCAAGTTGGGCGCCGCCATCCTAGTGCCCACGGCCAGAATGACGTCATGGCCGGCTGAGTGTCCGATTGGGTCGTTACGCAGCCACAACGTGCCTAAGGAGAGATAGTGACGGTCTGAAATGGCCCCCTTCCCTTCCGGAGTAGATATGACGGGGGCTTGGAGATGCTCAGCCACCCGCAATAGAGGGTCAGAGGCGCCTGAGGAGACCGCTCCGCCTCCTACCCAAATCAGCGGGTTGGCCGCTTCGGCCAACAGCCTTGCCGCTGTCTCAATCTGATCGGGGCGGGCTTCCGCTTGGCGGCTTTTCTCGGGTTCCCTCAGTTCGACGTCCGCCAACTCGGCCAGGGTCTCCGGCGGAATTTCGATCTCCACCGGACGGGGGCGGCCGGTCCGTAGTTGATGGAAAGCCCGTTGGACCGTCTCAGGAACACTGGCCGGATTCAAAATCCGTTCCGCCCACTTGGTTACGGGCTTTATGGACTCTAGCTGGTCGTCCACCTCGTGCAACATACCCCGGTTAACCCCGATAAGTTCCCGTTCAATCTGCCCCGATACGACTAAAATGGGCGAGGAGGCCGCGTAGGCGGTCCCGATACCCGCCGCAGCGTTGAGCAAGCCGGGACCGGGAACCATCAAGGCAGTGCCAATGCCGCCGCCGGCACGGGAATAGCCATCCGCCATGTAGCCGGTGGCCTGCTCGTGGCGGGTGGTTATAAAGCGAATGCCCGGCTCCCGTTGTATGGCGTCCATGGCATGATACAGCTGTACGCCGGGCAGTCCGAAGATGACCCGCACCCCTTCCAAATACAGAGACTTGGCCAACGCCTGACCCCCAGTCATCTCACTCATAGCTCTTCTCCTTAACCTCCCAGGCACGGTCCTGAGAAACTTAGTCCAAGACCCCTTCCAAAACCCTTTCTTTATTGAAGGGCCGTTACATAGTCGTTACATGGAGTCGTTACACAGAAGTCACAAACCTCAGACTTGTCCCGGTTGCAGCCCGCCGGGTGTCTAACTCAACGTTCCGCTGGGGGGGCGGGCATTTTCTATTGATGCTGGAATCCGGTGACGCTGGAATCCGGGATGCTGGAATCCGGGACGCTGGAATCCGGGATGCTGGAATCCGGGATGCGGGATTCCGGACACGAAAATGCTCACCGGACCCTCTGCCGCATGTTCCGCACCCACCGCGTGTTCGGCTTCACCGGATGGTAAGCCACCGCGTCGTAAGGGGTCTGGACACTCTGCGTCTGACATCAAGTATACTTTACGCAATGTTCCGGTGCGATTGGGCAGATTGGAGCGTGGGTTTTCGGTTGATTCCCTGGCCAAAGAAACCTGCCCGCGCCAACGGGTCTCTCAGGCGGTAGAAGTCGGCACGAGGAGAAGGCAAATGTCAACCAGCACGGAAGGACTGGCCAAAGTGGGTTCCCAGGCGTTGGTCAAGATAACAGAGATGGACCACATCGTTCTCCGGGTCAAGGACGTGGAGGTGTCGCTAAGTTTCTATACGGAAACCCTAGGTCTTAAGCCGGAGCGAGTTGAGGAGTGGAGAGCCGGCGAGGTCCGCTTTCCATCGGCTCGACTCAACGACGACACCATTATCGACCTCTTTCTCACTGAGCAGGAATCCATTGGCCGGAGCGGTGACCGAAACCAGGACCACTTCTGTATGGTGATCGAACCGACGGACCTGGATGAACTGAAGAGCAGTTTTGAAGCCATTGGGGTGGACATTCACTCCGGACCAGGCAAACGCTGGGGCTCCCACGGAGATGGCATTTCACTGTACGTTTTTGATCCGGATGACAACGTAGTCGAGCTTCGTCACTACTAGACCGATTTCACACCAACCGTTCCCGGGACGTGCAAGACCGGTCTGCGGGCATTCCCGCCGCGAGGGAGAACGACGTGACCCTGTCGGAGAATGGCCCACGGCCGTATCGGCGGCTGCACGGCAATGTATTTCTCAGGCCGGAAGTGCTTCCCGGTCCGGCTATGGGCCGTCAAAAGAGAACGGGTAGTCCTGGTCGCCCCGGCCTTGAAGAAACAGCTCACGGGCATTTGGGTACTCGTAGTAAATTTCCAGGCCATTGCCGTCCGGGTCGGTGAAATAAATGCTGCGTTGACTTACGTGGTCCATCATCCGCAATACCTCGACCCCGTGGGCCACCAAAGTGTCGTAGGCGTCCTTTAACCCCTCATAACTGGTTACTTTGAACGCAATGTGAATGAGACCTAGCCCGTCTCGGCCATCCGACTCCCCGGTGGAACCAACGGGACTATCCACCGGGAACACGTCTATCGTGTGTCCGTCGTTGTGCAGGCTCATGAATACGCCGCCGTGCTCCGGGTCTTCCTCCATCAATTGGAACCCCAACACCTCAGTGTAGAACGTTTTGGACCGCTCCACGTCCTTCACCCTTAAGGCACAGTGGCCAATCCTCTCCAACGCGATGGCCATGACTGCCTCCTTTGGCATATGAATCAGAAGGGGTTATCGTACTACGGCGACGGGAGCTCCTCCCGCTATATCTTTGAGCGAGTCGGGAGACTGAGACGGGGAATGGAGTTTGGCCGCCTTGTATTCCGGCGCGCCATCACAGAGGCTGTCTCAGAAGTCTCCACTCACGATTTTGGGCGGACGCAACCTGACGGGTTACTATTATTAACCGCCTAAACCAGTATTGAATGCGGCTCTATAACCCGTCATTCCCGCGGAGCTTGTCCCCGACCCCGATCGGGGAGCGGGAATCCGGACTCAATAACCCGTCATTCCCGCTTTCGCGGGAATCCAGGAAGGTAGAATGCTGGAGGACTCAGCTTTATGAGACAAGCTCATCACCACGGCGGTCGCCCCGCTGCTCAAGTTAACCCCAAGAAGCGGTCAATCGAGAGGGCAAGAACGCGGTGTTAACCGGAGGCCTATTTATCAAATTCTACCGCAGGGACGTATGCACAGCCGTCAATGCCCCGTTGTTAACTAAAAGGGAGTGTGAGGGCAGAGTCATATTATTCAGGTTGGCCCTGAGGTGGTGATTGACTCTCTGCGGGTGAATTGTCAGATCTGGGTGTTCTTCTGAAGAAATTCAGGGCCACCGTTCCTATTGAGAGCAGTCCTGCTCCCAATGCCATCCAAACTCACTGCATACGGAATAACCTCCCGGCGCCATCTTGTAGGAAACGTCTGAACACCACCCCTTTGATATCGCTATGTTAGGCCTCCGGCTGTTCCACACCTTATAGTACGGTCATAAATCGCTTCTCGGATTTCTGAGCTTTGTCCTGCTGTCGGCCTCGCAAAGCGGCGCGGCCATGCACGGTCCTTTGGTACGTTGGTTGGTGGTATGTTCGTTAGATTATACAGGGTTCCCACTTGCCTGCGTCCACTGTGGGATCACTGCCCACTCTGTCCCCGCTCGTAATCTGTCCTTGTTGCCGGAAATTTCTGGAACCCGCCCGTCTACCCGACCCCCTCTCCACAGTTTTTGCCGGAAGCCGGGATTCCTTTACCACTAGCGAAGCGGTTGCTACAACCGCCTACCTCCTTGGTGGACGGCCGGAGCCGCGAACAATGCAGCCCGGTGCGAGACTGACCCCACCATCAGGTCATGTGGTGTAGCCGAGACCGGCAACCTGTTGATTGGGCGCATGGCACCTGCGCTCTCCGACCCGCTCAACACATTGGTCTGCCAACCTGAAAGCAACCGGAAAGTTTCTCCAAAGTGCGCCAAGGGTTGACGATGTAGTAGGTCTAGATGAGGCCAGCATGGTGAATTAACTGTATCTGAGCGGGTACGATTGGTGGGCTGTAACGGTACACCTGGTCGGGGCGGGCAGATTTGAACTGCCGACCTCCTGGTCCCAAACCAGGCGCCCTGCCGCTGGGCCACGCCCCGATGGTTTAGCCTCTATGCTGAAGAGTAGCCGAGGAAGAATGGAGTCCCCCCGTCCGCCGCGGCCACCGGGGATTGAAACGATGGCCCGAGGTGGGGATAAGTGTCTTCAGCGATTTTGTTGATGGTACCCCCGGAGAGGGTCGAACTCTCGTCTCCGGCTCCGGAGGCCGGCACTCTATCCACTGAGCTACAGGGGCACGTATCATGATTAGATTATCATGGCGCCACCGCCGTCACAAGTTTCCAAAAAGGTTCTAGACACGTTGCTCCGCCCGTTACGGGCAGGTCCGCGCCCCTTTCCGGGAGCGTGGGAACTCCCCGTATGCCGGTATCCGGGCAGCCGGCCGTGGTCCGCCGGCGCTATCCCAGCGGCGGAGCCTAATGGACCCGCTGCCCCGCTAGGTCTCATCTATGCATCCCGGCGGAGGGTAAGAAACGGACACGGTTGGTTGCCCATTGACCGGCCGTGGACAAGGTGAGGCTCCGGTAATAGAATCTAGGAATCGCGGTCTTGGGAGGAACATCCTATGCCCATCTTTACGCCGGAATACCTTGAAAACGTCGCTTATCACATCTACCGGGCCAAAGGGGCCTCGGAGCACGAGGCGAAAACTGTGGCAACTCACCAGGTCAAGGCTAACCTGGTGGGCCACGACTCCCACGGCGTCATCCACATCCCTGAATACGTCGCTCGCATCGACAAAGGCCACATCGTACCCGGGGCGCCCTTCGTAGTGGAGAGAGAGGCCCCGTGCACCGCGGTAATCAACGGCAACTGGGGATTCGGCTTCGTGGTGACCGAGCGGGCCATGGAGATGGCGATCGAAAAAGCCAAAACCCACGGTGTGGCTGCCATCACGATACACTATCAGAGTCATATCGGACGCTTGGGCGACTACTCCGCAATGGCCCTCCGGGAAGGCATGATAGGGTTGATCACTGCTGATTCAGGCGCCGGGCCCAAAGCGGTGGTTCCCTTTGGGGGCACCGGACGCCGCCTGGGAACGAATCCGATCTGTATCGGCATGCCGAGTGACCTGGAAGGCCCCGTATTATTGGACATGGCCACCAGCGCCGTGGCTCAAGGGAAAATCTCCCTGGCCCGCAATCGGGGAGAGGCAGTGCCGCCCGGTTGGATAATCGACAAACGGGGCAGCGCAACCACCAACCCTGAGGACTATTTTGACGGTGGCGCTATATTACCTGTAGGAGCTGACCAGGGGCACAAAGGCTACGGCCTCTCCTTCATGGTGGAGGCGTTTTCTGGCCTGCTTACCGGCCTGGGCTTCGGCATCGACCCCCAGGCTAAGCACAATGACGGTTGTTTCGTGTCGGTCTTTAATGTCGAGCACTTCCGGCCTCTGGCCCAGTTCAAGAAAGAGGTAGCAGAGTTCGTCCAGTTCATCAAGACTTCGCCGCCGGCGGCGGGCTTCGATGAGGTGCTCTACCCCGGTGAAATAGAGTTCCGCACCGAACAGCGACGGCTCAAGGAGGGCATTTTCGTGGAAGATGAGACGTGGGAGCAAATCTCCGATCTGATGCAACAGCTTGGAGTCTCGGAAAAAGCCGGAACGCGATAGTTGAAGCTCTTTTCCCGGTCTCCCGGGCGGCGAATTTCCCTGGCAGATCCCCCGGTTAAAGCCTCGTTGCTTGGGGGAAATTGCTGTGCTATAATCGTTTTGATGTTATTGAGAGGATAGAGAGAACAATAGCCCAGATGCTAGACGGCGAAACGCGCACCCAGATCACTCGAGAGTACCGCCTCCACGAGAAGGACACCGGCTCAACCGAACTACAGGTAGCCATATTAACCGAGAAAATCAGGCAACTGACAGACCACTTGCGAGTCCACAAAAAGGACGTTCACTCCCGCAGGGGTCTGGTGAATATGGTGTCCAAGCGCCGGAGCCTCCTAAACTACCTTACCTCAGAAGACGTAGGCCGTTACCAATCCCTAATATCCCGCTTAGGGTTGCGCCGCTAGTCGCTCTTCTAAACAACACCCCTAGGGGTGTTGTTTCACGTCTGGCCTTTATCCATCCAAAATTTAGAAAGACATCTCTAAGGTATTACTATGCCCGCGACAGTGCATGAAACCATAGGCGAAGAAGAAATCATATTAGAAACCGGCAGGTTGGCTATGCAAGCCCACGGCGCAGTCACCGTGCGCCGCGGCGAAACCGTGGTGCTGGTCACCGCTGTCATGGCAGACCGGCCCAGGGCGGCGGACGTGGATTTTCTGCCGCTCACCGTGGACTATGAAGAGAGGCTTTACTCGGCAGGAAAGATACCGGGAAGCTTTTTCCGCAGGGAAGGAAGACCTGGCCAAGAAGCTACACTGGCGGCCCGTCTCACCGACCGTTCGATACGCCCCTTATTCCCCAAGAGCATTCACAATGACATCCAGATCACCATAACGGTCCTATCGGCAGACCCAGAGCATCCGCCTGAGATTTTAGGCATGATAGGCGCGTCAGCAGCCCTATCCCTGTCCCAGATACCCTTTGATGGCCCTATCGGCGCCAGCCGAGTCGCTTACAAGGATGGACACTACGCCATCAATCCCACCTATCAAGAGATGGCCGAAAGTCAACTCAACCTGATCGTAGCCAGCACTCCGGAAGCCATTATGATGGTGGAGGCGGGTTCCGACGAGGTCTCCGAAGAGATTATCTTGGAGGGAATCCGGCGCTCCCATGAGGCCAACCTGGCCACTATAAACCTGATTCAGGAGTTGACTGCTCAAGCCGGCAAGCCCAAGCTTGAGGCGCCTGCGGACGCCGAAACCGCCGAATCGTTGGGCCGGGAAATCGATGGGATTCTGAACGGGCGGTTGGCGGCGCTATTGGAAGGGAACCCGGACAAGGCCGCCATGGAAGCCGGGGAAGCAACGCTGGAAGCTGAAGTGGCCCAAAAACTGGCGGACCAGTACTCGCCGGTCCAAATCGCCGGAGGGTTTAAGAGCAGCCTTAGAGAGGAAGTCCGCCGGCGCATCTTGGAGCAAGGTCTCCGTCCCGACGGACGCGGGCCGACGGAGATACGCCCCATTACCTGCGAGGTGGGGGTATTGCCCCGCACCCACGGTTCGGGCTTGTTCACCCGGGGCCAAACCCAGGTGCTTTCCACGGTTACTCTCGGCTCGATGAGCATGAAGCAGACCCTTGACACCGTGGGGCCCGATGGGACCAAGCGCTTCATGCACCATTACAACTTCCCGTCTTTTTCCACCGGTGAGGCGCGGCGAGTCGGCTCACCCGGCCGGCGGGAAATAGGCCACGGGGCCCTTGCGGAACGGGCAATCTTGTCCGCCCTGCCATCGGAAGAAGAGTTTCCCTACGCTATCCGGGTGGTTTCGGAGGTCCTTAGTTCCAACGGCAGCACGTCCATGGGCAGCGTCTGCGGCGCCACACTGGCCCTGCTGGACGCCGGTGTGCCGATGAAAGACACCGTTGCCGGAATCGCCATGGGACTGGTCTCCAGCGATGGTGGGAAGTATGCCGTGCTTAGCGACATCCAGGGGGTAGAAGACTTCTTGGGTGACATGGACTTCAAGGTGGCCGGCACCGCTAAAGGGATTAACGCTCTGCAAATGGACATCAAACTAAAGGGGCTTAACGAAGACATCCTGCGAGAGGCATTAGAACAGGCCCGGACCGGCAGAATGCACATCCTCGAAAAGATGAATCAGGTTATCAACCAGCCTCGCACCGAGATGAGTCCATATGCCCCCAAGATGCTGCGCCTCCGGATCCCGGTGGAAAAGATCGGCGCCCTCATCGGACCTGGAGGCCGGGTCATTCGCGCCATCATTGAGGAGACCGGCTGCTCCATCGACGTGCAGGATGACGGTTCAGTAACCATCGGTGGCGTCGATGGCTCGATGATGGAACGGGCCCGTTCCAAGGTTGACAATCTCACTAGGGAATTGGCCATCGGCGATATATTCACCGGCAGCATCACCCGGATCACCAACTTCGGCGCTTTTGTCGAGTTGGTCCCCGGCCGCGATGGGCTGGTGCGCTCCGGAGACATGGGCGATCTGGAAGAAGAGGAAGTCCGGGTAGGCAAAGAAATCACCGTCATGATTAACGAAATCGATGCCCAGGGCCGGATCAACCTGTCCCGGCGGGCCCTGTTCGGCGGCGAGGAAGGCCAACCTGCCGCCCCTCGCCCTGATTCCCGGCCTCCGGGCTTTGACCGGGCGAATGACCGGCCCCGGGGACGCCCTGGCAGCTTTGGAGGACATAGCGGAAACGGCGGCGGACGGGGCCGCGCCGGTGGACCCAGGCAGGGAGGACCGGACCGGCGCTTCACGGGAGGAAGCGGACCCAGGCAGAGCTAGCCGGGGAGCCCCACCTTCGGGTTAGGCCTTTAGAGGCCTCTTTAATCCAGTGCTTTAAAGTGACCCCTTCCCCTCTGTACAGAGAGGAAGGGGTTTTACTACTGCGCTGATAGAAGACCCCTGGAGTTACCGGCGCAGTCCCCTGTACAGGGGACGGGGTTTTGTGACTGAGCTGATAGAAGACCTCTGGAGTTACCGGAGCAGTCCCCGCGAGGGATGTGCCGTTTCTCAGTTCCGTTTTCTTTCCGTACCGCTCCATCCATGTTAATATCTATGCCTATTTCAAGCTTGCGACACCGTTAGGGAGTAGCAATGGAATCCATAGCAGTCGTAGTCAATGGCGCAACGGGGAAAATGGGTACGGAAACCGTAGCGGCGGTCACCCAGCAAGAGGATATGACCTTGGTAGGGGCCACCTGTCTGCGAGACCGAGGCCCCCGACTGACGTTGCCGGACGGCGGCCAGGCGCCCCTGTCCTCCAACTTAGAGGAGTTGATAGGCAACACTCGACCCGACGTGGTAGTGGACTTCACCAACGCCGGCGCCTGCATGGAGGCCGCGTTGGTGAGTGCGGCTCATTCCGTTAATCTGGTCCTGGGTTCCAGTGGCCTTACCCAAGACCACTTGGAGCAACTGGACGCCTTGGCCCATGACAAGGGCATCGGCATCATCGTGGCGCCCAACTTCGCCTTGGGGGCGGTAATACTGAAACGATTGGTGGAGCAAGCGGCGCCCTATTTCGAGTACGTGGATATTGTGGAGGCTCATCACGAGGCTAAGATCGACGCTCCTTCGGGATTCGCTGTGGCCTTGGCCAGGAGCATAGGAGACCAAAAACAGTTCACCCGCAACTACCCGGAGAGAGAGAACTTGCCCAATACGCGAGGAGGCGAGTATAACGGGGTTAGCGTGCACAGTATTCGGATGCCGGGACGTAGCGCCCATCACGAGGTTGTGCTCGGCGCCCCTGGTCAAACGGTGTCCTTGCGTCATGACACCTTGGGCCGCGAGTGCTATATGCCCGGGGTGCTGCGCTGCATCCGTGAAGTTGTGAACCGGCCGGGCCTTGTGGTAGGCTTGGAGAATATCCTCGGCTTGTAGGTGCCCAAACGTGAAAGACCTCACCATTGCCGTCGTCGGTGCAACCGGTGCTGTGGGCGCCGAGTTCTTCCGCATCATGGAGCAACGCTACCCGGTGTTGCCCAGGTTCAAGGCGCTGGCTTCCAGCCGTTCGGCGGGGAAGCGGCTTCAGGTAGGTGAGCAGGACCTGGTTGTGGAGGAAACTACCGAAGACTCCTTTGCCGGCGTGGACATAGCCTTTATTTCGGTCAACGCCGATGGCAGCCGGCGCTTCGCCCCAGCTGCGGCCGCCGCCGGGGCCGTGGTCATCGACGACAGCTCGGCTTTTCGGATGCTGGAGACGACGCCCCTGGTGGTGCCCGAGGTCAACGGCCCCGACGTGGAGTGGCACCAAGGCGTTATTTCCATCCCCAACTGCTCCACGACGCCTTTGGTGATGGTGGCCCATCCCCTCCACGTTATCAATCCTGTGGTAAGGATTGTGGCCGATACGTATCAATCGGTCTCGGGCGCCGGTAGTGGGCCCATGGCTGAGCTAAGAGACCAGGCCAGGGACATCCTGGAGGGTAAGAAGGCCAACCCCCAAGCCATGGAGCAACAAATCGCCTTTAACGTGATTCCGCGAATCGACCGCGTCCTCCCAGACGGCTACACCGCCGAGGAGGAAAAGATGCGCCGGGAGACCTGCAAGATCATGCACGCCCCGGACATTCGGGTGTCGGCTACCTGCGTGCGCGTGCCGGTGTACGTTTCCCACAGTGCGGCCGTCCACATGGAGTTCGAGCACCCCATATCTCCCGAGGAGGCCCGGGACCTGCTTAACGCAGCCCCCGGGGTGACGGTGCTGGACGATCCTTCCCAGAACTTGTATCCGATGCCTTGGGACGCGACCGGCGCCGACGAGGTGTTCGTGGGGAGAATCCGTCAGGACTCCTCTCATCCCAGAGGATTGGCCATGTGGATTGTGGCGGACAATCTGAGGAAGGGGGCCGCGCTCAATTCAATCCAGATCGCGGAAGAGTTAGTGTCCAGGGGTCTCATAGCACCCCGGGCCAGAAGCGGCGTAGTCTAGGATCGCTATTGGGAGGGCTGGCATGAAAGAGATAGGCAGGCTGATTACCGCCATGGTAACCCCGTTCGATGAGCAAGGACAGGTGGACTACGAGCAGGCCAAGCGGCTGGCTGCCGCCATGCTGGCCTCCGGCAGCGACGGCGTTATCTTGTCGGGCACTACCGGAGAGTCGCCCACTCTCAGTACCGAGGAAAAACTTCGCTTGGTGTCCGAGGTCAAGGGAGCCGTCGGGGACAGCGGCGCCATCATCGCCGGCACCGGCAACTACAACACTGCCGAGAGCATCGAGCTCAGCCAGGAAGCGGAACGAGCCGGGGCCGACGGTCTGCTGCTGGTGGTGCCCTACTACAATAAACCGCCTCAAGAGGGCCTGTACCAGCATTTCAAGGCCATCGCCGGAAAAGTCAGCTTGCCCTGCATCGTCTACAACGTAACCAGCCGCACCAGCTTGAACATGAGCCACGAGACCACCATTCGCCTGAGCGAGATCGACAACATCATAGGCGTCAAAGAAGCGGGCAGCGACATGGACCAGATCACCCGCATCATAGATGGGGCCAAGCCCGGCTTTCTAGTGTGGAGCGGGAACGATAACGAGACCTACTACATCATGGCCACCGGGGGTTACGGCGTGGTCAGCGTTGCCTCTCACCTGGTGGGCAACCAGATCAAGCAGATGATGGGTTATGTGCTGGAAGGAGACGTGGAGCAGGCGGCAGCGGAACACCGAAGGCTCCTTCCTTTGTTCAAGGTGTTGTTCATCGTCTCCAACCCAATCCCGGTTAAGCATGCCCTGAATCACGTTGGCTTCAACGTGGGTAACCCGCGGCTGCCCCTGGTTCCGGCCGATCCCAAGTCGGCGGCTCAAATCGAAGAGGTGCTGAGCGGGTACCAGGTAGATGTCCCCGTGCCCGCCTAAGCCCCGGCGCGGTCCCGAGAAACCCCTCGGGCAAATCAAGCAACCAATAAAACAATAGCAAGGCAAACGCAAACACCCGGCCAACTTAAGTAGGTCTTTAAGTTGGGCGGGTGTTTGCGTTCACGCCCCCGCCTCGTTATTTGAACCAGGGAGTGGCTACGCTAACCATGAAATGCGGGTGGGAAACGTTGATAGTCTTAATCCGGGGCCGAGGCAGCGAGAGTGATCAGTGTATGACCTGTTCCACCCGGATGGTTTCATCCCGGCTGGGGCCCGTGGAAATCACCTGGAACCGGCACCCCACTAGTTCCTCGATCCTCCGCACGTAAGCGATAGCGGAGTCGGGCAGCTCCGCCAGGCTGGTGGCGCTGGCGGTAGGCCGGTCCCAACCGGGCAATTCCTCGTAAACCGGTTGGCACCGGGACAGCAAGTTGGTGTTAGCCGGGAACCGGCTTATTTCCTGGTTGTCGGCCACGTAGCCCACGCACAGCTTGACAGTGGGGAAACCATCCAGAATGTCCAGCCGGGTCAGGACCAGCCCCGTGAAGCCGTTCACTAAGCAGCTATATTTGGCGGCCACGGCGTCAAACCAGCCGACGCGGCGAGGTCGGCCGGTGGTAGTGCCGTATTCCTGGGCCTTTTCCCGTAACCCTTCGGCGACCTCACCGTGCATTTCTGAAGGCATGGGCCCCCCGCCTACGCGAGTGGAGTAGGCCTTGAAGACTCCCAATGCGCCGACGATGGCTTGGGGACTGAGGCCCAATCCGGTACAGGCGCCGCCGATGGACGGCGAGGAAGAAGTCACGTAGGGGTAGGACCCATGGTCGATGTCCAGAAGTGTGCCTTGGGCCCCTTCCAGGAGCACTCGTTTGTCGTCGGCCAGCAAGTCCTGAACGAGGTGCTCTGTGGCGCAAGCGTAGGGCCCCAAATCTTCGGCCCAGCTGAGGCACTTTTCCAGAACGGCTTCCATGGCTATGGGTTCACCACCATAGACCTTGGTGATGAGCGCGTTCTTGGCCGCTAGGGCGTGTTCCAACCGGAGGACAAGGACGTCCCAGTCCTGCAGATCGCCCACTCGAATGCCCACACGGGCGATCTTGTCCGCGTAGGCGGGACCGACTCCACGTCCGGTGGTGCCCAACGCGCCGGCGCCCCTGGCTTGTTCCTCCAAGCTGTCCAGGAGTATGTGATATGGCATAACCAAGTGGGCGCGCTCACTTACGTAGAATTTGCTGATATCGATGCCCCGGGAGGACAGCATCGCTAGTTCACCCAAGAGCACGTCCGGGTCTACCACCACCCCGTTGCCAATGACGCCGTACACTTCGGGCCAGCATATGCCGGAAGGAACAAGATGAAGTTGGAACTTGCCGAGGTCGTTGACCACCGTGTGGCCGGCGTTGCTGCCGCCGGCGAAGCGAACAACGCAGTCTACCTCACTAGCCAGGTAGTCGATTACCTTTCCCTTGCCCTCATCGCCCCACTGTCCACCGATTACGCCGTAGGCCGGCATTGTAACTCCTTATTTCGTTGCACATGGCTCCCGCCCACATGAAACCGGGGGCGAAAGCCAACGCGGAGTATAACAAAAAGGCTGGACCTTGGAAAGTGAAGGTATGACATAATCAGGGTTTTTTCGTTCTTCCGTCATTCCCGCGCTTCCGTCATTCCCGCGCTTCCGTCATTCCCACCCTTCCGTCATTCCCACCCTTCCGTCATTCCCACCCTTCCGTCATTCCCGCCCTTCCGTCATTCCCGCCCTTCCGTCATTCCCGCCCTTCCGTCATTCCCGCGCTTCCGTCATTCCCACCCTTCCGTCATTCCCGCCCTTCCGTCATTCCCGAGGGCGTCGGCTTAGTTGTGCCCGGACTCCGGGCTATGCTAGGCTGTCGCTGAGGAACTAAGACGGATGGCGAAAAAAGTAATTGTCGCAATGAGTGGCGGGGTCGACTCGTCGGTTGCCGCCTTGCTGTTGCAGCGTCAGGGCTATGACGTGGTGGGGGTGACCATGAAGCTATTCAGCTTGGAGCATGCCGACCTGCCCCCTCAATATCAAGGCTGCTGTACCCTCGATGACGTCGAAGACGCCAGGAGCGTGTGCCGGACATTGGGCGTACCCCATTATGTCTTCAACGTGCAACAGGAATTCCAGGACCACGTGATAGATTACTTTTGCTCCGAGTACCAAAATGGCCGTACGCCGCATCCCTGCATTGCTTGCAATGACAAAATCAAGTTCAACTTCCTGATTAGGCGTGCGGCGGCTCTACAGGCCGATTACGTGGCTACCGGGCACTACGCCAGCATTGAGCCCACTCCCATGGGGATGGTGTTGAAAAAGGCGGTGGACCCCGGGAAGGACCAGTCCTACGTGCTGTTTGGCATGGGACAAGAACAACTCGCCCGCACCCTAATGCCAGTTGGCGAGCATACTAAAGAGGCGATACGGGAGATGGCGCTGGACGCCGGATTCGACAACGCCGGCAAGCCGGACAGCCAGGACATCTGCTTCATCCCCTTCGGCGACTACAAGGAGTTTTTGAAAGAGCGCATCACGCCTGTGCCCGGCGACATTGTGGATACCGATGGCGTGGTCCTTGGGCAGCACCAAGGCATCGAGTTCTATACCGTGGGACAACGCCGCGGCCTTGGTCTGGCCGATGGCGAGCCCAAGTATGTACTCAGGATCGAGCCGGAGGGCAACCGGGTGGTCGTAGGTCCTGAGGCCGGGCTTTACCGCGATCGCGTTTGGCTTTCCCGTGTCAACTATGTTCTGGGATCACCGCCGTCCCAGCCGTTGGAGGTGGGCGTCAAGATTCGCTACCAGTCCCAAGAAGCCCAAGCGGTCCTCCATCCGTCCCCTGAAGCCGCGCTATTGTGCTTCGACTCGCCGCAGCGGGCCGTGACTCCGGGGCAGGCCGCGGTATTCTACCAGGGCAACCTGCTGTTGGGGGGTGGCATCATCGAGGGAAATATACCAGGGACCGCGATCCTTTAGTAATCCGATGCCCGATTTGTCGTTGGAGCACCGGTTCCACGCCCTGGGATACCCGTTGGTGGCAGGGGTGGACGAGGCTGGGCGGGGTCCTCTGGCCGGCCCTGTGGTCTCCGCCGCGGTAATCCTACCGCCAGGTCTCACCGGATTTGAGCCTTGGTTGGACCTCTTGGACGACAGTAAGGTCTTGTCAGCTGCCCAACGGGAACGGGCTGCGGAGGCGGTCCGAAGAAACGCCTTGGCAGTGGGCTTAGGGCAGGTGACTCCTCAGGAGATTGATCAGATGGGCATCGGCCAAGCGGCCATCCAAGCGATGATGCTGGCGGTAGCCGATTTGCCGGTGAAGCCTAACTACCTCTTGCTGGACTATGTTCCTTTGCGTGAATGTGCATTGCCCTTTCAATCGATCGTCCGGGGCGATGGTCTAAGTTACTCCATTGCGGCGGCTTCCAACGTGGCCAAGGTAACTCGCGACCGCTGGATGCGAGAAGCGGATGCACTGTTTCCGGGCTATCTCTTCGCTCAGAACAAAGGCTATCCCACAGTCCAGCACCGCTCCCGGCTCCGGCAACTGGGCCCATGCAGCATCCACCGGCGGTCCTTCGCTCCGGTGCGGGACGCGGCGCGGCTTTGGGGCACGGAGTAATATGCCTACTGCACGCGCCAGGCTGGGTGCTTGGGGAGAACGAATGGCGGGGCGGTTCCTCCAAGACCGGGGGTACCGGATAGTGGCCACCAACTACCGGTGTGCCTATGGGGAAGTGGACATAGTGGCCCAGGACGATGAGGAACTGGTATTCGTGGAGGTCCGCACTCGCCGCGTTGGCAATTATGGCGCGCCTGAGGAATCCCTGTCTAAGCTCAAATTACGCCGGTTGCTGGCCACCTGCCAGGACTATGCTCACCGGTGGGCCGGCGCTGACGACCAGTGGCGGATAGACCTAATATCGGTTTACCTTGAGCCGGGGTGGGGCCGCCGGCTCCAGCACATCAATCACCTGCGTCACGTAACGCCTCAATAGTTCCCAAGTAGAGCGGCGATTCCCCCTCCGGCTTCACCCCTTGCGCCGATAGACCTGCGCCATGCTTTTGGCTTACCGGGATTCCAGTAATCCGGCAAGTAGTCAGCCACGTTAAAAATAGCAGCACGAACAAGATTCCAGCGACCAAGCAGCCATACCTAAGCAAATGGACTCCTCGCTAAGACCGGACATTCCGGCGCAGGTCTCAGCCCGCAATATTGAGGATACCACTCAGCACTAGTTCGTGCTGTGGATGTATCACCATGTGACGTTGATTATTGCTGATACCGCCCGGGGCTAGGTTCATCTTATGAATCCATCGCCGTTTGACGTTCTTTGATATTCCGGGCCTCGGCTGTTACGCTCAGCAGTAACAGGCTACAACTTGGAGCTTAGCAGTGACCACTCGCACTACAGACGTAATTATTGTTGGCGGCGGGATCGTGGGATGCCTGACGGCTTACCTGCTGGCCCGGCAAGGCCTACGTGTAACCCTATTGGAGAAAGACGCTACAGGTAGTCATGCTTCCGGCTTCGCCTTTGGGGAAATGGGACCCTTGGAGGGCGCGGGCATACCGGACCCTCTATTGGAATTTAGCCTATGGTGCTTGGAGCGGCAGCGCGATCTGGCCGGCGAGCTAGGGGATGCCTCCGGCGTCGACTATCAGTTGCGGTTCTGCGAAAGTCTGAAACTGGCCTTTGATCAAGCGGCTGTTGACGCCTATGCGGAAGGCTTGAGTTGGCAACAGCAAGTCAGTGCTTTCCAGGTGCAATGGCTGGATCCCGCCGAGGTAGTGAAGGTCGAACCCATGGCCAACCCACATTGCTTGGGGGCGCTATACGTCCAGGGTGTTGGGTCTCTGGAACCTTATCGCTATGGATTGGCTGCCGCCCAAGCCGGAGAACGCTTCGGAGTAGATATTGTGCTGCGCCGGGCCACCGGCCTTATCTCGCAAGGCAACCGGTGCCTAGGAGTTTCTTTCGAGGGAGGCCAGCTTGAAGCCGGCGCCGTAGTGCTGACCATGGGACCCTGGGCCGGCCCGGCGTCCTCTTGGTGCGGGGTGCCTATACCGGTGAGCCCCCTCAAGGGGCAGATCCTACGATTAGACCACAGAGGCCCTCCCATAAATACTTCTATGTACTGGAACGGGAGCTACGTGGTCACCAAACCCGACGGATTGACCTGGGCAGGCACCACAGAAGAACATGTGGGGTTCGACGAGGAACCCACCCCCGAAGCGCGGGATAGCATTATGAGTGATTTGCTGCGGATCGCCCCGGCGATATCCGACGCTCAACTGGTGCGTCAGACAGCCTGCTTGCGGCCGTTCTCCAGCGACGGGATGCCCATCGTGGGGAAAGTGCCAGGCTGGGAGAATCTCTTGATAGGCACCGGCGCCGGGCGGAAGGGGATTTTATGGAGCACCGGCATGAGCTACGGTTTATCCGACTTGGTGCTCGGGCGCAGCTCCCAGGTTCCCGGCCTGGAACATTTGGACCCAGGCCGGTTCAACGAAGATTGAACGTGCCGGTTCTCCGTTCTTTGGGACCCCCGGGGGGCGCCTACGTAACGTCGTGGCCCTTTCTTGCCTTGGAACGCCCGGAACGGGCCATGGCTGTGCTCAGACAGGGAGAAATGAAGGGGTGCCCATTATGACGGTGTGCCCGTTGATGATGAGAGCATTGGCGGGCTTAGGGCAGCTTCGTCGAACCACCTTTTGAAGTGACCCTTAGGAATCGGATCGAGGCGCCGGAGTCACGCCAATATCTTCCGCGCGATCAACAGCCCCTCCTCTTGGGCTACCTGCATGGCGAAGGGGAAGCGGTTGAACTGCAAGGCCAGGTCCACATCTTGGGGATGAAACTGAGGTTGGGCGTCGTCATAGAATTTCTGAGTCTGGCCCCCGGCCATGACCAGGCTTCGGACCGCGGCCGGGTCAGGCTTTCGCCCCTCCAGCAAGTTGCGCAGGTACAGAGCGCAATGCTCGTCTTCGTCAGACCTGAAGGCTGCCCGGTCTCCCATCGCAATGATGGAGACCAACGCGGGACGTATTTGTAGTATCGCCTGCACAGTAGCTTCTGCCACCACGAATGAGCCGAGAAATATGGTCTCGGCCTTGGTGGCCGCTGCGGCGCCCATGGTTCCGGCGCGGGTAGACTGCACGATGGTTTTACCGGTCACGTCCGCCTGAGAAATCTCATGGGGCGAGTTGCCCAAGTCAAAGCCGGGAGGCCGCTTGCCGTCCACCTCCCCTATTAACAGGTCCCCCACGCCCCGTCGATGCAATTCCATGGCCTCTTCCACTTCGGCCACCAGCACAATGTGGTCAGCGCCCCGGTCAAAGGCGATGGCGGCCGTGGTAAACGCCCGGAACACGTCGATGATGACGACAACGCCTTCGGCTTCGCTGGCGTCCTGAGCCAAGCTGCCTAATCGTATTTCCATGAGAGCTCCCTGGAAGGACGTTTGCGGGGATGGACCTTGATTAGTCCTCTTATCGGTAACGGTCACCCACCCTTTCGCCGCGATGGCCCCACCGGTGGGTTAGTACTCGAAAAGGCAACCAAGGAGGTCTTTGGTGAATCCCGCGCTCGGCGCAGTGGCCTTTAACAGGATCCTCGATAGCGTTGTCGAGTATGTGCCAAAGGATGAATATCCAGGCCTCACCGTGTCCGAGCTTTTCGTTCAGCCTTCGGTTTAGTCTTGTCAGTAGGCGGATCGCGAGATCCGGTGCGCCGGGATAAAACCGGACTTTCTTCCCCATGGTTTTCAGCTTGGATACGGAGAATGTATCCGTAAGGAGTTCGGGGTTAACACCTAGCAACTCGTTCAAGCAGGAGACGGTATGGTCCCAGCCGTTCCCGACGGCGGCGCCGGCGTCCCGGCTCCAACAAAGTTCCGGCCCGACCTTTGGGTCACTACCGGTTGGTTAGCGGCGTCGGGGCACGAGGTGCCGTCCCAATCCCAGACCGTGAAGGCTACGCCTTGACCCCCAATCCCGCCATGCTAGCGATGACGAGATTGGGGTGTAGGCCGTGAGAACGTGAAGAAGGCGCTTAGCCTGTGCGTATCAGTTTTTGCAGAGAGCGGACCTCCCGGGGAGGTGTCAACTTGCTGCCGGTGTGGGTCCAGGACACCTCGGCTACGTAGATATCGCCCCGAGAGTCGATACAGACCCCATGGGGAGCGATGAAAGTACCGGGTTGTTCTCCTTCGGGCACGTCGCCCAACTTGGCCAAAGTGTTGCCGCTTACATCCATGATCGTGATTCTGGGCCCCAGTCCGGCAGCCTGGGCATTGGGACCTATGGCAACGCCCAACTCGCCCACGTAGACCCTCTGATCACCTGCCTGATCGATATATAGGCCGCAGGGACGGGCCATGTTATTCCATTGGGTCTCGAACTTTCCGTTTCGGTCGAACACTTGGATCCGTTGATTTTCCCGGTCGGCGACATACACCCAGCCATCTTTGTCAGTGGCAACATTGTGGGCGATATTGAACTGGCCTGGGCCGGTGCCCGACTCTCCCCAGGAAAACAGCAGCTTCCCATCGGGGGAATACTTGTGCACCCGGGCGTTCCCGTAGCCGTCGGACACGTAAAAGTCGCCGTTGTCCGGGTCTAAAGCAACGTGGGTGCATCGATTGAAGGGGTCGCCGCTCATAAAGGGGGCCGGATGGCCGCTGACGCCAAGAGTGAACAACACCTTGCCGTCCAGGGTGCACTTGCGGACGGTGTGGTCTCCGTCGTCGGTGCAAAAGATGGTGTCGTCGGGTCCCCATGGTTATGCCGTGAGCCCGGGGGTAGTCACCCTCCCCCCAGGAACGCAGGAAGTTGCCGTTCTTGTCAAAGACGATCATCGGGTGGTCGCCACGGTTGAAAACGTAGACGTTGTCATTGGAGTCCACCCCAACTGCGGCGCACTCTTTATACAACCAACCCTCGGGCAGATTACCCCACCCCTCCGCAACCTCATAGGTATAGCTTGCCGTGCCTAATGCAACCATGTATTCACCTCGACCGGGGAATTTGAGACCGCTGAATTTCAGGCTGTTGATTTCAGGCTGTTGATTTGAAGATTTTAGCATTGGTTGAACTCTAAACCTAGTGCCCCTAAAATTGTGGAGCACGTGAACTCTGAGAGCAGGAGGAGCTATGACGCAGGCTCAGGCCCAAACGCAAGATGGAAGGCGAGACTTCGTCAAGCACTCCTTCTTCAAGGTATTCCCGGAATGGCGGCGGCTGTCCACGACAGATCGAGAGCACAGCAAGCGCCAGTTCGCCGAGGTAGTGGCGGAGTTTACCGGCCACATGGTCTTGGGCAGCTACAGTCTGGTGGGGACCCGTGCGGAAACAGACTTCATGCTGTGGCAAATCAGTCCCTCGTTGGAGGCGATCAACCAGCTCCAGGCCCAGGTCAATCGCACCGAGTTGGGAGCATACCTGGACACTCCCTACTCCTATCTATCTATGACCCGCCGTTCACCCTATGTTGACCAGCACCAGCATGAAGGACAGGAGGGCGTCGCCGCGACTATGCGCATCATCGGCCGCAAGTACCTGTTCATCTATCCTTTCGTCAAGACTCACGAATGGTACCAGTTGACCAGGGAAGAAAGGCAGCTGCTAATGAACGAGCACTTTGTCATAGGCCACAAGTATCCCGACGTTAAGATTAGCACCGCTTACTCTTTTGGCCTCGACGACCAAGAGTTCGTGTTGGGCTTTGAATCAGACGACCCTGGCAACTTCTTGGACTTGGTAGAGGAGTTGCGCGGGTCAAAAGTGCGGCCCTATACCCTGCGGGACACACCGATATTTACCTGCGTCAACAAGACTTTGAGGGCCTGCCTGGACGATTTGGGGTGAGTGGCCCGCCGCCCTATAAGTCCTCGAGAAATCCAGACTTGGGTGCTTCCTGAGCCGGCTGCGTATGGGAACTGCACGCTGTCCGCTCTATATCCTGGCTTAGGTCGAGGTGCAACGTGAGCACAAGGATTGCCCTCTTTAACCACCGCGGAAGTAGTCAAGCTTGTGTTTGATGTCGCTTTCTTGTGTCCGACGTCGTTTTAATGCAGAGATGACTTCGAAATTGAAAAGAGCCCTCGCCAAATAGCGGGGGCTCTCTTGTTTAGTGGCCCTATGTTGATAGTTGACTAGCGGCTGCCCGCTCCCTCCTGATTTTTCATGTGGTTCATAGCGGACCCCGCCTTAAACCATGCGATCTGACCCGGATTCAAGGTATGGCGCAGTTGTATAGTCTCCTCGGTCCCGTCACCGTGCTTCAAGATGCATTCCACCGGCCGGCCCGGAGCCAGGTTTGCCAGTCCTACGAGGCTGATACGGTCGTCCTCAAGGACTCGGTCATAGTCGCCGGGGTCCTCGAAAGTTAACGGTAGCAGCCCTTGCTTTTTGAGGTTTGCTTCGTGGATGCGGGCAAAGCTGCGCGTAATAATGGCCGCGGCGCCCAACAAGCGAGGCGACATGGCGGCATGTTCCCGGCTGCTCCCTTCCCCGTAGTTCTGGTCGCCTATGGCGACCCAGCGGAGGCCCTGGGCTTTGTAACCGCGGGCCACCTGGGGGGTGGGGAGAGTCTCTTCCCCGGAAAGTTGGTCTTTGCTGGTCCCGGGTTCGCTGGTGAAGGCGTTGTCGGCCCCCAGGAACATGTTGTCACTCAAATTGTTCAGATGTCCGCGGAACCGTAGCCACGGCCCGGCGGGAGAGATGTGGTCCGTGGTGCATTTGCCCTGTGCTTTTACCAACACGGGAACGTCCTGGAAGTCTTCACCGTCCCAGGCAAGCCAGGGCTCCAATGCCTCAAGGCGACTGCTGGTGGGGTCCACTGTGACGTCCACACTCTGGCCGGCTTCCGCAGGGGCTACGTAACCTGACACGCCGGAATCGAATCCTCCTAGGGGCGTTTCAGGAGCCGGTTTGGGCGGCTCCAGGTTGAACTCTTTGCCGTCGGCGCCCACCAAGCTATCAGTCAAGGGATTGAAAGATAGCCTGCCTGCCAGTCCCATGGCCAGCGCCAACTCTGGGCTGGCTATGAAGTTCATGGTCTCGGCATTGCCGTCGTTACGCCGCGGAAAGTTGCGGTTGTAAGAGGAAATGATGGAGTTAGGCTCCCCCTTGTCCGCTCCTTCCCGGCGCCACTGGCCGATGCAGGGACCGCAGGCGTTGGCCAACACGGTTGCTCCGACCTGTTCCAGGACCTCCTGTTGGCCGTCCCGGGCTATGGTGGCCCGCACCTGCTCGGAGCCGGGAGTCACCAGGAAGGAAGAGGACATGCCAATACCGTGGGCTGCAGCCTGAGAGGCCACGTCCGCACATCGGCTCATGTCCTCGTAGGATGAGTTGGTGCAACTGCCGACTAAGACCACGTCCACAGGGTCCGGAAAATTGTTCTCCTTAGCCTCTTTTGCCAGAGCGGATATGGGCCGGGCCCGGTCGGGGGAATGAGGGCCGGTTATTTGGGGTTCCAGCTTAGAGAGGTCTATTTCGATCACTCGGTCAAAGAATTGGGCGGGGTCCTTTTCCACTTCCGGGTCAGCGGTCAGCAGATGGCGGTGGCGGCTGGCTAGCTCAGCCAACCCTTCTCTGCGGGTGGCCTTCAAGTAGGTTGCCATGCGCTCATCGTAGGGAAATACGTCGCCGGTCGCGCCGAGTTCGGCCCCCATGTTAGTAGCGGTCGCTTTACCGGTGCAACTGATGGACTGAGCTCCCGGTCCAAAGTACTCGATGATGGCGTTGGTGCCGCCGGCCACAGTCAAAACTCCGGCCAAATAGATAATCACGTCCTTGGGTGCGGTCCAACCCCGAAGCTCCCCGGTAAGGTGGACCCCAATCAAGGTCGGATACTTTACCTCCCAGGGCAGGCCGGCCATCACGTCGGCCGCGTCGGCGCCGCCCACGCCGATGGCCAACATTCCCAAACCGCCGGCGTTGGGTGTGTGGGAATCGGTCCCAATGATGAGCCCCCCGGGAAAGGCGTAGTTTTCCAGCACTACTTGATGGATGATGCCGCTGCCCGGCTTCCAAAAACCGATGCCGTATTTCTGACAGGCTGATTCCAGGAAGCGGTAAACCTCGTTGCTTTCGTTGAGCGCGTCCTGCAAGTCCGGAGACGCTCCCACCCGGGCCTGGATCAGGTGGTCGCAGTGGACCGTAGTCGGGACGGCGGTCTGGGCCCTTCCCGACTGCATGAACTGAAGGATGGCCATCTGACCGGTTACGTCTTGGTGGGCAACGCGGTCGGGGTTTAACATGATGTAGCTGTCCCCCGGAAGCAGTTCGGCCTCCGCGGGGTCGTCCAGATGGCCCAGCAGCAACTTTTCGGCAAGTGTCAAAGGCCGGTTGAGGCGAGAGCGAACGGTTTGCAGGTTATGCTCCATTTTTTGATAAGCAGAGGCTACGAATTCGGGGGTCGAGTCTATGACGTTCATGAATTCGGCTCCTATTCTGACATTACGGGTTGGTTGGTACCCCGGACCGGGCTTCGGGATCGCGCTTTATGAAGCGGCAGTGGAGATCGCGCCTCCCACTACACCATCATTTTTCAGTGCCAAGAGCAACCGGTTCTGCTCCTAGTCCGCTGCGCTAACACATTAGAAAACCTTTAAAGGGTGTTCCTTTAAAGGTTTTCGGCCAAGGGTTGCTTTGGCGACGTCGCCTTGGACGGCGGCGATCCTGGGTACGCCTTATTTCCGCTTCAAGTCTGCCGGGTCGTTGTTCTTGAAGTAATCGTAGTTCAATGGAATATACGGCGCAAACTGGGGAGGAGTGGCGTCCTCAGCGAAGATTGCCGTAACTGGGCACACCGGTTCGCATGCTGCGCAGTCGATGCACTCATCGGGACTGATGTAATACATGTCGTCTTGGTCCCGAGTGTAGATGCAGTCCACGGGGCACACGTCCACGCAGGCCGAGTCCTTCACACCCACGCAGGGCTCGGTAATAATGTAGGTCATTCTTCACCGTTCCTCTGAAATCACGTGTAGGGGTCTTGATTAATCTGGAGCGCTCAGGCGTGAGTGCCTAGCCTTAAAATTATAACACAGCAGGGATTGTTTGCAATAATTGTCGGGAGCACGGCAGGGTCTTTGAATTGTCTGCCGCCCGTCATACCCGCCCCTCACCCGTCTTTTCCGCGAAAGCGGGAATCCATACGTTCTTGATGTTGGACTGCCATTGGACAAGCCCAAAGTGCATGGGGAAATAGGGGCTGTCGCGAAAACTAAAAGACCCTGGGAGCACGGCAGGGCAAACGCTATTCAAAGCAACCCTTTCGCCACTTCGCTGAAAGGCAGAGTCCGGAAGCCCATCAGAGACTGCCGCGTTGGCGGACCGCCCCCAGGACTGGCCGCCCCAAGTTGTGCAACCGTTTCCGGAAGGAGGGATGAGGAGGAGCGATGTGCTCAAAATGGAACAGCCTTAGGGTACAGCTATACACACTCTGAGCTAAAGGGGGCCACGGGAATAGCTGCTCGCCCGGACCGCGCACGCGCCTTGAGTGTTGGATCGGCAAGGAGGAGTTTAGTGTGATGACCCAGCCCCAAATTAGCCGACTCCAACTCTTTACAGAGGGTGGCCCATTTGGCGGGACGAGCGCAGACGCATCTACGGTAGCTAGACTTAGAGGACCAACCCGTAAGTGCGCTTCTTAATGGCCAAATTGACGAAGGTCTCAGTCCGTTGCACTCCGTCGATGATCCCAATTTTGGACCTCAGGAAAGTGCCCAAGCTTTCCGCGGACTCCAACCCTGCCCAGATGAAAACGTCGTAAGCTCCCGTGGTGATGGCCACGTAGTGGGCCTCTTCCAGACCGGCGATGGCTTCCGCCACGGCGTCTGATTTGCCAGGGCCGGTTTGTAGTCCTATCAAAGCAGTGGTAGCATATCCAAGTTTCTCAAGGTTGGGCACGGCAATGACTTTGACCACGTCGTCCTGTATCAACCGGCGCAGCCTACGACGGACCGTCCCTTCGCTCACCCCTACTTCCCGGGCGATTTTGGCGTTGGAAGCACGGCCGTCCAGCTGCAACAGGCCGATTATGTTACGGTCCAATTCGTCCATTCGTGCCACTCCACGTTATTAGTAACGCCACTTTATGTAGACTAATCTTAGGTGAGCGGTCAATGGCTGTCAATACCGCAACCAATACAACGGATGGCGTTATAGTTCAATCTTATGCCCCAATGGCATTGCTAACGTAAAAATAATTGCAAAAGCTATAGTCTATCAAATCATGTCCTTTCTTAAGACGTGATGTACGTGGCTACCCGGCGGCAGACCTCCTTGAGCCTAAGGGGACTGGATGGGGACCATCTCGGCCCCGCTGGAGCTTGGTAGCCCCGAGCGCCGCGTTCCCGCGCCCGGCCGCGGTGGGTATTGCTGGCAATATTGCCGTTTGATACCATGTTGGCATCCAGGGAGGGATCGCATAGTGGTCTAGTGCGGGCGCCTGCTAAGCGCTTAGCCTGTGAAAGCGGGCTCATGGGTTCGAATCCCATTCCCTCCGCCGTTTTAAGTCCTCTTGCGACACCGTGAAGTCTCAAGAACTCCCGGGTTCGTAGCTGCATTAACGACACCGAGGCCTCGAGCATTCCCGCCAACTCCCGTAAAATATCACTGTATCCCACTCACTGTTTGGGAAATAATGTGGTAAGGAAGGGAGCGTGGGCAAGCTCACCGCCCTCCTGGCAAAGACCCTTAGCAAACCCGGCAGGCACGGGGACGGCGATGGGCTCTACCTCCACGTCGCCCCCTCCGGCAGCAGGTCTTGGGTCCTGCGGATAGTAGTCAGTGGACGCCGCCGCGACCTGGGCCTGGGGCCGTATCCCGCCGTCAGCCAGGCCCAAGCGCGCTCCATAGCCCACGACCACCGCTCCGCCGTTGCCGAAGGCCGGGATCCGGTTGCCGACAAGCGGGAGGCCCGGGAGACGGCCCGCAGGCCCGCTCCGTCCGTCCCCACCTTCGCCGAGGCCGCCGCCCAGGTGATCGAGTTGCGCCGCCCCACCTGGAGCAACCCCAAGCACGCCGCCCAATGGCAAGCGACGCTTCAGACCTACGCTTTTCCGTTGATCGGGGGCAAAGGGGTCGACGCCGTCACCCCGGCCGACGCCCTGGACGTGCTGTCTCCCATCTGGACCGCCAAGCCGGAGACCGCCAGCCGGGTCCGCCAACGGATGGAGACGATCATGGACTGGGCGGTCACCCAGGGTTACCGGCTGGACAACCCGGCGGGGCGCTCCCTGCTCAAGGTGCTGCCGCCGGTGAAGAGGCCGAAGGAACACCGCCGGGCCCTGCCCTACGCCCAGGTGCCGGGGGCGGTGAGGCAGGTCAGGGAGTCCGCTGCCGCCGCTCCGACCAAGCTGGCCTTCGAGTTCCTGGTCCTGACTGCCAGCCGCTCCGGGGAGGTGCGGGCGGCCGATTGGACCGAGGTCGACTGGGAGGTGGCCACCTGGAAGATACCCGCCGCCCGGATGAAGGCCAGGCGTCCCCACCGGGTCCCCCTGTCCGCCAGGGCTATGGAGATACTGGGGGAGGCGCGATGCTTCGGCGACGGGCAGGGCCTGGTCTTCCCCGCCGCCCGCAGCGGCAAGGCAGCCTCCGAGATGACGTTCACCGCCCTGCTCCGGCGGCTCCAAATCCCCGCGGTACCCCACGGTTTCCGGTCCAGCTTCCGCGACTGGGTGATGGAGCAGACGTCGACGCCCTGGGCGGTGGCCGAGGCGGCCTTGGCCCACAGCGTCGGCAACAGTACTGAGGCGGCGTACATGCGGAGCGACCTTTTCGACCAGAGGCGGGCGCTGATGAGCGACTGGGCAGATTACGTCACCGGCGGGACCGGTAGGGAGGAGAACCATGGCTGAAAAGTCTTTGGAACAGTTCCTGAGCGACGTGTTGAACGGCAGAATCCCGGCTGTGGCCCGGCTCGCTGATTTGCCGGCATGGTGGAGGCGTACGCCGCCAGGATTTGCCAGGCAGGAGTTGCTGGACAAGTACTTCGACAAGGCCAGCGCCGAAGCGTGGGCCAACGAGGGATTGCGTGCGCTTCTACGGTACTTGTTGGAGAGTTTCGTAAAGCCCCCTCCGGACTTGGTCGAGTGGGCCGTCGGACGATGCGCCTACGGTGACCCTCCCCCAAAGCGCGGCCGGCCGGAAGAGGTAGACGATGACAACCTCGTTACGGCGGTTTTCGCGATACTGCAGGCTAACGGATACTCTCGTGAAGCCGCCATCTGCTTCATCGCAGACGAGACCTCCCGCGGCCAGGAAACCATACGGTCCAAAATTCGCAAGTTAAAGTTAAAACGAGGGCTGCCGCTCCGTATTGAGGCAGCAAGGGAGTTCTTGCGCCGGTAACAATTCGGACTATTTTTTCACCCTGACAACCCCCGGGCGTTGATCGTACCCTTCATTCAAGTAAAGATATGAGGGGTACTTTTATGGCCGCCGCAACTACGGAACGCCTGCTGCGTCTCAGCGAGGTCCTGACCCGCACCGGGCTGGCGCGGACCACCATCTACCGCAAGATGCGAGACGGGTCTTTCCCCGAGCCGCTGAAAATCGGAGCCCGCGCCGTCCGCTGGCCGGAGTCCGAGCTCTTGGCTTGGTTGGAAGACCGCCCCAGGGTGTAATCGGCGGCGCTAAAGTGGACCGTGTAGGCGGACGATTGCTGACTGCTATGATGTGTCTGTGCCATCCCGGCTCGGGTCTGACCCCATTGCTGACTGGCTCTGATGCCTTCTGGTTGATCTGTCAACTCGAGCCGGAGACGGTCGATACGGCGCTAACGGCCATTGGAGCAGTGACCTCATAGGAGTCTGACTTCAAGTCCCTTCGCAGACTTGTCCGCTCAACTGGCCGACGCGCTACTCCTTGCAGGAGGCAGAAATGACAAGAGCCGTCGGATACGAAGGTAGTCGTGCCGTTCAGGTAGTCGTCGGAGTCGATACTCACCAAGACGAGCACGTGGCCGTTGGCATTGACCAGCAGGGTGTGCGCCTCGCCGAGCGCTACGCCCCAGCGACCAGTTACGGCTTTGAGGAGCTCGAACGGAGGTCCCGAAAGCTGGGTGTGGTTCGCGCCTTCGGGGTTGAGGACACCGGTTCATATGGCGCCGGACTTGCCTGATTCCTGACCGGTCGCGGCTTCACCGTCGTTGAGGTCAATCGGCCTCACCGGTCAACTCGATACCGGAAGGGTAAGAGCGACCCCACCGATGCGGAGATGGCAGCACGGGCGGTGCTTGCCGGAGTGGCCAACGCTACTCTCAGGTCAGGCGAGGGCGAAGTGGAAATGAGCCGAATGCTCAAGACAGTTAAGGACTCGATGTCCGGCGTCAAGCATTCTTGCCGATCCCTGTTGCCTCATTGAGAAATGTTACCGAAAGCTCAGCGCTTGGGATCGTCACCAAACAGGTCAATTTCTGGTATTCCATCGGGCTCCGGCAGCCCTACTTCGGACGCAGCGTAGACCAGCTTGTTTGCCATGATGCCTCGCCACAGCTGCACCCTCCGTTGCAACGTACGCAGATGAGCCCGGCTGAAGCGGTCCGGTTCAACTGCCTGCAGCCGGCCCAGCAATTCCACCGCGGTGGCGTCCGGGTCTTCCTGCAACCAATCCAGCACGCCGCACCACACCCCTTCGAAAGGATCCTTCCGCGTTCGCCAGGTGCGCGGCGGTTGCACCCGCGGTTTCCGGTCAGCGTGTTCTTGTTCCTCTAGCCACCGGTCGGGCAGCCTGGCCAGAAACCGTTCCAGGCTCTCGCCCCTGGGGGTAAGTTGGAGTTCAGGGGACACGATGGCCGCCAGGGCCGATTGGGCTTCCCTGATGGTGTGCAGTAGCGCCACTGGGTCCAACGTGGCTCTGCGTTCGCTGAGCGATGCCTTTGCTTCGGCGCCGACCGCCTCGTGCCGTATCACCCGCTCGCAGGGCGTGGTGGGCGGACTGTAACGCTTGACCACGGCCGAGCCGTTGCGGGTTTTCTCCACCAGCTTGAACGACCGCTGGAAGTAGTCCACGTACAGCCGCATGGCGCCGTGCAGGTGAGCTATGGTCTGTCCCGCCACCTGGCCGGAGTAACCCTCATGACCCAGGAACCGCCGGATGACCGCGCCGTTCTTCTGCTCAACCCAGGCCTGGTCGTTCTTCCGGTACGCCCTGGAACGGATGAACTCGATGCCAAGATCGGCGCAGTACTGGGTGAGCGTGTTGTTGATGAACACACTGTCGTTGTCGGGGTCGATGCCGAGGACGGGAAAGGGCAACTTTCCGGCGATGGCCTTCAATCCCGCCACCACTAGGGACTGCTCCCTGGCCAGCAGGGGCGCCGCCTCGGGCCAGCCGGTGCAGACGTCGGTGGCCACCAGGCTGTAGACGAAGGAGCCACCCATGTTGTCCCCGCAATAGGCCACCAGGTCGATTTACAGGAAACCGGGTGGGGGCTTATTCCAGTCGGCGAAGGTACGCACCGGAATATGGCGACCGGGCTGGAGGTTACGCCGGCGCTTGTGCCGACTGGCCACCGTGGTCCGCACGGGTTTGAGCAGCCGGTCCAGGGTGGCCGCGCTGGCGGTCAACAGGCGCTCCCTCACCCCGAGGTCCAGGTCGAGGTGTCCGTGCCGTTCCATTGAGTCCACCAGGTGAGGCAGGGCTGCCTTCAGACGTTTCCCGCAGATGCGGTCGGATGCTTCCCAGAGCAGGATCACCGCCTCACGGACCGCCTCGTCGTAGATGCGCCGTCCCCTGACTGCACCGGCCTTCCCACTGTCCTCTTCGAACTGGGCCAGCAGCCTGATGCCATGCTTGCGGTGATGGCCGGTGACCAGGATGAACTCGTCGAGGTTCCGGCTCTTGTCTTTCTTGGAGGACGCCCGGTAGCGGTCTCGTATCGTTGCCAGCAACTCCCGTTTCGCCATCTTGCTCATGCCTCCCGCCACACGATTGCCTCCCGATTTTTCGGTAGCATTTTACTCGCGGCAATTACTTCCTGAAAGTAACCCTTTTATTGAGGCAATGCGCCGGCAGAACTGATTGTCGTTGATCAGCCCCCGCTCCAAGGCACTCTCCACCATCTCCAAGGCCAACTCCGTCTTCGACCGGTAGCCCGGCCTCTCCTCCGGTACTCCCGCCGCCTTGCACCGTTCCTGGTCGGAGGTCCAGCTCTCCGGCAGGTACAGCCGTTTGTCCACCAGTGCGCGGCCCGAGGGACTGACATACGCCAAGAACATCCCCGCTTGGCAGTTGGCCACCTTACCTAATCTGCCGCAGTACTGCCGGGTAACTCCCACCGACTTCCTGCCCTGCTTGGGGAAGTCGCTGCCATCCAGCACCCACACTGCCTCAGGATGCTCCAGACGCGGGCCCAGATACTCTTGGAGGCGCCCCATCACCGCGTCATCGTCCCAAGGGGACTCGGTGAGAAACCGCTGCACCGCCCTGGCTGACGCCGGAACCATCTCCGACAGATTCTCGGTGTTGCGCCGATCCCCGGACTGCACCAGCAGGGCTTGGAGATAGTGCCGGCTGAGGTCCCTGGCCTCCCTGCGACCGAACAGCGGACCGAAGTAGAAGTGAAAATCCTGAAAGGCCTCGTACACCTGCTCGAAAACCACCGCATCCATCGTCCCGCCCCACCGGCCCAACCCTTCGTTAACCCGCCAGTGATCCTACCACATCAACCGTCGTTGTAATACTAGGACACTTTTGCTGAACAACGACAGCCCCAGTGACTCAATTTCTGGGCGCCATTGACAGCTTCTGTTTCCTCATTGACCCGGTAAGCCTAGGAGCCTATTCTTGAATGGTGCTCAAGACCATAGGTTCGGAGCTTTGAGGAGGCAACCGAATATGGCTCCAACCAAACGCCTGCTGCCGACCGGCGAGTGCAGGTGTGGTTGCGGCGCGGAGACGGCAATCGGCTCGTTCTTCCTGCCCGGCCACGACAAGACCGCCGAGTCCGCGGTGATCTCGGTCGAGTACGGCGGCGTCCCCGGCTTCCTGGTCCATCACGGATACGGACCGGAGGGTAAGAATCCCAAACATGAGGTAGACAGGTGGCGTTCCAGGGGCAAGCGTGGGGGCGAGGCGTTATGACGACTGCACGGCGGAGACGGACGACCCCTAGCGCGGACGCCGAATCCAGCAGCGGCGCCCTGACGGGCTACGAGGCCGAGCTCTGGCGCATGGCCGATGCCCTGCGGGGCAGCATGGACGCCGCGGAGTACAAGCACGTAGTCCTCGGCCTCATCTTCCTCAAGTACATCACCGACGCCTTCCTGGAGATGCACGCGTGGTTGGAGTCGAAGGCGGGAGAGGGGTATGACTCCGAGGACATGGACGAATACCGCGGCGAAAACATCTTCTGGGTGCCGCCGGAGGCCCGCTGGCCTCACCTCAAGGCGCAGGCGCGTCAGCCGGCCATCGGCCAGCTGGTGGACGACGCCATGGCCGCCATTGAGCGGGACAACCCGGCGCTCAAGGACGTGCTGCCCAAGGACTACGCCCGGCCCGCCCTGGACAAGACCCGCCTGGGCCAGCTCATCGACCTGATCACCAACATCCGGGTTGGAGACGCGGAGGCCCGCTCCAAAGACGTGCTGGGACGAGTGTACGAGTACTTCCTCTCCCAGTTCGCCAGCGCCGAGGGTAAGAAGGGCGGAGAATTTTACACCCCGCGTTGCGTCGTCAAACTCTTGGTCGAGATGTTGGAACCGTACCAAGGCCGCGTCTACGACCCCTGTTGCGGCTCCTCGGGCATGTTCGTCCAGTCGATGGAGTTCATCCGTGCCCACGCCACCGGCAACGGCAACGGGGGCAAGGCCAGAGGCGACATCTCCATCTGGGGCCAGGAGTCCAACCACACCACCTGGAAGCTAGCCAAGATGAATCTGGCTATCCGAGGCATCGACCACGACAAGATTGCCCACGGCGACAGCTTCCACAACGACCGCCATCCGGACCTGAAGGCCGACTACATCCTCGCCAATCCTCCCTTCAACGTCTCCGACTGGGGCGGCGAGCGGCTGCGGGACGACAAGCGATGGGAGTACGGCGTCCCGCCTACGGGCAACGCCAACTTCGCCTGGGTGCAGCACATGGCCCACCACCTGTCACCCCGCGGCAGGGCCGGCTTCGTCCTGGCCAACGGCTCCATGTCGTCCAACCAGTCGGGCGAGGGCGAGATACGCAAGAACCTCACCGAGGCGGATCTGGTGGACTGTATGGTGGCGCTGCCCGGCCAACTCTTCTACTCTACCCAGATACCCGCCTGCCTCTGGTTCCTGGCAAGGGACCGTAGAGACGGCATGCACCGGGACCGTCGGGGTGAAATCCTGTTCATCGACGCCCGCAAGCTGGGCCGCATGGTGGACCGCACCCACAGGGAGCTGACCGACGACGACATCGCCCGCATCGCCGAGACCTACGACGCCTGGCGCGGCGAGGAAGGCGTGGGCGAGTACGCCGACATACCCGGCTTCTGCAAGAGCGTCACGCTGGAAGAGGTCCGCAAGCACGGCCACGTCCTCACCCCCGGCCGCTACGTCGGCGCAGAACCGCAGGAGGACGACGGCGAGCCCTTCGAGGAGAAGATGGCCAACTTAGCCGCCCAATGGCGGGAGCAGCAGGCCGAGGCCGCCAAGCTGGACGCGGCCATTGAAGAAAACCTGACGCGGCTAGGTTTCGGGACGGGAGAATAGGCCAATGCCCATCAACACTGATTTCCTCGTTCGATGCATCAATACCTTGGAGTCGGCCTTCGAGCAGCTGCAACAACGCGAACCGGGCGATACTTTCTATGAAATCTTTCGCGCAGCTTCGGTCAAGGAGTTCGAAATCGTGCTTGAGCAGTCCGGTAGCCTGCTCAAGAAGCGGCTGAGGCCCTACTTTGCCAGCAACAGGCAGGCAGACCAGTTGACCTTCAAGGACGCCTTCCGGCACGCCGCCAAGCATGACCTCATATCGGTCGACGCCTGCGAACGCTGGTTTGCCTACCGGGACAACAGGAACGACACTGCCCACGACTATGGGGAGAAGTTCGCGGAGACGACGCTGAAGCTGTTGCTGGACTTCATCACGGACGCCAGGAAGCTGGCCACAGTCATTGCGGGGGGCGAGGATGACTGACCGGCTGGCGTTGCCGCGCCGTTACCGCGACCAGCTTGAGGCGCTGCTAAGCAAGCATGTGCCCGGCGTTGAAGTATGGGCCTACGGCAGCCGCGTGAATGGCAGGAGCCACGACGGGAGCGACCTGGACCTGGCGCTGCGCGGTCCTGCCCTGGAACCGTTGGATGGTGGCTTCTACGACCTGCTGGAGGCGATTGAGAAGTCGAACATCCCGATCCTGGTCCAAGCGCACGACTGGTCGATGCTGCCGGAGAGCTTCCACATCGAGATTGAGCGGGACCACGTGGTCGTGCAGGAGGGGGCCGAGAAACGGAGCCGGGCATGACGGCGAGAGAGTGGCCAGAGAGAGCCTTTGAGGATGTAATCGACTTCCGCGAAGGACCAGGAATACTGGCAAGAGACTTCCGCGAGCATGGAGTTCCTCTGGTACGCCTTGCCGGCCTCAATAGAGGCGTTTCTGTACTGGAAGGATGCGATTATCTGGACCCGGAGGCAGTTTCAGCACGGTGGTCTCATTTTCAGCTAGAACTCGGTGATATTCTGTTAAGCACTTCCGCGTCTTTGGGCCGCATCGCGGTTGTTGGTCAAGAAGGGGTCGGCGCAGTGCCCTACACGGGTATCATCCGAATGCGTCCGAGAGGCAACATCCTCTACGCCCCGTTCATCAGATACCTTCTTGAAGGTCCAGACTTCCAGCAGCAGGCCGAAATGGTTGGTGTCGGTAGTGTAATTCGTCACTTCGGGCCGATGCATCTTAGGCAGATGAAGGTTCAATTGCCACCCCTCCCCGAGCAACGTGCCATTGCCCACGTTCTCGGCACACTGGACGACAAGATCGAACTGAACCGGCGGATGAACGAGACGCTGGAGGAGATGGCGCGGGCGCTGTTCAAGTCCTGGTTCGTGGACTTCGACCCGGTGCGGGCCAAGATGGAGGGCCGCTGGCGTCGGGGCGAGTCCATCCCCGGCCTCCCCGCCGACCTCTACGACCTTTTCCCCGACCGCTGGGTGGACTCGGAGCTGGGGGAGATCCCGAAGGGCTGGGAGGTGAAGGGGCTGGGGGTGGTCGTGGAGTTGAATCCTAAAGAACCAATGAAGCGGAGGACTTTGGCTCCATACCTGGACATGGCTGCCCTGCCTACCTCTGGCTCTAGTCCAGATGCATCGTTATTGAGAGAGTTCAAATCCGGTACACGCTTTCGCAACGGCGATACTCTGCTAGCGCGAATCACTCCTTGCTTGGAAAACGGCAAGACCGCATTCGTACAATCTCTTCAGGATGGTGAAGTCGGGTGGGGGTCGACGGAGTTCATAGTTTTGCGGGCCATTCCGCCTGTTCCGCCCGAGTACACATATCTCTTGGCCCGCGACGCCGCGTTCCGGGAGCACGCTATCCAGAGCATGACGGGAACGTCGGGACGGCAGCGCGTCCAGGTTGACGCATTGGCTCCATATCTTTTACCCAGCCCGCCCGCAGAAACTTGGAACGAGTTCAGGGCTTTGGTCAATCGCTTGTTCGCTCAGGTCGAGTTCAACCGTAAAGAATCACTGGCCCTCGCTGCGCAGCGGGATGCGTTGCTGCCGCGGCTGGTGTCGGGTGAGCTGGGGGTAGAGGGTGGGGGATAGTAGAACTGATGGACATGAACATACAAAAATCTCGATTCTCCCTGTCATACATCGAAGCCGTGGCTTCTCGTGCGGGATTTCAAGTCGAAGAAGTGAAGGTGGACCGCGACAGCGTTGACAGAACCTTGAAGGCAGATTTTGGCAGGAGGCCCCGTATAGAGTTCCAAGCCAAGTCGACGGCCAGAGATGTTGTGAGGGACAGTCACGTGCATTTTCCCCTCCCTGTCAAGAATTATGATGACTTGCGGCTAGAGGCCATTAACCCTCGCGTTTTAATAGTCCTAATTTTACCGGAGGATATAGAGGATTGGGTCAACCAGACAGACGAAGAACTCTGCCTGCGCCACTGCTCTTATTGGATGTCTCTCAATGGGGAGCCTCCAACGTCCAATCAAAACACGATCACAGTCCATTTGCCGTTGGGCAATGTATTCAACAGTCCTCAACTGGTAGATATGATGCAGAGGGCTGAAAGGACAGGTGCGTTGTGATTGTCCAAATACGAGACCGCGATGCCCTATCTTCCATCTCGATAGTAAGCCTTCGCGCCTACCTGAACTCTCGGGGATGGACCGATGCCGGGATTTGGGGAGAGCGGCCCATCACTGTTTTTGCCAAGGAGCACGAGGGCAGAGCATGGGAGATTCTGGTTCCCCACCGGGATACCATAGGCGGCTACGC
This sequence comes from Dehalococcoidia bacterium, assembly GCA_965224325.1. Classification (GTDB taxonomy): domain Bacteria; phylum Chloroflexota; class Dehalococcoidia; order Lucifugimonadales; family UBA3495; genus CBDCMJ01. Next base: position 134,214 of record CBDCYT010000002.1, read on the forward strand.
CGAAAACATGGCCGAGTCGGTTGCGGTTCTGGCCGCGGTAGAGGAACGCTCGGAGCTTGACGTCTTCTACGACCTAGCTGCCACTGGAGCAGATGTGATCCAGGTTCGCTCGGCTAATGGGAAGGCTAGAGAATCATTGTCGCTGCGCCAGAGCGCCAGTATGCTCAATGACGCATATAGAATGCTGGAGGCCGGGGCCAGGGCCGTGGAGAAGCCCCGCGCCATCTATCGGGGCAAGTTGAGTGCTGACGTAGCGCAATATCTCGACAGTGTGCATCCGCTGCCTGGCTATGCGCAAGGTTACGCCTTGACATTGCACTCTCCTGTGCCAGTGGGGTTCGAGAGACAGGAAGATTTGGGAGACGACTTTCGCGCTCCCTTCTCGCGCCTCGTTACCATCAAACTTGCCCAGGGACTTCGGCAATCCAGTGAGGCGATAGAACGTGTCGTTTCTAGCAATACGCTGGAACCCTTTAGAGAAGCTGTGGACTCCGGGGTAAGCGCTAATCTTTGTGATTCAGTGGCGGAGCTGGCGAAGCAAGGCGATGGAATTGCGATTGATTTGACCTGGGCTGGTGTGCGTCCTTCCAACGTGGCTGATTCCAGCTTCCGGTTTTCCCCCCGCCTCTGCCGACATCTTGATGGAAGCGGCAAAGTCCCTTCGCAGCAGAGAACCCTCATATGACGAGCAGATAGTTGGGCTGGTTGTCCGGCTGGAAAAGGAGCCGCGCGAATTCGATGGTAAGGCAACAATTGCGTCAGTGTGGGACGGGCGTCTCACACGGATGAATGTTGAATTCGAGCAGTCGGTCTATGATGTAGTAATCAGCGCATTCAGGGACCAGGCACAGGTTAGCCTAGACGGAGATGTCCATCCGTCGGGCAAGGGTTACGAGTTGCGCAACCCGCGAAACTTATCGGTGTCGCCAGAGGAGTAGGCGATTTCCATGACCACCATCACCGAAGCCGACGTTGAAACCGCCGCCCTTGCCTGGCTGGCAGCCCTTGGCTGGCAGGTGGCGCACGGGCCGGACATCGCCCCGGACACGCCCGGCGCGGAGCGAGACGACTACGGCTGGGTGGTCCTCGAGCGACGGCTGCGGGACGCCCTTGCTGCGCTGAATCCCGGCCTGCCCCCATCGGCACTGGACGACGCCTACCGCAGGCTTACCCGCCCCGAAGGCTCGACCCTCGAAGCCCGCAACCGTGCCTTCCACCGGATGATCGTGAACGGCGTGACGGTGGAGCACCGGGACGGCGAGGGACGCATTCGCGGGGCACAGGCGAGGGTCATCGACTTCGACAACCCCGTCGGCAACGACTGGCTGGCGGTCAACCAGTTCACCGTCACCGAGAACCGCAACACCCGCAGGCCCGACGTGGTGCTGTTCGTCAACGGCCTGCCCCTAGGCGTGATCGAGCTTAAGAATCCCGCGGACGAGGACGCCACCATCTGGACGGCGTGGCAGCAGCTTCAGACCTACAAGGCGGAGTTGCCAACCCTGTTCTCCATGAACGAGGCGCTGATGGTCTCCGACGGCACCGAGGCCCGTATCGGCACGCTGACCTCCGGTCGGGAGTGGTTCAAGCCCTGGCGCACCGTCACTGGGGAGACGCTGGCCGACTCTCACATGACCGAGCTCCAGGTGATGCTGGAGGGCGTCTTTGAGCCGAGTCGCTTCCTCTCGATGGTCCGCGACTTCATCGTGTTCGACGACGATGGCAGCAGTTCGCTGGTCAAGAAGATGGCGGGCTATCACCAGTTCCACGCCGTCAAGGTCGCAGTGGATGAGACCCTGCGGGCGGCGAAGCTGCAACGCGCCGAAGTCCGAGTCGCCGAGGCGGGCGGACGGTACGAGGCGGGCCGCAAACCCGGCGGAGAGCTTGGCGACCGGCGTATCGGGGTAGTGTGGCATACCCAAGGGTCCGGGAAGAGCCTGACCATGGCCTTCTACGCCGGGGCCATCGTCAGCGAGCCGGCCATGGAGAACCCGACCGTCGTGGTCCTCACGGACCGCAACGACCTGGACGACCAGCTCTTTGGCACCTTCTCCCGCTGCCAGGACCTGCTGCGCCAGCATCCAACCCAGGCGGAGAGTCGCGCCGACCTGCGCAACAAGCTGTCGGTGAACGCCGGGGGAGTGGTCTTCACAACCATCCAGAAGTTCTTCCCGGAGGAGAAGGGCGATACACACCCTACGCTATCGGAGAGGCAGAACATTGTCGTCATCGCTGACGAGGCCCACCGCAGCCAATATGACTTCATCGACGGCTACGCTCGCCACATGCGGGACGCCCTGCCCAATGCCTCCTTCGTCGGCTTCACGGGAACGCCCATAGAGCTACAGGATGCCAACACGCGGGCCGTGTTCGGGGACTACATTAGCATCTACGACATTCAACGTTCCGTCGAGGACGGGGCCACGGTGCCTATCTACTACGAGAGCCGTCTCGCCAAGCTGTCTCTGGATGAGCGCGAGAGGCCAACCATTGACCCGGAGTTCGAGGAGGCTACCGAAGGCGAGGAGGTGGAGCGCAGGGAGAAACTCAAGACCAAATGGGCGCAGTTGGAGGCTGTGGTCGGCGCGGAGAAGCGGGTGGAGCAGATAGCCGAGGACATCGTGGCCCACTTCGAGCAGCGCCTCGAAGCTCTGGAAGGCAAGGCGATGGTCGTCTGCATGAGCCGTCGCATCTGCATCGACCTCTACCGGGAGTTGGCGCGCATGCGCCCCGGCTGGCACAACGCCGATGACGACAAGGGAAGCGTCAAAGTCGTGATGACCGGCTCTGCTTCGGACCCCCTGGATTGGCAGCCGCACATCCGCAACAAGGCTCGTCGGGAGGCGTTGGCGAACCGCTTCCGCGGTCCCGCCGACCCACTCCAGATTGTGCTGGTGCGGGACATGTGGCTCACGGGGTTCGATGCGCCCAGCCTGCACACCATGTACGTAGACAAGCCGATGCGTGGCCACGGGCTGATGCAGGCCATCGCCCGCGTGAATCGCGTGTTCAAGGACAAGCCGGGCGGCCTCGTCGTGGACTACCTCGGTCTGGCCCAGGATCTGAAGCAGGCACTTGCCACCTACACCGAGAGCGGGGGCACGGGACGGACGGCGCTGGACCAGGACGAAGCGGTGGCGGTGATGCTGGAGAAGTATGAGGTCTGTTGCGCACTATTTCACGGATTCGATAGGTCCAAGTGGACGGCGGGTAATGCACAGAAACGCTTGAACCTGCTACCAGCCGCCCAAGAGCACGTCCTCGCTCAGGAAGACGGTAAGGAACGCTGCCTGAATGCCGTGAGGGAGCTGTCGCAAGCCTTCGCGCTGGCCGTACCGCACCCGGAGACTTTTCGCATTCGGGACGACGTGGGCTTCTTCCAAGCGGTGAGGGCGGCGCTGTCGAAGCGAGCAGCGGGCGAGGCGCGCCCTGAGGAGGATCTGGACCTGGCCGTGCGGCAGATCATCTCCCGTGCCGTAGCGTCCGAAGGCGTAGTGGACATCTTTGCTGCTGCGGGACTGGACAAGCCCGACATCTCGGTGCTCTCCGACGAGTTTCTGGCCGAAGTGCAGGGAATGCCTCAACGCAACCTCGCCGTCGAACTTCTACAGAAGCTGCTCAAAGGTGAGTTGCATATCCGACGCCGCAAGAACGTGGTGCAGGCTCGCTCCTTTGCCGAGATGCTGGAGCAGACCCTACGCCGCTACCAGAACCGGGCTATTGAGGCGGCGCAGGTCATTGAGGAGTTGATCCAGCTTGCGAAGGAGATGCGGGAGGCCAACGCCCGCGGCGAGCGCCTGGGTCTGAGCGATGATGAATTGGCCTTCTACGACGCGCTAGAAACCAACGACAGCGCGGTGCAGGTGCTCGGCGATGATACACTCCGTGACATCGCCCGTGAACTGGTCGACACCGTGCGGAACAACGTCACTATCGACTGGACGCTGCGAGAGAACGTCCGCGCCAAGCTCCGGGCGATGGTCAAGCGCATCCTGCGCAAACACGGCTACCCGCCGGATAAGCAGGAGAAGGCGACAGTCACAGTCCTTGAGCAGGCCGAGGTCTTGTCCGAAGGCTGGGCAACCGCCTGAGTCGTTGGGGCAGCCCCTTGCTCCTTCCGCGCCTATAACCTGGCCTCCCAGCGAAAAGTTCGCAGAAGAGCTTGTCTCATAAAGCTGAGTCCTCCAGGATCTTACCTTGGTGGATTCCCGCTTTCGCGGGAATGACAGGTTATTGAGACGCATTCAATACTGATTTAGGCGGTTAATAATCGTAACCCCTCTGGTTGCGTCCGCCCAAAATCGTGAGTGGAGACTTCTGAGACAGGCTCAGAACAGTGCCGCTTGGCCCACCTAAGTGGGCGCGAACCGACGCATCTCCCTTAGCCAATCTCGGATGATCTTACCCTGGCTATTTGCTTTTCCGCTGAAAGACCTAGGAGAGATCGTAGGCTATGGATGCCCAAGCCCTTCCCATGTAGAGGCTCACCTAATGTGAGAATCAATTCTTTCGTATCTGATGCGAGGTCAAGAAGACTGAGAGCCTGGGTTACATGTGCCCGAGTCACTTTCATCTTGTAGGCCAGATCATCTCTGGAAACTGCTTCCCCTTTGTCCAACCGCTCCTGCCATTCGATGGCCAGGGCCAGTGGATTCCGCCGTAGAAGCTTCGTCGACGGCAATCGGCTATGCAATTCTGATGGGGGATACTTGAACCAGGCCCAAACCCATTTTCGTAATGACGGGTGTATCGGGGAGCCATCCCCCCTGACATTAAGTAATTCCTTCGTAGCGGTTAACCCGTCACCAGCGGGTATTGGTAACGTGTATTCGATGCCGACCTGCTCCTTGTCAAAGTCGATTCGCCTGATGAAGGTACCAAGGAAAGTCTTGGACTCAAGGAACGAGGCTCTATGTAGGAGACTTCTTAGTTCTTGGACGTAGTGTTCCATTTGGATGGCGTCAAAGGGCGCATGGTCGGCTTGGTTCATGTCTGTTGGCAACCAGCAAAAGTGAGACACATTGAGACCCGAGAGATCAGCGCTCGGATCTAGGTGTAGTCAGCTCCCTGAGAATCCTGTTGTGCTGTCTTCGCCGTTGGATTGTTTGGGCCTGCACCTCCTTCCTTCGTCGTAGGATGTCCTGGCGCCTTCCCCTGAGGACGTCTGACGGTGTCACATTCCCCAGGGCCTTGTGGTAGCGGCGGTGGTTGTAGTAGCTGACGAAGGCCACTATGGCCGCGTCCAGGTCGGAGGGCATTTCGTAGGGCTGTTGGTTCACGTCCCTCTTGAAGGTCCGGTGATAGCCCTCCAGCTTGCCGTTGGTCTGAGGGTGAAAGGGAGATGCCAAGATGTGCTTGATGCCCACCATGCCCAGGTAGTCTCTGAAGGCCCTGGAAACATAGCCGGGGCCGTTGTCGCTAAGCAGCTTGGTACGGTCTTCTATCGCCATCTGGTCCATGCCGGTCCTGTCCACCGCCTCTTGGACCACCTCTATGAAGGAGTCGGATGTCATATCCCTCTGAAGCCTGTGGGCCAGGAATCGTGAGTAGTCGTCCATGACGGTGACCAGGTAGTAATAGCCCCAGCCTATGACCTTGAAGTAGGAGACATCGGTGGCCCACATCTGGTGGGGCCGGTGGTCTTGCGATGGTACTCCTTACCCGCAGCCAGCTGCATCTCAGCCCTCTTCACCAGCCCCTCCGTGCGCAGGATGCGGTAGACCGTAGACTCTGATACGGAGAATCCCATGTTGTCGGTGGTCCATGCGGCCAACTGTCGGCAGCTCCGGCATACCCCTGGCCGCCGACAGAACGGAGTCTACTTCCTGGGAAGGCAGCTTGTTCCATGGGGGATTGCCGCCTCCCACGTCGTCCTCAAGTCCTTGTTGCTCCTTCCGCCTCACCCACCGGTAGTAGGTGCTCCTGGGGACTCCTAGGCCACCCAGGACCTTATACTGGGGAAGACCGGAACAAGCCACCTTGTCCAGTACCTCCACCTTCTCTGCGCCACTCATCCGCTGATACCGCCGGCGCGCTGAGGCATTGGTATGGCCGTTTTTTTGAGACGATAGACCTCAACGGAAAGATCGGCGACCAGCTGCTTTAGCTCTCCGTTCTCCGGCTTGAGCTGATGGACCTCCTCCCTGGGGGCGTCTCGCACGCTGTCGCGGGTAAGCCTCTCCTTCCCTGCCTCCATGAACTCCTTGGTCCAGGAGTAGTAGGAGTGAGGCTTGATTCCCTCCCGCCGGCACAGATCGCTCACGGTGACCTCGCGGCGGAAGCCCTCCAGCACGATACGAATGTTCTCTTCCGGGGTGTGCTTGCGCCGAGTAGCAGCCTTAACCGTTCTGACGAATGACCTGGCCGCCTCTGTGCGTTCATCAGCGGCCGCTGTATTGCCTGTTTCTGTCTGGGACATCTTCCGCTCCTCTATCTGAAGTGCTCTACCTCATCAGGGAGCTGACCCCACCCCACACCTCTCGGGTTTTTCTACCCTCTCTGTTGTCCCATTTTCGCTGACGGCCTACACTCTTGAGTTAGGGTCTCTGCAGCTTGGGCTTGACCCGTGTTGCTCTGGGACACTTCTGGCTCCTTTCTCGATGCAGTAAATCTACACCCTGCACCAGGAGTCCAACCCCACCACCACCCTCATGTTTCTCTCCCCTTAAATGTGTCCCATTATCGCTGAACGCCTACACACTGGAGCTAGTTTTGTAATCATTCGCTCAGGATCGTGCGTCAACCGCTGCCCGGTCCTCAAGTCTATGGTGTCATTTAGGACATTCAGCAACCATGGGTCTGTGTCCAGTTGGTCCGGTACGACCGGAATTCCAGGCTCACTTCTTGCCTGAGATAGCATCGCCGTTATGTGTTTGTCAGACTCTGACTGTACGGCCCACTTTGCTAACTGTTTCCGGCTCTCACTGTCAGCAGCTTCGGTAGCTTCAGCGTATATATTGGCGACAGTTTCCTTGGCCATCCGATACACTGCACCGGTGTCGTCAATGCGCCATCGTCGCCCATCCCACGTCAGCCATCTGCGCCACGGATGGCAGTACCGAAGCTCATGGCTATGACGCATGGCCAGTCGTTTTGCGTTTCCCAAATCGGGGGGGGGGGGGGTGAAACGGCTCATCCGATCGGTCCGCAGGCGCGTACTTGGCAACGGAGGTGGCAATGCGCCGGACTTCGGATTCAGGCAATGGCGGGGCGCAACGGCCCAAGTTCTCTTCCAGCAACGCTGCCTCGGACGCGCCACGGTGCCTCATCGACCTTGCCAAGCTGGTCAAGTTGTTGTTGCGCTCCTCGAAGATAATCGCAGGCAATTTCTTGGCCAGCAAGCTTTGTTTCCTGCTGTGGCTGAGGGATTTGATCAGCTGTTGGCCCTGGTGGAGAAATTGGTCGACATTTACAACGAGTCCTTGGCAGAGGACATTGAACGTCTGGAAAAGTTGTTAGCCGAGACGGGACGACAAGAGGAATCTACACTCGCGATAGACCTGGCGGGGTTAGAGAACGTCCGGGAGGCTGCTGGAGATCAGATTGCCTACATGGTGGACATGGCAAAATCCGACGCGCTCGATGTCCTTGGGGAGACTCGTCAAGCATTCGAGTTGGTGGATCGTCACGTTTGAGCTACCCACACTATGCAAGAATAGCGTGCGCCACTATGGGTCCTTTCATGCGGTTTTTTACAAATTCATTTTCAATAAATTCCGTAGCCAGCAGTTGACTTCAGAAAACGTGGGCAGATTGATGAGATAATCTGACTCGGTTATTTCCGCATCAAGTTGCGAAATAAGCGAATAATCTAATGGCCTCAATGAATCCATCAGCGGAGGACGCAAAGACATGGGTATCTAAAGAATGTACACCGGACCGGACAACGAGACCCACATCGAGGAGTTTTCTCTGTCGGCCCTCCCTGAGTTGGGGG
>CBDCYT010000003.1:0-256646 GCA_965224325.1 Dehalococcoidia bacterium
CCTGTTTCGGAAGTTCTCCCGCATCGACGGCGAGGACCGGAGACGGGACATCGCGGGGTCGGGCCTGGGCCTCGCCATCTGCAAGGGGATCGTGGAGGCCCACGGGGGCCGGATATGGGCCGAGAGCGACGGGCCGGGCCTGGGGGCGCGTTTTCACCTTCACGATTCCGGTGGCCCAGGACGCCGCTATCGGGGCCGCCCATCTCCCGGTGCGCTCCAGGCGGTCGGAGCGGGAACGGGAGCGCATCCTCGCGGTGGACGACGACCCGCAGACGCTGCGGTACGTCCGGGACGCGCTCGCCAGGGCGGGCCTACGCGCCGATTGTGACCGGCGACCCGCAGGAGGCGACGAGCCTCGTGGGGGCGAACGATCCCCACCTGGTGCTGCTGGACCTGATGCTGCCGGGGACCGACGGCATCGAGCTGATGGGGGACATCCTGGATATGGCGGGACGTGCCGGTCATCTTCCTGTCGGCCTACGGCCAGGAGGAGATCATCGCCAGGGCTTTCGAGAATGGAGCCGAGGACTACGTGGTCAAGCCCTTCTCGCCGACGGAGCTTGTGGCGAGGATCAAGGCGGCCCTGCGCAAGCGGGAAGCGCCCGAATGGGCCGAGCCGTCGGAACCCTACGTGTTTGGAGAGCTGACCATCGAATACGCCGAGCGCCGCGTGACGCTGGCCGGGCGTCCCGTGCAGCTGACCGCCATCGAGTACGGGCTGCTCTTCGCGCTATCGGCCAACGCCGGCCGCGTGATGACCTACGACCGGCTCCTGCAACGGGTCTGGGGCCTGCGGGGCTCCGGCGACTCCCGGCGGGTGCGCACCGCCGCCAAGCAGCTCCGTCGCAAGCTGGGCGACGACGCCAACAGCCCCACCTACATCCTCAACGAGCCCCGCGTCGGCTACCGCATGGAGAAGGGGGAGGGGCAGGAGCGAGAGGAGGGGTGGCAGAGTTGAAAGCCAAAGGCGGCGCCACCATGACGCTCATTGTGTTCCTCCGCCCTGTCACTCCATACTACTTGGGCCGAGGGGCTGGGTAGGTTCACAGAGCCCCCAGCCACATCTCAAAGACGGTTCTGTCTGCCGTCCATCCAACAGAATGGCGAACCTATTCGGCTGACGTTACCATCGTCTCAAACGCGTCCGTTAGGTTCCAGATCGGGAGCTGTTCTCCGCTTTGGAGCAATTCAACAACATGAGGCACGCCGGCAGCCGCTAGTCCATTGGCAATTGCCATTATCCGATTCGGACGTTCCACAACAGCCACATCATCTTCCAGAGCTATGGCCACCAACATCAAGAATTGGACCCTCCAGCTATCTTTGCCATCAAAGATAGCGCCTTGAATCATATTGGAGGTCTTCCTTCCTGCAAGGTCGATTGGAGACAATCCCTTTCGCGTAGCAACGGACAAGCCCGCAAACCAGAGGTCCACCATACGCCCAAAGGGGCTTTGGTCGATTGGCTCACGACCGCCTGTCTGAGAATACCTGTGATATTCAGGTTCTTGCTCAACCGGATAGACAAGGTAGATGCCAGCAAATGGATTGTAGTATTGTGTCACTTCACGTCCTCCACGAGAGGGACGGCATTCCCCTCCGCGTCATGTATCATCTGCAATCCTTCTACATTGGTCGCAATGTTGTCGATGATCACATTCGCACTTCAGGATGGTGCGTTCTGTCACTCCTGGGTCATTGGCCAGCATGACGGGGTAATGGGCAGGGTTCGTCAACGTGACGACGAGCCCTGACTCAGCATCGAGAATCCCCTCGCAATCAGTGATCTCTGATCGAGTGAGGAATAGAATGAGCTGCGAACTCTCCCGAATGGCGGTTGTCAGTACCGAACGTTTGACATACCCACTCATCATGCCTAAGGGAGTGTCAATGACATTCGGCGCCTGAGCTTCGCTTACTTTGGTGAGGGCAAGAATGAAGGCCAGAGTCAATGCTCGCCGAGAGGCGCCATTCAAGTCACGATCCGGGTTGAGAGTGCGATCACTAGGACCAAAGACTTTGAAATCAAAGTCTCGTGTGATCATCGCGCCTCGAATTATTGCGCCCTGCTGCGGGTCAGCACCAATCATTTCCAAGAAGGTCGTATTCATTCGAGAACTGACCTTATCCAGCTCCTCAGTCGTCAGTCGTTCGTAGGCCTTGCTAAGGACAGTTTCTATGTCCTGGGCCACCTCCAAGTCCGCCATAAAGCGTTGACCCTTGTCTTGCCGTCGGAGAATCTGATCGCGGTTCCTTGAGAGTTGTTCAATCTCTCTCTGCAGGTTGCTGAGATCTCCCCGGAGCCGGGAACGTGCTGCGTTGGCTCGGTCACGCTGGTCTTGGTATTGTCGCCGGACGTCTCTCAGGCCAGGGACATCGCTATTGGGGATCTGTTTTAGCTTGGAGTCTATAGCCCTTGATTGTTTACCAAGGTCCTCCCGCAATCGGTCCAATCGGTCGCGCTGGGTAGCAACCTCTGCGCTTAAGGCGCGCCAAGTTGGCTGCTGTGTCGTTTGGGTTGGCAACAGCGACACTGAACCGAAATACAGGTCTGTGATTATGCCCTGGAGAGCGTCTGCTTTACGACTCTCCTCGATGAGATGTTGGATATGGTGTCTTCGCCGTATCGACCCCGGCTCTTCCTCCTGAAGAGCCTCCCCACATATGCAGGTGGATGCACTCAGCCTCTCCTCGAGGACTGGAATGGTCGCGTTGGGTATTTTCCCCTGGTCCCTCAAGTCATCCAACTTGGCGAAACCCTTTGCCAATGTAGGAGCCATCATGTCTCGGGAGAGTTCTAAGGTCCTAAAGAGCTCCGAGTGTCTCTTTCTAACATCCTCCTGCTGAGCATTGACACTCCGGATTTGGTTCTCTGTTTGCGAATACTGTTGCTGCAATTCCTCCCGGTTCCCAAGCAGCAGGGCTTCCTCAATCTTCTTCCCCATCTCTGCGTACCGCTCATCGAAATTGGCGAATTGCTCCTCCGCGTCCTTAATGGCTTCCTGCATTGTAGAGGCCTCTTCTTCCAATTTGGAGAGGCGGTCCAAGGTGTTGGTGAGCTCGCCGTGTGTAGAAATGGCCTTTGCTTGCCTATTGACCTCGGAGGCTGCCTTCTTCACACGATCCCTCGCATCTTGTATTACGTCGAGGCCCAGCAACGACTGTATGGCATTGCGAACCCGAGCCTGCTTGGTTGACAAGGATACGTCCGCCTCGATGAAACTCAGCGCACGGTCCCCGTCGGTGAAGAAGACTTCTCGAAGTTCATTCGGCAAATGTTCCCTGATCAGGGCCTCCGGCGGTTCAATGGGGACTGCACCGGAATCTCCAATCTCAAAGAGTTGAACAGACGTAGGGCCGGGTTCCCACGATTCGCCCCTCACTCGCTCGTAGGTAGATTGAAGGACACGGTATGTCTGTGTGGTCTCGATGTCCCCGCGGTCCCTAGAGTGGCGTGTCGTTGTGACCTCATAGTCAATTTCTACGGCTATTTGCACTCGCTCCCCTTCCGTTGGGTCCCAGTCGATAGGGTGAAGCCGATAGTTCTGGCGACTACCGCCAGGCAGAGCCCTATCACCATAGAGCGCCCACTGAAGGCCGTTCAGAATTGTAGTCTTCCCTGATTCATTCTCCGCCCGGATGACCGTGAGTTTCCTCTCGTCATCCGTAGAGAAATCAAGTAGCAGGTCGCGAAGCAATCTGAAGTTAGTGAACTCAGCACGTAGAAGTTTCATGACTCGGAGACTCCCTTTCTCCGCGCCGCCAAGAACGAACCGGCAGCATTGCACTTCTCGGCAACCTGTTGCTGAATGTTCGTCCCTCTTACCCGATGCTGGTTTTCAGCAGCCAGAATCTCAACGACAGTGTCGGTTAACATGTCATGGTAACCTTCACAACGCTCATCCATGGTATGAACTTCTTGAAGGATGATATCGACCACCTTACGCTGGTTGGCAGGCATAAGCTTCTCCCATTCAATAGTATGCAGCCGCGATCAACCGATCGACAACCAGTAGTGGCCCATCCACCTTGCCAGCATTCCGTGCCAATCGGGCGAACTCTTGAACCCTCAGAAGCTCGGACCGAATGAGGCTGCGAGCATCGTCGTCGATATCGTCCCCCTCGGGTGGGAGAGCGACGAAGTCGTGTATCACGCTGTGGGTCTTTCCTATGTCCTCGCATCTGCGTAAGAGCCGGCCTCGTCGTTGTATCCATTGACGTTCCACTGTCGTACTAGCAAGGATGAACGCCTTCTGGATCTGAGGAATGTTTATGCCCTCGTCAAGCACCCGCTTCGCGGTGAGGACGCGCAAAGTCCCTTCTTGAAATGTGCGGAGGATGCGCCTAGTTTCGTCCAGGTTTGCTGTCTCCTCGTAGGTCAGCTGGTGGAAGAGGAGGCCGAATTGCTTGACCAAGGCGTTCACGGACTCCAGTTGAGCTGGAGCTTTGTCGGACGTATACACCAAGGTGTGACGAAGCGACCGCAGGTCCTCACGGCTCAAACATTCGGCCAGCACGTCAATCTTGTTGGCGGCGTTCTCCAAGATGGCTCTACGGTCTCTGAGGAGTTTGGCGATGAAGTCGCTCGGGTCTTCACCGTCAAGGCGCCAGGCGTTCTGCTTTATGCGGGCAGTTAGGCTTGACCATCGGTCCATCTCCTCCGTGGTCAATTGGACTGGGTGCACGTAGTAGTCGTATTCGACGAGACATTTGCCAATGGCCTCTTCGAGCCCAAATCGAAATACAACCTGCCCAAGAAATCGAAACAAGGCTTGGGTCCCTGTCTCGTCGTACTGCCGCACAGGAGTGGCTGAGAGACCAAGGCGGTAGTCAAAACACTCAGGTGGATTCGTCATGAATCCTTCGCTACCAAGATTGTGGGCCTCGTCAGCAATGAGCAATTTGGCGCAAGAAAAGCCTTTGAGTTCGTTTTGGAAAGCAGGTGTCGATAGGGTTTGCTGTGTAACGACGAGGGCCGCAACATCAGTCGTGCCACGCTGGAACTGGCGACGTAGCTTGCCCAATGCCGCCGCACGACCTTTAACGCCGGAAGCTTGGCTAAGGTTGATCGGGCTAATTCCGAATGATTTGATCTCTTCGCACCACTGCTGTATGAGTGGAATGTAGGGTGCCGATACGACTATGAGCAACGGACTATGCGCTTGGTAGAGTCTGTGCGCGCAGATCATTGCGGTGATGGTCTTGCCAGAGCCGGTCGCCATTTCTAGGACACCACCATAACCTGCATCGCACCAGGCTTTGACAGCTTGCCCTTGATGGGCAAATGGTTCGTCCTCGTATCGAAGTCCAGGTGGAATGTCAAATCGGTCCTCGTGCTGATCGCCTCCTGTAGGGGAGTAGGGAGAGTCTCCTGGCTGTAACGCTGCACGCTCATAGAGTGACCGCAATTCAGTTTCCGACGGTGGGACGTCGGACGTATAGGTTGTCAAGAGTCTCTGTTTGATAGCCACTGGGAGTTCAACCACAATGCAGTTGTCATCCTGGTTAGACCACATTTTAAGGAATTGGTTGTGAAGCTTTTCCGTGGTGTAGCGCTGTTCTGGCGAGCTCCACGATGTAGAAACTGCAACTTGCTCAATGTTCTTGTGAAGCCCGGCCCGGGTTAAATTGCTCGATCCGTGGGCCGACGTCATATCATGGTTGGCGCCGCGGAATAGCCAGACCTTTGGATGAAAGAGCGCATCCTTCATCAATGCGATTTTGATTTCGATTCGTTGTATGCGGATTAACCAGGTCAGGCACTTCAGGGTATGCTGCTGGACCAAGTCCTCCGTGATCACTAGGTTGTCCAGGTACTCATGAGCGACCGATTCGGCGTAAGCCATGCTCCCTTTGATGGCTTCTATGTCCTCGGAGCGAAGCATGGGACTGATAATGAGGCGAAAGCGCCCCTCCGAGAGGTTGATGAATGTGGCGAGCCCAGGCGCCAGGGAAGCTAAGACTTCGCTGGAGAAGAAGCCCATCATGCTGTCTACGGCGGAGGCAGCTGAGAAATTGGGAATTAGGACCTCTTCCACAAAAGGGTCGTTTGGCAGCAGATAGAGTGGGCGCATGCCAGAAATATCCCTTAGAGAAGGGTGTTCAAGCGAATCCTGTTTATTCAAAGAGGAGTTGTCCTCGTCCTAGAGATTCTTACTTGTGGCAAGCTATGCAGACCTTCGCCTGACCGTACAGGTCGTCAATGTCCAGCGGCTCGGCGTCAGGCCGGAGCGGGTTGACTTGAATCTTGGCGCGCATCCGTTCAAGACGCCGTTGGTGGTCCTCCCTAATCTGCGCGATGCGCTCGGGCTTAGCTAGCTGTTCCAGCGACTCGCCCCGACTCCAGGTAAACGGCGAACCGTGGTCAATCGCGTTCTTCTCGTAGCTCTTCGCCTCCTCGAAGTACCCGGGATGCCGCTCCATCAACCGCACCCACTCAATCTTCTGTTGGAAGAAGCAGAAGGTGCAGCCTGATCGTGTTCGCCACTCGTAGTACTGCGGCAGGCCCAGCCCCGCGCCCTCCAGGATGTCCAAGACACCGCCCTTGTCGATGCCGGCCTCCTTTAGGGGCAATCGAACGATGAGGCTGTCATGCTTAGAAGCGTATCCCTCTCGGTATTCCTCGTCGGCGCGGATGGCGACATAGCTGTACACGGTGTCGCCACCTTCGAGCATCGGGCCGACCCACTGCTCGAACGGACGGAGCTTCAATTGGCGAGTGCACCATCGCGTTTGGGCCGACGGCAAGAAGTTGTTGTACTGCTTGAGCCAGAAGTCGAAGTCCCGGTCCGGGTTGAGCCGAAGGATGGGCTTCCCCAAGAAGCCTTCCAGCTTGACTAGGAACTCATAGACCTCTGGCAACTCCTTGCCGGTGTCGGTGAAGAAGTACTCGATATTCAATTCGGGGTGGTTCTGCCGCATGTAGACCGCAAGGGCGGCGCTGTCGCGCCCTCCAGACAGACCCAAGACGTGTCGCTCCCGTTCCATGACGCTCAAGAGAGTTGCTCCCTCATTGTCGCCGGCCCGTCCAAGTCTTCCTTGTTGCTAGTGATGTACCTAGCACTGAGTTCGGCCAACGCCGCGAGGACGATGTTGTGCCGCTCCTCGCCACAGTTCTCAAGGACCTCTTCCACCCGTGAGACCAGATCGTCGACTCCCTGTCGTTCCAAGTCGGTTACGTCGAAGTAGTCGTGGAGAGGCTCCGGTCGTCCACTCATGCTGACCACCACGGCCATGGCGTGACGCCTGTCCGGGCGTCCTTTGACGTGGGCGTATGCTTCCACGCGGTTGAAACGCTGCGCCAGATCCGCCAACTCAACGGCAGCCATGTCGGCATCGGCGTCCACCCACTGCCGGATTGGCTTGTTCGTGGCGAGGCTGGCCAAGCTTTCCACGTCCTCGTCGGTCCCTTGGAATAGGGCCAACCGCATGATGAACGCTTCTAGACGGTGGTCACCACCCAACTCACGTACGTTGTCGGCGCGAGATCGCAACTCCGCCAGCGTCGCCGCCGAGGCGTTGGGCGCCTCCAACTCGTTAAGGAGCGTCTCCCGGAGTCGATGGAGCAAAGTGCTATAGGCCGTGCGCAACTCGTTCAGACCATCGCGGACATTGTCGGTGATGCGCCGCAAAGCCTCGTCTTCTCCATTGGGTGGCCCGTCGGACAGGGCTTCCGGAATCGCGTCGAAGATCAATCTGTTCGGGTCGCTGGCCTGCTTAAATAACTGTCGCAGGCGTTTGGCGTTGGCTGACAGGCGTTGCGTCCTGCCAACCCACGGGGGCAGCCGGTCATAGATGGAGATCAAGCCCCTCGCCACATCAATGGGTTCCATCGGTGCGAGGTCGTGCTCCTCATCCATGGCGCGGACAATGTCGGCCATGTTGGAAAGGAGGACGCGGGACTCGTCCGAAAGGTTCATCCACCTAACGCGGACATCCGATGGGTCCTTGGCGAGGTAGTCGGTATCCAGGTCCGTCATCCGGGCCTGAAAGACACCTTGCCTGTAGAAGACGACGTTGGCGCGCATTGAGAGGATGAAAGCCACACCCAATACTGGGAGCAGGCCGTCCTTGATTCCGAAGGGAGAGTTCCGCCAGATGTCATAGACCTCCGCGACCGAAACGCTTCGGTGAGCGTTGTCCCGAAGATAGCGCAGGGCTTCCCCCCAAGCAGGTGCGAGGTTGCAGGGGTCGCCATCACAAGAGTCGCTTGCAATGGGGTCGGGTGAGACGAAGCTCCATCCAGCGGGTGTCCGCGTGTACAGCTTGGTGCCCTCTAGAAGTGACTCGAACAGGCCTCCTTCGGTAGAGAAGCCCTCTATGCTCAGCCGTTCCTCGCCTTCGTGCAGGGCCATCCGCCGAAGTAGGACGTTCTGGGCGGCGACGGCGCTGCTCGATGGCTTGCCGCGGTTCAGAAGCTCGTTCAGGAGGCGCGGCGCTTTAGGGAAGCGGTTGTCAGCCAACTCCGAGGCAAGAGCGTTAAGCTGCCTGCGCGGCAGCGGCTCAGGCTCATGCCCCTTTCGATGCCAGAGAGCGGAATCGAACACCTTGATCAACTCGCTCTCGAGACGCCCCTGCAGGTAGGAAATGCGAGCATCCATCTCTCTCCGCGCTACGCGGTCCCCTTGTAGTTCGGGGGACTCGTCTCGTACCTGTTCCAAGGCCAGGAGCTCTCGCGCCAGCGCGGCGACGTCCCACGGTCCTTGTGGTAGACCCACGACAACATCCCAATCCGCGGCGTTGTCCACAGCGCGGCGGCTGGCGGCGCGGGCTTGGCCGTCTGATTCGCCTTGGGTAGGCAAAGCCAGAAAAAAGGCTCCGATGGCGCCGTTGCGGGGAGCGTAGGCACGGGCGGCCTCTTCAACCGCCGCCAGGGACGCGATCCGCACGTCGAACCAGCGAAACGCGCCTGTTTCGTGGTAGTGCCGTTTGGCGACAACAGGCTGAAGCCCGGCAAGGGCCTCGAGTCTGCCGAAGTCCACGTCCCCAATCGACTCCAATGCCTTGGTCACGGCGTTTTCGATGTCAAAGTCGCTGCCGTCGAAAACGCTATAGGATTCGTCGAACTTGCGGTAGACGACCAGCGACCACTCCAACAGGCGTGCAAGGTCGTCTTCGATCTCTTGCGCTGTGGAGTCCGGCAGTGCCCATCGCAGAAGCTCTTTGCTGGCCGTCAGCCCGGAACGCTCCCTGAACATGCCGATGAGGGAGACGACTTTGAGCAACCGAAGGCTCCGTTCTTCGCCGCCCATCGCCTGGCATCGTTCCAGGGCGTCCACCGCCGAGGCCCAGCGATGGCCGTCGGGTGAAGCCATGATGGAGGGTTCCAGGTTGATTCGCAGGTAATCCCATAGAAGATCGGGCGTGTAGAGGTCGCCGTCTTCGGCATTGCGGAGAAAGTCTCGGAACCCCTGGGGCTCCGAGGAGTTCAGGAAACCGAAGAGACTGCGTTGGTTCTGGCCAAACCGCCTCCGGGAGATGGGTCCCAGCAAGCAGGCGACGATGGGATGCAGCGGCCAACACTCTTCCAGAGTTTGGGCCAACTGCGGCGACGTGTAGGCGCGAGCCAACGCCGCCACTCCCCGCGCTACTGGTCCCGACTCCTTCGCTCCGCGGTCGCTCACAATTGCGCGGCTCAGCAAGTCGATCTGCTCGTCGCCGTGGGTATTGACGGCCAGGTCGACGAATCTCCCTTGAATCTTCGCCCATTCTTCCCGCGACTCCCGCGAGACCCTATTGGCGTACTCGTCGAAGGCTTGGTGGAGGATGCCCACGACCACCAGTCTGTTGTCGCTGCGCGAGGCGATCTCAGCAAGCTGCTGGAAGAAGTAGACGTCGGAGCTGTCGTAGGCGGCCGACTCCAGGAATTTCCCCATCTCGTCGATAATCACCATGAGGCCCCCGCCGGCACGGGGATGCTTGGAGGAGACTCGGCTCAGGGCGTCCAAGACCTGCATGTCACTCCAGCTGACCGGGAGGCCGGTGGTGAACCCGCAGGCTTCCATCGCCTGGCCTACTACCTTGGCAGGACGCTCCCGACGCCCGACGACGGGTAGGACCTGCCAGCCCTTGCTCCGCGGGGGCAAGGCGTCACAGACGACCGATGCGGTCTCCTCGCCGAGGGCCATCTCCGCAGACTGCCTCAGCGCGGTGTTGCCGTTCAGGAGAGCGCCGAGAGCGACAGCTAGGCTGGACTTCCCGCTGCCGTATGGTCCGGTCCAAGTGAACGCCCCTTGCCCGCCCTCGGAGACGTGGCGCGCCATGGTCTTCAGGACCTCGGCCGACGACGGCGGGCAGATGAATCCGTCTAGGGCCTCTGGAGCGCGGAAATCCAGGTCGATGCGGACAGATCGCTGAAACCGCCGGGCGACGTGGATGCGATCAGCCAACGCCATTACGCCGCATCCCGCTGACGAGTAGGTGCGTAGCCTCTCGCAATCTGGTCAATGGCCCATTCATGACCCGTCTGGCCGCTGCGTATCAACTGCTTGAGGCCAGCCGTTTCGGACCACCGGTAGGCGCCCTTGGTCGCGTCTTCCAACTGAGCAAGCATGTCCACCACATCGTTCTCATCTAGCAGGAATACCCGGCCGGGGGACCCAGGCTCGTGCGTCAAGGCTTCGAGGGAGAGGGTGTTGGCGTTGGGGAAGCGTTCGTTCCAGAAGTCGGTCACTGCGTAGCAGAAGGCTCCAACTCCGAGGGACGGCTTCGGCCCCCGGACGAATCTGAAGCCGCCTCGCCGGCCTATCGGCTTGATCAGGCCAAGTTCCGTTAACGGGGATTCCAAGCTGTCCTCTTGGTTAGATTTGGCGGCGGGGGACTGCGCCACGTAGGTGCGCACGAAGCAGGCCACATCGTTCTTGATGGTGGCGGACGAGGCCCGTGGCCACTTACAGTCTTTGGCAAGCCTGCTTATGGCCTCTGCCAAACCCTCGCGCTCAAAGGTAAGGGCCGGGTAGTGGCTGAAGGCCCAGAACCATGTGGTCTTCTTGGATCGACCGGCGAGGCGCCAATGAATTAGCCACGATGTCGTGGGGTCTTCCATGTAGGGGTCGAGTCCATGGTCGTCGAAGAGCCGGCGTCCAAGAGATGTGGTCACGGCGTGGTTTGCGCGCGAGTCCAACACGACTACGCCAGCGGCCTCCGTCCAATGCCGCATGGACGAGACCATGTTCTTGCCGACGCCAAATCGGGCGATCGCGTCAGGACCACTGAAGACCTCGCCGTTGTCGGCGTGGTCTTCGCTCTTTCGCACGGCGTCGTAAGCCTTCTTCAACCACCCGTACCGGAGCGGGAAGGTTTCATGGCCCGACAACTGCGGCCGATAGCCGTCCTCGTATAATGGCCCTCGGAGCATCTGCCCTCCGATCTGGATGCAACGTCCAGGTGGACATTAGCACATTTTCTGTGTACTCTGCAATTGGAGGATCCCGGCGATGGCGTATGAGACAGGTCGGTCCAATCCCGAGAGCGACTTCAAAGCGAACGAGTCGTAAGGTGGCCATCTACGCCGACTATCAAGCGACGACGCCCGTCGATCCTCGCGTGCTGGAAAAGATGGCGCCGTATTGGAATGAACTGTTCGGCAACCCTCATTCCAGCGATCATGTAGTTGGGTGGCGTTCGGCGGAGGTCGTCCGAGACGCGGCATCTTCGGTCGGTGCGCTCATCGGGGCAGACCCCGACGAACTCATCTTTACCTCCGGGGCCACGGAAGCCAACAACCTCGCACTCCTCGGCTTGGCCCGGCGCGCCCCACCTGAACGCAGACGCATTCTCGTTAGCGCCATTGAACACAAGTGCGTTTTGGCCGCCGCTCGGTCTCTCCAAGAGCGCGAAGGCTTCACTGTGGAGACCATTCCAGTTGATGGAGAGGGCTTCGTGGACTTGGAGGCGCTCGCGGCTATGGTGGACGAGACTGTCCTTGTCGCTTCCGTTATGGCGGTCAACAATGAGATTGGTACGATTCAAGACCTGCCGCGCATCGCTAGCCTGCTCAGAGAGCATGATGTCCTGTTTCACTGCGACGCTGCGCAGGCCCCTTGCGCTATGGACGTCGGGGACCTCGCTCTCCATGCCGACCTCATAAGTCTCTCCGGGCACAAGGTATACGGCCCACAGGGAATCGGCGCTCTGTATATCCGCCGCGACATGCAGGAGCGCGTTGAACCGATCATTTATGGTGGCGGGCAGCAAGGAGGGCTGCGGTCCGGCACAGTGCCGGTCGCACTGTGCGTTGGTATGGCAGCGGCGGCGGAGATCGTGGGTTCGGCAGAGGGCGTGGGCGAACGAGAGCGCATTGGCCGACAACGAGACTGCTTCGTTGAGGTGGTGAAAGGCAGCCGCCATCCGGTAATGGTCAATGGAGCGATGGGTAACCTGCGGCACCCCGGCAACGCCAACCTGCGGTTTGATGGGCTTGCGGCTCAAGACATTCTCGGAGCGCTCCAACCACGACTCGCGGCGTCCACGGGCGCAGCCTGCACGTCCGGCATTCCCGAGCCCTCTCACGTACTCCGCGCCCTCGGCCTCAGCGCGGAGCAGGCCGACAGTTCGATCCGCTTCAGCTTTGGACGGTTCACAACTGATGAGGAACTGAGAGAGGCGGCCTCTTTGGTAAGCACGGCTCTTCAATCCACTGCCCCAAGGGAGGCGTCCAGTACCAGCACGGTGGGGAATTAGCGCAGTGTGCCTCAGATGGGTAGCGTCAGAGGGAATACTTCGCTTACTGCTTGACTGTGTCCTTAGGTCATGCCCTCGGGCCGGTATGTCTGTCTACCAGGACTATGGTTATTCCATTCATTGGGGTAGTCGCCGCCACGACTCTAGGCAGTCGGCGAAACCTCTGAATCCTAACTATACTAGTTTGAGAGCGAAAGCTCCTAGTCCGAGACATGTCACGTTAAGCTCAACAACCATATCCTTTTGACGGACGAGGCAATGGTCACCAACATCGACAGAATATTCTCCGCCAAGGCCACAAGCATATGGGAGTTTCTAGTTGCGAGTGGTCAAGGTTGCTATATTCCGCCCCATCAGCGCCAATACGCCTGGGCCCGCCAAGACATCACCCGTCTATTTGAGGACGTATTACGAGGAATTCAACAAATCGCCCATCGTTCCGACACCATGAATTTTGTTGGCACCATTATTGCGATACACGACACCAACGTCGGATCAGGGCATCCAAGTCCTCCCGGTGTTCCTCCATCGAAAGTGATGACCATCATAGATGGGCAACAACGCCTATGTACGGTATTGATGTTCAACATAGCACTGCATGATCTCATTCGCAGGAAAATGGTGCAGTTCAACTCTAGAGAGGAACCTCATCTTCGCTCGCTAATCGCAATATCCGACCAATTGCTCGCTGATCTAAAGAAGACATATTCGATTGACATTCAGTATGGGGATGGACACCACCGATACTACCCGGAAGTGATCCGAGCGTACTCTGATACGTGGTCACACAATGCAGAAGAAGCCAAGTATGAGAGCCCTATTGCTAAACTCATTTGGGAGTACCTTCTCTTCTGTGAAGTCGGAAACGTCACTGAATTCACTTTCGACTCTGCCGGTGACGACGGGGACTGGCTAGATCCCCACAAAACGCTTTCAGAGGCCTTCCAGGTTATCCGGGAGCAAGTCGAGAACCTTGGTAGTTCTAGTAAGACTGGAATTGATTTCCCCAACCTAGGTACAGCATTCAATCAGAGTGACCTATTGGAACACATTTCTGGGAAGTCGATTGATGAAAAGCTCAAGACCTACGTTGGAGGGGGAGACGAGGATTCTGATTTCGGCGATGTGAGTAGCCTCCTCCGGCTTGTGGTTTTTGCTCGGTATCTAAATGATCGAGTAGCAGTCACGATCGTGACTGCCAAGAATGAGAACGATGCTGGCGACATGTTCGAATCTCTCAATACTACTGGAGAACTGTTGACAGCATTTGAAACGTTTACGCCCAGGGTCATCCAAGTAGAAACACTAGAGAAGTACGAAGGATCCCCGAGTTACAGGCGAATCGTAAAGATTGAATCATATTTGTCTCGATTTGGGAGTGGTAAGAGGAAAGAGAAAGCGACCTCAGAGATGCTTATCGCTTTCGCTCTGGCTGAAACTGGGGAAAAGCTTGGGAACAACCTGGACGAACAGAGAAGGTATTTGCGAAGAGAGTACAGTGACCCGGCGAAATTGGACGACGTTGCCTACAAGCGGGCATTCGTAGGAGCCATGGCCGGCGTATCTGCATTCATGAAGTATGCTTGGAATCATGAAGAAGGCAGTCTTCCAAAATTCTGGCCTCTTCACGTGAATGATCCTGGGGCACAAATAGGATTTGATGCCTTAAAGAGTCTCGGCCACACCATTACCGTTGCGCCTCTCGTCCGTTTCTATCAAAGAGCCGTCGATAGCTCTGGACCTATGAAGCAGAGCGCAACAGAAGATTTCATCGAAGCTATCAAAGCCACTGTTGCATTTTCGATGTTGTGGAGGGGTGCGAAAGGTGGAACCGCGAACATCGATAACCATTATCGAGCCATCATGCGCACAGGCGTACAATTTGCAGGAGAAACTAGACCACCTCTTGCGCGACGTACTCCTAACAAGTCAAGCGCGATGTCTCTTGAAGACTACAGGAGAGCTCTTGCCATTACATTGCAAGAGAGGGGAAATATTTCAAGCAAGGACGAATGGACCGCTGCGATATCCCGAGTGGAGATTTACAAGTCTTCTACCTCGCTTGCCCGCTTTTTGTTGTTCTGTGCTTCGGACGATGCGGTCGCAGATGCCGAAAATGCTGGACTGATCAAGGCCGGGCGGCCTGGAATTAGTCCAATGTTGACCCCTGAGCGGTGGAATGACAATGCGTATTTGACGGTCGAGCATATAGCACCACAATCCAAGAACGAAGGGTGGCGCGAGGATATCTATTCGAATCCCGTGTTGGTGAATACTCTAGGCAATCTCACATTGTTGCCGCAAGCAGAGAACGAATTGCTCGGGGATAAGAGTTGGACTCACAAGCGAGGTGTGTATCGCTTATTGACTACTAAAACACCAGAAGAGTTTGACCTTCAGGCTGCAACTCTTCAAGGAGAGATCGGTCTCACGTTAGGTAAAGATGCAGTCACGGTACTAAGTAACGCGCGATATCTAGGATTGTGCGAAAGTATAGCGATGGTTGAAGGCGAGTGGTCTGCCCTAATGATCGAGGAACGAACCAAGTGTTTGGCAGGACTCGCGTGGGATCGGTTGGCACCATGGTTAGACTTGTGATATCGGTGGACTTCATACCTGCGAGCTTCGCCGGGGCGAGACCCCAGGGTATTGGGGGTCTGACGAGAACCCTAGCCGCTAATCGGGACCTAAGAGTCGATCCAGGCGTCTCCCCAGTGAGGGCCGCGGGCTGGCCAGCACCGATGGCAACAAGCGCGGACTAGCTACAGACCGAGCCCCAGTTCTAAGCTCAGGACCAGGATGGATTGAACTGAACCTCTCGGGGCAAAGGGAGCAACCCGAGGACGGGTTGGCGGCCTTCTGACACGGCGGCAAAGACCTGACCAGGCCCGAAGACTGTCAGCGGAGAGGTGGACGAAGCCTACAAGGCGATCTTCGCCCAGGCGCGGGATGCCGATTCCAGCGCGGCGGGGTTCCTAGCGGACGAAGGTTGGAATCTAGTGAAAGTCAAGCCAGAGGTTGTCGAGGTCCACGCCAACGGGACGAATGGCAACCGCCACCACGACGAGGTCACTGACCCGCAACAGACGCTGTTCTACCGTCCACTATGGACTCACAGAGTCCCCAGCCACAATTCGAAGACGGTTCTGTCTATCGTGAAGAAAGGCCCACCTGAGAGGACTCGAACCTACCGTGAGGCAAGCCGGCGTTTCTATCCAGCCCACCTGTTTGGACGGTGGGTGATTGTGGAGCCCTCAGAGTAGGTGAAGGCTTTTGAACCTCGGTTCCGTCCAAGTCCACCGCCCAAGAATACCGCAGAGTTTCGTCGCGATCGCCCAACCGGCAAGGATTTGTCTGAAGCACCTCCGTACAGTGTCTGCGGATGATGCCACTACTCTGTGGCGGGTCAATTCAACTTCGGCGATTTCGCTCATTTCTCCGTCGGCGTTGACACCGGTTAGTCGAGAGTTAAAAATGGGCGAAAGTAGCAAGATGGAACTGACCCACCCGAAAGTGGTGGCATCATCCGCAGAGACTTTAAGGGGCCGATGCGACAGAACGGGCCTTCTGCAAGCGGCAGCCTGCTCACCAGTGGGGCTGTTCTACGGCCAAGCCCGTTGCCGGGGTCGTCGGATTCCTCTTGGTTCCACAGCCGTCCGAAGTCCTATTTCTTTGGCGTCTTCCGGGCTTCGTCTGACTGGGAGACGGGTTGGCCCTGGTGTTTAGTCTTGGCGTGATTACTCCCCGGTAGGGGGAAGGAGATCTCGAAAGTTCTACCTTCCGCCCGCTTAGGCAGGGCGGGACTTCCAGCAGGCCTACAACTGCCAGGCGGTGGTAGACAGCGAGTGCCAGGTGATAGTGGCGGCGGAGGCGACCAACCAGGCATCGGACAAGCATCAGGGAGTGGTCATGGTGGAGCAGGCCATCGGCAACACCGGGGTGGTGCCCAGGGAGATGTCCGCCGACGCGGGCTACTACTCGGCCAAGGCGGTTGAGAGGCTGAGCGCCCTTGGCGCCGACCCGTTCATCGCACCGGATAAGACTCGCCACGGCCAGACAATACCTCCGGCGCCTCGGGGACGCATACCCGCCAATCTCTCCGCCCGGGACCGGATGCGGCGGAAGCTGCGGACTAAGCGGGGCCGGCAGCGCTACGGGCTTCGCAAGGAAACGGTGGAGCCGGTGTTCGGTCAGATCAAGCAGGGGCGGGGCTTCCGGCAGTTCCTGCTGCGGGGCCTGGAAAAGGTGAACCGGGAGTGGTCCCTGATCTGCACCGGGCATAACCTGATGAAGCTGTTCCGGTTCGGGTCCGGGTCAGCCGCCCAGGGGATACCCCGATCCTTGGGCCAGAACCCGCTACTCCCAGCAATTTGGCCCATGCTCAGGCAATGGGGATGCTACCGCCTGAAGAGGACAAAACCGGTGATCGCCAGCTGGTCCAGCCTCCATCTGAACCAATCAGCCATTCCTCGGACGGGCTGCTAGCATTAACGTCTGCGCCTGCATCCACCAGGATTCGCACTACCTCGGGGCTGGCTCGGATAACCGCGGACGTCAGGATTGACTCTCCACCTCTAGCTTTTGCATTAACATCCACGCCGGCTTCGATCAAACTCCTGACGCTTTCCACATCGTCGTCTGCAACTGCATCATATAGGCCCGCCGCGTCGGTAGGGTAAGACGCTCCGCCATTTTCATTTGGCTGCGACACTTCTTGGTCTGGCCATGCGGATTCGGCACCGGCGTCAATGAGAATCTCGATGATCGCCCGATTACCGGACCAATTCGCGTTGTCGAGAAGATTACCCCCCCACGGGTGATCGTTCCAAGGGTCCTTGGCGTTGACATCAGCCCCTGCTTCCACCAGAATCCTGACAATCTCAGTATGACCGTTATCTATCGCTGAGGCGAGCGGCGTGTTCAGGTTGACATCCGCGCCGGCTTCTACGAGAACCATGACCAATCCCGTGTCACCATCGTAAACGGCCCTTTCGAGCAAGGTCGCGCCGTGACTGTCCCTGCCGTTGATGTTAGCACCCTTTCCCACGAGTTCTTTGATCCGGGCCAGATCACCCTCGTATACGGACGCCCACAGTTCACGGTCGGCCGTATATGATGTGACGACGGCGCGTACGCCGACGCCATTTACAAATACGGCACTCCGACTCTCTTCAAAGGCAAAACCCCCATCTGAACTGCTAAAGTTGACGGATAGTGTGGGTGACGATATGTGCCCAGGGATCGTTCCTTCATCTAGTAGTTTTAACGTCTCTTCAATAGTTCCGGCGCTGTCCGTCCGTTGCCAATGCAAGTCTCGTACCACCATCCGTCCGTCTGCATCGTGGCCCAGTATGTAGCGTCCTCCTCCTAAACAAAAACTGTCTTTGGGAAACCTCAGTCCGCCGCGACACTCCGTTGCTTGGTCGAGCAGTCCAGGCAACCTGCTTGAGTCGTTTTCTAGCTCTGCTAAGGCGCTGTAGGGAACAGTGGTGTCAACAAGCGGGTACATGTCGGCGATTTGCAGACCCTTCTCCTTGGAAAGAGCTTGCAGTTCCGATGGTATCTCGCCGGACAGCCCATTGTTGGAAAGATTCAACCGACGCAGACTGGTCAGGTTACCTAACCTGGCCGGTATCTCACCAGTAAGCTTGTTGTGGCTCAGGTCAAGTGACTGCAAGTCGGTTAGCTCTCCCAATTCAGGTGGAATGTTTCCATCCAATTGGTTGGAGCTTAGATCTAGCGCCTGCAGCCTGGTTAGGCTGCCCAACTCGCTTGGTATCGCCCCGCGCAGCTGATTACCGGACAGACGGACAACCCTCAAGTTATCCAACTGTCCCAGTGCGGAGGGTAGAAGGCCGGTCAATAGATTTCCGCTGAGCAACAGCCCCTCCAGGTTGGTGAGATTCCCCAATTCCGGTGGCAACGCCCCGGTGATCTGGTTGTGGCTCAGGTCTAACCAACGCAGTGCTGCAAGACTCCCCAATTCGGGAGGCAGACCCCCGCTCAATAGGCTATTGCTCAACAATAGCCCAATCACTCTACTGTTCTCGT
Organism: Dehalococcoidia bacterium; assembly: GCA_965224325.1. Classification (GTDB taxonomy): domain Bacteria; phylum Chloroflexota; class Dehalococcoidia; order Lucifugimonadales; family UBA3495; genus CBDCMJ01. The sequence continues at coordinate 18,733 of CBDCYT010000003.1, forward strand.
CGGTGATTACACCGCTCCGCTGTTCCGGTGGCACCTCGTTAAGCAATCTGTCGTCGTCAGCCCGGCTTGGTCGTGCGCTGAAGGCTTCCAACACAGCTCTATCTTCACTGGCCGATCCAGCAGTTGGCGCGGATGTATCCGTTGGTGTAGGTGTGAGCGTCGGAGTCGAAGTTGGCGGGGGGAGTTTGACTGCACGCAGCCAGTAACATGGAAGTTACACAACACAGCAGCAGAAACGCCAACGCTCGCAACAAGAACCCCCCCAATCTATGCAAGACGTACGATTCACCCACTATACTAGGGCGAATCGACAATTGCTAACCCCAGATGACCGAGGAGACCAGATACAGGGCCGACAGGAGGTAGAGACTTCTGCGGTCGTATCTGGTTGCGATTCGCCTCCACTGTTTCAATTTGTTGAAGGCTCGTTCAATCAGGTTCCTTTGCTTATAAAGTTCCCGGTCGTATTCCCAAGGTTCCCTCCGGTTTGACTTGGGCGGTATGACCGCTTCGGCGCCCTGGTTCCTGATAAAGGCCAGCACGCGGTTGCTCTCATACCCCTTGTCAGCGATGACAGCTCCGGCCTCGAGGCCGGTCAGCAGGGGTATGGCTTGAGAAACGTCCGCCTTCTGACCGCCGGTGAGAGAGAAACGCACCGGCCGGCCCTGAGCATCGGCCACCAGATGAATCTTGGTGCTCAGTCCACCCCGGGAGCGGCCCACAGCCTCACATTGGCCCCCCCTTTCCCGCAGACTGCCTGCTGGTGGGCCCGGACTATGGTGGAATCAATCATCACGTATCTGTTGTCCGGGTCATCCAGCAACACCTGGAAGATTTTCTCCCAGATTCCGGTCTTGGCCCAGCGGGTGAATCGCTTGTGGACGCTTTTCCAGTTGCCGTACCCAGGGGGCAGGTCTTTCCAATGGGCTCCACTGCGCAGCACCCACAGGACGCCGTTTACGAATTTCCGGTTGTCCTTGGCCGTAACGCCAACCCAGCCGGGACGCCCGGGCAAAGAGCCTTCTATCCGACGCCACTGAGCAGCGCTCAACTCACAACGTTCCACGCCAATCCCCTCCACCGCACGTCACTTCTCAGGGTTACACTCTATCCTCCTCTAATAAGCTCCTGCCCTATTTCCTCAGCCGAGTTTCACCCAATTGTCGATTCGCCCTAGTCCTTTCACTTTTCACGGACAAGGTGGCCGACCGGCAGGCGTAGGGGATACCCATCAGAGCACAAGACTGAACCTCAACGTGAAAGTTCTTGATTTCGTCAAGTCTGGTGGGCCTAGGCGTACTGAGTTGAGCCTGTCTCAGAAGTCTGAGCTGGTAATGGGTATGTCTTTGGGTGTACCTTCGAAGCGACACCAGTTGGGGAGATGCTGATATGCCGCTTCGACCGATGGGCCGAGAGCAGATGTGGATGTTGCCGCCGACGCTTGACGAACTGTTGCCGCTGGACCATCCGGCGCGGTTCGTGGCCGAGTTCGTTGACGCTTTGGACCGGGAGGACTGGGGGGAGCTTGAGGTGGTGGAGATAGACGGGGAGGTGCTGGGAGCGCCAGCCTACCATCCACGTGCGCTGTTGAGCGTGTGGCTGTACGGTTTCATGACCGGGGTACGCTCGTGCCGGAAGCTGGAGGCGGCCTGCCGGGACCAGATACCGTACCTGTGGCTGACCGGGTGGCAGCATCCGGACCACAACACCCTGTGGAGGTTCTACAGAGGGCATCGGCAGGCCATGAGGAAGCTGTTCGAGCGTACAGTTCGTACGGCGGTGACGATGAAGTTGGTGGACCTGGCGGTTCAGGCGGTGGATGGTACGAAGGTGGTCGCCAGCGCCTCGCTGAACAGGAGCTACGACGCCGAGGGACTGCGAGGGCTCTTGGAGCGGCTGGAGAGTGCGATAACGGACCTTGAGGCAGAGAACGAAGCGGGAGAGGATGCCTCTGCCATCCATCTGCCTCGGGAGTTGGCTGACAAGGAGGTCTTGAGAGAGCAGGTGAGGCAGGCGATGGACGATCTCACGAGTCAAAAGCGCCACAACCGCATCAACCTGACCGACCCAGACGCCAGGCTGATGCAGGGCAGGCAAGGCATCGTGGCTGGCTACAACGCCCAGGCTATGGTCTCACCCACAGAGACGGATGGGGGAGCGACCGGCATGTTGGTCACCGCCGTGGACGTGGTGGATGCGGCCAATGACAATGCCCTGCTGGTTCCGATGCTGGAGCAGGCCGAGGAGACTACGGGGACGAAGTCGCAGATGACGTTGGCCGATGCCGGATACTTCGCCGCGAGTCACTTGGAAGAATGCGCCCGTCGAGATCAGCAGGTGGTAGTGTCGGAGTCGCGGCAACGGTTCCTCAAAGACCCATATCACAAGGACCAATTCACCTACAACGAGCCGAGCGACAGCTTTACGTGTCCGCAGGGACAGACGCTCCAGTTCGTTCGTATCCAACATACGAATGGAGTCCCGTTGCGTCTGTACCGGGCCTCTGAGGCCGTCTGCCAGGTGTGCCCAGCCTTCGGAGTCTGTACGAGGGCCAAAGAGATTGGGCGAAGCCTGGCCATAGGTCCGCATGACGCTGTGCTACGCCGTCATCGTGCCTGAATGTCCACCTCAGCAGCTAGAGAGGCGTACAAGCTGAGAAAGCAACTGGTCGAGCCAGTCTTCGGAATCATCAAGGAACAACAGGGGGCACGGAGGTTCCTACTGCGCGGCCTCGTTAACGTGGCGGCCGAGTGGACTATGCTTGCCACAGCCTTCAACTTGCGCACTCTCTGGCGGGTGTGGCGCTCCAGCCCCTTCATCGGTCTATTTAATGGCCCGGAGCCTTGTCCCGTCTCCTGACCTGCAGTGATGACAGCAGCTGACCCATCGCTCCGTCGCCTGTCCTACCCGCTCAAGCCAAGGCCTTTCAGCGAACCCTCTGACTTCTATCTGCTCCCCCTATCCGCAATTTCCACTTCTGGGACAGGCTCGTCTAGGTGGTTTAAAGCGCTGGCGTGGACCCTGAGCATAACCCCTCCGGACCTATTTCGGGTTCGGGCCGGTCGCCGTAGACTAGTTCATCGGGGCCGCCGTGTTTGTTGATATAAACGGCCTTCATGAGGTTGTCTCCTGTTTTCTCGGTCGCATAGCCAAATTTGAGGGAATAATAACTCGGTAAATAGGCCGAGTCAAAGCTGGGACGGATATGAATGGAGAGGTGGTGAGAATCCGTTGATAATGGATAAGCAGCGATACATTCGAGGGCGATCACCACCAGTACCGCGACGTGCCGAATGGAGCTGCGCCCCCTGCAGCAGCCGTATCCGCCGCTGTGGTACCCCACGCACGTCCCGGAGAGCGTCGTATATGCGGCCAAGCACGGCCTGGCGGGGTTGCGCCCAACATTGTTGTGTGTCGAGACGATATTCGTCGTAAGTTAATGACACTACCCTCTTGAGATATTTCCCTATAAAGCAGCGAGAGCTGGAGATGATAGTGCAATATATCGCAATCAAGTTGCGGCATCCTGAATCAATATCCTTATGATAGGATTTATACGTCTTAAAGGGTCAGAGAGAAAAGCGGTCCTTTTAACGAGACTTGCTATTTGACAATTGCCTAATTAGAGGTAGGATACTTAATATTCTTTTCACTGGGTAGCCGACCGCCCGCGGGAACGTACGGCTTCAGCCAAAAAAGAGGCTTATTATCATTAAAAGGGCGGAGAAGGTTGTAGCATGGCTTCAGCCAAGAAAGGAGGTCCATCGTGAATAGCGAAGAGAAAAGAACCCTGAATTCAAAAGAGAAGAAAGCCTTTTTTTTACAGGCATTCGTCGAGCAGGCCCATCACAAGTTCATAGACCGTCGTGACTTCATGAGAGCAACTATGGCTCTTGGGTTATCGGCCACTGCGGCTCTTGTGCTCTTCCAGGCCTGCGGCGGGGACGACCCAACGGCGGCACCGGCGGCACCGGCGGCAACCGCGGCTCCTGGGGCAACCGCGGCTCCGGTAGCTACCGCGGCTCCGGCTCCGGCTCCGGCAGCGACTGCGGTACCGCCGACAAGCCCTCCTGCCGAGGAGGTCGCGGATAATCTGAATTTCCTAGTGCATAGGTTCCCCGAAATCTCAACGATGCCGGCGGGTAGAGACCTGCTAACGCTGTGGGAGCCCGTAGAAGGCAAGAGCCTCTTCTACAACGCGATTTTTTTGGCCCATCCCTACGTGCAATTTCTGAGTATCAGCTTCGACAAGCAGTGTAAGAGACTGGGCATAGACTACACGGTGGTGGACGCGGTTTTCGACCCGGCCAAGGAGGTTGAACTCGCGGACCTGGCCATCGCCCGCGGGTTCGACGCGATCCACCTCCACCCCACCAACCCGGCTGGGCTGGGCCCCAATATAAGGCGGGCCCGGGCGGATGGCCGGATCGTTATGAATTACGATACCGATACCTTCGAGCGTCCCACCATCAAGTGGGGCAGGGGCTATTGGTTGGATGGATATCTGAATGGCCAATGGCTGGCCGACCGGCTGCCACCCGGCGCGAAGGCGGTCGTCGGGGTGGGTGAGAACGAAAGCACGGGCGGGCAATTCCGGCCCCCGGGGTTTAGAAAGGCGTTAGAGGAGAGGGGCATCGAGCTGATAGCCGATGAGGCCGGGCACGGCTGGAGCCAGGAGGGTGCCTACGACATGGCCCGGGCGATGCTCCAGAGGTTCCCTCAAATAGACGCCATGTATGGCGGGGATGACCAAGGGGCGCTGGGGTTCCATAAGGCGGCTGTAGACCTGGGGCGGCGGGATGAGATGCTCATCGCCGGCAGCGATGGTCTCAGGGAGGGACAAGAGGCGATTGCTGATGGCCGTATCGACGTGTCGACCATGGCACGGCGCGGGCATGGGCCAGAGGGAGAAGCCAGCATCCTCCTTACCGCGGCCTTCCTCCGGGGGAAAGTGCACGGCGACCTCACACAAACGTGCCATATCATCAAGCTGTTGTCCGTGGACAAGACGACCATTGCCGATCAGTGGGTATCTCCCGTCTAGCGCGGCTCCAACCAAGACAGAGAGGGTTTAGATACTGGCGCGGCTCCGAGCGAGATAGAGAGGGTTTAAATATGAATAGCAAAGAGAAGAAACTCCTGAATTTTAAAGATGCTCACCAAACGGGTGCAGCGCAATCTCATAGACCGGCGTAGCTTCATAAAAGGGGCTGTAGCCCTGGGATTGACGGCGTCTGCAGCCATGCTCATCTACCAGGCCTATGGTCACGGTCAGGTAGGGACGGCCTTGGCACAGGAGAATTTAGTCAGAAGGTTGTGGCCGCTGGAAGATATGACGTTAGACACTTACGATATGTGGGAGAGAACAGAAGGCAAGACCTTCGTCAACGTCTCGAGATTGGCGGCCCATCCCTACCATCAAATTCAAGACATCACCTGGACAGCGGAGTGTAATGAAGCGGGCATGGGGTACACGTTGCTGGACACGGCTTTCGACCCGGCCAAGGAGATTGAAAATCTGGACCTGGTCATCTCCCGGGGGTTCGACGTAGTAATGGGTGGCCCCGTCGACCCGTCGTCGGCGTCGCCCAACATCAAGCGCATGCGGGAGGCCGGCCAAATCGTTATCAATTACGATAGCGATAGCCTACCAGTGCGCCCAACCCTGAAGCACGGCAGGGTAATCCACGAGTGCGGGTTTCACGCGGGCACATGGTTGGGAGAGAACCTGCCCCCGGGCTCGAAGGTGGTGGGCGGCACGGGTGAGCTGATATCCAGTGGCGGGATCGACCGGAAGGCAGGGTTCCTGGACGGAATAGCCCCGTTCGACCTCGAGTTGTTGGGCTTTGAAGACGGGCACGGCTGGACCTCGGAGGGTGGCTACGACGCTGGCCGGGCCATGCTCACGAGGTTCCCAGAGATACAAGGAGTGTACTTCGGGAATGACGACGCGTCGGTCGGGTTCTCCAGAGCTGCGACAGAGCTGGGCCGGCGGGATGAGATGCTCATCGTCGGAGTCGATGGTCTCAGGGCGGGACAAGAGGCGGTTGCTGATGGCCGTCTGGACATGTCGGTCATGATGATCTACGGATTTGGGCCAGAGGCCGTTCTCGCCGCAGATTATGCCTTCTCCCTGGTCCGGGCAAATCAACACGGCGACGCCATGGAGGGGGCCCACATAACGGAGGTTTTTGACGTGACCAAGGAGAACCTCGCCGACCAGTGGGTGTCTCCCGTCTAGTGCGGCTGCAGCCAAAACAGAGAGCCTTTAAATATTAATAACAAAGAGGAGACAGCCCTGAATTAAAAAATACTCACCAAGCGGGTGGAGCGCAGTCTTATAGACCGGTGGGGAGGAAAAATGAAGTACGATTACATAATCGTTGGGGCCGGTTCCGCTGGATGTGTCCTGGCCGCCCGCTTGTCTGAGGACCCCGACAAGAGTGTGTTGCTGTTAGAGGCAGGCCCCGACTACCCTGTATCCGAGCACTTGCCCGAGGACATAAAAGGCGGCAACAACGTCTGGCGCTCTGCTTATGGGCCCCACAGCTGGGACTTTAGGGCCAAGGGCTCGGCCTTGCAGACCGAACCCGTGGTAATTCCTCGGGGCAAAGTCACCGGCGGCTCAAGCGCCATCAACGGTCAGGTGTTGCTCCGGGGCGTACCCGAGGACTACGACGACTGGGCCGAGTGGGGCAACGACGAGTGGTCATTCACCAAAGTGCTGCCCTACTTTCGTAAATTGGAAACAGACTTAGACTTCCCCGGGGGAGACTTCCACGGCGGCGACGGCCCCATTCCGGTCCGCCGGTACAAGCGGGAAGACTGGCTGCCTTATTTCAGCGCATATTACGATACTTGCGTCGCCCTGGGCTTTCCCGAAGACCCGGACCAGAACTACCCCGACTCCAACGGTGTAGCAGCCCTGCCCTTGAACAACATAGACGGGGTCCGGATGAGCACCGCCGTCACCTACCTGAGCAAGGCCCGCCACCGGCTGAACGTCACCATCCGGGGCAACGTTACGGTACGGCGCATCCTGTTGGAAGGGAAACGGGCCGCAGGAGTTGAGGCCGAAAGCGGCGGCCAAACCTTCATAGTGGAGAGCGACCGGGTGATCCTTAGCGGGGGCGCCATCGCGTCGCCCCAAATCTTGATGCTTTCCGGGGTCGGACCTGCTGGCCATCTCAAAGAGATGGGCATCAACGTGGTCCACGATCTGCCGGGGGTGGGTGAAAATCTGCGTGACCATCCCGGGGCATTCGTTCTGCTCAGGGGCCGGGGCGACCCTCCAGACGACCTGGCGCCATGTGTCCAGGTAACTTTACGAACGAGTACCGAGGACTCTCCTACCAGGGACGACGTCAAGATCAGCCCGTTACTCATGTCAAGCGAGCACGCTCCGGACGGCGTCCACATTGAAAGTAGCAATTTCCATTTTGGCATCACCGCCGCTCTACATAACTCAGTTACCGCCGGCTGGCTACGGCTCGCCTCGACGGATCCCAACGTCCAGCCGGACCTGGACTACAACTACCTCGCAGACCCCTGTGACCGGCGGAAAATGCGCCATTCCATTCACACCGTACTGCGCATAATCGAGCAGCCCCCCTTCAGCGAGTACGTCTTAGAGCGTCTCGACCCAACAGACGAAGACATGGCCTCCGACGAGGCCCTGGACAACTGGCTGCTGCGCAATGTCGGTACCCAACACCATTCCTCGGGCACCTGCAAAATGGGGCGGGCCTCGGACCCGCTGGCGGTTGTGGACCAGTACTGCAACGTCCACGGCATGGAGGGGCTCAGAGTAGTGGACGCGTCAGTGATGCCCGATGTGATCCGGGCCAACACCAACGCCACCACTATCATGATTGCCGAACGTGTGGCCGACTGGATCAAAGAAGAGAAGTAGAGTACCGCCGCCGCCAAACGATCGCTGTCGCGTCCCCGCACCACATTGCAATCTCTCAGGCCGGTTGCCACCGGCACCACAAGGCATGAAAATGGAGCTCCAGCTGTAGCCACTTGGCGGCGGTTAAATATGCTGACGGCAAAACTTTGTACTTGCCTATGTCCTCACATGAAATAACGGCGTCCCAATTCAGGTTGTTCCGCTTGGCGGTGTCGATGATGATTCTAAAACTGAGAATGATGAAAGAGGCGCAGATGAGCTTTTCCCGCAATTTGGGCAGCACTGCCGGATAGTCAGGCAATGCTTCGAGGCTATGGGCGGTACGCCACCATATTTCGTACCGGTCTTCCGTGGTAAACGCGTCCAGGTTGTTTTCGGCAAGCACAACCCGGTGGGAATCGTCAATATTATAGTCGGGAGGTGAATGTTCTCCCAAGTTAACCGTACGGCGCAGCGACCGGCGGCGTAGCTCATTGGCGATGCTTCCCCGGCGCTGGCTGCAGTTCATGGCGACATAGGCACGATTTCGCGGGGCACCCCACGGCCACAAGCTCAATCCGCATAGTGATTGCCCAGAATCGCACACCCCACAGGTTGCACGTAGAATCTGTGGGTGACAAGCTTGATCGTAGGGAGATGGGCCATGACAGTAGAGCGGAGCAATCCTTCAGCGCTAGCTAAACCGGGAGGGGGCTACCATCATGTTGTCAAGGATGGAAAGACCATTTATGTGGCCGGGCAGGTAGCTCGGAACAGCGATGGGGAAACCGTGGGCGTGGGGGATTTGAGCACTCAGGCCGAGCAGGTATTTAAGAATGTTCAGGGAGCCTTGGAGTCCGTGGGCAGCAACATGAGCTGCATCATGAAACTGAACGTGTTCATGATCGATCGCGAAGATATTCCGGCGTATCGTGCGGTCCGTGCCAAATTCGTCTCAGACGATGCTCTGCCTGTCAGCACTCTCATCCTCTGCTCCGGGCTCGCCGAGCCGGATTTCCGCGTCGAGGTCGAAGTTATAGCAACTATGCCCTGATTGAGGCGAAATGGCTACTGCTCGGTCTCAGAAAGAAGTACCGGTTAATAATACTGCACTAGTATCTAGCACTCAGTCAACTTGATATTGGTAGTTGTTTAAAACTGTGACCAATGGTACTACGCTGGTCAGGTGGAAGTGTTGACGAGGAGGGTGGCAGTATGGTCAGGGAAAAGTACGGGGTGCGGCTGGCGCTGGAGGAACGGGAACGGCTCGAGCATTTGGTTCGCGCTGGGAAAAGCCCGGCCCGGATAACGGCTAGAGCTCGGATTCTGCTCAAGACCAGCGAGGGATGGAGCGCCCCCAAGGTGGCTGGAGCATTGGACGTTTCGGAAGGCACGGTGTTCCGCATCAAGCGGCGCTTCGCTGAGGAAGGGTTGGCAGGGGTGTTGCAGGACCGGCCCCAGCCCAACCGGCCGTGGAAGCTGGACGCCGGGGTGAGGCCCACCTCATCGCCTTGGCCTGCAGCCCGGCCCCAGAGGGGCACGACCACTGGACCCTGCGGCTGTTGGCCGGGAAGGTGGTGGAGTTGGGATTGGCGCCTTCGATGTCCCAGGAGGGGATCCGCAAGCGTCTCAAAAAAACGACCTCAAACCGTGGCAGAAGAAGGAGTGGTGCATTCCCAAGGTGAGCGCCGACTTTGTAGCTTGCATGGAAGACGTCTTGGACCTGTACGAGGAACCCCATGACCCCCGCCGGCCGGTGGTCTGCTTTGCCGAAACCTCCACCCAGTTGTTGGCGGAGACGCGGCCGCCTCTCCCGCCTCAACGGGGACGGCCAAGGCGTGAGGACTACGAGTACCGCCGAGAGGGTACGCGCAACCTGTTCCTGGCTTGCGAGCCGCTGGCGGGCTGGCGGCATGTGGCGGTGACCGAGCGCCGCACGACGGGGGACTTCGCCCATCAGATGCGCTGGCTGGTGGACGAGGCCTACCCGGAGGTCGAGACGGTGCGGGTGATCCTGGACAATCTGAACACCCACCGCCCTGCTTCCCTCTACGAGAGGCTTCCCCGCCGCCGAGGCCCGGCGCATCGTAAAACGGCTGGAGTTCCACTACACGCCCAAGCACGGCAGTTGGCTGAACATGGCGGAGATCGAGTTCAGCGTACTGGCCCGCTCCTGCCTCAGGCGGCGTCTCCCCAACGAGGATGCCCTCCGCCGGGAAATCCAGGCCTTGGTGTGGGAGGGCAACACCGCCCATGCCACCATCAACTGGCGGTTCAACACCCACGACGCCAGGGGCAAACTTCACCGGCTGTATCCCTTCGATTCCAAACATGACTATCGAGTAACTGAGGTTTTCACGCGCCGGTCGCGGCCGTTGCCAAGGGCAGATCAAGGGCGCGGTTTCGATCATCGGATGTGGGTACCAGTTCGTAACCCAGCTGCGCCGCCCTCCGTTTCGCAGACCGCAATGCTCGTTGATGGTACTGGGCCTCGTAGTAGTCAGCGCCGTCATCCACGTACTGCTGCCCATAGCGCAGCATGGCGTAGATGATTCTGGCCAGCTTGTGCGCCGTGGCCGTAATGGCCTTGGGCGGTCCCAGCTGCGCCTTCTTGCGGCGCAGGAACGCTCCCAACGCACTGTTGGAGCGGTACAGGGCGTTGGCCGCCAGCCGCAGCGCCTTGGCTGCCCGGTTGGCGCTGGGCTTGGTTCGGGAGCTGATGACCCTGCCTCCGGTGACCCGGTTATTGGGACTCAATCCCAGCCATGAGGCGAAATGCTTGGCCGTTGGCCATCTTGTCATATCGGTGCCTACCTCGCTGATTACCTTCAACGCCGTGTAGGCGTCCACGCCGTTGATCCGGGTCAGGTCCACCCCGGTCATCCGGTACAGGTGGCCGCGGACGTCAAAGCGCGGCGCGTTCCCCTGGATGCGGTTCCTCCTGGGCTGTTCCGCAGGCGCTGCGCCACCGCTACGGTCGTCAAACTGCCCCATCTGGGTTTCAATCTCCCGGTCGCACTCGGCAATCTTGGCCTGATACACCCGGTACAACTCCAGGGCCTGGGTCAGCTCGAAGATGTGCTCCTCCCGCCAGTGCCCCTCCAGCGATAGGGCCATGGTCTCCTCGTCTGCCTTGGTCCTGGGATCCCGAAATTGCGCCAGCTTTCGCGGGTCTCGCTCACCCCCCACGATGGCTTCGAGGATGGTCATCCCGGTCTTGCCGGTGATGTCGCTGATGACCTGGTGCAGCTTCACGTTCATCTGGGTCAGCGCCTTCTGCATGTGCTGAACATGCTGGGCCGCATATTCCACCAGCATGGCCCGCTGCCGCAGATAGCTTCTCAACCGCCGGATGTCGGCCTCGGGCCGGAAAGCCGCCGAAAGCAGGCCGTAGGTATGTAGCTGCTGGAGCCACTGGCAGTCCAGCACGTCGCTCTTGCGTCCGGGCACGTTCTTAATGCGCCGTGGGTCCACCAGCATCACCTGGAACCCCCGCTCCTCCAAGACTCCAAAGAGCGGTATCCAGTAGACTCCGGTGGACTCCATCGCCACTGTCTCCACACCGCACTCGGCCAGCCAATCGGCCATAAGGTACAAGTCCGCAGTGAACGCGCCAAACTCGCGCACCGGTTGCTCGCAGCTGTTTTCGGGCACCGCCGCGAAGTGGCTGCCGGCGCCCACGTCCACTCCCGCCGCACCAAAATTCACCCGTGATAGTTCCGCCGGCAGACCCTCCCGCCTGCTGGAGGCCTTCACTGCCGGGTTGGCCCTACTGCTGTATGTGCTCATCGTCCCATCCGCCATTACCATGTAGGCGTGTCGCCAGGGGGTGCCACCGGCACGTCACAATCTATCGAACGGGAGCGCCCCCGAAAGGGCAGTCACCAATGATGCAGCCGTAGGACACCCGGACCATGCTGAATAACGGGCAATATGCGCCACTGTCAATTCGGCCTCGTCCTGGACGACACCGCCCGCCACGATCGTACCTGACCAGTGTCCTCTCCAGTTACTCCCCTCTGCACGGCCCGGTTCCGGGCATAACACTGCTGAGTACTAGGTACCAAATAGACGCACTAGAGGATTTTGCAGATTGGTTGGGCACGGCCCCATTGTATAGCTTTTATAACAATGCAGACGACCTTACGGCGAGAAGTCATTGGAATTGTCGCATACAGCAATTGCCAGACCCGCCCCAAATGGGATGCACGGTGGTTCCATTAGACGTTGTAAGGCCGGTTCACGACAGACGAGGTTCAAAGACCTTCGATTCAATCCATTGGCACCCTGACGCAGTACCGTGGAGGTGCCTCTTTCATCCTTCCTGTTCAAGAGTGGGGTTAGACATCGTTTCAAGTCAATCCCAGGAAGGAAGCATGAGCGCAGGGAGGATTAGCGCCTTGCAGTTCCTTCCGTCGTTAACTCCAAGGGGTGGCCGCCTAGTTAACGATGACCGCTTGATTGACTATAACAACGATGACAATACGGTTGGCGATGACCATTTGCTTGACATCGAAGAACTCATCCGCCAGCTTAACTTGGAAGGGTTGGTAGAGAGATACGCCACCCAAAAATTTGTCCCAGTACCGGATAGGATTCTCACACTAAGCCTCGATGACTAATGCCACCGTCTCCTATTGTGTAGCCTGCTTCCGAACGGAGTTGGCGGCAAGTATCGGGGCTACGCTGCGTAGGAGTGCGGCTTCTAAACGGGCCGAGCCGTCGGAGCCCCACGTGTTTGGGGACCTGATAATGGACTATGCGGACGGCGATTTGACTCTGGCCGGCTAACGGCTAAAGAGTACGGGAGTTCTCTGCGAGGATTCGGTCAACGCCGGGCCTGTGCTGACCCCCGAAGAGATGCACGAACTGGTTTGAGTACCGGGTAATATTGCCGACGTTTAGGTGCTTCGAGGGACAAAGCGTCGTCCAGCCAATGGTTTCTCCGGTTCCGTTTCTTCTCTACAAATGTGGCGTGGACATTGCGAGCTACAGACAAACCTGAAATTACGTGCCAAGTTGGAATGTGTAGACCGTCAGCGATAGTGGGACAGTTCTTGTTCCAGTGCAGGCATCCCAAAGCGTGGGTCAAGAGCGCAAGAAATACCAGTTCCGAAAACCACAAACGGTTTGTCGGTGAGAAAGTCACGTATGGCTTCGATTGCAATGTCTTCCGTTAGAGACGGTAAGGTTCATGCCTGGGAACTAGTCATCTAGATTTCCATACCGCACTCGCCCAATCCAAATGTTTAGGGAGTAAGTAACGGCATCCATCTACAGCTAAAAGTGTTGTTCGTCTTCAGGACCTTATTTGAACTCTCGGGCCGCATTTGCCACGATCTTAAGTTCCCATTGGTACTATAACTTCACATGTCGTGCCGCCGGCGCGGCTGAACCGACGGTCGAGTGTCGCCAGAGGACAGTCAAGAGCTTCGGCCAGCGCCACATACCATGCGTCGTAGCAGGTCAAGTTGTTCCGCAATGCCCAAACCCGTTGGGCAAAAGGGGCGAATGGAAACAATTCCATGTCCAGCCGTAGAAGATCACCGTGGGCGGTGAGGGCTGCTGTGCGGGAAATCCGGCTGATGTGTTCTAAGCGGCGCAGAATGTTGCTGGCCTCTACCAAAGCCAACTCCGGTCCGGCGAGAGCATCCCGGCCAATCACGGATTCCGCCCACCAGCCTTCGTCTCCGGAATCTACCAGCGCTGCAACTAAGACAGATGCGTCGAGTACCGTCGTCATGTGCGGTCCGCGTCACGCTCTCGAAGGATGCGTGAAGGTTCTACTCGCATTTCTTCCAATGCCTTGCGGTCGCGAACTCTCTGCAACCAAGCTCCAATGGAGGGACGCGAAGCGATCCGCTCCAGTTCGCAGCGAAGGAATTCTTGCATGGATTGATGTTGAAGTGCGGCGCGGATCGCAAGCTCGTCACGAACTTCTTCGGGGACACCTCTTATGGTAATTTGTACTGACATGAAAGCATTATGCCATCACTGACATTAGTTTGCAATAACACTGAGGGTATCGTTTGCTTGTAGGGATGACGCGATGAATCCCACAACCCCAAAAAGCTGTAGACCGTCAGCGATAATGGGACAGTTCTGAGGTTTAGAAAACCCGATAGGTCGAGGTGGTGTGAGCTCCTGAAGTGAGGGTAGAGTACTCACAGAAAGGAGCAAACCTGTCCCAACCAGAAACAGGCAAATCACTGGCCGCTGAGGAACGAACAGAGGAAGCCAGGTTCTTCCTTAGAAGAGTCAGAACGGCCACCCGGCGCAAGTACACCCCAGAAGAGAAGATCCGCATCGTGCTGGAGGGGTTCCGCTGGGAGGCCACCGTCAGCGACCTGTGTAGGCGGGAGGGAATCAAACCCCACTCCTACTACTCGTGGACTAAAGAGTTCATGGAGGCAAGCAAGGAGAGGCTTACCCGCGACAGCGTGCGAGATGCCACCCCGCCAGGAGGTCCATCAGCTCAAGCGGGAGAACGGAGAGCTAAAGCAGCTGGTCGCCGATCTGTCCCTTGAGGTCTATCGTCTCAAAAAAACGTCCATACCAATGCCTCAGGGCGCCGGCAGTATCAGCGGATGAGTGGAGCAGAGAAGGCGGAGGTACTGCTCAGGGTTGCTTCCTCCGGTCTCCCAAAACGTAAGGTCCTCGGTGAACTGGGAGTCCCCAGGAGCACCTACCACCGGTGGCTGAGGCGCAAGGAGCAACCAGGACTTGAGAACGATGCCTGAGGCGGCAAGCCCCCATGGAACAGGCTGACTCCCCAGGAAGTCGACTACGTTCTGTCGGCAGCCAGGGAGATGCCGGAGCTGAGTTGCCGGCAGCTGGCCGCATGGATCACCGGCAATGTGGGCTTCCCGGTATCAGAATCTACGGTCTACCGCATCCTGCGCAGAGAGGGTCTAGTGAAGAGGCCTGAGATGCGGCTGGCTGCGGGTAAGGAGTACCACCACAAGACCACTGGTCCCCACCAGATGTGGGTCACCGATGCCTCCTACTTCAGGGTGGTTGGCTGGGGCTACTACTACCTGGTCACCGTCATGGACGACTACTCACGCTTCATCCTGGCCCACAGGCTTCAAAGAGACATGACCTCCGACTCCTTCATAGAGGTGGTCCAGGAAGCTGTGGACAGGACGGGCATGGACCAGGTCCCGATAGCAGACCGGACCAGGCTGCTGAGCGACAACGGTCCAGGCTGCGTATCCCGGGCTTTCAGGGACTACCTGGGTATGGTGGGCATCAAGCACATCCTGGCAACGCCCTTCCATGCAACGCCCTTCCATCCTCAGACCAACGGCAAGCTGGAGCGCTACCACCAGACCCTCAAGCGGGACGTGAACCAACTGCCGTATGAGATGCCCTCAGACCTGGAAGCGGCCATCGTGGCCTTTGTCAGCTACTACAACTACCGGCGCTATCACAGGGCCCTGGGCAACGTGACGCCCTCGGATGTCCTCAAGGGAAGGTGGCAGGAGATCCTACGACGGAGAAAGGAGGTGCAGGCCCAAACAATCCAACGGCGAAGACAGCACAACAGGACCCTAAGGGAGCTTGCGAAACCTCAATTCGACCCCTGATCTCTCGGGTCTCAGAGTGTCCTAATTTTGCTGGTTGCTAACAAACGCGAGCACCGCTCCGGTAAGTCCGACGCGCTTAGCAGAGTTCATATCCAATCTCCTATTACAACCCGCCCATCACCACTGCCGCCGTTCCGTCACTGGTAAGTGACTCCTCATATCCTTCGTCGCCGGTGAAGGTGACCCGCACTTTGATGACCTTGCCGTTGTCGGATGCCTGGTGAGTATGGGTTGAACTCGTCGCACTGTCGATTTCGGTGTCGTCAGCCAGCCACTGGTAGCTGTAGGTAACGTTGTCCAAGCCGTCGGCGTCGGAGATTCCGGAGGTGTCGGCCGTAAGGGTCTGGCCCGCCTGCGCGGTTCCGCTGATGGTGGGGGCGCCTGTCGCGGGCGTACTGGAAGCGCGGGTGGCCGCAAGCGAGTAAGTCCTGTAATTGCCCGTGCCTACTCCACCCTCATACACATACATCAGAATCTTGCTGTCACCCACAGCTAGGTCCACTTGGAAGCCGGGCGTGTCTGCATCCACGTCGGTCAGGGGATCAACCGCATTGCTCGAACTCTCTTTGAATGTGAGAGTGCATGTTCCCGATGCCCAAGGGCAGTCGTTGTCAGAGGGAGTTGGGCATCCACAGGGAGACGATAAGGAGATACATCGACGCCGAGACTCCGCCGACGCGGTGCCCACCGGGAACTCCTCCAGCACCAATATCCGATACCATCGCAAACTAAGCGAAGGACATTTCCCCTGAACTTCGACAGCCGAACGTCAGCGATCAACCCGCCTGCCTGGCATACTTTAACTCCGCCTTTTACATCGTTCTTATGCTCATCTGGTTTTTCATCTTCATGAAGCCGACAAAAGAGTCATCCGGCAGCGTTTCGCTGCCGGATGACCCCCTCCCAGACTTCCTTAATTAGAGCCGTTGAGTCCCTTGATGGCTCTCTTGATGAGTCTACTCATCATCGTCAACCACCACGCGGACGTGAAATGCGACAGGCTCCGGTGTGACGATCTGTAAGGACTCACTCCCCGGTACGGTCACCAACCAACCACCGGTAACCGTGTGGGCCAGGGTCACCCAGTAGTTTAAGGAGTCGCCATCCGCCGCCGCTGTCAGCGTCACCGTCTGAGGTGTAGTCCAAGTATCTTCGGTGAAAGTCAGCGTCGAATTGGTGACCGTCAACTTGTCGTTGGCCAGCAGGCTGGCAATGTTCACCGTGGCATCGGCCAACTTAAAGCCCTCAGGCACGTCACGCGCAGCCATGGCTACCGTATAGGTAACACTGCTTTCCTCTGGGACCCGGATCTGGGTTTGGCTCAGCACCAGTCGCGGCGCATTTAGGCCACTGTTGTCGCCACCCGGGTTATATTCCGAACTGTTCTGGACCGATTGGGGCCCGACCTGTTGAGGGCGTTGCCTTTGGAGTCAACGAAAAGGCCTGGGGCATCCAGGGCAAATATGTTGTCATAGGACACCTTGACTACCTGTCCAGTTTGTATTTGTGACTCATCAGGCATTCCCAGGGTGAGGGTATTATCGCTAATGGATGCCGCCCCGGGTATCACCGGCTTCCCGTCAACGGTCACGTCCAGCACCGCCGCGCAGAAGACCCCCAGATCTAACCCTATCATCTGGCTGACGCGAGACAACAGCGGTGGCACCCCGACGGTCTCGGAGAACCTGACGCGGACCTCCTTCCCAAGCGTCGACGTTTCCGCGCTGCCGAAGGTCGGGCGCGTCGCATCTATAAAGTGGGAATCTGGGTGGTTAAATATTTCGTGGTCAAGATTTGCCGGGTTGCCTTCCGGTCCGGTCAGTGAGTCGCCTTCATCCAGTCGGAAGGCGTTGCCAGGGATGTAAATGCCTTCATCCGCACTGTCGCCCTCTGCCACGGTATAGGCGAAGACCACTATGGTCCCTTCTTGGTCCCCCTCTCCGGCGGTACGGTCGTATTCCATCAGCACCTCCGTTTCACCGTACCTGTCGGTGGTTTCGAATCCCAGGCTGGGTGTTCCCGTTACGGTCATCGCCTGGTCGAAGGTCACCCCCACCTCGACTCGGTCTCCGATAATGTAGTTTTTGTCGCCGCCCGGATCCGAGAGGAGGTCAATGGACTGGATGGTCGCGGGTAGCAGTACTTTGTGGCCCGTCTGGACCTCTCCTCCCGAGGGGATTGCTTCAACGGTGATACCAGTACTGCTACCCGCGTCGTAAAGGTACCGATCGCTTTCGCTGACAAATTGGCTCAGGATAACAATGCCGTCGGAGTCGTGATCACTGTCCTGGACCGTGTATGGGAACAGCAGATGATCGATGTCGTACGACCTTTGCTCCGGTCCACCGTTACCTGCCGTACATGGTCGCCGATCTCCAACTGGAGAATCGGACCTACTTCGAATCCTATATCCTGGTCGAAAGTTATTTTGACCAGGATCTCCTCGCCGGGCCCGTAGGCATCCCCCAACTCGGGAGTGGAGATAATTTCGGTCTGTATTGCATTAGATAACCCGTCAACCGATTGGCCGGCTATGTTGTTCTGGAACTCGTACTCGCGCAGTGCCAAACCTGTTCTGCCCTGTACAAAAATCTCCCTTTCCTGGCCGACGGCGTCGCCAACCGAACCTACGATTGTCAGGCCATCCGTATCTACGTCCCCGGCTTTTACGGTATAGGAAAAGGTCAGGGTGTCGGTTCCGTTTCCCGCGCTGTAGGTCGCCCCCTTAAGCCGGTTGTCTCTAGCCTCGTTCAGTTGCAGGTAAATTGCTGCGTCCTCACCGGCTTCCACCGGGACAGCGTAGGCCAATTCTATTTTGATGACCTCGCCGACTCGGTAACCTCCTGGGCTGGCCGGAGTTGAGGCAACCTTGATGGAGGTAACGCCGGCCCGTGCGTCCACGGGGTGCCCTCTTTTCACCACCAAACCCTGGTAGTTGTCCCGCACCGAAACTTCCCCGTCCGATCCCAGTATTGCATCCTCGGTAAGCCTATCAAGGCGGCGGCGGTTTATATTGACGCCATCGGGACTGTAGTCTCCATCTTGCACCCTATAAATGAACTTCAACTTGCCGGTAGGATCATCATAGGTATCTTGATCCGACCGGTCTAGGTAGGCCGGCCTGACAGGATCGACTAGCCGAGGATCCCCCACCATCAAAAGTAAACCGGGGTCATACCTTCCAAACAGTCGCACCGGATGGCTGAAGGCAACGTCTATCTCGATTAGCCCCCCCCCGAGGTGTAGGTCTCTCCATCCTCCGGCGTGGAAACAACCCTCACCCCGCTCAGGAAGGGGGAAGTGTCGATCAATGAAGGAACGTTGTACTTGGTCAGATTGAAAGTAGTATCGTCCGAGTCCCGGCTGACCACCCACATATGGTTGCCGGATACAGACACACCCGAAATCCCATTCTGGTCCTGGGGCAGGGTGACGGAGATGTCCTTGTCACTGTCCTGGGAGCCGTCGTTCAAGCGGTGCGCATACAGCTTTCCTTCCGCGGAGTCCGGCAGCCAAACGGTTGTTCCGTCGGACCACAGGTCGGTGACCTCGCCCCCAGAATACGGGGCGCCAGCGGGCTGCGGGGGCGTAAAGGTTTTGCCCGAGTCGTAAGTCTTGCTTTCCAGATCGAAGGCCAGAATCTTGAAGGGCGTGCTGTTCATCACCCACATGGTGGTCCCATCGGACCAGATGCCGAGACTACGATGTTGCCCTCCCAGACCGGCCCCTTCGAGAGGTATCTCCTTGTCCGCATTGCGAGTGCCGTCAGCCAGGTTGTAGGCGAATATATTGTTTCTATCCTGGAAGGCCACCCACACGGTTTCGCCTTCCGACCAAATACCGGTGGGGGTTGTACCGACCTCGGGTGCCCCATCCCCCCGAATTGGTCCAGGTCTATGTCTCGGCTAGGCTCCCGGCGGCCGCCCTCATCGTAGGCGAATATCTTGTTTTCGCCCTGGTCCACAACTAAAACCATCTCACTTCCAACCCACACATCCCAAGCCCCGTCATTGGCGTCATCCAGGTCAAATGCAGCGCCGCCACCAACGCTGGGCTGACCGTTGACTTTGTGGCTGGTCAGGTGCCAGCTTCCCTCGTACCAGTCGCTGGACGGCGTATTGTCGGCAACGGAGACGATATTGCCCCCTCCGCCGAATCCCGTCGTGTTGGTTCCAGGCACGATGCGAACGCCATTGTTGTCCACGTCGGTTGCCTTGACGGTGTAGGCGAAGGTAAATGTGCTGGTGGCCGCTCCGTCTTCGTAAATGGCAGACCTCCAGGCCTCCCGCCAGTTCTGGTCAACGAAGCCCACGTAGAGACCGGCGAAAACGGTGTCGTCGCTGCCGCAGACGACCACGTCCATCGGCTCGGTGAAGGTCATCTGCAGCCGAATCTTCTCGCCGATCCGGTAAGCCTCACCGTCGGCCGGAGAAGATACCAGCCGCGCCTCGGTCACGTAGGGCCGTCCATCCACCCGATGTTCCGGCAGGTGGCCGGTGCCGGCCCAAGAGTCTTTAATCAGGAGGCCTGTCTCCTTGGACTTGACTGTGCCGGGGCCGTCGAATCCGTAGCCCGCGCCGGTATATCTGATCATAACCCCGGAAAGGTCGACATCATCTGCCCTGACCACATAATTGAACGTCAGGACCTTTGTGCCTGACCCGCTTACATATCTGGCCCCCCGCAGGCCCCTGTTTGGTTATTTCCGGTGAATCCTATGTGCAGCGGGACAATGATGACCCCTTCCACCTCCACTTCCTGGTTGAAGGTGAACTCCACCCGCAGTTCCTCACCCCGGCGGTAAACCCGGCCTATCTCCGGCGAAGACACGACCTCGGTCTTGATGACGCTGGCCAATTGCGTCCCGTCTACCTTGGAGTCAGGCACCCGGTTCCCGCCGGTGGCGTGGTAATTCTGGTTCCGCTCTATTCCGGAGCTCTTGGACTTTATGGTGCCGCTACCGCCAAAGCCCTCGCGGTCGCTGCCGTGGGGGATCTTTATGCCCTGATTGTCCTGGTCCTCCTCCTGGACCTGGTACGCGAATATCAGGGTCGAAGTGCCGGACCCGCTTTCATACCGGGCTCCCCGCCATGCGTCTCCATAGTTCCCGTTGGTGAATCCCAGGTACAGCCCCACAAGCACGTTGCCTTCGACTACTACTTCCTCGTTGAAGGTCATGCGTATCTTGATCTTTTCCGCTTGTCTGTAGGTGTCCCCAGACAGCGGTGCGCTTTCCATTTGTACGGATGTTACGCTGGGAGCCTGGTTCGACTGGGCGTCAGCCGAGGAAGCAAGGGCCATACCCAATCCCGCCAGTGCCGCCAAAACGAACAGGGTTACTAAGAACCGTGGCAGTAACCCAAATCTACGGTCATTCTTACTTTCACTGATCATTTCCAGAATACCCTCCCAAACATGTGAACAGAACGAAGATGGTCTTCTACCAAGGTTTGTCTCGCCGCTACCCTCCCGCGCTTCAACAGACCTCACCCACTTTTCGGAGCGTTTGACGGCTGGAGCAGGAGGGCCTTTCCCGGGTGTTGTGGCCAACCCAAGCTGGCCGGCCGACGCCTCTGGTTTTGCCGACCAACCTGAAGAGATCCTTCGGCTTAACCGAACCCCGCATCTGCCATGCGTCCCTATTTCAGCTGGACGTGGTTGGCTGAGTTGCTAACTACTCCATACCTAAGTCTTCCTGATTCTTCCTGCCGCTGACAATTGGCAAACGCCCTTATTACCTGGGGGCATTTGCCCTGGGGATACTGGGCATACGCCCCTTGCTATAAGGTGCGAATGCTTCCGCTCCACGTACCCCCCACGATCTTCGGCTCAGCCCGGTTTGGAGACAGACGACTGGGACAACTCGAAGCTCGGTAGTGGGAGGCCGAATCTGTGGTGGGCTAATAGCGCCACAGGTCGTAATCGGCGGCGCTACAGTGGACCGCGTGGGCGGGTAGTCGCTGAACAACTACAATGCGGCGGTTGCAAACCGGACCGTCCGCCGCCATTCATAGGGTTGAACTCGACCCTATGGATGGTGTGATGGATGTACAAGGTGAGCCTGTCTCAGAAGTCTCCGCTCACGATTTCGGGCGGACGCAGCCTGACGGGTTACTATTATTGAACGCCTAAATCAGTATTGAATGCGGCTAAATAACCCGTCATTCCCGCGAAAGCGGGAATCCACAAAGGCAGGATGCTGGGGGACTCAGCTTTATGAGACAAGCTCAGGTGGACGTTTATCTGCGGGTTCGCAGGGCGGTGATGGTGGAGGGGATGAGCATCAGGGAGGCCTCACGGGAGTTCGGGCTGCACCGGGACACGGTGCGCAAGATGCTGGCCTATTCGGTGCCGCCGGACTACCGGAGGCAGATACCGCCTCGGCGTCCCAACCCTTCGACAAGCTCAGGAGGAGCCCTTCACCGGCGTCATTGACCCGATACTGGAATCCGATCGTCACGCTCCCAGGAAGCAGCCCCACACGGCCGAGGGGATCCACGAGCGTCTGCGGCGGGAGTACGGATTCGACGGCGGATACACCACGGTCAAGGACTACCTGAGGGAGCGCCGCCGCCGGACCAAGGAGATGT
Source organism: Dehalococcoidia bacterium (assembly GCA_965224325.1). Lineage (GTDB taxonomy): Bacteria > Chloroflexota > Dehalococcoidia > Lucifugimonadales > UBA3495 > CBDCMJ01. The sequence goes on from CBDCYT010000003.1 coordinate 40,803, forward strand.
TCATCCCGCTGTCCCATACGCCGGCGCACGCCCAGTGCGACTTCGGAGAGGCCCTGGTGATCATAGGCGGGGTGGAACGCAAGGTTCACTACTTCGCCCTGGACCTGCCCGACAGCGACAGTTGTTTCATCAAAGCCTACCCTGCGGAGACCACCGAAGCCTTCCTGGATGGACACGTGTAGGCTTTCGCGTTCCTGGGCAGCGTCCGCCAGAGCATCCTGTATGACAATACCAAGCTGGCGGTAGCCTGGATACTGGGAGACGGCCGGCGCAAGCGCACCCGCGCGTTCACGGAACTGCAGTCCCATTACCTGTTTGATGACCGGTTCGGCCGACCGGGCAAGGGCAATGACACGGGTAAGGTCGAGGGGATCGTGGGCTACGTGTGGCGCAATTTCCTGGCGCCCATACTGTCTTTCGATAGCTTCGAAGCGCTGAACGTCCATCTGGAGAAGCGCTGTCTGGAGCGGATGGATGCGAAGCTGAGGGGCTACACTGAGACCATCGGGCAGCGGATGGAGTTGGACCTGGAGTCCCTGCTGCCGCTGCCCCCGGCGCCCTACGACGCTTGCGACAAGCAGGCGGGTCGGGTCAGCTCTCTGTCGCTGGTCCGGTGCCGGACCAATGACTACTCGGCGCCGGTTGCCTACGGACACCGGGAGGTGCTGGTAAGGGGCTACGTTGACGAGGTGGTCATCAGATGCGGGTCGGAGGTCATAGCCCGGCACACCCGCTCCTATGAGCGGGACGACTTCGTCTACGACCCAATCCATTACCTGCCGCTCCAGGAGCGGAAGACTGGCTCCCTGGATCAGGCTGCTCCATTGCAGGGGTGGGACCTCCCCGAGGAGTTCGGCACGTTCCGGCGTCTGCTGGAGTCCAGGATGGGACGGCGGGGCAAGCGGGAATTGGTCCAAGTGCTGAGGCTGTTGGAGACCTTCTCCCGAGAGGAGGTGCATTACGCCATCAAAGCCGCCCTCCGGCTGGGGGCGCTGAGCTTGGACGCGGTGAAGCACCTGGTACTGTGCCGGCTGGATCTGGAGTTGTATCCCTATCTGCCCCGGCTGAGAGTCAGCGCCACCACCGCCGGAGACTACATGACCCTGCTGTCGGGGAAGGCGGCATGAGCCAGCGGTCCACGCTGCTCTTGGAACATCACCTGAAGGAACTCAAGCTGCCCAGCTTCCTCAGGGAATACGGCAGGATGGCGGCACAGTGCGCCGCCGAGGGCACGGATCACCCCGAATACCTGTCGCGCCTCGCAAAGCTGAAACTCTTCGACCGCCACCAGCGCATGGTGGAGCACCGTATCCGCGCAGCCCGCTTCCTTGCCGTGAAGAGCCTGGACACCTTCGACTTCCTGGCCATCCCCTCGGTTAACAAACAAGTGGTGATGCAGCTAGCCCGCTGTGAATACATCGACCACAAAGAGAACGTCATCGCCGTCGGCAACAGCGGCACCGGCAAGACCCACGTCGCGCTGGGCCTGGGACTGGCGGCCTGCCAGCGTGGTATGTCGGTGGGCTTCACCACCGCCGCCGCACTGGTGCATGAACTGATGGAGGCCCGGGACGAGAGGCGGCTGCTGAACCTGCAACGGCAGTTGTCCCGGCTCAACCTGCTGATCATCGACGAACTGGGCTTCGTACCGCTATCCCGCACCAGGGCGGAGCTGCTCTTCGAGATATTCAGCCAACGCTACGAACGTGGCTCCACCCGGGTGACCACCAACCTGCCCTTCGACGAGTGGACCGAGGTCTTCGGCTCAGAACGACTCACCGGCGCTCTGCTGGACCGGCTCACCCACCATGTGCACATCTTGGAGATGAACGGCGAGAGCTACCGCCTAAAGCTCAGCCGGGCGAACGCTGCGCCCCAAGCTTCAGACGGCCCTGACGACGTCTAACCCCTGTCACCTCGCAGCATACTCGCGTCCCCCCGATCCCACCTCCAACACTTCTTGCCCAGGCTACTGCCATCATGAAGGTGGGCCACCATTCCTCCGCCCCAGTGGTACATATTGCCGTCGCCCTTGACACCGGCCCACCTAAGAGGGTTCGAACCGACCGATATGCAAGCCTTTTTTCTATTCAGCCTACCTGTTTGGACGATGAGGGTTATGGAGCCCTCAGAGTAGATGAAGGCTATTAAACCTCGGTTCCATCCAAATCCACCGCCCAAGAGTACCGCAGAGTTTTGTCGCGATTACCTAACCGACAAGAATGCCGTTGTCTGCAATGGTTATGCACAAACCGGGTTGCCGGTTGAAGGTCCGATTCTGCAAAAGAAAACCCCCCGGTGGCGTATAGACAGGGGCGGTTTGGAGGTCACGGGCATGGACTACCAGAACCCTGCTTGTATCACCTAGAACGGAGGCGGCTCTAGGTAGTCGGCCCACGCTTGCATCAATTCGGCCCGCTCCGCCAGCAGGTCAGACCGGAAATACGCCTCTTCGATGCTTTAGCCGACATGGTGGGCAAGGCTCAATTCTATGGCCTCTCGCCGTGCGCCGCTCACCTCAGCACTCCAATCCCGAAAGCTGCTCCGGAATCCGTGCGGAACGCAGCCCAGCCCGTCTTTCTTGGCCCGGACTGAAAGGGCATTCTCGGATAGTTGCTTGCCGCCCGGCGCTGGAAACACCAGGCTGGTATCGTCGCCCAGCTTCTCGCGGGCATCACTCAGCCGGGCCCGCGCCTGATGGGATAGCGGGATTCTGTGCGGGCGGCTCGCCTTCATTCGTTCCGCCGGGATAGTCCAGACGGCGCCATCAAGGTCGATTTCTTCCCACATTGCCCCGCGAGTCTCGTTAGACCGGGTTGCCGTGAATATCAGGAATTGGAAAGCCAAGCGGGTAACGGGCCAGCAGCCGGCCCACCTGATTTTCTTGATTGCTGCCGGCACGTCCTGATAGGGGAGTGCGGCAAAGTGCTCCACTGGACGGGACACCCTGGGCAACAGGATTTCCAGGGCATCATCGGCGGGATTCGTTTCGCGGTATTCGTAGGCTACTGCCCAAGCGAATATCCGGCGTAGACGTTGCTTAACCTTCCGGGTGGTTTCCGGTTGCTCTCGGCATAGAGGCGCCAACACTTCGACAAGATCATGGCGGGTTATATCGTTAACCGGCGTATTCCCAAGAGTAGGGAAAATGTGGACGGCCAGAGTGCCAATCCAACGCTCGGTATACTTCGCGCTTTTCCACGTCCCCGCCCGCGTTTGCTGGACGGCGCACGCCGCATCGTACAAGCTGGGCGTACTCTTAGAACGTTGCCGAACAGCGGCCTCTGCCTTGGCCTCTTTGATGAAGGGATCGCTACCGCCCCTTACCGCTATCTTGTTAGCCTTTGCCGTCTTCCTGGCGTCGGATAGCGAGACTTTGGGAAAGCCACCCAGCCCCTTATCAGTCCGCTTGCCGCCGATCTGGATTCGTTGTACCCAAGATTTGGTCCCGTTCGGCGTGATGTTCAGGTACAGCCCGCCGCCGTCACCATATCGCCCCGGCTCGGTTAGCTTCCTCACCTTCTCGGCGTTTAGGTTCACCAAAACGATTACTCCCTAAAACGTTCCTCTTACCACGTTTTAGGGAGTGTTTTAGGGTTTGCCTAGGTTCAGGTCAATAGCATTATGTGGGAATATGGTACCCCGGAGGGGCTTCGATCCCCTGATCTCCACCTTGAAAGGGTGGCGTCCTAACCTGGCTAGACGACCGGGGCACAAGTTTATCTTACTACAAGGCGAGAACCTCTGGCGAGTGATTCTCCGGCGTCCTCGGGGGTAGCGGCCGCTATGGCAATGCCAGCCACGGTATTCACAGCCTTGGCTCAAGATTCCCCCGCTGCTTGAGACCAGTGCGCGCGGCATTCAACATTGCTGTGGGGCCGGAGAGATCGCCAGGACGGGAGAACGTTGAGAACCAGCGGTTATCTACCTCCGTCCGTTGTCACAACGAGAGCTGTCGTCACAACGAAAGGCGTGGCTAGCTATTCTCGGGGCGGCGCCATTAGCGCCGTTGGAAAGTGGCTGGCGCGCCAAGCCCGCCGGTGCGAGATTACTGGCTTAAGGATAGACCGCTAGGGCGTCCAGGGATTCGGTCTCAGGAAAGCCGCACATGACGTTCATGTTCTGGACGGCCTGCCCCGCTGCTCCCTTCACCAGGTTGTCCAGGCAGCTGATGACAATGAGCCGCCCTGTCCTCAGGTCCACGGTGGGGTAAATGAGGCACAGATTATTGCCCAGGGTCTGTTTTGTCTGCGGAGGCGAAGGAGTCACCCGGACGAAGGGATGACCGGAATAGTAGTCACTGTAGAGGTCAGTTATGCGCTGTATCCCGGCTTCTCCGGCGTAATCGGGATTCAGCTTAGCGTAGCAAGAGCTGAGTATCCCCCGGGTCATAGGTATCAAGTGGGTCAAAAAGGTGACGCTCAACGCCTTCTCGGTCAAGTGAGATAGCTCTTGAGTGATCTCCGGCAAGTGCCGGTGACCCCCGAGTGAGTAGGCAAACACATTCTCGTTGACTTCAGAGAAGTGGTTGGTCATGTTCAGGCTCCGGCCGCCCCCGGACACGCCCGACTTGCTGTCTATGACCACGTCGGGCTCGATCAGGCCGTACTCCACGGCCGGGGCCAGCGCCAGGATAGCGCTGGTTGGGTAGCAGCCTGGGTTGGCCACCAAGCGCGCCGGCTTGAGCTCATCCCGGTGCAACTCGGTTAGGCCGTAGACTGCCTCCTCCAGGTAGCTGGGGTCTTGGTGGGCGACCCCGTACCATTCTTCGTACTCCTCAGCGCTCTTCAGCCGGAAGTCGGCGCTGATGTCTATGACCCTTATCCCTTGCTCCAAGGCTGGAATGACTGCTTCGGCGCTAGCCTTGTGGGGCAAAGCGGAAAACACCAGGTCCAGGCTGCCGTCCAGCTCCGGAGTGATGGTCAAGTCTAACGAGGATAGGTGGGGAAACACTTGGCCCAGTTTCTGGCCGGCGGCGCTGCGCCCGGTCACCGAGGCAATCTCCACTTCCGGGTGCTTGTAGAGAATGCGGGCCAGCTCGCATCCTGAATACCCTGTCACGTTGACTATTCCTACTCTCACCTCTAAACCTCTTTGCCGGGCAAAGAGTGGGGCAGGGACGCCTTGACGCTCTGGCGGGGCCCCCCATTGGCTGGCCCGGCTGCCAGTGCATCTCCCACAAACCGGTCTTTAGAGGGGCAAGCGTGGCCCATCACACACTCCAAGCACCGGGGACGTTGGGCCTTGCATACCTGGCGTCCGTGGGTGATGAATGATACGTGGAAGGGGAACACCTGCTCCGGCGCTACTGCCGCTTCCAGGATCTCGTGGGCATTCTCGGCGTTGATTTTTGGCCCGATCAAGCCCAGCCGTTGACATACCCGGTGGATATGGGTGTCAATGGCCATGGCCGGCCTGCCCAAAGAGAAGCTGAGGATGATACCGGCGGACTTGGGGCCGATGCCAGGCAACTGCCTCAACCACGCCTTGGCGTCGTTCAGGGGCATCTCTCTCAAGAAGGACAAATCCAGGGAGCCGTTTAGCTCCAACACCAAATTCAAGACTTGTTTTATCCGAGGCGCTTTCACTCGGGCCAAGCCGCCGCGCGCAATGGCTGTTTCTATGTCGGCGGTATCGGCCGCCGCTACTGCCTCTAGGTCCCCAAAGCGCTCCATCAACTGCCGGAAGGCCCGGGCCGAGTTGGTGTCGGAAGTGTGTTGGGACAATATGGTGAGCACGACCTCGTGAGCCGGGTCAAGGCGGGGCTCATCATTAAATGGGCCGTAGTGTTCGGACAACACCCGTATAGCGTCTTCAACGCTAACTGGAGCCGCAGCTCCCAGCGCCTGTTCAGCCGCGGAGATCAAGTCCGATGGCATCAGTTACTTTACCTAGAGAAGCCCGCTTAAAGAATCTAGCTGGTATTGGAGAAGCCTACTCAAAGAATCTTGTTGGTCCTAGAGAAGCCTACCTAAAGAATCTCGCTGGTACTGGAGAAGCTCACTTAAAGAACCCTGTCCAGATGGCCGCCGGAAACTGCTCAGAACTGCCGGTCCTCCGGGCGCCTCCGCTGCTCGGACTTAAGGAACTGCTCCAGGTCCCGTACCATATCCGCAGGGTCCGGCATCTCGGCCACGGGAGTCGATTCATCATATTGGCTCTCCAGCTTCAGCACATAGGAACTGAGCTGGTCATCTTTTGCGACAGCTTCCGCCACTTGGTCGTCGAAGATTGAAGCAGCAGTTTGCAACTCACTCAAGTCCAGAGACAGACCCAAAAATTTGGTTAGATAGCTGGCTAGCGTATAGCCGATGCGATAATTCGGAGCCGCCTGAAGATAGTGGGAGGTGTGTCCCCACAACGAAAGGTAGTCCATTCCTTGATTGGCGCAGGCTTCCATTACCGCGGAGCTAATGCCGGTAGGGCCTTGGTAATTGGAAGAGCGGATGCCCGCGTCTTCCAGAGTCTTTTGAAGGTCCTGCTGGGTGGAAGCGCCAGTGAGCCTGACCTCACGAGTGTGGGGCACTGCGTCCAGCAAAGCGCCCACGTGTATAACGCTTTTCACCCCCTGCTCCTTGGCCAATTCCATGATGGCGCGGGCGTAGGTGCGCCAGCGAAGGTTGGGTTCTATGCCCAGGAAAGTCATGCCTCCCGCGGCTTGGTCCGGTCCAACCCAATAGGAGAAATCGTTGGCCGGCCAGGTCACCCGGCGGCGGCCGTCCCTCGTGCGGGTGGTGTAGGGGCGGGTCTGGGTAAAGTCGTAGAACTCTTCCGGGTCCACTTCGGCAAACTTGGCAGCTTCCATGCGGCGTTGCAGGAATTTTATGGCGGTGGTGGCGCTTTCCCCGGCGTCAGCCCAACCACCGAAGGCGATAATCAGGTGGTCCAATTGGACTTCAGGTTTTCTGAGTATTGTCACGTAACTCATGTTGCGAGTGCTTTCACCGGAGGGTTGGCAGGGTATCGGGTTAGAGTTACCAATCGCCGTGAAGGAGCGGTAAAAAGGCCCACCGGCGGCTGATGATTCACCACTAGTGTAGCACCGGCGTTCGGCAGCTACAAGAAGAGGAGACGGCGCGCCGTCTTCGCAGTGGCCCCGGCTCGTGCCATGCGTTAGGTTGATTGGGGGCGCTGTCGGTCGGCCGGCGGGAGCGGTCCGGACAAAGTTCGGGAAGAGGCGGGGCGAGTGTTCCCTTGGAGTGATTCGGCCGCACTAGGCCCGAAAGGAGTTGGGTAAATCCGGCAACCCTATTGGACAACTGAGCGTTTTCCCGGGCTCTCCGGCAGCGACGCCCGAAGCGGCGTGCTACTGCAATCGGTCCAGACGGAACATACTGGTGTCCTGTTCAGTTTCGTCGTTCTGGGCGAGGTCGGCCACTATCTCTCCGGCCACGCTGCTAAATAGAAAGTTTACGCCGGAGAATCCGGCGGCAACGATTACCTGGGGAAATCCGGGCAAGGTGTCTAATATAGGAGGCTGCTCCGGCCCGGCGTTAGGCATAGAAGTCTTGAAGGACAAGGTTGAGCCGACGGACCCCGGGATGTACCGGGTGGCGAAGTCCATTAGTAGAGCTTCGTCTTCCTGATGTACCTCCCGGTCCACGTAATCCGGATCTATTAGCTGTTTCTCACGGGGAGTATAGCCTATGTTGAATCCAGCCTTGCCGTAGTCTGGGACACTCCGGAACCTGCCCTCTTCCGCCGACACGTCGAAAGTGGGGAAAACGTCCTGACGAATAAGCCAGGGACTCTGGGCCTTGAACCAGCCCATAACCTGCCGCTCGACCCGGGGACGTCGAGCCATTTGGGGAAGTAGCTTGTCTGTCCACTCTCTTGAGCAGACCACCAACTTGCGTGCGCTATAAGTGTCCTTGTCCGTGATTACTTTTACACCCTGGCTGGTTGGCTCCCAGTCTAACACCCGCTCTCTGGGCCGTATATTAGCGCCTAGCGCCAGGCCCAAGGCCACCTGGTTGATGATGCATCGCTCCGACAACAGGAAGCCTCCTTCGCCCCGGAATACGGCTTCCATGTCTTCGGGCAACTGGCTGCCCGGGAAATACTGGTTCACCTCCGATCCGGTTAACATCTGATAGGGAAGATGGTTCATGTCGTAGGCTTTTTTGGATTCCTCAACTGCTGCACTTCCGGTTGGTCCGGCGTGGATTGAGCCTGTGTTATACACGAGTTGGTCACCGCATGCAGTGTTCAACTCTTGCCATAACTCGTTTGACCGGCCCACAAGAAGTTGGGAGACGGGGTCTTCTTCATTGGTCAGTGGGATAAGTTGGGTGGCGCCATAAGACGAGCGAGGATTGTTGGGTACTCGCATACGCTCCAATCCCAATATCCACTCTTCCCTTTGAGCTAGTTGGTAGAGCACCGAACTGCCCACCGCACCCAAGCCTATTATGATGACCTCGTACTCGTTCATGATGTTTGTATCCTGTGATCGCCCCTAACGTTGAGTCTGTCCTGCAACTTAAGTGGTCCGATCTTGCAGGCCTAGCCGCCTTCTTGACTGTGCTCGAAAAAGAGCCGGTGGCGACTCAGACCAGGAACTCGAGAAGATGCTCCCGCGCCTATTCTACCGCCGTGGTTGCACTACAACAACCCAGCCGGAAGTCATCGCCAAACCGTCACGCGCGCCTCCGGGAATAGAGTCCGTCTCAGAAGCCTCCACTCACGATTTGGGCGGACGCAACCCGACGGGTTACTATTATAAACCACCTAAACCAGTAGTGAATGCGGCTCAATAACCAGTCATTCCCGCCTCCCGTCATTCTCACGCTTCCGTCATTCCCGCGAAGCTTGTCCCCGACCCCGATCGAGGAGCGGGAATCCAGACTCAATAACCCGTCATTCCCGCGAAGCTTGTCCCCGACCCCGATCGAGGAGCGGGAATCCAGACTCAATAACCCGTCATTCCCGCGAGGCTTGTCCCCGACCCCGATCGAGGAGCGGGAATCCAGACTCAATAACCCGTCATTCCGGCGAAGCTTGTCCCCGACCCCGATCGGGGAGCGGGAATCCAGGCTCAATAACCCGTCATTCCCGCGAGGCTTGTCCCCGACCCCGATCGAGGAGCGGGAATCCAGACTCAATAACCCGTCATTCCCGCGAAAGCGGGAATCCAGGCCCAGGTAGTGGCAATCGTCCCAGTTGAGCGAGTATGTGTGGAAACAGGGGAGCTTGGGTGGGGTTAAGAAACGGCGTTTTGTGACTGGGCATGGGCAACTCGCAGGGGCGTCTTCACATTTGGGAAAACCCTCGGAGTCGCTACGCAGATTACCTGAGCAACGGTCTCGGCCCTATCCAACAATAGGTACTGGATCGACCAAACTATTACCTGGGCGGTTGGTGCTCCGAAGAAACCCAGAGGCTTGCGTGTCCACGACGAAGTTCCGGCCAGGGACGCCTGCCGCGAAGGGGCGCATAACACTCCCCGACGGCCAGTTGTGCAGTTAAAAACCGGGGCACTTACGGCCATCGGAAATAAGGTCGAGTTTATCCCCGCGGAAAGCTGGGGCCGGATCCAAATGTGCATTTGGGCCCGGCGGCCTGCAACCGGGGGCGTCCCTCACCGGTAGAGCGTCTAGGGCGCGGCGCCGATCCGGAATACCTTTGTCCCGCAGGTGGGACAAACTCCTTGCGTGGCCGGCTTGCCGTTCTTCATGGTGATGCCTTGAGGGCTGCTGATTTCTTTTTTAGACCTGCACTTTACGCAGTAGGCTTCCATGGCTTGCCTCACATCTGAAAGTCCACATACGGTATAACAATCGGCCGCCAATGTCAATATCTTGTATGCTGATTTCGTAATACTCGTGCAACAGGCGTGGCTTTACATTCGGATTCTCCGCCCATCCTCTGCGGACCCTTGAACGTTCGGCGCTTGTAACGGAGTCTTGCTCCTGCAGTGGTCACGAACATCGAGGTATATATGCCAATGGGAGACGTATTCGTGCGATCCATGAGCCCACTGTAGAGGTTCCTGCCAAGCCGGGTCTTGGATGGTTGTCCACTTTAAGCCACTCTGCCTGCTTGCCTCGTGGACGCGTCACTTAGCTGTGCCTAAGTCTACCTGAGTCTGATAGAATATCGCGGACACATCCCAATAGCCTGATGCCGCCCTAGCTAGACGCGGAGTGGGGACACACCCCCAGGTTTACGCCCTTGTCCGGCGTCTCGTTGATGAAAGACACAATGCTATGTTTAGAGAAGGGCTAAAGATCAGGCCCTCTGCTAGGTCCGAGTAGTTAGATGGGTAGATGGTTCATCGTCCGCCATGCGGAAACGGAGTGGAACGCTCAGGGGCGAATTCAGGGGCACACCAACATCGGTCTGTCCCCCAGCGGTATAAACCAAGCCCGCTTGATATCCTCCAGGCTGGCTGGAGTGCCCATTGACGTAGCCTACTCCAGCGATTTGCAGCGCAGCGCCGACACGGCCCGCCATATCCTGGGCCAGAGAGACGTGCCCCTGCATGTTACACCTCGCCTCCGGGAGTACCATAAGGGGGTATTCGAGGGATTGACTTGGGAAGAAACCGGGCAGCGCTATCCCGAATTGCACGCCGCTTCCCTAGTCAAGGACCTGGACTTCGCACCCACGGAAGGGGAGAGCACGAGGCAGGTGAATTCTCGCATAGCTGCTTTGATGTCCGAGTTAAAAGAACGCCACCATAGGGATAACGTGCTCATCGTGGGACACGGAGGCGCCCTGCGAGCGGCCTTCGTGGCGTTGATGCAGCTACCGCTCGAGGCCAACTGGCGGTTCATTATGGCCAATTGCGGCCTTTCTGTGGTGGATGTCTTCCCCGACAACGCCGTCTTGCGGCTCTTCAATGACACCTGTCACCTGGATGAGCTGAGGCCGGAACTTCATGATCAGCAGGTAGCTGGAACCCCGGGTCAACCGGTGGGAATTTGACTGGGTTGCGAACCGGGAGCGCCAAGGGGCATGGGCATGGCCGGTAGAGTGCTTATGGTTCAAGGAACTGCATCTCACGTGGGCAAAAGCGTGCTGGTGTCGGCCCTATGCCGCATATTTCGCCAAGACGGGTTCCGGGTTGCCCCATTCAAGGCCCAGAACATGTCCAACAACTCTTATGTGACCGCGGGAGGCGGAGAAATTGGCCGTGCCCAAGCGGTGCAAGCCGAGGCCGCCGGGGTGGAAGCCAGAGTGGAAATGAACCCGGTGCTATTGAAACCGGAAGCCGACCATACCTCCCAGGTGGTCTTGATGGGGCGGCCCATGCGCTCCGCCCGGGGCGATGATTATCTGAAATTGAAGCCCCAACTTTGGGATTCGGTCCGCACCTCGCTGGATACGTTGCGAGACGAATATGACATCGTGGTAGTGGAGGGAGCGGGCAGCCCTGCCGAGATAAACTTGAAAGCCACGGAAATTGTGAACATGCGGGTTGCCCGGTACGCCCAAGCTCCGGTCCTTCTCTGCGCCGACATCGATCGAGGCGGAGTGTTCGCCGCCATCGTGGGCACCATGGAATTGCTGGAGCCGGAGGAACGTGCCACGGTAAAGGGCTTTGTGATCAACAAATTCCGGGGTCAGGCCAGCCTGCTGGCAGACGGCTTGACCTGGCTTGAGGAGCGGACCGGAGTTCCCGTGGTGGGAGTAGTCAATCACTTCCGGGACATTCACATCCCGGAAGAGGACTCGGTGGCTTTAGACCTGCCTTCCTCGTCTTCGGCCCGGACGCCGGACGGCGCAGACCTTGATGTCGCCGTTATCCAATTACCTCACATCTCCAATTTTGACGACTTCGATCCCCTAGCCCGGGAACATGGCGTCTCACTGCGTTATGTTGACTCGGCTGCTCAACTTGGCAGCCCTGATCTTGTGGTCCTACCCGGCAGCAAGACCACCATCCCGGATCTGGCCTGGATGCAAGAGCGAGCTCTTGCCGATGCGGTGCGCCGGGCCCACCTGAACGGCGCAGCGGTGATTGGCATCTGCGGAGGTTACCAGATGCTGGGAACTCAGGTCTGCGACCCCGAACACGTCGAGTCGGCCCGGAGTCAAATCTCCGGTCTAGGCCTTCTGCCCTCGACCACCGTATTTTCGGGGACTAAGGAAACCCACCGGATACGCGGTGAAGTGGTCCGAAACTCGGGGTTGCTCGCCGGAGCTAAGGCATTGCCAATTCACGGGTACGAAATTCACATGGGCCACACATTTCACGATGGGGCTGGGAGCGAGCCCTCCGAAGCCAGCCTTGACCCCGCATTTAAAATCGCCGAACGTTCCGGCATCGGAGTGGCCGGTGACGGTATGTCCGAAGGAGCGTTGGACGCCTCTGGCTGGGTGCTGGGCACTTATATACACGGTCTGTTCCACAATGGGCAGCTGCGGCGGTCGTTGCTGGAATCCCTGGCCACCCGCAAGGGCGCCCGCCTGTCGCTGAGGTCAGAGGACTTGGTCCTCGATCAGGAGTACGACAAGCTGGCCCAATGGGTGCGGGCCAGCCTGAATATGGACTTGGTCTACCGGATGTCCGGCCTGGAACGCGATTTTGAAGGCGCCGGGTATTCGCCCGGGTATTCGAATTGATGGCTGCCCGGTTGTGTTTGTTCCTTGGGGGTGTTCGTTCGGGAAAGAGCGCCTTCGCGGAACGGCTTGCCGGAGAGATGGACGGCCCGGTCCTGTACATCGCCACCGGCATGCCCACCGACAGCGAGATGGAGGAGCGGATCCGCATCCACCGGGAGTCCCGTCCTGCTGATTGGACCACCATCGAGGAGCCAGTGGACTTGGGGGGCCGGTTGGAGGCGGTATCGGCCGGTGCGGGCCATGAAGGCGCTGCCCTTCCGGGTTCGGTCCTGATCGATAGCCTGGACTTCTGGATCGCCAACATGATGATGGGTCTTGATGGTCTCGATGCGGCGGCGGTAAACAAACACGTCCTAGGCAGCGTCGACCGGTTATTGACGGCAACCAGTGGGACATCTGCATCCCTTTTCTTGGTGAGCAGCGAGGTTGGCCTTAGCCTGGTGCCCGTGGAGCCACTGGGACGCCGATTCCAGGACCTGCTGGGCACGGTCAACCAGCGAGTGGCCGCGGCCGCAGACAGCGTCTATCTGGTAGTGGCGGGTATTCCCACGGAGCTGAAGGGGCCTGGGGTGGAGCGAAGCCGATAATGTCACGCGAATACCCTCTCAGCTCGGTCAGGAGTGGCCCTTCTCACGCCAAGAGAAGGGAAAGGGATGCGACTATTGGCCAACAGCACTAGCAAGCGGCAGCGCCCATTGCCTGACGGACTTGGCCCAGAGCCTTTTCCTGAGCTTTCCCGTGAGCTTTCCAACGAACCTGGCGCTCCCATAGGCTCTGCCACTGTGCGCGCCCCGGGGGTTTGCGGCGAATTGGTCCAAGGGATGCTCGACGACGTCCATTTCCTGGTTACTTGCCCCATAGACTTTTTCGCCAGGGTCCGGGTGACCTTGGGCCGGAATGGCGGCCGCATCAAAGCGCCCTCGGATTGTTCCAAAGCGGCCGCAGCGCTGAAAGCCACTTTGAAACACCTTGAGCGAAACTTGGGCCAACACGTGGTCCGGGACGGCATAGGCGCTCAACTGGACGTCAGCAGTCCAATACCTAGGGGCAAGGGCATGGGCAGCAGCAGCGCTGACGTCGCCGCCACCATCGCCGCCACTGCGCTGTCCTGTGGACAGGAACTCTCTCCGGAAACCATCGCAGGCATCGCGTTGTCGGTGGAGCCGTCAGATGGGGTCATGTTTCCCGGCATCGCCCTGCATGATCACCGGGAGGGCCGAATTCTTGAGCTCTTGGGTCCGCCGCCGCCCATGGAGATCGTCGCCCTAGAGTTCGACGGCACTGTAGACACCGTAGAGTTTAACGCGATGGACCGGGACTCACTCTGGCGGCGCATCCGTCCCGAGGTCGATGAGGCCCTGGGACTGATAAGAGCCGGGATCCAGCAGGGAGATCCGTGGCAGGTTGGCCGAGGCGCCACTATTAGCGCCCAGGCGAGCCAGGTGGTGCTCCCGAAACCGCAGCTACCGGCCGTTCTGGACTTCGCCCGGTCCATGGGCGCGGCGGGGGTTAACGTAGGCCATAGCGGCACAATAATCGGGGTTTTGCTGGATGCCAGAGAGCGCACTGGCAAGTCCGTATTCCACCAGGCCCAGCGGGCTTTCCCTGAAACTGAGGCGGTGCACCATTTCAGGTTGTTGAGCGGCGGTATACGGCCCGTGACAACCTCTCAACAGCAGTAAATGGTCATCAAAGCCCACCGTGGTTGCGAGGGTTTTACCCGTCACGAGGCTTTGCACAGTAAGTCTACCCTGACCCTGACTTTTTGTGCAGGCGGGGTGTGTCCTATGCGGACGTAGGTGAATCCTATGAGGGGGCAGCTACCCCCTTAGGGTGAAGATTACGGCTCCGGACAAGGGCTCAAACCATCGACCCGCCAACCTGCGGCCAGCCATTAGGGCCTTGAACAGCCGTGTCCTGCTAGGTGAGCGGCACGGTGTCGCTGTGGTACGAGACGGCAGACACTGCGGCGGCACCCAAGCTATCCGGGAGGCTGGCATGGTGACGCCCTGCCACGACTGACGCTGACATACGCCGGACGACCGGGGATTGCGCGGGAGCCTCTGATGAGTTCATTATTGGTGTGAGCTTTACGAAAGATCCAGCGTCACAGTGGACCCAGGAGCACTAGGTCAGAGGCACAGAACCTTCGGGGAGGAGGGTAATAGGTGCCGCAATGCGGTCGGGAGACCTCTTCACCTTGGATAGTCTGTGGCCGGTGTGGCGGGGACCCAACGTCAACCGCATCCCGTCATGCGCTAACAATATGCTCGCCTAGGGGACAGACCATTGCACCAAGAGCACCCAGAGCTGCCTATCCACGAAATGGATCAGAGGCACCCCGGTCTCACTCAAGCGATCGCGGAGCACCAAACTCAAGCGGCGCGGGTGTGCTTGGATCGACACCACAAGCCTCCCACAACGTTTCTGATAGAGGACAGAAACCAAGTGGTTGAGAGTGTAGCGAATTGGATCCCAACGGACGAGCCCACCCGACGTGCCTGGGGGAATGAGAGATATACCACCGAGCACGGGGCCTACGCCCGCGCTTTAGCTGCGGTCGAACTTGCCTGTGGTCTAGTATCTGTGACCCGTGCCGAAACAGGGAGTGGTGTCGATTTCGACATAGCACCACCCGACACCTCAGTGGATGACCTTGAAAACCACATCCGTTTTGAAGTGTCTGGAGTTGGCCGAGGCGGTACCGCAGCCGTTGCCAAGAGATTGACTGATAAACTCAAGCAGGCCAGGAAAGGAAAGAGCAACCTCCCAGCGATTGCTGGAGTTGTAGGCTTCCCAGCAGGGCAGATTCGTCTGGCGCTTCTGGAGGAATGATGACCTGGCTTGATCACCACCGTCGTAGCGAACAACACGCGTCTGAAGCGAACATACTGACCCACCGCGGTGAGGCGGCCAGTGCCCGGGAGTTTTACGAAAAAGCAGCGGCCGCCGAGGTTGAGGCACTCAACGCGCTCGGGTCTGGTAAGCCACGTACTTATGGCATTACTGCAGTAAGTGCGGTAGCACTCTATGCCAAGGCTGCTATGTGGTCCACCGCTCGGGTTCTAACGCACCGTTGCCTTGGCTCAGGACTCCTTCCAGAATTTGCGTGGCAACAAATGGAGGACCTCCTTGACTCCATCAAAATGCAGCAGGCTGGCATTGATGGCGAGGCCCGAATGTTGGTGTCAGCAAGAGGCGGAACCATCGTGACAGGCGGGGCTCCGTGGGATGTGGTTCTGCCACAAATGGAGAGGATGGTTTCGCTACTTCAGCGGACCACCGAGTACATCAAGAACGTCCCACACCGAAAACGTGGATTACCGAGCAAAGACATTCAAACCTCTCACAAGCCTTGGATCTTTCAGGCTGCGCCCGGTAGCTATCAGTTTGCCGTTTGCCTACAGCAAACAAGACAGTTGTCCATGCTCGACCATGACATTCGAAGCGAAAAGGTTGTTGACCGGCTATTCGACATATTGACGGTATGCGTCACCTCACCCACTGAGAGAATGTCGGATGTCGTGCCCAACGAAGACTACGCAAGAACATTTCTCAAACTGACACGCGATTTGGCACCGACAGAGAAGGGGAGTTATTCTTATCTGGATGTCCAAACAATATCCGCTGATCACCCGATCACCCTGAATTCTGCCGTCAGAGACAGTATTGGGAAGGCCCTCCGAGATAAACGAGTACCTGTGCCGAACGCAGTTGAAGAGGAAATTCGTGGGGTCTTGCGTGCCTTGCATCTGAATCAAGATTGGATTGAAGTTGTTGCCCACGGGGAAGGGGAGAGCCTGAGGACAGGTGGCGCAGGTGAGGAGGTTGATGACAGGATAGGCCCAATGGTGAACCAACCAGTGTTGGTGCGGGTGGAACGGGAAGGAGAGAAACGTACCTTTGTTGACATCGAACTTGACGAGTAGACCGGCAAACGGAGCGAAAAAGCTGGGGCATACTGAGAATCGATCTTGTACGACCTCTGGCCCCCTAAGCCTAAGTTTTTCAACACCCTAAAACTGGCGTCCGGAACTGCATATCTCTATGGGGCGCAAGAACTCGCGTTCACCGGATAGTCCAGTTCCTTCCTTGGGTCTCATCAGACCCGGCACCACCCCTGACCGATGAGTCGGACTGGTGCCCAAGGACTTTTGGTGTAGGCCTAGGTTCTAGTGCAAAGCCCCGTCAAGAATCATTCTGAGGACGAATAAAATCATGGCACAGCACGAACTGGCGGTGATTCCAGGCGACGGCGTCGGTCCCGAGGTGATTGCCGAGGGGAAAAAGGTCCTCGACGCCCTGGCGGATAACCTGCCCGGCTTGAGCTTCCGCTACCAGGGATTTCCCTGGGGGTCTGAATACTATAGGGAAACCGGCTCCCTGATGCCCCAGGACGGGCTTGACCAGCTCCGCTCCTGTGACGCCATCCTCTTTGGCGCCGTGGGAGACCCTCAGATACCCGACCACGTCACCTTGCACGGCCTGTTGCTGCCCATGCGACGCAGCTTCGACCAAGGGGTGTGTGTCCGCCCCGCGTACTTGTATCCTGGCGTAACTTCCCCGCTGTCCGGTAAGAGCGCCGGAGAGATTGACCTGGTCATCTTCCGGGAAAACACCGAAGGGGAGTATGCCCCAGTGGGCGGCCGGTTATATCCGGGAACTCCCCATGAAACGGTGATGCAGACCAACGTGTTCACCCGGCGGGGCACCGAGAGGATTATCCGGGCTGCGTTTGAGTACTGTGCAGGGCGCAATAAAATGAACAAGGTAACCTCAGTCACCAAGTCTAACGCCCAGTCTTTCGGCATGGTGTTTTGGGACGAAGTGTTCCGAGAGGTGGCTGCGGATTTCCCTCAGGTGGAAACCGAGTCGCTGCTGGTGGACCGGGCGTGCATGGACCTCGTCCGCTGGCCGGAGAGCTTCGACGTTATGGTGGCTTCCAATCTATTCGCCGATATTCTCTCCGATATCGCTGCGGTGGTGACCGGCAGCATGGGCTTGGCCCCCAGCGCCAACATTAATCCGGAGCGCAGTCATCCTTCGATGTTCGAACCGGTCCACGGTGCGGCCTTCGACATTGCCGGACGGGGTGTCGCCAACCCACTAGCCACCATCTCGGCGGTGGCAATGATGTTGGACCACTTAAACGAAAAAGAAGCGGCCCAACGGGTGGACGCCGCGGTGGCCCGCTGCCTGGAGCAGGGCGAGGTGCTGACACCCGACCTGGGCGGCGGCGCTTCCACCGTCGAAGTCGGCGACGAAGTGGTGAGGTTGTTGGCTTGAGGCAGTGAATGCCCTTCTTATCCTAGGGCCACTCTTAGCCTAGGGCCACCTTCACAATGCGCTTCTCCAGCTCTAGGCCCAGCTCCGTGGCTAAGTCTAGGCGCTGGTGGTCGCCTACGGTGCCTATGAAAGCGACTCCCAGGATTCGCCCCACACGGAAGTCAATGACCGTGGAAGACAACAAGCCATACTCGCCGCCCTGAAGCACCTTGAGCGCCACAGCTTCGTCGAAAAAGCCGTGGGGGTTCAGGCGCTCCGTGGAGACTAGCTGATAGCCTCCGGTCAATCCCTCGCCGACGTTTTCTTCAAAGTCCTTGAGGAATATATCGTGCATCCAACCCGTCACCGATTGCGGTGTGTCGAACAAGTGGGCTACGGTGGCGGCCAGGAAGTCAAATCCGTCCTCGGTGGGCGCGGAGGAAGGGGGACCAAACTCCCGCATAAATCCGGTGATCCGTCCCGCCTGGCTGAACCGGTCCGCAGTACTGTCGCGGAATCCGGTCTTGGCCATCGTCTCGTTGTCCAGTGCGCCCTCCCGCACCACTTGGTGCCCCTGAAACTGGGGCGGCAGGTCACCCTTCCCGAGGACCATGAAGTCAAGGTCAGTGTCGCTGAGGCCAAATGTGGCTCGATCCAATACCATGGTGGTAGTCCTAGCTCCTTTTCCGGTAAATTTCCCCGCGAAAGTTTCTGGCGCCAGTCATTTTTTCGGACAATTGAATTGGTTGTCAAGGGCCGGCCGCGCCGCCGGGGTTAATACTCAGGGCCGGAGTTGTGGGTCTCCGTTGCGTTGGCGGCGTGTGGCAAGCAGCCCGCCGGTGCTGTAGTATGTAGCCCACCAGACTCCCGAGGTGATTCTTTGGATGAAGAATATAGTATACGCCACATTCGATGAAGCGGTTGCCGGTATTCCCGATGGAGCAACAATCATGGTGCCGGGGTTTGGAGGCGTCGGAGTCCCCCGCAATCTGTTGGAAGCCTTGAGTCGCCAGGGTGCTAAAGACCTAACCGTTGTTTCCAACAACCATGGAGTGCTGGACGACCAGATTGACGTGGGCACACTCGTGGAAACAGGTCAGGTGCGCAAGATGATTTGCTCGTTTACCGCACCTACTCATCCGTCGCGTATAACTCCCTTCGTGCAGAAATACAACGATGGCGAGGTAGACGCCGAACTGTTGCCCCAAGGCACTCTTGCCGAGCGCATTCGGGCCGCCGCTTCGGGCATCGGCGGCTTCTACACACCGGCCAGCGTGGGAACTGAGTTGGCCGACGGCAAAGAACATCGGGAAATCAACGGCCGCGTCTACGTGCTGGAATACGCTTTGCCCGCTGACTACGCCCTTGTGCGCGCCTGGAAGGCGGACACATTGGGCAACCTCCAATTCCGGCTGGCTGGACGCAGCTTCAATCCCATCATGGCCATGGCGGCCAAGACCACTATTGTAGAGGTGGAGAACGACATCATGGCTCCTGGGGAGTTGGACCCGGACCACGTGGATGTTCCCGGTGTGTACGTCCACCGCATGGTGCGGATCCCCGCCGAAGGTATTTTGGGTTGACGGCTTCCCGGACTTATTTAATGGGCATATAGGGAGGTCCGCACTCTCGTAGTGGCCGTGCGTATTCGGACTTGCCGCGGCAAATCATCGAAGGTAAATCATCAAAAAAGAAGTCCACTCTCTCGTGGTGGCCGCGCTCGTCGGGACTCTCCTCAGCCAATTGTGAACAAGAAGGCGGAGCGCCTGTGGTGGCCGGGGTTATCGGGTGCGAAGCCCGGGACCGGATAGTATAATGTGACTTGAACCTTGCCTGCGGGCATGGGGCGGCAACCCTTTAGTGGGCTATCGTTAAGCCACCGCCGCGGTCGTGAGCCAGATGCGTCGCAGGTCGCCGGCTAGGGGAAGGCGTACCCGCCCAGGGGCCCAGGGCCATCTCTGGCAGTCCGCTCCGGGCTCGCATCAGGCCAGGACCTGCCCGACTGCGGACGTATCTCGTTCCCTCGCTGGAAGAGCCCTGGGGTAAGGTGGTCCCGGGTAGGGCGGCAATCCGAGAATGGCGCAGCATAAAGCCGATACAGGAGGCAGCTAATGAAAGGCCGCGTCGTAGTTTGCAAAGAGTCTGGAAAACCCTTTGAGATCGAAGAGTTCGAGGTCCCAGATCCGGAGCCGGGCACCGTTCTGCTGCGGATGACACAGGCGGGTATCTGCGGCTCCGATCTGCATACTTGGAGGGGTGATCAGGTGAACGTGCCCCTGCCGCCGGCGGGGCGGGTCATGGGCCATGAGGGCACCGGAGTAGTGGAAAAGATGGGCGCCGGCGTATCCACCGACACTCTGGGAACGCCCATAGAAGAAGGCGACCGCATAATCTACTCAGCCGTATTCCCCTGCTACCGCTGTCCATTGTGCTTGAAGGGGGATACCAATTGGTGCGCAAACCGGGGTTACCCAGCCGCTGGTGTCTATCCCTACTTCACCGGCACCTACGCCGACTTCCTCTATCTGCCTCCCCGCCATCCCATGTTCAAGCCGCCCGAAGAGCTGTCTGACGATCTGCTAGGGCCGGTCAACTGTGCCATGGGCACTGTGACGACTGGACTGATGAGAGCCGGCGCCAAAGAGGGCAACTACGTGGTCATTCAGGGTGCGGGCGGCTTGGGGCTGCACGCTACGGCCATGGCCAAGGACATGGGAGCCGATCGGGTCATTGTCTTGGACCGCTTGGAGAACCGTTTGAGTTTGGCCGAGGAGTTCGGCGCAGACCACACCATCAATATCGAGGAGTTCAATACTGCCGAAACCAGGGTGCAACGAGTCAGAGAGCTCACCAATGGACGGGGCGCAGATGTGGTGATGGAATTGGTGGGTAGAGCGGAGCTCTTGGCAGAGGGCATGGACATGCTCAGCAACGGCGGCACTTTCGTTGAAATCGGCGACATCGTGAGAGGCCGGGAGGTGTCCATAGACCCCTCTAAGCTCTTGGCTGGCAAGAACATTGTCGGATCATTGATGTACCGGCCGGACTTGCTGCCCATGCTGCTCAATTTCTTAGTAAGGAACCAACATAAGCTTCCATTCCATAAAATTGTGTCCCATAAGTTCCCATTGGCTGAAGTTAACGAAGCTTTCCCCAAGGCGGAATGGAACGCTCGCCAGACGGACATCACCAGGGCAATGCTGGTGCCGTAAATATGCCGCCGGGAAACCGGGATGCCTCGGCCCCAAGGGTCGCGTCCCGGCGCCTCCGCAGCGCGAAGGGAATTGGCGGTCAGACTCTATCTGGGACCTCGGTCTCGGGCGGGACGGAATATCGTCCCAGCGGTTCATACGGAATAAGCCCTTAGGGAGGAAACATGAAATTCGGCCTTATGTATGAGATTCAGATACCGGAACCCCAT
Organism: Dehalococcoidia bacterium; assembly: GCA_965224325.1. Classification (GTDB taxonomy): domain Bacteria; phylum Chloroflexota; class Dehalococcoidia; order Lucifugimonadales; family UBA3495; genus CBDCMJ01. The sequence goes on from CBDCYT010000003.1 coordinate 62,059, forward strand.
TATCCAGGTATAGAGAAAGAGCGCTACGATCAGGTATTGGCGCAAGTCGAATTGGCCGACGACGTTGGATTCGATTATTTTTGGACGGTTGAGCATCACTTCCTGCGGGAGTTCTCCCATTGTTCCGCGCCTGAGGTGCTTTACGGGGCGATCTCGCAGCGGACCAAGCGGATCCGGATAGGTCACGCGGTAGCCCTGTTGCCCAACCAATACAACCACCCGGTCCGTGTTGCCGAACGCGCAGCGGTGCTGGACATCCTCAGTGATGGGCGCATGGACTTAGGAACGGGCCGGTCCACCACGTTGATCGAGATGGACGGTTTTGAAGTCGATCCGGAACAGACCAAGGCTCAGTGGGAAGAGGCGGTTTCGATCATACCCCGCATGTGGACCGAGGACCCGTTCTCCCACGAAGGGCGCTACTTCAACATTCCGGCCCGCTCGGTCATTCCCAAGCCGGTGCAGTCGCCTCACCCGCCAATGTGGGTGGCGTGCAGCCAGCCCGAAAGCTTCCGGGCTGCTGGGGAAATGGGGTTAGGGGTGCTTTGCTTCAACTTGGCGGGCTATGGTCAGATGAAGGAGCGGGTTGACGCGTACCGCGAGGCGCTTAAACACGCTCATCCCGTTGGTTCCTTCGTCAACGACCAGGTGGCGGCGTTGTGTGTGATCCATTGTGGAGAAGACGATGAAGAAGCGCGTCGGGTGGGCGCCCCGGAAGGCGAGTGGTTCGTCAACATGGCGGAGCAGCTTTATGCCCCCTGGCAAGGACGCGCCGTCCCCGACTCATACAAATTCGCAGTCAGCGCTATTCAGGCAGAGCGAGCCGAAAAAACAGCCCAGGATCACTTGGAATCGGGCGCCTTTGCCATGGGCGACCCGGATTCCGTGATCAAGACGTTGAAGGGATATCAGGAAGCCGGGGTTGATCAGATCCTGTGCTTTGTGCAAATGGGGAACCTAGCCCATACACGGATCATGGACTCCATTAAGCTGTTAGGACGCCACGTGATCCCGTATTTCAAGTAGGCTAGAGATTCATGGTAGGCTTGTTCGCCGAGCTTGGCTCGTGAGCAACATGACCAAAAATAAGGCTGAAACCCATCGGGTCATTGAGCCCAGATGGGACGTGGTGGAACGGGCACGGTTAGTTTCCGCCGGCGCAGCTCGCCGTGCCCGCATTGCCGACCAACAGCGGGAGTTGTCGCCGGAAACTATAAACGACCTTCGGGAATCGGGACTGCTCACCCTAACCATACCGCGTGACCAGGGCGGCATTGAGGCGGACCTGGTCACGCAACTGGCAGTTTACGAGTTGCTTGGCGGGGCCTGCACTTCTACGGCCTGGATACTGGGAAACCACTCTACTTTGTGTACCTTCGCCATGGGCATGATGGCGGAGCGGTCACAGCGCCTCATCAAGACCGTGGTGGAGAGCGGCGCGACGATTGCCCATGCCGCGGCGCCGGGAGGGGTAACTCAACCGGTGGCCGGCGGGTTCGTGTCCTCCGGGCGGTGGCGCTTCGTCAGCGGTTCCAACATCGCAGGCTGGATTTTCCTCAACACCTTGGTCCCGGGGCCTCCGCCCAATTGGGAGCCGTCCGCCGTCATGTCCCAGCCCCCAAAGTGTCATACCCGCTGGTTGGTGTTGCCTGCTTCTCAGCCAGGATTGCGCATCGAAGATACCTGGCAGGCCATGTCAGCCCGGGCGTCTATGAGCAATGACGTAGTCATGGAGGACGTGTTCGTGCCGGAGGAGCACGCCCCTGTGGACAACCGCCCCGCGCCCCACCAACCTTGGCTGCCCGACGGCCCCCCGGCGCTTAGAGTGCCGTCTCGGAGCCGGGTGTGGATGCCGGCAATGATGCTGGGAATCGCCCAGGTTGCTTTAGACGACACTATCGAATCCGCCAAGGCTGAGTCCATGTCCCAGGGAGGGCACTCGAGGCGCAGCATGCCCGGCAACCAGTTTGCCGTGGCCGACGCCGCGATGGCTATAGAGTCAGCCCGCGCTTTTCTGTACCAAGAGACAAGGGCTATCGCGGCCAAGGCTGACGCAGAAGAGCAGTTTACGAGTGAGGACGCGGCCCGGTTTCACATGGCGGGTCTGGTGGCTCGGGAGAATGCCCAGAAGGCGGTGGACCGGATGTTCAGTGTCCGCGGCGCTCGCGGTCTTTTCGAGGCCTCGGATTTTGAACGCTACTACCGGGACGTGCGCATGGGGACCTTACATGCATTGACCACGCCGGACTTGGTGCGGGAGGAAGTTGGCAAGCATCTGCTCGGCATTCCCATGGATGTCCAACCCCGTTGGGGGTGACGCTCTATGCCCACGGCCTTGATCAGATTGAGCGGTTACGGCTGCTTTAATTAACTCTGGTAACTTTAACTCGAGTGGCTCGGGTTGAACGTAACCCGGGCTGAACGGTAAATCGTTTGTATCTGCCGGCTAATCTGAAGACGGAAGCTTGCGTGGCTCTTGGATTTCCATTTCGGAGTCGCAACAGTTAATCACACCCTCGCCGGTCTTGGTGCATAGAACGCTGCTGCCGCACTCGGCGCAGGTATACCGTTTTCCTAACTGGTTTGCCATGGATAGGAACTCCTTCGAGCCGGATGAGGTGGAACAGACTAGGGGGAAGCCCGGCGGTAAGAGGTGTGGGAAGGGAATTAGGCGGGAGAGTTGACACGCAGGCCCATAACGCCGGAATGAAAGACCGGAGACGGATAGAGGGCTAGCGCTTGATCTCCATGGGTTGACTGCAGCAGTTGATGGTGCCGCTTCCTCCCTTGGTCATGATGAATTCGGAACCGCATTTATTGCAAAGATACCGTTTACCAGTCTCGTTTGCCACGTGATGAGCTCCCTGCCGTTGAATGTCTCGACCAGTGGATTGCTATTATAGTCAACGCCTGAACGGCTTTCAACTTGAACTTGAGCTTGCTTAAGCCGGAACAACAGAGTTGGTCGCCGCCGCATTGCAGCCTGGAATTAGCCAGCCTTGCGGTTTCAACAGCTGAGCCGAGCGAGGGCGGACTGGGCTTTTTGGAAGGCGAGAGATTAGGGAGGACTCGGCTGAGGCTGGGCCGCTAGGCCTTATTCCGGGCCGCTTTCCGAGGCTTTAAACCGCACCAGGAAGCTGGCCTCGCCCAACGGGGCGCCGTCCAGCAGGATCGCGGCAATATGCCGTCCCGGGGCCTGCACCGGAATGCGAAAGGTCTTGATCCACCGTTGAAACAGTATTCCATCATCCCAATCGATGAGTTGAGGCCGCGGCGGGTCCAACGGAATCCCCGGGGCTTTTATGGCTACAAGCAAATGATGGGGCCCAGCAGTGGCGCCGGCGATACAAAAAGCCAGTTGCAGGTCTAGCTCAGCCAGCACTGGGCTCCCCGGCTCCGTTCCTTCGTTGATTGCGGGCAACTCGATAAGGTCGGTGACGGCTTTCAGAGACAGCTCTTGACCGGGTCCTTCCTCGGTGTCCTCGCAAAAGAGGGCGTATTTTAGATAGGGCTGCGGGCTATCCGTGGCCAACCTGACCTACTCCAGCATGGCGAAGTTTGATCGCACCAATTTTAGCATGGCGCTGCGGGATTGCGACAAGTCCGAAGATTGGCTATTGACCGCCAACAACCGCCATTGCCAATCAGTTGAATTGTTGAGAAACTACTGGCGGAACGCCCAGCTTCACGCGGAGGTGGCTTACCGTGGCGCTGTCTGAAGATAAGTTCAATCAGGGCATGACGACTCAGGAATACATCGAACAGATCAAGGTCAACAAACAGCCCTTCATCGACGTTTATCATTCGGTGGAGATACCAGAGGACATCAAGGACTTCTTTGACCGTCTCGACGAGACATTGCGGCTTGCCGTATTCACGGCGGATTGGTGCGGTGACGCGATGAGCACTACCCCGGCTATTCTAAACCTGGCCGATAGCACAGACCGGCTCTCCTCCAAGGTGTTCAACCGGGATGACGAGCTTGCGCTGACCGACAGCTTCCTGGCGGAGAACCGGGCCGGCACCGTTCCGGTGTTCGTGGTCTTGGACGCTTCTATGGGCGAGGTTGCCCGGTTCGTCGAAACGGCCAATGAGTTGGTCCCGTCCATAGACGCCATGGATGAAATGGTCTCCAAAGAGGTCGCTTCGGAGAGCGGCGAGAATCAACGTACTGTGGGCCGGGGCAGGCGCACCGCCTTCCGGGTGGCCCAAGCCAAGGACTGGGGAATTGTGATACTGGAGGCGTTCCGGCAAGTGGTGGCCGACGGCCTGGCCCGGCCCCCGCAGGACCGCCCGGCAGTGGGAGGCACCAAGTGGCCGCCCGAGGACTGAACTTTGCGCCACCTGCCATTCCGTCCCGAGACGGCCGGCGGTTTCCGCGGTTCACTGGAGAATAATGCCAGAAGAGCTTATCGGCATGGCAGACATGGAAGCGATTTTCTCAGTCACTGACACCTTGGGCATTCATCGGGAGTCCGTAAGTGTGGAGTTGTCTAAAGAAGACCCGGGCTCCATTGGCCGGGGCGAGGGAGGCTCCATTCTGATCACGGTCCCGGAATCCAAGACCATCCAAGAATTCTCTCGTGATCTCGAAGCAGAGCTCATAGAGATGGGTTATACCTACCAAGAGCCGGAGGAAGACCAGGAAGAGGACTGGCTTTAGGCAGCAGTTCTTGGGGAGGGGCTCCCTGAAAGGCGAGCGCAAAGTCTACTGAGTGGTTTCCCGGATGCGGCGCATCAGGTTCAAGATCGCCGGGGGTATGGTTGGGAGTTACCGGCCTCCCCAGCCTATACAGGTTTACCGCTCAGACTCCAACGACTTTGATCCCGGCGTGAATCTTATAAATACGGTTGATATTGACCAATAGAGGCGTGATTTGCTCCACGTACTTAGCATTGGCCAGTCCCCCCCCATCCACTGGCCGCAGGTCGGGGATTTTCGACGCCAAGTCCATGACAACCCCCTTGGCCGCCTTGTGATCAGAGCAAATAATCACGTCTCCTGACATGGTAATATCGGGCTCTTGAAGCTCCTCGGCGCTGACGTTTTGGAAGCCGGCAACTACCAGCGAGTTGGGCAAAAGCTCTTGGGCTTCTTGTGCGGCCGAGCCGGCGTCTACGTCGATGGCGCTGGCCCCCCGGCCTCGCTGGAACTGCATCGGGGCAATTACGTTGATAACGACCTTGCCCTCAAGAGCGTCGCCCAGCTGCTCCAGCGTGGGGCGCTGCCCTTCGTAAGGGAAGGTGAGGAACACCACGTCCGCCTGGATTGCCGCGTCAGCGTTGGCGGCGCCTTGAATGCTGGTCCCGGGAGCTAGTTTCAACAAATCGTCCGCCGCGGTTGCAGCCCTCGCAGGGTCTCGAGAACCGATGATCGCATGTTCTCCAGCTAGCGCTAGCCGGAGCGCCAGCCCCCTGCCTTCTGGTCCGGTCCCTCCCAGGAACGCCAGCATAGCTCCTCCTGCATCCAACCCTAGAGTGAGAGTCCACACTTACTATATAGTGTGCCCAGAAGATAGGGAAGGTTTGGTCGCGCGCTGGATCTCTTCAATGTGCTCCTCGCTAGACCTTGTCGAACATAGGTTATACTTAAGTGCAACCCCAAGCGAGATTGAACGAGTCGGTTATGCTAGAACTATACACAATCGCGGATATTGTCACTTGGCTGGACGAAAAAACCCTGGTGGTCAATCGTGAATATCAACGAAATGATCAGGTATGGTCCCTAGCAGCCAAGGCTTACCTGATCGACACAATACTGCGCGATCTTCCTATCCCCAGCATTTACATGCGAACTGACACCAATGTGGAAACCAGAAGGAGTTATCGAGAGATCGTAGACGGTCAGCAGCGTATTTCAGCAATTAAGGCTTTTGCAGATGATGAATTCCCATTAGGTACAAATAGGGAGGTGTTTGGAGAGCACGCCGGCAGAAGATTCTCCGATTTGGATTCGGACACCCAAAAGGAGTTCCTTGAGTATCAGCTTCCTTGCGCACAGCTTTTCAACGCATCCGACGCCACGGTATTCGACATTTTTAGACGATTAAACACGTACAACTATAAGCTATCCTCTCAAGAATTGCGGCATGGTAAGTATCACGGGCGATTTAGGAATGCAGTAGTTGAGACCTCCAGAAAATGGAGTGTCCTATGGGACAAATATCAAGTGATCACCAAACGATCGCGGGTGCGGATGGCCGACGATGAATTGACCGCCCAGTTGTATGGCGTGATATTGAATGGTGTCTGCGATGGTGGTCAGCCAACAATCGAGAGACTGTACAAGATGTACGATGGTAATCTCCCCTCGTCCGCGTCAGAAAGAGTTGATTTAACATTGAGCTTCATCATGGAGAAGCTCGCGCCTGTTATGGAGACTAGGTTGGCCGGAGCTCCCCATTTCCTCATGTTTTTCGCTGCGGTGGCTCATGCGCGTATTGGAATTCAAGGCGGTGATCTGGGAAGCGACTTGCCCTTGAGGGTAGATAGTGCTTTGGAAGACATCGCGGCTGCCACGGTCAATTTGTGCATCCTTGCGGGGGTTTTGGAGCCCGATCTAGAGGAAATCCCTCCAAGATTTGCAGAATTCAAGTCGGCGTCCTCCGCCACAACGCAACGCATTCGGTCTAGAAAGACTCGATTTCTGTCCCTACTCTCCGCGTTGTTGCCCGATCCAATCTAACAACGAGTATGACTCAGCTCGGGACTCTTTACGGTCGACTTGAACGACGGACCAGAGAGCTCAGCGAACGTTTTCTCGTTAGTCTGCAACATGCTCATATCGGTGTGAGGCCATGTGAGACGGTTCACCGGGATGGGCGCGCATATCTTGTCTGCAGACTACAGGTTTTGTGGGGCGAGTTCAGCAGAGAGTTAATTGTTCAATCTGCTTTAGGCGGGCGCCAGACGCGAACCGGCAAGGTATTGACCAAGGCGCCGACTGTGAACACAATGGCCGATATTCGGCGAGTTCTCGGCGAGTCTAGGCTTCAGGGGCCGCGCATGGTTGGGAGGACCCAAGTTTTGCGGTAAGGCACGCAAGGACGCTTAAAGTGGCCAACTATGACCAAATCAACATTGGCCTCGGGTCAGCCAGCCTCGACGAGATAAAACCTTTACGAAACTTTTTAGTCCATCCGAATGAGGATACCCGATTGAAGTACGAACAGGTAATCAGAAATCGGGGAGCGCAAGGTATCTGTCCTGATCGTTTCATGTTGCAGCCAGTATTTGGAGGATCGACCCTATTCGACACTTGGATTCAAAGGCTTCTCCTTGCGGCATGGAACTCAGTCGAATGAGAGAGTACCCAATTTAGACAATTAGGAGGTCCCTTGCCGATGGCAGATCTTAGGCGGACCGCCGCCATTGTAGGTATTCACGAGCACGTTACCCGCTACGCCCTCGATAAAAGTGAGCTGCAGATTCAGGGAGAGAGTGTCATCAAAGCCCTGGAGGACGCAGGACTGGGGAAAAACGACGTAGATGGGCTGCTTACCGCATCCATGTCCGGCCGCAACAGCGGCCTGGCTTTAGCTGATTATCTGAACATGTACCCCAAGTACGTGGACAACACCACCGTGGGCGGCGGTTCCTTCGAGTTTCACCTGTCCCACGCTCTGAACGCAATCGCTGCCGGCCGCATGAATTGCGCGGTTATTACCTACAGCACCCTGGCCCGCTCCGGAGGTGTGTCTGTGGGCACCGGCGGCGTGGCCCGCTTTGGCCATCCCAGGTTGGAGCCTTCACCGGACAGCTTCGAGGAGCTATACGGGCTGACCACCGTGGGTTTGTACGCCATGATCGCCCAGCGGCACATGCATCTATACGGGACCACCTCAGAGCAGCTAGCCGAGGTAGCCGTTGCCATGCGGAAACACGCATCCATGAATCCCGAAGCCTTATTCCGCAACCCCATCACCGTGGAAGACGTAGTCCGGTCCAGGGTGATATCTTCTCCCCTGCACCTGATGGACTGCTGCGTCATTACAGATGGCGGCGGAGCGGTAGTGGTGGCTTCCCAGGAAGTGGCGCGAAATTGTCGCCAAACGCCGGTGTGGGTGCTTGGGGCGGGAGAAGCGGTGGCTCACCAGGGGGCAGGCAAGCGAGACCTGGTCTATATAGCCGCTAAGCAAAGCCAGGAGCCTGCCTTCGCCATGGCCGGGGTTACCCATGAGGACATCGACATGGCCATGATCTACGATTCTTTTACCATCACGGTCGTTGAAACCCTGGAAGACCTGGGTTTCTGTCAAAAGGGTGAAGGCGGCGATTTCGTGTCGGGAGGACGGCTGCAGATCGGAGGCGCGTTGCCGGTCAATACGGATGGCGGTGGCCTATCTTCCAACCATCCAGGAATGCGGGGCATTTTCTTGCTGTTCGAGGCGACGCGGCAGCTACGTCACCAATTCGAGGGAACGCCTCGCCAGGTTTCCGACTGCAAGATCGTCCTTTGCCACGGTACCGGCGGCGCGTTGGGTTCCCGCCATAGCGGTGGCACGGTCATTCTGGGGAGGGATTAGTCGATGGCTGAGTGGAACAAGCCGTTGCCAACCATCGTGGGCGAAACCAAGCCGTACTGGGACTCCTGCCGGCGGGGGAAACTGCTGCTCCAAAAATGCAGCCGTTGTAACGAATACCAATTCTACCCCAGGGGGATTTGCGCCCATTGCTGGTCCAACGATATAGGGTGGGTTGAGTCTAGCGGCAAAGGCACAGTATGGACTTACACCGTTACCTACCAGAACAGGACCCCGGGTTTTGCCGACGGCCCATATGTGCTGGCGCTAGTGGAGTTGGATGAAGGGGTCAAGATGTTCACCAACATAGTGGATTGCGACGTCGCGCAGGTCCGGATCGGTATGGCGGTGGAGGTTACTTTTGTGAAGGCCAACGACCAGATTACGGTGCCCTACTTCAAACCCGCTGGTTGAGATAATCTCAGTTTGGGTGCACCGTTTTTAGCCCCTGTTAGCTCGTGCCAAGAAACAGCCGCAGCGTCGCCCTTTATGGTCAACATTTCCGGAATGCCCAGAAGGGACGCTTGACGGCTGCCCCGGGAGACTCGGAAGACGGGTGCTAGATGACTGAACGGACCAGCCCACCGTCCACCAGGATGGTGGCGCCGGTAATGTAGCTGGACCTCGCCGACGCTAGGAAGGCCACCAAGTTGGCCAACTCCTCGGGCCGTCCTAGCCGCCCTAGGGCAGTGTCGGCGGCGCGTTGGTCCAGCGCATCCTCCAGGGCAATCCCTTGCTCCTCGGCGCGGGACCTAACGTTGGACAGCATCCTGTCGCTCAGGATAGACCCTGGGCAAACGTTATTCACCAGAATGTTGTCCCGTCCCACTTCGTCAGCCAGGCTTTTGGCAAAGGCTACCACACCCATTCGTGTGGCCCCTGATAAGGCCAGATTGTCAATGGGTTGGTATACGGTACTGGCTAGGATGTTAATGATCCGGCCGCCGCCCTGTTGCCTCAAGTGGGGAAGGGCTTCCCGGCACATTCGCGCGAAAAACAGCAGGGAGCGCTGCAACGCGATTTCCCACAGGTCTTCTCCAGCGGTGGCGGCCCTGGCCAAGGGAGGTCCACCGGAGTTGTTGATCATGATATCCAGCCGCCCAAACCTCTCTACTGTAGCCTCTATCAGGTCTTGTATTGTCTGGTGACTATCCAGATCGCCAGGAAATATCAGCGGCTGGCATTCTGTCGCCCGTTGAATTTCTTCCCCTGCCCCCTCCAGGTCGTCGCTGGACCGGCTGCAAATAGCAATATTGGCGCCTTCGGCGGCGAGAGCCTCTGCGCAAGCCCTTCCCAACCCCTTACTGGCTCCGCCGATTATGGCTACTTTTCCTCGAAGTTCCAGGTCCATGGCTTCCTCGTTCTTGTAGGTTATGAGTGGACCGCTTGCCGCGGGTAGCAGATGCTTGATTATATCAGCCCCGGGGGAACGGATCAGTGTTGGCGCTATGTTAGACTGGTCTGAAAGGGAGCGGAGCCCCATTCTTGTTGAGGGTTTTCCGACTCTTACCCGCATAATCTCGTTCTCAGCCAATAATGGGGATGACGAATGGTCCCAGATGACACGCTGGTCTTGACAGTAGAGGCGGCCGCAGTGGAGATGGCTAGGGGCGCCGGGGAGATCCTAGCCGGCCACTTTGGCCGTCAAATCTCTATCGAGTATAAAGATAAGGAACGGCGGGACCCAGTGACCAGTGTCGACAAGGCCTGTCAGAATTATCTGTCCGGAGAGATTAGCAAACAGTTTCCGGATCACGGAATTTTGGGTGAAGAGAGTGCCGCTGGGGCGGAGAGCGAAGAGGACCACACTCCAGCTCCCGAGTTTCTGTGGGTGCTCGACCCTTTGGACGGCACCACCAATTATCTAAATGGACTCCCCGTATACGCTTGTTCTATCGGGGTCCTATACCGGGGACACCCTATAGCAAGCGCCCTGTACCTGCCCTGGCCCAATCCCGGGGGAGGGTTTGTTATGCATTGTCGAAAGGGTGGAGGCTGCTTCGCCGATGAAGAACCGGTCTCAGTCTACGAGTCCACTGAGCCGGTTGCCAACCGCTTGGTGGGCCTGCCGGCTTCCTTCTCTCAGATAGCCAGCTTCAGCCGCCGGTTCAACGCCAAGGCTGGGGATACCCGCGTCACCGGCAGCGTAGCTTACGAGTTGGCCATGACCGCCTGCGGCGTGCTGCAATATTCATTCTTTGGAGCCCCACGGATTTGGGATATCGCGGGCGGAGCTCTTGCGGTGATGGAGGCTAAGGGCACGGTTATGACCCGGTTTCGCGGTGAAAAGCGGTGGCATGGCTTGGAGTCTCTGGCGCCCACCTGGGAGGCGAAACCGCCCAGCTTGAGCGAACTCAGACGTTGGGTTGCTCCCTTGGTGGCCGGCAACCGCCAGGTAGCGCCGATGGTGGTCGATAACATGCGGCCCAGATTCCGCCCATTGGCCAGGTTGCGGCGGTTTTCTCGACGATTTAAGGCGCATCGCCGTTCTTAGCGCTCTTGCGCAGGGCCATCAACCATTATCTATTCACATCTCCACCGGTTCTCTCTTTTCAACAGAGAGGGTGTTCGCCCTAGTCCCTTGGTGTGGGAACATTACGATTGAACCCTGCCGGAGAAGGGTCGAATCCATGCAAACGCGGTATTGCGACCACTTTAGCGCCAAGGCGGAAGGCACAAATTCTTCCAGGAGTGGTGTCGCAACTACTCCAGCACTGAGGCAGGGGGGGATCGTTCCGGGAGCGGCGTTGCAGCCGCTTCGGCGCCAGAGCAAGAGGGTAAATCTCATGTGGGCGCGGCGTTGCAACGGCTTTTGCGCCAAAGCGAACGGATGGCATTTCTCGCTTCGCCAGGAATGCCATCCGTTGCCGGTGAACCTGAATTCGCGCCAACGTGGCCTAGAGCCGTTGCTCGGGTCTCCGGGACCGTACGCTGCACGGACCGCGCGGGAACGTACGTCGGGTAGTTGATCGTTCCTTGCGCCCGAACTGTGCGCCCATATAAACGGGGTTACGCCGGGTCCGGCTCCCAACCCCAAGGCCGGGGACCCCAACCCGCTTCAAACACCTTGCCGCGTTTGACGGTCAACACCGGAACGACCGCCTTATCTATCTTTCTGGAGCCCCCGAACACATCGTAGACCACCCAATCTCCATTCTTGACTTCCAGTACTGAGATGTCCGCCTGCCTGCCCACTTCCAAGGTGCCGAGCCGGTGGTCCAGGCCCATGGCCTTGGCCGGGTTTAGAGTGGACATAGTGATCACCTGGTCAAGGGTAAACCCCATGCCCAAGAACCGGCTCAACATCTCAGTCATGCTATGGACCGTACCTATTCGACCTGGCACCGTCAAATCGGTGCTGATGCAGTGAGGCATCATACCCTGGTCCAAGATGCGTTGGCCCACTTCAAAGCTAAAGTTCATTCGACCGTGTGCCGTATCGAACCAGACTCCCCGGTCGTTGGCCTCCTTGGCCTCGGGCACCAACTTGCCGTCTGCGTTCAGCACGCCGCCGGGATTGGCCGTAAAGAAGTGGGTAATTATGTCCCCCTCCTCCATTATGGGAAGGAGCTCACGGATAACATTAGGGTCGTAACGTTTCTGAGTATCGCCGATGTGGACCATGAGCTTGGTCCCGGACTCTTTGGCTGCCCGCTTGGCCATCAGGGGCATCTCCATCCCCATGATGTCCAGGGCAGGCGTGACCATGCGGGCTTTAATTCCCGAAATCAAGCCCGGGTTTTCCTCAACCACCTGAATGGTCTTGTCCAGGTCAATGCTGTCTGGGCTGAAAATGTCCGGTGTGGTAGCTAACCCGGTGCGGCAAATGTGCAAAAAGCAAATGACCTCGGTCTCGTTATTGGGGACTATGTGTTTGGGAAAGCCGCCAAAGGTGTCGCAGCCGGAGCTGCCGGCATCCACCAGAGTAGTTACACCGGCCCGCACACCTCCTACGTCGGCCTCCACGCCGTTGCCGTTAACCCCGTCGTAGACGTGGGTATGGATGTCGATCAGGCCTGGGGTCACCACTTTTCCCGGGACGTCGACCACCCGGGTCGCTTCTTCCGTGGGTATCATCGGGGCAATTCGGGCAATCTTGCCGTCTTCCACCGCCACGTCGTTGAGACCGTGAAGGCCCCGGGAAGGGTCCACCACTGTGCCGCCCTTAATAAGCAGATCGTACATGTTGAAAGAGACCTCCCACAGGTCAGTTGAACATTTCTCCTATCGACAGGCCCTTGTGAATGCGATAAATCGCCTCACCCAGTAACGGCGCAATCGAGAGCACGGTGATTTTCCCGTTGCGCTTCTCCGCAGGCATGGGGATGGTGTCTGTGACCACCACTTCGTTAAAGACGCTTCCGGCCATCAGTTGAGGGGCGTTCCTGGACATCACGGGATGAGTAACACAGCAATAGACTTCTTTGACCCCGCGCTCTTTCAGAACGTTGGCAGAGTTGACGATAGTGCCGCCGGTGTCGATCTCGTCGTCGAAGGTTAGAGCCACTTTGCCCCGGACGTCACCGATCACGTTCATCGTCTCCGTGCGTTCATCGTTGCCCAGCCGGCGCTTCTCGATGATGGCCAGCGGAGCGCCCAACCGCTCCGCCACGTCTCGGGCTTTTTTGGTTATGCCGATGTCTACTGCCACCACTACCCAATCAGCAACCTCTTTGGAGCCGAAGTAGTCCGTCAATATGGGAAGGGCGGTCAACTCGTCCACTGGCATGTTGAAGAAGCCTTGGATCTGTCCGGCGTGCAGGTCAACGGTCAGCAACCGGTTCGCCCCGGCCGCCGACAGCAAGTCGGCCACCAACCGGGCGGTGATTGGGACGCGAGGTTGGTCTTTTTTGTCGGTGCGGCCGTAGCCATAGTAGGGGACCACGGCGGTGATTCTTCCTGCCGACGCCCTTTTAAGGGCGTCTATCATGATCAGCAACTCCATCAAGTTGTCGTTGACCGGATAGCTTGTAGGCTGAATTACAAACACGTCCCGTTCCCGGACGTTCTCTTGAATGCGCACAAAGGTGTTGTCGTTGGAGAATTTGAAGACCTCCGCCTGGCCCAACGGAATGTCCAGGTATTGGCAAACTGATTCCGCCAGGTCCCGATGGGCAGTCCCGGTAAAGATCTTGAGCTCGTCCAACACTGACTTCATTATCGGCCCTCGTGTTCCGGTTCCTCCTGTTCCGGTTCAAGGAACAGGCGAATTTCTGCGATAGCTTCTGCAGAGTCCCGCAGGGTGTGTGTGAGCCTCTTTGTTGCCGTCTCCAATCCAGCTTCCAAGTCGAACTTCAAGCTCTCATATAGCATAGGTTCAAACAGACTAAACCAAAGCCAAGGTGGGATGTGCATTTACAATACATCGGTGATTGGGCTGGGATTCTCGCAGAAATCCTTCGGCCTTTGATTGTAGGACGGTGCGGCAGCGGCCCTTGACCTCGTCTTTCCGGATGGACAGCCCGCAGAGGAAATTCCCGACCCTCTCCTTTACCAGGGCCTTGGTTCCCAAGCACAGGTTTCCGGTGGCTTCCTCTCTCGCCCAGCCCCAGATGGCCTCATCGGCGTTGAAGTCCGGGCTGTAGCCCGGCAGGTTCATCAGCCGCAGCCCCAAGCCCGGCGTCCGCAGATACTCACGCACCGCCTCGCCGCGGTGCGCCGGCGCGTTGTCCCAAATCACGTTGAGCGGCCCGGAGTGCCTCTGCCGCAACCGCTCCAGGAAGGCAGCCGAGGTTCCGGAGTTGCTGTTCCCCTCCAGGTCCATCCACTCCACCTCACCGGTCTCCAGGCACACTGCCGAGTAGTAGCTGGCCTTTTCGCCATAGCTCGGGCTGGTCGAGTCCACCAAGGCCGGCTCTCCCTTTAGCACCCATTTGCCTCTCAGTTCGGCATCGGCCCGGAAATGGGCCTCGTCGGCGAAGAATATCTTCGCTCCCGTACGCCACGCCTCGTCCGACAGGGTGGCGTACTCCGCCACGAAGGCCTCCCGCTTCTGCTCATCTGCCTTGACCAGACGCTTCTTGGGACGCTTCAGGACAAACCCCAAGCGGTGCAGATAGTTCAGGCAAGTGCTGCGGCTCAGGCCAATGCCGAAACGCTTCGAGACAAACTGCCGCACCACTTTCCAGTTCCAGTTGGCCATTTCTATGCCCGACATCTCGGGCAACTCCTGCACTGCCCCCGTCAACTCCGCCTGTTGCGTCTCGCCAAGTGCGGGGGGGAACCCCCGGTCTGCTCGAATATCAAGGCTGCAGGCCCTCCCTCGCCGAAGGCGGCGGCCCATCTGCCGATGGTGTGAGCATCCCGGCCCAGTGCCTGGGCGGTGCCCGAGGCGGTCAGGCCCCGGCACAGGAGCCACAGTGCGTGCCACCGTTCTCTCTCCCGGGGTGTCGGCGCTAGGTACATCCTGCTGCGCACACTAGCCAAGTCCAACTGCCACCCCTCCAAGTCCGGCCTTATCCCCCTCATACCCATCACCATCCCCACTCAGTCTGCTCCCAGTCCTGACGCTATGCCTCCCTGATTCTAGCCGACCCAAATGCGGGTTTCACCTTGGCTTTGGTTTAGTAACGATGGCGTTACGCCCCTGAAGGATGCTTGTTGGCCGGCATTATGGCGTGCCAGGCCGGGTCTTTGTCCAGCAAAGTATGGCCGTAGCCGGGCATAGATTCCCTCTGTTTGAGAGTGAAGAGGTTGTGAGATTATAGCATAGGCCTCAAATGCGCAAAAGTGGACACGGCTGCTATCACAGAGGGTTGATTTGTGTACCGCCCGTCATGCCCGCCGCTCATCCGTCTTTCCCGCGAAGCTTGTCCCCGACCCAGATCGGGGAGCGGGAATACATCCCGCCGCTCATCCGTCTTTCCCGCGAAGCTTGTCCCCGACCCCGACCGGGGAGCGGGAATACATCCCGCCGCTCACCTGTCTTTCCCGCGAAGTTTGTCCCCGGCCCCGACCGGGGAGCGGGAACCCATCCCGCCGCCCACCCGTCTTTCCCGCGAAAGCTTGCCCCCGGCCCCGACCGGGGAGCGGGAACCCATCCCGCCGCCCACCCGTCTTTCCCGCGAAAGCTTGCCCCCGGCCCCGACCGGGGAGCGGGAGTCCATCCCGCCGCTCACCCGTCATGTCCACCGCTCACCGGTCATTCCCGCCGCTCACCCGTCATTCCCGCGAAGCTTGTCCCCGGCCCCGATCGGGGAGCGGGAATCCATGCGTTCTTGATGTTGGACTGCCATTGGACCAGCCCAAAGTGCATAGGAAAACAGGAGTTGTCGCGAAAACTAAATGACCCTGGCCGCTATCACGCCCGCGTGCCGGCGCCAAAGTGTAGGCGATGCCGGGGTCGATTCTCCACCGAAGGCTGCTGCAAAGGTTACCCTCTACAACATCAACCCAAGGTTCAGCCTGAGGCTGCCACAAGGGTTGCCCTTTGCACTGTCGCTGCGGCGTGGCATTGGAGTTAATGGTTCAAAGACGCCGCAGGCAATATCCCCTATCGGCGACATAGAAGTCCGGCGCGGAGTGTGATATTCTCGCAACTGCCGCAATGAATGCAAGCTATTCGTCTCTCCCATTTTCGGAGACTTGAAGTCCATGTTTAGTTATCTGGACCACCTCGAATGCACGCAATGCAATGCCATCTATCCGTGCGACCGGTTGAGCAACACAAGTTCGTGTTGCGGTAAGGTGCTCTTCGCGCGCTACGACCTGGCCAGGTTGCGCCATGACGTTGACCGGGATGCACTGGCCGGGCGCCGCGCCGACATGTGGCGTTTCTCCGAATTGTTGCCCGTTGGCGATGCGGAAAACGTAATCACCCTCGGTGAAGGTGGGACTCCCCTTTTGGCAGCCTCAAAGCTAGCCGCGGAGCTCGGCTTGGAGCGTTTGTTCGTTAAGGAAGAAGGCTTGAATCCCACCGGGACCTTTAAAGCCAGGGGCATTTCCGCGGCGGTCTCCAGGTCCAGAGAGCTGGGCGCCACTGGGTTTGCCATGCCGTCGGCTGGGAATGCCGCGGGCGCAGCCGCGGCTTATTGTGCGCGGGCCGGAGCTCCACTCAAGGCGTTTATGCCGCAGGATGCCCCCGACGCCAACAAAAAAGAGTGTTTACTGGCCTCTTCCGAACTGAATTTGGTGGAAGGCCACATAGGCGACGCCGGCCGCCAGGCGGCGGCTGCAGCCGCGGAGCATGACCTGTTCGACCTTTCGACCTTGAAGGAGCCCTATCGGGCAGAGGGCAAGAAGACCATGGGCTTGGAAATAGCCCAACAACTGGGCTGGCGATTGCCAGACACCATTGTTTATCCCACCGGCGGCGGCACCGGCATCATCGGTATGCACAAGGGTTTCCAGGAGTTACTGGAACTGGGCTGGGTGGAAGGCTCGCTTCCCAGGTTCATCGCGGTGCAAGCCGTGGGCTGCCAGCCCATCGTAAAAGCATACCGCGACAGCGAGGACACCTCGGAACCCTGGGCCAACGCCCAGACTGTGGCTGACGGCCTGCGGGTGCCTCACCCCTTCGCCGACTATCTCATATTGCGGGCTATCCGGGAGACCGGGGGTACTGCTCTTGCGGTGGAGGACCATGAGATGGTCGAGGGCATGCACCAATTGGCCGCCGCGGAGGGAATCTTGGCCTGCCCCGAAGGAGCGGCCACCTTGGTCGGGTTAAAACGCCTGGTGGCGGACGGAGTTATCGAGTCCGATGAGTCGGTGGTCTTGTTGAACACGGGGTCCGGGTATAAGTACCTGCATTTGATCGGGGAAGATGGGGCTTAGCATTCATTCATGGGGCTTAGCATTCATTCTTCGAAGACACCGTGCCCGGAAGCGTTCGTCGAAAATCGACGAGATGCCTAATGGGCCCAAGCTGGGTCCGTAGCGCCGGATAATACAGTTGACGCATAAGCAGGGAGGACCGGCTATGGAGGTATTACTCAGTTCCCCGCGGGGATTTTGCGCTGGTGTGGTGCGGTCCATCGAGGTCGTCGATATCTGTCTTCGCAAGTTCGGCGCGCCGATATACGTGAAGCACCAGATCGTGCACAATCCCCACGTAGTCGCGGACCTAGAACGCAAAGGCGCCATCACCGTAGAGACGATAGAAGAGATCCCCGAGGGCTCCATGGTAGTATTCTCCGCCCACGGATCTGCTCCCGAGGACTTTACAAAGGCCGAGGAGCGCGGTCTTCGGGTTATTGATGCTGTTTGCCCTCTGGTTACCCGGGTGCATAACGAGGCCAAAAAGTACTACGCTGAAGGAAAAAAAGTGCTCCTGGTGGGACATAGGGGACACCAAGAGGTGAGGGGAACGATGGGGCAGGTGGAGATGACCCTAGTCGCCGACGAGTTGGACTCAGACCTTCCCGATTGGGACCCGAGCGAACAAGTGGCCGTGCTGACCCAAACCACCCTGTCAGTCAGAGACACCGCCAGGACCATCGACGCCATCCAAAAGCGCTTCTACAACGCGGTGGTTCGTAACGACATATGCTACGCTACCACAAACCGGCAAACGGCAGTGACGCAGATGGCTGAGATGGTGGAGTTGGTGTTGGTAATCGGCGCAGAAAACAGCTCCAATTGCAATCGCCTACGTGAGGTTGCCGCAGCCCAAGGCGTGCCTTCCTACCTGATAAATGGACCTGAGGAGATCGATCCTAACTGGATACAAAACGTGAAAAAGGTAGGAATCACTTCTGGGGCTTCCACGCCGGAAGTGCTGGTGAAAAGCGTGATTGAGGCTCTGGCGCCGGAGAAGGTGACCATGCTGTCCGGCGTGGAGGAGGACGTCGCTTTCACCTTGCCCAGAGAGTTGCGTTAGCCATGGCCTGCCTCTGCCCCGCCGGTGCTCAAGGGAACTAGTGTTCCGAATCGGCCGCCAGCCCGGTGGCTCGGCAACAATCAGACACCGGGCTTTTTCTCTACCTACCCTGGTCGCCGTCGGGTTGGCCATCGCTTTGCTGGTGTTCCTGGTAACACGTTTTGACGTGGACCTGGGCGCAACTTGGAACAAAGTGAAGAGCTGCAACCCTTGGTTGCTGGCGTCTGCTTTCCTGCTCCATTACACCACGTTCATCTTTCGCGGCGCGAGGTGGCGGATCTTCCTTCAAAATGCCGCCAACCAAAATGCTGCCAATCAAGATGCCGGTCAAGACGCCGCCAATGACGAAAATGACGAGGTTGCCGGCGTAGCGCAGCTACCGTTACCCGGCGTCATTTATTGCAGCCAGTTGGTGTTCCTGGGGTGGTTCGCCAACGCCGTGGGATGGTTGCGGCTGGGCGACGCCTACCGGGCGTACCTGTATCGGGAGGAGCAGAAAGCCTCCTTCTCCCGCACCATGGGTACTATCCTGGCGGAGCGGGCGCTGGACACCCTCCTGGTTGCCCTGGTCCTGGCGGCCATCATACCTTTCCTTATCCGAAACGATGGTGAAGCTGCGCAGACCGTTTTGGCAGTAGCGGCCGCTCTGGTTGTGTTGCTGGCGGCGATGCTAGCGGCAATGTTCTGGATGAGGCGGTGGGCGGCAAGGAGACTGCCGCGTTGGCTGGCTGAGCGTTATAGCAGGTTTCAGGAAGGGGCGCTGGGCAGTTTTCGTAGGCTCCTACCGGTGACGATTCTGGGCGTTTTGGCCTGGGCGGCCGAGGTGTCGCGGCTCTATCTCGTGGTGCGAGCCTTGGACTTGGACGTGGGCATCGCTGCGGTGGTCTTTTTGACCATGGCCAACTCCCTGCTCACCTTAGTCCCGACACCCGGAGGCCTGGGCGCAGTGGAGTCTGGCGTGGCGGGTCTGGCCGTGCGTCTTTCCACCCTGACCGGCAACTTCGCCGCCGCCTTGGTCGTGGTAGACCGGGCCATCACCTATCTCAGTATCATTGTAGTAGGCGCATTGTTGTTTGCGTGGCGTCAGGTGTTCCGTAGGGCCGGCCGGACAGCTTCGGGCCCGGACCTACAGGGCGAGACGAATAACCAACGCTAGGGAAAGGTTGCCTAACGTGCTATACACTGCCAGCTTTTATGATCTGGACCACTGGCAAGGCCAACCCTACCGCGTGTCTCGGGCCCATCCCCGCGGCCGGAGGACTCAGTGGTTGACCGCTCCCTTTTTGTACCCGCCGAAAGACCTGCTCCAGGCCTATCGAAGCGGTATGCTGGACTTTCAAGGACTTTCTCTGAAGTACCTGTCCGCGGTAAACGCCGCTTATGAGCAGAGCGCGGAGTTCCAAGACTGGGTTTCCGCACTGTCATCGCCGGGCGACGTCACTTTGCTATGCTTCGAGCGCGGAGATAAGCCCTGCCACCGGAGGGTGGCAGCCGGCTGGCTGCTGGAGCGGACACCGGAATTGGGTTGCGGAGACCTGCGCTAACAGGGCGAAGGTGGGCGGGGATTCAAGGGCTTGAGCAAGGAAGGTTGCGCGCCACCCTCGCGGTGACCTGTTACCGCTCTGATCGTCCGGGACGTCCCATAAGTTGGGCGGCGGCTTCTTGGGGCGACAGCCCGTCGAACAGCACCTGGTGAGTGACCTGGGTTATGGGCATCTCTACTCCCAGCCGCGCGGCCATCTCCAAGGCAGCGCGAGTGGCATTTACGCCCTCGGCCACGTTATCCATGGATTGTTGAATTTCCGGCCAAGTCCGTCCTCTGGCGAGTTGCTCTCCCACGTAGTGGTTGCGGCTCAACGGGCTGTTGCAGGTAGCCATCAAGTCTCCCAGACCGGCAAGGCCGGCGAAGGTCAGCGGGTGGGCCCCCGAGGCAATCCCCAGGCGGGTGATTTCGGCCAATCCTCTGGTGACGAATGCCGACTTGGCGTTGTCGCCCGCTTCTATTCCGTCGGCTATCCCCGCTCCTAGAGCGATGATGTTCTTCAAGGCGCCGCCAAGTTCAACGCCTATGACGTCGTCACTGGTGTATACCCGGAAAGACCCGGACATTAGGATGGATTGGGCCAACTTCGCATTTGCAATATCTATCCCCGCGACCACCGTGGATGCCGGCTTTCCCTGAATGACCTCATGGGCCAGGTTGGGGCCCGACAGAACGCAAACGTTGGAATGGAGGTGGGGAGGCAATTCTTGCCGTAGGACCTGACTCATTCTTTCGCCTGCGGGGAGCTCCAAGCCTTTAGTCGCGCTCAGGACGATAGCGTCCGGGGCGATTTCCTCTCGAATACTTCGGACATTGGGCCTGAATTGGTCGGAGGGCACGGCGATGATGACCAACTCGGCCAAAGCAATTGCTTCTCGGGCGTCACTGGTGACCGTCAGGGCATCAGGGAAGCGTGCGTGGGGCAGAAACCTCACGTTCCGCCGTGCGGAGTTGAGCTGGGAGGCTTCCTGCCGAGTGCGGGCCAAAAGCCGCACCAGAGCTCCATCTCGCGCCAGGATGATTCCTAGCGCAGTGCCCCAGGTGGTGGCGCCTACTATGGCTACCTTTGGCGTCAAGAGGAAGCTGCTTCTTGTGTTGTTAGTCTCGGGGTCAAATCAGCTTATCCGGGCGCTCAGACATGGCGCCGGAAAGGAACCATCCTGCCATGCAAGGCGTTTCAAAACCGGCTTGCACCCAGTAAACAGTCTTTCGACAAGCTCAGAACGAGCGTAAAAGGGCGGCCTACCCGTTGGTGTCGCGCTTCTCGGACCACATTTTGGAGTAGGTTCAGGGTCTAGGGCAGCAGAGCCATCTCTCTTCAGGTTATTCCCTTGGCGGCAGGCGCTATTGGGTGAAGAGGCAGCGTCCTCTACTCGACACTAGCCTGTACGGCTGGCTGGTTGGCCCAAACGGCGTTCGTTCCCTTGGCAGATGCGCTGGATGTTGTCCCGATGCTGCCAAATGATCATGGCGCTGCCTAAAAATGCGTAAATCGAGTAGATGATGGAATACACTCCAGCCAGTCCCAGCCCCAGCATGCAGAAGCTGCCAATCACCACGCCCAGTATCGAACCCAAGGAAAGGTACCGGCTTAGGAGAGCAATCGGTAGAAAGGAAAAGGCCGCAACCGCAGCTGCAATTGGCGCCATGACCGCCAGCCCTCCAAGACCAGTGAGAACCCCCCGGCCCCCTCGGAATTGCAAGAAAACGGGCCAATTATGGCCCACCAACACCAAGAGACCGGCCGCCGCCTCCCCCGTTGCCGAACCCAACACCTCCCTGGCTAACGCCACCGCCAGTATTCCCTTGCCCGTGTCCAAGGCCAAGACTACAACGGCCATTTTGCCGCCGCCGGTGCGCAGCACGTTTGACATGCCCATCCGGCCGCTGCCGTACTCCCGTATGTCTTGCCCCTTCCTAAATCGCATCAGCATATAGCCCCAGGGAATAGAACCGATGAGATAGGCCAAGCCCAGGACTGCGGCGTATTGGGCCACTCCCGATTCTCCTTCCATGGTGAGGAACATCACTATCACCAGAGCGGCAATCAGTGGCAACGCGACGAGGCTGAGCGCCACGGGGCGTACGGACTGGTTCATCACTTCTTAAACACCAGTCTCAAATGAGTATGGTCAAACCCGAAGGTGTCCCGCAGCCGGTTTTCAAGGTATCGCTGGTAGGAAAAGTGCACCAGCTCAGGGTTGTTAACCGTAAACAGAAATGTGGGAGGGTTTACGTCTACCTGGCGCAGACGGGTGAACTGCAACCTGACCTTCTGCCGGCGTCCCTGGGCTGACGGTGGAGCATGCTCGGCCAGGGCGTCAGCCAGTAGGTATTGCAATTCCCTGGGCGGCACAAACCGCAGCCGTTCCCGCCACAGTTCCAGCGCTGTTTGCATCACCTGACCGATCCCTTCAGCCCTCAACGCCGAGGTAAAGCAGATGGGCACGTAGGACATGAAATGGAGACGCTCCCGCACCAAGGACAGCGCTCTTTCCCTAGCGCCCCTGTTGTCAGATTCCATCAAGTCCCACTTGTTGATCACCACGATCAAGCCCCGGCAAACGTCCCAGGCTAGGCCGGCGATATGAGCGTCTTGAGCCGTAGTCAGCTCGCTGGCGTCCACCACCAGCAACGCGATGTCGCTCCTGTTTACGGCGCCGACCGCCCGCATTACGCTGTACTTCTCGATGCCAGGCTGCACGTGCCCGGGGCGCCGTATGCCCGCGGTGTCGATTAGCACAATATCGTTGCCGCGGTAGCTGATGCCCGTGTCAAGGGCATCTCGGGTTGTGCCCGCTACTTGGCTAACGATGGACCTTTCTTCGCCTAGGACGGCGTTCAGCAACTGAGACTTGCCTACGTTGGTCCGGCCCACGATGGCCAGCTTTAGCTCGGCGGGCAGGTCAGCGCCTGCCAACCCGTCCTCCGGGTCTTCGGCCGTCTCTTCTGGAAATTGCGGGAGTGGTGGGAAGTGAGACACCACCTCATCCATCAATTGATAGATTCCGATGTGGTGATAGGCGCTTATGGGGATGGGCTCACCCAATCCCAGACGGTAGAACTCCGGAGCGGCGAACTCCCGCATTTCATTGTCGGACTTGTTCACTGCCAAGATTACGGGCTTAGAGGTGCGTCTAAGGCGGTCCGCCACCACTTGGTCCGCAATGGTTAGTCCCTCGGTAACGTCGGTCAGGAAGATAATTACATCGGCGGCTTCCATGGCCATTTCGGCTTGCTCTTGGACTTTCTGCCTGATGGAACCTTCCGGGTTCGGCTCCAGACCTCCGGTATCGACCAAAATAAACTCATGCTCGTCCCAACGAGCATCAGCAATCAGCCGGTCTCGGGTCGTACCGGCCACTTCAGACACGATTGCGTGCCGTCGTCCCAAGATTCGGTTGAATAGGGACGACTTACCGACGTTGGGGCGGCCTATGAGGGCTAATATGGGCTGTGGCAAAACTGCGCTCTGGTCTAGAGAATAGGGCTAGCTTAGTATGAACTCGAGTAAAGCCTTTTGTGCGTGCAGGCGGTTGTGGGCCTGATGATAGGCCACGGATTGAGGATGTTCCAGCATTCCCGGCGGCACTTCCTCTCCGTAGTGGGCGGGCATGTCGTGCATGAATAGGGCCCCGGCATTGGCTTGGGATAGCAGCGTGGAGTCCACGGTGTAGCCTTTGAACGCCTTTAGACGCTCAGCCCCCTCTGTCTCTTGGCCCATGCTGGCCCATACGTCGGTATACACCACGTCTGCCCCAATTACCGCTTCGCTTGGATCCGCCAGCGCCAACACCTCGATGGGGCCCAATCCGGAACGTTGACGCGCTGAAGCTATGGTGGCGCTATCCAAATTATATCCCTCGGGCGCCGCGATGGCGAAGCCGGCGCCCACTGCGGGCAGAGCCAGGCACAGGCTGCGGGCCACGTTATTTCCGTCGCCGATGAACGCCAACTTTACGCCGGCCAGCCGGCCTAGGTGCTCGTACACGGTCAACAGGTCCGCCAGTATTTGGCAGGGATGCTCCCAGTCGGACAGGGCGTTTATTACTGGCACGCTTGAGTACTCCGCCAACTCCTCCAAACTCCGGTGGGAAA
This sequence comes from Dehalococcoidia bacterium, assembly GCA_965224325.1. Taxonomy (GTDB): domain Bacteria; phylum Chloroflexota; class Dehalococcoidia; order Lucifugimonadales; family UBA3495; genus CBDCMJ01. Next base: position 86,042 of record CBDCYT010000003.1, read on the forward strand.
ACACACGGGCAATGACGCAGTCGACATAACCGGAGAGGACGCGAGCGACGTCGGACACTGGCTCTCGTACGCCCAAGCCTACTGCGTCCTGATTCAAGTAGACGGAGTAACCACCGAGTTGAGCGATTCCTACTTGAAAACTGGTGCTGGTGCGGAGTGATGGCTTTTCAAAAAGGAGGGCAACGCTCTTGTTCACAAGAGGTCTGCCGCAATCCTCCTTTTTCATTTGCCTAGCCCGGAGGAGGATGCCCAGAGTCTCATCCGGTGTGAGGTCTAAGACTGATAGCAGGTCCCTCTTCATTGGCATAAAGGCACCTTCCTGACGGGGTGCATCATATAGTAAAGTCGAGCAGCGTTCAAGCTGGTTGACCGCCCTTTCATGGTCATTCATTCGTCTTGAACAGGACCCCAAACACGCATTACGGAGCCCTCTCCAATCGCATAGTACTCCCCGGAACCCTCTCCCAGAGAATAACAACGCACCCCGGACGGCCACAGCGCTTGGTCCACGTCCGGGCGGGTATATTGTTCGTCGCGCCTACTTATCAGCCTGCGGGTCAGCCTTCGTATCAGCCTACTGATCAGATAGAACACATGCTTGATGCACGTCTGGGCGGGCAGGTTAGCCGGGCTGGCTCGAACCGTCTGGTATGATAGCCAGCGTCTAGTAATCCGATGAGACAGGAGGCCGGATTCAATGGTCACGGATAAAATGCGCCCTGGCCTGAAAGGTCAAAGGCAGACTATTGTGTGTGAGCATAATGTCGCGGGCCATGTGCCCAAATTCAGCACTCCGTCGATGATTCAGCTCATGGAGCAGGCCTCCATGAACGCGGTGCACGATTTTCTGGAGGAAGGCCATACATCCGTTGGCATCGAGGTAAGTGTGCGTCATTTGGCCCCGGCCGACATCGGCTCCACGATCATTGCTTACGCGGAGCTGACGGCGGTGGACCGGAACCGGCTTACTTTCCAAGTGGAGGCCTACGATGGCGACCGGAAGTTGGGAGAGGGCGCCCACCGCCGTGCGGTGATCAGCAGCGGCGGGTAAACGAGCCGGTGTCCGGTCGTTGGCCTTGGCGGCGCGGGCGCGCTTGAGGGGACCCGGATGTCTAACGGCCCGCAATTGGAGGTTTAATCTCTGCTGTCGACGCTTAGGCCGACGGTTGTGAAACTGCTTTAGGCGGCTTTCGGTGAATTGGACTCACCAACTCTGGACAGTTGCCTGGAGAGGAGGACGGTTAACCCGGGGTCTGCGGCTATGCTAAAATTTCCATTAAGTTCCGGCGGTTGCGCTTCTCGTATTGTCTTCTTACGGGCGAGTCACTGGGGATAAGGGTCCCCCAATCTTGGAGTACCGGCTCCCCCTTCGGCTCCAACATCAACGAGGACTAAAAACCTACTGAAAGTCACCCCTAGTCTGGAGTACCTAATATGGCCAACATGGAGCACGTTCAGCTTGCAAGAAAGGGACGAGACGTCGTGGCCCGTTGGAGGGAAGAGCACCCCAACGACGTTCTAGACTTGAACGCCGCCTACTTGAGCTTCGCGCGGATGCCTCAAGTTGATATAAGAGGGGCGGACCTGCGCAACTCCGACTTGATGGGCGCTATGCTGCAACGAGCCAATCTATCGGGCTGCTTCTTGAATCCAGCTCACATGTATCACGCCAACCTGATCGAGGCCAATCTCCGCGGCGCCTTGATGAACGGAGCGAACCTTCGGGGGGCGAACCTTCGCGGAGCTGATCTCGCCTCCGTTGACCTGGACCGGGCCGTACTCTCCGACGCTAACCTCAGCGGAGCCAATCTCACGGCAGCCAACCTAGCCCGGGCCAATCTGACCGGCGCCGACTTAACCGGAGCGGTGCTGATAGGAGCCAACCTCAACCGTGCTACCTTGACCCGGACTAACTTGGCCGGCGCCGCCTTTGAGGGGGCCGACTTCTACGAAGCCCTGTTCCACAGTCCCGACCTGACCGGAGCCAAGCTGGGTGGCAGCATCATGGGTTACAGCGTGTTCCGGAACTGCGACTTCAGCCTGGCCGAAGGAATGGACCAAATCCGGCACGACGCTCCCAGCACGGTAGGCATCGACACCTTGTACCGGTCCGGAGGCAAACTACCCGAGGATTTCTTATTGGGAGTGGGGGCTCCGGAATCCTTGGCTAACTTCCAGCGTTCTCTGGTGGGAGTCCCCATTTTTCAGGGCGACTGTTTTATTTCCTGCTCGGCGGAAGACAGCCCATTCGCCCGGCATCTTCAGACCGACTTACGGGCGGAGGGCATACGTTGTTGGCTTTTCCCGGAAGACGCTCGAGGCAACGCCTTGGTGGACCGTCACAGCACTTCAGACCAGGAAGAAGTGGAACGGTGGGTCCGGGCTTATGACAAGCTCATTGTGGTGTGCACTCAAGCGGCCCTGGATAGTGAAACGGTCCGTAACGACATTACGGGCGCAAAAAACGCTCAGCAGAGCCGCGACCAATGGGTCTTATTCCTGGTGAGCCCCGATGACACGGTGATAGCGCCTAGGGGCCGGGGTCTTGCGCGGAGCCTAAGTGCGGAACACGTGGTGTTTGACCTGAGGGACCGGGGCTCGGGGTCTTACCAGCAGGACTTGGACCGGTTGATAGAAAGCCTGAAGCAGACCCAGCCCGCCGCGGCCGGCGTTCCCACGGGGGAGGATAGCGAGGGCATCCGGCTCTGAGGGTAACCCCCCGCCTTTAGACGGCGTAAATTTAAGGCCCCGTTCTTTCTGTGAAGAACGGGGCCTCTTTCGCCACCTAGTGACTCCCCTGGGGAAATCCTCTTTAGGGAGTTGGGTTTGGAAGACGTTACTAAATGTAGTCTTCTTCCTCCATCATGCCGATATTGTCCTTGCTCTGGGTCAGGCCTCGAGCAACCTCAGCCCTCAGCTCTTCGATCATCTCATCGGTGATGACGCCGCCGGATGCGCTAGCTTTCTGCCTAAAGAGATCGAAGGCCCACTCCTCAGTATCTCCGTGAGGCATGGCGCTGAAGAAGTCACGGTCGAATACGGGGAGTTCGCCGGGTCCGAAGTAGCCCTTGCCCTCTAGCTCGTAACCTTCGAGGTCGTGGGTACCCTTACCAAGCACCTGTCCGGTCTCGGCGTAGTGCTGCATCACAGTCTGCATTCCATACTTCTGGACGGGGCAGACCTTCATGCAGATACCGCAGCCCAAGTAGCGAGCCATGACTGGCCGGCAGCGCTTGAAGTAGAGCTTGTTCTTTTCCATACCACGCCACCAGATCTTATCCCGCATAAGGGCGCGGCCCGGGCAGCGGTTCACACACACCTGGCAGACCTGGCAGAAGGCGTGAATTCCATAATCGACGGGCTCGTCATAGCCCACGTTGGCGTCGGTGGTGACAATCATTATCCGGCAACGGCTGCCGACGTGCGGGGTGAGCAAGTAGCCGCAAGCGCCCAACTGACCCAGGCCTGCCGCCACCATCATAGGGATGTAGGGGCCGGTGTTGTCGTTGGGGCTATGCAACTGGGCGCGGTATCCTAGAGTGTTTATGAAACGGCCCAATTCCAACGCTGCGGCGCCTTCAGTCCGGTAGGTGCTGGAGTGGACGATTTCCGCCGATATGCTGGGGATGGTCTGGGTGGGCTCGTAGTCCTGCTCGTACACCAAGCAAACGGCGTGGGGGAACTTGACCCAGTCTCTCTTGCTCTTGTAGGTGTACTTGTGGTCGTAGGCGGTAATTCCAACTTCTAGAAAGCCCAACTCCCGAGCTTTACTCTTGATTTGCTCGGTAACGTCTTCCCCGGTGGGTTCAACCGTAGGTTCTTGGTCACCGGACAATCGCGCAGCCACGATTAGAGGGTGGTTAAGCTTGTCATGCTCTTTGCGGATTTCCCGCATCTCCACGTGCTGGTCGCGAATCGCGTTGGCCCAGTCCCTGGAAGCCCTCTCTTCAATGTTCATGGTTTCCAAGGGATACTCCCGGGAGTACCAGTCCACTTCCCGATTGTTCAGCGGGATACCAGGCACGGTTTCCAACTCCTCGGGCACTGGGATAGTTACCTGGGCGTCACCTAGTTGCTTACCAGGACGAACCACTTCATGGCCGATTTTTAACATAGCTACTCCTCCCGGATTAACAGTACCTCGGCCAGCGGGCCATGGCCTGAGGCATACACTAATGGCTTAGGATTTATTTGTCAAGCATATGTCACGGGGTATTTTATATTCGTAAACCCAATAGGTAAGCATTGGATAAATGATAATTGCCTATTTATCTACGCTGTTGTAGCCATTGATGGAGGAACCGGTTGATATGGTGTGCATTCTGCTCCGGAGATCGTTGATTTCAAAACCGGCTAGCTAGAATGGATATGTTTATAGGTCCTTCCCGTCGAAAACCTATCATTGCGAACCGAGGCGTCCTTTGCTCTCCGCTGATCCCCGGGCCGCCAAATCTTGCCGTTCACGAGGGCGCAGCCCAGGCGTCTAACCCGTGGCGACGGGAGCCTAACTTCCTCTGCGCCTGGCTATCATCGCTTCCGCCAGGGGACTGGGTTCAGAGCGCACCACGGCGTTCACCAGTGAGGGCCGGCCGGATTCCAACGCCCGCTGTACGGCGGGGGCGACCTCTTCCCGCCGTTCCACGTATTCCGAGTAACCTCCCAGCGCCTCTACCAGTTTGTCGTAGCGCACCTCACGCAGGTCGGTAGCGACCGCCCGGTTGAAGTAGGCTAGCTGGAAGGTTTTGTCTATACCCCAGGTGCTATCGTTTCCCATCACCGTAGTGATAGGTATGTTGTGGCGCATGCAAGTGTCGTATTCCATGGCGTGGAATCCGAACGAGCCGTCCCCCATAAAAACCAGGACCTTGCTTTCCGGGTGGGCTAGCTTGGCGGCCATGCCGTAGGGTATGGCGGCTCCCAGGTGGCTCAACGGTCCGAGACGCATGAAGTGGCCTGGTTTGCGGGCCTTGAGGTAGGACCGGCCCCACTGCACGTAATCGCCGCCGTCCAAAACAATGACCGTATCCCTATCGACCAGTTGCTCCAGGCCAGTGTAAACGTCCATGGGATGCATGGGTTGCCCACTGCCGGCGTGGGCTCGGACGCTTTCGAGCCACGCGGCCCGGTCCTGCCGGAGTTGGCCTATCCAGTCGCTGAAGCCGTCCCCGTGATGCTGGTTTGCGGCGGCGGTTAGCTGTTCCACCACTGCGCCCAGGTCTCCCAGAAGGCCTACGGCGACACCTCGGTTGCGCCCGATCTCGGCGGGTGAGGGGTCGGCCTGGATAATTCGGACGTTGGGGCCGAAAACGGCGCCAAAGCGATAACGATGGTCCATCCTTTTGCCAAGCAACAGCACCACGTCAGCCTCCCGGAATCGGCGGGCTGCGGGGTTTAGCGCTCCGTCGGCGTACCCGAAGCACAGCGGATGTTCGTCGTCCAACAGTCCTCTTGCTTGCTCCACGGTAAACACGGGGACCCCGGAAGCCTCTGCCAGGGCTTCCAGCTGCTCCGGCGCCACCGAATAACGCGCCGGGTTCCCCGCTATGATTACCGGCCTTGTTGCTTGCGCGAGCAGAGAGGCCGCTTCTTGCACTAAATCCGGGTCTCCTTGGGGCCGGCCTTGATGGCGGTACTCTTGGGGTAGAAAGCGAGGCAACTCCTCCTCGGAAATTTCCTGCTCCTGCAAGTCTATGGGAAGAGTCAGGTGGACGGGGCCGGGCCGGCCGGTGGTGGCGGTACGAAAGGCGGTAGCCACGAATTCGGGGATACGCCCCTTGTCGTGAACCAACCAAGAGCCCTTGGTCACCGGCGTCGTCATGCCGATTTGGTCCACTTCCTGGAAGGTGCTCATGCCCTTTTCGGGCAACTCGGCGCAGCCGGCCACGAAAATCACCGGGCTCTCCGAGGTGTATATGGCTGGCAATGCGGAGATAGCGTTGGAGAACCCCGGTCCCCCGGTGACCATGGCCACCGCCGGCCGGCCGGTAATCCTGGCGTACCCGTCCGCCATGTGCATTGCTGCCCCTTCGTGACGGGTGTCGATGAACTCGATCCCTTCATCGGCCGCCGCGTCCACTAGGGGCAGGATGGTGTCGCCGACTATCGTGAATACCCTTTGTATGCCCTCTTGTTTCAGACACCTGATGAACAGGTGAGCCCCGGTGAGGTTAGCCATGGTTTTCCTCCGGTTTCGACGGTGCGGGTACGAGTTTGGGGTCACCGGTCACTCCCCGAGGGTCTGAATTGTATCGCCGGTGGGACTGCCAAACTCAATTGAGCTTAACGGCCTCATATACATTCGGCAAGAGCTTGCGTCGTAGTTCCAGGGCCTTTTGATTTTCCGCCCATTTCATAAGACGGACGCTTAGACAGGCGCTCATAGTGGGCCTGGCGAAATTACCCTTTGTTCCTTGACCAGGATAAGTTGGCCAGATTTAAGGAAGAGCGGGGTGTTGGCTCAGGTGATGACACAGGTATGGGATAATAATTAATGAAAGGACGTTGGATTTGACGCATGAATGTTGACCTACGACATGGGACCCACATTTGCCATTAGCGTTCATTACGGAGTATATCTAAGGGCATGGGTACACTGTTTGTCGTGGGCACGCCCATCGGCAACCTGGAAGACATCACCCGGCGGGCAGTTCGTGTCCTGGGTCAGGTGACGCTGGTGGCCGCCGAGGACACCAGGGTGAGCCGCCAGTTGCTGGCCCACCTTGGGCTGCGGGTGCCCTTGGTCAGCTATCACCGGCACAACTGGGAGTCTCGCTTACCTCAGGTGCTGGGCGCTCTGGAGACTGGAGACGTGGCTTTGGTCTGCGACGCGGGTATGCCGGTGATCAGCGATCCTGGCAGCCAACTGGTGTCCCAGGCCGCAGATAAGGGATTTCAGGTGGAAGTTGTGCCCGGCCCGTCGGCCCTCACCGCCGCCTTGGCGGTATCCGGATTTCAAGCCGATGCCTTCACCTTTCTGGGATTCCTGCCCCGGCGCCGCAAAGACCGCCGGCAGCGGCTGAGGAGTCTCGCTTCTTCACCCTTTGCACTGGTGCTGTTCGAGGCTCCCCACCGCCTGCGGGCTGCGTTGATGGATGCGTTGGAGGAGCTAGGCGAGCGTGAAGTGGCTCTGTGCCGCGAACTCACCAAGCTGCACGAGGAAGTGTTTCGGGGGACCCTATCCCAGGCTCTCCACCACGCCGAGGACCCCAGAGGTGAGTACGTCGTCATAATAAAAGAGGCTCCAGTGCAAGACCCACCGGACGTGGTATCCCCGGCATTGACCGAAGAGGCCGCCTCACGGTTGTCCCAGCTGAGGGAGACAGGCACAAAGGCCAAAGAGGCTGTCGCGGTTGTGTCGGACTCCTTTGGTCTGCCCAAGAACCTGGTGTACCGCCTTTGGGTAGAGGCCGGTCCTCGGCGAGGCAGTTAAGCAGTCCTTGGGCCCGGGACATCGAGTTGGGTTATCGGCGGTGGTTTAGGACTCGGTAATTTGGATGGTCTCGATTACTTGACGTTCCTGGGGTCGGGAAGATTCTCCTCCTCCGCCTCGCGCCACCTCGACGTTGGCTAACGCGTCCAAGACTTCCGATCCTTCAGTGAGCATCCCAAATATAGTGTAATTGGGCGGCAGCCCCACGTTGTCGCCGTGAACGATGAAAAACTGGCTTCCGTTGGTGTTGGGTCCGGCGTTGGCCATCGCCAGTGTGCCTCGAACATACTGCCGGGTAACCGTCTCGTCGGCGAAGCGGTAGCCTGGCCCACCGGTGCCATCGCCTTTGGGGCAGCCGCCTTGGACCATGAAATCCTTGATCACGCGGTGAAAACCGCCGTTGTCATAGAAACCGTCTCGGGCCAGAAACACGAAGTTGTTGACCGTTATCGGGGTATCGGCGGCAAACAACTCCACGGTAATGTCGCCCTGGCTGGTCTTGATAGACGCGGTATAAGTCTTGGTCACGTCTATGGACATCTCCGGCGGGCTGGAGTGCTGGTTGGGCATGATTCCTCCTCAGCCTAATTGGGGTATTTCGGGGGATGATTATATCCTTGAACTCATGCTTGCTCAATCCGCAACCCCTTCAAGAAGGGGTCATTTAGTTTTCGCGACATCTCCTATTTCCCCATGCACTTATTCCCCCATGCACTTTGGGCTTGTCCAATAGCAGTCCAACATCAAGAACGTATGGATTCCCGCTTTCGCGGGAATGACGGGTGAGTGGCGGGATGGATTCCCGCTCCCCGATCGGAGCCGGGGACATGCTTCGCGGGAAAGACGGGTGAGCGGCGGGTATGACGGGCGGCAGACAATTAAACGACCCTGCCTTCCGGAAGGGGTTTGGTATCTTGACTCTGATGCGGAAAAGTCCCACTGCATCAAACAACCGCTCATGGTCAGCTTGCTCAAGCATCCTTGCCCCTTGCCTCTTTTCTATGTGGCCAGGCTCAGGACAACTGGGATGTTCGTTCGGGCGGCTGCGATGAAAAAGACGCGAAAACAGCTCCGCTTGGGGGCCGGTGCTGCGTCTGGTGTTGCGTGCAAAGGGGAAGGAAGAAGGTGAGAGCCGAATGTTTTCGTGGCGCTAAACGGGTCTATACAGGTCTATAATAGTAGTAGAGGGAGGGAATTGTCGTTGCGCAGCATCCGCAGAGGTGCTGGAAGATGCGAGTGGTTCCTAGTTATGGGGTCCCTAATTGTAAGGAAGGGAAGGTTCACTCTCGTGGTCGATCACCGTCTTGATTACGGGTAGGGAGGCCAGCACATGGAGACTTTCGAGGTCATGGAAGGCCACCAGCACGAACAAGTGGTGTTTTGCTCCGATCTCTCGACCGGCCTTCGAGCCATAATAGCCATCCACGATACAACTTTAGGCCCCGCCTGCGGCGGCACCCGGATGTGGCCCTACGAGTCCCAGGGGGCGGCGCTGCGGGACGTGCTGCGCCTCTCTCGGGCGATGACTTACAAATCCGCGGCGGCGGACCTGCCCCTGGGTGGCGGCAAAGCTGTGATCATCGCCGGTCCCGGCACCCAAAAAACCGAGGCTCTCCTGCGGTCGTTTGGGACCTTTGTGGATACTTTAGGCGGGCGCTATCTCACCACCACCGACGTCGGCACCACCACTCGAGACCTGGAGGCTATTCGCTTGGAGACCCGCCACGTGTTGGGTCTGCCCGTAGCCGCCGGCGGCAGCGGAGACACCTCCATCATGACGGGCCTAGGAATTTACATGGGGCTGAAAGCCTGCGCGTCAGAGGTATGGGGCTCGGACTCTCTGAGGGGCAAGAAAATAGCCATTCAGGGATTCGGCAAGGTAGCCTTCAACACCGCCCACCATCTCCTCAAGGAAGACGCGCATTTGGTGGTGAGCGACATAAATGACAGCGCCTTGGACCGGGCCAGGGATATGGGCCTCGACATCGTGGGCCAAGAAGAAATATTCGACTTGGACTGCGATATATTCTCACCCTGCGCCCTTGGGGGCGTGCTCAACAAAGACACGATTCCCAGGCTCCGGTGCCGGGTGGTGGCGGGGGCCGCGAATAATCAGCTTCTAACTGATGAGGACGGAGAGGACCTGCACCGGCGGGGAATCCTTTATGCGCCTGATTACATAATCAATGCCGGCGGCGTCATCAACGCTTCCGCGGAAATCGGTGTGCCGTATCAACCCGACCGGGCTCGGGAGAAAACCGAACGCATCTACGACATCGTGGGGCGGGTCATCCAAAAGTCGAAGTCGGAAGAAATCCCCACTGCCCGAGCCGCGGACTTGCTGGCCGAAGACCGGATAGCCTCGGTGAGGGGCATAAGAAGGATCTACCGGACCACTCGTCAGAACGCTTAGGGGGAACGCAGCAGCCCCTCGGTCTTGTAACCCTCAATAGAAGTTTACCTAGCCTTGGATTCACCTTCGAAACCGCAATGCAGATGCGTGCCGTCGCAGAACGGCTTATTGCTGGACTGACCGCAACGGCAAAGGGCAACCCACTGTCCCTCAGGGACGGCATATTCATTTCCGTCTTGGTCCACGATGTCAATTGGCCCGGAAATTCGATTCGGGCCGTTCTCTCGCACCTCTATTTTGACCTCAGCCATGGCGTCCTCCTGTTCGCAGCTCTACTAACGTTCGAATATCGCCCGGCCGGCCGCGCCGGCCTGATCTCCGGATTTGCGCCGGGTCGGGACAATGAGCAAGTCTGCCACCGACTTTACGAGGTGTCAATGGCGTCTGGAGCATAGGGCAGGGCCTTTTCATTCTTGCCTTGTGGCCTATTTCCACGTCTACCCCGCGGTTGTCGAATGGTCCACCGGGGATGGCCGGACAAACTCACGACGAATGGGCTACCCCCGCAACTTCAGAAAATGAAAAGGCCCTACAGGTTGACTGACATAGGTTGACTGAGTTCAGGTGTTGAATTACCCTGATGAACGTATCCGGAACCCCGGGGGGAACGCCCGTCATGCCAATATACGAATACCGTTGCCCAACCTGCGATCACAAGTTCGAGAAACTTCAACCCATGAACTCCGGCGGCGCCGATTGTCCGGTGTGCGAGCAACCGGCTCGTCGGGCCGTCTCCGTCTTCGCGTCCGCCTCTAGGGGCGCAGAAGAGAGCAATACCATGGCTCCGCGGCCTCCCCATGAGCGGCGGGGGTTGCGGTCGGGGTTGCGGCTGCGGTCATGGACCAGTTATTACCAGACGTGATTCGGAACACCTCCCCTAAGCCTAGTCTGAAGACGTCGCCAGGGCTCGCGGTCATCCCGGTCCTAACCTGCTTACTTCAAGGGGCCCACCGGCGTACCCGGCTTGATGCGCGACCCTCTATGCAAGTAAAGCAGGTACCCGCCGGACGTCGCCGAGGTAATCAAGGCCCCCGCCACAGCTCTGACGGCTACCCACATGGTGGCGTCGAACCAGAACCCCAGAGGAAACAGCATCACCAAGAAATCAGTGCGGTCGTCCAATTGCCAAAGGTCGTTGGCGAAGCTGAGCTGGTGGAACATCAAGAAAAGTGTATCGAAACCCACCAGGGCGAACAGCCCCACGGCAACTATTATCGCCAGCGTTAATCCTCCGCCCCACAACAATCTACGGGCCAACATTTCAACCCCACGCCGGCGGAGGCGCAGCATCACTACCCCGGAGACGGTCAACAGGTAGAACGCCGTTACCGCTGCTGTGACATACATCCCCTGCACCAGTTGCTTTACATCGTGCATGTGGGCGACTTCCCGGGAGTTGAAAAGCTCGCGCTTCAGGCCAAAAACGGTGGCGTATAACTCCAGGGGTTCGTCACCCGAGTTGAAATATCCTCTAATATCCGCGCTCACTTGGGCCAAGTCCGCCGGGGTGATGCCGGTGATTCGCGAAACGTCGTATTTCTCAAATCCGCTTTGGTAGAGGCCGGGGTTGTTGAACCCCCAGGTAACGCTGGCGGTGACCAAAAAAACGGGCGCCGCCAACACGAACAGCACCGTTGGAATCCAGGAGATATGCCCCAAGTTCCTCTCCGTATAAGTACCGTCCGTATAAGTCCCGGCCGGTAACCCTACGTTAGCATTGGCGCCACCGGTGGGCAACTGCGCTTGGACAATCTTGGATTATCGGGGGGGCCGTCAACTGAAGCCATCTGAAACCGTTGAATAAAGCAGTCTCGGACACTTCCATTATGCAATCAACCTTTATGCAATCAACCTTTATGCAATCAACCTTGTGAACCGCGGCGTCTCCCCACTATAATTCGGCCATGACCCAAGGACCATTTACCGAAGAGCAACTAGGCGAGTTTCAAACACTGGTGGACATCGTCGCGCGGCTTCGCGCTCTGGGCGGTTGCCCCTGGGACCGAGAGCAGACTCACGCCTCGCTAAAGCGAAATCTATTGGAGGAGTGCTACGAGGCCCTGGAAGCTATAGATAGTGAGGACGGGCAGTCCCTTTCTGAAGAGTTGGGCGACCTGTTGGTCCAGGTTGTATTTCACACTCAAATTGCCAAAGAGGCTAACGAGTTTGAGCTTGCCGACGTGCTATCCAAAGTCAACCACAAACTGGTGCGGCGGCATCCCCACGTGTTTGGTGACGCCGAGGTTGCCGATGCGCGGGAAGTGGAGCGCAACTGGGAACGAATTAAAGAGGCGGAAAAGATTGCGGCCGGGACCAGGAAATCGCCGGCAGACGGCATTCCCAAAGAATTGCCTGCGTTGACTTTCGCCCAGTTGCTCCAGGACCGCGTGGGGCGGGCCGGCTTTGAGTGGGAAGATGTCTCAGGTGTGCTGGACAAGTTGGCGGAAGAGGTGGAGGAGTTGCGGGAGGCTTCCGGTCAAGAACAAATGACACATGAGTTGGGAGACTTGCTCTTCGTCATGGTTAACTTGTCCAGATGGCTTGGTATTCACGCCGAGGATGCCCTCCGGCAGGCCAATCACCGGTTCAGGACCCGCTACACAAAAATGGAGCAATTGGCCGGCAGCCGTGGCTGGGATTTCGTCCAACTCCCTTTGACGCAGAAGGAAGAATTGTGGCAGGAAGCCAAAAAGCTTGTGGGCTAGGCGCTCCGCCCCGGCTTCATCGTATTTACACCCAAGGCCTTTTCACTTTCTGGGTGGCTCGCATGGTTCCTGTCATTCCCGCGAAGCTTGTCCCCGACCCCGACCGGGGAGCGGGAATCCACTACGCCCTGCGATATGACAAACCTCCGACGGCAAGGCTGTATAGATTCCCGCTTTCGCGGGAATGACGGAAGGCGGGAACTACGGAAGGCGGGAGTGAAGGAAGAGGGGCATCCCGGAAAGCGGGAATGAATGATGGAAGCGCGGGATTGACGGGGGGGCGGAATGACGGAAGCGCGGGAGTGACGGAAGAATAAACAGGCCCTGACTTACACCACCTGAGTATTGGCACCCACTGCACCCGCTGAATGAGGCTAACTTAGTCTTCTCCAGGGTGCCCAAACCAGCGCTCAGCGTTAATCACCACTTAATATCTCTCAGCGAGGACTGAGTAAACATTGCCCCGCAACGGCGAAAACCCTGTGGTAATGGCCGTCGGGCGGCATAGGTGCTAGGTTGACACCTCAAGTGGGGCACCCTACCATTTGGCAAGGCGGCGGCTGGCAACCAGGGCAAGTCTCGAGCAAATTCTCACCGAGCCGTCCTCAGGAGTGTTATGAATCTCGGACTCTTCATGATGCCACTGCATCCCCCAAGGAGGTCCTTCGCGGAGTCCTACGACCGAGACCTCGAGCTAATAGTCCAAGCGGACAAGCTCGGCTACCATGAAGCGTGGATCGGTGAGCACATCACCGAAACATGGGAAAACGCGCCTGTGCCGGAGCTGATAATCGCCCAAGCCCTGGCCCTTACGGAACGCATCGTGCTGGCTACCGGCGTGACGATGCTGCCTCTTCACCATCCTGTGGACACCGCCCACCGCATCGCGATGTTGGACCACATGGCCCGCGGGCGCTTGTACTGGGGCATTGGGCTCAGATCCCTGCCGACGGACCTGCAACTGTACGGGGTGGATTACGACAGCATGGATGACGTGCGGGAGCGGGGGCGTGAGGCCTTGGAGGTTATCTTAGGACTGTGGGCAGCGGATGACGGCCATTTTGGGTATGAAGGCAAGTATTATCAGGTGCATGCGCCCGAGCAATTTGCCGAATTGGGACGCCGACTTTACTATCAGCCCTACCAAAAGCCTCATCCCCCCATCGGGGTGGCCGCGTCGACTCCAAACACCGAGACCATTCGCATGGCCGGGGAGCGCGGCTGGATTCCCATGACCAACTTGCCGAGCCATTTCGTGCCTGACCTCTGGCATAACGTCGAACAGGGCGCCGCCAGCGCCGGGAAAACCGCCGACCGTAGCCAACTTCGACTAGGCAGGGATATTTACGTAGGCGAAACCCCCCAATCGGCACGGGATGAGGCCCGCGTTGTGCTGGGGCAGCCCTTTGAACAGCGCCAGTGGAAAAACCGAAAAGCAGGGGGGATTCTGGGGTATTTGAAGCTAGACCCTTCCATGTCTGATGAAGCCGTCGACGTCGACTACATGATGGAAAACATATGGATTGTAGGCGACCCCGAGGAATGTGCTGAAAAGATACAGCAAACCTACGAAGAGACGGGCGGGTTTGGCGTCCTGCTAACTGTGACGCAAGACCCGGACGACCATTCCTTGGTGCAGCGTTCGCAGCAGTTACTCATGGAGGACGTGGCGCCCAAGATTGAACACTTGGGCTGACGCCCGGATTTGCCGGTGCTTGGCCAATGCGCCTGCCCAATTATCGAAAGTATCCCCAGTGACACCTACACGGGAGACCAGCGAACCCAACCAAGGCTTGTCAGGCCGGAGGTAGAATAGCAGAAATGGTGCGCCTAACGCGCCGGAAGTCCGCGAATTTCGAAAAGTCCTAAGCCGCCGCAAAGGTAATGTGAATTAGCCCACGCTAGGAGAAGCCATGCCTATTTTAAAGAGGCAGGACATGAACCGGAGAGAGGGGTCGGGGCCGGGCCTGACCATATGCCAAATCGCCGATGCGGAACAGGGCACACATTCCCTTAGAATCGGTGAGGTGACCATTGCCCCCAACACCCGGTTGCCCAGGCACATTCACACCAATACCGAGGAGGCGATGGTTCTCCTGGAGGGTACTCTGGACGTCGTCCTGGGCTCTCAAAGAATGACCATCAGTCCAGGTCATACGGTCCTAGCTCCTCCCGGAACCACCCATGGTTTCGTAAATCGCTACGACGCTCCCGCCAGGTTGTTGTTCATTTTCCCGATTCACAACCCGGATCGAGTGCAATCCAGCGCCGACGGAACCACGTCCGGATTTCCGTCCGAGGGAGGTCTTTCCGGCTATGACTCACCCCACGACAGGCCCCTGGAACCGCAAAACTAAAAACTTGACGTAGGACGTTGCGCTGGTACAATATCCAACAGTTGAAACTGGAATCAATTGATACGTGAAGGGAGCAGATATGCCGGAATTCGACAAAATAATACGCAACGGTACGATTGTAGACGGCACCGGAGGAATGCCCGCTTACCGGGGCGACATTGCCATCAGGAATGGCAAAATCGCCATGATTAGCGGCCGGATCCAGGCTTCCGCCAAGGAAGAGTTGGACGCCACGGGATGCGTGGTGGCGCCGGGCGCAATCGATCTTCACACCCATTACGATCTTCAACTCAACTGGGAGCCCTATGGGACCATGTCAGGCTGGCACGGGGTCACGTCGGTGACCATCGGCCAGTGTGGTTTCGGGTTCGCGCCGTGCAGGCCCAGCGACCGAGACGCGGCGATGCGGTTGATGACTCGCATTGAAGCCATACCCCTTCGCACCATGGAGCTTGGTCTGCGATGGGACTGGGAGACTTTCCCGCAATGGCTGGAAAGTCTAAACAGCCACCCCCTCGGCATCAACGTGGGGGCCTTGGTGCCCTTCAACACCTTGCGCATGTACGTCATGGGCATGGAGGAATCCAGGACCAGGGTCCGGGCGTCGGATGAACAGACCAAACAGATGCAGGAAATCCTTCGCGACTCGATGAAAGCCGGCGCGTTCGGTTGGTCAGCCATGAAAACCCTGGCGAACCGCCCCGACGATGGCCGCTTTATCCCCAGCCAAGTAGCTTCCAATGAGGAGTTTTTGGCCTTGGCTCAAGTCCTGAATGAGTTTGGCGTGGGCCACATTGGCTGGACTAGAGGGCCGGCCGAGCGTCCGTTGCCCCCGGGAGAGCCGGACCTGATCGGCGGCGGAGACCCAGGACCGTCGGTGGCAGCAATTACAGGCGCTTCGGCGTTGTTGATGGATGCTGTGGAAGGAGACGCTCCAGGACGGGGTAGGGAGGACTTCCTCATTGAAATGTGCCTAGCCAGCGGACGTCCCCTCCAGTGGGGCGCGGTAAGCTTCAACGAGCACGCCCCGGAGCGCTACAAGCAACAGTTGGAGTTTTTGGACCGGGCCAGGGCAGAGGGCGCGGCCATGTACGCTCAGAGTGCGTCAGTGTCCCCCTCTCCAGTGTTCGAATTGGCCGAATACAACGGATTTGACGCCATGCCGAGCTGGATAGACCCCTTTGTGGGCACACCCGAGGAACGGATTGCCAAGTTGAGCAACCCGGAAATACGCGACAGAATGCGGCAGGACGTTGGCGCGTATTCAGGACAGGGCGGCGGGGCCGACGCCACCTCTGACTGGGCTAAGATGAAGGTCGTTGAGGTCCGGAACGAGAAGAATTTCCAGTACGAAGGCAAGAACATCGCCGAGTTGGCCCAGATGATGGACAAACACCCAATGGACGCCATGCTGGACCTGGCTATCGACGAAGGTCTGCGGACTGAGTTCTCCTTCGAGCCAATGACCGGCACCGATCGCGGGGCCGTCTCTGAGATCCTGAACCACGGGTCAATTCACCCTTGTGTCTCCGACGGCGGCGCTCACACCCGGTACCAAACCCTTGGCTGCTGGCCGGTCAACATGCTGGCTGAGCGGGTCCGTGATCAGGGCATGATGAGCCTGGAGAAGGCCCATTACAAGATGAGCAGCCTGCCCGCCTCGATAGCCGGGTTTACCGACCGCGGTATTTTGAAAGAAGGGTTCGCTGCTGACCTGATGATTTACGATCTGGACAAACTTGGCCTCCAGTATGATTCTCCGGTTTACGACACCGACTTCCCCGGTGGGGAACGGCGCATAATCCAGAAGGCCAAGGGAATTCGCTACACCATCGTCAACGGCGAGGTTACGTTCACCGAAGGGACGGTGTGCACCGGCGCGACCCCGGGTAAACTTCTGCGCAGCTACGACATGGTAGACCGCTAACGGTTCTAGGGTTAGCCGAAGCAAAGGGCTCCGCATTGCGGGGCCCTTTGTTATTGCGAGCATAAGGGCAGGCCGAGTCTAATGAGTCTTGTGGTCTGGGTTGCGTGACGCCGTGCCACCCGACTGGATTACAGGCTTAACGACGGCCCGTACGCTTGATCGGGAGCTACTCTACCGGGAGCTACTCGATGGACCAATCGGCGTCGGTTATCTCGTGGGACACGTCATGGAACACCCCTGAATCGTTGACGACCCCTATTAACCGCCTAAATCAGTATTGAATGCGGCTCAATAACCCGTCATTCCCGCGAAGCTTGTCCCCGACCCCGATCGGGGAGCAGGAATCCGGAAAGGTAGGATGCCGGAGGCTCAGCTTTATGAGACAAGCTCTAGTCTGTATCTTCCCATGCAGCCTGCGCGCCCAACGGTTGCGGAGGTTCTAAGAGGACGCTGGGGGTCCGGTGCGTTGATGGCTATCGCCCAGGACCCCGATGTCCAGGGGTGGCGACGTTAGTCAGGGGCCCCGCTGGAAGAGCCCCGAATCTCCGGCCAATATCAGCCCCTTAACCGCGTGGCGGCCCTAGTCCGGGACAGTGGCAACCTTCTCCTCCGCCTTCTTGAAAGCGGGAATCACGTGCTTGCCGAACATCTCTATGGCCTTCATGACGTCTTGGTGGCCGATGGTCTCAGTGGCCAGTAGGAACTGTATCTGATCGACACCTGTTGCTTCGTGCAACTTGACGGCTTTGATGCAGCTTTCAGGGTCTCCGGCAACTATAATGCCCCGGTTGGCCATAGTTTCCGCATCAAACTCCTCCCAGATGCGCTGCGCCAAAGCGTTGCCCCCGGATAAGTCAAGGCCGGAGGTTGGACCTCCGTTGGTTCCCTCGGCTTCAGGCTTTACTTCCACGAACCGGGAAAAGTTCTGGGCCAAGTGGTCAGGAACGCCGCCCCATTGCTCCAAAAGCCGGGCATACACGTCTTTCTGGTCCTGCACGTACGGCCGGCCCGGCCCGAAAAAGGCCTTGAGCGATTTGGCGCTCAACTCCTTGGCTTGTTGGTCATCCTCGCCGCAGAAGCCAAAGCAAGAGCTGAGCCACCTATTGGTTACCGTGCTGCCCACCGGGTTTGCGCTTTTTATGGTTTCGCGATAGGCCTGGATGTGGGGCTCCAGCACCGAGGGAGCATTCACCCCTAGGGCCATAACACCGATGCCCTTTTCAGCGGCCAACTGGTAGGTGGCAGGCTGAAGGGAGGCAACCCAGATTGGCGGGTGAGGCTTTTGATAGGGCTTGGGCAGGACCTCGCGCGGAGGGACGCTCCAAAAGCGGCCCTCCCACTCGAAGGTTTCCGACTCCCAAATCTTTGGGATCATGGAGATTGATTCTTCCCACATTTCCCGGGTCAAGCGAGGATCGATTCCCATGCCGGTCTGTTCGTAAGGAGCGGAACGACCTGTGCCGAACTCAACCCTACCGTTGGAAATGTGGTCCAGCATCGCAATCCGTTCCGCTACCCGTATGGGGTGATGGTAAGGAAGGATGACTACTCCGAACCCTAGGCGGATGCGTTTAGTCTGAGCGGCGATAGCCGTCAGGATGATCTCAGGGCAGGGAGACATGGAGAAGGTTGTTAGAAAGTGGTGCTCCACGAACCAGACGGCGTCGAAGCCCATTTCGTCGGCTAATATGCACTGCTCGATGGTTTCTTCAATCACTGCATGGTCGTCCATGGTTGGCCGCTGCATCTCGTAAGCAAGCGAAAATTCCATCTTCCCTCCCTGCGGTTGGAACAGTAATACCGGATCCTGGAAGCTATTCTACTGTCAATTGGCGGGCCGGGCAACCGGCTGGGAGCTAATCGCGGGGTCTATTCATCCTTCCGTCATTCCCGCCTTCCGCCATTCCCGCTCTCCCGTCATTCCCGCCTTCCGTCATTCCCGCCTTCCGTCATTCCCGTGAAAACGGGAATCCACTACGCCCTGTCATATGGCAAACTCCCGGCAGCAAGGCTGTATGGATTCCCGTTTTCGTGGCAATGACGGCTTTCGGAGGAATGACGGGAACCATGCGAGCCAACCCAGAAAATGAAAAGGCCCTGGAGCTAATCGGAGCCACCCTTGGATGCAGTAAGGCACTCAGCCCGCCGGCTCATCCCGCGACCAATCCATAGTTGCGGAGGCCATTGGCGCCGGTGCGTTGCTCAAGGATTCCGAATCAGCACTATTTCCCGCTGCACCGGCGAGGTGGCATAGGGGCCGGATTCGGACATAAAGGCGTCTATTTCTGAGCGGACTCCAAACTCTGGCAGGTATATGCCGGGCTCTATGGAAAAGCCGATACCCGGAATGATACGGCGGGTGTCGTGGGTCTCGAAGCTGTCCAAGTTCACGGCGTCACCGTGAACTTCCAAGCCAATGCTATGGCCCAGGCGATGCGTGAAATATTCTCCATAGCCCCGTTGCGCGATGTATTCGCGGGCTACGGCGTCAACTTGCCAGCCCTGGGCCAACGCGCCCCGCTGATGAGAGTATTCCAGGTACTTCAACGCCGCATCCCGGGCTCCGGTGACGATGTTGAAAATCTCTTGGCCCAGCTCCGGGACCGCCTCGCCCACGTGGGCAACCCAAGTAATGTCCGCGTAAATATTCCCGGGGCCTTTCGCGGCGCCCCCATTGGCGTCCTCATTAGTGAGGGAAGAGCTAGGAGAGCTGACCTGCTTTGCCCACAGGTCGATCAACAACCAATCACCCGGCCCAATAACGCTGCTGCCTTCGGGCATGGGCTCGTAATGAGGGTCTGACGCGTGAGCATTGCAGGCCACTATTGGGCCGTCCGCGGTTTCAAGCCCTTCTTCTTTGAAACGGCGGCGAATGAACTCGGCTACTTGGAATTCAGTGGGTCCCTCGTTGTTCGAGGCCGTCAGGTGGGCGCCGGTGTATTTGAAAGCGTCGTTGACAATTTCAGCCAGTTTGCCGGCGCATTGGAGGTGTCCTGCTAGTTGGTCCGGCGACCAGCGTTGCGTTACGAACTGCATCAAATCGGCGGAGGAGACTACCTCCACTCCCATGCCACGGACCATTTCGATGGTCCCAGCGTCAACCCGGGAGACTCTGGGAAGGACGTTTTGGGGCGAGTACTCCATGGCTACAAGGGACGCGTCTGAAAGTAGCTGGGTTAATGACTCGGTCATCTCATGCCGGCTCCGGTAGACAATGAGTTTGACACCCGATGCTGCAAATTTCCCCGCATCCACGTGGTGGACCAGAAGTTGCGCCGGAGCTTCTGCCGGGATATGGAGAAAGCAGGGCCGGGTGACGTGGCCTGATGGCGTGATCAACTGCCGGAAGATGGGATTGGACTGCCTGTAGTCGTAGACCAGCCAGGCGGGTAAATCCTCGCCGGCCAAAAACTGACGGGCGGTATCAAGTAAGCTCAATTCTGGCGCAGCCATTAGGTGGTTTACCTCACCAGCGAGTGCTGGGCGCCACCGTCCAAAACCACGCTGGCGCCGGTCAAATATCCGGCCCGGTCAGAGGCGAGGAAGGCCGCCAAGTCTCCCACCTCTTCGGGTTTGCCCAATCGCCGCATGGGAATCTCCGCCGCCGCCTCTTTTATTAGATCATCGACGGTACAACCCTGTCCCCCAGCCCTGGGTTCCAGCAAGCCGGCCAGGAATTCGGTCTGTACTGGGCCTGAAAATATGTTGTTGACGGTAATATTGAACGGCGCCAACTCGGCAGACAGCATCTTCGAGTATGCCACCAGCGCATGTTGGCTGGCGGCTGACGGAGCGGAGCCCTCCGATGAATTGATGGTCAGTAGGGGGAACAGATAGACGATCCTGCCCCACCGTTGCTGCTTCATGTAGGGCACGACTTCCCGGGTCATGCGAATGGCGCTAAAGAAGCTTTCCTCCAGGGACGTCATTATTGTCTCGTCGGTGAACTCGGAGGGACGTCCCGTGGGGCCGTATTTTACGGGCGTGACCATGATGCCGATTTGTCCGAACCTGTTGAAAGTGTCCCGGACCACCCGTCGAATGTCTCGGGCCACCGACAAGTCTGCGGGGATGGCCAGTACGTGGAGCTGGGAGCCCATGCGCGCCAACTCAATTTCAGTCCGGCGCAGGTCTGCCTCCGTTCGGGCCGCAATGGTAACGCTGGCGCCTTCCTGGGCGAAGGCCATGGCTATTGCCCTACCCAGACCCCTACTGGAGCCCCCGACAATGGCCACCCGGTCTTTCAAACCTAGGTCCACAGACGTTCAGCCTCCTGGTGGACGGCGGTACGGCGCCGTAATCTATCGTCCCTTTTTCCATGTCGCAATAGTATCGGGCTCGCGATACTACGGCCAAGCCTGCTTCAACAGAATTACGCTGGAGGGGGTTCATCGCTTCGCGGTTTAATCCACGCGGAACGAGCAGATCCCCTCATCCGGTTTGGACTATTGTTTGGAAATAGGGCCAAGGTTGTCGCTGTCGTTCTCCAAGGTCAAATGACCCCGTTAGGTCACTGATTCGTCACTCAACTGCTGGATGTCGGCCTTCGTGTACCCCAGTTCTTCCAAGATTTCATTGTTGTGCTCTCCCAACAGTGGGGGAGGCCGGTCTAACCCTCCGGGTGTCTGGGAGAATTTGACAGGTATTCCGGTCTGCTTGATCGATCCCAGCGTCGGATGAGCCATCTCCAAGTACATCTCACGGTGGAGCAACTGAGGGTCGGAGAATACGTCGGCAAGGTCGTTAATCGGCCCGCAGGGTACGTTGGCCTCCTGCAAGGCTTGCACCCACTGGTCCACGGGGCCGGTCAAAAAGTACTCCTGCAGAAGGGGCGCCAATACAGACCGGTTTCGCACCCGGTCGCCATTGGTGGCGTAATCGGGATGGTCCCGCAAGCCGGGTTGCTGCATGCCCTGGCAAAATCGGTCCCAAAGCCGTTCCGAGCCTACCGCCACGTTGATGTACTTTCCATCCTGGCACATGAACGCCTGATAAGGCACCAGAGTAGGGTGGGCGGCGCCCAAACGTTGAGGAGGTGCACCATTGGCGAAGTAGTAGGCCGCCTGGTAAGTTAGCCAGGCTACCTGAGCGTCCATCATAGAGATGTCTATGTGCTGACCTTCTCCGTGTTGGTTGCGGTGATACACGGCGGACATAATCGCGAAGGCGGACCACATGCCGGCGCCAATGTCAGTTACGGCAATCCCCACTTTCTGAGGCTCACCGTCGGGTTCGCCGGTAATGCTCATGATCCCGCTGATGCCTTGCATAATCTGGTCGTAGGCGGGACGGTCCCGGTAGGGCCCGGTTTGTCCAAAGCCTGAAATAGAGCAATAGATGATCTTCGGGTTGGTCTTTTTTACCGTTTCGTAGTCCAACCCAAACCGGGGCATGACGCCGGGAGTGAAATTCTCCACTACCACGTCGGCTTCCTTGACCAGATCCAAAAAAATCTCGATGGCTTTGGGTTCCTTGAAATTAAGGGTCAGGCTCCGCTTGTTGCGGTTGACGGAGAGAAAATAGGCGCTCTCTTCCCCTATGAATGGCGGGCCCCAATGGCGAGTATCATCCCCTGAGCCGGGCATTTCGATCTTGATAACGTCGGCTCCGTGGTCGCCCATCATGAGTGTGCAGAATGGACCCGCCAAAGCCCGGGTTAGATCAAGTACGCGTATTCCTGACAGCGCCTTCATTGTCCTGTGGCCTCCTTATGCCTAGCCGCCATTTTCAGGGGATTGTGTAGCCCCGTTCAGAATGGCGGGCAAAACACGTTCTCCTTATGCCTGACCGCCATTTCCAGGGGATTCCATGGCCTGATTGCTAAACGGCGTGCGGGGTGCGCAAAGTACGCCCTTGTCTTCACGGCGTGCCCGCCGCCGATGTCTGGCGATAAATAAGTCGACCATGCCTCTGGCCAGACAACGCGCCCCCAATGTTACCACAGGGCAGACTCCGCCGGGTACGCAAGAACGGTAGTGGAGCAGGGGTTCGTCACCGGTTTCATCTTCGTATACCGGCCAGTTCCAACCGGACCCCTCGGTGGCGCGTTAGGACTGAGGTCCGCAATTTCACTCGGGGAATTCTTGCCTGCCGCACGGAGGGTTTTCCCGCGAGTAGGCAAGCCCCTCGGACCGGCGGGGCTGTCGTGACTCGGGCGCAGAAGCCATGCTCAAGTGCATGCGGCTGCGGGACCCTGGCGGTTTTGCGGCTGTCCGGCGCCCGGGTCTCACCCCTAGCAGTCCGGATTTGACGGCTAGCCCCGATTGGGAATGACGGGAACCATGGGGCCTATCCAGAAACGGGAACCATGCGAGCCAACCCAGAAAATGAAAAGGCCCTGCCTCCCTCGCTGTGACGCTTTCATCCGTGGGGCAATCTAGGCTAGAATTAGCTGCAATTACACGTCCATGGCCGTAGGGCGGTCCGCTTACGCCCACTCGCCGATGGGCCCACAATTCCGGTCCAAAGGCTCGTCGCCGGTCTGCGCGGGCCCAACCTTCCGGGCACTATCCTAAACAGGCTCGGGGAAGTCATGAATCTCCAGGGTTCGGCAATCATCATTACCGGGTCCGCGACCGGTCTGGGGTCTACGGTGGCCAGACGCGCCGCGTCCAGGGGCGCCAACGTACTCATCAACTACACCAAGAGCGAAGCCGAGGCAGTGGAAACTGCGGACGCGTGCCGCGAGTTGGGTGTGGAGGCGTTGGTATGCCAGGCTGACGTTGTGTCGGACCAAGACTGCCGGCGCATGGCCGCAGCAGCCGTGGCCCGGTGGGGACGCTTGGACGGGTTGGTCAATAACGCCGGGCAGTCGGTGTTCGCCAGCTCCCTGGACCTAGAGAGCTTGTCGTCGGACGACTTCCTGCGTATCTACTCGGTCAACGTGGTGGGAGCGTATCAAATGACCCGGGCGGTAGCGCCCCACCTCAAAGCAACGGGAGCGGGCGCCATCGTGAACGTGTCGTCTATTTCCTCTATCACGGGGTCCGGCAGCTCCATCGCCTACGCGGCGTCCAAGGGAGCGTTGAACACCATGACCACCTCATTAGCCAGAGCGCTTGCGCCGGAGATTAGGGTGAATGCAGTGTGCCCCGGGCCGTTTCACTCCAGATGGTGGAATGACGGCTTGGGAGCGGCAAAGTACGAAAAGCTGTTCAATGCGTTGGTTGAAGCCCTTCCACTGAAGGCCGTTCCAACTCAAGAGTCGATCGCTGAAACCGTGGTGTGGCTGTTGGAGGACGCCGGCCACGTTACGGGTGAAACGGTGGTAATCGACTCCGGCATGCGTCTGTTGGGGTTCGAGCCGTGACGCCTTGAGGAAGCCGCCGCACAACCGGCTGCGGGAAGGGTTGACGTGAGGAACAAGATCGGTAACGCCCATATAGCTCTCTAGGGGGAGGAGAAGCATTGGCTGGCCTTGGTATCGTCCTTTATCACGGCATCGACAGCGGAGCCGATCTGAAGGAGTACGGCAGAATAGCTGAAGACGCCGGTTTTGACTCTCTGTGGGTAACCGAGCGGTATTTTCACGAGGAGACCTTCTCCATGCTGGGGTTCCTGGCGGCAGTGACCCAGCACATCAAGCTGGGCCTTGGAGTCGCCAATCCCTACACCAGGAACCCGGCATTGTTGGCAATGGCCAGCGCCACCCTGGACCGCATCTCAGACGGCCGGTTTATCCTAGGTCTGGGTAGAAGCGACCGGTCCGTCGTCCAGGACAAAATGGGCATACCATATGACAACCCTCTCTCAACGATGGAAGAAGCGGTCACAATTGTCCGAATCCTCCTTTCTGGGGGCAGGGTCACGTCAACCGAGGGACAGTTTCGGTTAGGAAACGTACACCTGGAGACCAAGCCCGTCCAAAAGAATCCGCCCATCTATCTGGCAGCCATCGGTCCCAAGGCGCTGAGGCTGGCCGGTGCTGTGGCCGACGGGGTGTTGCTCAACGCGTACGCTCCCACCGGCTATGTGAAGTACGCGGTGGCCGAGGTCCGAAAAGCCGCGCAAGAGGCGGGCCGGGACCCAGAATCCATAGACTTCGCCTGCATGCTGGTGGTGCGGCTCACGGAGGACCCTGAAGGGGTGTGGTCTGGCTTGAAGCAACGGATCGTAAGACTGCTAGCAGAGCCGCAAGTAGGAGAGATTCTGACGGAAAGCGGTGGGTTCGATCCATCCATTTTAGGCCCGCTCCGGGACTTAGCTCAGAAAGGAGATGGCCAAGACGCCGTAAACTTGGTAAGCGACGAGATGGTGGACTCCTTCTACGTGGTGGGTTCGCCTGAGCGATGCAAAGAACGCATCGCTGAGTATCGTGAGGCCGGAGTGAATCTGCCTTTGTTGCTTCCCAGACTTGGCGACTATCGCGAAGTAGCCGATTCTTTGGGGAAATAGACCAACATATCCGCCGAGGTCCTGTCAGAAAGGTTACGCAGAACGTCATATTCATCCGTAATATCCGTAAACAAAGAGGGTGCAGGCAATAACGATGACCGGGCAGGGGATTTTTGACCAGTCTTTTTGGGCGAACATCGCCGCCGATTTACCTGAGCTTAAGAGCGACCCGGAAGGCGCCGGGCAACTGGTGGACCGGTTTGTCGGGCAATACCTGCCGGTCTTGCTCAGGACCGGCTCGAAAGAGGGCAGCGACCGGGCATGGCTTGCTTTTTGGAGTTATGTGGTCGCTCCTGCCACCAGTCGCAAACCGTTCGGCTTGTCGCCGCGGAATGCGGACCGCCTGATTGAAAAGTTTCAACGAGCCCTGGAAGCTTATGACCCGTCCCCGCCAGTATGCTAAGGGACGGCCCATTTGAAACGGTCCGTGGTAGAATTCGCCTATGTCGACCGGCTTCATTTCGCGTCCCACCGTCTCAACGTCTCGCGCCTTGGTAGTTTCAGCCCATGCGTCAACCACACACCCGGAAGCGCCGAAGCCAACAACCCTTCCTTCGCCTGCGCCGTCGGCTGTATTCCGCCGGAGCATACATTCCAGCGACCTGGTGACTATCGCCTCTGACGCTGTGCCCCAGCCCGATGGTGTTCCCTCCCTCGCCACTGCGACACCGCTTCCAAGGACGCCAGCCTCGTGCGTGTGGCGGAATCCAAAGGACCCGACGGACAAAATGCAACTGCTATGACGAGTCAGCAGCAAAGGCAAATGCTCTTGGTGGGCTTCTTGCAAGCCTCCAATTGCTCCAACTACACTGGTTCTTGGCGGCACCCCGACACGGATTCTAGTTTTCTGGACCTGCGCTACTACCAGAATATCGCCGCCACCCTGGAATCCGGTGCATTTCATCTGGCATTCATTGACGATCGTCTCGCCATGCCCAGCCGTTTTGGAGATTCTTTTGAGGCTGCGGTCGAGCGGGGGGTCAGAGCGGTTAAGCTGGACCTGATCCCGGTGTTAACTGCCATGGGCCTGGCGACGGAACATCTGGGTTTGGGCGCCACCTACTCCACGACCTATTACTCCCCCTTTCACGTGGCGCGGTTATTTTCCAGCATCGACCATTTCACCAAGGGTCGGGCCGCGTGGAACGTCGTCACGTCTCTCAATGATTCCGAGGCGCAGAATTTTGGCCTCGCCGAACACGTGGAGCACGACGAACGCTACGACATGGCCGACGAGTTCATGCAGGTGGCTTTCGCTCTTTGGGATTCCTGGGAGGAGGGCGCCGTACTCGTGGACAAGGAGCTTGGTATTTTCGCCGACCCCGCCAAGGTGCACCGCGTGGACCACATTGGGCCCAGTTTCCAGTCTCGAGGTCCGCTTACTACACCGCGGCCGCCTCAGGGGCGTCCGGTGCTTATACAGGCCGGGCAGAGCGAAAGGGGCAGGCAATTCGCCGCCCGGTGGGGTGAGCTGCTCTTCGTAATCTATCCCAGCGCGGACGGTTGCCGCTCCTACCGGGATGACATGCGCCGCCGGGCGGTCGAAGCCGGACGCAGCCCAGACGCCGTGAAGGTGGCCCCACCGATGTACGTGGTGGTGGACACAACGGAGGAAGCGGCCAGGGAAAAGCTGGCTTTTATCGACGGCCTAGCCGAAGACGTGGACTCTCTGGCATTGCTGTCCGAGGTCTTCAACTACGATTTTTCCCGGCATCCGGCGGACGAACCTCTCTCCGACGAGGTCATGGCTTCAATGACCGGGCTCCGGGGGTTCTTGGATCGGGTCATCCAGTCCAGCGGCCGCCGGAATCCTACGGTCAACGACTTCGTCACCTGGTCAGGCCGGGGTACTCTCAGGGAATTGCCCCTGTTCGTAGGAGACCCGAAGCAGGTTGCCGACCAGATGGAGGAGTGGTTCCTGGGAGAAGCCTGCGACGGCTTCGTCCTAGCCGCCACTCATATGCCTGGAGCCTACGAGGATTTCGTGAGGCTAGTGGTGCCCGAGCTGCAACGAAGAGGACTGTTTCGCACTGAATACCAGCCCGGCACCCTTCGGGACAACCTGGGGCTACCATCGATGTAACCTGGCCGATGTAACCTGGCCGATGTAGCCTGGCTGTGCCTATGCGGATCCCTCCACAGGCCGGGTGATGAGCCAAGGTGTCGACCGGTCGCTGAGGCCTGGAACTTGCCCAACCGAGAGGGCGAAAGCTGCGCCAACGGCGCCTGCGTAGACTGGAAGAGTCCCTGTGCGGCGCCTTCAAAGTCATTTATTGGCGCAGTTTGGACTTTTGGATAGGTCCAGAGGCAGATAAACTACGGTGTCAGCCGTGGGGACACCGATGGTCGGGGATGGTCCCGCGCCTAGCCCGGTTGTGCCTCGTATGGTTGTGTGCGTGGGATGGCTCCGCGCCTAGCCCGGTTGGACCCGCAACCACACGATCACAGGCCAAGCGGTGCTTACGTTACATATTGCGGCGTCAGAACATCTCACCGCCCCAAATAGCTATCGGCCCCTAAACCCCCTCCGCTTTGACGAACCTCATCGAGAGAGAGTTTACGCAATGGCGAGCGTTCGTTTGGGTAAAGCGCTCTCCGGTAAACACGTGCCCTAGATGGCCGCCGCAGTTGGCGCACTCGATTTCCGTTCGCATGCCATCGGCATCAGGGAAACTATTTACCGCGCCCGGGACCTCTTTATCGAAGGCCGGCCAACCGCAGTGAGCGTCAAACTTATCCACTGACCGGTACAGCTCCGCGTTACATCGCCGGCAAAGGTAACCGCCGTCCTCGTAGAAATTGTCATACTCTCCGGTGAAAGGCCTCTCAGTGCCTTTCTGCTCGATCACGTAGCGTTCCTCCGAGGTGAGTTGATTGTAATTTGCGTTAGTCATGGCCGATTTTTCCTCCCGTGGTGGTTGCTCCCCACGCTTGAGATACGACTTGGTAACAGATCAGAAACGCCCGGTCCGGCTCTAAGTTGGTGTTTATCAATCGCCGGCAGGCGGCTCCCACTCTATGGCTCGGCGTCATTGCTGAGACCGTGGACCGCATACTTGGGACAAATGCTACGAGCCGCGAGGGCCGGATCTTGTAGGTGGAAAATTGGTGCCGGGGGAGGGAATCGAACCCACACACCCGCGAAGGTAGCGGATTTTAAGTCCGCCGCGTCTACCTTTCCGCCACCCCGGCCGGTCTATATTTGGCGTCGCTCCGCAACTAACTGGGGAGAGGGTTTCCGGGTATTGACGGCGGCGGTCCGGCTTGTTGCCGGAGCGCCGGTTTCGAGTTGTCTACAGGCAATTGAGGAGGGGTTTCTTGAATTAACCCGGGAACCGGTGGGAGCCGCCGGCAATCAAATATTCACCCCTTCTACCGGGACCGGGTTATCTGGAGGCGACGGGCGGATTCGAACCGCCGAGTAGAGGTTTTGCAGACCTCCGCCTTAGTCCACTTGGCTACGTCGCCCAGCCTGATTGTACCGCCGAGTTGGTGCCGAGGGCGGGATTTGAACCCACACAGGCAAATGCCCACGGCCCCCTCAAGACCGCGTGTCTACCAATTCCACCACCTCGGCCCAATGGTGACCAGGACATTGTATCACGTTTGGCAGCCGTGGACTCCGTGATTTCAAGGAGCAAGGGCGCCATCTGCTATAATTGTCAGCCGGCGCCAATGGTTCCCCGGCCAGACTAACATCTATGCAGGCGGTGGCAATGCCGGACGCTGAAAATCAGGCTCCCGAAAAGACCGAGCCAGGCAATGTCGTAACGTTCAAAGACCAGGCCTATGCTGTGGCCACCCAGGTCCCCGGCTTGGACGCCGGCAGCTTGGCCAACGCCCAGCGCCTTGTGGGCGTAGATTACCGCGGGGCGCGAGCCCTCATAGAGATCACTCGAGATAATATCCGCGACTTCTGCAACTACATGGGAAGTGAGAACCCGATGTTCCTCGATCCCGGCTACGCTGCCAACACCCGGTGGCGGGGAATCATAGCACCCCCGGCCATGGTGGGCCAAGCCATCATCGCTCCGGGGTTGCGCGGCATACAGTGGATTTACGCCGGCATAGAGTGGGAATTCTTCCGTGTGATGCGCCCAGGTGAGGTTATCTCGCAGCGAGGTAGGCTATTGGACGCTGTGGAGAAAAGGGGCACGACCGTGCCCCGCATGATTCTGCAAATTGGGCGTGTTGATTGCGAGGGGGAGGACCGAGCCGTGGTGGCCAGGTCCCGCGTTTATCATATGCGCACCCCCAGGCGGCAGGCCCCCGGCGGAATGGCCTACAGCGTCAAACCCCACCGCTGGGCGTCCGAGGAACTGGCTAAGCTGGAAGAGGAAATGTTGTCTGAGACGCCCCGGTGCGGCCAGACCAGGTACTGGGAAGAGGTCGAAGAGGGCGAGGCAATGCCCCGAGTTACCTACGGACCTCTACGGGTGGTCGAGATCGGCCTCACCGGAAGCTACACTGATTCAGGCGCCTTCAGCGGCGACGGAGTGGCCCACAACGGGGCCCACGTATACCAGATTCTAAACCGCCGCCGCCACCCCGCGGACACCTTTGTGGACCCGGAAACAGGGGTTCAAGACCATCCGCACCGTGGCCATTGGGAACGCTTCATGGCCCACGAGGTGGGAATGCCCGGAGTCTACGACATGGGGCCTCAGCGGGTCTCCTGGCTGTGCCGCTATATTACCGATTGGATGGGCGACGACGCGTTCCTGGTGCGGCTGTCTGCACACTTGCGCCGTCCCAATATCGTGGGTGACGTCGCTCGCATCCATGGCACGGTTCAACGCAAGTGGGTTGAGAACGGCGTTCATCTAGTGGAGTGTGAAATGCGGGCGGTAAACCAACGGAACGAAATCATCATGCCCGGTAGCGCTGTCGTTTCACTCCCCACCATCCATGGACCGTCCATCCAATGCGTAACCCCACAAGTCCCGATTGAGTCTCTTTTCCAGGACAACGGGTAACCGGTCCATGTCACGGGATACGTCCCCTTTCACCGCAGTTACCCAGCAGTCGTTGGCAGAGGCCCACGCCCTAATAGGGGCGCCGCAGCGGCGCGCTCAGCACAACAAATCGGTCAGCCTAGCTTCGATCAGACGGTGGGCCAAGAGCATCGGCGATCGTAATCCTTTGTGGCTGGACCAGGAATATGCGCGGCCCGGGCCCGAAGCTGAGATGGTAGCGCCTCCGTGCTGGCTGTACACGGTGCATGACACCTGCGTCGCGCCCAAATTTCCCGGGCTCCACGTGATTTATGGTGGTTGCGCCTGGGAATTTTACCGTCGGCTGAGGGTTGGAGAGGATGTCGAAGCGCAGTCCCGGCTGACAGGAGTGTTGGAGAAATCGGGCCGGTTCTGCGGGCCAATGGTCCTGCAAACCGGTGAGACCGTCTTCTCCGATGAGCACGGGCAACCCGTGGCTAAAGCGATTTCCCGTGTGTTGCGGACCCCGCGCGCGGAGGCCGTCGCAGCCGGGAAATACTCGGACTGGAAGAAGCACGTCCTAACCTCGGAAGAGTCCAATGCAATTGAGAACGCCTATGACGCCGAGCAGATTCGCGGCAACGAGCCCCGTTACTGGGATGACGTCCAAGAAGCGGAGGCGCTCCCAACCATTGTCCGGGGACCGCTGACCTCCGAAGAAGTGATCCAGTTTATGGGCGCCACCAGTCCCAGCCTGGGTTTCAAGCAGTTCCTCCGCTTCCGGCAGCGCCACCCTGATGCCGCCTTCTTGGATGAGGAAACTGGTTCTTGGGAAAGCTGGGAAGCGTCGTTGCTGCGAGACGACGTAGCCCAAAGGTTCGGCTTCCCCTTTGCCCACGATGCGGGCATCGATCGTATTTCCTGGCTGTCCAATATGCTGACAAATTGGATGGGAGACCACGGGTTTCTCAAGGCCCTCGACGTCACCCTGACCCTTCCCAACGTGTACGGCGACGCTACCTGGTGCCTGGGCCGCGTGGCCCGCAAATTCCGCCAGGATCAGGAACACCTAGTCGAGTTGGAAGTGTGGTGCAGCAATCAACGTGCCCAGCAAACGGCTCACGGACGGGCAACTGTGCTTTTGCCAAATAAGGACGGCGGCTGAGGTGTCGTATGGCGCACTCTAGTCCCCTGCGACGAAAGCAGATTCGCCTGACCATGTTCAACAATGAACCAATGGCTAGATTGGCCGAGCAGCGTCTCCGTCAAATGGGCATCCCGTGCTTCATCCAGTCATTGCGCGGAGGGCCGGGTTTGTGGGGCTCGGCCTACAACCTCCCCCACGACCTACTGGTTTATGAGTCCGACGAGACCCAGGCCAGGCAAGTTCTGGAGTTGGAACCAAGGCAGCCGTCGGATGGAGAAGGTTCGAATGACCAACGGCCTTCCGGCTCGAACCAGGGTCAGGTTCTAGCAGGCGCCGTTTTGGTGTCAATGCTCTTGCTTATTATGGTTTTGGCCCTGTCCCGATAGTTGGGATAGGATATGAGCAGCCGCCATCGATCAGTAAAACCTCCCCGCCGAACCTGTCTCAGAAGTCTCTACTCACGATTTTGGGCGGACGCAACCTGACGGGTTACTATTATTAACCGCCCAAATCAATATTCACCGCTTAAACCAGTATTGAATGCGGCTTAATAACCCGTCATTCCCGCGAAGCTTGTCCCCGGCCCCGATCGGGGAGCGGGAATCCAGACTCAATAACCCGTCATTCCCGCGAAAGCGGGAATCCAGAAAGGTAGGAGGCTGGAGGACTCAGCTCTATGAGACAAGCTCCGCCCTGAACTCGTGCCAAGACCGGGAATCACCGCCGGCGTATTTACCATAGGCGCCAGGCCAATGGCCGGTCTCGCGAGGCCCATTTCATTCCTGGAGACGACTTCATTATGACTTCAGCGGCCCTGGAATCCGTTCAAGCTGTGACTTTCGACATGTACGGCACGCTGCTAGACCTGGGGGCCACCTTCGGCCCAGGGTTCAGCGAGTTTCTGAGGGCCAAGGGCTCGTCCCGCGACGCGGCAGAGATTGTCCAACTATGGGAAACCGTCTACCTTCGGGAGAGCATGGTGGACACTATGCTGGGGCGGGGACGCACCCTGTTTCAGCAAATCCGGCGGCAGTGCCTAGGCCAAGTGTTTTCCCATCTTGGCATTGCGTACACCCGGGACGAGATAGAGGAATTGTTGACCACCCACGCCAGAGTAAGCCTCTTTCCCGACGTCCAAGAGGGCCTGCAGGCCCTCCGGGGAAAATTTACCTTGGCCGTGCTCTCCAACGGAGATCTGGCGGCCTTGGAGGGGGCAGCCAGCGACTTGGCCATCCCCGTGGACCGGATCATCTCCGCAGAGCAAGCTGGGGTCTACAAACCCCATTCGGCCGTCTACAACGCGGCTACGCAAAACTTGAATCTGCCGCCTAACCGGATCCTTCACGTCGCCGCCCATCCCTGGGACGTTCGAGGCGCCATGGCCTCCGGGTTCCTGGGCGCCTATGTCAATCGCGACAATGTTCCCTTCTACGAAGCGCCGCCACAACCGGACTTGGAGGTATCCCGCCTGACCGACTTGGCGAGCGGGCTTGGAGTTTAGTTCGCTGTCAATTGGAAATCGGACGGTGTGACATTGCCTGCTTCCCGGCAGAGGCGAGGCGATTCCCAGCGACCATCCATAGGCCTCGGAATTCCCCCCCGGATCGGTCCTTCAAGTCGTGGCCGCCTTTGGCGTCCTGACCATCAGCCTGTTGCGGCTGGCAGGGCAACCAAACATCGCCGCCGCCACGCCGCTCACCCATACGACGCCATGGCAATGCTTAGAGCCTCTGTTTGACAATTGAAAGACCGCAGCCTTCCGCGGCAAGACCGTAGAAAACCCGGGACCAGTCTCAATTGAACTATTACCAGACGGAGCCGTCGCCAGGTTAGTGGAATTAATCACGGTTTATAACACCGCCAATACTGTGGTGACGATGCCCGCCAGTAAAAGGGCCACAGCGCAAAAGAGGTCGACGTTGATCCAGCCCCGCCGCAGGAAAGCCAGCCCCACTTTCTTGTAGACCACCAGGGCTACCGGAAACATCACCAGCACCATAGCTGCGGTGTGCACTCCTAACCCGATGCCTCAGGCCGCTGACGTGTCGGCCAAGTCCAGGTCCCAGGCGTGGTGCGACAGTTGCTCCGCAGCGGACGGGCCCTTCTCTTCCAGGTTCAAGATTATCGGGGCCAGTATCAGTCCAGCCCCATGGGAAGTGGCCATAAGGAAAGACCAGAGGAACAGGTCGCGGCCGTTGACCCGCATCCCAACCCACCGGGGATGCCAGTAGTAGCGGAGCAGCTTGTAAGCCCCGAACAGCAGCAGGACCGACCCGGCCCCTATGCGGACAGCGCTGAGAGGGACGAATGAACCGATGAGCGCCAAGAGAACAGCTACCACCGCCAACGAGGCGGCATGGCCGCCGGCGACGAATATCAACGCCAGTGAGATAGCCCACCCGCTGCCCTGCTGAAGCCCCAGCGCCACGGCAAAAAGCCAACCCATGGCCGGGTTCAGCCCGTGTACCGCCCCGAGCGCAGCCAGGCCGGCCAGCGGCCCTAGCGATATCAGGGCCGCCGGTTCACCGTGCAGTAGTGGGACAAAAAGGCATTCCGAGGAAATCTAAGTTAAACGCTGGCAGGGGTCATGGATAGCAGAAGGAATCGGACGAAGCGTCTCCCCCTTCCAGGCGCAGCGGATGGGCCCGAGCTTCTCCGAAATCGATGAAGAAGTCGGGGTCCAACTCCATTCCGCCATCGGGGGTGGCGTTGATCTTGATCATCCAACCGCTCAGGCCGGGATAGAAAACATCGTCCCAGGAACTGTACAGTGAATTGGTGGCGTAGACCCGGCGGCCATCGCGGCTGATCTCCACCATTTGCGGCGCTCCGGACAACGGTCCAGCCTTGGGGCGCGCTCCCTTTGGAACGATTCCGCCAACCTGTACCGTGCCGGTGTGCTTGGGGTTGAATGGGTCGGACACGTCGTATTGACGCAACTCGCTGGTGCCCCAGCAGGAAACGTAGAGGAACTTATCGTCCACGGATAGGTCCAAGTCGGTGACCAAGGGAGGCACAGCCCCCAGCGGCTTAAGCGCCTCAGGCAGCAGGTCGGGGTCGGCCAGTTCGGCGGGTATTTCTATGATCTTGGTGGCGGCCCACTTGCCCTCCTCCAAGTACCATGTCCAGACGGAGCCGGATAGGTCGTTGGCGTTCACGACTACGTCAAGGAATCCGTAAGCCTTGGACGGGTTATGGGCCGGCCGAAGCTCCAAGGCCATTTGATATTCAGACCCCAAGTCCACCTCTTGCAAGTGGCGGCGGCGGCGCAGGTCCCAGAAGTGAATCTTATGTCCATAATTGTGGTTCACCATGTGTTCCAGCACTGGGCCGTTCTCAAACATATCCGGGGCGCCCCACTCGCTGGTCATGGCCACGTCTAACCCAATGTGCCGCCAGAAATCGTAGGACAGCACCTGCGGGCCTCGGTCAAGCTCCCATCAGCCCAAAGGCTCGAAGGTGTTGTGGTCGATGCGCAAGATGCCGCCCGGCGACCCGCCATCGGCCGATCCAATGCCGTTGAGATAGATGGTGTCGGGTCCGCGGTGCACCGTGTGAAGGCGGCTGTAGCCGGCGCGGGCAAAGATAGTTTCGGGCTCGATTTTTTTGCCAGCTTGGGGTTATAGGGATCGGGCTTGGTGTCGAGAATGTAGATGCGGGAGGTCCGTAAGGTGGGCACCACCAGGTAGCGGCGCTCGAGGTGTGGGTGCGGGGCGTAGGGGCACAGAGCGGAACTGCACGCGTTCTAACCGAAGTGGTGCAACTCATCTCCCACGTTGGGGAGGTGAAGAGCGCTGACTATTTGGCTATAGGTTGGTGACTACGGGTCCAGGTCGACCACCGTCATCTGGTCCGGACTGCCGTTCACGTTCAGAGTGGCGCAATAGCCGAGGCGCTCCGGAGGGGCTTCCGTGGCCATCTTAGGTGAAGGATAGAAGGTCGGATCGGGGGGTTAAGAGGGCCATAGTCTGACTCCTAGCTTCACTGAAATAGCGCCTTAGCTCTAAGCTGCTTAGGGCGTTCTGGCACATGGTGCCAGCTAATTTCCCGCCGTACCACTTCCGCAGGGTCTTTTCATTCTTCCATCATTGCCGCCTTCCGTCATTCCCGCTCCCCTATCGGGGTCGGGGACAAGCTTCGCGGGAATGACTGAAACCATGCGAGCCAGCCCAGAAAATGAAAAGGCCCTGACTTCCGGCTTTGGCGCTGCGTGATGTTCCGGTTTTTCCACGGGTCTTGAGCCGATAACGTCTTACCTACCCGGTTGACGCCTAAGCCAGTTCCTCCTTTTTTCGAACAGAATGTTAGTCCTTTTCCCACCGGCGATGGAAGTTTAAGATAGGGAAGGGTCAAGTGCATCCGGATGTTGTATGAGATTTGTTCGTCATTGAATACTTGGTCCGGCGGGGGATAACTTCCTCTCAACGCCCCATGAAGCGCAGCAGAAATACGGGGATTTCGCCCAAGTGTTGGCCGGGGCAGCAAAGCAGGCCCTCGTATTTACCGGCCCGCGCATTTATCAGCCCGGGCATTTATCAGAAAGAATGCCGGCTAAACAAGGAGTGTGATTTGTCCATTAGATACGGGATAGGAATCTCGTTGGAACCGGGTTTCACCTCGCTGGCCTACCGGGCCCGCCAGCTAATCTGCGGCCAATACGCCAGCTGGGCGGCGGAAATGAACATGGTCTACCTTCCGGTGTCCCACGCGTCCGGGTTCTTCCAGTGCCCCGAGTCCGCCTCAACTTTGTTGGATGCCGGTCTTGCGTCCATAGCTGCCGATAGCCGGAAACGGACGCCCCAGTTCGGCATGTCCCATCTGGGCGTTGGGACTTCCTTCGGCGCTGCCGGTCACATATTCCTGGATTTTGCGACCCCCCAAAGCCAGTTGGTCCTCCCTTCGCTGCGCGATTCGATAGACCGCCTGCTGGGCACGACCTTGGGGATTGTGTCAGGTTCAGCCTCTGAGATTGTGTTCGATTCGGAAGGGAAGATTCCGCTCCATCTCCCTCTGATGCAATACGCTAAGCTCCCCGCTGCCGTCTTTGAAGACGCGGTGGAGTTTGCCCAAGCTGTCGTAACCGACCTCCGGGCGCCAGCCGACACAAAGGCATGGAGGTTGCTGCTTCTTAGATTTGACTCCGAAGCAGCCGGAGACAATTGGAGCGGCGGGGGTTGGGCCGCAGACCTGCGCTGGGAGTTGCTGGCCAGCCATCCCCTGTGACGGAGAGGTTCCAACAGAGCTTAGCGCAGAGCCGCTGGAGAACGCTCAGCCGAGCCAAATCTTTGCCGGACGAATGCCCGATCAAAGCCCTGTCCAGCTAGGCTGGGCAGGGTAGTCGCGTTATTAAAGAAAGCGGCTGCGTCCCTAGCCCAAGCTCATGCAATCACCTTGCCTGGGTGCTATAATGCTGCTGCGCGCTATCTATGGGAACCAAGGCCATGGGAACCAAAGAGCTCGCGGGACGCCCAAGGTCAAAGTCCTAGCCTGGGAGGAAACAATGTTCATCGGCTACTTTACCGAACGGCCCTATCAAGACCCGGATTCGGGCTACTTTGGGGCGACCGGTCTTCCAATCATGGACTTGAAGGTCAGTAACGAGATCTATGACTCGGAGTTGGCCGCCCGCCTATACAACCGTTACCTGGACGAGAAGCTCTACGCCGAGGAGATGGGATTCGACGGTTTGATGCTCAACGAGCATCACAACACCCCGTTCTGCATGGGTGGCGCCATGAACGTGGAGGCTTCCATCCTGGCGAGAATCACCACCAAGGCGAAAATAGTTTTGCTGGGCAATATCATCCCCATCTGGGATGACCCATTGTGGCTGGTTGAGCAACTGGCCATGATTGACGTGATCTCTCACGGCCGGCTCGTGTCCGGCTGGGTCCGAGGGACTGGGCGCGAGAGTGTTTCTCACAATGCCCCGCCAACGTACAACTGGGAACGGTTCAAGGAAGCCCACGAGTTCATAGTGAAGGCTTGGACCACGCCCGGCCCCTTTCGCTGGGAAGGTAAGCATTATCAATACCGGCACGTTAACCCATGGGTGGTCCCCTATCAGAAGCCCCATCCCCAGGTGTGGCTGCCGGGTGTGATTAGCCGCGACTCTTTGATGTGGGCGGCGGAAAAACGCATCCCATACGTTATGCTCTCCACCGAGCTTGAACCTACCAAGCAGGCATTCCAGCTTTATCACGACACCGCAGCCGAGCATGGATATGAGGCAGGGCCGCAGAACCTGGGGTACTTGTGGAAAGTCCACGTGGACGAAACGGAGGAGCTGGCCGAGGAAGCGGGAAGGAAGTTCGTACAAGGTCCCAGCAATCCCTTCCTGGCGGGCAACGAAGGCACTGTGAACCCCGCGCTGTTGCGACTGCCCGGTCTCACCTCGCGGACCAGAGTGCTGCCGACCCAGGCGTTTTCCACGGCCAACCGGGGCGGAGTGGCGGGCGTATTGGGCCGTCCCTATGAGCAGCAGACCCAGGATTACACCATCATTTCGGGCACCCCCAAGACGGTGATCCCCAAAATACGCCACGTCTTGGAATACCTACGGCCGGGCAGTGTCTTCTTCTGGGACGGCGACGGCGCCATGTCCCACGACGACGCCATGCGGAGCCTCCGGCTCATGGGCCAGGAAGTAATACCTGCCGTCCGGGAAATCGCCAAAGAGCTGGACCTGCCCAGTTCCTTTGAGGTCGATCCGGCAACCGGCAAACCCATAGACTCCGTGCCGGTTAACAGCCAGCCTGCAGCACAGCAACCAGCTGACTAGGTTACTCCCACGGGACACCGGAGGAGGCATTCCTCGCTCCGCGAGGAATGCCTCCTCTTTAGAAGCGACCCCGCTATGGCGCCGGGGCAGATCTACCGGGCCTAGGACATTTCCTCCTCCCGGTGTGCCCGCCTACTCAACAGGCTTGGACCCAAGGGCGACGTCTCACCGGCTAAGCAAGCCTAGAGAACAGCGGTGCCCTGCCATTAACCCGTTCCGGGCCCCTCCTCCCGTCGTTGTTCCCCAGACGGTTGCGACACCGCAGTCATTACTCCCAAAATAGTCTATGGTCTTATCAAGTCAACCGGCCTGCGCCGGCCTGCATCTGGAGCTCTTTTTTCGGGGGCCAAGGGAATGAGCCAACCTGCCCACGAAGCGGACGTGGTCGTGATTGGAGGTGGCCCCGGGGGAAGCACCGCCTCCACCATGCTGGCCCGCCAAGGCGCACGGGTCCTACTGCTGGATATGGCCCGCTTCCCCAGGGACCATGTCGGCGAATCCCTGCTTCCCGCCAGCGTTCCCGTGTTGGAAGAGCTGGGGGTGCTGCCGGCGATCCAGCAAGCGGGCTTCCTGCTCAAGTGGGGCGCCACCATGGTCTGGGGCAAGGACAAGACCCCTTGGAGTTGGTACTTCAAAGAGACCAACTCGCAATACCCCCATTCCTACCAGGTCTGGCGTCCTCAGTTTGACCAAATCCTCCTGGACAACAGCCGCGCAGCCGGGGTCGAGGTGCTGGAAGGCCATCGAGTCTTGGAAGTGCTCTTTAGCGACGGGAAAGCGTCCGGGGTGCGTTATCAAAGGGACGATGGCGCCATCCGGATAGTAAACGCCAGCTTTGTGGTGGATGCCTCCGGCCAGGGCGGCATGCTAGCCCGTCAACTCAAGCTGCGTCAATGGGACTCTTTTTTCCGGAACTTGGCCGTCTACGGATATTTCGACGGCGCCCAACGTCTCCCGGAGCCAGATGCGACCAACATATTCATAGAGTCCTATCCCCAAGGCTGGCTCTGGACCATACCACTGCATACGGGCCGGGCCAGCGTGGGCGCAGTGGTGGACAGCGCAGTGGGCCAACGCGAAATCCGCCGCTCCGGCCCGCTGGGGTTTTTCACCGGTCAGCTAGCTCAAGCTCCGACCACCAGCCGGTTGCTGCGGGAAGCCAGGTTAAGCGACGGTCCCCACGTGGTCAAAGACTGGTCGTACGTCTGCCGCCCCTTGACTGGCGAAGGGTACGTGCTGGTGGGCGATGCCGCCTGCTTTGTAGACCCTCTCTTTTCCTCCGGGGTGCACCTTGCCTTGATGTCCGGAATCCTGGCCGCAGCCTACGTTACGTCGTCGCTTAAAGATGCGCCTCTGGGTCAAGCTGCGGGAAAGGTATATGAGGAGCAGTATCTGAAGGAGTACAATCAGTTCCGGGAGATGGCAAGGTTGTTCTACTCCAGCAACCTGGACCCCAACTCGTACTTCTGGGCAGCCCGGCGACTGTTGGAAGGTACCGCCGGTTTCTCACCGCGGGACGCCTTCATCCGGGCCGTGGCCGGGCAACCGCCCCGGGGTTACGAGCGTGCGGTGCTGGACCACGGCGTAGCGCCGCCCTATTTCCTGGTCAGCGTGGGCGCGGTGGAGGCGGACCGAAGAAAGCGTCAGGCCCACCTCGCTCGGTTGCGATATCGGCCGGAGGGAGCTGGCGGCCTGTTCCGCAGCGCTGTCCCGCGTCTGGCAGAGGGAGTTCAGGTGCAGCGCAAACCGGTGGTGGGCCAAGGAGAGTTCGAGTGGGGTCATGTGGTGATCACACCGGGCCATCCTGAGGGAGCGCCATGCAGCAGCCTGGTGGCTCACGTGGTCTCTCTGATAGATGGCGAGGTTTCTATAGACGCCTTGCAACAACGGCTTGTCCGGGACTTGGAAGGAGATCAAGCGGCACAGGTGGCGGCAAGCATCGACGCCGCCTTGCAGGTCCTCTACGTCGAAGGGGCTGTGGAAGAGTTGTATGCTCCCTAATCTTAGGAGGTTGTAATGACCACCCGACAATTACCTGCTGAGGAAGAAGTCATCGGCTACATGGATTCGTTGAGTAACTGGGGTCGTTGGGGCCCAGAGGACGAACTAGGCACATTGAACCTCATAACACCGCAAAAGCGGGCCCAGGCAGGAGCTTTGGTCCGTGAGGGTGTCAGTGTCACCTGTTCCCGGTTGATCGTCCCGGAGATCGCACCGGACGTCACGTCCATTCCGCCCCTCCACTACATGCTAAGGACCGGGGACTCGGCCCCCAGCGTCGGCGCCGGAGGCTCTTCCGACTTCATTGGTGTCTCCTATCACGGGCTCACCATCACCCACCTGGACGCCCTCAGCCACCAATTCTGGGACGGCAAGATGTACAACGGCAAGCCTGCCTCTCTGGTGACTGCCGATCAGAAGGCCACCGCCGGGGCCATCGACCAGGTCCAAAACGGTGTGGTCACCCGAGGAGTGTTGCTGGACATCACCGCCGTCAAGGGCAAAGAGTGGCTGGAAGCCGGTGAAGCCGTTTTCACCGAAGACTTGGAAGCGGCCGAAGAGGCCCAAGGGGTACACGTGGAAGAGGGCGACGCCCTTTTGCTGCGCCTTGGCTGGTACAAGCGCCGGCAAGAACTAGGCCCTCCCGGTGCGATCTTGGGCGCGGCCGGCGCAACGTCTACGCCTCCAGGCGGGCGGCCCGGCTTGCATGCCGAAACCTTGCCCTGGCTGCGCGGGCGCGGCGTGTCGATCATTGCCGCAGATGCTTCCCACGACGCTGACCCCAGCGGTTACTCCAAAATAGGTCTGCCTATCCACAGCGTGGGTATCGTAGCTATGGGGCTGTGGCTTATAGACGCCGCCAACTTCGAAGAACTGATTACGGTGTGCCGGAATCTAAACCGCTGGGAGTTCATGTTCACCGTGGCCCCTCTGCGTTTCAAGAACGCTACGGGTTCACCGGTTAATCCTTTGGCCATTTTCTAGAGAAATGTGTCACCCGCGGCGGGACGCGCTGGGGGCAGTGCAGCTCGCCCGATATTCAGAGTGATCACTCTTCATTCACACATAAGCATACGGAAAACAGCCGCGTCTCCCCGGGAGAGGCCCCGCGGGCACGTTTGATGTACAGGTGACGGCAGACCAATCCGTGGATTCCCGGAAAGGGGAGGGACCAGCCTCAGAATCATAGGCGTACCCCAGTTGGTCCTGCGTTAGATAATACTGAGAGCCCAGCCAACCCGCCGGGCTCTCAGCCGCAAATTGCGGTCTCCGGGATGCCTGGAGCTTCATCATCCCCAGGGGAGGATCACTATAATCAGGAGGGCAGAACCATGGCCTCGTCTTGGGAAACCATCGATGTAAACGGCCAGGACATGGATGTCTACCTAGCTATGCCCAACGGCCCCGGTCCTTTCCCCGCCGTA
Organism: Dehalococcoidia bacterium; assembly: GCA_965224325.1. Taxonomy (GTDB): domain Bacteria; phylum Chloroflexota; class Dehalococcoidia; order Lucifugimonadales; family UBA3495; genus CBDCMJ01. The sequence goes on from CBDCYT010000003.1 coordinate 127,554, forward strand.
ATGGTCAGCCAACACGGAGGCGGCGTCGATCAGTTTATCCGCGAAATGGCGGACCGTTTGGCGGCGGAAGGATACGTGGCTGCAGCCCCTAACCTGTTCCACCGTTTTACCAAGGAAATGTTGGACGACCGTCCCCGCCGGATCCAATATATGAGCGACGCGGACATCATCACCGACGTCAACGCTACGGTGGACTTCTTGCGCGACCACGTCTCGGTGAACAGAGAACGCATCGGGGTCACCGGGTTTTGCATGGGAGGCCGGGTAACCTGGCTGGCGGCGGCCTCCAATCGTCATTTTCGGGCGGCTGTCCCCTACTACGGCGGCAACTTGATGGTTACCTGGGGCGAGGCTAGTCAGACCCCCTTCGAGTTAGCCGGCGGCATAAGCTGTCCCATCTTGTTCCACTTCGGGGAAATCGACGAAAATCCATCCCAAGAGGACATGCGGGAATTGGATGCCCAACTCACCCATTTGGAGAAGCCCCACCGCTTTTACACTTACCCGGGAGCGGACCACGCCTTCATGGACTATACGGGTTCCCGGTATCAAAAAGCAGCCTCGGACATATCTTGGCCCAGAACCTTAGAGTTCTTCGCTGAACACCTGAAAAGGCCCACCGGCGCGTAATACGCTTCGAGCCCTGGGGAGGGTTGGTTTTCTTCGGTAGCAGCTACTCCAGCTCCCATCGTCAAAAAACGGCACAGGTCCCACTACCGGGCCACCGTGGTGCGCCCCAATTCGCAGTTCTCCTAATTCTCCGGTCAGTATGAATCCATTCTTGCCCATCGGCGAGGGAGTCCCATGAAGCCTAATGAACTATTTGACTTATCCGGCAAGGTAGCCATCGTAACCGGGGGTAACAGAGGGCTGGGGTTGGGCATGGCCTTAGGCTTAGCCAAGGCCGGGGCAAATATCGTGGTTGGGGCTCGCGACGAGGCCAGGACCTCCCAAGCTGTGGCCACCATCAAAGCCCTGGGGGTCGACGCCACGGGGTTGGCCGTGGACGTTGCCCAGGAATCGGATATAGTCCGCATGACGGCCCATGCCGTCGGGGCGTTTGGGAAGGTGGATATTCTGGTGAACAACGCGGGCATCGCGTTGCGCAGGCCACCCCAAGACCTAACCGCTGGCGAGTGGGACCAAGTATTGGACGTCAATCTGCGGTCCGCGTTCCTGGCGTCTAGGGAAGTCTACCCATACCTGAAGGAGCAGGGCGGAGGCAAGATCATCAACATCGGGTCCATGTTCTCTCTGTTCGGCAGCGACTTCGCTCCCCCTTATTCGGTCAGCAAGGGCGGCTTGGTGCAGCTCACCAAAAGCCTGGCAATAGCCTGGGCGATGGACAATATCCAGGTCAACGCTCTTTTACCCGGATGGTTCGTAACAGAACTTACCGAAGGCATTCCAAGCAACGACCCGGCGCGCTATGAACTGATAAACCAGCGCATTCCGGCAGGACGCTGGGCCCAACCGGAGGAACTGCAAGGCGCCGCAATTTTCCTGGCGAGCTCCGCTTCGAACTATGTTACCGGCGCGGTCTTGACTGTAGACGGAGGCTATTCGGTAAAGTAGTCCCCTTTCGGATGCCCCCGCCCGTTGGCTGCGCCCCGGGCCGACCTCCTCAGGCGGGCAATCGCCAGCAGTTAATTCAACTGCTCCAAGACGCTGCGAGAGAGCATCATCTTGACCGGGCTGATAGGACGAAAAGTACGGGACACCCGTACGTCACCGGCCAGGCTTAGCAGCGTGTAGGCGTCGTAAGGGGCTATATTCTTGTCTTTGACCAGAAAATCCACCATGCCGCGCACCGCCTGCCTCATGGCGGAGCCCAACTCGTCCCCATGGGAAAGCACCACGAAGTAGTCCGGAGTCAGCGCGCGGGGCCCGCTTAGGTTCATCCCTTTTTCCACGGTCACGCGAATATGGCTTTCGGCCGAGCATTCGGCGCCGGTGCCCGCCACGGCCCCATCGCCCACCACGGCGTGGCAATCGCCCATTACCAGCATGCCGCCCGGCACGAAGACGGGCAAATACAGCGTACTTCCCTCCACCAATTCTTTCAGGTCGATGTCCCCGCCGTAGGGACCCGAATCGGAGGCGGTTTGTTGGGAGTAGGCTGGTGTGGTGGCCACCAAACCCATCGATGGCTTCAATGGTATCTTGACCCCGGTGGGCAGCACGGCGTGGCCGGCCTCGAGTTCTACCAGTGTGGGGTACGCTTCGGTAAAGTCTCCTTCCAGAAAGCCTCTTCCCGGCATGACCATGTGGGCCGCGCCCCCTTTGGGCGTAATGTTGATGAATTCCACCCTGAGGGCGTCGCCGGGCTCGGCCCCATTTACGTAAATGGGGCCGGTAGCTGGTCCTTTTGCCGCGTTAGCCAACAGCGCCACTGGATCGCGCTCTCCTAAGAAAGCGTCCCAAGTCTCGACCATCAACTCTTCTCCGGAATCAATGGCGATGGCAGGGGCGTTCTGCGGTTCAAGTACGAAAACGTGTTGTTCTCGGCTTAGGCGTTTCATTTCATTCCTCCCGGGTAATGCCCCTGGTCCTGCTGGGTCGCCAGGGATATGTTGTGGTGACTCGACAAGCTTACCACCAAGGCTCTAGCTCCTCCTTCCCAATTCATACCGAGCCGGTAAGGGGCCAACTCATGCCCCCTCTTCACGGTCTATTTGGATACATCCCGAGCTGGTAGGAGACCAACCATATTAAGACGAACGTATTGCGTTGCTTGATGACGGCGAAGCTACTTGGGGACACCGTTTAGGGATGCCCGGCTCAGGTGTACTCCAGTCCGAGGGTCTAGGTCCACCGTGGTTACCGCCGACACTGGCTCATGCCGAGAAGGTCCGCGGGGCGTACCGGAATATGCCGCTTTTACCATGCCTTGAGACACATCTACGTGGCGGTCCCAGTGCCCCAGCGCCAAGTAGTCGCAGCTGGCCCGGGCCACTTCCTCCGGATAGATTGGTGAAGACCGCAGGTCCCGGTCCTCGTCATAGTGGAAATGACCGTGAGCCATGGCGACCAGCCAGCGGCCACTGGAGGCCGACGGCATTCCGGCCAAGGGACAGAAACCGGGCTCGTGACACAACATCGCCCGGCCCCAGAGGTCCAGGGTGAGCTCGGGAAAAGAGATGGTCTGACCTTCCGGTTGCGTGAATATGTACAGGTTATCCGGCTTGTGGCAGAACTGCTGCCTACGATAGATTGAGTCATCGCTGTATAGGTCATGATTGCCTGGCAACGCCACCACTGGGGCGGTTAGCCGGCTCACCTGGTTTAAGAAAAAGTCGACTACGTCATTGCCAACCCGGCCGTTGTCGAAGATATCCCCCGCCAATAGCAGCGCGTCTCCGTTCAATTCGAAAACGGCGTCCACTACCGCTCGGAAAGCGACATCAGCTAGCGGATGACCCGCGTCGTCTCCCAGGTGAACGTCCGAGGTGTGGACCAATTTTATTTTCTTCTTATCAGCAGACAATTTGGGCTCCTAGACCGGACCGCGGCGCTGTCTTCACCCAATCCCGGGCCTGTCCTTGCGCGGTTTCGGCCCAACGGTATGTTACTCTGGTACAGGCGGATTATGAACCCCCTGACGCGTCGCTGGTCGGACGCCGTTCCTCTGGACATGCGGCAAAATGTGTAGTTGAACTGGCCAGCGCGGCCCGAAGGCCGTGGGAAGTCAAGGCTAGGTTCGGAAGTCACCCTGAAGTGCTCCACCCTAAAGTCATCTTTGATACAAAGGGTGATAGCCGTCCGGTTGTCGCAAACTCCCGGCTGGCGGACGGCGTTGCCAACTTGTGTAGCCAGCCAATGATCAGCAACCGGCGGCGCCTCTTTGGGACGGACTATGGTGATTCCTAATGCTAGAGTGTGATGCGGTACGGCCCATGGACGTACTGGCTGGCAGGGTTGCCGAGCTTGGCCTGGATTTGAGCGTCAATCAACTCGACCAATTCCAAAGCTACTACCGAGAGCTGACTGCTTGGAATGAACGGGTGAATTTGACCGCTATCACTGAGTATCAAGAAGTGCAGGTAAAGCACTTCCTCGATTCCCTCGCCACACTCCTCGCTCTCCCGGCAGGACTCGCCCCCGGTACGAAGCTCATCGACGTTGGCGCCGGAGCCGGCTTTCCCGGTGTACCCCTAAAGCTGGCATTCCCGGGCGTTCACCTGTCGTTAGTCGAGTCGACCGCCAAGAAAGCCCGGTTCCTGGAATTCTTGCCAGACGTCTTGAATCTTACCGGGGTGAGGGTTTTGGCCGGCAGGGCAGAACAACTGGCCCATCAAAGCGAGCTGCGTGAGGGTTTTGACCTGGTAGTCAGCCGGGGCGTGGCTGGTCTGCCAACTCTGTTGGAGTATTCCTTGCCCTTCTGTCGCTTGGGGGGGCGTGTGGCGTTGTTAAGGCGGGGCGATATGGACCGCGAGGCGGCCGGTGCGTCCCGAGCCCTGGAGGAATTGGGCGGCCGCGTTAAGGATGTTCATCCGGTGAAGGTCACCGGCCTGGACGACGGGCGGGTTGTGTTGTTATTGGAGAAAGTCCGCGCCACTCCGGACAAATACCCCAGGCGGCCTGGGATGCCAGCTAAACGACCGCTTTGACCCAACCACCCAAAGTTCTGATTCCACGGTCCGGCCTACGACAACGTGACAACTTTTATCCACAGTCTGATATCCACCGTCTGAATCTACCCCGGGACCGCCCTTGGCTTTGCCCGCCAAGGCAGCCGGTGAGAGCTCATCGTCTTGACTGGTAATCTCCGGGAGCTGTGGAGATGCCGCCAAGTGGCAGCATGACCATCTGTGGCTGGCAGTATTCGTGGTTATGGGGTCCGGACGAAATGGGGTCCGGACGAAATGGGGTCCGGACGAGAGTTTCGGGCGCAGGGGTCTCGTAGCTCAATCGACGTTGCCTGTGGTCCGTAATATACGTCCAACCGGTTTAGGTTATAATCGAAACGGGCCAAGATCACGCGGCAAATCTGATTACACGAGGGCAGTCATGAGCGTAGGCATCGGTTACATGCCGGGAGCATTCGGCCAAGGAGGAGAGCACCCCAATTATCTGCGGGAGTTGGTGGCAGTGGGGGACAGGTACGCCTACGACTCCATTTGGCTTAGCGACCGTATAGTCAGCGAGCGATTCAGCTTGGAACCCATGATCGCTCTTTCCATGGTGGCTGCCTTGTCGCCCAAGATGAAGTTCGGGACCAGCGTATTGGCCCTGCCGCTGCGAAATCCGGTGGTGCTAGCCAAACAGATCGCTACCCTGGACTTTCTTTCCGAAGGCCGCATGCTGCCTTTCGTTGGATTGGGCCAGGAAGAACCCGAAGAGTACGAAGCCTGTGGAGTGTCCAAGGAGCATCGAGGTCCACGGACCGAAGAGGCCATCCACCTCATGCGCCGCTTGTGGGAAGAGGACAATGTTACTCATGAAGGCCAGTTCTTCACTTGTCACGACGTGACGGTTACCCCCAAACCCGCGTTTAAACCGTCACCCCCGGTCTGGATCGGAGGCCGTAGCGAGGCCGCAGCCCGAAGAGCAGGCCGGGTGGGCGATGGCTGGTTCGTGTCCAGTGCCACCCCGGAGGAGATCCGGCAAGGCAGGGACATTGTATTCGGCACTGCCCAGGAACAGGGCCGGGAGATTGAGGAAGACCACATCGGAGTGATCCTTGGTTATTACATATCGCCCAACGTCAAGGAGTCGGAGGCCCAAGCCTATAATTTCGTGACCCGGCACCGGCCCGACGCCTATTTTACCGAATACAGCGCCGTGGGTCCGGTGGAGAAAATTGTGGAGGCCATCCACCACTACGTGGAGGCAGGCGCCTGCAAGTTCGTGGTGCGTCCCTTGTGTCCGGCCGAGCAAACCATGGAGCAACTCGAGGTTTTGGGGAGCGAAGTGCTGCCCCAATTCCCGGTATAGGCCAAAACCGCCGGTTAGGTCGTATCTAGAGATGGTCTGAATGAGTCCAGGAATTGCGGCATAGTCAGATAGGGAAGATGGTCGTGTTGGCGGCTTGTTCAGAGGTCCCTTAGGTTCAGGACCGTAGGATTTACAGGTTCCAGACTCCCGCGCAGGACGCCGCGAGGGGCGCACCCGCCGGTTTGTGCGGCCGGCCCCAATTGCCGCAGTGTCTGCGGGGAACGCCGAATCGAGACCATGCCCTTTTTGCCTACACCTCCGGTCTTCGTTCCCTCTACGGTAATCATCACTCCCCCAGACCGGCGCACCTCCAGCTTCCGGGCACGGTGTCCGGACGTGAAAAACGCGACAAATAGGACTCGGATATGGCGAGGAGGAACCTGTATGGGGCCGAAACTAGTGGACTACCTGCTGTATGAACCGGAAGACACGGGCATTCTGTGGATAAAATTCAACCGGCCGGAGCGCATGAACGCCCTGATCGGTTCTTCTCACGAGAACGGCACGGTGGCTAAGGTTGGAGAATACATGAGAGCGGGCGACGATGATCCGGATGTCCGGGTGATCGTTCTAACCGGCGTGGGCCGGGGTTTTTGCTCGGGGGCCGATATGCGGCGCGACAACGATGCGTCTATAACCGGAGAGCATTTTAGCGGAGACCAAGGCCCGGCTGAGGGTCCGGATGCCGCTAGGGAGCACTTCTTTCACGGGTTCACCAAGCTCCATAGAGACATCTCGTTAATCAGGAAGCCCACTATCGCCATGATAAACGGGCCCGCCGTAGGGTCGGGTATGGATATGGCCTTACACTGCGATATCCGTTTGGGATGCGAGAATACTCGCCTCATCGGTTACCAACAATTGGGGCAGATCATGGAAAACGGCGGCAGCTATTACCTGCCCAAGATGGTTGGATTGGGCAGAGCATTGGAATTCGCCTACACCGGTCACCTAGACGCCCAAAGAGCCTACGACTGGGGCTTGTTGAATTACCTTGTTGCCGCCGAGGACTTGGAAACAACCACCAGAGAATTGTGCGATAGGATAATGAGGACACCTCCTATGGTGCAATGGATAAGCAAGCGCATCATGCGCTCCGCATTGGACAGCACCCTGGAGACCACCATGGTGTTGACGTCCAATGCCGGGGGCATTCTCAACGGCTCCGAGGACGCCGAAGAGGCCAGGCTGGCTTTTCTGGAGAAACGCTCTCCGGCGTTTAAAGGGCGCTAATGGCATCGGGCCCCCAAGGGCAGGTGTTATGGATGACCACCGGGGCGCCAAGGGCGAATGACTGAGCATCGGGCGAGCTAGACGTCTGCGGGGAGGAGGATAGCGGATTTGACGTTGGACGGCCGGTTACTCAGAGGGGCGGCAGAGGAAAATCTCTAAGAACTTCCCTCTGCCAGCACCCGGATCACGTTCCGGAAGAGTTTAATATCCTTGAGCGACGCGCCTGCGAGGCGCCCAGGCATCCCCGGTCGAAGCACCAGTATGCGCCTATGCCTGCTGAAGACGAGCAGGACCTTACACCAACGACGCCGGGGAGTTGGCAAGTCAATTTGGAAGGCACGGCTATCCCAGGACCACTGTCGCTCAGAGAGATATACGCCGGAATGTGGTCCACAGGGAGAGCGGAGGGGGCCCGGCGGCGGGCAGGACTGAAGGGGCCGCCTAATCAACCCTAGACAGCGCGGCTGGGGCTACTTGAGCCAGTCAAAAAGAAAAAGCCCCAGCCGAGCTGGGGCCCTAAAATTGGCGCTGGTTAAGACCTGGAGACCCAAGTATTAGACCGAGGTCTTATTGGACCGGACCCGCGGGAACGCTGTTTCGCTTCCGCCTGAAGGTCTCCAGGTCCTAAGGACCTAGTACCGGAAAGACCTGCTGCCCCCGTCTCGCGGGGCCTGCTGCCGGTAGCAATCGCTGCAGTAAACCGGCCTCTCCCCGGTGGGCCGGAACGGCACCTCTGTGTCTATGCCGCACTCTGCGCATACTGCCGGATGCATCTCGCGCCTCATGCCTCCGTCAAATCCTCGACTGGAGCGCCGGGCCTGTCTGCACGCTGGGCAGCGCTTGGGTTCGTTGGTATAGCCCTTGTCGGAATGGTATTGCTGGTCGTCAGCGGTAAATACGAAACTTTGATTGCACTCCACGCACGTGAGGTTCCTGTCCTGAAAAGCCACTGGTGATCTCCTTGTCACTAAACTTTCGGCTATAACTGATCACCAGGGTGTTTGCCTTATTAGGTAAAGCCGTGGGCCAGTTATTAATCCCATCGTTAGTTTAACATACCCTGGGGAACTATTCAAAACCACAAATTCATCGACTTAGAGCCTATCCAACAACCCCGCTGGCGCGGAAAGTAATCCAGGCGCAAGCGAAATGAAGCATAGCCACATAGTTGAGCTTGTCTCATAAAGCTGAGTTCCCCAGCATCCTGCCTTTGTGGATTCCCGCTTTCGCGGGAATGACGGGTTATTGAGCCGCATTCAATACTGATTTAGGCGTTTAATAATAGTAACCCGTCAGGCTGCGTCCGCCCTAAATCGTGAGCGGAGACTTCTGAGACAGGCTCAGTTCTCCACTTTTTTCTCCCAGCGGATCAGCAGACGCCTGAACCGGTTCAGCCAACTGTGGGTTCGTTCCACGATCCAGCGACGCGCCCGGTAGCCGGGGATGCTTCTCTTCTCTGCCCGTTCTTCTCCACGGCTCTTGATATGGCCAGTGTATCCCCAGGCTGCCACCAGCTTTCGAACTTCGGGATAATCGTACCCTTTGTCCAGGCACATATTCTGGGGCTGGTACGCAGTTGGCTCAGGCCGCTGCACCATGGCAGCTTCCAAAGTACGCTCTACCAGCTTCATATCGTGCCGGTTCGCTCCGTCCACGGCTACTCCAATGGGACCCCCATAGCCCTCGGTCAGCAAGCTCCTTTTGGCGCCCCCTTTGCCCCGGTCAGTGGGATTAGGTCCTGTAGCTTTCCCCCCCAAGGGCGCCTTGGTCATGGCTCCGTCCATCGCTTGCCACTCCCAGTCCAGGCCGTGGCGGGCATCATATTCAATCAGCCCTTCTTGCCATAGCCGCTCAAATACACCAGCGGCCCGCCATTGTTGAAACCGCAGATGGACCGTACTGGAGGCGCCGAAGCCCTTGGGCAGGGCTTTCCACTGGCGCCCGGTGCGCAACACGTAGAAGATGCCGTCCATACACTGGCGGGCTGGGGTATACCGGCGTCCTCCCTTGGGATGGGGGCGTTGTTGCGGCAGCAAAGGCTCGATACGCTGCCACATGCTCTCAGGAATACGCCACGCGCCGTCCACGGGACCCATTGGTTCTAGTTCGCACATCACACTCCTCCCATACTGTGGCCGTACTTTGGGAAGAAGCATAACCAAATTATCAAATTCTGTCTAAGGTTGTTGGATAGGCTCTTAGTACATTTGGATTGCGGCGCTCCCGGTCATTCTCCGTTGGCTCGGAGGTCCGACACACGAGGTCACCATCGTCGCAGCCTAATCCGCCCCATAACGGCCTCCGGACTCCGGCTTTCGCCTGGGTGACGAAAGCGTTATTTATGACGCGATGGTCCGCCGCAATTTGACTCATCAATGTTGCCGCCGACATGGACGGCGATAGTTAGGAAAACACGTTACCGGAGGGTGATGTGACCCGGGCCAATGAGGAGGAGTATTTGCAAGCTGTGCGGGTCCGGTGCGCCAGAGTCCGAAAGGGAGAAGACGGGAAGGGAGGCGCACCATCCGCCGGATAACCCGGAGACTACCCTTCCAGTAGTTGAGGTCATGCTTGGGCGACTGCGCTAAGTTGGTCCTCCGCCGGTTCTGCCCCTATCCCGGGCCTGGGGAGGCTACCGTCGCCAGGGATAGGCCCTTCAAGAAAAACTACTGCCATCACACCGAGTGGAAGAACTGGCCGAAGTTACACCCTTGGACGCATTGCGGCGGGTGCAGTTTCCCAAAGGCCCCCAAGCGCTAGGCCGGACTCATGCTCCAGCGGAACGCCGGTACGACGCCAGTGAGCCGCGGATGATGCTCTGTCAGCCAAGGAGCGTTCCCAAGCCCAAACCCGCGCTATTCGAGGAAACCTCTGAAGAGCCGTCATTCCGACCTGCGCCGGAATCCAGGGCCTTGAAATTCCAGATTCCGGCTTTCGCCGGAATGACGGGTTGGGCCGCCTGAGGCTTCACTTATTCAGCGGTTTCCTAGATATTATACCGGCTACGCTATTGGACCTATCGTTCAGCGGTCTCAGCCGCCGGGCGCCGGCCTAGTTATTCCGCCCAGCCCAGGCTTCATTGGCAACGTCTATTGCCCGGGCCCGACCCGCCATCAACTCTTCCCGGCGTTCGAATGCCCATTGGTTGGACGCAGCGGGGCCGGAGATTGTTCCCTGAAAATGAGGCATAACGTAGCGGGCCATCAGTTCGTAACTGTGGAGTATCTTCTCCCGTGGCGCCCAATCTATCGTTTGAACCAAGAATGCGCCAAAGCCGCCGCTGCGCTCATCCAGGCGCTTGATCCCTTCTATGCAGTCGTCGGGCGTGCCCACAATCCAGGCGCCGCTGTCTACCATGCGGTCTATTATCTCTTCCAGAGGGCAGTCCAGCGGGGTGCGCCCCATGGTGTGTTCGAAATACTCCCGCTGGTAGCGCCCTGCGCCTATTCTGGCATCTTCCAAGGCTTCCTCACGGCTCTCCGCCAAGTGGACCGGCACTACCAACCGCCAGTCGTCTCGAGACATCGTCTGGTTATGCTCCGCGGCTGATGTTTCCGCGATGTCCCACAAAGCGGAAAGATCAGTCCCTTGGGCGGTGGAGCTTGGGTCCCGGGGTATGGTTATCGTTAGGATGGAAGCCCCGTATTTACCAGCCAAAGCCACGCCGGAGGGAGACTGCACCGAGGCCACGGCGATGGGCATGTGAGGTTTCTGATAGGGGCGCAACTGGAGCATGGCCTCTTGCAATTCGAACCAGTCGCTCTTGTAGGATATGGGCTCGGTCTCCCTCATTAACCGCAGAACAATGCCAAAGGCTTCGTCCATTCTTGCCCGCTGCACCGTGTGGTCGATGCCCAACATATAAGCGTCCCCGGGAAGAGCTCCAGGACCAACGCCCAGCATCACCCGGCCACGGGTCATATGGTCCAACTGGACCATCCGGTTAGCCACCATGAACGGGTTGTGGTAAGGCAAGCTGATTACACCGGTCCCCAGCTTTATGTTACGAGTTCGGTCGGCGGCAACGGCAATGAAGATTTCAGGTGAAGAAATGGTCTCCCACCCGGCGCTGTGGTGCTCTCCAATCCAGGCCTCATCGAAGCCCAAGTGGTCTAGCCACTGGACCAGCTCCATATCACGCTCAATAGCCAAGGTTGGGTTCTCTCCCACCCTATGGAAAGGACCCAAGAAGATGCCAAATTTCATTCGCTCGGGCAAACTCATCTTAGTTCACGCTCCTACCAAAGTACTGTTGCTCCGTTACTCAGAAAATACCCCATGAAGACCAGGGAAGCTCCGACCTCATCAGCCCGCTCCAAATCAACCTGCTCCAACTGGCGGAGAAGCTATGCGGGCAGGACCTGCTGGGCAATTTTCTCAAGCGCAGCCAGACCCTCTGTTTCCAATGTGGTGGAAAGGTTTACGATGACTCTGTCGGCGCCAGCCTCTTCATACTGCTTAACTTCGCCGAGATCGGCGTCTACGCCGAAGACTGTAAGCTGAATCGACCTGGGATCACGGCCCATCCCCTCGGCCAATTCGTCCATGGTCGCCCGTCCCTGCTTCGTTTGTTCAGGGGTAACCCGGACCGGCATCCAGCCATCGCCCCAGGCAACCACGCGTTTGAAGACGTTGGTGGCAGTGCCGCCTAGGAACACGGGTGGGTGAGGAGTTTGGATTGGCTTGGGGAAGCACTTTACCGGAGGAAAGTCGAAGAACCTGCCGTGGAATTCAGACTCGTCCTTGGTCCACAGCTCCTTCATAGCCAGGACGGCCTCACGAGTCTGACTCCAGCGGTGGTCGAAGTCGCCCCCCATGATCTCCGTTTCCTCACGAAGCCAACCCGCCCCGATGCCGAAGATGAATCTGCCCCCGGACACCCGGTCAAGGGTGGCGATCTCCTTGGCCTTGGCGATGGGGTTGTGCTCGGGAACCAAGCAGACGCTGGTCCCCAGCTTTATGTCATGGGTCACAGCCGAGGCCCGGGCTAATGAGATGAATGGGTCGGCTATGTCGCTCATGAACGGTGGGATTGAGCCGTCGGGTGTCCCACCGTAATGTGAGGTGCTGTGCACCGGAATGATGGGGTGTTCCGGCAGCCACAAGGACTCAAAGCCCAGAGATTCAGCCCTTTGGGCCAGAACTGCCACATCTATCGATGCGGTAGAAATCACCATGGCGACGCCTATGTCCAAATCTTTCACCCTACGTCCCTAGTCTTAGCCCAGATTATAGCGAGTTGGCTGCTCTCAGTCGAGGAGCAGCCATCCCGCGTCATGGCCTTTTCATTTTCTGGATTGGCTCGCATGGTTCCCGTCATTCCCGCGAAGCTTGTCCCCGATCGGGGTCGGGCAGCGGGAATCCATATAGCCTTGCCGCCGGAAGTTTGTCATATGGCAGGGGGTAGTGGATTCCCGCTTTCGCGGGAATGACAGAAGGCCGGAATGCCAGAAGGCGGCAATGACGGAAGGTGGCAATGACAGAAGCGCGGGAATGACGGAAGAATGAAAAGGCCCTGATCCCACGTCAGGGTAAACGCGTTCTCTGGAGGCGTTCTCTGGAGGCATTCTCCGGGGGCGTTCTCTGGAAAGGAAGGGGGGACTGCTTAAATTAGAACGCGTTTGCCCTGCCTGCCGCGTCCAGAGGACCGGTCTTGGGCCTGCAGCTGCAAGTCCGCTGTAAATCCACCGGCGTACGCCCGAGCCCCGGGAACAGGGAGGCGCCTAGGTCCATCAACAGAGTCTGGCGGTTTGGACTCCCAGATAGCTTAGTGGAGTCAATGTGCCAAATCGGAACATCATGACCTGCAATCATTGTTCTTAAATTGCTCTGGGGTATGTTAAAATATCTCCCATGCAGCAAGCACAAGGCCAACCCATCCACATGGACACCCCTAAGACTCGGCTCAACGTGCCTATGATCTTGGCTTCGGCCCTCGCCATAATCGGCCTGTTCACCGGGTATGTTCTGGTGGGTCTGGGCTTGGTGGGGATGATTTATAGCTGGGTCACGACGCCGCGGCAATACCTTATTTTCGAAAACGCACTGGTAATCGTCTTCGGACGGCCCAGGGTCAAAGCGATCCCATTCCCTGAAATCGATAATGTGGAGATGTTGACCGTACCTGCGGGCAACGTACTGGGAGTGCGTACGGTCAACGGCAAACGAGCGATCATTTCGGTGGTCAACGTTGACGAGTTCAAGGTCCAACTGGAAGGGGCGATAAGGAAATTCAACAGCACCGGCGGACAACCGGCTATTATTGAGCAGGGCCCGGATACCCGGCAGACCCCGAACACTGAGCCGTCCCAGGACATCGAGGCGCCTCCGGTCCTGCAGCCGCCCCAGGACATCGATGAGGGCCAGGGCGACGCGGCGCCTTACTAGGATGGCCGCCTACCGCTCCGGTAATCCCGGGCCGTCAGAGATCGAGCCTGTCTCAGAAGTCTCCACTCACGATTTTGGGCGGATGTAACCTGGCGCGTTACTATTATTAACCGCCCAAACTAGGATTAACCACCTAAACCAGTATTGAATGCGGCTCAATAACCCGTCATTCCCTTGAAGCTTGTCCCCGATCCAGATAGGGGAGCGGGAATCCATAAAGGTAGAACGCTGAGGGAATAATCCAGCCGACATCCTATATCGTGCTAGAATGACCAACATGGAAACAACTCAAGATCAGCCCCTCTATATTGGCGGCCCCAAATCCAAGCGTAATAACGGACTTATATTCTCCCTGCTCATCACATTGGCCGGTGTATATTTCGCCATAACCAGCGGGTCGGCGACTTTGATGCTGATTGTCGGGTTGGGCGGGGCGTCTTATAGCTGGTTCAGCGTGGCAACAAGGTTCCTGATTTATCAAAACGTCTTGGTGATCAAGTACGGCTGGCCCAAGGTTAAGGTGGTCCCTTTACCCGAGATATCCCTCATGGAAAAAGTAGAGCAGGCCACCGGGGAGCAGTTGCGGTTGCGCTTGACCAATGGCAAACAGGTGATGATCGCGGCTGCGGACATAGACGAGTTCCAGGCCCGCCTAGAAGAGGCCCGGAAGCGTTTCACCGGCGTCTACGTTGAGCCTGCCGCCGCCGACCCCGGCGTTGGCCAGGAACCGCAGGGTCCGGCGCCATACTAGCGACGGGTCCAACATACTAGACACTAACCGTGGATTACCCCTCCGCCAGCGCTCGGCCCCGCCGGGAAGCCGCTTGTTCTGGAGGTGGGTGTTATCTTGCCGCTACGCCTTTAGGTGCAACCCGTAAAAACCCATACTAAACCAAAGCCAAGGTGAAACCCGCATTTGGGTCGGCTAGAATCAGGGAGGCATAGCGTCAGGACTGGGAGCAGACTGAGTGGGGATGGTGATGGGTATGAGGGGGATAAGGCCGGACTTGGAGGGGTGGCAGTTGGACTTGGCTAGTGTGCGCAGCAGGATGTACCTAGCGCCGACACCCCGGGAGAGAGAACGGTGGCACGCACTGTGGCTCCTGTGCCGGGGCCTGACCGCCTCGGGCACCGCCCAGGCACTGGGCCGGGATGCTCACACCATCGGCAGATGGGCCGCCGCCTTCGGCGAGGGAGGGCCTGCAGCCTTGATATTCGAGCAGACCGGGGGTTCCCCCCCGCACTTGGCGAGACGCAACAGGCGGAGTTGACGGGGGCAGTGCAGGAGTTGCCCGAGATGTCGGGCATAGAAATGGCCAACTGGAACTGGAAAGTGGTGCGGCAGTTTGTCTCGAAGCGTTTCGGCATTGGCCTGAGCCGCAGCACTTGCCTGAACTATCTGCACCGCTTGGGGTTTGTCCTGAAGCGTCCCAAGAAGCGTCTGGTCAAGGCAGATGAGCAGAAGCGGGAGGCCTTCGTGGCGGAGTACGCCACCCTGTCGGACGAGGCGTGGCGTACGGGAGCGAAGATATTCTTCGCCGACGAGGCCCATTTCCGGGCCGATGCCGAACTGAGAGGCAAATGGGTGCTAAAGGGAGAGCCGGCCTTGGTGGACTCGACCAGCCCGAGCTATGGCGAAAAGGCCAGCTACTACTCGGCAGTGTGCCTGGAGACCGGTGAGGTGGAGTGGATGGACCTGGAGGGGAACAGCAACTCCGGAACCTCGGCTGCCTTCCTGGAGCGGTTGCGGCAGAGGCACTCCGGGCCGCTCAACGTGATTTGGGACAACGCGCCGGCGCACCGCGGCGAGGCGGTGCGTGAGTATCTGCGGACGCCGGGCTTGGGGCTGCGGCTGATGAACCTGCCGGGCTACAGCCCGGACTTCAACGCCGATGAGGCCATCTGGGGCTGGGCGAGAGAGGAAGCCACCGGAAACCTGTGCTTGGGAACCAAGGCCCTGGTAAAGGAGAGGGTCGGGAATTTCCTCTGCGGGCTGTCCATCCGGAAAGACGAGGTCAAGGGCCGCTGCCGCACCGTCCTACAATCAAAGGCCGAAGGATTTCTGCGAGAATCCCAGCCCAATCACCGATGTATTGTAAATGCACATCCCACCTTGGCTTTGGTTTAGTGTTGTCCTGGCTACGAGGTTAACGCAGTGCTTCCAGATGCCCCCGGCCCCTGACGTGGCTGGCTGCAGGGCTCACGCTAGGATCCAAGCGGCGGCGGTTTGTGTACAAGCGGGTCGAAACGGCCAATCGGGCCTTCCAAGTTTAGAGTAGTTTAATTAGAGAAGTCCGGCGAGCGCCGGACATCGCGCGGGGAGTGCTTGAGCCATGAATTGGGCTGAAACCATCGTCCAGGCTCTGAAAAACTGGGACACGTCGCTGGTGGCTTACGTTCCGGATATCTCGATTCACGAAGTCACCAAGTTGATTGAAGCCGATCCGTTTTTCCACCTGGTCTCGGCATCTAGGGAAGAAGAGGCCATCGGCATTGCGGTGGGTTCCTACGCCGTTGGGCGCAACGCGGCGGTTTTCATGCAGTCCAGCGGCTTCGGCAATAGCGTAAACGCGCTGGCGAGCTTGTGCGTCCCTTTCCGTACCCCGATCCCGCTGTTCATAAATCTCCGAGGCGGTCCCGGGGAGTTCAATATCGGTCAAGTGGCGATGGGGCGGACTACCCGGCCGATAATGGACCTTTTAGGTCTGGTCCACTTCACTTTGGAAGACGAATACCGGATGGACGTCTTGCTAGACGGCGCCCTCAAGCTATGCCACGCCGCCCGGCAGCCTGTGGGCATCTGCCTGACGCAGATGTTGCATGGAGGAAAGGTTGCGTAGATTCGAAGCCACCCAATTAGTCTTGCGCCACGCCGGAAACTACCCCATCGTCAGCAATCTGGGGCCTACCACTGACGAGTTGTGGCATGCCGGACATCGCGACCGGAATTTCTACACCTACGGAAACATGGGTCTGTGTTCCTCCATCGCCTTGGGAATGGCGTTGTCCACCGACGAGCGCGTGATTTCGCTGGACGGAGACGGTTCTTTGCTCATGAACTTGGGCGCCGTCGCCACTATTGGAGTGGAGCAGCCGAAGAACTTGATCGTGCTGGTGTGGGACAACGAGCAGTGGGGACAGACCGGACACCAACCGAGCCACACTGCCAAGGGCACCGATTTGGCGCAAGTGGCGGAGAGTTGCAGCATACGTCAGGTCTTGACGGTGGATAACTTGGAGGACCTGGAAGCGGTGCTTTCTACAGCGCTTCAGGAAGATGGCCCGTGGTTCATCGTGGCCAAGATAGAGGAATCCGAGCCCCTACCCGTCGCCCCCATAGAGCCTGAGCTCACTCTTTACCGGATGCGCAACTCTTTTTCCAGCTAGGGGTGCTTCGCCACCGGGTTAGCGGCGGTTCTCCCGGATGCCGGCCGCGCAGCTATGTCCGGTTACGTTTGATTAGGGAAAGAGGCCATTCCTCACTATGCGAAGAATGGCCTCTTTCGTTGTGCAACTTGTGCGTGCGTACGGGATACTAGTTTTTGACGTACCGGTCGAACCAGCTGAGGGTACGGGCCATCGCATCGTTGGCCGATGCCTCGTGATAGCTTTCCCGTTCGTCGCAGTTGAATCCGTGGCCGGCGTCGGGGTACATTTTGAAGTCGTAGGTTACTCCCGCGGTCTTGAGCTTGTCTTCTATCTGGGTGACGTCGTCGGGAGTCGGGTTGTCGTCCTTGCCGCCGAAGTTGCCCATGACCGGTATTTTGATCTGCGAGGTCAGGTCCACGGGCGCTGGGCCATCGCCGAAGGGGACGAGGATACGGCCTCCGTAGTACACCGATGCCGCGCTAAGGCCAGGACAACTGGTGGCGCCCAGATAAGTGATTCTGCCGCCGACACAGAAGCCGACGATTCCTATCTTTTGGCCCTGGGTCCTGGGGTACTTATTTTGTAGATAGTTGATGGTGACATTGATGTCCTCGACCAACTCATCGTCACGCAGGGCCCCCATGTAACGCATCACGGTGGGCAACTCGTCATACCCCATCTTGGGGTTGGGATGTTCCCGGTGGTATAGGGTCGGAGCAACCGCTACGTAGCCCTCTTCGGCGAAACGATCGCAGACCTTTTCAATGTGCCTGGTGACGCCGAAGGCTTCCATCACGACGATGACGGCGGGGAAACTAGTCCCCCCGGAGGGAGGGGGATGACTCACGTATGTTGCCATGTCCTGGCCTTGTTGCCCTGCCAGTTCATCAAATTCGCGCTCCCCCGCGAAGCGGAGGTTCTCCCAAAATGATGGCATACTGCTATCTCCTCACCCTGATTTTAAGCGAAATTCACTGGCTTCCGGGTTGCTCCAGCGGTACGAGTATTCATTCGCGCTGGGCGCGAATCCCCAAGCCGCCATGCCCGGAATTTCCCCCGAAGTTTCTACATGCCCCCTAAGTGCCCGCCCGGGGGAGCGGTCCCAACAACTTCCTGTATCTTTGAAACAGGCCTAACCAGACAGGATTTTAGCAGAGGACAAACCCACTCACAAGCTTGAGTTTGCCTGAGGCTTCTCCCGAGAGGGTGAGCACCGTTATCCGGCTGTCGTGGGCTCAGGATATTATCCGTGTCCGAAAGTATCCCAGGGCTACGGTATTTGCGTTGCGTCGCTCCCGGTCGCTCCCCCTTTTTCGGGAAACCGGCGTCCGAGCCTGCGATAGCCTTGGTCAAACTACCTTCGCGGCGGCTCCGGATCCCGGCGAAAGCCGGAGTGACGGGGTGTAATTTCTAACTCGATTGCCGCGGAAGATTTCCGCCGTAGTAGAGAGCGTTTCGCTAATCGCAGCGCGCCTAATCGGGAGGATTAGGGAACATTGTGTTGGTCCGGGTGAGCCCGTCTCAGAAGTCTCCACTCAGGATTTTGGGCGGACGCAACTTGACGGGTTACTATTATTAACCGTCTAAACCAGTATTGAATGCGGCTCAATAACCCGTCATTCCCGCGAAGCTTGTCCCCGACCCAGATCGGGGAGCGGGAATCCAGACTCAATAACCTGTCATTCCCGCGAAAGCGGGAATCCGGAAAGGTAGGATGCTGGAGGACTCAGCATTATGAGACAAGCTCGATCCGTCGTTTGCTACTCGGCTGGCCGCCAATTTTTGGGTTACCAAATAATTGGGTCACCGGAGTTAGGACTCTTCTACGAAGTCAACGACATAGATCAGGTTGTAACGTAACAGTTCGTGACGATGCACTAATGCTAAATCTACCTTACCGGCGCGGCGGTCTGCGGCCTTTCTATGATTGCCCTACCGCTGGGGTTCCCCTCTCACCCTGAGCTAGCCGAAGAGCTGGTCCATGGTCCGACAAGCCTGTCCTGAGCTCTGCCTCCAGGATTCTGTCCATCTCCTCCAGGGTTACAAACCTTTCAAACCGCCGAGCGATACGGCCATGCTCGCCCAAGACCGTGATGCTAGGTCTTCGTGAGCTCTGCCTGCAGGACCTCCTCCATCTCTTCCAGGGTCACAAACCCTTCAAACCGGTGAGCGATACGGCCGTCGCGGCCCAAGATAAAGGTCCAAGACTCGTTGAACCAGTGGGGGATAGAGTCGAACCCCCATTTGCTGACCAAGCTGTGCAAGACCGCCCGGCTTAAGTCTCCCTGAATCTCATGGGGATTGTCGTAAAGCTCCACGTGAATAAAATTCGCCTCTCCTTTGTGAAGCTCTTTCAGCTCCGATACGGTGTCCACTTGGGGGCCGCAGGTTGGACTGGTGCAGAAAGCGGGGGTAGCGAACACAATGACAGTTGGACGCGCCGAGATAACCGCCTCCGCTATGGTCAGTTGGTAAAGGTCCGGGTCCGGAGTGAGATCACTGGACAGTTCCGTCAGGTCCTGCACGTCAAAGACCGTTTTACTGGAAGCCAGGGGGGGAATGCTCCCGATTTCCGGAATCTCTACCTTTTGGGCCACCTCTAACTCCAATTCGGCCTTGATTGGGCCCTCAGGACTCTCTACTTGTATGTCCAAATGCCAGGGACCGGGTTTACTGAAAGCCAACTCGGTGGTGTAGGCTCCTCGCACTCCGTAAGGCCATAGGTGAAAGGCGGCGCGTTTCTCTTCACCGGCAGCAAAACCTTCCCCTAAAAATGCGGAACTGACCGAAGCAGAAGGCTCCTTGATCAGCCTCTGAGAAGAGGCGAGAAGGAAAGAGACCCGCTGAGAACCTACTCTCAACTGGGTTGTCGCCAGAATCGGCGTGACGACTTCTTGTTCGATCGGTGACACCGTAGGGGTCGGCGACACCGCGGCGGCCGACGGCGTGGGAGTGGGGGCAGCATCGCCGCCGCAAGCCAATGCCAACGCCACGGCCAAGGCGGTCATGGCCAGAAGAAAGCGCCGGGCTGAGACGTGAACGGGCCACAGTATAGACAAGGCTACGGTCCCTCCGTATAAGCTCCGAAGGTGAAGGCGAATAACGAGAAGTCGGGTGAGTTGGAGCTAATCTTCAACTCATGGTCGCCGAATTCGGGCAAGGCTACGAGCTCATACATACGGCCCTCATCTACGTTAACAAAGCTACGGCCGTCCTCCAGGATCACGTCAGCGCCCGATTCTGTACGCTTGAGAGGCCGGCCGTCAATGGTCACCTCGACTTCGAACGGGTCCCCGCCCCCAGGATCAATCACCGCATTAGCGCTAGTGGCGAAGAATCTAAGGGCTATGTAATCTTCATATCCGCGGGTTTCGCGGCCGTGACGGAGCTCTTCCGACCCGTTGGTCCATGGGCCCTGCAAGTACAAAAACTGGTTCTCGTGATCTCCCGGGTCCTCATACGTCAAGGTTAGATTCGAAGCGTCGTAATACTCGGGATGCGCCACGTATACACCCCCCGGATTGTTGTTGCGTTGATAGCCGCCGTAGAGTTCCCGAGTAATGCGGGTGGCCCTGTCTGAGGAGAGGGCCACCGGGACGAACCTTGGGTCCGGCCTGGCATTGAGTTGTGCGTCGCCGAGGTCTGCCCCAGTTTCTTCCAGCAGGTCTCGAATCCACTGTTCGGTCTGGCTATAGGCGCCCTCACCGATGCGGGTATAACGTATAGTCCCATGTTGGTCTATGAGATATTTAGCCGGCCATGCCCGGTTGCTGAAGGCCCGCCAAGTCATGAAGTCGTTGTCTTGGGCGATAGCCCATGCAACGCCTAAGTCGCCGGCACTTCGTGCTACGTTTTCGGTGACCTTCTCGAACTCAAACTCCGGCGAGTGGACGCCGACGATAACCAACCCCTTATCGGCGTACTTGGCGTGCCAGTCCCGGACATAGGGGAGTGTGCGGATGCAGTTGACGCAGGTGTAGGTCCAAAAGTCTATCAGGACTACATTTCCCCTCAGGGATTCCATCGTCAATGGGGCGGAATTGATCCAATTGGCAATCCCGAAAAACTCGGGGGCTTGCTGGCCGACTTTGCCTCCAACGATGGACCCGCCGGGGTAAGTAAGCTCCTGCTCAGGTTCTTTAGTGGCGGTAGCGGCCGGGCTTTGAGCGTCCGGCGTCGCAGCGGGGGTGGCGCTTGTTTGAGTTGGCTGAGTAGTGGCGGCGGCGTTCTCATCGATTGCGCCTTGAGCGTCAATCGTGCTCTGGTCATCCGGTGTGCCCTGATCGCCCGTCACCGCCGCCTCGGGGCTTGTCTGGGTTGGCTGAGGAGTAGCATCGACCCCCCCGTCAACGGGGCCCTGAGCGTCTGGCGCCGCAGCTTCGGTGGAATTAGTCTGTGCTGGCTGGGTTGGAGCAGCGACGCCCTCATCAATCGTGCCCTGAGCGTCTCGCGGCGCAACAGAGGTGGGGCTTTCCTGGACTGGTTGGGTTGGGTCGACAACAGACGTTTCGCCGCTTCCGCATGCGGCCATCAACAGCAAAGTAACGATAACGGCAGCCACCGCCAACGGTGCGCCTAACTTGAATTTGAAAGACTTCATCCGCAATCCACCTTAGCCTGCTAGGTTGTCAATGCTTTAGCGTCCAAAGGCTGGAACGGGCCGTGAAACTGTCTTACGTATACCCGGCTCGTTCCGCTACCCTCATCCACTACCTAAAGATACGGTTGATTCTATAAATCAGATTCAGTACCCATTCAACTCAAGAGATTAGGACACAGATGAACGGGTTTGGGCTACCCATCCCCGGCCGCGCGGCGGGCTTGGGTCTCTGTAGGGAAGGCTGACCGAACAAGGCCTTTCTTTATTTCCCTCTCGTATTTCTAGAGAGTCCGGCGAAAGGCCAATTCTGATTTAAGGCCAATGTTCGGGCCGGTTTTCAGGGTTTGTCTTCATGAGCCATGGCGCCGGCAGCCGCTAGGGTAGACAGCGGAATCACGAAAATCATATGTTCGGCATGACCGAATATAACCTCTGGAGTCCAAGACCGAGTTTAGTCACATCGTCTTCTTCAGGTCAACCCGGCCGGTATTGAATTAAGGACCGGGGCTTACTTCGAAACCAAAAAGGAAACGGAAACGGAGAGGGAAGAGCTACTCCGGAGCAGGGCGCTGCGGCCCGCGCACGGGCTTTCCCAACCATACTTTACCACTGACAGAAGTAACTGGCGTCCAGATAGAGCGGCTGTGATAAACTTGGTGGCGCTGCGGGAGACTTATTCGCCCACGGGCCGTTTGGGGTAAGTTAGGAATACATTGATCAGTCCGTGAATTGTCACATAGCGACACAGGAACATTGGCCGTGTTAATGATTTGTTCAGAGGTTTCTTAGCAGTACGGTGAGCGCCTACCGGCAACGGGGACCATCAAATTCAGGACCACGGCGTTGACAGCCCCCCTCACATCCGACCGGACCAGCCGTCAACCCCCATCCATTGGACATCCGGACCCGGGCCCGCAAGAGGAAGAAAAATCGCGTTTGTCTCACACTCTGCCCTGGAAGCACGCACCCAGCGAGCGGAGAAGCAACTCATCAAAGAATCTAGTCTCGCCGGGGAACCGAACGTTACGGAGGACCTAATCATGGAGTACAAACATCATCTATTCCAATCGGAGATGGGCTGGATTGGCCTTCTTGGTTCGGGGAAAGGGCTGCGCCGCATGAGCATACAGCCGACACCCCAAGAGGCCCTGGAGGACTTGGGAACAGAACTGGACCACTCGGTGAACGATCCGGCAGATTTCTCGGAGGTACAGGCGCGTCTGGAGAAGTACTTTGGCGGTGACGCCAAGGCTCTCGACCAAGTCCAGCTGGACCTATCCGGTGCTCCGCCCTTTTTCAGCGCTGCCTGGGAGGCATGCCGCAGGATTCCGCCTGGAGAGACTAGGAGTTACGCTTGGCTGGCCGAGCAAGCGGGCAGCCCAACGGCTGTACGAGCCGCGGGCCAATCCATGGCCCGCAATCGCTTCCCTCTCATCATACCCTGCCACAGGGTCATCGCCAGTGACGGCGACTTGCGAGGATACGGCGCAGGGGGAACGAAGGTTAAGGCTGCGCTGTTGGAGCGGGAACAGCTCAGCGTTCGATGATTATTTCCGCCGATTATTCCCGCCGGCAGTTATGCCGCTTCCCGGCACAGAGGCCCTTTTTCAGACAATTCCCGCCAACGTGGCTTGCGGTACAACGCTGCGTCCTGGATAATCCGGGTCAGCCGGTTAGCGCCTACGGCCCGGGCGTCTATGAGTGAACCGCACCCAAGAGGTGGATAACGTAGAGACTAGAACCACAGGTAACGGCCAGCCCACTGAAAATTGGTTAGACGCGGGGGGGCTCCGCATGTTTTACCTCGATTGGGGCGGGGATGGCCCGCCCATCGTGGCTTTGCATGGACTGGCCTCCTCGGGCCACTGGTATGACCCGGTGGCATGCCTGTTGTCGGCGAATTTTCGGATCATCGCCCCGGACCAGCGGGGGCATGGCCAGACCACCCAAGCCAAGAGCGGGTACGATTGGCCCACTTTGGCCTCCGACGCGGTAGGGTTTATGGACCAGTTGGGCATCGGTCAGGCCGCGGTTTTGGGACACTCTTGGGGAGGCCACGTGGCTTCCTCCCTGGCCGCTTACCACCCGGAGCGGGTGACCAAGCTGGTGATGATCGACGGCGGCTTCCTGGATGCCCGGGTTGGCGAGGAAGCGACCTGGGAAAGTTTCTCCCACCGGGTCCGGCCTCGCGACGTTACCGGAAACCGTGAGGAGTTTCTAAATCGCCTGCGGACTCAGTTGGCCTTCTGCTGGAACGATGATCTGGAACGAATAGTGCAGACCATGGTTTACGAGGACGATGAAGGACAAATCCAGGACATACTCCGTCCTGACAACCATGCCCAGGTCATACGGACCATGTGGGATTATCCTCCGGCGGCTATCTTACCTATGGTGGAGTGCCCTACTTTAATCGTCCCTGCGGGGCCCACGCCGGATCGGGCCGGCTCAGAATTTGCCCAGCGCCGCACGCTCATGGTGGAGGCTGCCACGGGGTACCTGAAAGACTGCCGGGTCCACTGGATACCGGAGACTATCCACGATATCGGCTACCACAAGCCCGAGGAATTGGCCGAAGTCATAGGGGAATTTCTCGGTTAGAGACACCGTCGTGCCGGTGGAACTCAGCAACCTTTACGTTGGTGGACAGACCGGGTGGACAGAGCGAGTGGACAGAACGATTTTCACCACCCCGCGGCTGGATCTGCCGGGCAACCGGGGAAGCCAACCCACGCTTAGCGACAAAAATCCGTCGTCGCTCAACATGTGCAAGCGTTGACAAACCACACCGGTGCCGGTATTTTTAATTGCCAAGGGTGCATATCCCTTCTGAACCGGTTAGATATGCCCTCCCCGGCCCGAGCGAATGGCAAAACCCGTGGCGCGCAGTTCGCCTGTTGGGGGAAGCCGGTTAGATCGGGCTCAGCCCTAATTCAGGAGATATTCAGTGAAAATTGAGAAAGTCGCCTTTATTAGCCCGGAGTTGCCGTACTGGAACCTGGTCACCCACGCTGTCTTTCCGGAGTACGGCATGCCTGTGGTGGCGACCATCGTGAGGAATGCGGGATACGACGTCACAGCCTACGTCGAGCACATAGGCCCCATCCAATGGGACGATGTGTTTGCATCGGATGTGGTGTGCTTTCATACCTTCAGCTCCACCATGCCCAAGACTATTGAATACATCAATAAGATCAAGGAAGTGCGCCCCGATATGCCCATAATCGTGGGGGGCACCCACGCCTCGGTAATGAGCGAAGACACGGTCCAATATTGCGACGTGGTGGTCCGCAAAGAAGGGGATGAGACCCTACCCGAACTCTTGGCGGAGATGAAAAACGGCGGGAACTTGAGCAAAGTTCTCGGGATCACCTACTGGGATAAGGGCTTAGTCAAGAACACCCCCGACCGGCCTTTCGCCCAAGAGTTCGAGACTATCCCGGACCTGGAGTTGATTCACGGCTACATGAATTGGCCTAGGTGGAAGCTTCTGAAGAACCTCAAGATGCGCTGGCAGCTTCTGCAGACCAGCCGTGGTTGTCCTTACGACTGCTCTTTCTGCATCGCTCCCAGGGAACTGGGTAGGGGCTACCGGCTGCGCAGCATCGACAGCGTCATAGAAGACATCAAGTACCAGCAAAAGCTGGTGGGCAGCAAGTACTTCTTCATCGTGGACAACCACTTCACGGTTAACCGGCAGCGCACCAAGGACCTGCTCAACAGAATCATCGAGGAGAAAATCGACTGGTACGGTATATGCTTCACCAGGATGGAGGTTGCCCGCGACGAGGAGGTGTTGTCTCTACTCAAGAAGGCCCAGATCAACACCCTCTATATGGGGCTGGAGTCCTTCGACAACAGCGTCCTAAAAATGCTGAACAAGGCGCAGACCCAGGAGGGGCTTCGCAAGTCACTGGCCGCTATCAAGGCCCATGGCTTAAGGGTCTTGGGTTCCTTCGTAATGGGCTGCGATGAGGACACCGTGGAGACCATGAGGTCTACCATCAACTCGGCCATTGAGGTAGACATCGACTACATTGCCCTTTTCCCGCTGAGCGGTTATCCCGAGTATAACTCGCCTAACATCAAGATAAACCGGTTCTTCTTGCCCTCCTGGGACAGGCTGGACGGCACTTTTGTGATGTTCTTGCCCAAACACATGAAACCTAGCACGCTGCAGCGAGAGATCAACCGGGCCTACCAGAAGTTCTACGGTCCCAAACAAATCCTCCGCAGGTTCGCATCGGGAGATATTTGGTGCGGCTTAAAGCGCATAGCCTACTCTTACTGGTCCTGGGAGATCCGGCGCAGCACTTCCAAGTGGATCAAGTACTTGGAGAGCGTGGAGGGTTCTTTCTACGATGAAAACGAACAGTTGATCGAGGAAAGGCTCGGCGAAGAGGGGATTCACCCGGCTAAGTATCCCGGATCGTCCATGGCGGCAGGGTTGGAGCGCGGCGCGATTACCATGGGAGGGGACTAACGTAACATCCAGGCTCCGGAATTCCGGCAGTGCATAAACGCCGGGAACTAAAACGGAGAACTGAAAAGAGCCCCGGATGGCCGGGGCTCTTTCGCATTGTGGGCACATGTCCGAGTATATCGTACTCGCCCTTTAGCTCAACGGAGGACCTGATAGGCCCAAATCTGATGGTAAACCTCGGGCTCTCCTTTAGGCAGGGGCTGAAATGGCTCCGTGGCTTCGATCAGAGTCCACCGCCCGGCCGAGGCCAGGTCTGCTAACTTCTCTTTGAATCCGCCCTCTTGATACACGTCAGTACGCAAACTAAATACTATGAACCCACCGGGTTCGGTGACCCTGATCAGCTCGTCGAATGAGCTGGCCGGAGCATGGCCCAGCGTGAAGACTCCAACGCTGATGACGCCGCCGAAACGGCCGCTGTCAAAGCCCAAGGTGTCGCCCAGCACCATTTGGTGACATTCACTATACACTTGCTTTTGGCGGGCCTGCTCCAGCATGCCGAGGGACAGGTCCATGGCCACCAGATTGCCGTAGCCCAGCTCCGATAGGGCCTGCCCCACTAGTCCCGTTCCGGCGCCAGCGTCTAGGACTGTGGCTTCCTTGGGGACCAGCTTAGCGAATACGCCGGCCGCCGTTTGAGGTGCGTTCCAAGCGAAATCCTCTTTCAGGTCCTTGTCGTAAACATCAGCCCACTGGTCATACCGTTCTTGCAGCTCTTGGTTATTAGAGGACGCGTAGACCCACTGGACCCTGTTTTCACTCTCCTGCACCTTTCCATACCCCCTTCGGTACTACCGGTTATCGCCACGATCCGCCGACCGGCGGGCCGCACTCGCATAATCGACGCGCGGACTCCGCCAGTCATCTGAACTTGGTCGGGTTACTTCCGGCACAGGTAAAGGCCCCAACCCAGTTCATCGTCCTCGATGGCCTGGACCATCTGGCCATAGGCCGCGGACAGTTGCAGGTATTGCTCGCCTTGTTGTTCGCCATGAGCGCGGGCTATCTCCGACAGGCACTGGTAGCTAGTCCTGAGGTGTGAGGAAAGGTCCACGGCTTCCGTAATCCGGAAACCCGCAGCCCTAAGCGCGTCCTGGTAGGTATGGAAGCTGAAGTCGGTGTCGAAGAGTAACCTGTTGTAAACATGGGTCCGGGCGTTGTCACTGATTTGTAGTTTCGGCTTGATCAGGTCATCGAAGGCCAAGGTCCCATCATCCGCCAACACACGATAAGCTTCCCGCAACGCGGCTTCTTTGTCGTGAACGTGGTAAAAGGTTGCTTGGCTCCAAACGTGAGTGAACGCGCCGTCTTCGAAGGGCAGGTCGGTGACCGAAGCCTTCTCGAATCCCAACCTCTCGCGGACTTCGTCCGGTTGTTGGTCCAAGGAGGTGATGGCGTTTCCGATACGGACGCCGCTCAAGTCTACCCCTGTCATTCGGCAGCCGCTGCTTTGGCACAGCCAAGTCGCAGTAGTGCCATTGCCGCATCCCATGTCCAGCACGTGGGACTCCCGGCCTATACTGGCTTTATCCGCCATAATTGCGTTCAAGTTGGCGCAGGCCTTAAGGAAGTCCCTTCCAGTGGAGTCGTCGAAGATTCCCCAGTGGAGGCTGCCTTCCTTGTCCCAAAAGGACCGGTATAAGGCGTCTTCGGAATCGTAAAAGGCTTCGGTGTCTTGTTCAGTGAACTTGCTGGACATGCTTTGTCCCCTCTAGGTATTCAACGAACCTATTGGCCCGGTCCACCAATATCATTTTGGGCTCGACAGGCTCCTCGGAGACTTCAAAGGATAGGATGATCAGGCAATCCCCCACCTCGCATAGGTGAGCGCCGGCGCCCTGTACCGATACAATGCCCGATCCATAGGCGGCGGGTAGGACGTAGGTTTCCCAGCGATTGCCGTTGTTCACGTCGCACACCAGCACTTTCTCGTATTCCCACAAGTCAACTTTTTCCATCAAGGCGCTGTCAATTGAAATGCTGCCAATATAGTCAAGGTTCTTAGCAGTAACGTAGGACCGGTGGATTTTGGATCTCAATACTTCTCTCATGATTCCTTCCTTTTGCTCTAATATATTGGGTTGTGTGGAGCCGAAACCTGACACTCCGGCTCCGACGCAAGCCCGGAGAGTATGTTGTCGTTTCGCACTTGCCAGCCCCTCTACCCCATGAAATTCCGGCTGACGTCCGAGTGGCAGTTGTTTAACCACCGGTGGTCCACCGGTTTCCCGGAGAGTTCTGGCTGAACGCTTTAGTGATAGGTAAGACGCTAGATCTGAGTTGGGTATACAGATCGTCTCGCCCTATCGCTCACCCACAGCATGGCCCTGCTAACGAAATACGTTTGATGAGGGCTACGGGGCCGTGAGCCTGAAGCGGAGATGAAGAGGCGTATTAGGGGACGGTGGTTTGAAGGGGAGTCGCGGGCCATATAGACATGGCGTAGGAGCAGAGGGAGTAATTACCGGCCTGGCGCATTCCATATAGGCCTTGGTGGCCCCGCTTGTGGAGCCCGGGGCCAGGACCTCCAGGCTCCAGGAGTGTACTGGACAGTTGTCGCTGCTTCATACTCTCACCTGGCTCGAGTGACGGTGGTACGACTAGTCCAACTGTCACCCAGCGTTCCTGAACTAAGCTCGTTGTGATCTCGGCAAAGTTTACCAACACAGGATGGTGAGGTCAAATATTTCCGGGCAATAATTCTAAGGTTGTCGTCGTGACGCCCGCTAATCACGCCTGCGGTTCGTACCCAGACGTGCTGACTGTAGGTCATTACGCCCATGAATTTGGGAAATGCGTACCGGATCGGTGCATTCTGGGCGCCGCGGCCAAGATCACTCCTAGATAGCTTCAATATTCGAGTCTGTGTTATTCCCGTGGGCCAATACTGCCCTTGAAGCTGTCCCTGAAGTCGGCAGGCGGCTGGGGTAGCCCAGGAACGTCCGCCAACGGGGCAATTGCTGCCTTGACCAGGACTAAGATGGGGGCCTGCGGCGCCCACACAATCCATTAGAGTGGTCTCCAGTCCCTCAATTTCGTCAGCACGGACCGCAGGATAGCGCTCGGAGCCCGGGGCGCGTTAACCAATTCAAAGGCGCAGCTGATTGGCGGCTGGCCTCCGATGGACTCGTAAGCCCCGCCGTCCGAGGCCACGTGGAACAGGTAGCGAGGATGTTCCGAAGCAATAACAAACAGGTTGTCCAGGGTCATTTGGGCGCTGGCGTCGCCTTCCGGAATGAACAACGCGGTGCTCCGGTTTCAGAAGGGCTCAACCGCAGCGCCAGGGCCGACACAGGCCCCATAGACGCAATCACGTAGAAATTTCCCTGGCGGTCACCGGTTGGCGGACTCCTCACGGGAAATCATCATGTCTGGGCACATGGCCCAGTGCTCAAACGGGACGCGCTAATTATGAACAGCAGCCCCCCGGATGTCTGTTCGCATGACCCAGTGGCAACACGAGACACGCTAATTATGAACAGCAATCCCCCGGATGTTTGTGCGCATGAGCCACAGGCGACACGGGACGCGCTAGTTATGAAGGGCGCCCCCTTCGGATATCTGTGTACGTGCCCCCGCGCTCAAACAGGACCTGCCCGCCACGGTATTTCCCGATATTTCCGGCTCCAGGAACCCGCCCGGCGGCTGCATTGTAGAGTTTCGTTTACCACGCGCATCCGGGGACAATGGCCATAAGCCGCCGCTATACCGATAGGTCCGTCTCCTGTAACCCAGGCTTGGTCTCGAGCGCTACCGCGTTGGGTCCCAGCAAAACTTCCAAACCACGCTGCAAGTCCGGACAGAACCCGGTGCTGACCACAGGCAGGTCCAGCAAAACCTTACGCCCGGCGGCGCGTATCGCAATGTTGACCCGATCTTTGCCCGGGTATTCCAAGAGGAGCCCTATGGCCTCACGCAACAGCTGAGCATCGGCGGTAGGGTTATCCGACTCGGTGACCCCCAGACGAAGCACCCGGGACCGCGCCCCGTTAGATGCCCCTATCCCGTTGGATGCCCCTGGGCCTTGGCGCTCCGCGCTTGGCGCGCTGGATTTATCGGAGCCGTTCGCGTGATGGGCGGCTTTGCCATTGCCGGAAACCGGTCTCGGACTAGCGGAGTCAGGGGATTCAACCGAGTAGTACTCTTCAGCTTGGTCGCAGGCCAAGGAGAACTGATCGTCCCGGATGCGCACCTTGCCAGTCACGCGCACGAGTTTGCCTTCTTGCCATAGCTGCTGGGTGCGCTGTAAAACGTCGGGCCAAACTAGGACCTCTACCGGACCGCCCAATAGGTCCAAAGTAACCACCAGGAACTTTTTTTGGTCACGAGTGTATCGTTCATTGGTGGCGGACACGTAACCCAGCAAGATTAACGTACGCCCTTGCGTGTCCTCATCCAGTTGGTCCAGGGAGCAAACGGCATCGCCGGAGTCAATCGAGGCCAGAGCTGTCAGAGGGTTGATGGAGAAGGACAGTCCCAATAGCTCCCGCTCCCAGGTCGCCTTCTGCTCTGAAGAGACGTCGGCGGCGGTGAGGGGGATGCTGGGCCCTGGTTCAGGTCCTGTCTCACCGGTGGCGCCGCCGAACATGGTGGTTTGACCGGAGTTGCGGGTATTGGCCTCCCTTTGGGCAGTGGCAATGATGCGGTCCAGGGCGTCCAATACGGCGCCCCGGGGACCGAGGCTGTCGAAAGCTCCGGCCCGCACCAAGCTGTCCAGGGTGCGGCGGTTGAGCCCCTTAGGGTCGGCCCGGCGGCAAAAGTCGTCGATGGACGTGTAAGGGCCCCCGGCTTTCCGTTCCTCAACCAGCGGCCGCACCGCCGCTCCTCCGACGGTCTTAACGGCAGACAACCCCACTCGCAAGCCCGGGGCGCGGCCGCTTTCCTTATCGATGGTGAAGAGTTCGTCGGAACGGTTTATGTCAGGAAGGAGCACCGGGATTTTCAACCGAATAGACTCGTTGATGGAAGACACCATCTTGTCCGGGTGGTCCATCCTGGAGTTGAGCACCGAGGCCATATATTCCAGCGTGTAGTGAGCTTTGAAGAAAGCCGTCCAATAGGAAATTAGGGCGTAACTCACGCTATGAGCCTTGTTAAAGGCATAGCCGGCAAAGGGCTCGATCAGGTCGAATATATCTACCGCCACCTTCTCGTCATACCCCTTGGCCTGGGCTCCGGCTACAAACCGGTCCCGTTCTTGGGCCATGAGCGATGGAATCTTTTTCCCCATGGCCTTTCTGACGATGTCCGCGTTACCCAAGGTGTAACCGGCGAACTGTTGCAATATCAGAAGCACTTGGTCTTGATATACGATTATCCCGTATGTTTCGGCCAACAACTCCTTGAGGCTGGGATCGGGGTAGGTTATGGGCACACGGCCAAACTTGGCGTCGATGAAAGTGTCGATATTCTCCATCGGGCCGGGCCGGTACAGCGCGATCATCGCGGCGATGTCCCCCAGGTTGGAGGGCTTCAACTCCTTGATGTAGCGTTGCATCCCCGCGCTTTCCAATTGGAACAGGTCGGTGGTATAGCCCGACGAAAGCAGCTTGAATGTCAGCTCGTCATCCAACGGCAGCCGGTTTAAATCTATGTGGATGCCTTGGCTTTCTCCTACTAGCTTTGTGACCCGGTCCAGGATGGTGAGGTTGGTCAGGCCCAGAAAATCCATTTTGAGCAGGCCCAACTGGGCAACCGGGTTCATGGATAGCTGAGTCATCAGCAGTGGACTGTCGTCATCTCCCCGAACCGGCCTTTGCAGGGGAACGGTTTCGCTCAGGGGTTCCGCGGCGATGAGTACGCCGGCAGCATGAGTGCTGACGTGATGGACTATCCCTTCCAACCCCTGGGCCTTGTCCACCAGATTATGGATCGCCTCAGTGCCGTCATAAGCGCTTCGCAGGTCGGTGCTGACTTTAAGCGCGTCGTCTAAGGTGCGGGCTTTGAACGGCACCATGCGCGCCACCCGGTCCACGTCTCCATAGGGGAGCCCCAGAGCCCGGCCCACGTCCCGGAGGGCGGCCTTAGCTCCCAGGGTGCCGAAGGTGATGATCTGGGCCACGCGATCGCTGCCATAGCGGCTGATCACGTACTTGAGCACCTCGTCCCGGCGGTCGTCTTGGAAGTCCAGATCAATATCCGGCATCTCCTTGCGCTCTAAGTTGAGGAAACGCTCGAAGACCAGCCGATACTCCAGAGGATCGACGTCGGTTATACCCAGGCAATAAAGGGCCACACTGCCTGCGGCGCTGCCCCGAACGGCGAACAAGATGTTATTTCGCCTGGTGAAGTCGATTATGTCCCAGACCACCAGGAAGTAATTGGCGAAGCTAGTGTGCCCGATTACGTCTAGTTCATACTCGAGCCGGGCCTTGGCGTCCGCGGTTGGATGCGGGTATCGCCGTTCAAATCCTTCCCGGCAGAGCTTGGCCAGATACTCATCGGCGTCTACTCCTTCCGGCGTGGGATACTTGGGCAGGTGGGTTTGGCTAAAGTCCAAGTCCACGTTGCACATCTCCGCAATCCGCCGGGTGTTCTCCAGCGCACCGGGGAAATCAGGAAATAGCTGGGCCATCTCCGTGGGGCTCTTGATGTAATAGGAGTCGTCCTCCATGCGGAGGCGTTTCTCGTCGTGGACTGTGGTGTTGGTCTGAATGCAAATGTAAATGTCCTGGAGGGGTGACTCCGCCTGCCGGACGTAATGGGCATCGTTGGTTACCACTAAGGGAATGTCCAGGTCCCGGCCCAAATCCACCAAGGCGCTATTTATCTCGGTCAGGTTGGGAACGTGTTCATGGCGCTGCAACTCGAAGAAGTAACCATCGCCAAACCGCTCCTTGTACCATGAGGCTACCCGGGAAGCCTCCTGAAGGTTGCCATCGGCCAACAGCCGGGGAACTTCTGCGGAGGCGCACCCCGAGAGCGCCACGAGGCCCTGATGGTGCTCATCCAGTAGCGCACTGTCGATGCGGGGACGGTAGTGAAAGCCCTCGACGTGGGCCTGGGTGACCAGGCGCATCAAATTCTTGTAGCCGGTGTTGTCCCTGGCTAGGAGCACCAGATGGTGGGGGCTTCGCTCGCTGGCGGTCTTATCGAACCGGCTGCTGCGGGCCACGTAGACCTCGCAACCTATGATGGGTTTGATGCCCGCTTCTTTGCACGCCGAATAGAAATCGACCACGCCGTAAAAAGTGCCGTGGTCGGTAATGGCCAGGGAGTCCATGCCCAATTCTTTGGTGCGGGCCACCAAGTCAGGGATGCGGCTGATGCCGTCCAGCATGCTGTACTCGGTGTGGACGTGCAGGTGTGTGAAGGGAATATCTGGACCTTGTTGAGCCATAGAGCCTCCGGTAAAGAGCCATTATAAACCCTAGCCGGATAGCCCTCTGTCAAGGGAAAAATACTAGATATAGTAATAGTCGCTTAATCAGCTACCAGAAGGATTGCCGGAAGAGATGCCGGAAGAGATGAAGGAAATCGTTGAAGATAGTCTACGCAGACGGGGAACGAAGCTCGCCGTAAAGAACCGATTAGCTCACGATAGCCTGGGTCCAAACTGGCAGCAGGCCAATTAAACAAAAAATCGGCCACTCGTGAAGAGTGGCCGATACGTGTTGCAAGGCAGGTTCCGGATTAACCAAGACTATCCGGAAAAGAGAGTTCTAATGTTGGCAACAGGAACACCAGCTTCCTGGCCGGTGCGGCGCACGGGGTTGGAGGGGAAAGTCCTAACGCTGGCAACAGGCCCACCGAAAGGGGACGTGAGAGTGGGGTAGCACCACCCTGGAGGTCCCAACCGGCCCCCACCCTTGGCGCTTACTCCTCTTCTAAGCCGTCACCGTCGGTATGGTTAGCGACGACGCCGGATATCTCTTCGGACGCTTCGCTACGGGAACGGGTTGACAGCCTCGAGTCGCCCCAGGCGGCCCCTTCCACGTAATTCTTGAACTCTCGCCCCTCGCCGCAACTTTGGCATATCCCGGGGCTTACAGGCCCCGTCGCAGGTTGTATAACCCAGTAATGCATGCACCGGGGAGAGTCCTCTGTGTCCTTTATCGCAGGAACGGCGGCTTCCTGTACCATCATCATAAACCTCTGTCAATCGTACGATTAGTGTAACCCACGTGGCAGGGATTCGTCAACATTCACTATGACATGTCCGTCAAACATGCGTCCCTTGAACGGAACCAGCCAGGCCATCGCGGCACGGTTAGACAAAAAGGTATCTAGAGACAATGGCACTGATTAACTGGAGGCGGACCTGCAGCGCTGATGGAAAGCCGTGAGGATGGAAACTTGAGGATGAAAAATCGTAGAGGGGAGCTCGGCAGCCGGGTAGTTAGGCCGGCTGTTTGATCTCTCGCGTGACCATTCGGGTTACGCCCCAACCGGCCAGCCATGCCGAATGCCGGCCGTCGCCCCCGGCGATAACCACTGGAATGTCGCTGGGGGAGCGGGTGATCGGCACCAAGGTTTGAGGGTCGGTCTGATCGACCCAAGGGGGCCAGTTGCGGTTGCCGTAATGGGCCACGTCCTTCAGCTTCCACAGAGGCATGCGGGCGTTCTGGTGGATAAACTGGCTAATGTCGGCCTTGGATTATCCAGAGGCGTGTATATCGGCGGCGTGCTCGGGACATAGCACCAGAGAGATCTGGGCGCCGCTGCCGATTTGATAGTAATTGGCAATCCCTGTTGAGGTCATAGTGCCCACCACGGTCCGCAGGACATCGACCCCAGTGGCCACCGTTGTTTCCATCACGTTGTAGACTGCCCTTATGCCTATGACGGTCACAATGCTCGCCGAAGGGTCGTAACCCAATTCCACGTGCCGGGGCTCCCAAGGGCTGCGCTCCTCGTTTTCGGCAAAACAAAAGCTGTACCGCCCCGGGTTTGATTGGGTGGCTTTATCCATCTCTCCGGGAATTACGCCGCCCAGATTGCGTATGACCAAGCGCAAGGCGCGGCCGATGGAGGCATTGGCGCGGTAACCGGGTCCGAAGCAGCCTGCATCCCCGTTTACCTGCAACTGTTTGGCCAAAGGACCGTTGATAATAACGACCGGAGTTCCGCCGCCGGTGGTGGCAGACACTCCGGCCACGTTGAACTCGTCTTGAAGCACCGCTTCCACCGCCGAGACCACCACCGGGAAGTATTCAGGCCGGCAGCCTGCCATTACCGCGTTGATTGCCACCTTCTCCAGGGTCACTTGGGCGTTGCGCGGTTGAATCACGCCCAGGGAAGCGGACGGGTCCACGCCGTAACCGGACAGCATCCGGCGGACCGCCTCCTCGGTGGGCGGCGACACCGGCAGGCCATCGGTCCAACCCTGTTGCCAGCAGTAGTCCTGCACGGAGTCGAAACTGTCCGGTACGTCGACACGGCTCGCCAGGAGGTTAGAATCATGCATGGCTATGCGTTGCTGGGACAGTCAGTAGTAACGTTGGTCATCAGGCGGGAGTCTGGAACCGTTAGCAATTTCGTCCCTCTCATCTTGTTGGATTACTGGCTTGGGTGGGAGAGCCGGGGAAGAGATGTGGAACGTCCATGGGCAATATCCCAGTCTCACCATAGGACAGAAACGTCTTCAACGGCCGCCCACCATTTCCACGCCGCGAGCGCGCAGAGAACGGTGGTTGAGCAGAGGGTTGCGGAGGCTCAAGTCCAGCAGCTTATTTCAGGACTCTTCGATTTTGGGAAGGATGGACTCAGAGGTCATGCGCTAGTTCGCCTGCCCGCGGATGCTTTCCTGTATCGTGTCGGCTTACCGGCCCGCCACCAAAGCCACTATCTCGGGCGCGTAGTCACGGGCCATCTGCCGGACCTCGCCGGCGCTGCGGGTGGCCAAGGGACTGGGAATAACAACCATACGAGCGCCTGGCATGCCCATAGCCGTGGCTCGAGCCTGGGCTGCCCTGGTAAACGAGCTGGTAATAATGCTGACTGAGGGAACTCCTTTGGACTCGGTGATAACTGCGTCGTGGAGACCCCACGCCGTGCAGGAGCCTCAATCCACCACGCCGTGGACCACCACATCGCACTCCGCCGCAAGGGAGTCAATGGTGTCTTCGGCGCAAGGAGCGCTGTAGCTGAACTTGGCGGCGTAGACCACTTTCCCGGCCCCGTAGTCGCGGACCAGGACCTCTTGCAGCTCTTGCAAGAAGGAGTCCGCGTGGTATTTTCGGTTCTCCAGTAAACCGACCACTCTTCCCTCTAGGTCTTCCAGCTTGGGGCTTAATCCCAACTCCTCGGGCACGTCTTCGGCGGTTGGGTCCAGGATTTGAATTGTCTTCAGGCCCATTGCCATCTTCCCCCCCTGACCTGCAAATGTTGCCAAATTACCTGATAAGTTCCTGATAAGTTAGTGTAAGGAACACGAATTGTCCAGGCCCGCCAAAGATCACGATGGCGGGCTGCGCCCTCAAGAATGGACTAGAACGGGCCGCCGGTCAATTCAAAAAGAATAGTCCCGGCCCACTTGTATCTGAGTTGCGGCGGGTAGGGTAATTGGCAGTAATCGGAACGCCTCCCCGGCCCTTGGCCGAAAATACCTGAAGCTTGTGGCGTGTAGATCAATACTATGTGGATGGCAGCGTTGGGATCCGGGGAACGATGGGAGGTCTGATTAGGCCGGGAATCCCCGGGGTTAATTAGCGAACTGCCGGGGTTAATTAGCGAACTGGAAGAACTTGCCCTCGGTTTTCATAGCGGGAGCGATAACCATCTCGGCCTTGTGCATGTCGCGGATGGTGTAGGCCCCACACATGCCCATGGCAACCCTCAACGCTCCGATGAAATTCTGGGTGCCGTCGGTGGCGGAGGTAGGGCCGTATAGTATCTGCTTCAAACTACCCTTGGAGCCTACTTTGATGCGAGTGCCTCTGGGCAACTCCGGGTGGGGATTGGCCATACCCCAGTTGTACCCGCGGCCGGGAGCCTCCTCGGCCTGGGCGAAGGGGGTGCCCAGCATGACCGCGTCCGCCCCGCTGACTATGGCCTTGCAAATATCTCCGCCGGTGCGTAACCCACCATCGGTTATAACCGCTACGTAGCGTCCCGTTTGTCGAAAGTAGTCTTGCCGGGCTGCAGCGCATTCCAAGGTGGCCGTCACTTGGGGGACACCCACGCCGACCACTTCCCGGGTGGTGCAAGCCGCACCGGGGCCCACCCCCACCAGCACCCCATCGATGCCGGACTCCATCAACTCTCGGGCCACGTCGTAGGTGACACAGTTACCCACTACCACTGGCACTTTCAGGGTTTTCATCAACTCAGAAAAGATCAAGCCGCGGTAGCTTCGCGACATGTGCCTGGCAGTGGTTACCGTCGACTGGACAACCACCATGTCGGCCCCCGCTTCCACAGCTACGGGAGACATCTTTTTGGTGTTCTGGGGCGTGAAGGAGACGGCGCACACCGCGCCGGTGTTTCGGATTTCTTGGACTCGCTGGGCTATTAGGTCTTCGCGGACCGGCTCAGTGTAGACCCTTTGCAGGTGGTGGGTTACGTCGGCTTGGTCCGCGGATACTATCTCTTCCAACACCGAATAGGGGTCTTCGTAACGAGTGTACAGCCCTTCCGCGTTGAGCACACCCAGACCTCCCATCTGGTGCATGAGGGTGGCAAACCGGGGAGATACGGTCCCGTCCATGGCCGAGGCCAACACGGGTATGTCCAAGCCCAAGTCCCCTATGGTCATCTTAGTAGAGGTCAGGTCCGGATTGATGGTGACCTGGCCGGGTACAATCGCTACTTCGTCGAAGCCGTAGGCCCGCTCTAATTCCTTAAAAAGGCGTCTACCCATGCCTAGGCACCCCTGTGTGTGTTTAGAAGTGAAGTAAGGTGTTTAGTCCTTGCGTTTATGGGGCGATTATGGGACGTTACCTACGGCCAGTTTATTAGATATGCACTGAATGTTGACGGAATAGGAAACAAAAGTCAACCGGGAACCGAGGCCGGGACGGGCGTTGGCGTAAGAGACAAAATTGTCATAATTGCGAGACCAATTTCCTCTTGCGCACTTGTGAAATATAGTGCATACTGACATGCATCAGCTTCCTGAGCTTCCTGGTGGTTCTAGCGAAGCGGCCCCACCCGTTCCCATCTCGAACACGGCAGTGAAACGCTTCAGCGCCGACGATACTGCTCTGGTAACGGGGTGGGAAAATAGGTCACCGCCGGGAGGCAATTCAACAGCTGCTGCTTCTAGCATATAGCTCGTTCAATACTCACTCCATACGCCAACGGAACACTGTTGAGCATTCGGAATCTTGGTGGTGATGGGTGTCGAGTCCCCAATGTCTGAGGTATTGATTACTACTGTATCTTGGCTCTAGAACCCAACAACTAGCCTTTACATTACTTGATGCGTCACCTACAATTTAGCTCTACGGATGCAGTGAACCGCCGAATCGGCTGCTAGTTTGACAATAGCCCGCCCGCTAAGGACCACAGACGGTAGTGCCTGCGAGTAGTCGACCGGTAGGGCGTCGTGGACGCAATTTTATTCTTAACAGGAACTCGGGATGGTAGATCGACCCTAACTGTCACCCACTGGGAGCGGAAAAATGGGAAGTAGATTCGAAAAGTTCTCCGAGCGTGCCCGGCGGGTATTGTCGCTGGCCCAAGAAGAGGCCCAGCGGTTTAACCACAACTACATCGGCACTGAACACATCCTTCTGGGGCTAGTGCGGGAGTCTGAGGGTGTGGCGGCACGGGTGCTGTCCAGCCTTACCGTGGACTTGGCCAAGGTCCGCTCCGCCGTTGAGTTTATCATCGGCCGCGGCGAAAAGCCGCCGCAGGGTGATATAGGGCTGACGCCGCGGGCCAAGAAGGTGGTGGAGTTGGCGGTGGACGAAGCCCGCCGCATGAACCATACCTATATAGGCACCGAGCACCTGCTCATCGGTTTGATGCGTGAAGGAGAAGGTGTTGCCGCGGGAGTCTTGGAGAGCCTCGGGGTGACCCTGGACAAAGTCCGGGCGGAAACCCACCGCATTTTGAGTCACACCGGGGGCGGGGGCGGCGCAAGCGCCCGCACCGCCAGCCGCACACCCACTCTGGACCAGTTGGGTGTCGACCTGACCAACGCCGGCCGAGCGGACAAGCTGGACCCGGTCATCGGCCGGGAACAGGAGATCCAACGGGTAGTGCAGATTCTCAGCCGGAGGACCAAGAACAACCCGGTGCTGGTTGGAGAGCCCGGCGTGGGCAAAACTGCCATCGTAGAGGCATTGGCCCAGCGCATCGGAAAGGGTGAAGTGCCCGATACCCTCCAGGGCAAACGGTTGGTTACCTTGGACATGGGGGCCTTGGTGGCAGGGACCAAGTATCGAGGAGAGTTCGAAGAACGGCTGAAGAAGGTCATCGAGGAAATCAAGAGCTCGGGAAATTGTGTGCTTTTCATTGATGAGATTCACACCATTGTGGGAGCGGGCGCAGCGGAGGGAGCAGTAGACGCCTCAAACATTCTTAAGCCATCGTTGGCAAGGGGCGAACTGCAGTGTATCGGCGCCACCACCCAGGATGATTATAGGAAGTACGTGGAAAGGGACCCGGCGTTGGAGCGCAGGCTGCAACCGGTGAAGGTCGAGGAGCCCTCCAGCGATGAGACTATAGAAATCCTCAAGGGTGTGCGAAGCCGCTACGAAGACCACCATAAAGTAGACATCACCGACGAGGCCCTGAGGTCGGCGGCAACACTGTCGTCCCGGTTCATTGCAGACCGGTTCCTGCCGGACAAGGCCATAGACCTGATAGATGAGGCCGGTTCCAGGGTCAGGTTACGGGGCAGCGTCACTCCGTCAGCGCTAAAGGATGCGATGAACGTGCTGCAGGAAGTGCGCAAGGAAAAAGACGAAGCCATAGCCTCCCAGCAATACGAGGCCGCAGCTGAGTTGCGCGACCGGGAGTTGCACGCCAACGAGGACCTAGACAACCTGGAACGGGAGTGGCAGGAGGGTCGCGAGGCAGAGCGTGCGGTGGTTACTGAAGACGATATTGCCCAAGTCGTCAGCATGTGGACGGGGATCCCGGTCACCCGGCTGGCGGCAGAGGAAACCCAACGTCTCCTCCGCATGGAGGAGGAGATCCACAGGAGGATCATTGGCCAGGACGAGGCCATAGTGAATATCTCCAAGTCGGTGCGCAGGGCCAGGTCCGGTCTGAAGGACCCGCGCCGGCCCATCGGAGTATTCATGTTCCTCGGCCCGACAGGTGTGGGTAAGACGGAGTTGGTGCGGGCGCTAGCCGAGTTTATGTTCGGCGATGAGGACAACATGATTCGCCTGGACATGTCGGAGTTCCAAGAGCGCCATACAGTAGCGCGGCTAATAGGAGCCCCTCCAGGATACGTGGGCTACGACGAAGGTGGCCAGTTGACCGAAGGCGTACGCCGGAAGAGCTACTGCGCCATTCTATTGGATGAAATCGAAAAAGCTCACCCCGAGGTATTCAATATCCTGCTCCAGATTTTCGATGCGGGTCAGTTGACCGACGCCCGCGGACGAAAGGTAGACTTCCGCAATTCCGTTCTGGTGATGACCAGCAATCTTGGGTCCGACCTGATTAAGCGGGAAACTACCATGGGCTTCAGCAT
Organism: Dehalococcoidia bacterium; assembly: GCA_965224325.1. Classification (GTDB taxonomy): domain Bacteria; phylum Chloroflexota; class Dehalococcoidia; order Lucifugimonadales; family UBA3495; genus CBDCMJ01. Next base: position 168,156 of record CBDCYT010000003.1, read on the forward strand.
CAAATCCGGTGACGCCCAAACTGAAGAAAGCTCTTACCAACGGATGAAGGACAAGGTTATGGAAGAAGTCAAGCGCTTTTTCCGCCCTGAGTTCCTCAACCGTATCGACGCCACCGTCGTCTTCCACCAACTGACCCGCCCGGAGATCCTGCAGATCGTCGACCTGATGATGGACCAAGTGCGCAAGGAACTCCAGGAGAAGCAGGTGGCCTTGGAGTTGACCGATGCAGCCCGCGACTATCTTGGAGAGAAGGGTTTCGATCCGGTGTTGGGCGCTCGGCCCCTGCGGAGGCTCATACAGAACGAAGTAGAGGACCTCTTGTCTGATGAGCTTCTAAGCGGGCGCATCAATGAGGGCGATACCGCGATAATTGACCTAGAGGATAACAAGGTCGTTGTCCGCACCAAGGTTCCCGCGGAGGCGCCCGCCTAAGATCCCGGTCCAAGAGGTAGCTGGGTTTACTGACAGAAGGCCCCGCCAAGGCGGGGCCTTCTGCTGTTATAATCGGGCAGGCTCGACTCGGAAGATCGGGGGCTGAAGATGGCAGGGGCTTTAGAGCGGACGCGTAGCATGTTCGTTTGCCGGGAGTGCGGGCGGGAAAGCGCTAAATGGATGGGGTTTTGCCCATCCACCGCTTGCGGCTCCACTCTTCCCTTGCTGGAGGCGCCGGCAACAAAGCCAAATTCCTCTCGCTCTATTGGGATGGGAACGGGTGGGACGAGTGCGCCCATACAAGAGCTGGCCCAGGTCGGCTGGGAAACACACCCCAAGATAGAGACCTCTTCCCAGGAGCTTAACCGGGCGTTGGGTGGGGGCTTGATCGCGGGTTCGGTGGTGCTGCTAGCCGGTGAACCCGGAGTGGGCAAGTCGACTCTGCTTCTGCAAATCGCCCAATCGGCCTTAGGAAACGGCGGGCATAGCCTCTACGTTGGCGGTGAGGAGTCCCCGGAGCAGGTCAAGCTCAGGGCGCGGCGGCTGGGACTATCCGGAGAAGGTATCTTTTTGCTCTCTGAAACCAATGTCGACTTGGTGGTGGGTGCGTTGGAGGAACGACGGCCAGCGTTGGGCATAATAGACTCCATACAGACCCTCTATTGCGCGGAAACGGCGTCAAGTCCGGGAACCGTCACGCAAGTGCGGGAGGCCGGACTGAGGCTGATACGTTGGGCCAAGCAACGCCAAGTTCCCTTGATATTAGCGGGACATTTGACCAAGGACGGCTCAGTGGCTGGGCCCCGCGTGCTGGAGCATATGGTGGACGTGGTGGCCTATCTGGAGGCCCAAGAGTTCAGTGAATACCGCATCGTGCGCACCACCAAGAACCGGTTTGGCTCCACCAGCGAGGTGGGAGTTCTGTCAATGACAGACCAGGGTTTGGCCGACGTGCCGGACCCTTCGCGGGCCTTATTGGCGCAGCGGCTCGACCAGGCAGTGGGCACTGCCGTGGCGCCGGTCTTGGAGGGCAGCCGGTCCCTGCTGCTGGAAGTGCAAGCGTTGACGTCCCCCACCCAGTTGCCCGCGCCTCGCCGGGTAGCCAATGGGCTGGACCATAATCGCATAATTATGCTGAGTGCTGTGGCATCCCGCCGGGCCGGCCTGGATCTAGCGGGGCAAGACATCATAGTGAATGTCGCAGGAGGCTTCAAGATAAGCGAGCCCGCAGCCGACCTAGCGGTTACGCTTGCCCTTGCTTCCAGCTTCCGCAACGAAGCCCTTGACCGCAGACTGGCGGCTATCGGTGAGGTGGGGCTGAGCGGAGAGCTGCGGAATGTGTCTCAAGTCCAACGACGATTGGCGGAAGCTTCACGCCTGGGTTTCTCCCGCTGTGTCCTGCCTGAAACGGCTTTGGATGGCCTGCCGGAGATCCCAGGGATGGAACTGGTCCCGGTTAGGACGCTGCGCCAAGCGTTTAGGGCTGTCTTTGGCGGCGACCGTAGCCGTGGCGACGGTGTGGAACGGGACACGCCTTACGCCGACGCCAAAAGTGATAGGCGGTCCTAAGCTTCGGGGCTGTGGACCGCGGCGGCGCTCTCCGGTTCGAATTCGTGGTCCTCGCAAGCGACCCAGCGGGAGCCGTCTTCGAACACCTCTTTCTTCCAGATAGGGACAATCTCCTTGACTCGATCAACGGCTTGGTGGCAGGCCAGAAAAGCCTCTTTACGATGCGGCGAGGCGACGGCTACAACCAGGCTGATTTCGCCGATGGGCACAATGCCTATCCGATGGGCGATGGCAATGTCTTCAATCTGGAATTGTGCCTGAATCTCCTTCCTGATTTCCTCGATCTTGGTCAAGGCCATCTCTTCGAAGGCTTCATACTCCAGATTGAGCACCCGCTTACCCTGGAAATTGTTCCGGGTGGCGCCGAGAAAGGTTACCACCGCGCCGTTGGTGTCTTTTCGCACCTCAGCTGTTATATCCTCTGGGTTCAATGCAGAGTGGGATAGCTGGACCAGCGGCATAGGTCTACCCTCCACTTACCGGCGGTATCAGGCAAACGTCGTCTCCTTGACGCAAGACCGTCTCCGGCTCGGCGTAATCGGCGTTTACTGCCACCACTATTTTAACTTCGGGAGGCGCGAGCATGGGGAATTGCCGGCGCATTTCCGAGGTCAGATCATTCACCGTCGCTCCCTCGGGCAATTCCACGGAACAAGCATTGCGTTTCGCCCGCTCCCGGTATAGAGCAAAAAATCTTACTGTTAATTCCATCCAGCACCACGGGGATATAGTCCCAACTGCTAGTTGTTCCTGACCCGGACCTCAGCCTTGGGCTTCAAGACGCCGAACGTCCGTTATCTCTCAGGTCCGCCGGAAGGGCCGGGATCAGTGCATCACCAGCCCGCCGTCTACGTTTAACGCTTGACCGGTGATGTTGCGCCCGCCCGGGCCCGACAGGAATACAGCCATGGCTGCGATGTCCTCAGGGTCGTTGGGCCGGCCAATGGGAATCTGGGCGTTCCTTCTCGCCCGCAGCTCGTCCATTTCCACTCCCAGGGACTGGGAGCGGGTGACCAACGACTCCTCCGACATGGCGGTAATGGTCGAGCCTGGGCAGATAGCGTTGACGTTGATGTCGTGGCGGCCCAACTGGTGGGCCGCGATATAGGTCATGGCAATCACCGCCCCCTTGCTGGCGGCGTATGCCGCGTTGGAAGTGCCCGAGTAACCTTTACCTGCGATGGAAGCAATGTTGATGATCCTTCCACCTTCGCCCCGCTTGATCAACTCTTGCGCCACTCGCTGCATGCAGAAGAACGCGCCTTTGGCGTTGACCCGGTGGATACGGTCCCAGTCCTCCTCTTGCACTTCCATGATGTCGAGGTAGCGGGTCACACCGGCGTTGTTTATCAGGACGTCAACTCGCCCGAAGCGGTCAACGGTCTGCTTCACCATTCGGTCAATATCATCTATATTGCCGACGTCGGCATGAAGCGGCAGGCTTTGCCGCCCTAGCTCCTGCACTCCTATGCCGGTGTCTTCCACCTCGGCGGCGTTAATATCGGCCACTGCGACATGAGCTCCCTCAACTGCTAACGCCAAGGAGATGGCCCGGCCCATGCCCCTCCCCGCGCCGGTAACCAGGGCTACTTTGTTTTCAAGGTTCATCGGTTTATACCGTTTGTCCGGCTAGGCTGTCGAGGGCGTTTACTTCGGCAAAGTTTTGGTCCGCGTCCTGCCAGTAGGACTTAGCGGTGTCAAAATTGGCTTTGGCATCCTCTGCCCTGCCAGCGCCCGCCAGCGCCCGCCCTAGCCAGAACGTATCCCGGCCCGTCTCACGCTGGCGTAGCCGAGTGTTCAGCATATCTTCGGCTTTGTCAAATCTCTCGGCGCGCAAGTAGGCTTCGAGCAGGGTGTCTTCAAAAACCTCCCGCTGGGCGTGGCTGCCGCCGATTCGGGTAAGCTGGGGGACCACGGGCTCCATGTGTTCCACGGCGGCGGCATATTCACCATGGGCGAACGCTTGAATGCCCTGCACCAGAGGCAACGTGGCTTCTTCCGTCGCCGGGCTGCCTTTCTCGGCGGCGTCCCTGAGCCCGTTCACCAGCCTGTCCAAGCTGTCGTCATCACCTGCCACCGCAAACGCCAACGCCGCGTGGGCGTCTCTGAAAGCGGGGCCGGGACGTTCGGCCGCAGGCGCAGCTAGCGCTAGGAGTTCTTCCCAGGGCGCCGGCGGAGGATTATTGCCGTAAAGGTGCATTCGCCATATCAGTGACGCGCTATCCGCCAGTGACGCGTAGTTCTTGGCGGCCACCGCCGGTCGAATGTCGTTCTCGTAACGATTTAGCACTTCGCCGTAATGGCCGTTTGCCAAGTCAAACAGCGTTTGGTGCCAAGATAGATGGACCCTGTATTGGGCTCTCCGGTCGAATCCCTCTATCCAACCGGACAGGAAATCCGATCCTTGATTGTGGTCGCCCTTTTCGAAGAAAACGTGGGCTACCGAGTGGGCCGCGACGGCGTTGTCCGCTCGTAGGTCCAACGATCTCTCGGCAAGGCGAAGCCCTTCCTCGAAGAGACCGATCTCGTGATGCGCCCAAGCGTAGGTGCCCAAAAAGGCCCAGTCGTCGCCATAGGCGGGCTCAATGCTCTTTAGCAGATCGAAAAACACCGGTGGATAATTGGCCACTCCGACGCCACTGCATCCAAGGATAAACAAGCGTTGCCCCAATCGCAGTAGGAAGGCGTCTCCCGGAAATTCTGCCATGTGTTCTCGCAGAAGGGCGTACGACTTGGTGTTTTCGCCGTAGACGAAGTGGGCAACCACCTCTATCTGCTGCCGCTCGCGGCGGGTGACACCAGCGGAAACCGAGCGGGCCCGGTCAGCGCTTTCCTTCGCTTCGGGCACGGCGACCCTGGTCATCAACAGGAAAGCCAGCCCGGCGTGGGCCAAGGCAAATCCCTCATCGGCTTCAATCGCCAGCTGGAACTTCTCCTCGGCGCCGTAATTCTGGGACAGGGCCAGGTCCAACCCTTCCACGTAGTGTTGATGAGCGGTGGGAGAGTTGGTCGTCACCGCGAGGCCGTAACGGTCATTCATAGTTGGTTGCTCCTATGGAGTTATATAACAGTGGGGAAACCAGTCTAGCATAATCCGTGTTTTCACCCCGGGACTGCACAAATTTGAGTGTAATCGAGGCCATTTTATGCCGTCAAATCCCGAGTGGCTTGGGTTGCAGTCAGGCCGGAGGGCCTACGCCGCCCTAGACGGGAGTAGAGTTTTACACAATGTCGACGCTTTACGAGTGGGCAGCGCGTCTCCGGGGCCGCTCGGGGCTACATCTTACCCAAGAGGGCCGTTGGACCAACTCGTCTATTTAAACTCTGGCATCACCTTCTCGGCCAGCAATCGGATCGAGTTAGCCACCTTGTCGTTTGGGTTCTGTCCTCCGTAGTTCACTTCCAACACTACCCCGGTTATACCCAACTGCTCCTGGTACTCGCGGATCCGGTCCGAAACAGCTTCGGGAGTGCCGTACATGAACTGGGTTCGGAGGATTTCCTCGTAGGGAACGGCAGCCATCGTCCGCATTCTGTCCGCTGCTTCCTGAGTAGCGGCAGTCTGGCTAAGCTCGGTGGCGCGGTATCGCAGTCCGTGCATGGTGCTGTCCTCCGGCTCGGAGGTGGCCTTGACGGGGTCATCGGCCACGTAAACTGGAATACGCAATGACACTTCGCCTGGGCCCGAATATCCCGCCTTTTGCCGGGCCTGGCGGTACAGCGTTAACCGCTCCCGAAGTTGGGGCGTCGGTGTGTTGGCGCTCACTAATATGGGATGTCCCAGCCCGCCGACGATGGAAAAGCTATCTTCACTGGCGACGGCGATCCGGGTGGGTGGATGAGGATGCTGGAATGGCTTGGGGACCACCGTCACGTCCCGATAAGCGTAGTATTCTCCTTCGTAGGAAAAACGGTCCTCCTTCCAAGCCGACATAATTACGCTCAACGCCTCATAAAATCGTTGCCGGCTCTCTGAGTAGGGAACGTTGTAACCCTGGTAATACTTGGTTAGCCCGCTGCGTCCCACTCCAAATTCGAATCGCCCCTTGCTGATGTGGTCCACCGTTGCGGCCTCTTCAGCCACTCGAAGCGGGTTGGTCAGGGGTAGGACCTGTACTGCCATGCCAATCCTAATTCTGGTAGTGCGGGCGGCCAAAGCGCTGCACAGCACCATGGGAGACGCCAGTACCGAGCGGTCGGGGCTGAAATGGTGTTCAGCCAGCCACACGGTGTCGATGCCCGAGTCTTCGGCATGGGACACTTGGGCGAAGGACTCGTCAAAGGCCTCCTGCTGGCTCATTCCTTGGCGAACATGAAAGTCTGTGAACATCCCGAAATCCATTATCCACTCCCTGGGCCTTGGCCCGGCGTATTGCAGACCCGCGGCGGAACCCTTCTTGTTTTCCCGCATAGCCCCTGTCCACACTTGGGGATCAATGCGCTGGGCGGGCCTGCCATGGGTTTATACACCGGTCCATCTAAAGATTGACAAGGTTGATGCTCAGGACACCGGGACCTCTTGGAAATGGGGCATGACCTGGGTGGCAAATAGCTCGATGGAGCGCAATACCTTTTCCTGAGGAAGCCCGGGAAATCCGAAGGCGCCGAAAACGTGATTGATCCCCGCTGCCCGGGTTTCCTTGAGGCGTTCCACCACAACCTCCGGCGTGCCTCGAAGGGGGGGCAGCCCAGCGTGGCCCGGATCGTCACGCCGGTCGCGGTCTCGCTGCCGGTTAGCCCAGTGTTCGTAACCGGGAGGTATGTTTCCGTGGCTGTCCAACGGGAGGCCGATGGCGGCTCCGGTATTGCCTACCGAGGTGAGTACGCGGGAGGAAAAGTCCTCCAACCCCACCGGGTCTTGCTCAGCCTCTTCCATGGTCGGCGCCACGTAGATCGCCTTGGCCATCGGCGGGTCCAGGTGGGCATGAGGGTGGCCGAACTCCTCCATCTTCTGACGCCAAAGCTGTATGACCTGCGGGGCCTGTCCCAGGATGTCGGTGGGGCCACCGGCGATGACCTGTATCTGGCGACTGGCGGCATACTCAATGCTTGCCGGCGTTGTGCTTACGGCTTGGAAGAGGGGAGGATGGGGCTGTTGCAGAGGCTTGGGCAACACCCAAAGGTTGTCCACATTGGTGTACTTGCCATGATAGGTAAGCTTCTCTTCCGTCCAGGCCCTGGTGATCACTTCCACCGCCTCGTGGAAGCGCTCTCGGCTCTCGTTAATATCCACCCCTACGCCGTCGAACTCCTGGCGTTGATAACCGGAGCCAACGCCGAAGTCGAGACGGCCGCCGCTCAACACGTCCAACATCGCTGCTTCCTCAGCCACCAACACCGGGTTGTGAAGCGGGAGCACCACCACTGCCGTGCCGATGCGGACGTTTTTGGTACGGGCCGCCACCTGACCCAGGAAAGACCATACGCCGGAGACCAAACCGTGGCGAGAGAAGCGGTGCTCGCCCACCCACACCTCGTCCAACCCCAATTGGTCGGCTAGCTCAATCTGCTCCAAGGTTTCATACAAAGCCTGCTGTTGGGTGCGGCTCTCATGCCAAGGCACGATAGTAAAAAGGCCGAATTTCATTCTGGCGCCTCCATCTGGGCTGACAACTCAATCCGGGGTAGCGTGGCCCCAGTACTTCGGTCAATCCCGCTTCCGACGTGTCTCGCGACCAGAGGCCGGACTGGCGGGGATATCACCGCCGCCCTAGCCCGGAGTAACTGCAATTTCACGGTTGACTGAGGACTGGGTTTCGCGCCGGTCAGGGTAGTTGCGAAGCGTAACATGTCCAATTCCAACACCGGAAGCATACAACAACCCATAAACCGATTCAAGGACGGGGCTCACAAAAAACCTCTTCCAGGTGTGCCGTGGCAGCCCCGGGATGATATGTGAGCGGACCAGGCTTATACTCTCAGGGAGACGCTATGGTCCGGCGCGATGCCGGGGCTAAGCCCCCGGCGTAACTCCAACGAGGTCCTGAAGCTATGGCAGAATTAACCCTGAAGCTAGAGGGCGCCCGGTTCATCCTCACGGTGGACCCCGAGCGCAGAATTATCCGCGATGGCTCAGTCCTGATAGAGGGGCAACGCATCACCATGGTGGGCAAGGCGTCCGAGCTTGCGGATGTGGAGGCCGACAGGGTCATCGACGCCCGGGAAATGGTGATAACACCCGGGTTTTGCAATGGACACCTGCACGTCAGCTATGCTCACGCCACCAGGGGAATTTTCCCCGATAACCTGGACCCCGCTGAGTACCTGGCCAGCGTTTTTTCGCTTCAGTCGGCCATGACTGAAGAAGAGGAATACTTGACTTCCCTTCTGGCCATTACCGAGGCGCTCAAGTACGGGACTACCTGCTTTCTCGATCCGGGTAGCACCAAGTTTCTGGATTCGTGCTTACAGGCCTACCAAGAGTCAGGCTGCCGCATCGTGGTGGGGGCGCAGGTGACAGATTTGCCCAACCCTCTTAATCTGCCCGTGTATACCCTGCCGGAAGCGGCCAATTTGATGGGGGAGACGGTGCGGACCTATGACGGGCGCCTCCAAGGCCGGGTCCGCGCTTGGACTATGCCCTTTGCCGCCGACTACTGCACCAAGGAACTGCTAGCGGCCGCTAAAGACATTGCCGATCGGAACGGTACGGGGATGACCTTGCACCAGGCCAATTCCCCGGCCAGCATAGATGCTCATCTGAGGCGGTACGGCAAACGTCCGGTGGAGTACCTGGAGCAAATCGGCGTGCTGGGCGGCAACCTGTTGCTGGCCCACGTGACCGGTTTGGACCAGAGCGAGGTGGATTGCCTGGCCAGGTCTGGAACCAAGGCGGTGATGTGCCCCACCGCAGCTTTGAAGATGGGCCACGGAATCACGGCTAAGGGTATGTTGCCGGAGATGCTGGATAAAGGCGTTTGCGTGGGTTTGGGCACCGACGCCGGGAACAACTCCAACTTAATCGAGACCATGCGGTCTATGTACCTGATCACCGTCTTATTTAAAGACGCCAGGCAGACCACCGGCGTGGTGCCTGCGGAGACCTCCTTGGAAATGGCAACGATTCAGGGCGCCAAAGCTTTGGGTCTCGATGCGGAAATCGGCTCCATAGAAGCGGGCAAAAAGGCGGACCTGGTGCTGTTCGACACCAAGCGACCCGAGTGGCGCACGATTTTCAACCCGGTGAACAACCTGGTGTATAACGCGGACGGGCGGAGCGTCCACACCGTCATTGTGGACGGTAGGGTGGTGGTGGAAGACCATAACCCGTTGTTCGTCGATGAGTGGCAGCTAATCCAAAGGGTCCAGAACGTGGGGGAACAAATGCTGCGCCGGACCGGCACGTTCTTCCCTCAACGATGGCCCATAATTTAAGCGGGCCGGAAGGCAGACCTGTCTCCGGATGGGGTTCCCCGTTGCGAGATCACAACGAGCTTGTCTCATAAAGCTGAGTCCTTCAGCATCCTACCTTTCTGGATTCCCGCTCCCCGATCGGGGTCGGGGACAAGCTTGGCGGGAATGACGAGTTATTGAGCCGCATTCAATACTGGTTTAGGCGGTCAATAATAGTAACCCGTCAGGTTGCGTGCGCCCAAAATCGTGAGTGGAGACTTCTGGGACAGGCTGAATAAGCTTCACCCGCAGATCTGCGGTATGGGCTTGCCATAAATTAAGCGGGCCGGAGGGCAGACCTGCTGCGCGGGCCCGCCTGGAAATGAAAGACGCACCCGGTACGTACCGGGTGCGTCTGTTCTTCGGGTCCAATTCTTCCGGGCTCATCCTGGGGAGCCAGCCTATCCAGACCAATCAGGCCTGACCTTGCCAAAGACGGCGTTGGCGGTCCGCGCCTTCGGTCTGCCAGCCAAGTCTACAAATTCAGGGGGTGCTCCTCGTAGTCCTTTTCCTTGTTATACACCTGAAGCCGGTGCCGGGCCGACTCCAGAACGTATATCCGGTCCTGACTGTCCACGTTCACTGCCACCGGCCGGCGGAAGCGCCATTCCGGCTCCATGTCCGCCCGGCGGCGGGCCTTGATGATGTCCGGGTTAGCGTCGATGTAAGTCTGGGTCCAGGGCGAGGGCTGTTGAGCGTCTCCCACCAAACTGGTTATGAACTGCCCGTCGGGACCGTAAACTTGGAGCCGGTGATTGTCCCAGTCGGTGACGTACACGTCCCCGTCCGAGTCCACGGCAACACCGGCAGGCCCGCACAAGTCGCCCACTCCGGAGCTGCTCCCCTCGAACTTGACCAAAAGTTTGCCATCCGGCGAAAACTTCTGGACCCGGTTGTTCCGCCAGTCGGCTACGTACACGTTATCTTCATGGTCGACGCAAATACCCCAGGGCATGTCCAACTCGCCATCGCCTTGACCATGCCGCCCCCAGGCGGTTATGAAGTTGCCGCCCTTGGTAAACTTCTGCACCCGGCTATTGAGGCTGTCGACCACGTATAGGTTGTCCTGGGAGTCGAAGGCTAAGCCGGACGGCCCGTTCAAGTCGCCGTCGGCGCTGCCGGGATGGCCCCAACTGGACAGAAAGCCGCCTTCCCCGTCGAAGGCGGATATACGGTTGAGGTACTCATCGGAGGCGTACACGTTGCCGTCGCTGTCAACGTCGACTGAACGAGGCCAGACAAACTGGCCGTCTCCGGTCCCGTAGCTGCCGAACTGGCTCACGAACTCGTGGTCCAACGTGACAATGCTGATTCGCTGGCCCAGCTCCTCCACGCCCCGGTTGATGACGTACATGCGGTTGTCAGCCCCCAGAGCGAAATCTTGGGGCGACCAGAAGCCCTGGCCCGCCATACCGTACATACCGATGCAGTGGCTGAAATCGAATACCCGCCCGGCGGCGACGGTCGTTAGCATCGTAGTCCTCCCAAATAGCTTAAAACTATTGGCGCCCTTTCATAACTGCCGACGGTGGATGTAACCGGGAAGCGAAACCGCGCACCCGGCGTTCACCCTCGTAATTAACCCCGGACCGCGCCAGCGACCGAATTGCGGCCCTTCACTGAGAGCCCGTTACCGGCGGCCGACGTCCGGCAGATGACTATACCAAGTCCAGCTGTTCGAACTTGCCACCGACGATGGGCACAGGGTCCAATCCTAGCCACCGGTCTACGATGGTGGAGTAGAACCCCCGGAAGTCATAGCTCGGCTTAAGATCACCCTCGGTTAGGTCTCCTGGCAAAAGCGAAGGGTAAGCGCCGTACATGCCGCCCTTGACCTGATTACCGATGACGAACGCCACCCCGCCTGCTCCGTGGTCGGTGCCGGTGCCATTATCGCGAACGCGGCGGCCGAACTCAGTGAACACCATCATTATCAGGTTGTCCCCTGCGTCGTGTTCCTTCAAGTCGTCGAAGAAGTCGCCGATGGCCCGGGAGGTGTCGCTCCAAAGCTTTTGATGGGCCGGCGGCTGGTTGAAGTGTGTGTCCCAGCTAGCGTGAGCGGTGTAGAAGACTTGAGTGCCCAAGTCAGCCAAGTAAACCCGGGCTGCGTCCCTGAGGTACTTGGATACCGGAGTCTCGGCATACTCGATGCTGGAGGAGTACTTTTGGGGGGCGGCCTTGATGATGTCGGCACCGATCAAGGCGTCGCGGCCGGTCTGTCCCAGGTATTCCATTGTCGGTCCGGAGCCCACCGCCGGGGCGTACATCCGGGCGAAACGGTCCAGAAGCTGGTCCCTCTCCTGCTCGGCGCTGACGCCCGGAACCCCGGAAAGCACCCCGTAAGACTCCAGGTTGGAAACCGAGGTCACGGGTACGCCGCGCAACGCAAGGGCCCGAGGCAACCCCTGTCCAAAGTTTACTCCCTTGAGCACGTTCTCTCCCTGGGGGTCCAGGTCTCTGAGTACCTTGGCCACCCAGCCTTCGGTGCCAACCTTGTCCGGTTCGCAGGTATGCCATATGTCCATGGTCCTGAAGTGGGAGCGGGGCGACTTGTCGAAACCTATACCGTGCACAATAGCGAGTTTGCCGTCGTCGTAAAGCTGTTTCATCGGGCCCATGTTGGGATTGAAAGCCAACTCGTCATTTATGGGCAAGACATCTTCCTCCGGTATCCCGACCCTGGGGCGGTTATCCCGGTAGTGGCCGTTGGTGTATGGAATGATTGTATTGAGGTAGTCGTTGGCTCCGGTTAGCTGCAACACCACCAGCACCGGGTCCTTTTTGGTAGTTGCCATCCCTACTCCTCCTGAGTTAGTCGTCGAGTATTGGGACCGGGTTTCGTGCCTAAGCGAACTGGTAATCTCTTGAAGCGGAAATCAAGGCAAGCATGACACCTGTCCTTTTTTCCGAAACTGCGCTTTCCGCTGCCGTGTCCCACCCGACGTCGCCACCGTCTTGGGCCTGTGCCAGCAGTTCGGCATGGGTTGACTCGCTGACCTCCAACGGGCCAATGGCGTCTAGGCAGGCAGCGACAAACTCGGCCGGCGAAAGAGTGCCTTGGGACTTGAGCTGCACGATAATGGAGCGGACTCCTGGCAAGGATGTGTTGCCCATGAGACCGGCGGCAAAATTGACCCGCCGGACCAGAGCGCCGCCATCTATCCACTCAGAGCCGGTGTGCCAACTCTCCACGCTGGGCGGGTTGAGTAGCTCCTGCCCCTGATAGGCGCACTCAAAAGCTAGGGCGTCGAAGCCGGGCCGAAGATCATTGTAGTGGCCGGCCATGCGCACGGCGCCGACAACTAACTCCGCTGGGCTCTTCACCCGGGCGAACCTGGCGTTTTTGAAGAACTCGGAGTTGAACAAGACCCGCAGCATGGACCTGATTTCGCCGTTGGACTGTTCGTAAGCCTCAACCAACGCGTCGATGGCTGCGGGGTCCCGGGGAGGCGTGATATTCCAAGCGGGCACTTGGGCTTCGTCGGCCACGAAGAAGTTATAAAGGTGCCGCGCCAGGTACCTGGGCGAGGCGGGCTGGTCCACGATGATGTCGATAATGTCGCCGCCGTTCAACCGGCCGGTTTGGCCAAGAAACGTTTTCTCGCCGTCGTCGTGGTCTTCAGGCTTGTACTCGAAGTTCCAGTAGAACCGTCCCAAAGGATTGCGGGGTATCTTTGGCGCGATGGTCCAGCCGGTGAACGCTCTCGACGCCTCTTTAATGTCATCCTCGGAATAGTTCCCCACACCCAGCGAGAACAACTCCATCAACTCCCGGCCCCAATTCTCGTTGATCGCCCCGTTGTGGTTGCCGTTGTTGTCCAGCCAATAGAGCATGGCCGGAGACTTGGACAATTCTTCCAGCAAGTCGCGGAAGTTGCCCAGGCCGTACTTGCGGAACATTACTATTTGCTGGGTAAGCTCCGGGGGATTGTCCACCTTGGAGTTGCCCGTGGCAAACAGTTGATGCCAGAAGAGGGCTACCTTTTCTTCCAGGGGCCGTTGGGTATTTATCATGCGGTATACCCAGTCGGCCTGGTTAATGAAGGGGGCCAGAGCTCCCTCGTAGCCAGGGAAGGTCCGGTACATCAATGCTTCATCGACGGGGGGCTGGGTATCCGGATGAAGCAGCTCCTCCACCGTGGCCTCGTACCCCTTAGCCACCCGGGCATTCAGTTCCTCGCGGGACGCACCGAATCCGGCGCGCCGCATCAAGTGCGCCATCAAGGCGATGTCTTCTCTAGCAGGCATGTTGGTCCCTCCTCTGGTCACAGATTCAGGCGTATGTCGCAGTACTCCGGCTAACATCGTAAGGTTCGTGGGAAACCGTGTCAAGCGCAGCCGGGGCGGGAAACGACGCCGGGAATCACCAAAACTTCGCCATAACTATTGAAGCAGTCGAGGTTGCTTGCGGCGCGACGTGAATATTGCTTCCGTAGGGACCGGCCCGCCCTTCGCAGTCATGGGGGCCAGAACTCCAATAGAGTCATATACCAATAGAGTCAAAGAGAGGAGTGACCTAGGCAGGACCACGGGGCAAGGCAATGAGGCGGGCCACCGGGGCAGCTAGGGTTTCCTTCCGGTGGCGGCAATGTCGCCGGAGGTGGTAATGGCAATAATGCGGTCCTGGTTCTAAGCGACTATCTCAAAACGGTCGCTCTCTGGCGCCATCGATTAATTGGAAGCCCGGGCCTATAGATTCCCGCTCCCCGATCGGGGCCGGGGACAAGCTTCGCGGGAATTGCGGATGGCCCTCTGGGACCACGGTCATCCCCGGGCCGGCAAGTATTTTTGGCACCAGTCCAAGGTGGCTGCCATGACCTCGCTGAAAGCCGGCTCAGCGTACACTTCATAATGTCCGTAGCCTTTCAGCACAACCAGCTTTTTGGGTTCGCCGGCGTGGGCGTAGAGCTGCTCCGACTCCTCGGGCAAGACCAGCCGGTCGTCGTCGGTGGTGATGAAGAGGATAGGCCTTGGAGAGATCTTATCCACGATCCACTCGGGGTTGAATCCCACGGTGTCGTCTACGTACTCCATTGGTATAGTGCCGACCGCCGCCGGATTGTTGCGCCGGGCTGCTGCCGCCAACTCCGCGGACTGACGGTCGGGCAACAAAATCTCGCTACGGTCCACCATTTCCGATTGCCCGGTGCTGGCCCGCTTCTCCCGGTCAACTTTAGACCGCTCCTGAAGATCGTACCACTCGTCCACTCTCCGGACGCGGCTCATCCAGCGCGCCCCGTGGCCGATTCCGACCACGCTCACGATACACTTGGCCCGCTGATCGACGGCGCCCACCCAGGAGACGGTGGCTCCCCCGTAGCTGGTCCCGTATATCCCGATTCGCTGCGCATCCACTTCGGGCTGCAGGCCCAGGAAAGTCATGGCCGCCTGAACGTCAATGACCCGGCTGTAGGGAGCTAGGCGGCTGCGAGTCCCTTCGCTGTCTCCCCAGCCCTTGTAGTCGAAGGCCATGGCCACGTAACCGGCCGAGTTGAGCACTCTGGCGTTGTCAGGCAAATACAGGTCCTTGACGCCGGTATATCCGTGGCAAAGGAGGACTGCGGCCCGCTTCTCGCCCGGGGCCAGATCGTCCGGAACGTACACGTCGCCGCAAAGCTTGAACCCCTCGCTATAGAATTCGACCTCGCGCTTCATAATCGTATCCTCAACTGAATTTGGGGTTAATTTGGGACAATTGCCCGGACCGGGGCTCGTTACGGCCTGCCCTATCAGGCCAGCAGGGCTAGGTTGCAGGAATTATGGTAGGACGCCAGTTTCGTGTCAAACGGACCGCTGGAACCAATCCAAAGGGCTGCTCGGGTGCGGTGGTGCACAATGCGCCGGGCTGCGACCAAACTCTTTAACGTCTTGGCCCAGGCGCGAGACGTTAAAGGCCGTGTGCCGGTGAAACCGATACCCCCACAGAGACTGGCCGCAGACCCAGCTAGGGGTCAAGGGCCCGCGGGGACCCCGGACTCCCATCCGCGGAATCTTGAGGCGGGTCCACTTGGCCCAGCCCGACGGCTCTGTCCCCAGCGGGCTGAGACGGTCCGAGGCCCGTTAGTTCCTCGCTGGCTCGCCACAAGCGCAGTGCGGCTTCCTCGTCGTAGGAATCCGGCGACGAGGCCACAGGTGCTTGATCTACGAAGTATTTGCCCGAGACCTTCTCCACATCCGTTGAGCTGGCCAGATACGTAATAGTCCGGGCGCCGCTCTGGACGCTTCTGCCTGCCAGACGCAAGAATAGGTTGTACAGCCGTCCCAGCGGGCCGTTGTTAGCCACGAGGTTGGTGGCCACCAGCCCTGGATGCATTCCGTTTACGGTAACTCCGGTCCCTTCGAGCCGGCGGGCCAACTCGTAGGTGAACAGCAAGTTGGCTAGCTTGGAGCGCCCGTAGGCGCGGTAGCCGCCGTAGCCGTGCCGTAGTTGGAGGTCCTCAAAGTCCATAGGTCCATTGTGGTGGGAGCTGGAGGACACGTTGATAATCCGGGAAGGACTGCTGGACCTCAGAACGTCCAGCAACATGCTGGTCAGTAGAAAGTAGTTCAGATGATTGACGGCGAAAGTCATCTCGATGCCGTCTGCGCTCTCTTGACGCGACAACATTACCGCCCCCGCGTTGTTGACCAGAACATCCAAACGGGGGTAGCGGTCCGCGAAATCCCCCGCTAACCGGCGTACCGCTTGCTGGACGGACAGATCGGCTATCAGGGCGTATACCTCGGCATTTCCAGTCCGTTGCTTGACTTCCCTGATGACCGCTTCCGTCTTGGTCGGATTGCGGCCCACCAGCACCAGGGTGGCGCCGAGCTCAGCCAACTGCACGGCGGCGGCTTTCCCGATGCCCGAGGTGGCCCCCGTAATCAAGCAAGTCTTACCTTTCATGGTTGCTGTGGTCATGCTTGCTGTGGTCATGGTTACTGTTGTCATGGTTGTGTTGCGCGGTTCAACCGGACTCTTCTCAACTGGGCGCTTCCGGGCTGTATCGGACCGCACCGGTTACCATCGGATAATAGCCTATTTAGCGCCCTGCGCCCACCTTGCCGCGTGGGTGAGACAAGGCAATTTGAAAGGATAACTCCACTGGGGTAACCTTACGGGGAGCGGACCCCGGCGCTTAAGCGCCGGTTTTAATCCCATGACGAACATACTCCCAGGGGAGGACTTAGGATGCCGACGCCGCAAGTGACCTTTGGCTGCAGCCTGGGCTTGGACGGTTTTTGGGACGTGGCCCAATTCGCCCGGCGCGCCGAGGAATTGGGCTTCGACCGGGTCACCCTGGGGGAGCACGTGATGGACGGCAACCCGCCGCGCCCCACACTTCTCAACATTCCGGCTATGGCCGCGGCTGCGGGAGCCACCCACACCATCCGGGTTATGACCGGCATCGTAATAGCGCCGCTATACCATCCCGTGATGCTGGCAAAGCTGGCTGCCACGCTAGACTTGGTGTCCAACGGCCGGTTGGACTTCGGTATTGGTATAAGTGGCCAGAGAGATACCCAGATTGAGTTCGATGCGCTAGACATCCCGGTGAACACCCGCGGGCGTCGCACTGACGAGATTATTCAGGTGCTAAAACGTCTCTGGATGGAGGAACACGTCTCCCACGAGGGACGGTTTTTCAACTTCCGGGATGTTAGCTTGCTGCCCCAACCGGCGCAGAAGCCTTACCCGCCCATCTGGATCGCGGGCCGCAGTGAGGCGGCAATGCGCCGCGCCGCGCTCTTGGGTGACGGATGGTACCCGTACCTGTTCACGGTGCGCCGCCTCAAGAGCAGCAATGAGGCGGTGCGCAACTACGCAGCCGAAGCGGGGCGAGACCTTTCCGGCTTCCACTGGGGGCTCAACCAGCCGACAGCCATCAGCGAAGATCCCGCCGAGGCCCTGGGCTTGGCGGTGGCCAACGTGGGGCAAAGGTACGTGACCCCAGAGCGCAACGCGGAGGATATCGCCAGAGCGCTATGCATTGCCGGCACGCCCCAGGATTGCGTCAAGGCGGTCGAGGAACGCATCGACGCCGGCGTCAGGGACCTCAATCTCAGCTTTCTAGCGTCGGACCCACCTGGGCTCTTCGGTCAGATGGAAATGTTCGCCCACAGAGTGTTGCCCCACTTTCGTTCGTAAGACACGTGGGCGTTCCTAAGACTCGTGGGCGTTCCTAAGACACGTGGGCGTTCCTAAGACTCGTGGGCGTTCCTAAGACTCGTGGGCCTTCGTAAGACTCGTAGGCGTTCCGAAGACTCGTAGGCGTTCCGAAGACTCGTGGGTGTCCATAAGACTCGTGGGCGTTCGTAAGACGCGTGAGCCATCGCTAATCATGCATCGGATAACGTGGGCCGCTTCCCGCTGGGAGTGCTTTGTGGGCCGCCCGCCGTGCTTGGTACGCGAAAGGAGTCCCAGCCCCTGAAAATCCGGGCGAAATCTATGCCGCAGCCCCTCCCCGACCCGGCTATAGCGAGATGTTGGGCCATGGAGTAAAATCCTCCCATCTCAGTCACCTATTAGACTATCTATTAGGGGGTCAGGCATGCCCAAGTCAGATGTTGTAAAACTGGAGACCAACTTAGCGGTGCCTATGCGGGATGGCGCCACGCTGTATGCCGACGTTTACCGTCCCGACGGGCCGGGACCGTTTCCTGTGATTCTGCAGCGTACGCCCTACGATAAGTCCAACCAGCTCAGTACGGCTATGTTGGACCCCATGCAGGCCGCCATGCGCGGGTACGCCCTGGTGATCCAAGACACCAGGGGCCGTTACACCTCCGAGGGCGAGTTTTATTGTTTCGGCGACGACATCAACGATGGGTACGACACCGTAGAGTGGGCCGCGGTCCAACCCTGGTCAAACGGCAAAGTGGGAATGTGCGGAACATCCTACGTGGGCGCTACCCAGTGGCTCAGCGCTATTACCCAGCCGCCCCACTTGACCACCATCGTGCCCAACCTTACCGCATCCAACTATCACGATGGGTGGACGTACCAGGGGGGCGCCTTCGAGCTTGGATTCAACGTCTCTTGGACCATGCTGATCTTGGCCCTGGCCAACTTCGATAGTATCGAAGCCGGAAAAAGTGTGCCGGCCCAGAGCCGGCAGAAGCTGGCCGAGGCGGTGGACTCGATGGAGTCCGCTTTTCGCTCCGCTCCCCTCAAGGAATTTCCCTACTTGAAGGGAGGTCTCGCCGACTATTTTTACGACTGGATAGCGCATCCGGACTACGACGATTACTGGAAGAAGCTCTGCATCGAGGAGCGGCACTCAAGCGTTTCGGTCCCTGCGCTCAACATTGGAGGGTGGTATGACATCTTCCTGGGAGGGACTATCCGCAATTACCTGGGAATGCGGGAAAAGGGATCGACCGAAGACGCCAAGAACGGCCAGAAACTTATCATTGGTCCCTGGCAGCATGCCGTCAGAGGGACTAGCCTGGTGGGGTCTCACTACTTCGGCCTGGCCGCCGACGCCCTGGCCCTGGACTTGGACGGGATTCATTTCCGTTGGTACGACTACTGGCTCAAGGGCATAGACAACGGGATCATGGACGACCCGCCGGTCCGCATCTTCGTCATGGGCGACAACGTGTGGCGCGACGAGCAGGAATGGCCATTAGCCCGCGCTATATCGACGGAGTATTATTTCCACAGCCAGGGAAAGGCTAACTCGTTGCATGGAAACGGCGTCCTGAGCGTCGACCTCCCATCAGGGGAGCCCTCGGACGTCTACCTGTACAACCCTGAAGACCCTGTCCCCACCAACGGCGGGGCACTATGCTGCAATCCCTATTTTGCCGCCAGCGGGGCTTTCGAGCAAAGAGAAGTGGAGGGCCGCCAGGACGTGCTGGTGTACACTACGCCGCCCTTGGACCGCGAAGTAGAGGTAACGGGCCCCGTTACCGTCACGCTGTGGGCCGCGACCTCGGCGACGGACACCGATTTTACCGCCAAACTGGTTGACGTGTGCGAGGATGGCTGCGCCCGCAACCTCACGGACGGTATTATCCGGGCTCGGTACCGGGATTCCATGTCCTCGCCCAGCTTGCTAACGCCGGGAGACGTTTACCGCTACACGATAGATCTTTGGGCCACCAGCAACGTATTCAAGGCAGGCCATAGCATCAGGGTAGAGATATCCAGCAGCAATTTCCCACGTTTTGACCGTAACACCAATACTGGCTACACTATCGCGCAAGACACCACGTCCAAGCCGGCAATGCAGACCATCCTTCACGACGCTGAACACCCATCCCACATCACTCTCCCCGTGGTACCCAGATAAGAGCCAGAAGACCCCAGAGGTGAGCCTGTCTCAGAAGTCTCCACTCACGATTTTGGGCGGACGCAACCTGACGGATGACTATGATTAACCGCTTAGACAAGTATTGAATGCGGCTCAATAACCCGTCATTCCCGCGAAGCTTGTCCCCGACCCCCATTGGGGAGCGGGAATCCAGACTCAATAACCCGTCATTCCCGCGTAGGCGGGAATCCAGAAAGGTAGGATCCTGGAGGAGTCAGGTTTATGAGGCAAGCTCAGGTAGGGGCAAACTCTACCCCGCAAGGACCGCCCTTCAACGAATACCCGAGAATACCCGAAATACCGGGAATACCCGAAATACCGGCGTAACGGCGATAGATAAAGGAGGACAGAATGTTGGAACGGCCGATGCTTATGGAGATGCTGCGGCGAATGTTGCTCATCAGGCATTTCGAGGAGGCAGTCATTAGCCTTGTGGAACGGGCTGAGATAGTGGGCGCCGCTCACTCGTACATAGGCGAGGAAGCGGTGGCGGTGGGAGCATGCCTAGCACTCCGGGATGACGACTGGATGACGGGCAACCACCGGTCCCACGGCCATCCCATCGCCAAGGGCGGCGACGTTAACAGGGCCATGGCGGAGTTGTTGGGCAAGAGCACCGGGTTTTGCAAAGGCAAAGGCGGGTCAATGCACTTGGCCGACTTTAGCATAGGCATTCTTGGAGAGTCCGGCATTCTGGGCTCATCCATTCCCACTGCGGTCGGGGCAGCCCTGGGCAGCAAGTTGCAGGGCAACGACCGCGTAGCGGTGCCCTTCTTCGGTGACGGCGCCAGTAACGAAGGGGCCTTCCACGAGTCGGTCAATCTGGCCGCGGTTTGGAA
Source organism: Dehalococcoidia bacterium (assembly GCA_965224325.1). Lineage (GTDB taxonomy): Bacteria > Chloroflexota > Dehalococcoidia > Lucifugimonadales > UBA3495 > CBDCMJ01. Next base: position 188,687 of record CBDCYT010000003.1, read on the forward strand.
GCTGCCCGTCGTCTTTTTGTGCGAAAACAATCAGTATGCCGTTACCAGCAGCTTCAAGGACATGGTGGCTTCGGACAATATCTCCGACCGGTCCGCCGCCTATAACATACCCGGAGTTCTGGTGGACGGGCAGGACGTGATCGCCATGTACGAGGCCGTCTCCGAGGCTGTAGCCAGGGCCCGGGCCGGCCAGGGCCCGTCCCTCATCGAAGGACGCACCTACCGCTACTATGACCACTCCTTGGGATTAGGGCGCATTGTCAGGGACTCTTACCGGGATGACGAAGAAGTGGAGCAGTGGAAGGAGAGAGACCCCATCCTCATCCACAAGCAGCGCCTGCTGGAGCAAGGCATCGCTACCCAGGAGGAGATCGACCAAATGGAGAGCGCGGTCAAGCAGCAAATCGAGGACGCCGTCACCTTTGCCCGCGAGAGTCCCTACCCCGATCCCTCCGAGTTGTTCGAAGACATGTTCGCGGATGCCATCGCCTTGGAATAACCCGCCTGGTTCTGGGTTGCCCAGAGTAACCGGCCCGTGGCATCTGCCCAGCGAACCTAAGAATAGGCCAAGAAGGCGGCGACAACGGACCTTATGTTGACCGAGGAGGCCGGGTAATGACACAAACCGAGACCCAAACACGCAATATTACGTTGACTCAGGCGCTCAACGAGGCCATGCGCGAAGAGATGCGTCGGGATGAACGGGTATTCCTCATGGGGGAGGACATCCAAAGCGGCGTATACGGGGCTTCCGGCGGCCTGTTCACCGAGTTCGGCGGAGAGCGGGTGCGAGATTGCCCGCTTTCGGAGAACGCCTTCATGGGCGCGGCCGTAGGCGCCGCCGCCGTGGGGATGCGTCCTATCGTCGAGAGCGCGTTCTGCTTCATGTGGGTGGCCATGGACTCGTTGATAAGTCAAGCTGCCAAAATGCGCTACATGTTCGGCGGGCAGGTTGACCTGCCCATCGTCTACCGTGCTTCCATGTACTACGGAGGCAGCATGGCGGCCCACCATTCGGACCGGTCCTACCCCGTGTTCATGCACATTCCCGGCTTCAAAGTCGTTTTTCCCAGCGACGCTTACGACGCTAAAGCGCTCCTAAAGGCATCGATTCGGGAGAACGATCCGATAATCTTTTGTGAAGACCGCACGGTTCTGGGCGCCAGGGCCCACGTGCCCGAGGACGATTACTCCATACCGCTGGGCGTCGCCAACGTCAAACGAGAGGGTACCGACGCCACCATCGTGGCCATAGGCGGCATGGTTCCACGTGCGATGACAGCCGCGGAAACCCTGGAACAGGAAGGAATCTCAACCGAGGTGGTGGATCCCCGGACTTTGGTGCCGCTGGACAAAGAGACTATCCTCAAGTCAGTGGCCAAAACCGGCCGGTTGGTGGTGGTGGACATGGCCCATAAGACCTGCAGCGCCGCCAGCGAAATTGCCTCAATCGTGGCAATGGAAGGCTTCTGGGACTTGCAGGCCCCCATCCAACGTTTGGGCACCGTCAACGTCCACATTCCATTCAGTCCGGCGCTGGAACCCTTGTGCTATCCCACCGCAGAATCTATTGCCGAGGCGGTGCGCACGACCCTGCGATAGGCGCCCCCTTGGTTGGCGTCGGCGAGGTCGGCGGCTCCGGTCCCCAGTCCCAGGGGTAAAAAGCCTAGCGTGGAATCCGCGCGGCGGGGCGTACGCCGCTGAAATCCTACCCGAGACGGCCGAAAGGACCCAACCGGGGCGGCCCTTTTGTAAGTCCCGTGGGCCACACAGCCCCCCCGCTGGCCGTCATAGGACCGACGCCACCGGAGCGCAACATCGCCCGGGCTGGCCTTTACAGGACCGGCGCCACCGGAGCGCAACACAGTCTCGGCCAGCTGCCATAGAACCGGCGCCAAAGATAATGAGGCTTGTTCCGATGGAACACTTTAAGTCTATGGACCTTGAGCCAACGACAAACCCCAGCCGCGAAAACGGGACCTGAGGAGGCGGGCATGGCTTCTGAGATCGTGCTTCCCCAATGGGGGATGGAGATGCAGGACGGCATCATCATCAAGTGGCTGAAGAATGAGGGAGACACCGTTCAAGAAGGGGAGCCATTGGTTGAGGTGGAGACCGCCAAGCTTCAAACGGAGTTGGAATCCACGGTCTCGGGCATCGTCAGCCACATCGTTGCGCAGGAAGGGGAGATTGTGCCCATTCGAGGCGTCCTGTGCGTGATTTCTGCTCCCGGCGAGGAGGTTGCCCGGCCCGCTGCGGCTCCGGCGAGAGCCGGCGCTGCGGCCCCGGCCTCTTCGAGTCCCCCCCAACCTCTTACCGGGCAAAACGCCGCCATCGCAGACCAGTCTCCTCCATCCCAAGGCGGTGTACAGGTGGTTCCCGCGGCCCGTAGGCTAGCCCAGGAAAAAGGCGTCGACCTATCTCTAGTGCGGGGCAGCGGCCCTCGGGGCAGGGTCTTGATTGCCGACGTCGAGCAGGCCATCCAGGACCAAAGGCAGGCGGCCGCCGCACCCAAAGTACAGGTTGTGCCCGCCGCGCGGCGCTTGGCCCAGCAGCACAGCATCAACTTGGACTTGGTGCGGGGCAGCGGCCCTGAGGGCAGGATTCTGGTGGAAGACGTGGCGAAGGCGGTCCAGACGGATGGTCCAGATGCGCCTCAGACAGTGTCAATCAGCGGTATTCGCCGCACTATTGCCACCCGAATGTTGCAGAGCTTGCAGACCATGGCCCAAGTTACCCTCACCACGGAGGCCAACGTGGGCGAAGCTGAGACCCTGCGGCGAGCCCTTTCCCGCCATCAAGTTGAGGGTAACATCAGCCCGTTGCAGCTGGTAATCAAGGCCACGGCCCTTGCCTTGAAAGATCATCCACGCATGAACGCTCTTCAGACCGAGGACCAGGTCCAGCTTATGGAAGGAGTAAACATAGGTGTCGCGGTGGCCCTAACTGAGGGACTGATTACCCCCGTAATCCGTAACGCCGATGCCAAGAGTCTCTCGGAGTTGGCCCGGGAAGGCAGGGAATTGGCAGCCAAAACCCGAGAGGGCACGGCCAAGCTGGAGGACGTTACAGGGGGCACGTTTACCATCACCAATCTGGGGGCTCACGAGATTGACGCCTTCACGCCCATAATCAATCCGCCGCAAGTGGGAATACTGGGCATAGGGCGGGTGGTGGAAAAGCCCATTATTGACCAGGGTCAAGTGGCCAAGGGTTTCATGATGTACTTGAGCCTCACCTTCGACCACCGCGTGGTGGACGGCGCCCCCGCGGCCGATTTTCTCCAGTCCGTGAAAAAGCGCCTGGAAGACCCTTGGTGGATGGTGGCGTGACGCTACCGGTCTGGACGGTAGCGGCCTGAATTGGGGAACGGCCACTCGGCCGGCTTTGTCACCACTGTGGTCTATCTCTACGATTTGGCGCCCGGTCCAACTTAAAAGCAGCGCCGTACGCCGCCCTACGCCCCGCCGTAAATGGCCATGCCCGCGGTCTCACTCGGAGGTCACTCCGTTCTCCTTACTGCGTGGCCTCCAAACCGGTTGCGCAGCGCCACCAGCAGCCTGGCTCCAAGGGGTTCCTCCTGGCGAGACCTGAAGCGCGCCTGGAGCGAGAGGGTGATGACCGGGGTTGGCACGGCCAGATCTATCGCTTCTTGGGCCATCCAACGGCCTTCGCCGGAGTCCTCCACGTAGGCCTGCAGGTTCTCCAACTTGGGGTCGTCCTCGAGGGCAGAGGCGGCCAACTCCAGCAGCCGGGAGCGCACCAGGCTGCCGTGGCGCCAACCGCCCGCTATCTGACCCAGGTCTAGGTTGAACTCCTCCTTGGCTGCCATTATTTCAAAGCCCTCGGCGTAAGCCTGCATCAGGCCGTATTCGATGCCGTTGTGCACCATCTTCACGAAATGGCCGGCGCCGGTGGGCCCCACGTGGCTGAGCCCTTGGTCTTGTCCGGGAGACAGGGTCTGGAAAATGGGCTTCAAGCGCTCGTAGGTGTCTTTCCTACCGCCGATCATCAGGGCGTAACCTTGGGTCAGCCCCCAGATGCCGCCGCTGGTGCCAACGTCCATAAAGTCGATGTCAAACGCCGCCAGCTTCTCGCCCCGGCGCATGGTGTCCTTGTAGTTGGAGTTGCCGCCGTCCAAGATCGTGCCTCCAGGCGACAGCAGGGGGATCAGATCGTCAATCGTGTTTTCGGTGGCCGGCCCCGCCGGAAGCATTACCCAAACGGACTTGGGCCGAGACAGTTGTTCCAGCAGGTGCTCCAGCGAGGAAGAACCCACAGCCCCTTGGGCTTGGCTGGCGCTGACCGCATCGGGGCTTTGGTCGTAGGTCACCACCCGGTGCCCGCCCTTGAGGAGGCGTTGCGCCATGTTGCCGCCCATGCGCCCTAGGCCCACCATACCGATCTCCATGTCGACTCTCTCTTTCTAACCGGCCTTATGACGGCTCAAATTCATGGGTCAAACTGTGCGCCGGCCATTCCCCGGCCATTCTTAAGATGCGCGGCCGCCGAACCTTAACCGGTGCGGGCGGCGGCCCGGGCATCGACGAAGAGCTGGTACAACCCTTGATAAGTCCCCGCTATGCGCGTCACCGCTTCGGAACGGGGAATGGACTCATTTTTTAGCTCCATCAGGGGATTCCAGAATACGGTCCGTCCCACCGCAAACCCAATTACTCCTTCGGTTTGGGCTCCAACGGACAACCAGCCGCGTACCCGGCTTTCGTCTTCCCCTCGCCCGAGGACAATGATCCCGACTCCATCGCGCCCTTCGGCGCGTGTTTGAGCCACTACGTTTTTGGCGTCTTCGGGGTCATCCACCCCCTCCAACTTCCATACGTCAGGCTCGATATTGGCATCTTGGAGTTCCTGAATGGCGCGAACTGTCAACTGAGGCCGGACCTCCGCGTCGTAACGGTGGGGGTCTTGGTCCACCGCAGATATCTGGTCTTGGGTGGCTGGCACCAGCAGCTCGAACATAAACTTATAGCCCTCTGAATGAGTGTGTTGAGACAGGAGTTCCAGTCGCTGCCGCTGGTTCTCGTTAACCCGAGAGTCGCCGCCGGGATTGTAGCGCACCAGGACTTTGGCGAAGGTAGGCGAGGCATCCCGCAGGTGGGAACCGAATTCATCGCCGTACTCGAAGTCGAACTCCGCCTGCCCGCTCTTCTCCACCGACGTGCAGGTCGTGATGCCCTTCTGGTTGGCGTCGGCCAGCAATTCTCCGCCGTACTTCTGGTCCACTAATATGGCCGCCGTCTCGACGGGTACGCCCTGGTCTAAGGCCAGGAGAAACCCGTCGTAGATAACCTGCTTATATGCGGCTAGCTGCGCCACTTCCTGAGGGTCCGCATCCCGGCCTCGAATGCCCAGCAGCCCGGCCTCGAAGGAACTCCTATGGTCGAAGGGCAGTATGAAGAGATTTTTGTGGTAGCCTGGGCTCGAAACCTTCATGGGTGTTACCCCCTTTGAAATTTGCTATGGGATTCGTCTTTTCTGTGAGAGTCCCGTCCGCTCACACCGTGCGGCGCGCTCGCCTGCGTTCTCCTACTGAGATTCCGCCAGAGATTCCGGCGCCGGTCTCTCGGGGGCGATGGAACGGATTGCCGGCGTAAGGCCGTTGGCTAAGGCGGAGAACCCGAGGTCCTGCCTCCCGCGTGCCCGAAGACTCCAGCGCCCCAAAACGCTCCTCTGCTCGTGGCAGAGAAGGATGCAGGGAAGGATAAGGATTCAGGGCTTCCCCGAGCCGCGCCCCGAGGCCTGGAGGCAACGCGCGGAAATGGTTGATTGGCTACAACGAGTGTATCCTTTTGGGCGAGTGTACGCTTTCTGGCCAATTCATGCGACGTCTAACGCCAGCCGGTCAATCCTCGCGGCAGCATCCGGCCCCAGATGGACCCGCACCGCGCGGCGTTTTGCGGTCTTCAAGGCTTCCAGGTCGCCCAAGGCCTGGGCATCCGCCAGAACGCCGAAAGTAAAGCTCTCGCCAGGGATGGGCAAGTCTTGGTCGTGGTCGGCTTTCAGCTGAAGAAACAGGCCGGAGCCGGGGCCTCCCTTGTGGAGTTGGCCGGTGGAATGCAAAAACCGGGGGCCGTACCCAGACATGGTGGCGATACGGTACCGCTGTATCACGCTCCGCCGCAGAGCCGCCAGGGCCCTGTCCACTTCGGGCGTCTGGAGCGTGTACGCCATTATCGCCAGATAGTCGCCGGGGTTGGATTCGGCCAGCAGCTCCTTGAGAGAGTCCGAAGCCTCGACCAGGGGCAACCGGCCCCGAGTTTGGAACTGTTCTAAGACGTTCTCGGTCATGTCCTTGGCGGCTTGCACGTTGGGCTGGTCGAACGGGTTGATGCCCAATGCGGCGCCGGCGACGGCCGTACCCATCTCCCACCGGAAAAACTCCGAGCCCAAGTCGTACTTGTCTTGCAAGTCCAGCCTAAGCACCGGATGACCCCAAAGTTCGATAGCTTCGATTGCCGCATCCATCTCAGTATTAGCGTCATGTTGGAGTCTCAGGTAGACAAAAAGCCGGTCATCGCCATAATATTCAAGGGCCGACAGAGGCTCGCCCGCTACCGGAATTATTCCCTTACCCTCTTTTCCGGTGCTCTCCGCAATTAACTGCTCCACCCACAAACCGAAGCTGCCGATGGACGGAGAAGTGAGCACCGTGAGCTTGTCTCGCCCTTGCGCGGCGAGAACGGACATGATCACCCCCAGCCGGGCGCCGGGGTTCTCCGGGGGTGGGACGCAAGACGCACATCCTTCCCTCATGCAACCGGCGCGCTCTAGCAGCTTCTCGACGTCGACGCCGGTCAAGGCAGCGGGCACTAGCCCAAAGTAGGACAGGATGGAGTAACGCCCCCCGATGTCCGGAGGGTTGAGGAATACCCTCCTGAACTTTTGAGCCCACGCCAGTTTCTCCAGGGGAGTTCCGGGATCGCTGATCGCAACAAAGTGCTGTCCGGCTGGCTCAGGCCCAACGGCCCTTTCCACCAGATTCCTAAAGTAAGCGTAAAACATGTTGGGCTCTGTGGTGGAGCCGGACTTAGACGACACTAGGAATAGGCTGCGAGAGACGTCTATAGCGCGGGCCGTGGCTTCCACCCAGGCGGGAACCGTCGAGTCCAGCACGATGAGCCTCGGATAGCCCGGAGCGTTACCGAAGGTTTGACGAAGGACCTCGGGCCCCAGGCTGCTCCCGCCCATGCCCAGGAGCACCACGTGGTGAAAACCGGCATCTTTGATCTCCCGGGCGAACTCCTGTAGGGAGGGGACACGCTCACGCATGATCTCACTTACGCCTAGCCAGCCCAGACGGTTAGTAATCTCCGCGGGGTCGAGCTTCCAGACGGTATGATCACCGCGCCAGATACGGCTGATCACCTGGTCTCGTTGCAACCGGACCATCGCTGTCTCGACGTCCGGAAGGTACTTGCCTAGGCCGGCCTCCGGATTTCCCCGGTCCAGGGCCAAGAGGCGGGCCTTCTTAGCGTTTATATCGGCCATCAGCCTCCCGAAGGAGCTTGCAAGCTCTTCCAAACCTTCAGTTAGCAGCCTGGCCGTCACGTCATCCATGTTGACGCCCGCCTCGGCCAGAGAGTCCAAGACCGCGGTGGCCTCATCCATTCCTTGTACCAGGCCGCCGGAGACTTGGCCATGGTCGAGGAACGCGGTCAAGGCAGTTGGCGGCGCTGCCTGTACAGTATCTTGGCCCGCCTGCATTTCCAGGTACATGATCTCGCCGTAGGCTGGACTTTTGACCCCCGTGGCGGCCCAAAGGGGCCGTTGCACCCTGGCGCCTCTTTCACGGAGGACCTTAAAATCCTCATGGCTGAACACTTTCCTGAAATCGCGGTAGCCGAGCTTGGCGTTGGCGATAGCCGCCGTGCCTAGCAGTTGCTCCACACCGCCTTGCCCCCGGCGAATAGCCGCCTCCAACAGGGTGTCCACCGCTGTGTCCACCCGGCTGATGGAGAAGGACGCCACGGAGGCAATCTTGCTTGGGTCGCCGCCCATTTTGGCCAGGTCTTCGAGTCCGCAGATGTAGGCGCGGGCTACGTTGGCATAGACGTTCAGGGAGAATATCAGCGTGGCGTCGATGTTGATTCCCTGGCTTGTCAGAGCCCGAAGAGCCGAGATGCCCTCGGGAGTCGCGGGCGCCTTGAACATCACGTTGGGGCGGTCCACTGCGGCAGACAGCCGCTTGACCTCAGCGATGGCGTCCTCGGTATCGCGGGCTAGTTTGGGGCTTATTTCCATGGACACGTAGCCATCTGCGCCGCCGGTATCCTTGTAAACAGGCTGGAGCAGGTCCGCCGCCGCTTGAATGTCTTGGATGGCGATGGCCTCCAGGAGTTCCGGCGTCGTCTTGCCGCCTCGGGCCAACTCCAGAATTGCCTCGTCGTAGTCATTGCTGCCTGTAATGACTTTTCCCAGGTTGGCGTAATTGGAGGTCACCCCGGTTACGCCAAGGTCAATCAAAGCCTGTAATTCGCCTGATTTGATCAAACCCCGCCGGAGATTGTTGCACCAGACCGACTGGCCGAGCCGTTGAACTTCTTGGATGGCGTTGGTCACGTTTCTTCTCCTTCCACCGGAATCGACCACCATCACCGGACCAGAGACTTGACGACGGCAACCCGGGAAGGCGCTTAGGTTCAAGAGAGGGTCCATGGGTCGCCCAGCGGGTCGCGCGCGAAGGCTCCGGCCCCAATCTCCGGGCCCAATCTATTGTACGACGAGGCAACGCCTTTCCCAACAAGTGGTGTCAACCGGTCTCAGCGCCTGAGGATCACCAAAGCTCGGTCCAGCGGATGATTGCCTGTGGACCCAATTGCGAGCAGAACTCTTTGTGGGTGCTGTCTTAGCAACGCTGAGCTATCGTCCTAACTGGCTTGTCTTCTACACCTGCAGCAACCCTGATGGTCCAGGCGTGCGACGTTCCCCCCTTCGTCACTAGGCACGGGCCGGAGATTTGCCGTCCCAGAGACACGGGAGCCAATCCCGGTCAATACGCGGACCAACACTTCTCCGCCCCTGCGCTGAAAATTGCAGGGCCATGTAATAATCTATGCCTGGGTGTGCCTTCGCTGCCCTTGACCGGCCCAAGGCGGACGAATGACTTATCTTGGTCAGGCGGAAGAGGCCGTTGCGAGCGGGGTTTCATGGACAACTGAAGACCCTGCTGGAAATAGTCGGTCCTGTTGACCCTCGGGGTCCCGCCTGATTTAATAGAGCCGGAGAGCGGGTGTTCCGCAACGAATACCCTACGAGAATCAATTCTTCATCCTGGTGGGACCGAGTCTGGGCTCAGGTTTTGCGTCAAGGCATTTCCCACCACCAAGGGCGATTACCCACAACTTCGAGCGGGCGTAACTCAGTGGTAGAGTGTTTGCTTCCCAAGCAAATGGCCGTGGGTTCGAGTCCCATCGCCCGCTCCATTAACGAGCAGACTCATTGTGAATCGCCGGCACTTCCCGCGGAGTGCGGGCCTACGGAGGAGTGCCTAGTTGTGGTGTTGTCCTTCCTTGAGGATGGACTGCGGTCGATCCTCCCGGTAGACGGGAAGACTTCGCGCTAACCATTCCCACACGTAGCAAATAGCTCAAAGGCTTGAGGGAACGGCGTTCCGTAAAGACCGGCAAGCCCTTGAGACTTGACTAAAGTGGAGGCGAAATACAGTCGTGAAACACCAAGAGGTCGCAGTATTCGGCGGAGGATGTTTCTGGTGCACTGAAGCAGTATTCTCCGAACTTAAAGGCGTGTTTTCAGTTGCGTCTGGGTATGCGGGTGGACACACGGAAGCTCCGACTTATGCCCAGGTATGCGGTGAGAAGACTGGACACGCGGAAGTTGTGGAAATCCAGTTCGACCCCGATGAAATTACCTATCATGAGCTTCTTCAAGTGTTCATTGCGACCCACGACCCCACTACGCTCAATCGACAGGGAGCCGACCGCGGCACAAGGTATCGCTCGATTATTCTATACACCGACGAAACTCAGCGGGACCAGGCGGAAGGTTTCATAAAAGACCTAAGAGATCGGAATTGCTATAAGAGTCCAATCGTCACCGAAGTCCAGCCATTGGAGAAGTTCTACGAGGCCGAAGCCGATCACAAAGATTACTATTTGGAAAACCCGGGCAGTATGTATTGCCAGATGGTAATTACACCCAAGGTGAAGAAGTTTCGGCAAGAATTTGCCGAACGCTTACAAGGATCTTAATTGATCGCGAAAGACACTTAAAAACCTGATTCGAGGTGAGTATGACCCTCGCCAATGAGACTATAGACGATCTGCTCCAGCGGGCTATCAACTGCTACCACTCCGGCGTGCCTACTCAGCCATTCGACAACCCGGACCTGAGCGAGGCGGATGCGTACCAAGTCCAATTCCGCCTGGTGGACACCCTTAGAGATCAAGACCAGACAGTCGTAGGGCATAAAGTGGCGTTGACCACCAAATCAGCCAGGGCCCACTTGGGCGTGACTGAGCCTTGCTTCGGTCACATGCTAGACCGGGGCGTGTACGCGAATGGTTCCGATGTTCCCGTGGGGGAATTGGCAGACCCCCACGTTGAAGCAGAGATAGCGTTCGTGCTGAAGAAAGACTTGAAAGGTCCGGGAATAACTCCGGTAGACGTCATGAGAGCAACCCAAGCCGTTTTGCCGGCTATCGAACTCGTTGACCTCAAAGTGCAGGGCCCAGGAATACGAGCCGCCGACATTATAGTGCATAACGCGCTTCACGGCGGAGTGGTGGTTGGGTCAAGGCTCACCCCAATAGATGACTTGGACCTTCAGTTCGAGGGCGTGACAGTCGAGTTTAACGGAAGTCTTCACGGCAGTGGGACCGGATTCGAGGTCATGGGGAATCCCATAAACGCCATCTGCTGGTTGGCCAACAAACTGGCCGCTTTCGACGACCACCTAAGGAAGGGGGAAACAATCATCTCCGGGTCGATAGTGACGCCCGTCAGGGTTCAGCCAGGCGATCAGATCAGGGTCACGTACACCAAGCTTGGTGTGGTTGGAGCCAGCTTCGTGTAGGGCTGCATCTCTCGTCCGCGTGGGTCGCCAGGGATACGCCAAACGGCCCGGCAACTATGGTGCTATATTCTTTAACCACGCGGGGGCGCCTCGACTGGATATCGGCCATAAGAGCTTGTCTCATAAAGCTGAGTCCTCCAGCCTCCTACCTTTCTGGATTCCCGCTTTCGCGGGAATGACGGGGTTCTGGATTCCTGCTCCCCGATCGGGGTCGGGGACAAGCTTCGCGGGAATGACGGGTTATTGAGCCGCATTCAATACTGGTCTAAAGCGGTTAATAATAGTAACCCGCCGGGTTGCGTCCGCCCAAAATCGTGAGTGGAGACTTCTGAGACGGGCTCCATAAGTAGCGCCCCATTGCCACACGGCGCTTCAGGGCCTCGCCGCTCGATTGATTAAGCAATACAGCCGGAGCGAAAAAGCCCGGTACATGCGCGAAGGCAAGCGACTTAAGGACCCGCGCCGCCGGGCCCTGTGTGAGGCCTCATATCTAGGGGCCGGCGAGGTGAAGTAGGACTTGGATGGCCGGGCCGCGTCATAATCGACACCGTTATATGAGTCACCCTTACGCGACAGACTTTGAAAGATCGGTTGGTGCGGCTAGTAAGGTCAATAGCTCCATTGCTTCTGTTGACGCTCTTGCTCTCCCTTGGGTGCAATGGAGCAACTCCTGAGCCGAGCCCCAACTTTTCCTCCTCGAATACAGTCGAGGGGGTCACAGCCGCCATCGCAACAGCCAGCGCTACGCCCGCGCCGAAATGGCCGGATATGGTAGTTTTGTATAGCCCCCGCGTTTATTACACCATGGATGTTCCGCCGGCCGCGGCGGAAGTTCCCCAGGCGTGGATCGTGGATGCGCCGGACCCGGCTAACGCATCCGTGGAAGGACCCGGCTCAGCAGTGTTTACAATTCGGCTGTCCAGTCCACCGTACCCCGAAGCAGACCTTGTTCAACTGGAAGAGCTATTCGTCAATAGCCAGGAGTTCCGGGAGCAAGTTGTACCTGCCTCGTTTCGGAGTTATGAGACGGCAATCTCAGGCGCACCGGGGCGGCGGATGTTATATAGGTCCCACTCTGACGGCGGTTGCATTACCACGCACAATCGGGTGTCTCTGATAAGCGGGGAATTTCTCATAATCTTAACCGGAAGCGTTTGCCTGGAGGAACAGGAATCGTTCCCACAGCAATGGATTGAGCGCATGCAGACCAGCTTCGCCCTTAAATACGGTTAGGCGCCAATTATGATTGTCCGCCTAAGCTGCAGCCCACAAGGCTGGCGATTAAGCCTTAAACCTATGCAGTACAGGACGCCGCTGCCACGCCCGCCCAACCGGCGCCCAACTGACTATTTACTGGCGGTTGGCTGGGCGGGTACGCCTCTTGGCCCATCATCGGTCGAATAATGATTTAATCCTACGCTCCAATCACCAAGGGCGCTCCAATCACCAAGGGCGCTCCAATCACCAAGAGCGCTCCAATCACCACCGGCGCGGCCGGGCGTCCAGTCTTACCCTAGGCCAATTCGTCCTTCACCTGAGGCGACAGACTACCCGCACCACACGCACCGGCATAGCTGAGGGGCCTTTCATCCTCTATGTATAATGGAATCCCTCCGCCCTAGCCCGTGCATATGAATGAAGAAACACAATGTATAATCCTTGCCGGATCTTGATAGTCGGACGAGAACAGGAAGAGACGGACAGAATCACGCGACTTTTGGAAGCCGTTGGCTGCATAGTAACCGCCACGCTTAGCGACGAAGTAGCCATCGATTTGGCAGGTTCTTCCGAGTACAATGCGCTGCTAATCGGGGACGAAGTCCCTGATTCGGATGCCCGATACGTGGCCGCTGAATCCAGAAGTAAGAAACCGGACTTGCCGGTGGTAGTGGTGCGCGGCGCGGAGGCCGTTCTGACTCAGCTCAGGCAAGCCGGCGTGAGCCCGTAAGCTGCCAATCGAGTGCGAACAGCAGCGTCGCCGGGTACACCGCACCCTGGATTAGGCTGGTTCGACCAGTGGCCGAAAAGGCTTTCTCCCGGGTTTGGGACCGCCCGTGCCGGTTGCTCAAGACCGGCCTGTATGGTAAATTAGCTGAGGTCAGGCAGCGCGCCTAAGGACCGCCCTAACTTCATTGGCTGCTGTTGTTACCTTGGAGACCCGCAGTGACGCGGCGTCCGTGGATAGCAAAGTCCGGCAGCTATTCGGTTCAGCGGCCAGGTTTCTTTAAGGAGTGGCGAATGGCATACGTTTCCCCACGAGAGGGAGAGTCGCCCGAAAGTTTAGTCAACCGTTTTCGGGCATCGGTGCAGCACTCGGGGGTGCTCCGAGAGTTGAAGGACCGGCGTTTTTTCCGGTCGAAAGCCCAAAAAGAAAGGCTTGCCGCCCAGCGAGCGGCGCGGCGGCGGCGGCGGCAGAACCGGCGTTAGCCTGGCAATCCTTTCCGCGTCTTTAAGGGCTCATCCACCCGAGCTTCACGCAGGGTTCCGGCATCAGGTATTAGACCTGTGTTTCCTCCAAACATTGGCGGGACCGTCTATGCCGAGATCAACCCAGGTACTGCCCGGCTCCTCGGCTTCCGAGGTTAACGTCGTTTCCCGGTATGATTCGCTGCCACTCCAGGATTGCCCCTTCACAATAACAAAGAGCCGCCCGGACCTACCACGGCGTTGGCATCCTTTGGTCCGGAGGGAAGTGCAAAAGTCCCCTTACCTCCCCAGTCCCGTCAAAGGTTCACTTTGCGTCTTTCTAAACCTGTCGTAAATCCTCCGTTGTTGGGGGGAAAATGCTGTACCAATCAAAATCAAAGACTCGCGCCCTGTCGGAATTCCAATCCCCTGAACCAGCGGTAAATCCCTGGCCGGGCTTGCCGGTGCGCTCCCCAACAACCAGCACGGTCAAGGGCGGAAGGTTGTTTTGCTGGCAATAACGCATGACAGGGTCCAAGCATCTAGCAAGGACGTTGTAGGAACCTTCTGGATATCCCATCAATTGGCGTAAGCATACGTAGGTTATTTCTTGCCGGTTGCAAGCCCTGCCTATGAGAATTTGCCATATTTGGAGAGCTCGGGTATGGACGTGCGAGTCATCGGCAAATGTACGTGTCATCGCTATTAGACCCTCTTCGGTGACTTCGGTAGTAGGTGTTCCCAAGGGCTTTGCACCAAAAGTCTGGCGCAACTAGGACTTTTGGCGCAAAGCCCCGTTCAGCAATTGGCGTCCTCGTCTTCCAGCGGCGCCTCCGTTCCCATAAGGTAATCCCGTCCACCAAGTGAGCGCTCAGCGGCCATAATCATCCCCACCAGTTTCAGTATGGTATCGCCGTTCTCCGCCAACAGTCTTATAGACTCGATGCTCACCGCCGTTCCCAGTGTCCGCAGGAACACAGTAACCGGGATACCAAACAGACGCCATTGGGGAGGCTTGTCGGGAAGGGAGTAGTGCTCTTCTTGGGCGGAGCAGTCGGAATATTCCTCTACCGTTCCGTCAGGGCGGGTGAGCCGAGCCCGGGCAGCTTCAATCCTTCTGACCTTCGTGGGTTGGCCATTCCAGTCAGTGAATTCTTCTTCGGTTATTTTGACCATCTTGGCTCCCGATCAACTGTCATGAGGAACCCGGAGGTGTTGACGGTGGAAGTCAGCGGGCCTCCACCGCCTTGTCATTCGGAGTCCCGGAAACAGGTGGGGCACACCGGATAACCTACCGCCTTGGCCGCGGCGAGGTCCGGGAACAGCTCCCAATTGCCCGATTTCATGGTGAAGACTCCGTGCCTTCCACGGGTATTGGGACAGTGAATGCGTGACCCCGGCTTGCTTCGGCCCACGTAGACAATAACAACTCCGTGGCTATCTCTCTTGGCCATGCCTCTTACCCTTTACGGCCAGATGCCGCTGCCTCCCCGGTGCTCAGGCTCGGTAGCCCAAACGGGCCCTTTGGGACAGTGGGGTCGCAAGTGGCCACCGTGATGTTCCCCTCGGGCTAACAGCCACCATCCCGTATCAACTCGTCACACCGCGAACAGCGCCTATATCCACCAGTGCCTGAAACCCGGTTGCTAGGCGGGATTTGCTGATAATACTGGCAATTTGAGCATTCGTGATAAACGTCAGGGTCGGTCTCATTGGACGAGTGTACTGGAGCTATCCTAGCCATAATTCTCCACCTTCAACGTAGATTTGGTGTCGCCGGCCTCGGCGACCAAGGTTTAAGGCCGCTGGCGTTTCCGGCGCGGCGGATCCAGGTTGAGCCTATTTTTGAGATGGCGTTTTACGGTGTTGGCTACCTTGACCAGGTGAGGGTCCTTTGATTAATGGTAAAATGTAGTCAGCACGCGTGCCCCACGGAGTTAAGATGAACCAATCCGAACTTTATTGCCAAATAGCGCGGCAGCCAGGTAGTCCTCGAGTGCGTCGGCGCAGGCCTGGCAGGGGGTAAGTTCACGGCCGTCTTCCTAAGCGGGCGTGCAGGTCACTATGGCTCGACGGGAAGGCCAGCATGTAAGAGCGAACGGCAGTCGGCAGCTTGCGTCCCGCGGCCAAACTGCAACTTGGGCAATCCTTCCGCCGGCTCGGTGTCTGCTTCCGCCTGTAACCTGCCCCGCACCTGTGACTCACCCCCTATTCTGCCACCACAGTTAGGCGTCCTACACTTTGGGTTCCAGACCACAGACTTTTGGTTCAGGCGCCACTTCTGGAGCCAGGCCACTTGGAGCACATTATACCGAACATCAAATAGCTGCCCGTCGGCCCTGCTGACGGATTGGCGGCGGAACAAAACAAGGCCCCGAGCTCACCACCCGGGGCCTTTGGGTTTGCCGTCTACGAAGGGTGACCTACGCCTCATAGACTATAGCAGACAGTCGTTGCCACGCCTCACGGTCGGGTTCATATGCCCCTTGATAGTCCTTCAGCCGCCAATACAGGGTAGCGATGCTTTGACGCATATCCTGGACAGCGCGAATGGGGTCTGCACCGTTGCCGCACACATCCTCTAACTGTTCGCAGAGTGCGACGTATCCTTGGGCAAGTGGCTTGATGTTGAGGGTCACCCGGTGACGCATGCGCAGGCGAGGATCCAGCAGGCTGCCGATGTCAATTGCATCGTGAGCGGACGGGCCGGGGCCTACTTCATGTAGTCGGATGTCCGAAGGCTGCGCCGATTGAGGCCCCCATGTCTGAACCCTGGGAGCATCGTCGCTGACTTCTCGTGCGACAGTGGCACCTGGCGGGTATTGCCGCGTTTCTAGGTTGGTCGTCATGATGCCTCCTCAATCCTTTGTATTGCGTTGATTCTCACATGACTTATGAAACAATCGTTCATCCAAAGCCTGAACTCGTACTCGCCGGGTGCCTGAAGTCGTAGTACCGGAAGCGCCAGCACCCACTCAGAGTATGCGTGACGGTCCTCCGCTAGGAACTCCCCCCCGGCATCAAAGACTCGCTCTCCCATGGGGTTAATATGTGGTTCTCCCAATCGTGCACAGTCTACTCGCCATGTGTACTGCCCTTCGCAATTAACCAGTCGGGCATACAAGAATGACGAGGCGTGATTGGCAGGAAAACTCTGTGCCCATATCACGCTGAAAATTCCGACGGCAGTAATCTTGCCCGTCATTACATCGGCGGATACTTGGTCACAGATGAGGAACGTGTTGGGCACTGGGGTCGGGGCGGCCAGGCTATCTTCTACCACGTACGTGGCCTCCTCTCGCGCTTTCATCCCCTGGCCCAGCGGGCGAGCAGTCGTACCCGCGTGAGTAGCTCCAGTTTGCCACCTTGAAGCCTACTCACACCAGACTTGTACGTGTATGGTGCGTGTGTAGCACCTAATTGTCAACAGTTTGGGCGGTGGCGCTTGGGGAGCTTTCCTCTAGCCGACCCTACACCTCGCTAGGCGATTCTGATGCATGCGGGCCGCACCAACTACAGGGGATGACTTTCCAACCGGTGCTATCCGCCTCACGCTCAGCTTCCTCCACCGTCTCCAGGCTGTCAACGTATTCACCCGTCGGCGGGGTTCTCCGGCTCACGCCGCCATGCACCCGGGGGTTCCGTTTGCTTCTTGAGGCTGGGGTTCCTCTGGCACCATAGGCCGTACCCTAGAAGCAAACGAAACCGACGCTGGTGTTCTTCGTTCGTCCTGTTAGTGGCCATCTCTTTGGACAACAGAACTGGAGCCGGGGATTCTCCCCCAAGCGGGAACGAAGCCGGGCAGGGCGTTAGGCGGGGGCTAGGCAATCCTGGCAATCATCCACCCAGTCTAAACGGCACCCCGGCCACGAGGGCCTTGACGGTGACCGTGTAGACGCCGGCGCCGTGGGCGGCGCGTTTATTTGTGGGCTATGTAGTCCAGACCAACCTCGAACGTCACCACGTCATCCTTCACGGTGATGAGAGCGTTCCGCAGGCTCCCGACGTTATCCGGGTAGAAGGTCCTCGCCAGCTTGCCCGGGATCCCGTCAGCCCTGGGGGCCGTCATGGAGACCTTCCAATAGGGGATGTCGACCGGCCTGACCGGTGCTCCATAGACTTCTATGGGGGTTGCGCACCAGGGCCGGATTCTTGAGCCTGACGGGAATCTGAGCGAGCCTATCCAGGTATCGTTGACATAGAAGCCGAACCAGCGGCCCACTGCGTCCTTCTCCTCTCGGGCCACCCTCATGGTGTAGCGGCCTGCTTCCCATTCGTAGGGACTTCTGACGCTGAGGAAATTGCCCTCGTAGTCGCCTGACTCAACCCACGAGCCTTCAGGCCCCCGGACCCCTTTAAGGTCGGGCACATCCCAAGCGGAGAAGATTGCCCCCTTGCCGATGTTTCTCCATCCGCCCGCCGGCCCAGTGCTCACGTTCGTCTGAAGTCCGAAATAGGCGCCATGCTTGCCGATTGCGAAGGCCGTGCAGGCTATGAGATAGAGGCCGTTGTTCCCCCGGTACTGGATGTCATTGTGTATATCCACCGTTACGGCGACCTCGTCGAACGCCAGTTCTGGGTCCCATCCCCAATCGGCGTAAAGTAGCGCCCTGGGGGATGGCGTAACGGTCGTAAGTTCAATCTCCTCGGCGGTTGGTGTAGGTGCTGGGGTAGGCGTAGGCGCGGGAGTGGCCGTGGGCTGAGGCGTCGGTGTTGGCTGTGGAGTCGGCGTGGGGGCGGGGGTAGCTGTCGGCAATGGGGTCGGTGTGGGGATTGGGGTGGCTGTCGGGGCTAAGGTTGGTGTGGGCTCCGGGGCCAGAGTAGCTGTTGGGTCCGGCTCCGGGGGCGGTGTGGGGCGCAGGGTAGGGGCGAGCGTAGGTGTAGGGGCTGGCGTTTGCGTGAGTGTGGGGGCCGGGGTCGAGGGGTCCTGGCGGACCACTGGAGTTGGTTGAGGTTCAGGCGGGGAGGTGCTGGAGGGTCCGGGTGCGCTGCCTCCGGCGCATCCGACCAGGATTAGGGCGGCGAGGATAAGGGCGGCGAGCCTCGGATAGACCATAACTGGTCTCCATGGGGTAGCTCACCGTGACGGGTGGTGTCGACCTTTATTCAGGCTGCCAAGCAGCCCGCTGCAACCATATCGCCCACAGATGGCGAATTGCTATAATCAACCCGGCCCTAGCGGCCTGTGGGAGTCTCCGTCACGGCGGCGATTCCTACAAGGGCCCGGTTTGGTCTACCGCCATGCCGGGCCCTAAACTATGTGCTGCGCCTAGCCAGCCGGTGCGAGCCATTTTGCCCAACTCGCAAAGGTGGGAGCGTCATCGCGGGCAGTATACCGTGTAGTAGCTAACAAGGTCAAAGGGTCCGTGCCACCGCCGGCTGACCAGCGGCCCCGTCACGGCACCTGCCTCACCATCCACCTCATGAACTCCGGCTCCCCCGTCCGGACCTTCGCCAGCGCGGTGGCCTGGAAACTGAGGACGCTCATTGCGGCGTGGAGGGTTATCCGGCGCAGGCCACGGACGCAGTGCCGCTCCAGCCGCCGCGATTCCTTCAGGCTTTTGAACACCCGCTCAATGGCCTGCCGCCGCTTGTAGTACCGTTTCCACTCGGCGCTGTCCCGGCGAATCCTGCCGAACAGCCGGAGGTTGCTTGAGGGGTCTTCCCACACCTCGCTGTCGCAGTAGACCACCCCGCCCTTGTTGGAACCCTTGAGGTGGCACCCGCCCTCCTGGCAAATGTACAAGTGGTGACCGGTCTCCGCGTCAGTGCCGGCGTACTCCATCGGAACCCCGCCCATGCAGGTTGGGACGCCCCCTATGGTGTAGACGCCGTCGTGCAGCTTGGCTGGGTCCTGGGAGGTCTGCCGGATATGGATTACGGCGCTGACGCCCCGGGCGTCCAGCCAGTTGTGGTTGGCGCTGGAGTCATAGCCCCGGTCGCCTATCGCCACCTTGGGGTCCCACCACGGGTAGAGGCCGGCGGCGCGTTCCATGACCTGGGGCAGGAGGGGCGAGTCGTTGCGGTTGCCAGACGTCACCACGCAAGCCAGGGGAACGCCGTAGACGGCGTCGGCCACGGCGTGGACCTTGTAGCCGAAGAAGTACTCCGTGCCACCCTCGCGGGCCCTAGCCGAGGTCTTGACGCCCCACTTGGCCTCCGGGTCGCTGATCGTTTTTCGGTTGGGGTTGCTGTGGGTACGGACGGCGGTGGAATCCACGGCCACTGTGTGGCCCAGGCCCGGCAGGTGCTCCTTGAGCCGGTCGGTGACGCCGGCCAAGGCACGCTCCACGAGGTCCGCGTGGTTGGCGAGGCGCGAGATAAAGCGGTTGAACGTGGTCCGGTGCGGGAGGTTATCCCCGAACCCGCACAGGTCCCGGAGGTTGGGGTCGTCCTGGAGCCGGCGGATCAGGCCGTTGGTATGGGGGAGGTTGAGGATGAAGCTGGCGAGGTAGGCCCGCCACATGGGCTTGGCAGGGTAGCCGGGGCGACCGGTAAGCCGGTAGAGGTGGAGGCGGTAAAGCAGTGGGGAGGCGTCCACCGCGTCCAGGATGTCTGCGAGGGTCGCCGCGCCGCCTTGCGATCCCGCCCCTGTGGGGATAGAATCGTATGAAACCACTTGGACGCACACTCCTTGTGGTTTAGAGGCCGCGAGGGGGTGCAACCCCTGGCGGCCTCACCTTTTAAGTTTGGATCATTGTATCATCTGATCTAGCCTTTCGTCTGGCTCAAAAACCATCGATGGGTGATGGCCATTCGCAGGCTCGGCGTCTGCTAGTTGCCTGAAGTGTCCAGGGCCAACCCGCGTGAAAGGCTTTCTTTTCAGGACCGAATAGATGGCGCTTGAAGCTTGCCTGTAGGTGGGAAACACCCCGGCCTTGACGCTCTCTTTAGCGAGGTCTTTGATAACCACCTCGCCGTCGTGCTTCCCCGCCCAATGCAGAACGAGCTCGGTAGGCCCCATACCAGAATATGTCTCTTCTAAGATGGGGCTGACGAGCCAAGCCTTTGATGGGAGGCCGCATGACTTCCGATAGTCATCGATAACAAACTGCCAGTGGGCGATGCCCTGTCCAGCGTACTCAATGACTGCGCGAACATTGGCCAATCGGCGTTCAGCGGCTTGCCTGTCCGCTTCGTGGGCGTGTAGCCTTGCAAGCATCGCCTGCTCTACGTTTTCATCGTACACATCGGCCATGATATTCCTCCAGGCAGACTTGCTAGATTGATACGCTGCAAGCCCTTCCAGCCTCCAAACTATGGCTGGTAGAGTGGAAATCGTGGAGGCACACCTCAGTGCACCCCCGCAAAGCGGGAGCAGAGGGAATCGAACCCGACCGCGTTCCTAGCGCGGCCCCAACAGGTTTGAAGCCTATCTGACACGCCAATGTCTGGTCTGCTCCCCTATCGCCTACGGCGGAGCACCGCCTCAAGGGAGCCTGATACTCCCGAAAGGCTTGAGCAGTTTTGCAAGCGCGCCAGGTGCTCCGCCACGAACAGTATCCCACCTTCACCACACCAAACACAACCCTTGCCCCAGCGCGCCAACCTCCTGCCAGAGGTAGACAATGCCCATAGACAAGACGCGCAGTGTCAAACCAGAGGACATCGTAGCTATTGGGATAACCTGCCCACAGTGTGGCGCCGAGGTTGTTTACCCAATAGGCGAGTGCAAGATGATACTAAGGGACGAGGGTGGCTTAGTATGCGCTATTTGCAAAGAGCATCTAAGGCAAGACCCCGGAGCGGCTGCGGTGGCTGATTTGGCCAGGGCGATTATTACAATCAAGCGACGGATTGATACCGACCCCACCGCTGCTAGGTTCTCCTTCCGTATGGTGTTGCAGTAAGTGGCTGACCGCTTATCCCCGCTGCGCGGTAGTGCGTCAATTTGAATTCGACGGCCCATGATTTTCCTTGACGCCTGTCCCACGGTGGCGTAATCTGGCGACACTCTGCGACAGTGGTAGGTTCAAGGTGCCGAACCCACCATGAGGGGGTACCAGCACGCTCAGACTAGCAAGTGGCTTGGTTCTAATTGTCGTTGCGGTACTCCTTGCATGCGGCCCGGAATCGCTGACGCCAGCGCCGACACCTACAACCCCACCAACACCAACTCTGGCAGCGATGCAGGCATCGATTCTTATGCCTGCGCCGCAGCCCATTGCAACAGCTATTTCTGTGCCCACCGCTACAGACGTGCCGACGCCCACCCTTGCTCCGGCTCCAACGCCGACAGCAACGCCAGAACCGACTCCCACACTCAGCCCTATTTCGACTCCTGCACCGACGGCGACTCCGGAACCGATGCGCTCATTCACACCAGCACCACGTCCCACGGCCATCCCGACTCCAGTTCCAACAGCAACGCTGGAACCCACTCCCACGCCCGTACCACCTGAACCCATCGTTATATCCGGGGAAGGCACCCGGACAGAGCGGCTCGAACTTACCGAGGGTCTATGGACAGTGGAAGCTGCGGTTACAGGCAACGAAGATTGTAGCTTTGGCTTGTGCAGCGATACCAATTTTATCGTTAGCATTGAGTCCGTGGAGGAATGGGGATCCGCCTTGATTGCCAACAAAATTGGTACAGAGTGGAGAGGTAGCGTCACAGTGCGTGTGGGAGGGCTATTTGGGGACTTGGTCCCAGGCAAGCAAGTCGTGAGCGTTGACGCGACGGGGGCTTGGTCGCTGAGATTTACACTGGAATGACGGTCCGTCCAACCTGGTCACGGGGGGCTCCCGCCCCAGGGCCGAGAGGCCCCTACAAGCCCCGCCAAAACTCGCTGAATTCAAACTGAGGCACTACCCGCTGGGCCCTAGCCTGGCACAGAGAGGCCCCGGACTAACCATCCGGGGCCTTTTCCTTGCCTGCCGGGGCGGGTTCCGGAGTTATGCACCTCCCTCTGGTCCGCAACCCACATTGACAGCACATTGGCTCACTGGTACATTGTATAAGTTGTCGGCTGCCCCTATATGTCGTAGATGGCAAGCCGAAATGATTTACCCAGGAGGGTATCGGTGCCGCGTTACGATTATAAGTGTGTCAACTGTGAGCACGGGTTTGAGTTAGTGCAAACCTTCGCCGAGGCCGGGAATGCGGTTTGCCCCCAGTGCTCAGGAACGGGCCGCCGGGTGTACCATGCCGTCCCGGTGATATACAAAGGCTCGGGGTTCTACACCACCGATTATGGGCGTCCCATGCGGCCCACAGAGAATGGCTCTAAGGAGACGTCGGACAGCAAGGCCAGTTCCGGCGATGATGCTCCCAGCGCCAAAGAAAGCAAGAAAGAGTCCGATAGCTCGTCATCGGGAAACACGGAGTCTAAGAGCGACTCCGCCACGAAAGCCACCACCGAGGCTGCGGCTTCTTCCTAACTAAAGAGTTGGGAGCCGCCATATACCCCGCAGTATCCGGCAGGCCCCTCCGTTGCGAGCGCTAGTCCAACGTGTGACCCGGGCTTCAGTCCTGATCGAAGGTCAGGTGGTGTCCGAAACCGGTCCGGGACTGTTGGTCTTCCTGGGAGTGGGGAGAGAAGACGTAGAGGCCGACGCCCGTTATCTGGTGGATAAAACCGTCAACCTCAGGCTATTCTCCGACCAACAGAACCGCTTTAATAACTCCGCCCTCGACGTGGGGGCGGAGCTTTTAATAGTCAGCCAGTTCACCTTATACGCTGATACGAGAAAAGGCCGGCGCCCCGACTTCACCCAGGCTGCCTCGGCGCAGGAAGCCCAGCATCTTTACGAGTATGCGGTAGCCCAGTTTCGTCAATCGGGCTTAAGTGTGGCCACGGGCCGCTTCCAGGAGTACATGCAAGTCCGCCTGGAGAATGACGGCCCGGTGACGGTGCAGTTGGACAGCGCCGATCGTCAGCGCCCCCGCCACAGCTAGACGTGCCAGCCCATTCCTTGGTATAACCCTCGCAAGTAGGCGATCTGCCCACCGTGAGCGATGGCGTCCCAGGTCACCTGTCCCAGCAAGGCAGCAACCGACCGTGGTTCCGCGACCGGTGGAAAGACGCGCCTCTCCTCCAGTTGTGCGGAGGTTGCCGAGGCAAGAAACTCCCCCACTGCCACCCTTACCGCCTCGTAATAGCCCATTTGAACATCCCGCGCCGGGGGTGTCCAAGCGGCTACTTGATCAGCGGTCCAGCCCACTCCCCGGTCCTCCGGATTTGCGGACATGCCATATTTATCGCACCAACCGTCACCGATCCACAGTTGAGGGACCTCACGAATACGCGTATGGATTGCCGTATCCAAGACCCGGCTGAAGTGCCACATCAGCCAGGAAATAGAGTTACATTGCTCATCAGGTCGACGGGCCATGGTTGCTTCGTCCATTCCCTCTACGGTAGTGTCGATCATAAGCCAGTTGCGTTCCAGGGCAATTGTTATCGCCTCGGTCGGTGATGCCACGTGTTCCTCCTCCGCGTTCTCTTAACTAGGGAAGTTGTCTAGTCACATTCTAGGTCTAGGCTTATGTCCAGAGTCTGGGCCGATTGGGTCAATCTCCCAATTGAAATCAAATCAACACCGGTTTCCGCGATAGCCCGTACGGTGTCCAGGTTGATACCACCCGACGCTTCCACCAACGCACGTCCTCCAATGGTGTCCACGGCCTGGCGCATCTCTTCCACCGGCATGTTATCCAGCATGATGATGTGCGCGCCTGCCTCCACCGCTTCTTGCACCTCACCTAAAGACTCCACTTCCACCTCGACCTTAACCGTGTGGGAACAGCGGGCCAAGGCCAAGGCGATGATCTCTTTCAAGTTCATCTGCCGGGAACGCAGGGCTTGGATGTGATTGTCTTTGATGAGGACACCGTCAGCCAGGTTCAGCCGGTGATTGTAGCCGCCCCCTATGCGCACCGCGTACTTGTCCAGGTAACGAAGGCCCGGCGCCGTTTTGCGGGTATCCACGATACGCGCCGTGCAACCCTCCACGGCCCGCACGTACCGGTTGGTCTCGCTGGCGATGCCGCTCATCCGCTGCAAAAAATTGAGGGCGATACGCTCCCCCCGCAGAATACTATCCACTGAGCCTTCTATCCGCGCGATTTCTTCGCCCGGAGACAAAGCACATCCGTCGGTCAGCAGGTCATGCGCCGTTAAGCTGGAATCTATACGGTCGAATACCGCCGCGGCCACGCCGACTCCAGCCAGGACCCCTTGCTCCTTGGCGCGGACCACACCCACCCCGTTGGCTCCGGCTGGGATCAGCACTTGCGTGGTGGGGTCATTGAAGGCCTGGTCTTCAATCAGTGCGGCGTCTATCAGCCGGTGGACCTCTGGGGGCAAGTTACTCAATACTGGTCCCCTTTCGCCATAATCCAACACCAAGAGCCATCTACCGGGATAATACTATATGCCTCTCCCAAGAGGCTAACGTGTCTGGAAAATCGCGCCGGAAGTGAGAACCCCTACTCTCTTGCCGTAACAGGGCCGCCTCCACAATCATCCTGCCCAGAAGCACCATATTGCGCAGCTGATAGGACGCCAAATCGTTTGGCTCAGGCGCGGTGCGCTCCCAAGCGTTCAGTATGCGAGCCGACAGCAGCAGACGGTCGCCGTTTCGGTCCATTCCCGCGTTACGCCACATCAAGTCTTGAAGCTCCGTAACGCTCAATGGGGGTATGCTGGCGCACACTGATTGTCTCGGCTTTAGCCGCGCCGGCAGATTTGCCTCTTCCGGCTCCTCCGCCGCATCCGGGGCGCGCCCCAGCGTTCCATCCACCAACCGGTGGGCAAACACCACGGTATCCAGCAGGGAGTTACTGGCAAGCCGGTTGGCGCCGTGGACCGCCGCACAGGCAACCTCCCCGCAGGCGTACAGGCCCTGAACGCCGGTCCGGCCCCAGGTGTCCGTCTTGACGCCGCCCATCATGTAATGGGCGGCGGGAGCCACCGGCGCCGGTTGTTTGGTGATGTCCACGCCGTGGCTCTGGCAAAAGTTATAGATGTTGGGGAACCGGCCCTGAACAGTGTCAGGGGGGAGGTGTGATATGTCCAGGTAGACTTGCTTGGTTTCCGACTGTTCCATTTCGGCAACCATGGCCCGGGAGACGACGTCCCGGGGCGCCAGGTCGCCCAACGGGTGGTAATCGCCCATGAATGCCCGTCCATCTTCGTTGCGAAGCACCGCTCCTTCTCCTCGCATGGCCTCGGATAGAAGGAACGGAGGCGCTCCGTCCTTGCGAAAGGCGGTGGGATGAAATTGATAGAATTCCATGTCCATCACCGGGGCTCCGACCCTAAAGGCAAGGGCCGCACCGTCTCCGGTCGCCACCTCGGGATTGGTGGTGTAGCGGAACATCTGCCCCGCTCCGCCGGTGGCTACAACTATGAAGCGGCCGGAGAAAGTCCGGCGCTGGCCGGTAAGGCAATCGAGGGTCTCCACTGCCTGGACCCCCTCCCCGTCCATCAGCAACTCTGTGCCCAGGGTGTACTCCATCACCGTTATGTTTGATTCCGCCACTCGCTGGGCCAAGGTAAGCTCGATGTGCTGGCCGGTCGCATCGCCGCCGGCGTGAAGGACCCGGGGAACGCTGTGGGCTCCTTCCCGCCCCAACGCAATTTCCCCGTGTATGGTGTCGAAGGCCACGCCCCAGCGAATCAAGTTGGCGACCCGCTCCGGGCCGTTCTGGGTCAACACCGCGACGGCGTCAAGGTCGCATAATCCCACGCCCGCCGCCAGGGTGTCTTGCATGTGAAGACGCGATGAATCCCCTGGGCCTACGGCTACGGCGATGCCGCCCTGAGCATACCGGGTGTTGCAGTCGTCTATTTTGCCCTTGGTTAGAATCAACACTGAACCGTGCTCTTGGGCCAGCAAAGCCACGTTGAGGCCCGCGATGCCGCTGCCTATGATGATGTAGTCGTAGTCTGTGCTTGCCACTAGGGAGCCCCCCGGGGGACGCTCCCGCACCAGCCTAGGCTAACCCAACAATTTCCCAGGATGGCCAAGGAAAGACTAATCATGCGCTAGGTCCAGAACTTCCATAAATTGGGCCTGCCAATTGGGCTTGCAATTGGGCCGGGCTGTAGATGTAGCGGTTATGTCCGGGGCGCTGGAAATTTTGGGCCGCCGCCGCCGGATTTGCCCGGCCGGATTTCCCCGGATTTCCCCCGCGGCTCATGAAGCCCCGACCGCATGGTCACGCGTTTAGGGTAGTTTGCCAACTTCCTGGGAGACCCTACCCGGTAGTCCCTCACTGAGATATTAGGCCCGTGGTCACAGCGCTATCTCAGGGACAACATGCGATCAAGAGCGGTTTGAGCGTCCGCTTTTATGTCTTCCGGAACGGTGATCTGGTTAACCACTGTCCCATCCAACAGACTCTCCAAGACCCACAACAGGTAGGCTGGGTGGATCCGGTACATGGTGGAGCAGGGGCAGGTAACCGGGTCCAAGCAGAATACGATTTTGTCGGGATTCTGCAGCGCCAACCGGTTCACCAGGCTGATCTCAGTGCCCACCGCCCACTTGCTGCCTGGGGCTCCGTCGTTGATAGTCTTGCGAATAAACTCGGTCGAACCCACCAGATCGGCGGCCTGCACTGTCTCCATGACGCACTCGGGATGGGCTATGACCTTGATGTCCGGATACCGCTCCCGGGCCGCTTGAATTTGCCCCACCGTGAATCTGGTGTGGACTGAGCAGTGGCCTTGCCACAGTATCAACCGGGCATTCAGCAACTGTTCCGGGGTGTTGCCGCCCAAGCGTTTAAAGGGGTTCCAAACCACCATCCGGTCCAGTGGTATTCCCAACTTGAGGCCGGTGTTACGGCCCAAGTGCTGGTCGGGCAGAAACAATATCCGCTCCGCCCTTTGGAGACCCCACTCCATAACCTTTGCGGCGTTTGACGACGTGCAAACCGCTCCGCCGTTGCGCCCGCACAAGGCCTTAATGCCGGCTACCGAATTCATGTAGGTGATGGGGGTAACGCCGCCGTGGTCTTCGAGCAGGTCTTGCAGGTCTTCCCATGCGTCCTCCACGTCGTCCATAGGAGCCATGTCGGCCATGGAGCAACCCGCGGTGATGTTGGGCAAAACCACTTTCTGATCAGGAGCGCAGAGGATGCATGCGGTCTCGGCCATAAAGTGGACGCCGCAAAACACGATGTAGCTGGCTTCCGGCAAAGATGCGGCTTCCTGTGACAACAAGAAAGAATCGCCCTGATAGTCCGCGTACTTGATGACTTCTTCCCGCTGGTAGTGATGCCCCAAGATGGTCACGGATTTACCGAGGGCCCGCTTGGCGCTATGGATGCGCCGGTCCAACTCCTCCACTTCGCAGTGAAGGTATTCGGTGGGGATGCTCTGCCAGCGGACGTTGGTCAATTGCTCTTCCGCAAGCGGCTTGGCGGGAAGCTGGTCCTCCGTTTTACAGAAGGCAGCGTGTTCGATCTCTGTGACTGGTATTACAGGCCGCCGAGACTTTGTAGGCACAGTGGCGTCCTCGCAGGCATAATCGCCGTTACGCGGCGAGAGTCCCCTGGAGGGACCAGGGGCTGGCCCGAGTGATATTTACGTCCACCAAACTTCCTGAATGGTCGGCGTCGTCTTGGAAGTATACCAACTTGTTGCTTCTGGTCCGGCCCTCCCATTTGCCACGGGTACGGCGTTCCACCAGGATCTCTTCTTTTCCACCGACAAGCGCCGCGTTGATTTCCTCAAGGATGCTCTCTTGCAAGCGCTCCAACTCCTCCCGGCGGCCGGTTTTCACCTCGTCGCTTACGTCATCAGACATGGTGCGAGCGGCGATGGTGCCGCCCCGGGGAGAGTAGGAAGCACAGTGTATCTTATCAAACCGTAACTCGGCCACCAGGTCCAGAGACCGTTGATACTGTTCCTGAGTCTCTCCTGGGAACCCAACTATTATGTCTGTGCTCAAAGAAACCCCGGGTACGGCGTCCCTGATCCGGTGGGCCAAGTCAACGTATTCGCCACGGGTATAGGGCCGGCGCATGCGGCTCAACACCTGGTCGTCTCCCGACTGCACGGGAAGATTGACGTGTTCGCATACCTTGGGAAGGTTGGCCACGGCGTCTATTATCTGCTCGCTCATGAATGAAGGATGGGAGGTGAGGAAGCGAATGCGCTCCAGGCCTGAGACGTCATTGAGCCGGCCCAACAACTGAGCCAAATCCGGCTTGTCGGGAAGGTCGTGCCCGTAAGCGTCTACGGTCTGTCCCAGCAAAGTGACTTCTTTGGTCCCCCGGACCGTCAACAGCTCCGCCTCTCTCACCACCTCTTCCACCGGGCGGCTAACTTGACGTCCGCGGCGGTAGGGGATGATGCAGAAAGTACACATCAGGTCACATCCCTGAATGATGGGAACGTAGCAAGCGGCGTTGGGACGTGTGGGGGTTAACGCTCCAACGCAGCCCTCCCAGTCCAACCCCGTTCGCTCGCCTATCAGATCAAGCAGGGGACCGTACTGCTGAGGACGCATGAACACGTCTACGTATGGGAATTTCTTCCGGAGTTCGGTGGTATCCGGCCCAACCATGCAACCCATAAGGGCGATTACCCGCTCCGGGTGCTTGTTCTTCAGCGGCTTTGTGGAGGTCAGGTTCCCCACCACTTTCATTTCCGCGCTGTGCCTCACCACGCACGAGTTGAGCACGACAACGTCGGCATCTTTTGCCTGGTCCACCGGATGCAACCCCAGCTGCTCCAAGGCGGCTTCGAGACGTTCAGAGTCAGCCGTATTCATCTGGCAGCCGATGGTCCAAACATGGAAAGTATTCATAAGCTCGTTTGCGATAAAGCAACTTGCCGGATATGGTGGAGGGCTGGAAGTATAATCTCCTGCCTTACAAAGCTGTAGGACGTTCGTGTCGGCCTGACAGCCCTGGTTTTACCACACTTATTCCCACATAAGTGGTTGGACATTGTAGGCTCACTTGGGACTATCCGGTCATCAGGCTCCTGAGAGCCATATCTCCAGACTGAATACGGGGTTTCCGCTCGACCGGCCGGGTGTACTCACAATGTTAAGCCTTGGCAACCAGAAGAAGTAAGATGTCTTGAGGCCCGGCGGGGTCAGTTGCTACGGGGAACTCAATTAATTCAGCATCGACCCTCTCCAAATTACTGAGTCCACGCGACCCGTTGGAAAGGGGCATTGTTGAGTCACCCGGAGCCTTTGGTAGAACGCATCTTATCATCTTTTGAACCATCCTCACCAGCGCTTCCACCTGGCTTCTGCGGTTTTTCTGTCATTATAAGACCGGAATGCGCCGGCAATGCTTTTGGCGGTCCGCAATCCCAAAATCACCATAAACCATAACAGGTAGGCTGAATAGAAAAAAGGCTTGCCTACCGGTCGGTTAGAACCCTCTTAGGTGGGCCTGAGCGTACCGTACTGAGCCTGTCTCAGAAGTCTCCGCTCACGATTTTGGGTGGACGCAACCTGATGGTTACTATCATAAACCGCTTAAACCAGTATTGAATCCGGCTCAATAACCCGTCATTCCCGCGAAAGCGGGAATCCAGAAAGGTAGGACGCTGGAGGACTCAGCTTTATGAGACAGACTCTACTGCGAATGTTTCGCTGGGAGGTCCGAATTTGAAGAGTCGGTCTGGTCAAGGCAGCCTGGTACTACAGGAGCAGATTAGCGAGGTAGGATAGGCCAATGCTTGGCGATGAGGTGTGGTGGCAGCGTGCGGGGATGAATTGGCGGAAGTGGCCCGGTGGGCCGATGGAATTGAACAGGTCACCAGTGCATTGAGGGGCGGTCCCGGCGTCCTGAGCCGCGCCGGCGAGCGTTGGATTATCTATTGGGACTGCTAAATCCGGTGGAGCGGAAGAACGGCTGGCAACTGGCAGAGCAAGCGGGCGACATCACCCCGGACGGGGTGCAGCGCCTGCTGTCCAGCTACCGCTGGTATGCCGGCTTGGTCCGCAATGAGCTGATGGGCTACGTTGTGGAGCATTTGGGTGACGCTGACGGGGTGCTGGTGGTGGACGAGACCGGATTCCTCAAGAAGGGGAACAAGTCGGCTGGGGTGTAGAGTCAGTACAGCGGCACGGCAGGACGTATAGAAAACTGTCAGATTGGAGTGTTCCTCGCCTACGCGGGTGGCAAGGGCAGGACCCTGCTGGACCGAGAGTGACCTTCGCCTGGGTTGCCGGCGACGAGGTGTGTGGCAGCGACCGCAACCTGGGGCTGTGGCTGGAGCGGGCAGATGGCCAGCACGTGCGGGCCATCAAAAAGAGCGAGAAGCTTTGGGCTTGGACAGGTAAAGGTCCCCGTCAGGTGCGGGCGGACCGGTTGGCGTCGCAGGTTGAGGAAACCGGTTGGACCAGGAGCAGCGCTGGGAACGTCGCCAAGGGACCCCGGGTCTACGACTTGACCACTTTTGTGCTGTTATGGTCATCATTGAGACGACGGCACCAGGCTAAAGCCTGGCAATGCCACTACCAACGCCGGCTATCACTACTGAATTAAGTAGTGCTGCTGTGGTACTAGCACGTCAGCGTACATCTGGCTTGGCAGCAGTGCAACTACACGGGCGCTTCCCAGCGAGGACGCCTACATGCTGAAACCCTGACCCCGCGCTACATCCTGGAACTCCTTGAGGCTTGCCGATGGTCCCGTTACTTGGAAGGTAGTTTATTCGGTTAGTATTCTGGGTTGGCCAGTCAATAAGGCAATCGTGTACTGAGGATCAACGGTGAAGGCCCAGCCCCTGTTGTTGAGAAGGAGGTAAAGGCGTCTCAGAATGTTGTGGGTGAACAGCCACTGCCTGAACCCCCTGGCCCCCTGTGCGAGGAACGCCGTTCTGGGCAGCACTACTCCCGGACGACCGCCTTGTCTGACGACATGGCTGTAACGCTCGCAAAAAGTTGGTAAAGGTCTGTGTCTCCCACGCCCTGAAGCTGGTGTCCCCCGCTATCGGATAAGAACCCTCGGACGGTAGCTAACCGTTTTTGTTGGGATTCAGACTCCCTCCGCCAGTGGGGGTACTGCTCTTAGAGCTCGGCTATACGCTTTCTTCTATTCGCCAAACTGGGGCAACCATGGCCCGTTGCACGCAGTCTTATCATTTAATGGGGTCTATCCCCGCGGGTATGTGGCGAGCCCACGCGGGTTTCCCGCTACCTTGTTGCTGAAGGGATCTATCCCCCCGTGGGCACAGGGTGAGCCGTACCGGTCTCGGTCGACAGCCTGGTCGGGCAGTCTACCCCCCGTGTGCACAGGGTGAGCTGATATTGCCCCGGCCTGTGCCGCGCCAGGAAGGGATTGGGGACCGGGCAGAGGTTTGACTTGGTGCGGCTCCCGCAGGTTTGTATAATGGCCGGGACAACTGCCAGCAACTACGTAAGAGCATTCGAGAATTGAAGATCGGAATTCCAAGAGAGACGGAGGTAAGCCATGAAGTACGACGTCATAGTCGTAGGGGGCGGCTCTGCCGGATGCACCATCGCCAGTCGTCTGTCCGAAGACCCGGGCCGTTCGGTCCTGCTATTGGAGGCCGGCCCCGACTACACGGACTTCGACACCTTGCCGGAGGACTTAAAACTCGGCAACAACGTCTGGCTGTCGGCCTACGGCCCCCACAACTGGGGGTACACCGCCCAAATGACGCAGGAGCAGACCGAGTTGATTATCCCCAGGGGGAAGGCCACCGGTGGCTCCAGCGCGGTGAACGGGCAAGTCCTGTTCCGGGGCATTCCGGAGGACTACGATCGTTGGGCCGAGTGGGGCAACGACGAATGGGGGTTCATGAAGGTGTTGCCCTATTTCAACAAGCTGGAGACAGACTTGGACTTCGGAGGCAGCGACTTCCACGGCTCTGAGGGGCCGGTGCCAGTTCGGCGCTCACCCCGCAGCGAGTGGATGCCCCACTCCTTGGCCTTCGAGCAGGCCTGCGTCGCCGAGGGCTATCCCATAGACGAGGACCAAAACCACCCCGAGTCCACCGGCATTTCGCCGCGAGCGCGGAACACCATCGACGGCGTCCGGATGAGCATGGCCCTTACCTACTTGGACCTGGCCCGCCACCGCTTGAACCTGACAGTCAGGGGAAATGTCACAGCGCGGCGGGTCCTTTTTGAGGGGAATCGGGCCGTGGGGGTTGAAGTCGAGAGCAGCGGGGAGATCTTTACTGCGGAAGGGGATGAGATAGTGGTGAGCAGCGGAGCCATAGCCTCGCCCCAACTTCTGATGCTCTCAGGTGTCGGCCCGGCGGAGCATCTCAAAAGCTTCGGAATTGAGGTGGTGCAGGACCTGGCGGGCGTGGGCCAGAATCTACGGGACCACCCGGCCGCCTCAGCCATCTACTACGCCACGGGAGAGAAGCCCGACGTTCAAGCACCTGTGCTTCAAGTGGGGCTGCGCTATACCGTCGAAGGGTCGCACCTGCGCAACGACATGCAACTCAGCCCGACGCTCATGACAAGCGAGCACCGTCCGGCTCACGTATCAATCGACGAGGACCGGAACTACATTGGCATAAGCGCCAGCTTGCAGTTGGCCTTGGGCAAGGGCGAGTTGACCCTGCAGTCCAGGGACCCCCACGTTCAACCCCTGCTGAATTACAACTATTACCAGGAAGAAGAGGACCTGAGGCGCATGAGGGAGGCGATACGTCTTGGCGTTCGAGTTGCCGACCAGCCATCCTTCCCCGATCTCCTGCTGGAACGGATTATGCCAACCGACGAAGAGTTGGAATCGGACGAAGCGCTGAATGACTGGCTCCGGCGAAACTCCGGGACTTCTCACCACGTGTCCGGCACCTGCAAGATGGGCCCCGACTCTGATCCCATGGCGGTGGTCGACCAGTTCCTCAAGGTTAAAGGCGTGCGTGGTCTGCGGGTGGCCGACGCCTCGGTGATGCCTGACTGCATACGCGCCAACACCAACGCCACCACAATAATGGTTGGAGAGAGGGTGTCTGACTTTATAAAAGGAGGCCGTTAGCGTTTAGCGTAGACACGGGGGGTCGGGGCACCAGGGTTAAAAGAGCCCCAACCCCGGATATCGTGGGGCAATTCGTCAGCGAGGGACACTATAGCTTCGCCGGTTACACCCTGGACCGGGGCGGCCGCCTCTGCGTGGTGGAAACCACCTGCCACCGTTTCCAGGTATACCGCAAGGGTTAGGGGCAAGGACCCCCAACCCTTGTGGGAACTTCGCGCTGTGTGCGGGCTTTGCGGTGGACCCGTCGCCGTTAAATGCCCAGCGCCGCTACCCCGGCCCTGGCGATGGCCTCGTCGTCGAGCCCGCTGGGCAGGCCGCCCACGCCGATGGCGCCGACTACCGCCCCGTCGTGGAAAACGGTGACTCCACCTGGTATCGCTATCAACTGGGGATCGCCGAAGAACTCAATCGACCTGCCGGAGCTGCTGAGTTGCTCGGCGAAGGCGGCTGTATCCATGGAGCGGACCGCGGAGGTGTAGGCCTTGCGAATGGCGAAGGTGGGCCTCAGGCAGCGGTCCATCCGGGCGTAGGCCAGCAGGTTTCCGGCATCGTCAACCACGGCCATGTCGACCTTGCGCCGGTTAGTGTCCCTATTGTAATCGGCGATCATGGCCGCAATCGCGTTCTGGGCCTGTTCCAAGGTGATCATGGGTTTGTCGTACATATCGTCAACCTCCGTGAAGCTGTCGTTGGGAAACTGGATGGCTCATTGTAGACCAAGTTGCTGTTCATTCAGTCGCTGGGCCTGGATTTCGTCTATCTGCTCCTTGGTGCGGCCGTAGATCTGGGGAACGTCCCAACCCCGCAGGCCGGCGTAGGGGTCGATCTCAGACCGGTGGTGCAATCGCGCTCCAAGACCGTCATGAGTATTCGCCGGCTGCTGAGAAGACAGTC
Organism: Dehalococcoidia bacterium; assembly: GCA_965224325.1. GTDB lineage: Bacteria > Chloroflexota > Dehalococcoidia > Lucifugimonadales > UBA3495 > CBDCMJ01. The sequence continues at coordinate 222,982 of CBDCYT010000003.1, forward strand.
GGTAAAGATTATCTTGGCGCGCCGCTCCAACCTCTCCGGCGGCGTGTCCTCGATGCGTCGCGGAACTCGGCGCTTGTAGCGCTGGCTCTGTGGTAATGGCAATCGCAACTGGTAATCTACGGGCAACGCTGCCGACTTAGTCAGCGCTGCGATCAGTTTACGTCCACAGTTCTTTTTACCTCCCCCCATGCAGCCGATTGAAATTGCCGAGTCGCTCCGGGTCCAACATTTTTCCCTGTACAGCCGGATGGTCGGGGCCGTAGCGGTGGGAACCGTTGTCCAGCAGCAGCACGTGACCGTTGTCCAGGTAGGTGGGATGGTGTTGATGAGAACGGTGGGACATAGTCGTGCGCCGTGCCTCCTAGTGACCTTAACTAAAGCCACCGCCATTATGACAGGCGAATGGGCATCCGGCTGGGTAGCCGGGTCGTAGCCGCGCCCATCCGTCGTCGGAGCCGAGTCAATGGGACCGGAAGACACCATTCTATACGTCCGGCCGTAGCTGGTGCTGGGTGGCGGCCTCGTAGGCGTGGCCCACCTGGACCAACAGCGGCTCCGCCAAGTGCCTGCCGACGAACTGGATGCTGAGGGGCAGACCCTCGCTGTTCAGTCCGCAGGGCAGGGATATGGTGGGCGATCCGCTGAAGTCGTATGGTATGGTGAACCGTCCCCAGGTCCATTCCTCCTCGTCCATCGGGCCGTAGAGCGCTTCCGGCGTGACCCGTTCCGGAGGCGTGGTCATGGAAGGGCAGACCAACACGTCGATGCCGTCGAATATTTGGGCCAGGGTCCCGTTGCAGGCCAACCGTTGGTAGCTGGCTATGGCGTAGTCGGTGGCGCTATAGCCCAACCCCAACTCCAGCCAACCCAGGAACCAGGGGCCGTATTCGTCGCGCCGGGAGGGGAAAGTTTCGCGGTGGGCCACGGCCGCCTCCACCGAGCACAACACCCCCCAGGCCCGGGAGAGGGGCTCGGTGTCCGGCATTCGCACCGGCGCCAGCACTGCCCCCTTGCTTTCCAGCAGGCGGGCGCCTTCCAGCACCGCTGCGGCCAGTTCAGAGTCGACGCCGTCTCCAATATATCGCTCGTCGACGCCGATGCGAACGCCGCGGACTCCTTGGTCCACCCCTTCCAGCATGTTGGGCACCGGAGTGGTCAGCGAAGTAGGGTCATTGGGATCATGCCCCGCGATGGCTTGCAGCATGACACCGGCGTCGGAGGCGCTTCGGGTCATCGGACCAATGTGGTCCAGGGACTCGGCCAAGGCCAACACGCCGTACCGGCTCACCCGCCCCCAGGTGGGCTTGATTCCCACAATGCCGCAGGCGGCTGCAGGGAACCTGATCGAGCCGCCGGTGTCGCTGCCCAACGAGCCGTAGCACAATCCGGCGGCAGTCGCTACTCCCGAGCCGCTAGAGGACGCTCCGGACCAGCGGTCGGCGCCCCAGGGGTTGACCGGTATCTGGAACTCCGGATTGTAACCGGCCATCGCTCCTTCGGTGAGATTCAGCTTGCCGAGAATCACGGCGCCGGCGGCGTTGAGTTTTTGCACCACCGTGCCGTCGAAGTCGGGTACGAAGTCCCGGAACACTCGGGTGCCGCCCATTGTTGCGACCCCGGTGGTGAAACACAGGTCCTTGACGGCGATGGGCACCCCATGGAGACCGCCCCGGTAGTTCCCGGCGGCGATCTCCTGCTCGGCAGTCCGGGCCGACGCCAAGGCCGAGTCGGCCATTATCCTGGCGTAGCTCTTCAGATCGCCGTCCAAGGCCTCGATGCGCTCCAGAATCGTCGAGGTCAGTTCCACGGGCGACAACTCCCTGGACTGGAGGCGGGCCCCCACTTCCGCAATGGTTTGATAGTGCAAAGGCGTATCAGGCATCATTCCACTCCTAAGTGATAATCCGGCATCAACCCCTGAGGCCGGGCTGGCTACCCGGTCGGCCGCACCGGTTCTATCAACACGTCGTCGGGTCCTTCGATGCAGGCCAGTTCGGAACCGGTGGCTCTTCTGCAGAGGATACAGGATGCGAAACCGGTGGTAAACTTGGCCCGACCCTGCACCCTAATCCCCGGCTGGGGGCCAGGAGACGACTCAAATACGCATCGCAGTACCCGACCTGGTGTCCAACTCCTACTTTCCGGCGGTGGCCGCCGTAGAGCTAGGGTTTTTCCGGGCCCAAGGAATAGACGTAGAGTTGGAGATGGTCTTCCCAGTGGGCAGGGCCATGGAAGGGTTGAGGGACCGACGCTTCGACTTCGTGGCCGGTCCCGCCCACGCCACTCTGTCGGCCTTCCCCGGCTGGCAGGGCGCCAAGTTGCTGGCAGCCCTTGGCCAACACACCTTTTGGTTGCTGGTGTTGCATTCCGGCCTAGGTGTCCAGCCGGGGGACGTTGCGGCGGTCAAGGGTCTGCGTATCGGAGCGGCCCCCGGGCCTGACGCCGCGCTGCGCCAGTTGCTGGCCGAGGCGGGGGTAGACCCGACGCGGGACGGCGTGGCGTTGGTCCCGGTACCCGGCAGTGGCGGGTCCGGCGTGTCCTTCGGCATCCACGCCGCCCAAGCCCTGGAGGAGGGAGTAATCGACGGGTTTTGGGCCAACGCGATGGGGGCCGAAGTGGCGGTGCGCAGCGGGATAGGCAACGTGGTGCTTGACCCGCGGCGAGGCCTCGGTCCGCCGGCAGCAAGGGACTACACCTTTTCGGCGTTGGTCACCTCCGACGGGCTGATTGAAGACTCTCCCGGCACGGCGGAGGGGGCGGTGCGGGCGGTCGTGGAGGCGCAACGGGCGCTGCGGGCCGATCCGTCTCGGGCTGCCGAGGTCGGCCAACAGCTGTTCCCACCCGAAGAGGCCGCATTGATCGAAGGCCTGGTCCGGCGGGATGCTCCCTACTACACCGCCGGAATTTCTCCGGACTCTGTAGCCAACCTCAACGAGTTCTCCCGGAATATCGGCCTGCTCTCCGGCGACGTAGCCTATGAGCAGGTGGTGTCAAGCCGGTTGGCCCATCTTTGGTCTGAACAGTAGGTGTGTTCGTTGAAAGTGGATATCAGGGCGCCCGTCGGCTTGCCGGTCCAAGAGACCGCCGACTTCATCGCGGGATGTGAGGCCGCCGGATTTTCCGGGGTTGGAGTCCACGACCATCAGCACAGCGGACGGGACGTTTTTCTCACCCTGGCCTTGGCCGCCGAGCGGACCTCCCGGATCACCCTGTACCCTGCAACTACCAACCCGGTCACCCGGCATTCGATGGTCCTGGCCTCGCTGGCCCACTCGCTGGAGGAGATCGCACCGGAGCGGGTGCGACTGACCGTGGGCCCCGGCTACCTAGCCGTCGGCAATATTGGCCGGCGCCGGGCCACGGTTGAGGCCATGCGCCGGGCCGTCCTGACCATTCGCCGCCTGCTGCGGGGTGAGCGAGTGGAATTCAACGGCGTTGAAACCCGGCTGCGTTACTTGAGCGACCGGCCGACACCGGTATTCATGACCGCCGCCGGTCCACGGATGGTGGAGTTGGCCGGGGAAGTTGCCGACGGCGCCCTGTTGCTTGTCGGCCTTCATCCCAAAGCGGTCGACGCGGCACGCCGCCGGCTGGAAATCGGAGCGGGGCGGGCCGGACGCACCCTCGACGGTTTCCGGACGATCTTCATCACTCCAACCACGGTGTCGGATGACGGCCCGGCCGCCCGCCGCTTTCCTCAACGGTGGTTCCGACCAGACCAACCGTACCTGAAATACCCCAGCGATTCCAACCTCTTCTGGCTGCGAGAGGCCGGCATCGACCTGGCCGACGATTTCGTTCCCGAGAACATTGGCGATGCTCAGGCGAGCGAAATATGCGATGCCTTCGGTCTATTCGGCACACCTGAGGAATGCTTGGCCAGACTGAAGCGGGCTAGAGACGAATCGGGTATCAATCACGTCTTTGTCTTTCCCACCCACACCCAGGAGGGTGGCTACGACATGCCGCGGGCCGAGGTGGACGCCTTCCGAGAGATAATAATCCCGGGTCTGGGCGCCCTTTCGTAACGGCTCCCCAAGGACTTTTGGCCGACCGTCGTGTTGGAGGAACAATATCAACGGGATCGCAGATGATTCTCCCTTCCTGAGAGAGAGAAACTTTAGCGGAAGGGATGAAAGGGGATGCTCACTCCAAGTAACCGGCACACTAGATGCCGCTTCCCGGGCCACCCTCAAGTATAGAAGAATGCAGGATGCCAGCAATCTAGCAATCTAAGGAGCGCGCGTCATGGCAAACAAGATCCGCCTGGGGTTTGTGGGTGCGAACGTAAACTCGACCTGGGCCTCTCAGTCACACTTCCCGGCGCTACTGGCCAGTCCGGATGTGGAGTTTACTGCAGTTTGCACCACCCGGCCCGAGAGCGCGGAAGAGGCCCGCCAAGCCTTTGGAGCGAAGCTCGCCTTCCATGATTTCCGAGCGATGGTAGTGTCGCCGGAGATCGACGCGGTGGCCGTGGTTGTGCGGGTGCCATCGCACTATGAGCCAACGAAGGCCGCCATCGAAGCCGGCAAGCACGTCTTCACCGAGTGGCCTTTGGGACGGAATACCGCCGAAGCCGAGGAACTTGCAACTCTGGCCCGGGACAAAGGTGTGCAAACCGCAGTAGGTCTGCAATCCCGAGTTAGTCCCGCATTGTTGTACGTCAAGGAACAAATTGAAGCCGGATACGTGGGTGAAGTGCTTTCGTGTCATGTGACCACCATGCGCGACGGCGCGTTGGAACGCCCTTCCAGCCGCACCTGGCAGCGCGATGCCAGCCTGGGCGCAAACACCCTGACCATCGCCAACGGACACGTCATTGACGCCCTGCGCTTTGTGGCCGGCAACTTTGCCCGGGTGGCCTGCATGGTCAGCATCCAAGCAAAGCAATGGTACGAGACCGATACCCAACAGTTTGTGGAAGTCACATCCCCGGACAATGTGCGAGTCGGCGGACAATTGGAGAGCGGCGCGGCAGTGTCGGTCCATGTTGGAGCTGTTCCCTGGGCCGGCAGCGGCTTTCGAATGGAGATCTACGGGCGGGAAGGCACGCTGGTCGCCACGGGAAGCGTCTCGTCGCAACGCGGTGAGATGCTACGGGTGCAAGGAGCGCGGGGAAGCCATGAGTTGCAGGACATGGATATACCTGAGCGTTTCGTTTATGTGCCGTCCGACTTTCCCCGCGGCGATCCCTTCAACATCGGGCAGATGTATGCCCTGTTCGCCGAGGCGGTCCGAACCGGACAGAGCCGCCTGCCGACGTTCGATGTAGCGGTTGACCTGCATCGTTTCATCGATACCATCAATCAGGCGTCGGACACGGGCCGGGAGTTGCCGGTTGCCCGAAGTGACGTTTCTTGAGAGCCAGAAACACGCTAGCAACCAATCCCCACAGGCGACCAGGAATTTGCGTTAATAGATTTAAGGAAGGGAGTTGTCAGTCTGTCGTGGCTGCCGGTTTATGGGTCCTCAGGAAGCGCCGGGCGTGGGCTACGACCTCGTCGATGTGTTCCTGCGAGTCTTTCCAGGGATAAATAGTCACCTCCGAGTTCGGGGCGAGGCTGGCAACCTCCATCGCGCACTCGTATGGGTGGGCCGGCACGTCGTCGGGCGCTATCAGCAGTGGTGTCTGCAGGGCACGCACGAAATCGCGGGAAACGGTGAAAACGAAGTCAGAGCGGTCGGTGTACATACTGGTCAGGAAGTCATGGACCATATCCATTGTGATATCAGGACGCTTCTCGCAAAGGGGCGGCCCCCACCCCGTTATGTTGTTCTGGTAGAAAATATCCGGCATCTCCGGCCTGAACCCGCTGGGTTGCATCAACGCCGCCGCCACAACGCGCTCCGGGGCGATCCTGAGCAGGTTGTGGATCATCGGCCCGGCGATGCAGAAGCCCATGACCAGGAACTCCTTGATGCCGAGATGGTCCATCAGCCCAAGTTGGTCATAAGAGTGGGCATCCCAGGGGCTATCGATCTCCAGCGGGCCACTGGATTGGCCCAGATTAGCATTGCGTAGGTCGGCGGCAATACAGCGGAAGTCGTCTTTGTATGTCTCCATGGGGTTGAAGGGGTGCGACGTTCGCAAGCCTGCCACGGTGGAGTTAAGTCCGCCACCCGGAATGATCAACAGGGGGAATCCCGAACCGACCTCTCCGTAGTAGATACGGCTGGGGCCTCTTTCGTAGAATGGCATGGCTATGTTCCTCCGTCAGCGAGTTGCAAAGCTACCTGGATGTCTAACGAGCAGGCAGGCCGGAATTTGCGGCACAACGTCCGGAGGGGCGTATTGTACGGAATTATGTTTCGTCTGCCTGGTCTGGCGTTGAATCTAACCCAAGATGGCTCAAGCGGTCAACATAAGGGTCCGGAGCGCTGGGAGCTGTTAGATGCAGCGGCAGTTCGGTATGGACCGGGCGCATCGGGAAACCAAAGACAGTGTGGACCCGGTTCCCGTGGCGAAAAGAGCGGGCGGCCCGCTGGATCGGGTCAAAACGGACGATGACCCAGCCCCGGGTGTGTGACTGGCTTGCCAGCGCTTGGTAGCCCGCCCAAGAGGGTTTGAACCGACCGTTAGGCAAGTCTGTTTTTCTAGGCAGCCCACCTGTTTGGACGAGGGGGTTACGGAGCCCTAAGAGTAGGTGAAGGGTATTGAACCTCGGTTCCATCCAAATCCACCGCCCAAGAGTACCGCAGAGTTTCGTCGCTATTGCCCAACCGACAAGAAGGAGTCGTCAGACGATCTTCGAGTTTGCCGGGATACGCTGCAAACTGATGCCAACAACCGAGACAACTGCCCTGGATGATAGGTTGGGTTCGTCTTACCTCTGCCACTTACATTAGAATGAATACCAGGAGAATGAATACCAGGAGAATGAATACCAGGAGAATGAATACCAGGCTCTACATTGTGAAAGACTGGTTCAGGACCCTCGGAAGCGGCGGTAAGACACTCCAGCCATAGTAACCCTGCCATTGCGAACGGAGCCGGGTTGACCGGCCGCCCTGCCTGCGCCGTTATTGCCAACGCCTGAAACGGGCAGGGCGGCCATTTTTGTGCAAAAACGATTAACAACGGAGAGACGATGCGCTTTATCACTGCCGCCGCAATCAGCAGGCGGACAGTCACCCTGGTTGCGGCGGTCCTGCTGCTGGCCGGTGGCGTCTTCGCCTACAATTCCCTGCAGGTGGAGTTGTTCCCTGAGATAGAGTTTCCTCTGGTGGTCGTGACGACTTCCTATGCCGGAGCCGACCCTCAGGGAGTGGTACAGGACGTCACCTCGCCCATAGAACGGGCAATTTCGGGCGCGGAAGGGCTGGAAACCGTCCAGTCCACCAGCTTCGAAGGCAACTCGATTGTGCTGGCTACCTTCGCGTTCGGCACGGACATGGCCAATGCGGAAAGCTACATAGAGTCCGTCGTCGGCGGGCTGACCTTCCCCGGCGGCGCGGATAGGCCCGAGGTGGGCCGGTTCGACCCCGACCAGTTTCCGGTATTGCAGTTCAGCGTCGTCTCAGATGACGGCATCGGAAACCTTTCTGATGTAGTGCGATCGCGTATCGTTCCCGAGATCTCCGCCATAGACGGGATCATGCTGGTCATAGTGGCCGGGGAGGTGGAGCGGCAGGTGCAGGTGGCAGTTGACCCGGACCGGATGCAGGCGAGCGGGGTCTCTCTGCCACAGGTTGCCGCCGCTCTGAGCGAGAACAACGTCACCCTGCCTGCCGGCCTCATATCCGGCGCAGTCAATTCGGTGCCGGTCAAGACCACCCACACCCTGGACTCCGTCGAGGACATCCGGAACTTGGTGGTTCGCGCCTCGCCCTCTGGCCAGGTGTTGCTGAGCGATGTGGCCGACGTCGTCTTGACGGACGGTACCCCTTCCAGTATCTCCCGCACCAACGGCAAACCGGCCATCGGCGTGTCCGTCGTGAAGGAGGCCGAGGCCAACACAATTGAAGTAACCGAAGCCCTGAGGGCGGCTTTGGACGGCCTCACCGGGCTTCCCTCCGGCGTCGGCATCGTTATCGTTTCCGACCAGGGGCCGGAAATCCAGGAACAGATTGACACCCTGCTCGGAGAGGCGCTCTACGGATTCCTGTTCGCCGTCGGCGTGGTGTTCATCTTCATGCTCACCATCCGCCCGACGGTGATTCGGGGCCTTATCACGACGCTGCGCCCCACCGCGGTCATCGCGCTGGCCATCCCACTGAGCGTATTGACCGGCGTATTGCTGATGACCTGGCAGGACATGAGCCTGAATTTCATGACCCTGGGCGGGCTCGCAATTTCCGTGGGGCGGGTGGTGGACGACTCCATTGTGGTGCTGGAAAACGTGTACCGGCACATCCAGGCGGGACGCGAGCGGTGGCGGGCGGCGCTGGAGGCCACCACCGAGGTTGGCCCCGCCATATTTGCCTCCACCCTGACCACGATAGTGGTGTTCATTCCCCTCGGATTCATCGAGGGCCTGGTAGGGGCGTTCTTTCTGCCCTTCGCGCTCACGGTGATGTTCGCGCTGGCGGCGTCGCTGGTGGTGGCCCTGACGGTAGTGCCGGTGCTGGGGGCATACCTGCTTCGGCCCGGCGACCTCCCCGAAGGCGCAGAGGAAGACGACATTTCCTTCGTCAACGAGACCTGGATGCAAAGGGCCTACACGCCGGTGCTGCGGTGGGCCTTGGGGCACAAGGCCATGACCCTGCTTGGGGCGATTGTCCTTACCGTGGCGAGCCTGGCCCTGCTGACCCTGATCCCGGTGACCCTGTTCCCCAGCGGCGGACCGAGGACCCTCGAAATCGAGTTGACCATGCCGCCGGGAACCTCCGCCGAACGCACCCTGGCCGAGGTCATCGAGATCGAGGAAAACGTCCGTGATTTCGCGGATATTTACACCGCCACCGTGGGAACAACCAACCTCGGTTCCGGCGGCGCCCCAGGCTCTTTCAACCAGGCGAGTATGTTGGTGGTAGTGGCCCAGGACGCGCCCGATGACTTTTCCGGCTCATTGAGGGAGGAATTGGAGGGCCCCGGAAGGCTGGTGCGAATAAACGAAGTAAGCGAAGGGCCGCCCTCCGGCGGCGTCGAAATCAGCATTTCCGGGCCGGACTACGAGGATATCAGCAGGGTATCCCAAGAGCTGGTTTCGTCGCTGAGTTCCGTGGAGGGTGTGGTCAATCTGGAAAGCAACGTGGCCCAGGCCCGGGAAGAGGTCGCCGTCGAGGTAGATCCGGGCGCCGCCGCCGCGATAGGGCTGACCACGCGCGGGGTTGGATTCCAGTTGAGCCAGTTCCTGGTTGGCCGCGCCGTTACCACCATCAACGTCAACGGCGAGGCCACTGACGTTGTTCTGTCCGGCGGCCGGGACGCCGTAAACAGTCTCGATAAAGTGGGCAATCTGGTCATTGCCGGGCCGGGGGGCTCCGCTCCCCTGCGTGAACTGGCCCAACTGACTACAAGGGAGGGTCCGGTCACCATCAGCCGGACCGACGGCCGGAGGTCCGCCAGCATTACCGGCGACATCACTTCCGAGGACACCCAGTCGGTGGGCGCCGAGATTAACCGGAAGTTGGAAGAGGTGACTTTGCCGCCGGGCGTGACCGCGGCCAGTGGTGGAATTTTCGCCGATATTGCCGAGGGCTTTCAGGCCATATTCCTCTCGATCGCGGTGGGAATCGTGCTGATGTACTTGGTTATGGTGGCCAGCCTGGGGTCTCTTAGGAATCCGGTCGCCATCATCACCAGCCTGCCCCTGGTCCTCATCGGGGTGCTGGTGGCCCTGGCCATCACCGGGCGCACACTGGGCCTTCCGGCTATGATGGGTCTGCTTTTGCTCATGGGAATCGTTGTCACCAACGCCATCGTTTTGATTGCCTTCGTCGAGCAGTTGCGGGACAGAGGTATGTCGGTTTCTGACGCCTTGATCACCGGAGGCCGGGTGCGCCTGCGTCCCATCCTGATGACGGCACTGACAACCAGCTTCGCCCTGCTGCCCTTGGCGGCCTTTTCCGGAGGCGAGGGCGGCATTATCAGCTCGGAGCTAGCCACGGTCGTAATCGGGGGGCTGATCAGTTCGACCGCCCTGACTCTGATCGTAGTGCCGGTCGTTTACTACCTGTTCAACGTCAACATCCCCGGGCTTTTGGGCAGATTGAGGCTGACGCCAGCCGTAACCGCACCAACATCAACTTAGCCCACGGCATCATCGTGTACAGGAGAGGGAGTAAGGAGCCGGAGGTCATGTCCCTTTGAAGCCTGTGGGCCAGGATGAAACGGGAGTAGTCGACCTGACCCTCGAAACCTGGTCTAGGGGAGACTATTTCCGGCAGACAAACAAGCCCCAGCCAAGCTCGTCCCTGTCGACTGCTGCTGCGGTCTCAATATAGGCCTTCGTGAGCCATCTATAGTGTTCAGCGGCCTCTGAAGTGTCGTCCTTCGGTATTCGGTCGGCAAGGCAGAGGTAGCTTTGCTTCAGGTGCGGAGATAAGTCTAATGCCTCCACTACCTTGAAACCCTGGTCCTTTAACGCTTGTTGATAGGAGTCGAAAGTGAACTCGGTATCGAACAGCAACCTGTCATACACGTAAGTCTGGGCGTCGGGCGTAATGTTTCTCTTGGGCCTGACCAAGTCGTCGAACACCACGGTGCCTCCACTGGACAAAACGCGGTAGATTTCCCCCAGCACTGCGCGCTTGTCGGGCACGTGGTATATGACCGCCTGACTCCAGACATGGCTGAACATGCCATCAGGGAACGGCAGGTCAGTAGCCGATGCTTTCTTGAACGCCAGACGCTTTTGGACATCCGGGTGCAGATTGGTCAGGTTTCCTTGGGCATTGGCAACGCGGACGCCGCTGAGGTCGATGCCGGTTACCTTGGCGCCCGTTTCCCCGGTCAGCCAGATGGCGGTCGTCCCGTTGCCGCATCCCAGGTCCAGCGCGTTCGATTCCTGGTTGATATCGCCTTTTTCAACCATGATCTTGTTGAGCTTTTCGCAAGCGGTCAGGAAGTCAGTCCCGGTGCTTTCGTCGAAGAAGCCCCAGTGGACGCTGCCCCCCTCGTCCCAGACGGAGCGGTAGATTGCATCTTCTGCGTCGTAGTAGGACTCTGTTTCCAGTTCCGTGAACCTGCTGGTCATGTTTGAAACCCTCCATATATTTCATGAATCGGTAGCTGCCGTCTAGCATCGTTTTCCGGGCCACCGGGTTTGCAAAACTTCCAAGGACACGATAGTGGCACAGTTGTCCTACCGCTCCCAGGACAGTGATACCGAATAGGCCCCGCCGGTCGGTGATGGCGTAGGTCTCAAGGTGGCTGGCGCTGGTTGCGTTCTGGACGAGGGCCCGCTCAAAGTCCCACAAGTCAAACTTGGCCATCCGGTCTTCATTTATCAGGATGCCGTCTATCAGGATGCCGCCAGAATGGCCAACAGATGTGTCGATGGCCCAGGCTCTACTGGTTCTGGACCCCAGCACCTCATACGGTTCCTCCTCCTCAGGCTCATAACCACCGTCATTGGTGAGTGTTGCGACAAACCGGGCATGGTGCTCGGCAAGGGTAGTTGAGTCGCCCTACAACTCCCTTACACCTGTTCAAGCCAAAGATCTTCCATGGGCGCCATTGGCGCGTCTACGGTTGAATGGGGTTCAGTTTGATGCCGGCCAAGTCGGGCTGGCCTAATGGCAATACGCGGAACCCCTCCACGTGGGGGCGTACCAGGACGTGGTCCTGCAAGTGGAAGAGGGGGATGATACCCGCGTCGTCCATCAGCAACTGCTCTGCCTCCCGGTAAAGGGCCAAGCGGGCCTCGTGGTCCCCCTCCACTCTAGCCCGTTCCGCCAGACCGTCGAACTCCTTGTTGATGTACCGGGCGTCGTGGGCCTCGGAGTGCAGCAAGAGGTCCAGGAAGTTCTCCGGGTCTGGGTAGTCGGCCACCCATCCGTAGGTGTACAGGTGTTCTCCCACGTTTTCCAAATCATAGTAGTAGGCATCCGCGTCGACCAGGTCTATCTTCACCTCAACTCCCAGGTTCTCCTTCCAGGAATCTACAATGAACTGCACCATGGAAGAGGGTTCGCCGTCGTTATCCACTCCTGTGAAGATTACCTCCGGAAGGCCGTCAGCATACTGGGACTCGGCCAAGAGTTCGCGGGCCGCCTCCGGGTCGTAGGGGATGCGCCGCAGCGACTCGCTGTAGCCGGGCATGCCGGGGGGCAGCAACCCGTTGGCAAGGGTCGCGTTGCCTTCCAGTATCTCTTCAACCAACTGCTCTCTGTCCAGGGCCATGGCAAAGGCGCGCCGCACCTTGGGGTCGTCGAAGGGCGGTCGTGTCCCGTCCATCTCCACGAAGTAGCTGGTGAGCTGATCGAACTCATGCAGTTGCGGGCTCAGTTCCGGATTATTCCGTACCCTATCGAGAGAGCTGGGGCCAACATACACTGCGTCCCAAGCCTCCCCCAAGTACATGTCCAAGCCCCTGGCCCCCGGCAGGGCCCGTTGCGGCGAGACTAGGTATTCCAGGTTGGCTGGCGTGTGATAGCCCTCGTACCGCTGTAGAACGGTGACGTGGCCGGGGTCCCAAAGCTCCAGCCGGTAGGGGCCGGAACCGTTGATTACCTCGGCCGTCCACCACTCCTCGCCCAACTCCTCCACCGCGCGCCTGTCGACTACGGCGCTGGAGGGGTAGGTCAGTTTGGCCGGGAAATATCGCTTTGGAAGGTCGATAGTTATACGCAGGGTGCGTTCGTCCACTACCTCCACGCCGGCGACCTCGTCGGCCTCGCCTTCCAGCTTTTCGTGCATACCCACGATATCGCCAAGGTAGAGGGGCACCGTGTCGCTGTGCAGCGCAGGTTCGGAGGCCCGCTCTATGGAGTACTTGAAGTCGTCGGCGGTAATGGGGTGACCGTCCTGGAAGGTGATTCCCTCCCGCAAGGTAAATGTGTAGACGGTGCCGGTCTCGTCCACCTGCCGTTCCTCGGCCAAGTCGGGCGCCACGGAGAGATTGGAATCGAATCGGACGAGGCCGCTGAACACGTTGTTCACAAAGAAGTGAGATGTGGTCTCCCTGGCCAGGGCAGGGTCCATGGTGCTGGGCTCCCCGAGGAGCATAACGAGGGCGCGATCATGCCCTACCCCATAGACGGCCGGTGGAAAGCTCGTGAAGCTGGACAGCATCGTCTCGAAGGTCTCCTCCCAGCGAGGGGCCTCGTCCAAAAGAGACGTGAGGACCAGGGTGTAGGTGAATGTCGCACGCTGGGTGACCTGCAAACGGTGTAGGACGGCGCCGTCCTCCCCAGGATGGGTGATTGCCGCGCGCTCGGCTTGGGAGCCGTCGACCAGGGTAACTGGACCCAACAGTTCCACCTGCGACTCGATTCCCTGCTCGATCTCCTCCTCGGTGAATTGGGAGACTGCGTCAACCAACCTGTCGCTCAGGGCTGCATCTAGATCGTGGAACAGGGTAAACAGCACCAAGCGAGGACCGCTTTCTGCATCTGCTATTCGCACCCACAGGAAAGAGTCGTCCTGCTTGGCAGCCTCCCACGAGTCTGGGTAGGCTATCCGGATGCCGATTCCTGGGTCTTCATAGACGGCGCCAACCGTAGGAGCGACAGGGGGTTAGGTGTCGGGGAGACCGTGGGCACGGGTGTTAGTGTAAGCGTTAGAACGGGCATTGCCGTGGCCGCGGGTGTCGTCGTGGGAGCAGTGGGCGTCGACGTAGAATCCCCGCCACACGCCAGAGCCACTGCCAGTACGATTGGCAACAAAATAAGGACTAGGGTGTGTTTAATCTTGAGTCGTCTCACTGGTAATAGAAGAGCCTGGTGGTGGTCCACGTTCAATTGTCTCCATGTATGGTGCACAACACGTGCCCCGTCTGTCAACGAACTATGCCTTCACACATCCACCGTCCAGCGAAAATAGAAGACCTCGTTGGAGCCAGCGGTAGTTCGCAGTACAGTACGCGTTGGCCTACCAACGTGCATGGTACTGTAGAACGTCAGCGATAATGGGACAGACGTACCACGAACGACCTGAACTGCCATTCTGAGCCTTCCAGGTGACCGCAGCCGATCATGAAAATGAGGGGTTGGCCTCGTCCAGCCGACGCCGGCCCAACTCCAGCCCTTGCCAGACACCCTCGGCGTAGCATTGGGCGCGGGCCTCGGCTTCCGCCGCGCTCGACGGGAGCGGAAGGTCCCGCCCGGTCTGCCGCTTGATGAACCACCTGACTTCGTGGCCTCTCTGGCGGCGGTAGACAACATATGGGGAGCCAAGACGGTTTACGCCGTAGCCGGCCCCTTCGAGCGGCGGGGTCACCTAGCGGCTGCAACCGGCGCACCGTGCTCTAATAAGGGCGTCCATTCAACTACGCCTCGCGGCGCCGGGCGGCTTTAGCGGCTCGAGTCCCGCTGGCCTGCCGCGCCGGACCTTGCACTTGCCGCTCGTGGCCGGAGTCTCTACGTATGAACGCACCGCCGGGGCGAGCCGCCCACCGGGCCTCTCCCGCAGCCGCTCCGGGGAGGCCGAGGAGGTCTCGCCGCCGCCGTTCCCCTCCACTCTCATCCGCTCCGCCTCGACGGTCCCCGGCTACGCCGCCGGACGGTAGGATGCGGTCAAGCGGTCAGAACGGCGGGGGATCGACGAAATCGCCCCACGTTTGCATCATTGGTCGCCGTTCGTCAAGCAGATCGGTTCGAAAATACGCTTGCGAAACTGTAGTGCCAACGCTGTGCGCCAAGCTGAGTTCGATGGCCTCCCAAGTCCAGCCGTAACATTCCCGCGCTCAATCCCTGAACAAGGAACGAAAGCCGTGCGGAACCCAGCCCAACTTGTCTTTGCGGCAACGGTTCAGCAGGGCGTTTTCGGATAACGTCTTGCCGTCCGGCATTCGGAACAAGTAGCAGCTTTTGACTTCGGTGAGAGTGTGAATATCATAGGGATCGGCGTCGGGATCGGGCAGGTACTTCACCGCCCGGAGGATGTTGACCGCCTGATGGCTCATCGGAGGTCCGCGTCGCCGTCAAAATCAGAAACTCGAATGCCAACGCCGTCGCCCGCAGGGCGTAGCCAAACCGGGTTCTGTGAAGCGCGCCGGCGACTTCCGAGTAATGGAGTGCCTGCCGGTGTCTGACTGCTGATTTGGGTTTTGGAGGCAACGTGAGCGCGGTGATCCCGCGTTCGGGATTGGCAGCGATGTATTCTCGTTCAACTGCCCAATCCAGTACTCGGCGCACACGCTGGCAAACCTCGCGGCCAGTCTCGGCGCGCTCAAACCATACCGGCTCAAGTACGTCTATCAACCGCGAGCGGGTGAGTTCATCAAACGGGACGTTCCCGATATGGTGCGGCTTGACTTCACCGGACTTCCCGATGATATGGCGCTCCAGGGTTTGCTACCAGTTCAGCTTGCTCTTGTCGCTCTTGAATGGTTGCAGGGCGTGGACTTGCTCCGCCCCTTCGCGGAACGTCGGAATCGCGGCGGGCGCGGGTTCGGCGGCGGTGAGAGGCGCGGCATCCTTGTCCGACGGGTTATGCCCCTGCTGTAACGCTACTTGATTGGCGGCGGCGATCTTGCGGGCCTACGGGAGAGATACCTACTCGAACCCCCGACGCGCGACTTAGGACGCCGCCGCTCTATCCTCTGAGCTACAGGGGCGGGTTGTGGAGATAGGGGGGGTCGAACCCCCAACCTCGGCATTGCGAACGCCGCGCTCTCCCAGTTGAGCTTCAACAGAAGCACAGAGGCGGCAGCAACGCCCTTAGCATCGTAAAACCGGCCCGCCGCCACTGTCAAGTCTGGCCTTGCTTGGGAATTGCTCAGCTTTCGGGGGATCCGAGTGTCTGACGACCGGCAATTAGAGGTTTAATCTCTGCTGTTGACGCTCAGGCCAGAGGTCGTTAAACGGCTTTCGGCGAATTGGACTCACCAACTCTGAACAGTTATCTTGCTTGCCATGGACCCAAGCCTTAATGGCCACACCCCACTGCAGAAGGTGCGGTGTGGTCGGGGTTTTGGTCAAGACACCACAGTGGTTTCCCCCCCGCGCGTAAGACCACTAATGATTGGCGTCCCAGGCAGGATTCGAACCCGCGACCCGCTGCTTAGAAGGCAGCCCGGGTGTGTCGCCTGCCCTGAGGGGCGATGTAGCTACGAAATTTGATGAAAGGCCTCCCGTTCCAACCGCGAGGCAGTGAGTCGGTTCCGATCACCCTCCCTTGTTTGCTTGCCTAATTATATACCCTTGCCGGTCAGGCAATCACCACCCACATCGGACAAGACAAAGAGTGCCATCACCATTAGCCACAAGCCAACTCAAAATGTCTGGCTGGCAAGAATCAGATCTAATTTCAGGCCTTAAGAGGTCGGTCGATTTGCGAAAAGCGACTGTGGTTCGAGTTTAGTTAGGTGGGCCGACGTGGCAAAAGCCGGGGCCGCGTCCCGCCGGGCGGTGAAGGGGGAGACGCGGCCAGCATCGCGGTCGAAACCGAAATCGCTACAGCCGGAAGCCAACCCGGCACGAGAGACCAGAGAAAGGAAGCCGTTAAGAGAAATCGGACCCGAAGGCGAAAGAGGGCGCAAGGCAGGAAGCCGCCCCCGGCTCAAGATGCCCAAGCCGACGTGCCCCGGGGCCTCCGGGAAGAAAACACAGAAGCCGAAGATAGAGCCGCCGTGGGTGCGCCAGCGGCCCCGGTTGCCTAGCAGGGCCTAGGTTTCGGCGCAAGCGGCTAGTATTACAACGTCAGTTAGTTTGATAGGATGAGTGTGTAGCTGGAGAGGGAACAGGCAGGTGAGGTGGGGATGTGGATGCGGCAGCTTTCGAACAGGTGTACGGGGCCTTTGGGGATTTTCACGCTTACTTCGCTCCGCTGTTTGGCCGCAGGGAGACGCGGGAGCACAGCGGTCATTATCTCCAGGCCCTGCTGGTACAGTCCGGGGAGCGGCGCAACGCTGAGAACCTGTCGGAGACGGTTCCGGGGTCAGCCCGAGGGATGCAGCGGTTTCTCACTGATTCTCCCTGGGACGATGAGGCGATTATCGGACGGCTGCAGGAGTACCTGGGAACCCGGCTGGAGCATCCGGAAGGTGTGTGGGTGCTGGACGGCAGTGACTTTCCCAAGCAGGGACGGAAGTCAGCGGGAGTGGCCCGGCAGTACTGCGGGAGGCTGGGGAAGGTGGCCAACTGCCAGGCCGGGATGTTCCTGGCCTATGTTAGCCCGTTGGGACGGGCCCTGGTGGACAAACGGCTGTATCTGCCGGAGAGTTGGACCTCGGACAAAGACCGGTGTGAGGCGGCGGGTGTGCCGGAGGATAGGCGGGGCTACCGGTCCAAGACGGAGTTGGCCTTGGAGATGGTGGGGCGGGCACAGGAGCGGGGCCACCTGAAGGCTGGATGGGTCGCGGCGGACGACGCCTTCGGGATGTCGCCGTCATTCCGCGACGGCCTGGCGGCCTTGGGGATGTGGTGCGTGCTGGACGTTCCGTCCGGCTTTACGGTGTGGCCGCCGGAGCCTGTCTGGACCAATGTGGAGTATCAGGGATTCGGGCGTCCCCGCAAGCCGAGGCTCCGCAGCGGGCAGCGGCGGACAATGCAGGAGCGCAGCGACGAGTTGCCGGAGGCGGCCTGGCATGAGCTCACGGTGGCCGAGGGAAGCCAGGGACCACGCAGCTACCTGTTCAGTGCCCAGAGGGTGCGTCCAACCAGCAGGCGTAAGCCCGGCGAAATCCACTGGGCCATTTACCGCCGGAATCTGGACGGCAGCGAACCCCGCTACTATCTGTCCAATGCTCCGGAGGATACCCCGTTGGAGACCCTGGCATACGTGGGAGGATCCCGTTGGCGTATAGAAACGGAGTTCGAGACGGAGAAAAGCGACGTGGGGCTGGACGAGTACGAGACACGCACCTGGGCTGGCTGGCATCACCACGTGGCCCTGTGCCTGCTGGGCGGAGCTTTTCTGCTGAGCCTGCAACAGGCTTGGGGGGAAAAAGATGCCCCGGATCACGAGGCCGCAGGTCTACCGGGTGGTGGGGGAGATGCTGCCCCGGGAACGGTTCGGACCTGAAGAGTTGCTGCGGTGGCTGGAGGATACGCAGGACAGCAACGAACGGGCCAGACGCTCCCATGCTAAGCGCCGCGCCGCCATGCGCGCATCACCCCACATCCCTCCCTGAACTGACGTTGTAATACTAGGGCGAATCGACAATTGGGTCAAACTCGGCTGAGGAAATAGGGCAGGAGCTTACTAAAGGAGGATAGAGTGTAACCCTGAGAAGTGACGTGCGGTGGAGGGGATTGGCGTGGAACGTTGTGAGTTGAGCGCTGCTCAGTGGCGTCGGATAGAAGGCTCTTTGCCCGGGCGTCCCGGCTGGGTTGGCGTTACGGCCAAGGACAACCGGAAATTCGTAAACGGCGTCCTGTGGGTGCTGCGCAGTGGAGCCCATTGGAAAGACCTGCCCCCTGGGTACGGCAACTGGAAAAGCGTCCACAAGCGATTCACCCGTTGGGCCAAGACCAGAATCTGGGAGAAAATCTTCCAGGTGTTGCTGGATGACCCGGACAACAGATACGTGATGATTGATTCCACCATAGTCCGGGCCCACCAGCAGGCAGTCTGCGGGAAAGGGGGGGCCAATGTGAGGCTGTGGGCCGCTCCCGGGGTGGACTGAGCACCAAGATTCATCTGGTGGCCGATGCTCAGGGCCGGCCGGTGCGCTTCTCTCTCACCGGCGGTCAGAAGGCGGACGTTTCTCAAGCCATACCCCTGCTGACCGGCCTCGAGGCCGGAGCGGTCATCGCTGACAAGGGGTATGAGAGCAACCGCGTGCTGGCCTTTATCAGGAACCAGGGCGCCGAAGCGGTCATACCGCCCAAGTCCAACCGCCGAGACCCTTGGGAATATAACCGGGAACTGTATAAGCAAAGGAACCTGATTGAACGAGCCTTCAACAAATTGAAACAGTGGAGGCGAATCGCAACCAGATACGACCGCAGAAGTCTCTACCTCCTGTCGGCCCTGTATCTGGTCTCCTCAGTCATCTGGGGCTAGCAATTGTCGATTCGCCCTAGTACTCAGCAGTGTTATGCCCGGAACCGGGCCGTGCAGAGGGGAGTAACTGGAGAGGACACTGGTCAGGTACGATCGTGGCGGGCGGTGTCGTCCAGGACGAGGCCGAATTTGTAAATGATCACGAACTATAGACCGGTAAATTGAGAAATCGCCAAGGTCTTTAGGCCACTTCGCCAGGGTCTTCAGTCCACCCTGGGCACCAAATAGAAGACCATCTCCGCACTTCAAAGTGAGGAGGGGAGATGGCCTATAAGGAGGTGTCCCGAGTGGACATAGTAGAGGTGATCCGGCGCTGGCAAAAGGGAAACAGTCAGCGACACATAGCGTCGGGGACCGGACTATCGAGAGATACTGTCCGGAAATACTTGGCAGAGGCGGAAGAGGTTGGGGTAAGCCGGGAGGGGCCGGACCCCAGTGAGGAACAACTGAGCCGGCTGGTAGCCCTGGGTTCCGTTTGCTTTTAGAGTATGGTGTGCCTACGGGCAGAAGGGCCATACACCGAAAGCAAACGGAACCAACTCGGCTAACATAAACTATCTCAGGGCCTCGACTATGGTCTTGGTATTGTGCCGCATCAGGTCGAGGTAAGTTCCGGCCTCGCCGCCCGACTCCCCTAGGGAACCGGTGTAAAGTCCGCCGATGACGGTCGCGCCGGTTTCCTCGGCTACACGCCGGGCCAACCGGTCGCTGTGGCTCCTCTCGGAGAACACGGCCGGCACACCCTCGCGTTCGATGGTCTCGATTAGACGGGACAAGTCTTGCGCCCCGGGTTCGACCTCAGTGGTGGTGGAGAAGACTGCTCCCGCCACCCGGAAACCGTACCGGACGGCGAAATACTGCAGACTGTCGTGGGACGTCACTAGCACCCGGCGCTCTTGCGGCAGTCCGGCCACCTCGTCCTCGATCCACCCATGTAGGCCGTCCAACTCCCGGTTGTAGGCGGCGGCGTTGTTCCGATAGTGCTCCCCGGCGGCGGGGTCCAGTGCCGAGAGACGGGCCGCGACGTCGTTCACCGCCTTTTTCGCCCTCAGAGGGTCGAACCAGAAGTGCGGGTCCTGGTCGCCGTTGTGCTCCTCGGCGTCCCCGCCATCCTCATCGCCGTTGTGCTCCTCGCCGTCTTCTTCTTCCCCGTGGCCGTTTGCGTCGGACTCACCGCTCTCCAGGGGGTCAACCACATCCCCCAGCGCCGCCACCCACCGGGGATCTCGAGCGGTGTTCTCGATCAATTTGTCCAGCCAGCCCGCCTCCAGGGAAAGGCCGATGCTGACTACGAGGTCGGCGTCGGCGATGCGGCTGATGTCCCGCGCTCCGGGCTGGAAGGTGTGAGGATCGGAGTCCACGGGCACCAGAGAGAAGACCTCCGTGCGGTCTCCGCCCACCCGGCGGACCCAGTCCGCCACGATGTTGGTCGTCGTCACCACCTTTATCTTCGCCGCCGGCCCGGCAGCGGGGGCCGCGGCGGACGTGGCAGGCGGCGCGGTTGGCACGGCGGTAGCTCCCACCCCCGTGGTCGTTGGGGTTGGGCCGGCCTCCGGACGTGGGACGGCGGCGGAGCCGCAGGCCATGACGCTCAGAAGGATGGCGCAGAGGGCCAGTATGGGGAACGGAGCGGGCAACCGGCGCTTCATATGTTCTCCTCCGGACTTGGCTGGGTCCTAATATTACAACGACAGTTGGTATGAAAGGGCTCTTGGGAATCCCTTCCCGGCTATAAGCCAGCTTGCACGACAGCTTCGCGCCCGATCGTTCCCCAATTCAATTTCCGCTCCCAAGCCACCCTATTTGGTCAAGCGTCGTTGTAATACTAATACCTTGTCTCAATAGATGGGAGGACCGATACTGTGTATCAAGTTGGGCTTGCATTAGATACTCAGTATCATTCATGGCCAAAAAAAGAGAGGGTTGCCCTTAGCCGGAAACTCTTTGGGCGGCTGCGCAGCTGTGGCAGTGGCCGTAGACCTCCAGCCAATGGCCGCTGAGCTGGAACTGATGCTGGTCCGAGACCTCCCGCAGCAGGTCTTCGATGTCGCAACCCAACAGGTCCTGGGAAGACCCGCACTCCACGCAGAGCAGGTGGTGATGGTGTCCCCGGTGGCTCAACTGATAGTGAAGGTTGCCGTCCTCCAGCAGGACCCGGCAAATGACCCCGGCCTCGACCAGGAGCTTGAGGGAACGGTAGATGGTGGCGCGCCCCACCCCCGGCAGTCTCCGTCGCAGCGCTTCGGCGGTAAAGTGTCCCTGCTCAGAGGCTATGGCCTTAGCCACCGCTTGGCGTGGCGACGTGGAGCGATGCCCTTCCCTCTCCAGGGTGCTGAGCAACTCCTCGGCCAGCGGCAGCGTTTTTCGGCGCATCTTAATTGATACCTAATATCTTTACTTTACTGAAGCTACCATCGAAATGGCGCGGGGTCAAGGGGGGTGTGCGTCACGATTTGGCGGAGTTGACAATCCGCGCCGTAGCCGCAGCGGACGCACCTACCCCGGGACAGAAGGGTTCACTCGTAGGGGGGGAAAAATTTTCGCCCCCACCGCTAGGCGGCACCGTCGCGCGAAAAACTGACGCACACCCGGTCGAGAGGTCAAGGGGCAGGACTTGACGCCAGGGTCTTTCGATTGCCCTATTCCGGCGCCCTGAGGGCAGCCGAAGGACGTTAGATGCTTCGGCAGGCTCAGCGTGACGTGGCGGAGAAGCGCTTCGAGCGCCACGATCATCCGGTGGCCCTGGCGGTGGCCCTGGGCCATACCGGGGGTTTGGGAGGGAGAGTGACGCCCGGGTGATACTCGGCCCAGGGGAGGAGGGCGCGCAGGAGGAGCTCCGGGGTGGGCTCCTGGCTGGGCTCTTGGCGGAGCCCGGCGCAGCGTTCAAGGTAACGGACGACGCCGGTGAAGGTGGAGAGACGGAAACCCGCCGCGGCGACCCGGCGGACGAAGGCCTGGGGGGGAGGGTGTGGGCCGTTTATCCGCCTGGGCGACAGCCCATTGGGTGCAGAGGTCGTCGGCCTGGCGTTGGAGCATGACCTGGGCGTAGGGCAGGGCCATTCTCCGGCGAAGGGAACGGACGCGGGCGCGCAATGAGGCGATGTTCATATAGATTGCTCCGTTGGATTGATTTGGGTGGTTGGAGAGCCGCGCCACGAGCGGGGATGGGCACCCCGCAGAGAACTGAGGGTAACCGTTCAGACTTAGCCCGAATCCACCGATGGACGGCGTGAGAACAGCGGAAGGGGGGTGAGGGAGCTACCGGGGAGATGGCCTGGGCTCCAATGGGGTAGATGGGAGGTCGGCGAAGGGTTTTCAGTCGTCGCACAGGGCCCCTATGGCCGTCTGCGGACGTTGGGCAGGGCAAGATTGCGGGGAGAGGACGCAGCAAGAGACACTCGCACCGGGTGGCGCGAGTTGGCGGGGACGTTGGGTTGGCCGGTTGATGGGTCAGTGGCGGACGGGCGGCGTCAGGCCGGGAGTGGAATCGCTTGCAGCCGGGCGAGGGCGCGGCTGAACTGCTCCTCCCAAGGCCAGCGCCGGGGAAGATGCAGGGTCAACCGGCGTGCCGAGCGGGTGAGCCGTCCGGCCAGGGCGAAGAACCGCCGCCGGAGGGTCTTGGTGGTCACTATCTGCTCACCCAGGCCGCGCCGCGCCGTCCAGCGGGCGAGGTTATGCGCCATCACCTGTACCGCCAGCCAGGCGGCGTTGGCGGCGAAGCGCCCCGAGGGGAGATGGTTCAGCCCGACGCCGTACTTGAGGTCGCGTATCGCATTCTCGATCTCGGCGTGGCGGCGATGATCAGCCTCCAGTTCCAGGGTCTCTCCGTCCCGGTCGGTGATGAAGCCGTGATAGCTGTAGGTGGCGAAGAGAGCCAGTTGAGAACCGGGCGTGGGCTTCACCCGCCGGACGATGAGCCGTACCGGCACGGCATCCGGCTCACTCTGGAAGGGGGCGTAGGTGGTTTCGGCCACATCGGCGGCGCCGTCCATCCAGTAGGGAATCGGCGTCCAGGCATCTTCGGGTATCGCCCCGATGAGGTTGCGCAGGCGGGCGCGCTGGCGGATGGTGATGGAGAAGCGCACGTCCAGCTTGCGGCAGGCGGCGGCCACGCTATGGGTGTAGAAGCCGCTGTCGGCCCGGACCGTGAGTTGTCCCCTGGCCCCGCCGCAGCGCACCCGCCCCACCGTCTCACGCAGGAAGTGGGCGGCGCCGCGGGCGGTGTTGGCGCGGCCCTCCCTGAGGCGGGCCATCAGCACGTCGCCGGTGCCGGCGGCGACGGCCAGCAGCGGGTGATAGCCCCGGGCGCCGGTGTAGCCGTGATGACGCGCCCCCTCCTTGGCCAGCCCATAGGTCTCGCAGATGGTGGAGTCCAGGTCGATGGTCAACGGCCCGGGGCCGGGTCCCGCACCAGCCGCCCAGGCCCGGGACAGCAACTCGCGGCTCACCCGGTCCAGTTGGCGGACATGGCCCCACCTGAAGCTGCGCAGGAAGGTGCCCAAGGTGGAGGGTGCCTTGACTGTGCCGCCCAGGGCGCGGGCGGTCCCACCGGTGCGCAACACGTCGGCGTCGTCAATGCAGTCGCCACCAGCCAGCGCAGACGCAACCAGGGTCATCATCTTGTCGCCGGTGTTCGCCCGGCCCGGCGCATCGCCCAGGTCGAGGTGCTTCTGGACCAGTTGGGGCAGGCCCAGGCGCCGGGCGAGGATGGCCGGAAGGATCAGCCCGGCATTGGCCACCAGGCGGTGGTCGTCGAAGGTGATTTGGATGCGGTCGGGATGGTTAGGTGGTAGCATCTATTAGGTGCTCCTTTTCTGGGGTCGGTTTGGTGTTACAAACCATTATCCCAGAAGCACGGGAGCACCTTCTTACCGCTTCAGGACGCTGACCCGACGCCCTCCTTCGGTGGATTCGGGCTTAGCGAAGTCCAGACCCGCACCGGGCTGTCGCGGACCACCATCTACCGCAAGATGCGAGATGGGTCCTTCCCCGAGCCGCTGAAAATCGGAGTCCGGGCCGTCCGCTGGCCGGAGTCGGAGATCGCGGCCTGGCTGGCAGCCCGCCCCAGGGCTTCCGGTGACCGGCCGCGCTGAAGGGGCGTTCAGCACGATGACGCAAGGCCAGCCGGGGCCTGGTCTTCGCCACCCCGGGCAGACCCGACACTTGACCAAGCTCTACGGTGTAGAAGGCGGAGTCAAGTGCTCGTTGAAAAGGCCGGTTGCGGATAAGGAAAACGGTGACATGGGGTGCGGATTCTCGCCGGCATGGGGAATCTCCGGCAGGCTAAGAGGCCGGGGCCAAGGCGGCAGGCCATCGGCAACCTTAAACTCTCGCCGGCGGCGGGAAACGGGCGTAGGCGCCGGGACCATGAGGTCCGGATGTGCCCACACTGTGAACCGGCCGGCGCACCGCCGCCCGTCGTGGGCGACGGGCAGCCCGCAGCTCAAGCTACGGATCGGGGGGATTCATGGTGATGAGCGCCGATGAAATGCTTGGTCCGTACCCGCGCCGGGGTCCCGGAGGACGGCCCGCCGGAGAGAGTTGCCCGGTCTGCGGCGGCCACCTGGCGCCGGACCATGACGAGGCCAGGAGCGTGTATGAACGCGCCTGCGTCAACTGCGCCTGCCGCTACGTCGGCCTGGAGGACGCGCCATGAACGGTTACTGCCTGGGTTGCCGGGCGGAAATGCCCCTGGTACTTGTGGGGTATGCGCTGAGTGGTAAGGGTGTCGTCCTGGGCGCCTACGCCTGCCCCGCCGGTCACCGCGTTTCCCGTACCCTGCCCCTGGACCCGCCGCCGGATGACCTGGAGGGGCGGCGCACCTACGCCATGGGCGCGGCGGCAGGCTATGCCGCCGGAGTTGCCCGGGAGGGCGGGAAGCTGGCCCGGGCCTTCCGGGCACTCCATTCCCTGGGCACGCCCCCGGGGGAGTTGCGCATAATGTTGGGGGCCTCCAGGCGCACAGTCCGGCGGATGCTGAGCGGGGAGCATCCGGGGCCCGGCACCGGGAGCTACGCGGCCGCCGCCGACCACCTGGCGACGCTGGACAGGCCGCCGGAGAACACTCTTGGTTAAAGTATAAGAAAATGACCAATCAAAACCTCCGGGGGGTCCCCGTTGCCCGCAGGCTAAATCCGGGGTTGCCATTTTCACCGGGGGAGTCCGCAACATCGCCGGCGAAAACCCCGCATATCCCGGCCCAGGGGCCGACATCCCCCCACGTCCCCCTCATGGGGCCGCCCCCTCACCCCCCCGGCAGCCGGCCGCCGACCCTGGAAAGGCCGCCGAAACTCCCGTCACTGGCTGCCGAGGGGGCCCTAAGCCGCCCGCCGCGCCGCCGAGGGCGCCATGAGCCTCCAGCCGCGCTGCCGAGGGCGTCCTGAGCCGCCCGCCGCACCGCCAGAACGGGCCAAATCGCCGGGGGAATAGGCGATCCGCCGGTCAAAAACGGCCCCCCAAATCCACGCCGGCGCTGAATAATTATCTTCTTTGATGGGGTTTTCCTAGGGCAAATAACCCGCCGCCGCTACACCTGGGCCGGTCACCCTTACACTTGATACTAGCTGAATAAATTGGGCCATACACCTTTCCGGACGCTTGGGAGCAGACAACCCGGAGCCCGCCGCCGCAGGCACAAATCGGGGGTCCGGTCCCGGCCTGGAGTACAAGAGCGCCACAATGTCTCGTATCCGATCTGCGGAGAGGGGACCATGACCGCCGGGGAAGAGCAACTATTGACGGCCTACCTGCTGTCCACCGGGGAGATCGAGGAGGCCGGCCATTTCACCGGCTGGTATGCCGCGATCCGGAACGGGAGCGCCGGCGGGGAGGTCGAGTACAAAGAGGTGTTGGCCTTGGCCGGGGCCTGGCGGCGCGGCTTCCACCAGGGTTACGTGGCCGCCCAGGAACCGCCGGAAGCGGAGGGGTTGCCCCGCCCGAGGCGTCATTATCATGTCCAGGCGTACCGGCTGAAACGGGAGCCCGAGCGGCCAATCAAGAACCTTGCCATTACCACCGTAACCGGCGGCTACTTGAGCCGTAGCGCCGCGAACCGGGCCGCCTGGCGGGACTTTCCCGAGGAGATCACGCCGGTCCGGGAGTGCCAGGACTTGGACTGTGGCTTAGTAGCGAGTCAAAGAGGAGGTCATTACGCCGCATTATAATCCAGGCGCCGCGCCGCCTACCACGGCCCCGCCGTCCTCCGGGCCGGGCACCACCGCGCCACCACTGGCTCCGGAGCAGCAGGCAGCCATCGACGCGTTTGGCCACGACCCCTAATTTCCACAGCAACTACGAAACGAGTTCGACCGCCCGAACCAGCAGACCGCCGCGCCGCCGATCTTGACGCCCCACCAGGAGTGGACCATCCAGACCCTGCCCGCGGTGCTGCGGGAGCAGGTACGCCAGGAGTTGCTGCTGCGGCGCGTCTTGCCGCAGACTGCCGAGCCGGAGCCCCCGGCCCCCGTGGCCACGTTGTTTTGGGACCAGGACGAAGAGGAAGAGCGGGACCGCGACCGAGACAACCCTGGCGGGTGCTTCGGGGACTACGCGCCAGAGCCAGACACCGGGACAATAGGCCTATTCACAACTTTAGGGGCGAGGAGACCAACTAGACGAATAGTGGAGCGGCCTGGCGCGACACCTTATTAAGTGACCGCTACGTGAGGGAGCAACGCCTGGGGTACATGACCCAGGAGCAGCTACTCGCGCATTTCCGGGCCACATTAGCCGCCAGCTATGAGGCCGGGGGAGAACTTGGGGCCGCGGATCAAGTGGCCACCGCCGCCCACGCTGTCTACCAGGGGGCGGTTGTCAAGTACGGCGCGAGTCTGCAGGAGGTTGAGGCCGTCACGGCGGAACACGGGACCGCATACGAAGTCTATGAGGGCCACGCCGCCTCCTGCGCCGGCACACTGTCGCGCTACCTGGACCTGCGGGCGCCCGCCGCCGCCGCGATAGGCGAGTTCGAGGCCACCGGGACCGAGGAGGCCCGCGCTAAGGTCAACGTCCTGGTGGGGCCGGTCAACGCCGCCTTGGACGAAGAGCAGGCAGATTGTGACAAGGTGGACCCCGGCGACGCCGTCAACGGCGTGGTGGAGCGCATTGAGGGCGTCCGGGCGGCCCGCGCCCACCTGAGGGGACTCGAACCTACCGTGAGGCAAGCCGGCGTTTCTATCCAGCCCACCTGTTTGGACGGCGGGTGGTTGTGGAGCCCTCAGAGTAGGTGAAGGCTTTTGAACCTCGGTTCCGTCCAAGTCCACCGCCCAAGAATACCGCAGAGTTTCGTCGCGATCGCCCAATCGACAAGGATTTGTCTGAAGCACCTCCGTACAGTGTCTGCGGATGATGCCACTACTCTGTGGCGGGTCAATTCAACTTCGGCGATTTCGCTCATTTCTCCGTCGGCGTTGACACCGGTTAGTCGAGAGTTAAAAATGGGCGAAAGTAGCAAGATGGAACTGACCCACCCGAAAGTGGTGGCATCATCCGCAGAGACTTTAAGGGGCCGATGCGACAGAACGGGCCTTCTGCAAGCGGCAGCCTGCTCACCAGTGGGGCTGTTCTACGGCCAAGCCCGTTGCCGGGGTCGTCGGATTCCTCTTGGTTCCACAGCCGTCCGAAGTCCTATTTCTTTGGCGTCTTCCGGGCTTCGTCTGACTGGGAGACGGGTTGGCCCTGGTGTTTAGTCTTGGCGTGATTACTCCCCGGTAGGGGGAAGGAGATCTCGAAAGTTCTACCTTCCGCCCGCTTAGGCAGGGCGGGACTTCCAGCAGGCCTACAACTGCCAGGCGGTGGTAGACAGCGAGTGCCAGGTGATAGTGGCGGCGGAGGCGACCAACCAGGCATCGGACAAGCATCAGGGAGTGGTCATGGTGGAGCAGGCCATCGGCAACACCGGGGTGGTGCCCAGGGAGATGTCCGCCGACGCGGGCTACTACTCGGCCAAGGCGGTTGAGAGGCTGAGCGCCCTTGGCGCCGACCCGTTCATCGCACCGGATAAGACTCGCCACGGCCAGACAATACCTCCGGCGCCTCGGGGACGCATACCCGCCAATCTCTCCGCCCGGGACCGGATGCGGCGGAAGCTGCGGACTAAGCGGGGCCGGCAGCGCTACGGGCTTCGCAAGGAAACGGTGGAGCCGGTGTTCGGTCAGATCAAGCAGGGGCGGGGCTTCCGGCAGTTCCTGCTGCGGGGCCTGGAAAAGGTGAACCGGGAGTGGTCCCTGATCTGCACCGGGCATAACCTGATGAAGCTGTTCTGGTTCGGGTCCGGGTCAGCCGCCCAGGGGATACCCCGATCCTTGGGCCAGAACCCGCTACTCCCAGCAATTTGGCCCATGCTCAGGCAATGGGGATGCTACCGCCTGAAGAGGACAAAACCGGTGATCGCCAGCTGGTCCAGCCTCCATCTGAACCAATCAGCCATTCCTCGGACGGGCTGCTAGTCAGCGAACCTGTCTGCGTCCCCCGACGCCCCACGAACGTCTGTAAAGCCCAGTGCCGAGTGGAACTCAGCCAGGAATCCACTGCCGTTGCTGCCGACCACGAGGTCCCAGAGTCTCTCGGCGTCACCAGCTTTTCGGTCATCAGCAGTTCTGGAATCGTGGGCCGAACTGCCCCTTAGCTGGGCAATTGTTTCCAGCTTGATGTTGAGTTCGACCAATGCATCCAGATCAACGTAGGGAAAGGCTTGGGGAAGTACCGACCGCAGCGGCGAGTTTATGTCCATTTCCGTCGCTGTCCTGAGAATTTGAGCCCATCCTGACATCGGAATATTGTCCCATTCCTCAGGGGCACGTTTCCGGGCCGCTCTCTTCCCCCTGGGAAGCGCCAGTGTCAGTCCCTTTGACTCGGGAACCTCTCGAATTGCCGGCACGAGCATTCGGACGAACAGCGATTCTACCGATTTGCAGAGAGAAACCTTGCAATAGTCCCACTCCTTTGCGTATCTGTGCCTCGAAGCATCAACCAGATGGTCGGCAGTGGCCCGAGGCAATCTACTCACCAGGTCAGGCAATTCTTTCTGCAACAGGCCATACCAGTATTCATGGTTGGGGGAGACGCGATTTTTCACAACTTCCAGAAGGTCGTCGGTGTTTCGCTCCGTACGCAACGCGTGTTGAGCCGAGCTGGACGTGATTGTTTCAAGCCGTTCCAGGGAATCGGCAATTCCCGCCAGGGATATTCTCCGCTCTGCGGCATTCGCGGATTGAGCGTCTGCGAATCCTACTCGCATGGCCCAGTAAGGGTCGCTCTGGGCGTTCAGGTGCGGTGGCAGGGTGGCTCCCACAGGTCTTGGGCCGTCCTGGCGATATTCGATATCGGAGGCATTGTAGAACTTCAAGGCCCGTTGCCGGTATTCGCTCCACGAGTCGGGAAGGCTCTCGAACAGGACACTGGCGACAAGCCAGCAGTTTTCCCATTCTCCGGCTTCTATCTCGCCAAGCAATGATGCCCGTAGGGATGGCCTCGCGACAATAAGCAGACCCAGGGCTCGGCCGTAGTACCAAGCCCAGAACTGGCGCGTCGTGGTTGGGCATTCACCAATGTGGTCCCGCTCCTCATCATCGACTTCGTTGGCTGCATCCATCCATTCGTAGATCACGTCGAGACAGCGCTCCACCTCGGATATTCCGCCAGACTCGCAAAGTTGGTTCAACCAGCCGTCCAGCCTGCGGATTGCAACATCGGTGGGGTGGACGTTCCATCCGGAATGGGTAAAGGAGATAGACGTGAACGTCAGCGCATCCTCAAACTGTCCGACTCTTTCATAAAGGACCGGCAACCGGTCCAATTCTCCGTCCAGGTACAGGCTGCAATCAGTTCCTGGAAGGTGGAAACGCATGCGGGGAGCAAAAATCGAATCGAGTTCTTCGAACAGTTCAATGGCTTGCTCAGGGTCGCTCTTGCTCACCAGTACGGCCAGCGCGGCACGGCTGTAGTAATAGGTTGCTTCCTTGGCTGTCATATGATGATTGGGAAACATTTCCTCCGGATCGAACCGGGGGGTTGGGCGGTCGCACCTCGTATCCAGCGTCAGGTAGTAAAGGCGGCGTTCCGCCTCCCTCTCAAAGCTGGCGAAGATCTCTTCACCCAGCCACTGGTTGTGCTCCATATTCAAGCTTTCGGAAAAGGCGATATGGAGCATCGCGGCCCGCAGGAGGTCCCAGTCATCCGGGGAAGGGTCAGCCAGGTCCCGCAGGACGTTGTTGTACCCTCCGAGGTAGACGGCGCGGTTTTCACCGATGCCAATCCATGTCAGCCTCCTTGAAACTCTCTCTTGATGATATGTCCGGACGCGCCCCTTTATTTCTTCTGCGTCCATCTCTTGTTCGTCTAGCAACTGACCACCAGCCTTATCCCGGTTCAACCAATGTCATTCAACCGACGCCAGATTATTCTTGGTGCAGGGCGATGATTACGGACTATCAAAAGGGTTCTGCAGCTCGACACCGAACTGGGCAAAGTCTCGCACGTTCCGGGTGACCACCGTCAGTCTGTGAACGATGGCCGTCGCGGCGATCATGGCGTCCTCGGTAATGGTGTCAGACCTCCGGTGTATGAGGCGCGCCCACTCTCTGGAGGTGGCCGCATCCATGGGCAGTACAGCGTAGGATGCCTGCACTTTGTCCAACCAAACCTCCAGTTCCCCGGCTTTGGAAGGATCCTGCTCGCGAGTGACCTCGATCCCGGCCTGTACCTCCCCGACCGTAACGGCAGACACGAAGAGTCGCTCCGCTGACACATCCGCTATCCACTCTAGGACGGCACTACTGGGACGTGGGCGGCGGAGTTCCGAGACCACATTGGTATCCAGCAGGTACACTGAACTAATCCATGGCCAGTGGCGAACGACGGCGATGCCGTCCCCGCGGCGGTACCAGAGTCTCGGTCCGCGCCTCTGAGGTCAGGAGCAATTCCCTCAAGTCAGGCCTGGTCATCTGTTCCAGCCTACGCCACTGCTCGATAGGGACCAGCACGGCGGTTTCCACCCCGCGCTTGGTTACAATCTGCGGCCCCTCGGAGAGAGTGGTATCAAGCAGCTCGCTGAACCTCGCTTTGGCGTCTTGAACCGGCCATCTCTTGATCATTCCGCACCTTTGTCAATACTATCTGACTAGATAGCAGACTAGGTTACGGCGGTACGGGTGTCAAGGCTTGAGATGGCAATATTTCCTCGTCGTCGCCAACTGACTTTTCGGTTTCGCCAAGCATTGCCGTCGGCCACGTATACGGTAGACAGAACTAAACGCGTCGCGCAATCGTCTCGGCGTTCCCTCGGGGTAAGGTGCCATCCTCCGTACGAGGCGCTGTAGCTTATCGTGCTGAGCGACTGGCAGAGGGGGAATCCTTAATCGAGTACACTATCACGGTAGGGACCGACAGATTCCAGGTGTTAGCAGAACACTCAAAATTTTCAGCTGACTGAGGGTTAAAGGACGGTTGGTGAACCATGAAAGGCAGATGTCCTCAATGCAGCGATCAAGAGCTAAGGCTTAAGTCCGACGATGTGTTTCGAGTTGGGATTCCTTGGCTCGCCCGTCTCCTGCAAAGGGAGATCAACTACGCATGCCCTGTTTGCGGGAGCGGGGTAAAGGGAAGCATTCAATCCTTCGTTGATCCCCGCAATCATCACCTTCGAGTTCCTCTAACTCCCGACGCAGAAAGCAAGCCATTGGGACGTCAATATGCAATGATCCACAATTCCTCGGCTTCCCAAGGGCGGGGTCCGACGCTCTCGTATCCAGCCGTCTTCAGCGCTGTGGACCAAGTTCTTTTCCCCACCTTTGAAGGCACCATGCAGGATGGGACAGTCGTAGACCAGCACGGCGACCCTGAGTTGATGTCAGGCTTCGCAGAAGAGTATCTGAGGCAGTTTTGGATTCTCATGCCCACCAGTAGGTTGCCACACACACTGAAGGAGATCATGCCCGGGCTGCTGTTGTTGTTTACCGCCACTGAGCTGGCACTGAAGGCCTTCTGGATTCGGTCGCGCAAACAGGTGGCCGGCCATTCCCTGACTGACCTGTATCTGGAACTCAACGCGGAACACAGGAGGGATATAGAGGCTCGCTTCGCCAGCTCAGAGCTGCACACTGCCCTGTCGGCATTGGGTGCCGAGGCGCCTTCGGTGGAGTCGATTCTGAGGGCTTATTCCGGTACCTACGGTGGCGCCAGCAATGTTCACATGGATTCGAGGTACTACGCCGAGCCTACCACAATGTTCCGGGAAACAAGTGGACTGCGAAGCTCCAACCTGGTTAAAGGGAACACCCCCTATCCGATTTTCCTGCCTTACGTCGTGAAGTCTTTAGTTGATTCCTACAGGTTTTACTCCGGACCCGAACGGTTAAGGCGACTGGGAGCTGACCTCAGTGAAGGGGGTGGTGATCGAGACAATGACAATCATGGCGAATGGGGCTTAGTTCCGTCATCCTTGGGTCTCGTTGTTGTGATGGTGCTTCAAGCCAATGGGAAGGGATTCAGTGGCAAAGAGGTGGAGACGTTCACCGATTTCAAGCGGTTGCATCCCACAGACTTCATTGTCGACTGGATGTATGGAGGCAACACGCTCCTCTTTTACCGGGACGACGGTCAGGAGTTTCCCGACGGGAAACGGGTGATTGATGGCCTGGAATGTAGGCTATGGAGCAGAGTGAGATTGGGCATGCACGAGCGAGACGTGCATTTGCTGGCTGATGCCCTCGAAGGTGAACACGAGAATGGAGGCAGGTTCGCCCATCTGGCGAATGTAGGGATTGAGAAAGCGGGATTCCCTTAGCCGATGATGTTGCAGACCGGGCCATCACGAGTTTGCTGGCCAAAGTGGCTCTATACCCCCGGGACGGCATAGGCGGTGCTCATGCCTCCCTGTTATGGTCGCTCAGCAACAGTCTCTAGTGGGCCTGATGCGTTCAGCCACAACTCGAAGACGGTGCCATCTACTGTCCACGTTTGCCCGGACCGATAGGCTCGGACTAGCGTTAAAGGTTGCGGTGCAATGGTTACAGGGTTCCCAACCACATCTCAAAGACGGTTCGGCCTATCGTCAAAATAGGCCCACCATGACGTACCGAATTCATAACACCCCCGTTTAGGGCGATCTCCACGGCGTCCGCTCCCCCTGCCGGAGAGTCATCCGGCGTGGGTATCGTGTAGACGATGGCCGCCCTGCCGGGCTTGACCACGATCTCCTTGACGAAGGACCTCACGAAAGCCTTGGTCTCGGTCAGCTCGCTGCTCTTGAGGAACTCGCTCATCTCGGCGGCGAAGGCGGCGATGGTGTCGGCGCTGTCCAGGAACTGACGCCGGTCCGACAAAAGCGCCCGCGCCTCCTCGGCGGCGATCTCCAGCTTCTCCTTGCGCTCCCGGTGCTCTCTGATGCGCTCCGAGGCGTCGGCCATCTCGATGTCGGTGGTCTCGATGACCTGCCAGATGCGTCCCAGCCGCTTCTTCACGTCCTCAAGCTCCTCCTCGATGGTCTCCAGCCGGTCCCGCTGCTCGCGGGCCACCCCGTCCATTTCCTCGTCCAGCAGCTTCACCAGGTCGCGGATGTTGGACTCGGTAAGCACGTTCTCCCTGATCTCGCTGACGATAAGCTTCTCAAAGT
>CBDCYT010000004.1:0-27950 GCA_965224325.1 Dehalococcoidia bacterium
GGTAACGGCGCTGGAAGCCGGACGACTGACGCTGACGCTGGCAGCTGCGGCGGCGCCGGCGCCGTGGTGAAAGCGTGCGGACTGCGCGTCACGGCATTGGTGGGACAGATGGCACGGCATAAGGAGCGGCAGCAGACGGCGCGGCTGCTGGGGCGCGATCACCTAAGCACAGCGGCAGGGAGTGCCGGTGAGAGCACGAACGTGGCGATTGGCATCGTGGTGGGCGATACCGTTAGGCACAACAATGGCAGCACCGCCATGGCCGATGTGTTCGGCACGGCGCCGGTGGCGGACTGTCCCTGCGGGCCGGTTTAATTCCGGCCTGATTCTGGCGGAATTCCGGCGGCACGTTTGCAATCAATTCGGGCGGCGCCACCCCGAAGCCCTTGCCTGGGGTCTCCCGGGGCCGGATACTGAATGCGTTGTCTGGCTTTTCCAGTGTTTCCACTGCCTAGAAACCTGGGGGCGTGATCCCTGTTCGCCCGGGCCTGCTCCGTGAGGATCGAGGCTTCTCTCCCCGGAGTGCCCACGAGGGAATTGCTGTCAGGCAGAGTGAATTATCCTTCGCCTGCGGCCGGTGAACCCCTTACCCACGGAAGCGCACAGTGCGCTTCGCACGGCGACCCAACCCAAGGCGCGGAACCCATACCCCACGGACTGAAGCACGGAGGTGGAAGATCCCCGGCGCCGGAGCTGCGCTTAGATTTCAGGTCAAAAAAAGGCAACACTTTGTCCGCCGGGGCCGCGAAAGTATTGCTAACCCCTCAGCCGGGGCCGGATACTTGATGGCGTTGTCAGGCTTTTTCCAGCGTTTCCCGCCCTAGAAACCTGGAGGGTCCCGTCCCTGGACCCGGGATTGGCCGCATAGGATCGAGCCTTGCTCTCCGAACGGCCACCCGCGTTGGACTTACCAAAAGGATTGAGCCTTGCTCTCCCGACGGGCGTCTGCAAGGGATATTGCTGAGGCATTGGAGTGTTTAGTTCCCTTGCACCAGCCGGTAATCCCAACCCAACGAAGCGCACGGTGCGTTTCACCAGGTATCCCAACCCAAGGCGCGGGACCCTTACCCCACGGACTGATGCACGGAGGTGGCAACCGGACAAACAACGGCATCCCCGATTCCCTTTCCATGGAATCCCTTTCCACGGCAGGTAGCAAACTCACGGAAGTTCCACCGCCAGGAGGTGTCGACTAGACCCAGGACGGTATCCAGGAAGCTCTTTCCACTCGGTTTCAATTGCGGAGCGGTGGACGCGCTTCGCACTCTCTACATTCTGCGGTTGGAGCGGACAACAAGCTCCGGCTGCTTCCACATGACTGCGGCGTAGCTGCTGGACACAGGCAGCGGCACCGCAGGCTCATCTTGCTCCGGTCTCACTGCAACAGCAGACCGGACTCTTACCTTTGCAACGCAGTTTCCCCGGTGCGGTGGCTTACGACGTAGCCACTGGCCGGACTGCGTTCCTCTCCCTTTCCCTCTCCTATTCCCCCACGTAGCGGTTCCCCGAGAATGACACCCTGGGCGAACTGCGCCTTGCTCAAACCCCCAAACCGGCGTTCCATGCCCAATGCCAGACCCTGGGCGGAGTGCGTCCGGTGCCGGGGTTAAAGCCACATCCCCAGCTGCGTTCCTCTCCAACTCTCCCCTCATTGCAGCCTCCAGGGTTCGCGTTTCCGCTGAATAACACCCTGGGCGAGCTGCGTCTTGCTCCAACCCCACCCTGCGTTCCTGCGTTCTCCGTCGCGTGTCTCACCGTGGGCGGAGTGCGTCCGGCGCCGGGCGGCATACGGGTTTCTGAGCGGCATCAACAACACCAAGGAGGTAATCCATCACGACGTTGAACCCGGCTTCCCATCCACTACAGGAGGTCGGAACAACTGAATAACCAACAGGAACTTTAGGCCCGTCGCCCCCTGGGGTAGCGCGGCGGAAACCAGGGCGGCCGCGTGAGCCGCCACTGACAACAAAAAAACTAATTGCTTACAAACGAGCGGGGTCGGTCCCTTTGGGGCCGGCCCCGCTTTCTGCGTTTTGGAGGAAGCGACATGACGGCGAACACCAACATCCACAAGGCGGAGACCATCACTAGCACTGCAACCCGGTTCGACGACCAGGACCACGGCAACCCCGTACCAGCTACGGCACAGGCCACGGAAAAGCAGGCCGGCACGGCGGAACCGGGACAGAGCAAGGGCAAGCCTGAGAGCGAGCTGCGGGCGGCGGCAAGGCGGCACGGCCTCACCCTGAAGGAGCTGGCAGACAGGATGGGCGTGAACTACGGCTACCTGTCCTCGGTTGCCAGCGGGCGCAGGCCCTGGTCTCCCATGCTGCGGGAAAGGGTAACGGCGGTCCTGGGAGAAGTCCCCGGGCAGGGCGTCGTCTACCGCCAGGGCGGCCTGGTAAAGGGGGAGAGCAACTACGTCCGGGAGCGGGCCCGGGAGCGGGGCATGAGCCTGATGGGCCTGTCGGAACGGGCCGGAGTCTCCTACGGCTACCTGTGCCAGGTATCCCGGGGCCGGAGTCTCCTACGGCTACCTGTGCCAGGTATCCCGGGGCCGGAGGAACATGGGACCGGCGGTCCAGGCAAAGGTGGAGGCGGCGCTGGACGGGCCGGTAAGGATCGAATCCGCCCAGCTTCCCTGCGTTGACCCTCACGTCCTGTGGGAGCGCATGGACGTTCTCGGAGTAAGCCAGAACGAGACGGCCCGGCGGGCGGGAATCAGCTCGGCTTATCTCTCCAACATCATGAACGGCCAGCGAACTCCGTCGGGAGGCGTGCTCAGACGGCTGCACGATGTCCTGTTCCGGCCTACGGCAGCGGAACTGGTGGTTCCCGCCGAGGTGAAGGTACTGGCCTGGAAGAAGGGCGGGCGCAACGGCGTGGTAGTGCGCGGCGCCGGCGGGCCGGGGGGTGGAAGTACGCCTGGCGGCGGCACCGTCCGCATCGGCGGTCGAGTGCCTTGGGGCGCCGAGGTGGAGTACGCCTATCGTGCGGGCTATGACAGCCGGGGCCGGGTGTCGATGACCCACGTGGTTGAGCGAGGCTACTCTGCTATGCTGACGCAACCGGACCCGGGTGGCGCTTAGTCCGGAGTTACAAGAATGCGGCGACCGTTGCAGGTTTTCGTTGGATGATGGTGCTCCAGTGCCGGACGCCAAGCCCCGGAGTCGGGAAAGGAGTCGAGAGAATGAATCAGGCAGAGTACCGGTCGCGGGCTGCCGAAATCCGGGAGGCCGAGCTCGTCCTGATCGCCACGCCCAGCGAGCAGGCTCATTTCGGAGAGGGCGGAGAGGTCTTTGCCAGGTGCTATGGCATGGTCCGGTCGCGGGGCGGTGGACTTCCAAGTAGACCTTCCCGTGGAGTTCAGCCCGTCTCTGCTCCGCGTCGGAGTGAAGCAGTGCGCCCTGGTCGGCTAGGCGCCCGTCCCGGTGGATGGGGTTCCGCAGTTGGGGCTGCGCGTTGTTGACGTTGTGGGGGTGCTGTGATGGAGGCAAGGTGTGGCTTCGAGCTTGGTCTGTGGTGACCCGGGCTGGGGTCTGGGTGCGGATACGGGGGCAACAGTCCAACAGCCTGTCCCTTACTGGATACGTGAGCAACGGCTACCATGACGAACTCCTGGGCCGCAGCGGACGCTGTTCTCTCCAGAGGAGTTCATGGCCGAGGGGCCGGTGAAGCCGAAGAGCCGCAGTTACAAACCCCAGGTTGCCACCACGGCCCTCTTCGATTGGGCGCTGGAACGAGAGCAGAAGTGGGAGGAGAACTTGTGGGCGCGGTACGCCAGGCCGGAATGCGAGGGGGGCAATCGCTACTCACGGCGATTGCCTCCCTGGTACCCGTGTATTTGCGAGCCTTTTCGCGTTTCCGCGCCGGGCTTCCGCCTACCCGCCTGTATGTGCGTTCTCTTTTTGTTGCCTTGAAACTTCCCCGCGGCGGGGCCTCACTGGCCCGGCCCGTGAACGGTCAATACCAGCCGCTTGGACAGCTTCCTGCCGTCTCCACGATGCCCCCGGCCACCGTGAAGGCATGGACCCGCGGGGGCACGCAGCTCAAGTTTTACTCTTCGCTGAACCGCAGTTCGAAGGTCAACACGTTCTCTCCGTCATGGCTGGACGGCTCCTTCTCCGGGATGGCGGGCCAGGCCATTCCCTTGGGCCAGGGGGCAGTTCCCGCCATCCGGGTCTTTGCCGGGGTGGCATGGCGAGAGTTTCCGTGTGCCTGGCCGGGCCAGGGACATGGTTCCATCGCACCCGGAATCCCGAGACTACAACCGCTCCGGGGCCGGTCTTACAGTGGCAACCCTGTAAGGAGATAAGGAGATTTGGTTGGCATTGCATTATGCAAGCGGGGCAGTTTTCTACGGAAATCAGGGAGGATGCGAGGCCTGGAGGCGCGAATTGGGCTGAAATTCTTGTGACGGCAGGGCAATCGCGTGATAAGGAGTGAAACATAGTGAGCATCAATATCTTTGATAACACTCACGATTGAAGTGCCCGTTGGGCATTAGCCGGGCAATTTATTCTTGTGCCTTGCCCTCGAAAGCGCGTGTTTTTCTGGTGGTGGGCCCAATTTCGGGTGCATTCGACCTGCCATAGCTTCTGATAGTGGGGCAGGAACATCATTACGAATTAAAACGCGATTGCTCTGATGGTAGAATCGCACTTTGCGACAGGTAGGAAGGCCCAGATAAGGAACGGAACCAAGTATCTGAGGAGGGCGACGGTGGCCCCGGCAGTAGGTCGGACTCACCCCTATCGGACCTGCTGGACGCCCCGGTGAATGAACGGGGCCGGGTTACCTTGACCGAGACCTTGGGGGTGAACTACCGTACCATGATGCCTGTTGCGATTCCCGGCGGATGCGGCGGGCACTGGCGGAATTCCGGGAGTCGGGTGGTGTTACAACGGGAGCGACGAAAATGGCGATGGTGATGTCGGCACCTAAGATGAGGCTGTGCCGCTGGAGAAGCGGGTGGCGGCGTTGGAGGATCAAAATCAAGGTTTGCGGGGGGGGGCTGACAGGGGTATGTATTTCATTTGGGAACTCCGGAGTTAAATGTGCGATCGCATAGGATCGCAGACTTGCTCAGATACAAAATCGCCCTCAAAAACCCACTATCAGGCCCATTCCATGATTCCGGTATAGGCCGGAATCCCAGAGACGGCGGGCGGGTTCGTAGCTGTAATCTCGTTCTTACATACCCCTGTCAGGGGGGGACTCGTGGACAACCAGGCGCGGCAACTGGAGGAATTGGGGAGACGGATGGCCGCGCTGGAAGGGGGAGAACAACAGCCCAGCGAGACAGCGGCGGCTGGCGGCAAGAGGCACTGTCGTAGGCTAGACGGGAGTTGGTTAGGGCGGAGCGGGTGCATCGGGTGAGGCGTGCGCTCACACTGGGCCTGTGGTGGAATTAGGCGGCCAAGGTGAAGTTGGCGAGTCAGTCGGCAGTCAGGGCTTGTCGACGTAGCAATCGCGGATTGAATGGGGTTTTGGCCGGACAAGCCGATACCACCACAAGATTCCAAGACTTTCTACCAAGGCAAAGTCTTCCCTGCTTCCCGCAGCCGCCTCCGGCGTTGTTCCACATCTGGCAGCACACCGGCCAATGTTCGCCAGAAATCGTCGGAGTGGTTATCGACGCTCAGGTGAACCAGTTCGTGCACAATGACGTACTCGACCAGGGAAGGTTCCAACATCATTACCCGCCAGTTAAAGCGCAGGGTGCCGTCCGGGGCACAGCTGCCCCAGCGTTGGCGCTGGTCCCGGATGAGTATCCGGAGTTCGTCCCCGTTGCCCAGACGGGGCCACCAACGTTGAACACCGGACCGTAGGCGTTGGGCAGCCCGTGACCGGTACCAGTCCACAACAACCCGCTGGATTCCCCGGTGACGCTCTTCCCCTTCCAATCCCGCTGGTATCGAAACCCGGAAACGCCAATGGTCAAAGCGAACTACCGGGGCACTCACATCCTCAACCCCAACGACCAAACGGACGTTGCGTCCCAGGTAGGGCAGCGTCTCTCCACTGACGAACCGCTTCGGAGCAGGTCTCAACATCCCGTCCTGGGCGTGGTTGAGAATCCAAGGCGCTCGCTTGCGAACGATGGCCTGCAACTCGCTGTCCGGCGTTGTTGTGGGCGCCGTCACCTGCACGCCGCTTCCGCACACAGTAATCTGGACCGTCTTTTTGCGGCGCTCGCTCCGGCGCACTTCGTACTCAATAGTGGCTCCGCCGAAGCGGACCAGTCCCCGGCTAACCACTGACCCCACCGCGCCGGGTCAGTTCCACAATGCGGTTTGCCAGTTCATCCAACTGTTCCTCGGTGTAACCCCCCGTTGGCCTTAACTCCCGCTTTATATCCCGGCGCATCTCCCGCTGCACATCCAGGTTCGAGCGCCAATCAATCACATCGTTGTGCTGAGCGATGACCTTCTCAACTTCTTGGGAAACTCTCTTGGTCTCTTCGTCGATTTCAGTCCTGTAGCTTCTTTGCTCTTCCCCTACCCCAGACTTCAACGGTCGCTTAGACGGGAACTCGTCCAGCAATTGGTAGATGGCAAAGGACACTGGCGACAGGCCATGTTGGGCGGCGATGTCCGCCATGCTCCGCACTTCATGCCGCAGGGCAGCCATGCGGCGGCAGGCCTCGGTAGTCTCAATGAGCCGGTTGCGCAGGTCCTGGATGATGCGAGCCAACTTTTCAGATAGCCTTTCGTAGAATACCGGGTTTTCGGCCAGCTTTTCGTGGATTTGGGCGCGGATGGCGTGCTCCATTACCGATGCTCGTGCTTCATCGTGGGGAAGGGCGGCTATCTTCTGCTCGAAGTTCTGGTCAAGGATGGAGATCGGCTTCATCATCTGTCGCACCTGGGCGCTGATGCGTTCGTCCACCAGCTTCTTCACCTTCGCTCCGATTTCGGTCCAGTCAACGTCGGCATCTTCCCGGAGGAACTGGGCCCGGACGTAAGCCCGTATCTCGGTGAGGCGAGCCAGCCGATCCGCGTATGCCAGGGCGCGAGGTTCGGGCAGGAAGCGGTCCATGAGCCGGGAGAACCAGCGGTAGTCGGCGTTAAACCGCTCGAACAGGTCCGCCTTGAAGTTACCCTCCGTCGTCGCGTCCGGCGCGAATACAGCGACGCAATCCCACACCTGGATCAGTCCGCGGCCCTTGAAGTGGGACTCCGCTTGTACGGCGGCCGCTTCCATCAGCGGCCCAGGGTCCTCCTCAAGTTCCTGCATACTGTCCTGGACATCGGGCCAGTCGAAAGTGGAGAGGGCCTCCTCCAGGTCGCGGGAAACGCCGTGGTAGTCCACCACCAACCCGTAGGTCTTCTCGGTTTCCACGCCGTCCTGCTGATGGGAGAACCGGCGGTTGACCCGGGCGATGGCCTGGAGAAGGCCGTGTTCCCGCAACGACTTGTCCAGGTAAAGCACCTGCTCCACCGGGGCGTCGAAGCCGGTGAGGAGCATGTCCACCACCACCAGGACCTCCGGTTCGCCTTCCGGGTCAACGAAGGCGTTGGTCACCGTTTCCTGGTCCAGGTCCCGCGCCTGCTGGAAATCTGCTCCATCGTTGGGCGTGGTGGTGATGATTGGATAGGCTTTGAGGCCAAAATCATTCAGGTTCTCGGCGTAGCGCATCGCGGCGGCGCGGCTGGGGGCCACCACCTGGGCCTTGAACCCGTTGGGACGCACCCTTTCCCTGAAGTGCTCGGCGATGTCCAGGGCAATCATCTCGATGCGCCGTTCCGCCTCGGCCACCGTCTCCTTGTTGGCGTACCTCCGGCGTATTCGCTCAAGTACACTCTCCGGCTGTTCCCCGAACATGGCGTCGAACAGCCGGTCCAAGGTCTCCGGCCCTTCGATTGCCAGCTCGGGCAGCCGCGCTTCGTAAAGGATGGGCACCGTGACGCCGTCGGCCACCGACTGGGGGATGGTGTAGGCATCAATAAGATGCCCAAACCGCCGCGTAGTGCTGCGCCCATAGCCTTTCTCAATCGGCGTGCCGGTGAAGCCGATTAGCGTCGCGTTGGGGAGAGCCTTGGACATCAGCGCCCCCAGGTCGCCGTACTGGGAACGGTGGGCTTCATCCACCATGATGGTCACGTTGTCCGAGGGGTTCACCAGGTCCAAAGGGCCGTCGGTCGTGGTCAGCGCTTCCTCGAACTTCTGGATGGTGGTCATCACCGTACGGCTACCGCCCTGCTTGAGGACCGTCTGGAGGTCAAGGGGGTCCCGCTGGCCGGGCCTTTCCCTGCGCCGGCGGACCCGGCGTTCCTCCGGCTCGGGACGGGAGCGGTCCATACGCTCCGGCCCCGGGAAGCCGCACCGCTCGAAGGTGTTGGCAATCTGCTTGTCCAATTGGGTGCGGTCGGTGACCACCGCGATGGTCGCGTTAGACAGCCTTGGCTCCCGGCGCACCTTGGTGGCCAGCCACAGCATGGTCAGGGACTTGCCCGACCCCTGGGTGTGCCAGACCACGCCGCCCCGCTCGGTGGGCTTGCTTCCGGTGAGGATGCGGGACATCGCCGCCCGTACCGCCCGGTACTGCTGGTAGCGGGGCAGCTTCTTGACCAGCCTCCCCCGCTCCGGTTCATACACCACGTAATCCCGAAGGATGTCCAGCAGCGTAGCCGGGGAGAGCAGCCCGACGATGAGCTGGGCCTGGGGTTCCACCCCGAATTTCTGTCGCACTTCGTCGTCGGAATAAGGCCCCAACCACTTCCACTCGAAATAAGCGTTTTCCGGCGCTCCCAGGGTGGAGTAGGCCGCGGCAGCCCCGCAGTGGGCCACACACAGCAGGTTATAGTGGAAAAGCTCGGGCGCGCCCCGGCCCTGCCACTCCGGCCCGGCCTCCTGGTAGCGGCGCAACTGGCGCACCGCCTGGGACTTCCACACGTCCAGCAGGGACGGCGACTTGGCTTCCATCACCACCAGGGGGATGCCGTTGACGAACAGCACCAGGTCGGGGATGACCAGCCGCTCGTCGTCCTCTATCTCACCCGCTCGCCCTGAGCTTGTCGGAGGGTGGCCCCGCCGCACCCGGAACTGGGTAGTGACCACGAACTCGTTGAGGCCGCTT
The DNA here is from genome assembly GCA_965224325.1 of Dehalococcoidia bacterium. Classification (GTDB taxonomy): domain Bacteria; phylum Chloroflexota; class Dehalococcoidia; order Lucifugimonadales; family UBA3495; genus CBDCMJ01. Next base: position 9,083 of record CBDCYT010000004.1, read on the forward strand.
GCGGGATGCTCGAAGTCGAAGAAGCGCACGGTGCGGGTGTCCCGGCCCCTGGGCCTGTCCACGGCTAGGGGCATCCCGTAGGTCAGGTACTCGTGGACCGCCTGGTTGCGGGCCATGCCGGTGGCGTTGACGTTCTCCAGCTCGAAGATAACCCGGTCCGCCTGGGCCTCGGTAAGCCACTCGTTGAGACGCAGCAGGGCGGCCCGCAGCCGCCCCTTAAGCAAGACCTCCCGCTCGTCGCCCCGCTCCGCCGCCAGCGCCTCCCGGCGCGCGTAGGTCCAGCCCAGCCGCTCCAGCAACCGCCGGGCCGGTTCCTCGGCGTGGTTGAACTCGTTGAGCTTGGCGGGGGTGTTCATGGGGTTGACGCCCTTATCAGTTCCAGGTCGGGAATACCGTCAAAGTCGCCGTTGTGGGACGCCAGCGGGCAACCCAAGTACAGGGCAGTGGCCGCAACCCGAGCGTCGGCGCTCTGGAGCTCCCTCCCTGCGACGCGGCACTCGGCCCGCAACCTGGCACACAAATCAACCAGACCGGGGTCGGGCCAAACGACTGAATATCGCTCGATATAGGCCTCAAGTTCCCGCATTCTTCTTGCGCCCCATCCACGGTTATACGCCCCATACCATGCTTCTTCAAGAGTCTGGAACGATATTACCAAGTGGTGCCCTCTGATACGTTCCTCATGATACAAGGCCCTGCTGTCACGGTTGAAAATGTATGACACAATGTTGGAATCCAAGACTATCGACTCAATCATCCCTTCCAGGTCCGTCCTCGACCCTCATAGATGACTTTCAGGAAATCTTCCATGTCGAAAGGTTCGCTGGCCCTGGGAATTGTGACAGGGTCGAAGAGCTTCGGGTTGGGGTCGTTACGAATCTCTTCCACGGTGCGCATCCTCGGTATGGTTATCTCTTCCACATCAATGACAATCCATTCGTCCGCATCACTAATCCAGCCGCTGCCCCTAATTTTGACGAATGTCGTTTCCAGCCGAACCATTTCATTCTTCAGGGAAACGTCGAAGCGCAAGGGTACGCGGCGGTTGAAGTAAGCGTCCAGCTTGGCCGTTCTTAGCTCCGGGTTAACGTCATGCAGCAGGCCGTGAATGAGAGAGGGTTCTGGCTCGCCAAGGTGTTCGTATTCGTTGGGAGTGGTCATGGATTCGGACCTCCTCTACCCGCCGCCGGGTCCTCGGCATAGTTGTGTTCGTTGAGCTTGGCGGGGGTGGTAATTTCAATCTTAGCCTGAATCGCGGGATTACTCATTGAGAAGTGTCCGCTCTCTAGGGGGTGTCGTCAAAGTGAGAGTGAGGTGATAAGCTGACATTGCAATCAGTGTAGCAGGATTGGGCTATGCCAGCAGCAACCGCAGTGCCGGCGCACCGGCGCCATGACATTTCCGGCCAGGTATGGGAAATCCTGGAGCCTCTTCTCCCCGGCGGCAAGGGCAAGACGGGCCGGCCCGCTTACGATAACCGGCTTTTTCTCAATGCCGTGTTCTGGATTCTGCGCACCGGCGCTTCTTGGCGCGATTTGCCCCCGGACTACGGGGACTGGAAGAACACCCACCGCCGCTTCTGCCGCTGGCGGGACCGGGGCGTATGGGCCAGGCTGCTGGACGCCATGATTGACGATCCTGATTTTGAGTGGCTGATGATTGACGCCAGTTACATCAAGGCCCATCCCCACAGCGTCGGCGCCCGGGGCGGCAATCAAGCCATTGCCCGCACAAAAGGGGGCTGAACAGCAAGCTGCACCTGGCGGTGGATGCCCACGGAATGCCGGTAAAAGTGATAGTCACCGCAGGCACCGTTGCCGACTGCTCCCAGGCGCTGCCCTTGATTGAGGGTATCGCGGCGGAGCATCTTCTGGCAGACAAGGCCTATGACACCAATGAAATCATAGACACAGCCACGGAACGGGGAATGAGTCCGGTGATACCGCCCAAGAGCAACCGGCGGGAAAAGCGGGAGTATGACCGGGCGCTGTACAAGCTGCGGCATCTGGTGGAAAACGGCTTCTTGGACTTCAAGCAGTGGCGGGGAGTGGCCACCCGGTACGCCAAGAACTCCCTTTCTTACCTGGCCATCTGCCAGATTCGGGCGATGGTGATTTGGACCAAGTTGATTTGACGACACTACCTAGCGACTCTTTCGTTGCCTTCCCTATACATGGTCCAGCATAAGCCTCCATGAGAGACACCAAAGATCCACGTGTGGCCTGAGTCCGTCTCGAAGAGAATGTAATGCTCATCCTGGAAAGACACGGACTTCCCACAGACCGGGCAGGCTATGGGTTGAGATACGTACTTGCTAATTGGTCTATCCACTGCTCCCTTTGACCTACATTTGCTGGTGGCGCCCTCACCACCAGCTGCACTGATTATTTTGGTCGCTATGCCGTCATCGCGAATCGCCGCTACATACGTTTCCTCCCCGTCTCCGCCATCTTTGCCACCTGCTCCAACGTGTATCTGCAACTTACTCCCCCATAGGTTCCTGTGGAGAGACTCCGGGACCTGCGTCATAGTTGCATCACCACCGTCCCCAGCTATCCCGTATTTGGAATCTCCACCTCTGCCGGCTGTTAGGCTATGGTTAGTGTTGCCTTTACCTATTTGGATGCCCATCGACTTGAAAAAGCTACTGATTAAATCCATCAGGCTCATGTGTAATCTCCTCCTGTTCGTTAGAAACCTACTCAGGTTTGAGTTGCCTCCACCCGCACCCGCCCGGTCAGCAGTGCCTCTGCGGTGGCTTCTTTCAAGGATTTTAGCATATTTGTTCCGGTTTTTGCTTTTTCAATAGCACCATCCACCCCATCCAGCACGGCGGCGATGGCTTGCTGCTCCGGGAGGGGCGGGAGAGGTGCTGATAACGGGCGCAGGTCTTCGAGGTTTATGTTCTTTTGTGCGCTTTCGGGAGCGAATTGATTCAGTCGCAGTTTCTGAGTTCGCAGAAAGTACTCCAGGAAATTGGTGTCTATCCCGTAAGGCGTCACCCCGACGAGACTGTCAGGGAACGCAACTGGGTAGCTTGCAATAGCGGTCTCACCGATATTGGCCGCAATGGTGATGATGATCGTACCGGCGGGGAAAAGGCGGCTGATTGAAAGCCCAAGCTTGTTCAAGGTTTGGCTATGTTGATTGATCTTCCCATTCGCCCGGACCACATCCCCGGTCTGTATAAAAGGAATACTTCCGCCATAGAACCGGGGTTCATTCCGCGGTCGGTGAGCAAACTTGCCTCTTTCCACCTCCGCCACATCCCCCAACCGCACCACCTCCCATCCCGCCGGTATCGTGCCCAAGCCGGGCGCTTCCTTCCATTCCGTGTGCCAGCCGGGGACGCCGCGGGTGAGCAGCTCGTGGAGCAGGGAGTCTCGCAGTTGCCCCGTGGCAGCAATGACCGCCTCAGTCCGCTCGATGGCGCCGTCAATGGAGTCCAGCACGGCGGCGATGGCCCGCTGATCGGGGAGGGGCGGGAGTGGAAACGCATAGTTGGCAACGTCAGAGGGACGCACTGCCGGGTATGCTTGACCGGTAGTTGCATTTTCAAGGTACTGGGCAAACTCGTCCGTCATTATGTTGTGGTACACGAAGGATCCGCTGACAATAGCCCTCGGGCTGAGTACAGCGAACCCGGTCGAAGCGACCAAGTTTCCAGGGGCTTCAAGGACTCGCGCAAATCCCCTGAGATTCGGACGGACAGTGCTAATCAGGACATCGCCGGATTGTACTTGACGCCTTGCCCGGCTTGGGGCGTCTGCGGCTGCCAATTGCCTGGGTGAAGCGAGACAGCCTGGAGCAGTAACGGCGGTCAAGTCAAGATACAAGAATGAGGATGAGGAATTGTCCGCCGGATCCCGATTGGACCGGTTGACCTCCGCCACATCACCCAAGCGCACCAGCCGCCAGCCTTTGGGTATTCGCGTCTTACTGGACATCATCGCCCTGTTGCTGCCGTTCCTTTTCATAGGCGTTGAGCTCGTAAATCGTCAGGCCGCGCCCTTCCCGTTTCGCCGCCAGCCATTGCTTGAAGGAGCGTTGATTCTCGCGGGAAGGCCAGCCAGCCAGCAGCGCCTCTGTGCTCAGGTCTTCGTCCAGGTCGGGCCAGTGCATGAATACGCCTTCACCAAACAGTTCCCAGTTGTCACGCTCTTCCTGGGTTGCGTGGACCAAGCGGGGATACCAGGACAGTGGTACTGATATGGTTCGGCCATCGGTAAGCTGGGCGGTGAGAGTATCTTCGGTCACAACCAGGTTTGTTGCCCCAGGAACTTCTACCTCAACTGTTAAAGCGCTCATTCCAATCCTCCAAGAGCCTTGTTTGATTATCCTCAACGATTCTCTGAATTCGGCGGATTTCCGTGCCGCTGAAGTTGCCTCTTTCCTGTAATTCTACCGGGTCAAGCCAGAACTTGGCGACGCTTGCATCCCGCCGCACATGAATATGCGGCGGCTCAACCCGGTCAGCCGAAACTACGAAGAATCGGTAAGGGCCATCTCTCAGAAATACCGGCATCGCTCAACTACCATCCTACCGAGCATACCCCATCTCCGCCAGCAACTCATCCATGCGGGCCACCGCCTCGTCCCGGCACCGCTCTGCCTCCCGCAGTTGGGCCAGGGCTTCCTCCACCGGCATCACCTCTACCGGCTCGGTAGTGTCCACGTAGCGGCTTATGTTCAGGTTGAAGTTGTTGCCCTCTATCTCTGACCGGTCGGCCATGTGGGCGAAGCGGTCCACGTCCTCGAAGGCCCGGTACGCCTGCGCTATCTTTGCGATGTGCTCCGGGTCAATGTAGTTCTGGGCCTTGCCGGGCCGGAAATAGCCCTCCTGGGCGGCGTCCACGAACAGCACCTTGCCCCGCCGTTCCTTGGACTTGTCCCGGTTCAGGACGCAGACGGCCACGGGTATGCTGGCGCCGAAGAAGAGGTTGGGCGCCAGGCCGATGACGGCCTCGAACAGGTCGGCCTCCACGATGCCCCGGCGTATTTTCCCTTCGGCGCCGCCCCGGAACAGGATGCCGTGGGGCATCACCACGCCCACCATGCCCTGGGCGTTGGTCACCCCCAGCATATGCAGCAGGAAGGCGAAGTCGCCCCGGGTCTTGGGCGGGACTGCTCCGTAGCGGTCGAAGCGGTGGTGGGGGTCGTTGGGCGCGAAGTCGTGCCCCCAGTTCTTCAAGCTGAAGGGGGGATTGGCGATTACTCGGTCGTAGGCCAGCAGCCGTCCTGAAGGGTCCATCAGACCCGGCTCGGCGATGACGTCGCCGGCCTCCATGCGGGCGGAGCGCAGGTCATGGAGCAATAGGTTCAACTTGCCGATGGCGAGGGTGCCCAGGTTACGCTCCTGGCCGTGCAACACCAAGTTGCGGGTGTCGCCGCCCTGCTCTCGCACGTACTGGGCCGTGTAAATCAACATTCCGGCAGAACCGGCGGCGGGGTCGCAGATGCGCATTCCTTCCTGTGGTTCCAGCAGCTCCACGATTAGCCGGACAACCTCCCGCGGGGTGTAGAACTCACCGCCTTTCTTGCCAGCGTCGTCGGCGAACTGGTAGATGAGGTATTCGTAGGCGTCTCCCAGGACGTTTCCCGTACCTCCCTCGTCGCGCAGGTTGGCGTCGCGCAGGTCCAGATCGCTGAAGTGATTGACCAGGCTGCGGATGATGCGCTCCCGGTTGGCCGGGCTGCCCAGCTTGGTCTCGTCGTTCCAGTTGGTGCCCACCAACACCCCGTCCAGCCGGGGCGTGTTGGTATCCTCAATGGCATGGCTGGCGATGTTCAATGTCTCCCCTAGATTCATGGAAGCAGCGGAAATGGCCTCCCAGCGGGCCGTTTCCGGGACGAAGAACTCGTGCTCGTCCCGGTCCGACAACGCCGTTTCCCTGGGCACTCCCGCGGCCATCGCCGCCTGTATCTCCTCTTCAAACCGGTCGGAAAGGCGTTTCAGGAATAGTATGGAAAAAATGTAGTTCTTGTAGTCCGCCGAATCAATCTGCCCGCGCAGAATGTCGGCGGCCTGCCACAGCTTGGACTCCAGTTCTTGCTTGGTTAGCGGCATTCTGTTCTCCTCAGATTGCTTCTGCGGCCTTGCGACCGATGTCATCAATTATGGATTCGCGGAGCGTCTCCCGCCGCAACCGAGCCGCGTTGACCGCTGCCGCGTATCCCGCCTCGGATGCTTCCACGAGCCGGGCCACCGTGTCTAGGTCCCGGGGCGGCGGCACCGGGACCTGAACTTCGCCGAGGCCCCTGGCGGAGAGCGACGTTAAGGTGGCGCTCACCGCCATGCGTTTGGCAAGTTGAATCCGGCCCTGAGCCGAGGTGAGGAAGTACCATAGCCAGTGGCCCATCCCCGATTCCGGATGCTTGGGCCGCACCACCAGCAGCGTGACGCCCGCTGCCGTCCTCGACACCTCCGGGGGCACGAGCGCGATCTGGGCGGACCCGGCGCGGGCGGTCACCAGGACATCAAAGGGCCGGAGCAGGTGGCGCTCGGTTCGGATATTCTGTGCGATCTCTATCTCTTGAAGACCCTCCAGTCCGAGCCAGCCGTCCTCTCGCACGTCGCCGCTTTCGACAATCCGCAACGTCCATTTGCCTGGCCGGACCCCAGCGCCGTGGCCAGCCCGGGCTAAGCCCTGGTGTATGTCCGCCAGATTGGCAATAGGCTGCATAGTTACATTATAACTTTGCCAGTGGCTTAAACACAAAGCAACACGTCAACGTGGATTTAACACGTTGGCGTGTTGGCGAGACTGGATGCAACAGGAGCAGTCCAGCATCACAAAACAGTATGCTAAGAATCCAGCCCGTCTCGCCGGTTGGCCCTAAACCGCCAACCTGAACCTCAGAGTGAAGGTTCTTGATTTTGTCCAGCATGGTGGGCCGTGTAAGACTGAATTGCGAACTTTTCGGTGGGTGGTCGAGTTATGAAAGCCATTTGCGTGGCTGGACAACGGCGCGCCATCCTCGGCTTGCCGCAGGCTGAAGAGAACCGCTCCGTAATATTCCGGGATTTCTTCATGGGACGATCCTGCTTAGCCATTCAGTTTAGATCATCTCACAACCCTCGCATTGCGGCTGGATCAGCTTTCGGGGTGCAGACCACTTGGGTCGGCGCGGTTGACCCTGCCGCCGGTACCCCGGAGGGACTGAGTGGGGCAGCATCTTACGCACCGTGTCCCGGTGCAGGCCAAACACCCGGGAGGCCTCCCGAATGCTCATCCCCTCCACCATCACCGCTCTCCGGACCCGCGGGTATCCCTCCACCTAAACCAATACCAAAGTGGGATGTGCATTTCGAGGGTCTTGAAGACTACCGAAAGGACCCTAATACTACAGCCGCAGATCAGTAGCAGGTCTCTTCTTGATCGTCGGTGCTACCTTACCATTCCAGTTTTGGGGCTGTTACAATTAGCCGCGCGACCCCAAACTAACGAAATTCTGGGAGAGTAATCATGGCTGTTTCCGCCGGGATATCAAATGCGCTGGAACGTAACTGGGGTATGGTAGACCGCGCCATAGACGGACTGAGTGATGAGACACTGGCGCGTCAGATATCCGACAGCGACAATTCCATTGGTTGGCTCCTCTTCCACATGAGCCGGGTGGTGGACGTTTTCATGAATGCCAGGTTCCAAAGCAAGCCTCAGATATGGATAGAGGACGGTTGGTGCGAGAAATTCGGCCTGAGCGACGACCCGGAGACGACCGGCCAAGGCTGGGACACGGCGCGCGTGGCCGCGTGGCCGCTTCCCTCCAAAGACGTCCTGGTAGGGTACTACGAGGCCATGAAGGCCTGCTGCCGGGACTATATGTCCTCCGTAACCGACGAGGAGTTGAGCGCCACCATGAGCCTGAGGCCCGGTTCGGATCCGGAGCCGAAAGAGACCATCATGGGTGTCCTGGTCTTTGACAACATCGTCCACGGAGGCCAGATAGCCTTCCTGCGCGGCCACTTGGAAGGCATGGGCTGGTTCGTCTAGCCCGAACGCAGGCTTCCCGGACAATTTCTACAGGTTTACCGAAGAGCACGGCTTGAGTTCGCCGTGCTCTTCCTTAGCTCGACTTTGTACATTCCACAAGTGTGCATCATATGTAAGATCACGTAGCTAAACCAATACCAAGGTGGGATGTGCATTTCGGGGAGATTGACGATGACCGCAAGGACTCCACGGCACCTCATATCACCTTTAGGCCCCAACTGGGTGGGCACCGATAGTGCGGTCTAGCGATATGTACATTTCACCTTGGCTTTAGTTTAGTACATCCCTGGCACCATCCATGGGGTCGGATACAACCCTATGAATGATGGCGGGCGGTACAGTATTTAGTCGCCGTTACTCAGCAGTCCTCCGCCCGCACGGCCCACTTTAGCACCGCCGCTTACAGGTGTGCGGGGTGCGGCAGACCGGCCCGCTCTGGGTCATGGAAGACCGTTGTCAAGCTTGGGTCGCCGCACCTTTTTCTGAACAGAGCCCGCACAGTTCCGGGGTTATCCAAGCCCGCATCTTGCAAGGACGGGCCGACAGTTCACAGGGCGGTTCTCATGGAACGACTTGGTGTCTACGTCGGGATCGATGTCTCAAAGGCCCGGGTGGATCTGGCCGTCCGTCCTGGGGGAGACACGTTAGAGGTCTCCAAAGACGAAGGCGGTATCGCGACACTGGTTGCCCAGATGCAGCAACTCAATCCCGCAGCCCTGGTGCTGGAGGCTATGGGTGGGCTGGAACTGCCCCTGGTCTCAGCCCTGGCAGCTACCTCCCTGCCGGTGGTGGTGGTCAACCCTCGCCAGGTACGGGACTTTGCCAGGGCCACTGGGCGGCTGGCCAAGACCGATTCCCTGGATGCGGCGGTCTTGGCTCACTTCGCCGAGGCCGTCCGTCCTCCCCCGCGTCCCCTCCGGGACGCCGAGACCCAGGCCCTAAACTCGCTGGTGGCCCGCAGACAACAGGTGATGACCATGTTGGTAGCGGAGAGGAACCGCCTTTCCAGCGCCGCTATGGCCGTCCGGCCCAACATCGAGGCCCACATCGCTTAGCTCAAGCAGGAGTTGGCCGACCTGGACCAAGGCCTGCGCCAGACCCTCCGCCAGAGTCCGGTATGGCGGGAGAAGGACGACCTGCTGCGCAGCGTACCCGGCATCGGAGACCAGATCTCTCTTACCATTCTGGCATACCTGCCTCAACTGGGCACCTCAACCGCCGACAGATCGCTGCCCTGGTGGGCGTTGCTCCCTTCAACCGGGATAGCGGTACCTTGCGGGGCAAACGCACCGTCTGGGGAGGCCGAGCCAGGGTGCGCACAGCCCTTTACATGGGGGCGATGGTTGCCAGCCGATTCAACCCGGTCATCAGGGACTTTTACCAGCGCCTGTTGTCTGCCGGCAAGCCGAAAGAAATGGCTCTCACCGCCTGCATGCGCAAGCTGCTGGTGATCCTGAACTCCATGCTCAAGCACGGTTCGTACTGGAACCACGCTGCCACCAAGTCCCCGGCCCATTCCTATTGACTTTCAAGACAGTTGCTTGACACAACGCTTAAAGCGCCCGGTGCAGTAGCTCCACGACCTCTTCTTGAGTGGCTATGGGGCGAGGATTGGTTGCGACCACCAAGTCTTCCAGGGCGTCCTGAGCAATGAGGGCCAAGTCAGCCTCTGAAACACCCCAATCGCTAAGCCGGCGGGGAATGCCGAGAGTGTCGATCAGGTTCTCCAAGACCGAGACCGCCGCAGCGGCGGCCTCGTCGTCGTTGGCGTTCCGGGTGTCGACACCCATGGCCTCAGCAATTCGCCGTTGTTGCGGAGCCGTCACCGAGCGGTTGAATTCCATCACTCGGGGTAGCATGATGCAGGAAGTCACCCCGTGGGGAACATCATTCCTAGCGCCAAGCTGATGGCCCAAGCCGTGGCTCAGGCCCACTTGGACGTTGGTCAAGGCATAGATGGACATCCAGGCGGCTACTTGGCAGTAACCGGCCGACTCCAGGTCGTCACGGTCGCTGGTGGACCGGGGTAAGCGTTGCTGCAAGAGCCGCAGCGCCTCCAAGGCCAGTCCGTCGGAAAAGGGAAAGCTGATTTTGGAGCAGACGGTTTCAATGGCGTGGTCCACCGCTCGAATACCAGTCGAGGCCCAGAGCCATCCCGGTGTCGCCGTGGTGACCACTGGATCCAGAAACGCCGTCGACACCCAAAGCCCATCGCCGGTATACAGGTCCTTTACCTTGCGTTCCTCATCGGTGGCCCCGGCAAAGTTGGTGAACTCGCCGGCTGATAGAGTAGTGGAGACCGAAATGTGGGGTAAGCACGGGTTGTGCACCGCCGGTATTTCTACTTTATCCGGATACTGGAACCGGATACGGTAGCGGTCAAGTTGGCGCTCATCGGTGACATTCTCAGCCAAGCACAACGCTACCAACTTGGCGGTGTCGTTGGGAGTGCCCCCACCAAAGCTGATCAGGAGGTCTGCATCAGCACTCTGGGCCGCTCGGGTAGCCGCCAACACCGTGGCTCTGGGAACGTGTTGCCGCGTCTCACCAAAAACTCCAACACAGCGGTCGCCAAGCAACTGTTGAATTCGCTCCAAGATAGTTCCCTGCTGCATCAGGGAGTGCCCGGTGATGATGAACACTCGGGCGCCCCCCAGCTCATCCACCGCCGCCGGAAGACTGGAAAGACAGCCTTCACCGTAGTGGACCCGTTTCACCTGAGGGGAGGTGAATGACCCTATCTGCAACGGAGTTTCGGTCATGATTTACCTCCAGACCTGTATTCCTTTTGGGCTGACTCGACCACTCGGGCCGATTAAACCACGAGTGGACTGACACCGGATACCGGCGCCGCTTAATCGGCAGCCTAGTGTAGCCTAATTACGGTGTCAATTATCAACGGATTACGGGCCATGGCAGGGCAACCGCTTTCTCCAGAAAAGGAAGGTGACTGCTAGGGATACTCTGAACAAGGGGCGGTTCGGCCGGTCTTTTGGTTCTTGGGCCGGGATTCTTGTATGTGAGGCATCTCTGGTCCGGGCTACTGATGGTTTTCCTCCTGTGATTTCGCCCCTGGCAGGGCTGTAGCGAGTCCGGAGGCGCTCTACTGAAGGGTTTGGGCTTGCTCGCCTCCACATCAGCCCGCCAGTTGACCCTCCGCTGTCATCAGGTTGCCAAACCCCAGCAACAATGCCAGTCGCTGCGTGTTCTTCGCCAATCCCCGGTAGCGCACTTTCCCATAATCGAATATCCGCTTCACCTTCAGGAAGGGATGCTCCACCTTGGCCCTTACCGACGCCTTCTCCTTCTCCGCCAAATACTCTGGGCTCCCGGTCTCCAGTTTCCGCCGCTTCCCAGGCCGCATCGCGACTTGCCAGTCCACCTCCCGCCCCAGGCTTTCCGCCCGCTGGTGCACTCCCTGATACCCGGCGTCGCACCACACCATCGTCTCCCCGCCGTGCAACAGGTTGTGGGCCTCGGTCACGTCATGCACGTTGGCCGCCGTCGTGCTTATGCTGTGCACCAGACCCGTGTCCGCGTCCACCCCGATGTGAACTTTCATCCCGAAATGCCACTGGTTCCCCTTCTTCGTCTGATGCATCTCCGGGTCCCGCTCCCCGGCACGGTTCTTGGTGGACGACGGAGCCTCGATGATGCTGGCGTCCACGATGGTTCCCTCCCTGAGCCGCAGTCCCTGCGACTCCAGGTGGGTGTTGATCTCCTGCAACAGGCCCTCTCCCAGGCTGTGCCTTTCCAGAAGATGGCGGAAATTGAGAATGGTGGTCTCGTCGGGCAGGGCCCCGGACAGTTTCAGACCAACGAACCGGCGCACCGATTCAGCCTCATAGAGCAGGTCCTCCATACCGGGGTCGCTGAGATTGTAGAAGAGTTGCACACAGTGAATTCGCAGCATCACGGCCAGTGGATAGGGCCGGCGGCCCTTTCCGGCCTTGGGGTACATGGGCTTGATTCGCTCCTCCAGACGCTGCCAAGGGATCAGACCGTCCATCCGTTCCAGGAACAGCTCCCGGCGGGTCTTGCGCTTCTTGCCCTGGAATTCCAGTTCGGCAAATGTCGGCTGGTCCATCACAACCTACCCCTAACAGGCATCGGCTTATCCAGCAGTACTATGCCACATTGCCGCAGACTTGTTCAGAAGGTTCCTAAGATTTAAGTGGTGAGCAAGCATGTGATGGGAAGAATGGTGCTGATGAGCAGTAATGCAGGTGGCAGCTTAGGCGAACATTTCGGCAATATGGAGGACCCAGAAGGCATGTCCGTGGGTTTCACCACCCCCGTCGCCCTGGTCCACGAGCTGATGAAGGCCAGGGACGAGAGACGGCTTCTCGACCTGCAGCGGCAGCTTTCCCGCCTCGGCCTGCTGATCATCGACGAACTGGGCTTGGTCCCACTGTCCCCCACCGGGGTGGAACTCCTCTTCGAGGTCTTCAGCCAGCGCTACGAGCGAGGCTCCATCCTGGTGACCACCAATTTGCCCTTCGACGAGTGGACCGAGGTCTTCGGCTCGGAGCGCCTCACCGGAGCGCTGCTGGACCGCCTCACCCACCACGTCCACATCCTGGAGATGAACGGCGAAAGCTACCGCCTCAAGCGCAGCCGGGAGAACAATGCGCTCCAAATCCCAGACGATCCCGAGGAAGAATAGGGCGCATCGTCAACAACGCTGTCCCTTCGTTCTTATCTAGCGTCGCCGCTCTGCCTGATTTACTGCCGTCAGTAATCAGGTCAGTGGTACACGATTCCACCGCCGCAGTGGCCCAACATCTCAGCGCCATTGACATGGGAACTGGTGTTACGGATTCCCTGGGGGTCGGGGCCGTCGCCACCGCCCTTCCTTGTGTCGGGGTCTGTTCCCCACAGGCCAGCAGGGCCGCAGAATCACCAGGGCTGTCCACAGGGGCAAGTTCAGCATCGTGAGGCCATTTCCATAGCCATATCAGAATTCCGAGTTCATTATGGTTGAATGTACCCGCCGCGTTCCCTAGAGTTCAAGCTCTGAAGGGCGGTCATGGCTGGGATCCTGGACCTTGGTTCAGGTCGGTTCCGTTTGTTTATAGGTGATGGCCCATGATAGCCTCGCCCGCAAAGGGCATGAGAACCCTGAACGATTACGATTTGTAGCTCTCCGCCGCCGTCCGGCGTAACTGCGGGAGGACCAGTCCTCTTGGTGAAGTCCATGTCGCGATACGCCCTGCGCCTTTGCCTACCCCTGGTCGCAATCGGGTCGCTTGTGTTCCTGGTCGGCTGGTTTTGGTTCGGCTGGGGACATATCACCGCAAACAGTGACCTGCTGGAGTCGCTTCCGATCCCGCCCGGGGCCGAACAGATCCGGGTCGATTCTCACCCATATGAATCCGACGAATTGCCGATAACCCCCCCGGACGGATGGGGCACCCTTGCCACGTACTCTGCGCCTCCCGATGCTACCAGGGGGGAAATTGTTGATTTCTATATTTCTCGTCTCTCCCCCACTTGGAAATCCTGCATAGATACAGATTCGATTGTCGCAGTCTCGGGAGAGGTGAGAACCGAAATGGGGAACGCCCGATTTTCGAGGGAGCAGGCATACGTGAGTGTCGACACAAAGAATATTAACGCCGTACAGACTTTTGACGTTTACGTGAACCACGACAGCCGCTACGGGGCTGATTGCTACCGGGAATGGCGCAGATAGCCTCAAGGCATGCAGGGTTATCACCCATAAGCAAACGGAACCTTCCAGGTCCCATAAATCTTGAAGGAAGTGGGTTGGTATGTCTCCACAACGATGGACCAGGGAGCAGGAATTGGCGGTCCTGTACCTCAAGGTTGAATACCACGGTGAGTTGGCCCCGGGCCATACAGCCGTACTTGCTCTCGCTGGCGCCATGGACCGGACCGTGGCGTCCATCTGGATGCGGAAGGGCAATTTCGATTCTTTGGATACTACTGCACCTGGGGCCAGTCTTAGCAGCGCTGCCAAACTCACTGTGGACATCTGGGCTGAATACCAGCGGGACCCCGAACAGGTCCTTTCTGAAGCCCGGAGAGCCTACTTGAACTTGGTCTGAGTCATTTCCCCAAACCGGCGGTTCGACTGGGAACTCCCCAGGCATTCCATGGGACTGGATGGAAGTCGCTGTCGACTGTTCCTGGGTCGGTGACGGAGTGGGTTCCCTCGCCGCCCCGGTCGGGGTTGCGCCGGTCGTCGGGGGCGTGGACGCCATCGTGGGCCCGGGCGTCGGGGTCTCCGGTGCCTGCGTCGGGACCGCCTTGGGCGGCTCTGGCGTTGGCGACGGGGGTTGTTGTCGCCTCCGGGGTCACGGAGTTGGCTGGTAACGCCGTGGTCGCGGCGCTGTGCCCCGGGGTCGCTGTTAGTTCGGGCGCGGATGTAACCGGACTGGGCGCCGATGTTGCGGCTCGCGCTGAGGCGGTACCGTCTCCACCGCCTCTCCTGGGGTCGAGGTCTGCTCCCCGCAGGCCAGCAGCGCCGAAAGAATCACCAGGGCGGTCCACAAGGGAATTTTGAACATTAAGGAGTCCTTTCTTTCCGTCCCGCCCGGCGGGACTGCATATTTCGCACTCCTGAATGTACCGGTACCAACGCCCTGAGTTCAACATGCTTCTGGCAGTGTGCCAGGTGTCTGGATAAAAAAGATCCCGGCATCCATCAGGCCTATCTTGCGTGGCTGTTGTAAGGTCTTGGTTGAGGTAACCGCTCGGGGAGGGGGCATACCCTCTTCCCGAGCCGTTCAGTCGTGTCCTCTCTCCGCAGTCCCTTGAATGGGTTGTTGCCTGCCTCAGTATCCCTCGGAAAACTCGATGTCCCACTCTCCGTCGGCCCCGACAAGCAGGATATACTGCTTGCCTGGCCTTATCCCGGTCTGTATTTCTTCTGCGAAGAACTGACCTGTTTCGGAGTGGACTTCACATTGGTGGGTTACGTCCATGCTGAAAGCAAGGGCGAAAAAGTCATCGGCCCCCATGTGCCTTACGGTGGCCATGACTGGCCTTCTGCCTGACGTCATGGACGGAAAGATGTAGACCCCTGATTCGTACACTTCGTTGGTTGACTCGTCATCTTCGTCTGTAATCTGTCCTACCCCTTGCCCTAGGTCAGGCTGGATGAACTCGCAGGTCCACTTGGATTTCCATCTCACCTCGAGTTGGTGTTGTCCGGGTTGGAGGCGCGCTGTCCAATTAGTTGTAGCTGGGGCCTAAGAGGATGGTAGGGGGTACCGTCTTCGAGATGTGGTTGGGTTTGGGGAGCTTCCCACAGCCTGCCCCACCACCTCTAACCCCCCGGACCCCTCCGGCATGAGCCGCAGATCGTCCCACATGACCGACCCAGGTATAGACAAATGCCTATACACGGTGAGGTTATACGCCCTTGATGCCTTCAGCTCCTTAGACTAGATTCTAGGGATATGAATGAGTGACACTTTCGCTGAACATCGCCGCTCAAGTGGTACACTTTTGCTCCGCCCCATGTGTCGTTGTGCAGCGAAAATGCCCGCCGTAACTGGCCAGCGAAAATGTCACAATGGAGAATGTGACATTGACGCAAAGAGAACAGGGAAGGCTAAAGGTTCTGAACAGCTTGCTTGCGGAGCACCTGACCCTGGATCAGGCTGCCGATCTGATGGGTGTCAGCCCACGCCACACCCGGCGTATCCTGGCGGCTTACCGGGAGAAGGGAGCCTCGGCCGTTGCTCACGGCCACCGGGGCCGCAGGCCGACCAACGCAACTCCCGATGCCGTGGCAACCGCTGTGGTTCGCCTGGCTCGTACCAGATACGCCGGGGCCAACCACACCCATCTCAGCGAGTTGCTGAGCGAGCGCGAGGGCATCGACATCGGCAGGACCACCCTGCGGCGCATCCTGGTCAACGCCGGGCTCAGCAGTCCGCGGCGCAGGCGCCCGCCCAAGCACCGGGTGCGCCGGCAGCGGATGCCCCGGGAGGGCATGCTGATCCAGATGGATAGCAGTTACCACCGGTGGCTGGGCGAGGACGGACCTCAGTTCACGATCCTGTTCCCCGTGGACGATGCCACAGGCTGTGTGCCAGGCGCCCTGTTTTGCGATCATGAGGATACCAGTAGTTACTTCCTACTGATGCAGGGACTGCTCCGGCGCCGCGGCATTCCCTCGCCCTCTACACCGACCGGCACGCTGTCTTCAAACACCGTTCGGAATATCACCCCGCCGGGACGCCAACCCAGTTCGGCCGGGCCATGGAGGAACTGGGGACACAACTGATTTTCGCACTGTCGCCCCAGGCGAAGGGGCGGGTGGACGGACGGCCGGAACCTTCCAGGACCGGTTGATCACGGAGCTCCGGCTTGCCGGAGCAACCACCGTTGCACAGGCCAAGGCTGTGTTGCAGCAGTTCCTGCCCAGGTTCAACCGGCGTTTTGGGGTTCCGGCCCAGTGCCCCGAGCCGGCATTCCGGCCCTTGGGTCCGGAGTCGCGCTTGGGGCATATCCTGTGCTTCAAGCACCGCAGGAGAGTGGCGCGGGACAACACCGTGAAGTATTACAGACACACCCTGCAACTGCTGCCCAGTCAGCAACGCCGCAGCTACGCCGGGACGGTGGTCGTGGTGCTGGAGGGGCTGGACGGCCGGCTGTCCCTACAGCATGAGGGACGCATCATCGCCTCCCAGAAAGCGCCGCCCAGTCCGGCATCTCTCCGCAGCCGCAACGGGACTTCCCCAGCTGCCACCTTCCCAACCCCAGATCCCGGACTCGCGCCAAAACCTTCGGTTACACCCCTCGAACTGCCGGGCGCAAAGCCGGATCAAGAAGAGGATGCTCACACTGTGTCAATCGAAGATCCGGCCGTAGCCGGGTTGCGGGTCGTCGCATCGCCGCGGAGGCCGACGTTCCTGCAGCAGGAGAGATGGAAGGCGGTGCAGCAGGCCAAGCTTCAGGGGATGTCCATCCGGCGGATGGCGAGGGAGTTGGGAATCCACAGAGACACGGTGAGGAGATACATCGACGCCGAGACTCCGCCGACGCGTCGGCCCCCGGAAACTCCTCCGGCACCGACTTCTGATACCATCGCAGACTAGGCAAAGGACATTTATGCTGAACACTTAGGCGGACATTTATGCCGGCCTTCGACACCCCAGTGGCCCAACTTCTCGGCGCCATTGACACCATGGGAAACTTCAACCAAGAACTAGTCGACGCTGGAATCATGCGGGCGGGAGAAGGGATCAAACCTTCCGCCGAAGGCAAGAGAGTGGCTTTCGAAGGAGAAGGGCGTACGGTCATTGACGGTCCCTTCCCCGCCGTCAGCGAGTTGGTGGCGGGGCTCTGGCTGCGGGAGGTGATGGACGTGGACGAGGCCTTGGAGTGGGTGATGCGTTGCCCCAATCCGATGCCAGGCCCCAGCGAAATCGAAATCCGGCCCCTGTATGAGCTCTCCGATTTTGTCGAGGCGATGAACCTTGAGCAGATGGCACATGAGGAGCGCCTGCGGGAGGAGCTGGAGGGCCGTTAGGCAGGAACAGCACCTTCCATGACCGGTGTCGCAATTCTGCAGTCCAAAGCAGGGTCTTCATTTCGCGGTTGCCAACAAGACCTATATTTCCTAAGTCCTAGCTATGGCGCTCTACGATTCCTCATAACGATGAACGCACCGCCGCTGGCCAGAACAACCACCGCGAAGACCGCGACAAGCACGATCAAACCGATGTTGGCTCCGTCTTCATCCATGGGTAGCACCGGTGTCACCGCTGCTGTCGGCTCGGGCGTCCCGACTGGGGACACCGCAGTTGCGATAGGTGTGACTGCCGGTGGAGCTTCGGTCGGGCTCAGTGCGGCCGTCGCCGACGCTGTAGGTGTCGCTGGTGGTGTTGCGACGGGCGAGGCGCCACGAGTGGCAGCCTTGGTTGGCGTGGCCGGGGGCGCCTTGGTTGGCGTGGGCGTGTCGATCGGCGCTGGAGTTGGCGCGGGCGTGGTGACCAGCGCTTGCGTTGGCGCGGGCGTGGTGGCCAGCGCGGGGGTCGGCGTTGGCGTGTCGATCGGCGCTTGCGTTGGCGCGGACGTGGTGGCCAGCGCGGGGGTCGGCGTGGCGGTGTTGATCGGCGCTGGCGCTGGTGTCGGTGCTGGTGCTGGTAGTGCGACACCGCAAGCGTCCACATCGTCGGCCAAAATGAACGCTGGCGACCAGTTGGAGATGGGTGTACCACCCTTCCCGACATCGAGTATCCTTGCCGTCAGCGTTATTTTGTCTATATGCGGCCAGAGACGCTGCCAGAACTCCCTTTGGTTAACCTGAATGCGCGAGTTTCCGTTCAGGAAGGACTCCTGCTCCAAGCTCAGAAGCTCTCGATTGAGCGATGTGACTTTGCGAATCTCCAACGTCAAGTCGTGAGGGTCTGATAACCTCTCTAATTCAATCTCTAGAGTGGTCTCAGAGTCTTTGATAGAGTTGCGAATAACACAGAAGGGCGGTCCGGGAGAGACGGATCGGATGCCAACCGGGAATGAGGGAGTAGGGGGATTATCTTGTGGAATTGAGGCAGGAGGAGGTCTGACCGGATTGTCAAAAGGGTTCCGATACATAAGCACTCTGCCTCGGTTGATGTCTCCTACGTATAGATTGTCGTTCTCGTCAAAGGTAGTGGTATATGGCATAGAACCGAAGTCATACAGAAAATAGTCGGGGAGTTGTTCGGGACTTAGCGGGTGATCGTATACGCCAACGAACCTGGGCCCGGAGTAGGCGTTGTATCCCACCACCATCCTGTTATTGCTGTCGAAAGAAGGCTCCCATGTCGGGGCCGAAAGGGGCGTCCACAAATCGGCATTGTGCTGTCTCATGACAGCTGTGGGCTCCGCGTCCGCCAACAGATTGGTGAAAC
>CBDCYT010000005.1:0-47763 GCA_965224325.1 Dehalococcoidia bacterium
CCTGAGGCAACCTGATTGACGCAATCGAGGGGTTGACGCCTGAAAAGGCGCCGATCCGGCACTACGGCAGCGGGCTGACATCCCTGTTCTGTTTATGCTGGGACGGTCTCGGTACTGTCAGGGAACGTTTTCTCGAGTTAGCACGTATTATTTATTGACATGGCCCTGCTCAAGGGGCTCAGGAGCACGTTCACTGTTACTGGGGAGCCTGTCTCAGAAGTCTCCATTCACGATTTTGGGAGGACGCAACCTGACGGGTCACTATTATTGACCGCCTAAACCAGTATTGAATGCGGCTCAATAGCCCGTCATTCCCGCGAAGCTCGTCCCCGACCCCGATCGGGGAGCGGGAATCCAGGAAAACCCCGTCATTCCCGCGAACGCGGGAATCCAGAAAGGTAGGATGCCAGAGGACTCAGCTTTATGTGACAAGCTCCGGGGGTCAATTGAACCAAACCGCCTATTGGACAACCGGTAAGACCGGCCTGGAGGGGAAAGGCATTGCGACAGCGAGAGCTTGGCCGTCCCCGGGGCGGAACAATCGGCAGAACAATCGTAGGAAGCAGACCCACTCTTGGCTGGAGATAACCCACATGCTTAACAGATTCTGGCTCCTCGGTGTGCTGGCAGTCGTCATTGTTGCCGTCGTGAGCCTCACTTCGGCTCAGTCTGCATTGGCGTGCGGAGGATTCTTCTGCATAGATACCCCCGTCGATCAGAACGCAGAGCGTATCATCTTCACCCAGAACAGGGACGGAACGGTGTCGGCCTACGTGCAGATAGAGTATACGGGCTCCGCGCCGGACTTCTCCTGGATCCTGCCTCTACCGGAGGTTATCGGCGCGGAGGACATCGAGGTGCCGGAGGACGCTATGGCTGCCTTCAGAGAGCTTGAGGTGGCTACCGACCCGGTGTTCATTCCACCTCCCCTGCCCGAATGTGTAATAAATCTCATGTCTGTAGCTATGGAGGCAATGCCTGAATCCGACGCTGTGGAGGTATTTGCCAGCGGTGAGGTGGGGCCTTATGGATTCGACGTGGTAGGCTCGGACGACCCGGCCGCCCTGGTGACGTGGCTGAGGGAAAACAGCTACCGGGTCACGGAGGAGATGGAGCCGCTGATCGACGTGTACGTGGAGGAGGAGTTCGTGTTCCTCGCCATGAAGCTGCGTCCAGGCCAGGGGGTGCAGGACGTGGAGCCTGTCAAGGTGACCTATCCCTCCACCGGACCCATGGTCCCACTGCGGCTCACTGCTGTCGCGGCCAATCCAAACATGGCGGTCATGACTTGGATATATGCCGATAGACAGGCGACGCCGGTGAACTACGCCAAGATGGAGATAGCCAATGAGGAGTTGATCTTCTTCGGCAGTGGCGGAAGCAACAACTATAGACAGCTGATAAGCCAGAAGGCAGACGAGTTCGGAGGACAGGCCTTTATCACCGAGTACGCCGCGCCGGCGCGTGAGTTGGTAGTAGTTCACCCACTGCTGCGAGACCTGTCCGAACGGTACGCCTACGTGACGCGGCTGAACACGGTCATCTCGCCGGAGGAGATGACCGTCGACCCCGTCTTCGGATACGACGGACAGCTCAAGGACGTATCCAACGTCCGCGACCTGAGCAGGATGAAGGGGGTCTTCCAGTGCGATAGGTCGGCGCGCCAGAGCGATCCAGGTAGTGCCAGTGGTGAGAGCTCTGCCGTCTCGTTGAGCCAGAGCGGAGACACGCGAGACAACACCCAACCCGCCACTTATTTTAAGGGAGGCGGGCTGGCGGTCGGCACACTGGTCATAGGAATACTCATAGGGGGCGCTGGTGTCCTGGTCGCCGGGGCGCTTGTGTTCCTGGGTTTCGCGATGCGGGGGCGTAGCATGAGCTAAACCGGCAAACCGAGAGCGCATAGAGAGTGTGGGCGCCTGGCCTCGTCTACCAGGCCTGACACCCACGTTTGGTAACGAGGTGACTATGATTACTCTGAGCCAATCTCGGCGGGACCTCACTACTCTCTTGCCTATATGAGAACCTGACAGGGAGACTCTCGAAATAGCCGGGCGACGAACTTGGCGAGCGCTGGAGAGGGCCTATCCGCCGCACTCGCGTAAATGAAGCCCCAATGGGTTAAAGACGCTGTCCACGAACGGACCTCTTCCCAGCCATGGCGCCCAGGAAGTCTGGTAGCGGGGCAGGGGTGGCCGTTTCCGCTGTGGAGTGTAAGGTAATCTCCCGGGCCTCGTGCTCGAGGAGGATGGTGAGGACATGCTTCGTGTTGCCGAATCTGTCCATCTCGGCATTCATGGGGCTGCGGGACCGTGGGGACTTCGAAGCGCAAGGGCCTCTGACCGGCTGCAGCCGGCTTCAGGCAGAGCGACGTCATACAGACGTCATACAATGGATTACCGGGGATACGTAGAGATAGCGGGAGACGCGCGCGATCTCGTGGGCGCCCGGCCCGCTGCGGCGTCAGCGTGCAGAGAAGTCTCCCAAGTGATAATCGAAATAGGCGGCGGCCACTAGATTATGGAGCTCCCGGCAGTACTCGCTCACCTGCCGCAGGAACTCCCCGTGGTCGTCCCGTTCCGGCCAATCGTGATGGACCAGGGCGCCCAGGCGGTTAGCCAGCCGCCGCGCTGCGGCGCTGGAATCCGCGTCCGGGCCGGGGCCGAGACCGGCAAGCTCGGCCTCCGCCGCGTCGAGCGACCGGCAGAGCGAGTTGGGCAGCAACGGGTCGGTGACCAACAGGTCCAGCGCCTGTTCCGGATGCACCTCCACGCCGTATCTGCGGTTGTAAGCCCCAACAGCGTGATAGGCGCGCAGCAGGCTCGTCCAATCGTGCTCGGAGTCTTCTGTGCTCGTGGTTTCGTCGGTCAATTGGGCCAGGAATAGCACGGTCGACAGCTGGGCGCGCTCCATGAAGTGCCCGAGTTGCATGAAGCGCCAGCCGTCGTCGCGGTACATGGTGGCCCAGGCTACGCCGGAAAAGGTATTGATATCCTCTGCGGTTTCGGCGTAGAAGCTCTCCGGAGATGTCGTCCAGATGTCCTGTATGCTCAGCTTCTGGATCCGCAGGTAGGCCAAATTCAGGGAGGTCCACATCTCGGCGCTGATGCAGTGGCGTATCTGGCGGGCGTTATCTCGCCCAAGCGCGAAGCAACTCCACACCGAGCCGGGATTTGAGTGCTCGAATGTGAGGTCGCCGGCTAGTGCGTAGGAGTCGGCCAGGGTGAAATCGTCGTCGGCGTCGAGCGCCAGGCTGCCGCCAGGAGGTTGGAGGTGCACGCTGGCGTAGATGCGCCTCCACCCGAAATATATTTCCCGCGCCGGGCGGTCCACAAGGGCTTCCGTCTGCAACCGCAGCAAACGACACAGGTGTTGCGCCCGCTCCAGATAGCGGCCCATCCAGTAGAGTCCTTGCGCGCTGCGTGAAAGCAATGTGGCCAGTCTTCCTGATAGTCTTATTCCGGGTTGTCTTCTTGCGGCATGG
Source organism: Dehalococcoidia bacterium (assembly GCA_965224325.1). GTDB lineage: Bacteria > Chloroflexota > Dehalococcoidia > Lucifugimonadales > UBA3495 > CBDCMJ01. Next base: position 3,485 of record CBDCYT010000005.1, read on the forward strand.
ATTGGGGGTAGGCTTCGTGGCAACGCTGGGTTCAGGCTTCCGTTACCCAGAAATCCTTGCCGCCCCGCCTTGGCTGGAATTCACGACCAGGCTGCCCCGCCGCAGGGCAACCCGGCAGAACGCCCCAGGCACGATGCGCGTCTGGCGTCCGTGCAGCACGAAGGGCCGGAGGTCCACGTGACGCGGCTCGAAGCGGCCCTCGATCAGGCAGGGCGATCGGGAGAGGGCCAGGACCGGTTGCGAGATGAAGTCGGCGGGGTCAGCCCGCATCTCTTTGGCGTAAGCCTCGCGCTCCTCGGGCGACGAGTGGGGGCCAATCAGCATTCCGTATCCACCAGATCCCCCCACCCGTTTGACCACTAGGTACTGAAGGTTATCCAGGGTGTACTCCAATTCCTCCGGCCGGCGGCAAAGGCGTGTCTCGACGTTTTTCAGGATGGGCTCTTCACTCAGGTAGTACCGGACCATGTCGGGCACGTAGGCGTAGACGCTCTTGTCGTCGGCTACTCCGGTGCCGGGCGCGTTGACAAGAGTTACGTTTCCGAGCTTGTAGGCTTGCATCAGCCCGGGTACGCCGAGCAGTGAGTCCGGCCGGAATACGAGCGGGTCGATGAAGTCGTCGTCTACGCGACGGTAAATCACGTCGACGCGCCTCAGGCCGGTGGTGGTGCGCATGTATACGAAGCCCTCACTGACCAACAGGTCCCGACCCTCCACGAGCTCCGCGCCGATCTCGTGCGCCAGGAAGATGTGCTCGTAGAAGGCGGAGTTGTATACTCCCGGCGTCAGCAGGGCTATGGAAGGGTCTGAGCGCCCGCCCGGAGCCAGCTCCCTCAGAGTCTCCAGCAGAACACGCCCGTAGTGCTCCACCTCCTGCACCCTGCAACTTCGATACAGGCGGCGCAGGCTTGACTCGGCCGCCTTCCGGTTTGCAAGCATGTAGGATACGCCGGAAGGGACACGCAGGTTGTCCTCGAGCACCCTGAAACCGTCATGAGTGCGCACGAGGTCGGTGCCGCAGATAGCGACCCAGGTCCCGTGGGGCGCCGAGAAGCCGCGCATTTCGACCCTGTACTGGGGACTGCCCCGCACCACGTCGACAGGAATCACGCCATCGCGGATAATCCGGAACTCCCCGTACACGTCTTCGAGGAAAAGGTTCAGGGTCTTGACACGCTGGGTCAGACCTGCCTCGAGTCGCCGCCAATCGGCGTTCGACATTATCCGGGGCAGACAGTCGATGGGAATTATCCGCTCGTCAGCCTCGTTGTCCCCGTAGACTGTAAAAGTTATGCCCTCGTTGGAGAACGAGCGGTTGACCCGCTCCCGGATGCTGCTGAGCTCTTCCGCGGAGAGTTGGTTCAGGGTCTCGTAGAGCGGCCGGCAATGTTCTCGCGGAGTTCCGTCCGTCCGGAACATCTCGTCGTAGATAGACGGGTCGAGATCGTAGTTATCGAAATTCACGCAACAATTCGGACCGGGCAACAATGCAGACCGGATGAATCGACGTCACACCAACCGGCCGCAATGCTACGAGAGCATCCCGCGTTCGACCGACGGTCACTTCAGGGAAGACCCCGTAAAGGCGAGAGCTTGGGGATATCTTAAAACAATGAAATAGGCGTAGCCAAAAAAATGAGTGTTGCTCGATCGGGCAGAAGGTAGTCTGCCGTCCCTAAATCCATCCCGTAGAGTCGGGGCCTTTTCATTCCGCGGCGATTTGGGCCATACCCACTAGCCCGAAGGCTACGGACAGGTGGGCAGTGTGAAGGCGAAGGGCAGCGGCTATGTTGGCGTAGCCCGCCCCATGGACCAAGGTGGTTGTGATGTTGCGCAACACCGCCATCGCCTGAGGATTGCCGCCGGTCCCTACCTGAGAACAGTCTTCGTCAAAAGTGACGTCCCGTGCCCCAAGGACCCGGTGTTCAATGTCCCATTGTTCCCGGAGAATCTGCGACAACCGCTCCGCCCCGGCAGTGGAGGGTGGCGACACAGGGTGTCTTCCCTGGTTTGAACCCCAGGAGTTGGCCCGTGGCGGCTCGGTGGTCCCGGCCCCACTGGGCTATGACATACAAGGTGCGAGCGCCGCAGAGCATGGCGCAAACCGCCAGCCCCAGGATTTCCCACAAAGAGCGGCGTCCGCCCTGGCTTCTGCGGCGATCGGGCGCCCCATCCACGGCTTTTCTCGATCCCATCATCCTCACCTATCCTTCAGTAACATTCTTGTTTGAGCTGACACAGGCCTTGTCCGTGAGTGCAGGGGCTGTCCATTATCTGAGATTTCCGCAATAGAACCTGTACTAGAACCTTCTTCTTGCTGTCATTTCGAGCGCAACGAAACGTCCGGCAGCGACGCCGGCATCCACCGTTCTGTCCATCAATCACACTTTTGCGAATAATGAAAATGGCCCGCCATGGAGTATTGCTGTATTGCAATGACCGTTTCCTTGGGGTTATCCTGAAGTGAAAGCCGGGAAAGCAAATTCACCGGCTGGCACCGAATCTCAAGAGCGCGTTTGGCGCCTAATTTGGAAGGGCTTAGATGGAATATTACAAGGCTGAATACATCTGGATAGACGGGACGCAGCCAACGGCGAAACTCCGCTCGAAGGGCATGGTTGTCGAAAAGGGAAAGGAGCCTCCAACGTGGGGTTTCGACGGCTCCAGTACGAATCAGGCCCTGGGAGTTTCCTCGGACTGTGTGTTGAACCCGGTGTTCTCCTGCTGGGACCCGATTCGCGGAGGAGAGAACAAGTTGGTGATGTGTGAGGTCTTGCTGCCGGATATGTCCGCTCATCCATCTAACACCAGGGCGGCATGCGCGGCGGCGGCGGAGAGGTACACTGACTTCGACACCTGGTTCGGTATCGAGCAGGAATACACTTTCTTCGACGGCATCAAACCTCTGGGATGGCCTGACAATGGCTTTCCGGCGCCGCAAGGCGGTTACTACTGCGGAGTAGGATCAGACGAAGTCTTTGGTCGCCCCGTCGTCGAAGCCCACTTGGACGCCTGTCTCCGGGCAGGGCTGATGGTTTCCGGTATCAATGCGGAAGTGATGCCGGCTCAGTGGGAGTTCCAGGTCGGGCCGGTGGGGACTCCGGAAGCGGCCGATCAGCTTTGGCTCGCCCGTTGGCTTCTATACCGCATTGGAGAGGACATCCATATTGGGAATGAAGGCAGAGGCGTCAGCGCCAGGCTTGACCCCAAGCCGATGCAGGGTGATTGGAACGGCGCGGGCGCTCACACCAACTTCTCGACTTGGCAGATGCGCGAGGGCTACGAGGCGTGCGTAGCGGCCGCCGAAGCGCTCGGAGCCAATCATGACGAGCATATCGCCAACTATGGCCACCGGATCGAGGAGCGGTTGACCGGTCTCCACGAGACCTGCTCCTACAGGGAGTTCCGGTACGGCGTGTCGGACCGGGGGGCGTCAGTCCGGATCCCGTGGCAGGTCCACCGAGACGGTAAAGGGTACATCGAAGATAGGCGGCCCAATGCCAACTGCGACCCCTACACGGTGACGCGGCTGATACTGAACACCGTCTGCGAGGCGGCGTCTTAGCCGGGCAGTCCGCTACGGCAGGCGCACCGTCTTACCTATCCGAAGCAAGCGTGGCCGGACCGGCAGGGACACCTCTGCCGGTCCGGCTTCTGGCATTATCCGGCTAACTGCCGCGTTCTTTCACCCGTTGGGCTGGCGGTCGTCCGGCCTGGGACTGGCAAGCTGTATCGGGCAAATGACTGGCGCAGGCTGACGTGGGCCACGAGGGTTAGACCGGATTGAAAGTTTGTAGTACAGTACCGCTTGGTCTACCGTCCCTAGCGTCGCCAAATTGACCGGAAAGTGTTGGTCTCGAAATCCGCCAGCCCCTCCTCCCAGGGCTTGACGACTCCTAGATTGAGTCGCCAACTGCTCGGGCTCAACTTCCGGCGGCAGTTGGGAAGTCGACATCTCTACAAAAGGAATCCGCGATGACTTCAAATCGAAAACCAGTCGCCGTCGTGTTGGGGGCGACGTCTAAGTGGCAGTCAGACGGCCGCAACACCCACTTGGCACATGGCAGGGCGCTCGATGACAGCGAGTTGCCCGTCAGTGTGCGCTGGGGCGTAGGGGGGGCCGTCTCCCTAAAGTTTGCAAAAGAGGGGTTCTTGGTCGTGTTGACCACGCGCAATGTCTCCAACGCGGCTGCGTTGGAGGAAGCGATCCAAGAACAGGGCGGCGAAAGCATGATCGTCGAGCTGGACCTCGCGTCTCGCGACTCCATATCGAAAGCGTTCGCCCAGATCCGGGACCAGGCTGGCGACCCGGACGTCCTGGTATATAACGCGGGCTACTTGGAGGGACGAGATCTTCCGCCGGAACAAGAACTGCTGGAGCACATTCCCTTCGAAATGTTCGAGACCGCGCAGCACATCTCTAGCAGCGGTCCCTTCCTGGTTGCCAAGGAGGTGCTGCCCGCCATGCGGGAGCGGGGCACGGGCTCTATCCTGATTTCCAATAACTCGTCGTCGTTGCGGGGGAAAAAGCGGTATACCGGACAGTCGCTATACTATCCGAGGGTGATGATGCGCACGCTGGCACAGGCGTTGACGGAGGAATATTCCGAGTACGGTGTGCATGTTGCCAACGTGGTGATCGACGGCACCATCGATTCTCCAGGCACCCGGGAACTGCCGCGTGCCCTGCAACAGCCTGATTTGCTGATGAATCCCGTTAAGATCGCCGAGGCTTTCTATTATCTGCACACTCAGGACAAGTCGTGCTGGACCCACGAGCTCCAGTTGACCCCCTTTTCCACCAAGCCGAGCTTTTGACGCTCGTTGCCTGGGCGGCCGGTTATCGTGAATGTATCGGCTCATTACCCGGTGGGTGAGTATCTTGAATGATGGGTATCTTGAATGAATCGAAAGGAGTATTCAGATGGATGTCGGAGTGATGTTGATCTTCTCCAGTTACGGTTGGGAAGACGGCTCGGACGGCCAGACATGGAAAGAGGAGCTGCGCCTTGCCGAAATCGCCGCCGACGAGGGGTTCGATTGCCTTTGGTCCGCAGAGCACCATTTCAACGATTATTCCTTCGTGCCGGACAATCTCCAGCTAATGACGCACATTGCGGCCAAGCATCCCGATATCGACGTGGGGACAGCCGCCGTGATACTCCCTTGGCATGACCCGTTGCGGGTGGCGGAAAACGCTGCCGTTCTCGACTTGTTGAGCAATGGCCGGCTCCGGTTGGGGTTGGGGCGAGGTCTGGCACGGCGCGAATTCGAAGCCTTCGGCATCAGCATGGACGAATCGCGGGACCGTTTCGACGAGGCGGCGCCGATGATTGTCGAAGCCCTCAGGACGGGTTTCATCGAGGGCAATGGGACTTACTACAAACAGGCCAAGGCGGAGATCCGGCCGCGGCCGCAGCATTCCTTCGACGGGCGCATCTACGCCGTTGCCGCCAGCGACGAGTCGGTTGTTTCGGCGGCCAAACTTGGCGCGCACATCGTGATGTTCGCTGACCGTCCTTGGGACATGCGGATGCCGGGGATCGAGCGCGGGCGAGCCTTACACCGGGAATTTCACGGCACGGAGCCGCCAACCCTGATGCTCAATGAATTCGTCGTGTGCGGCACGGATATCGCCCAGTGCGAGGAAGAAGCGCGTCAATACAAGGGCAAATTTGTCGAGAGCAACTTTCATCACTACGAGTTCCTTGGCGATCACTTCCGTTCGGTTAAGGGTTACGACGCTTATCAACAGAAGGCTGAAATCGCGCGTTCGGCCGGTCTCGAAGGGGCGGTCGAAGGTTTTATGAGGGCGACCAGTTGTGGCACGCCGGACAAGATTCTGCGGGGGCTTGAGGAACGCCGGGACCTGGTCGGCGATTTCGAGTTGAACGTGTCCTTTCGCTTCGGCGGCACGCCGCCCGATGTGGCGGAGCGAGGCCTGAAGCTCTTTGCCAAAGAAGTGCTGCCGGTCCTGAAGTCCTGGTAGCAGCCCAAGCTGCTGCCACAGGTCGAGTGGGATGAGTCGCCTTGCCCGTGACGCCAGCGTCGACAGTGTTGCCTTACCAGTTACGAGCCTGTCTCAGAAGTCTCCACTCACGATTTTGGGCGGACGCAACCTGACGGCTTACTATTATTAACCGCCCAAACCAGCATTAACCGCCTAAACCAGTATTGAATGCGGCTCAATAGCCCGTCCTTCCCCCGCTCCCGTCATTCCCAGGCTTCCGTCATTCCCCCGCTCCCGTCATTCCCGCCTTCCGTCATTCCCCCGCTCCCGTCATTCCCAGGCTCCCGTCCTTCCCGCGCTCCCGTCACTCCGACGCTCCCGTCATTCCCGCCTTCCGTCATTCCCGCGCTTCCGTCATTCCCTCGAAGCTTGTCTCCGACCCCGATCGGGGAGCGGGAATCCAGACTCAATAACCCGTCATTCCCCCGCTTCCGTCATTCCCTCGAAGCTTGTCCCCGACCCCGATCGGGGAGCGGGAATCCAGACTCAATAACCCGTCATTCCCGCGAAAGCGGGAATCCAGAAAGGTAGGATGCTAGAAGACTCAGCTTTTTGAGACAAGCTCAATTGCGAGCTTTTCGCTGGGAGCTCCTACTTTAGAAGAACACTGTGCCTGCCAGCAACGTTTGAGTGGCGCAGTCCTGATGAGCATGGGGTCTCACATTCCAAAAGACAGCCGAATATCTCTGCCTACGCCGCTCAAAAGTCGTCGCCGCCGCCTCGCCCACTTGGATGGTGATATTCGCAGTTCCCACGATGCTCCATCCAGGTATTCCTTGGCTGCCTGAAGAATTATCTCAAACCGCCCCGCGCGATTCCTTCCGCGGCCGCAGGATTCAGGACTCTATCGTGAAGCGTTGGACCCGCCCGGGGTCCATCTCGCCGACCGATTCTACGGTGCCCGCCTAGCCCACATCACCGACCCCCACGGCAACCAGTGGTCCATCTCCGCCCACATCGAATACCTAGCCCCTGACCAGATCGCCGAGCGACTCGCGGGGCTGGACGAAAGCCAAGAAACAGCCTAATTCGTACGCAGCTCGAGGGTGCCATTTACATCTGCAATCTCCGCCAACAATAAGGCAATGGAAGCTATCCGTTAGAGAGGCCGCGTCTGAAACCCACCAACCCGGCTCATACGTTTCGTTTCCTTGGCTTACATTCTCCCATGGGGCTTCGGGCAGAGAGTGGGAAGGACTCGTCGCCGGGTTCGACCGCTGGCTGCGGGTGGATTCATTTCAGATGCGACGTCCACGCCGCCGCCTGTCAAGTCGGCGGCCCACGGAGGTATCGTCGGCACTTTCTCCCCTTGCAGCGTCACCATCCCGGGTTGCCATCTCCGCCACTACCCAGTTCGACCATGGCACAAACATCAGCCGTGCCACCAACAACCCCAAAAGCGCTGGCAGCAAAGTGCTGATCCAACCCAGGAAAGGCACCAAAGAGTTGATGAAAAGCGCTACCATACCTAACAAGAGCATCACCCGGAGGCCCATCCACTTTATTGCTCTGGTCGGGTTCTTCTTGAGTAGCTGGTACCATTCTGCAACGGTAAAGTTATCCGTCGCAATGAAACGACCCATCACTTGAGCCACAAAGACCATGCAAGCCGCATACACAGCAGCCATAGGCAACACACGAGGTAGCTCGGTATAGACGAATCACAGGCGATCTAAAGGAGGAGGTTCTGAGGGCGGAGCGTATCTTTCGTAGACGACAAAGGTCAAACCAACAACTTGAATTACGAAGAAGAGGGTCCATCCGGCCAAGGATATCGCCAGCGGTCGACTTGGGAACAGTCTCAATAGTTCGAGCATAATACTACCGAGGAAAAAGAAGAGGCGAAGTTTGGTGGGATGGAGACAGAGTGAGCACGCTTTAACACCCCATTATGTTACTTGCTTAGTGTAGGTGGAGTAAAAGGTTGGGTGAGCGGGTCAAAGCAATCGATTCACCATCGGTCGACTCGTGAAGTCTCGTGGATTCGAACGCCGCACCCTCCGACGCAGGCATTGTGCCCTCCATCCCCTAACCCGCCGACCCAGCCGCCGAATACGCCACGACCCCGCTCAACCTCTCGGCAAGCCGCTCCTCGGCCGTCTCCAGGTCGTACTGGCTTTGCAGGCCCATCCAGAATCCGGCGGAATTCCCGAAGAAGCGCGAGAACAGCAGCGCCGTCTCTGCCGATATGCTCCGCTCCCCGTTCACGATCGCGTGAACCCTTCGTGCGTCTACGCCAATAGACTTGGCCAGCCGGTACTGGGTGATGTTCATGGGTCGCAGGAACTCTTCTTCAAGAATCTCTCCCGGATGGATGGGAGGCAGCCTTTCGAGGCTGTCCGCCGTCTTTTTCGTCATGGTCTCCCTCCAAAACGGTGCCGCGCCGTTAATGGTAGTCCACAATCTCCACTTCGTAGGCGTCCCCGTCGTCCCAGGCGAAACAGATCCGCCACTGGTCGTTGATGCGAATGCTGTTCTGCCCGTCTCGATCTCCCGAAAGGGCCTCCAGGTGATTCCCGGGAGGCACTCGCAGGTCGTTCAGGTCTGCGGCGTTGTTGATCATCATCAACTTTCTTTGCGCCCGGCGCTGCAACTCCTCAGGGAACCTACGGACACGTCGGCGCTCCCCCACTGCCTGAGTGTCTCTGTCCCAGTAGCCCTTGATCACCAATGTATAGTAGTGCACTCCGCTATTAGTGTCAAATACTATTATGATCAAGAGCGGCCAAAAAGGACATTGTTGATACCAGGCGACTTTCAGGGGAAGAGCGGCTTCGACGGGCTTGAGTACCGCTAGTTCTCGTAAAATACCGTGTCGAGTTCTTCGATGCTTTCGTCAGATGTGAAGCGCCATGTCCCGATGTAACCTCGACGAAGGTCGCCGTTTTCGTCCCAATCCAGCGTACTGGCAGCGCCATCGAAGTCGATCTCTCGCCCTTCCGCAAGCAGGGATAGGCCATCGGCGACTCCTGCGGGAGTGCCTAGGACGGTCCCGCCGGGTGGTCCTGCGATTTCCCGCAGACGATCGCGGATTGCAGCGCCGTCGGCACTACCTGCAGCCTGGGCTGCAAAAGTGAGGGCGACGGCCGCATCGTAGGTCTCTTTGACATAGGGGAGTACCGGCAGTTCGCCGTACACGGCGATGAAGGCGGCCTCCCAGTCGGCTGTTGCGGCGTTGCCGGGAGCGGACCCCCCAGCAGTCCCGTTCATGCCCCCCAACTTTTCGCCGCCGATCTCTCTGACAAGACTTACTCTTTTGGCCGCGTCGCCAAAGACGAACCGGCTGTAAGTGCCTTCATCGATAGCCTCGCGCACGATGGACAGGGCCTGACCCTCGAAAGCAATAACAACCAACGCCTGCGCTCCCGCATCCGCACTCTGCGTCAACTCCGAAAGGTAGCTCGTCTGGGCCGTATCGACGGAGACGGCCCGCAATTTTCCATTCCAGGACTCTTCGAAGGCGGCAGCCAGCCCTTTACCATAGGCATCGTCTTGGTAGATCAGGCCAACGTTATCGAAGCCGCGGCCCCGCGTCACCTGTGCCAAGACCGGACCCTGGGCAGCATCGGAGAGCGCCGTCCGGAAGAAGTAGCCATTGTCCTCCACATCGGTTAGCTGCGGAGAGGTGGCCGAAGGGCTGATTGTGGGGATACTAAGCGTCGCGGATACGCTCTGTGAAATCGGCAATGCCGCCGAGCTGGCGTTGGGGCCAACTATCGCATGGACCCCCTCTACCTCTACAAGGTTCCGGGCCGCCTCCACAGCAACAGACGGATCTTGAGTCGCGTCTGCTGACACGCCTTCCACGGCCATCCCAAATACGCCTCCGCCGTCATTGACGTGCCGTATAGCCAGGTCAAAGGCCCTCTTTCTGTCCGCAGACGCCTCCGGGGACCCAGTGAAATTGAGTAGCAGGCCGATTTTCAATGGGGTCGTGGCAGTCTGCTCCCCTGAAGTACGATCTGAAGTACCGGCTGAACTGCCGACTGAACTACCGCCCGAACTACGATCGCAGCCCGAGGCAATGACCAGCAGGCCGGTCAAGGCCGCCAGCAAAATCACCCAAAACCTGGTTCGCGCATTCCTGACTTGGGGATTCCGTTTAGCAGTTAGCAACGTGAACAACCTACTCTCCACCCGCTAACCGGCCTAGTTTGACCCTATCGCTGTTGGGCCATAGGGTGGTCCTCCTGGTTAGGTGCGTCCACAAACAACGCTTCGGGGCCGTCGTTGGCCTGGAGCTGAAACTTTGCCCTAGGCATCACCAGTTTCGAGACGATTCATCACTACACTACTCGTACCAGCCCGACCCGAACAGCAGCCCGTCATGGCGCACAACCCAGGTGTGTTTCTGTTGGTCCTCGCCCGATTCAGGATTGAGCAACACATAGTCGACCCAATGGCCAGCCTCGGTGGCGCCTAGCAAATCGTCCCCGTAGAAATACCCGGCGGCGTCCACTCGGAGGCTGGGGTCTCGCTTCAGGAACATGGGATTATGATGGGCGATTGTATAGCCGTCCTCACCGACAATGAACACGTACCACTGACCGTCTACGCTCTCCTGGGAGCTGTAATAGTCAACGGCAGCCTCCAAACCCAAGGCGTCGTAGAGATTCAGTGCTTGCTGTACCACGGCCTTGGTGTAGGCTGGGGCGTCGGACTTGCGCGGCCCGCTTTCGTACCACCCTGAGCCAAAGACCAGCCCGTCGTGCCGCACTATCCAAGAGTGCTTCATCTCCCCAACGCCGGTGGCGGGATTGGTGAACGTGTAGTCGAACCAAGCTCCGTCTTCGTCCGCAACCGCTGCAACCGCCTCCCCCGCCGGGTAGCCGTTGGGCCCAACCGCCGCCAACACGGGACGGCCCACCAAGCCGGGGTTGGCAGCGTGAGCCAGTATTACGTTTTCCTGGTCCATGATGAACGTGTACCACTGACCGTCGATACTCTCCTGGGTGTTGTAGTAGGCAAGGGTCGCTTCGAGGTCCAAGACGTCGTAGAGATTCAAGGCCTGCCGCACGAAGGCCTGAGTATATAAGGCGGGGTCGGACTTGCGCGGCCCGCTTTCGTACCACCCCGAGCCAAAGACCAGCTCGTCGTGCCGCACTATCCAAGAGTGCTTCGTCTCCCCAACGCCGGTCGCCGGATTGGTGAATGTGTAGTCGAACCAAGCTCCGTCTTCGTCCGCAACCGCGGAGACCGCCTCGCCCGCCGGGTAGCCGTTGGGCCCAACCGCCGCCGAGACGGGACGGCCCACCAAGCCGGGGTTGGCGGCGTGAGCCAGCATTACCTTTTCCTGGTCCATGATGAACGTGTACCACTGACCGTCGATACTCTCCTGGGTGTTGTAGTAGGCAAGGGTCGCTTCGAGTCCGTCCGATTCATATCTGCCGATGGCGTCCCTTACAAAGGACTTGGTGTAGTCGGAGGGCGTCGACTTGAGAGGTACGGGCTCCGCGGTCAAGCCCGCCTTCGACTGCTCCTGCATCTGCTCAATGAGAGACGCGACGGCGGCCTCATCCACGGGGGCGGTTTCTCCCGGAGAGCCCTTCAGCCCTGGCGAACCCTGTGACCCCGGCGGGCCCTGCTCCCCGGCAGGCCCTCGCTCCCCGGCGGGCCCGGCAACCACAGGGCCGGGTTCTCCCGCAGTGCCTTGCGGCCCTGATGAACCCTGTGGCCCTGGCGGCCCCTGATCCCCGGCGGGCCCGGCGCCTCCCTGGCAGGCAGCAACTGAAAGGAGAAGAGCGATGATCGGAATGACTATGATTAATGCGCGCATTGTCACACTCTTGGTTGAATTGTCGTTGGCTCGAAGTACGACCGCTTAGGTTAGCGTGTCCAATCCCAGTCGGCGGATTCCAGTATATCGCAGCGGAGTTTCGCAGAAATGACCTTACCCCCGAAAACAGTGGCGGTGGCAAGGAGAGTCCTCCGGCAAAATGGGACATGTAAGGAGGGCTCATGGCGCGGAAGAGGTACACAGAGGAGCAGATCATAGCGGTTCTGAACGAGGCTGAGGCGGGGGCGGGGACAGGGGAGCTGTGCCGCAAGCATGGCATGAGCGAAGCCGCCCTCCATTTCCCGATTCCCCCTTTACTCCCTCCGGCCAGACTTTGCAATCGTCCTGTCCTCGGAAGGGCCTCCCCTTGGGCAAGGTGCGGAATAGTGTTACTATCAACGTATAGTCCCATTTTGGCCGGATATACCAGTCGAAAGCGATGAGCAGAGGCCTGCCTTTATTGTCCGCCGGTGCGGCCATAGTCTTGATGGCGATTGCAACAGCAGTCTTGGCTGGGTGCGGTCCGTCCGCTGCTCCGGCTGCCCTTCTAGCGCCCACGGCGGCCTCCCTGCCTTTAGAGGCACAGCCATCCAACCTGGAGATGGACCCTGGGTTGCCGTCCGGCCCCGATCCGGCAAACGGCCAAGCCGCCAAATTGGCCCTAATAGCGGGTCCAGCTCCCCTGGCCGAGCCGCTGGTTTCCACGGCGGAGAATTCCGCCCCGGCCGCCACACCCGCGTCCGTGCCGGTTGCCGCGACCCCGCAGAAACCGCCGGTTCCAGAGACCGGGGATTCCGAGCAAAAAGGCGGTTCTTCCGTCGCCGACCCCGTTGAGGGACAGACCTACACCTGGGAGGACGGTGAGGCTTCAGTCGGGCCTAACCGTGCAGGAGGACGGTGGCTCCTCCTCCGAGGGCGACATCGTTGCCCGAGCCGGCGAAGGGAGCATCGTCGCTAAGGACAGCAAAAAAGACGGCGCCGGCGCCGACGACGGCAATAGCAACGATGGTGAACCGGTGTTCCGCTCCGTGTCCGGCGCTCTGATGACGCTGCCCGGCGGCGTCCTGCTGGCCCTCAACGAGGAATGGGGCAGCGCGGAAACCGACGCATTTTTCGCCAACAACGGAATCAATCTGAACCGGGTTTCGGAATTGAGTTACCTTATCAACGGTTTTTTTGTTGAGACCGAACCCGGCTTCCCCTCTTTGGAACTGGCCAACTCGCTGGCCGCCCTGGACGGCGTGGTGGTGTCCAGCCCCAACTGGTGGACGGAAGTCTCCGCCAAGTGAGGCGCGTCCTCCCGTGTGCCCGCCCCACCTTGGCTTCACTGCTCTGACCTGCCCCGCCCGAAGCAGCTTTCCGGCGCATCGTGGATACCGGCGTTCTTGTTGAACGGCTGACCGAATGACCAGGATTCTGCCCGCATGGAAACTGTCGCTGGCGGCGGTCTGCGCCCTACTCTGCCTTCTGCTGGCCTCCGGCGACGCCCTGGCGCAGGCGAACCTGCCCACCGCTCCGGCAATCGATTCGGTGACCGCGGGCGACGGCTCCCTCACAGTGGCCTGGACCGCTCCCACGTCCAATGGTGGGAGGGACATTACGGCTTACGACCTGCGATACATTAAGACCAGCGCGGACGAGACTGTAGACGGAAACTGGACCCTGGTGGACGACGTCTGGACCGGTGGCGCCGGCGGCTTGGAGTACACCATCACCAGGCTGGAAAACGGCGTGGGATACGATGTTCAGGCCAGGGCAGTGAACGCCAACGGAGACGGCCAATGGTCTGCCACCTTCGCCGGCACACCCGCGGACCACGGCGACACTCGCTCCGCGGCCACTGACCTGGAACTCAACACTTCGATCGTTGGGACCATAGACTCGGCAAGCGATGAAGATTACTTCAGGATAACCCTGGCCGAAGCGTCGGGAATTTTCATATTCACCACCAGCTACATCACCGGCTTCTTACCCACTACGGGAGAACTGCAGGGCAGCGGCGGCGCGCCGATCAAGACTGACGACCAGGACAGTACCTTCAGGCAGTACGGCCCGCAGCTTTTCCTATGGAGCAGCCTGGATGCAGGGACATATTACGTCAAGGTCGGCGCTGCCGAGACTGGGACTTACACGCTTCACACCCAGACGATAAAGGACACCACCTCCACTGTCGACGCGGCGGACCTGGCCCTGGGAAGCTCTGCGTTCGGCATCCTGGAGACGGTATCTGCCGATGAAGACTACTTCAGAATAGAGCTGTCCCAGGCGGGAGACCTCATGGTCCGCCTGGCGCGCGCCAACGCCAACGTCGACGCTGAAGGCACGCTGCTGGACAGCAACGGAACGGAGATTGCCGTCCACGACGACAGCTTCTTCACCGGCGCTCTGAACGAGCGCTTCATCATCCGCAAAGAGTTGGACGCGGGAGTTTACTACCTCAAAGTGAGGGGCGCCCCCGCCGGGTCTTACAACGTTTGCCGGGGATACACCCCGGAGTTCTACCGCGGAAATTGGAGAGACTGCAATGTCACCCGTTCCAAGATTTCCGCAAGCGAGGCGGGTCCGTACACGGTGAGCGCCGCGACGGTGACACCCCCGGGGGGTTCCAGAGGGACCGCGCTTCCGCTGCCGCTGGGTGAGGGCAACGTGGCGGGAGGAAGGATAGACCGGGTTGGCGACGCCGATTACTTCAAAATAACTGTCGACGAAACCACCCACGTGAGGGTCCAGGTCCGCAGCGCCTCAGTGGACACCGATGGCGAGCTGTTTTCCGGCAGGGGCAACAGCGTCGATACCAGGCTGGACGAAAAGGACTACGACCCGGGCGGACTGGGCTTTACGCTCTACGCCAGCCTGGGCGCCGGGACAAGCTACATCAGGGTGACCGCCAGCGACAACACGGAGTCCGGGCCGTATGCCATCATGGCCACCGAGGACACCGCTTACGCCTCATTCATAGATGGCTGTTCCGCAATGAACACGGATTATGACGACCCCCTTTACGGTTGCCAGTGGCACCTGAACAACACCGGGCAGGCGGCGGGGACGCCCGGAGAGGACATCAACGTTGAGGACGTGTGGGCTGCCGGCAACCTGGGCGCCGGTATCAACGTCGCCATTGTAGACGACGGTCTGTACTACGACCACGAGGACCTGCGCGACAACGTAAACAAGTCCCGGAACCAAGACTACACCCCGCGGGGGGACGTATTCGAGCGCTACTTCGACCACGGCACCAAGGTCGCCGGGGTCATCGCCGCCCGGGACAACAGCCTGGGAACACGCGGCGTCGCTCCCAGGGCCACCATTTACGGCTACAACTGGATTCGAAACACCACCTTTGGCAACCTGACGGACGCGATGACACGAAATCTAGCCGATACGTGGGTGTCCAACAATAGCTGGTCTCACCTCCATGGGCCTGGAGTAAATGCAGCGCCCAGATTGTGGGAACTGGCGATTGATGCGGGAGTGGCCAACGGACTTGACGGCAAGGGAATTTTCTACGTCTTCGGCGCCGGCAATGGAGGGTTAAGGGGAGACAACTCCAACCTCAGCGGGTTTTCCAACTACTACGGTGTGACCGCGGCCTGCGCGGTAAACGACCTTGGCCAGAGGTCGGCGGTCTCGGAGCAGGGGGCCAACCTTTGGGTCTGCGGTCCGTCCGCCGATCGTTCCCAGGGTAGACAGTCGATCCCGACCACCACGAACTATGACCGTTATGAGCAAGACTTTGGCGGCACCAGCGCCGCCGCCGCCGTGGTGTCCGGTGTCGCCGCTCTTGTGCGAAACGCCAATCGGGAACTCACCTGGCGGGACGTGAAACTGATTCTGGCGGCCTCGGCCCGCAAGAACGACTCCGGCAACACCGGTTGGGAGACCGGCGCGCTCAAGTACGGCTCCGACACGGAGCGTTACCAATTCAACCACGAGTACGGCTTTGGCGTGGTGGACGCCAAGGCGGCGGTGGAATTGGCCGGCGGCTGGACGACTCTCCCGCCGTTGAGGAAGCAGTCCGCGGCAACAGCCACGGATATCGACTTGAGCATTCCCGACGCCGGGGCCAGCGTCAGCAGCGCCGTCACCGTTGGGTCCGACGTGGCATTCATTGAGTTCGTTGAGGTCAACGCCGTCTTTGATCACCCGTCCTTCCGGGACCTCACGGTGGAACTGGTTTCTCCGTCGGCCGCGGTTTCCAAGCTGAGCGTACCCTATCAGTCCACAGAAAAGTTCCCGTTGTCCTACGGCTTCCGTTTCGGCACGTCGCGGCACCTGGGCGAGAGCGCTGCGGGAACGTGGACGCTGCGACTGACCGACAGCGTGACGGGCAGTGAAGGAACGCTGGAGTCGTGGAGCATTACGGTCTATGGGCACAGCCCGGCCCTCGCCCTCGGCGCACCGGTCATCACCTCCATGGCCCCCTCCAGCGGCGCGCTCGCCGTCGCCTGGAGCGCACCCGAAGATACGGGTGACTCGGCCATTACCGCTTATGACCTGCGCCACATTCGCAGCGACGCCACCGACAAGGCCGACGCCAACTGGACCGAAGTCGACAACGCCTGGACCTCCGGCGACCTGCAATACACCCTCGGCGGCCTGTCCAACGGCACAGGGTACGACGTGCAGGTGCGGGCGGTCAACGACGAGGGGGACGGCCCCTGGTCGGACACCGCCACCGGAACACCCGCAGCATCCCAAGTCACCGCCCCCACCATTGATTCGGTTAGAGCCGACGACGGGGCCCTTGCCGTGGTCTGGAACGCTCCCACCGGGGCCACAAACATCATCACGGCCTACGACGTGCGCCACATCCGCAGCGATGCCACCGACAAGGCCGATGCCAACTGGACCGTGAAGGACGACGCCTGGACTGCCGACTCCGGCGGCCTGAAGTACGCCGTTGCCGGCCTGACCAACGGCGTCCGGTACGACGTGCAGGTGCGGGCAGTGGACTCCACCACCGACGGACCGTGGTCGGCTACCGCAAGTGAGACTCCCGCCGACTACGGAGACACCCAGAGCTCCGCGACGACACTGGCGCCGGATACCGAGGTTTGGGGGACCATTGACCCCGGAGGTGAAGAAGACTACTTCAAGCTCCAGTTGTCGAGAACGGTTGGCCTTTGGATATTCACCACGGGCGACCTGGACACGGTGGGCGCCCTGCTGGACAGTAGCGGCCTGCCCATCGCCGGAAACGACGACGGCAATTTGGCCGGCGGCCCGCTGAACTTCTTCATCTGGCGTACCCTGGACGCCGGAACCTACTACGTCAGAGTCAACGGATTCCGATCGTCCAGGGGGGCCTACGTTCTGAGAACCAGAACGTTCACGGACACCACCAGCAGGGCCAATGCGGCGAAGCTGGAGCTGGGCGGTTCCGCCAGCGGGATGTTGGACCCCGGAGGCGACGTCGACTACTTTAGGCTGGAGCTATCCGAAAATGCCGAAGTCAATATTCGTAGCGCTGGCTTTGCCCGGGATACCGTAGGGAACTTGCTGGACGGTAGAGGCCGGCCTGTTGCAACCAACGACGACGGGTTTCTCCAGACGGGCATCTACCAATTTCTCATACGTCAAGCCCTATCTGCGGGTGTCTACTACCTCGAGGTTTCAGGTTACGGTGAAGACGACATAGGGCCGTTCTCGGTGTACGCCACTGCGGTCACCGAGCCTGGCAGCACCATCGCTGACGCGCAGCCGCTCACTCTCGGCGACCCGGCCGGCGGAAACATAGACCCGGCCGGCGATGTTGACTACTTCAGCATTACGGTGGACTCGCCGGCCTATGTGTCAGTCAGGGCCGTGAGCGCCGAGATAAGCACGGCTGGCTTGTTGGTTGACAGCGACGATGATTCGGTCGAACCCGACCTGTTGCAAGGCGGCGGCCGCCCCATAGGCTTTACCATCCAGGACCGCCTTGACTCAGGCACTCATTACATCAAAGTTAGCGGCCGGGAGAGCACGGAGACCGGGCGTTACACCATCCTGGCGATTGAAGACCGCGAGTACCCCAGAGTCCTGGACCAATGCTCCAACATTGACACCAGCGCCAGCATCAATGACGCCCTGTACGGCTGTCAGTGGCACCTGAGCAACGCCGGTCAGTTTGTCGGGAGCGCGTCGCAGGACATCAACGTGGAGGATGTTTGGACTTCCGGGACCCTGGGGGAAGGCATCACCGTGGCGGTGGTCGACGACGGGATGCACCACGGCCATGAGGACCTGAGCGCCAACGTCACCGCGTCTTTCAATCACGACTACACCGGTGGGGATGACATATACGACCCTGCCGAGACCCACGGGACGGCAGTGGCCGGCCTAGTCGCTGCGCGGGACAACAACCTGGGCATGCGCGGCGTTGCTCCCAGGGCCACGATCTACGGCTACAACTTGCTCCTAGACAAAACGGAATTGAATGAAGCGCACGCCATGGCCCAAAATGCGGCGACTACTGCGATATTCAACAACAGCTGGGGACCTGCTGACTTGGGCGCGCCGGAATTCACGAACTCATTCTGGGAAGCGGCTGTGGAGGACGGGGTTACCACCGGCTACGGCGGCAAGGGGACCCTTTATGTTTGGGCCGCCGGCAACGGAGGGCTGCGCGGGGACTACTCCAACCTCGACGAGTACGGTAACTTTTACGGCGTTACCGCCGTCTGCGCCGTCAACCACGCCGACTTTAGGAGCAGCTACTCCGAACCGGGTTCCAACCTGTGGGTTTGCGCTCCATCCCACGACCCGTCCCGGGGCACACCCGGGATCGCGACCACCGACAACGGCAACCGTTACACGGCCGGTTTCGGCGGCACCAGCGCCGCCACCCCCATCGTCTCCGGCGTGGCAGCCCTGATACGCGACGCCGATGGGGACCTGACCTGGCGCGACTTGAAGCTGATTCTGGCGGCTTCCGCCCGCAAGAATGACGCCGACAACACCGGTTGGGAAACCGGCGCCCTGAAGTATGACTCCACCACTGAGCGCTACGAGTTCAACCACGAGTACGGCTTTGGGGTGGTGGACGCCGAGGCAGCAGTGGACTTGGCGAAGAGCTGGACCAACGCGCCCACCCTGCGGGAGATAAGCGCGGGGACGGAAATGATTGACCTGGAGATTCCCGACGCCTTGTCCGGCGGACCGGGCGCCACTGTGACCAGCAGCGTAACCGTCGAACCCTACGTGGGGTTCATCGAGTTCGTGGAGGTCAACGCCCACTTCGATCACCCGTCGTTCAGGGACCTGGACGTAGAATTGGTTTCACCCGCGGGCGTTATTTCCAAACTAGTTCCCCCTTCCTCAAGGACGCTCGCCCCGTTGACGAGCGAGTTCCGTTTCGGCTCGGCCCGGCACCTCGGCGAGAACTCTGCCGGGGTGTGGACTCTGCGGGTCACCGACTACTACCCGGCCGATCGGGGAACGCTTGTAGCGTGGAGCCTCACCATCTACGGTCACGGGTCACTGCCCGGTCGCCCGGATATCGACGAGTTGGACCCGGGGGATGCTGCTCTCACCGTGACCTGGAAGGCCCCCACCGACATTGGCGGTTCGAACGTTACAACCTACGACTTGCGCCATATCCGGAGCGACACCCCGGACAAGTCCGATGCGCAGTGGAGAGTGGAACCGGGCGTATGGAACTCCGGCAGCTTGGAGTACACGATCACCGGGCTGAAAGGCGGTGTCGAATACCAGGTCGAGGTGCGAGCGGTCAACGATACCGGGGCCGGGCCCTGGTCCGAGACCAATGTCGCAACGCCCACCGCCGCCGCGCCATGGGCCCCAACTATCCAATCTGTCTCCCCGGGCGACGGCGTTTTGGGCGTCTTGTGGACTGCGCCCGGCAGTACCGGCGGTGATGACATCGCCGCCTACGACATACGCCATATCGAGAGCACCGCACCCGACAAGGCGGACGCCAACTGGATGGTCCTAGACAGTGTTTGGACAACCGGCGACCTGCGATACGTTGCCTCCAGCCTTGCCAACGGCACGGAGTACGATGTCCAGGTGCGTGCGGTAAACTCCGCGGGCGACGGCGATTGGTCAGTCACGCTGACGGGCACACCCAAGCAGGGTGACGTGCCCGTTACCATGGGTTGGGAGCAGACGGCAGTGACAGTAGTCGAGGGCGCCGGGACCACTACGCTGCGGGCCGTCGCCACGACGACACAGAACACAGCCCCTGCAACCGATTTCTCCTTCGACTTTACCGTTACCACCAACGACAGCAGCGCAACGCAGCCCACCGATTACGCGCCATTGTCCGTGCCGGATGCCTTCATAGCGGGCGATTTTAGCCAGGCCGACGTCAACGGCCAGCCCCGCTACCGCGCCGAAAAGGAGTTTGTGGTAACCATCAACGACGACGCGATCGACGAGCCTGACGAGGACTTCAAGGCCACACTGGCCTACTCGCATCCCGGCTTAGCCCATCTCCAAGGTCGTGACTCGGTTGCAACCATCAACATCATCGACAACGACCAGGTGCCCGTGACCCTCGGTTGGGAGCGAACAGCGGTGCCCGCGGACGAGGGCGCAGGCGCCGTGGTCCTTAGCGCCATCGCTGTCACC
The DNA here is from genome assembly GCA_965224325.1 of Dehalococcoidia bacterium. Classification (GTDB taxonomy): domain Bacteria; phylum Chloroflexota; class Dehalococcoidia; order Lucifugimonadales; family UBA3495; genus CBDCMJ01. The sequence goes on from CBDCYT010000005.1 coordinate 23,845, forward strand.
ACCAAGGACAAGTTTCCCGACGAGGATTTCTCCTTCAACGCGTCGGTCTCAACCTCCGAGGGCGACGCAACCCAACCCGCCGATTATACCGGGCTGTTCGAGATGGTAACTTTCAACAGGAACGATTTCAGGCGGGTTACCGTCGACGGCCGGCGGCGGTACCGGGCGGTTAAGCAGATCGAGGTGGCGATCGCGGACGACGAGATCGACGAACCGGAGGAGGACTTCAAGGTAACGGTGGCTTACTCGAACCCGAGTCTGCCGCATCTGCAGGGAGGACCCGCCACCACGACGGTGACCATTGCCGACGACGACCACGTGCCGGTGACCATCGGCTGGGAAGAGCCGACGGTAACTGTGAGCGAAGAAGAGGGCTCCGTTACTCTCGACGCCGTCGCCACTACCGTTGCGGACAAGATGCCGGAAGAAGGATTTTCCTTCAATGTGACAGTCACCACCGCCGACGGCGCGGCAATCCAGCCCGCCGATTACGGCAGGTTGTCCCGTACGCAGTCCTTCAGGCGAAGCGACTTCAGCCGGGCCGAGGTTGGCGGCCAGCAGCTCTACCGGGCCGTGAAGCAGTTTGCCATACGCATTGTGGACGATTCCGCCGACGAACCCGACGAGGACTTCATTGCAATGCTGGCCTACTCGGACCCGTCCTTGCCCCACCTACAAGGTCCGGGCGACGAAGCGACGGTAACCATCACTGACGATGATGTCCCGAAGGTAACGATAGCGGCGGACGCCGTCACCGTCACGGAAGCGCAGTCAACTACCTTCACGCTGACGAGAGGCGGTGTCTTGGACACGTCGTTGTTTGTCGACGTGCGGGTCACTGAAACCGGCGACATGCTGGCGCCATCCAATGCCATGCCGGTCTTCTTCAGCCTGAACTCGCCGACCGCCAACTTCCGGGTCGATTTTGACAATGACACCAAGGATGAGGACGACAGCGTCGTCACCGTGGGGGTGGTGGCCGGCGATGGCTACGAGCCAACCTCCCCAAACTCCGCCCGGACCACGGTGACCGACGACGACCACGTGCCGGTGACCCTGGGCTGGCAGCAAGCAGACGTAACGGTAAACGAAGGCGGCGGCTCCGTGACCCTTCGCGCCGTAGCCACCACGGAAACGGACAAGGCGCCGGAGGACGGCTTCACTTTCGACGTATCCGTAGACACCTCCAACGGCAGCGCGTCGCAGCCTGCCGACTACACGCGGCTGTCCACCACGGCCACCTTCGACAGGGCAGACTTCAGACGAGGTACCGTCAACGGCCAGAGGCGGTACCGGGCGGTGAAGCAGTTCCAGGTCCTCATCGCGGAGGACGAGATTGACGAATCGGAGGAGGATTTCAATGCTACCGTGGCATACTTAAACCCGGGCCTGCCGCATCTAACTGGGATGTCGGCCGACACGACGGTGACGATCATTGACAACGACTACGTGCCTGTAACCATCGAGTGGGAACAAAGACAGGTAGGCGCGGGCGAAGACGCAGGCTCCATCACTCTCAACGCAATCGCTACAACCACCAAAGATAGGATGCCCGACGAGGGATTTTCCTTCGGCGTAACAGTCACCACCGCTGACGGCACGGCAACCGAGCCCACCGATTACGTTAGCTTGTCCCGGACTCAGTCCTTCAGGCGGGACGACTTCCGCCCGAAAAACGTCAGCGGCCAGCAGCGCTACCAGGCAAAGAAGCAGTTCGCCATACGTATTGTGGACGATTCCGCCGACGAAGACGACGAGGACTTCACGGCAACCCTGGCCTACTCCAACCCGGACCTGCCCTTCCTAATGGGCGTTTCAGACACGGTTACGGTTACGATAGATGACGACTACGAGAACACGGTGGACCTGCGGCTCGCCGCTGTCAGCTCCCCGGCAAGAATCGTGAGAGGCCGGCGGTTGACCTACCGGTACACCATCACCAATCGCGGACCGGAAACGGCTACCGGGGTTGCCCTTGACGTCACATTGGATGATGAGGTCAGCTTTGTCTCGGTTGATCCCACCGCGGGGTGCTCCCCCTCGGGAGCCACCGCCGGCGGAACAGTCACCTGCCAACTCGCCGACCTGGACGCGGATGCAACGGCTACCGTTAACGTAACAGTGACCGTCAACGACATTCCGACGCTAGGCATAGCCAACGATGCCACCGTAAGGAGCAGCAATTTTGACCGCACACGTTCCAACGACGCGGCTACGGTAATCACCAGGCGGGCTACGGCACCCGGTCGCGTGACCAACCTCACCGCCACCGCCCAGGGCACGTCGCAGATTAACCTGGCTTGGTCTAGGCCGGCGGATAACGGCAGTCGCATCACCGGCTACAGGTTGGAACGTCAGATAGGGAGCGGCAGCTACTCTCCCGTTACCCCTGTTCCCGCCGCTGGCGCAACCACCTACGGGGACACTGAACTGTCGGCAGGGACGGCCAACACCTACCGGTTGAGGGCGGTCAACTCCGCCGGCGCCGGGAGTTGGTCCAACGAAGTGAGTGCGACCACCGACAAACCCGCTCCGCCTCCGCCTCCGCCCCAGAGGCGCAGTGGAGGGGGAGGCGGAAGTGTAGGAGGAGGTTTCGTCAGTGGAGGAGGGGGAGGCGCGCCATCCCTGCCGGTATCGACGGCGCCGATTATGGTCTTATCCCCCCGGACGTTTTCGTTCGCTCACGTTGAGAGCGGTAACAATCCGGCCCAGCAAATCCTGCAAGTGTGGAACCTGCGGACGGGCGGCATCAAGTTCAGCGTGACGAGCGATGCGTCATGGCTGTTCGTGAACCCCGCCTCTTCGACGTCCGACGGCCCCCGCAGCCGGGCCCGCATAACCGTGTCCGTGGACGCATCCGGCCTGGAGGAGGGCACTTACACCGGAACAATCCACGTCGCCGGCAATGGTATCAGCAACTCGCCCAGGCAGATTCCCGTGACGCTGACGGTGACCACGGCGGCGTTCGCCGGGAGCCTGGCTAGGGAGTATGACGCGGACAACAATGCGGTGATTGACAGGGACGAAGTCCTCGCGGCCATCGGTGACTACTTCAAGGACCGGATCAGCCTGGAAGATGTGTTTGATATCATCCGGCTCTATTTTGCCGGCTAATTCAAGGGGCTAGAAAGTTGAGAACACAGAGAATGAGAAGGAGAGAGCGTTGATCAGGAAGGCGTGGGCGCTGTTGGTGATTGCCGGGGCAGCTTTTGGCGTAGTAGGGCTGTTACACCCCGGTCCCGTGGGCGCGCAGACCCACAGCGCCTCCAGGTCCTTCACCGCACCGTCAGTGGTCCCGGGTGGCCGGCTGGAGATAAGGATCACCGCTGCCGGGTACGGCATTTTTGGCCAGCTCGTGGAAACACTGCCCGCTGGGTTCAGCTATCTGGGGTCTGATCTATCTAAGGGTGCGGTTACCGACGAAGGCCGGACTGTCAGTTTCCTTCTGGTGGGGAAGGACAGCTTTACGTATACCGTTACCGCCTCCGGCGAGGAGGGGACGCACGTTTTCTCCGGAGTCCTGAAGAACACTGAAAAAGTTGAACAACGCGTGGGCGGCGCTTCCAGGATAAGGGTGGGCGCCCCGCCCACCCCCACACCGCGGCCCTCGGCCACACCGACATCGGAGCCCACGCCCACACCCACGCCGGAGCCCACGCCCACGGCCACGCCCACGCCGGAGCCCACGGCCACACCCACGCCGGAGCCCGCGGCCACGCCGACACCTAAGCCCACAGCCACGCCCACGCCGGAGCCCACAGCCACGCCAACCGCAACACCCGCTCCGACGCCTACGCCAGAACCCACTGCAACGCCGAGTGTTGGCATATCGCCCACTCCCACGGTGGAGTCGCCGCCTTCGCCGCCTTCGCCGGTGGAACCGGGTGAGGAGGAAGGCGCCCCGGTATGGCTGATTGTTCTGATAGCCGCAGGGGCGGGCTTTTTGGCAGGAGCGGGTGTCGTGGGAGGCGCCGTCTGGGTGTACGCCCGCACACGGCGGCGGTAGAATTCCGGCCCGGCGGGGATTTCCGGGCGGTGGAAATCTCGCTGCGGAATGTTACTTAACACCCCGCGCCTGCCTTCCCAGCGGTCCGCGCGGCCAGTTCTGGATCAAAGACACAGGGGTCTTGTGCAGAGGCAGGCGCGGGTAAAAAATGAGACTGGATGCCTCCTGCGGCAGAACCGAATCCGGAACGGGGCGTCAACACTCTCACAAACGGTGGATAGGGCGCCAGGCCGACTTTATCCTCCCGGCAAAACAGAAGCCCGTAGACGATTATGGGCAACAAAAAAGACTCACATACGCGTCCGGGCGGCGCCACCACACGTAGAGGCTGTCTCAAAAGTCGGCGAGTATGCCAGGGTGTAGACTGTGAAGCGCCGCTGGGAGAGGAGACAGGAAGGTGCCGCTTCGAGACATGGACCGGAAGCAGATGTGGTTGTTGCCGCCTTCTCCGGACGCCCTGCCGCCGCTGGACCATCCGGCCCGTTTCGTTGCGGAGTTCGTGGATGCGTTGGGCCGTGAAGGATGGGCCGAGACCGGCGTGGAGATAGGGGGACCCGCTGGGAGCGCCGGGGTAACATCCCAGGGCATTGTTGAGCCTGTGGCTGTACGGCTTTATGAGCATGGTGTCCCTGGAGGTGACCCGGTCGGATAGGCTTAACGTGCTCTGGCTGGCGGCCGGGGTTGCGGCCGTGCTGACCCTGGCGTTTTGGACTTGGAAGAGGACTCGGCCGCGGCGCCGGGGACCCGTACAACAGCGATGAAGGAGGAATGAGATTGCGTGGGAAAGGGTTGAAACTGGGCGGCGTCGTTGCGGGGTTTGCCGCCCTGATTCTCGCGCTGGCGGTGGCCTGCGGCGGCGGAGAGCCTCAGGAACTCGACATACAGGTGAGCGTAAAGGATGGGGAGATGACACCCAAGGTTATCAAGGTGAAGCAGGGGGACATTGTTACCCTAAAGATACAGTCCACCGAGGCTATCCAGTTTCACCTCCACACCTACGACATCGAAACTACCGTGGAACCCGGGACTGTGGCGGACTTCTTCTTCGTGGCCGACGCCACCGGCAGGTTCAGGATCACGTCCCATCACTTGGAAGGAGAACGTGAGCAACCCGAGGACGAGTCTGGAGACCATGAGAACGGAGAAGAGGAGCACGAACCGGCTGGGGAACAGCCTGAAGATGGAGAGCGCGATATCGGATTCTTGGAGGTGGGTCCCAGGTAGCCGGGGCGCTCGGCTTGAGCGTCGGGCGGCGCCTCTGTGAAACGGCTTAAGATCGTCCTGCCCTTGCTGGCGTTGGGCGCAGCCGCGCTGGCCCACCCGGTCTACGCCCACGGCTTCGGGGAACGGACCGAACTGCCGGTGCCGCTGGGTTATTTCTTGGTGGGAGCCGGCGTAGCGGTCGCCCTTTCTTGCGCCGTCATCGGGCTATTCGTGAAGGGAGGCGCGGCCCGCGCTTCCTACTGGCGGTACAACCTTTTCCGGGTCCGGGCGCTGCGGCTCGTCCTGACCAGCCCCATCCTGCTGCCCTTGAAGCTCCTGTCGGTCTTCGTTTTGGGACTTGTGATAGCCGCTGGTCTCGTCGGCGAACAAACCCCTTCATCGAATTTCGCTCCCATCTTCGTTTGGATAGTATGGTGGGTCGGGATGGCCTTTTTGGTCGCGTTGGTGGGGAATCTTTGGGCGTTGTTCAATCCGTGGAAGGTCCTCTTCGACGGGGCCGAGGGGGTGTTCAGAGGCTGTCTCAGAAGTCTCCACTCACGATTTTGGGGGGACGAAACCTGACGGGGTACGATTATTAACCGCCTAAACCAGTATTGAATGCGGCTCAATAGCTCGTCATTCCCGCGAAGGCGGGAATCCACAAGGGCAGGATGCTGGAGAACTCAGCTTTATGAGACGGGCTCTTCAGGCTGTTCCGGCCTGGACGCAGCCTTAGCCTCAACTTGAACTATCCTCCGACGTGGGGCATTTGGCCTGCCGTCATCCTGTTCCTTTGCTTCAGTTGGTTGCAAGACGCCTTCCCCCAGTCGTCTCTACCCGACCGGGTAGCGGTGATGGCCATCGTGTACACGGCCATCACGTGGGCCGGCATGGCGCTTTTCGGCAAACACCGCTGGCTGCGGCAGGGCGAAGCCTTTTCGGTGGCTTTCGGCTTCTTGGCCAGGTTCGCTCCCACCGAGGTGCGAGTCAGGTCTCCGGAACTTTGCCGGGCTTGTGACGGCCAATGCTTGGACCGGGACGGCGAATGCGTTAACTGCTACCAATGTTTCGAGAAGGCCGACGCCAGTGACGGCAGTAGGGAACTGAACGTCAGGCCCTTAGCCGTTGGCTTGTCCAGAAACGAGCCGATGACCAACGACGCGCTGGCCATGGTCGTTCTATTGCTGGCGACGGTGACGTTCGACGGCTTCAGCGCCACATCCGCCTGGGTGGATTTTCAGTCCTTCGTCGTGGACATCTTCTCCAGCTCGATGAACTACGCCGCCTTCAACAGTCTGACCGTTGCCGACACCGTCGGAGTGTTGTTGTTTCCAGTGGCTCTCCTGACAGTCTACTTGATATTCTGCTACTTCATGTCCCGGTCCGTGGGGCAAAGCGCCGGGGCGCTATCCTTGGCCTGCGCCTTTGCCTGCTCCCTCATCCCCATTGCCCTAGCCTATAACATCGCCCATTTCATCACCTTGCTGTTGATCCAGGGCCAACTCATTATTCCCATATCATCGGACCCCTTTGGCTACGGTTGGGACTTGTTTGGCGCCGCTGGGTACAATCTCGACATAGGGGTGATAAACGCACGGGTCCTGTGGTTCCTTTCAGTGGCGGTAATAGTGGTAGGCCACGTGCTGGCGGTGTACTTGGCTCACCTGGCTGCTATCCGGTTGTTCAAAGACCGGACTATGGCCCTGAACAGCCAGTATCCGATGCTGACGTTGATGGTGCTGTATACCGTGGCCAGCTTGTGGATCATCGCCCAACCGATACTTGCGTAAGCCCGGCCCTCGGCGAGGACCCTCTATCGACGCGAGGCAGGCTGGTGACGGCATAGGACCTTTCCCCCGGCCGGATTCCCTTGACGGTTCTGGTGCGTTCCAGGCAGCAAACTTGTCCTGCCTTGGGCCATTCAAAATAATCCTTCAATACCGTGGCCGTCCTGAGCCAGCGTTCCTCCTGCCGGTCGCCGTGACGGCCGCTTTGGCGGGCCTCCGGGAATTCCTCCCCCCAGGGCGGCTCGGCAAAGAGCAGTGATATCTCCTCCTTGAGCGTGGGCTGATTGTCCTTGACCACCCAGAAGTAATCTCCGCCCTGCTCCACCGCGTACCGGCTCAACTTCCACTCGGCGTATAGAGCGTCCCCCGCTATCACCTTCCCGGCCAGCGCCAGCCGGGTAAACTGAGGTGGGCCCCGCCCTCTGTTCCCTCTCCTCATTCCGGGTACTGACCCCCCCTTTTTTCCCACCACGAGGCTGGTTTCTGACCGCCCGAAAGGGAGCCGTACTGTCTTGGAAAGGGTCCCGTCAAGCCCCAACTCGCCGGACAGCTCGGACAGGGGAATCGACGTCTCGTAGCGCGGCGAACAGGCGTAGCGCCTCCCACGCCTTCATGCGCGGCGGGATGCCAGCCACCTGTAGCTGTACGCCGATCTTGTGGACGAACCGTGCGCGGTCGGCTGTCGGGTCCGGTCCGGCCACGAGAACCGAGCCGCCATCCGGCTGGCGCAGCGCTTCGAGGCACTCGATAGCTGTGGTCTTGCCAGCGCCGTTGGGGCCGATGATGCAGAACACACTGCCGCGCTCGACCTCGAAGGCCACGGCCACCACGTCGCGGTACACTTTCCGCAGCGATGCCACCTGCACCCCGAAGACATCCGAAGCTTCCATACTCGTCCGTCTTTATTATTTGTATTGGAAACTAGTTTGTGCCATAGTTGTATCTTGTCAACGTAGGCAGAGTCAAGCGCGTGGTTTCCATGCCGATGCTCACGCCACGACTTACATGACGACAAGGAGGCACGCGATGGAAGATTCGGACGCCGGAACGGGGGCGGGCACACCCGAAGAGAGCTGGCGCACCATCCACGAAACGATGGACAGGGCTCGGAGTTCCATGTACGTCGCCGGAACGGCGACGATAACGTTATTTTGGGCCACGATAGCCTCGCTGGGAGTCGGCTCGCAGTACGCCATCCTGACGCAGGCGCCCGAGTTCGCGGAGCGCAGCCCGTGGATTTTCGGGGTGCTGTGGGGCATCCTGATGGTGCCGGGCATGGTGGGAAGCGGGTTCATCGGACGCCGCGCCGGCAGGAAGATCGCAGCGGGCGACGCCGCTCGCAGCGCCGGCATTCGGGTGTTCCTCTACTGGCTCGCGGTGGTTGTAGCGATTTTCGTCATTCCGGCGGCAGCGGGAATGTGGAATGGGGAAGACGGGGACAACATACCGGCCGTCGTCATGGGCATAGTGTCCCTGGCATACATCTTGTTCGGCATCATGCACCGCCCAGTGTTGGCGGCGGTGGGCGCTGGGTTCGCGGCAGCGTTCTACATTCCCAACCACCTCGTGGATGGCGACGAGGCCATGTTGGTGTCGGCGGCATTGATAGTAGTAGTGGTCGTCCTAGGTGCGTGGTGGATACGCAAGAGCGGGGTCGATTGACCGACGAACCGATCGTCCTCAACGAGACCATCCACCAGCCCACCCGGCTGCGGATAATAACTATGCTGGTCTCCCAGCCGGACGGGGACCGGCTGGCCTACGGATTCATCCAGCAGACACTGCGTCTCACAGGCGGCAACTTGACCACTCATCTGCGAAAGCTTGAAGATGCCGATTACCTGGTAACTACCAAAGAGTTCCTGGACTCCAAGCCGCGCACCTGGGTACAGGCGACACCGACGGGACGCCGTGCGTTCGCCGAGTATCTCTCTAACCTGGAGAAGGCACTGAACTGGCGGCCGCGTACTTAGCCCACCACTTCAAGCAGTCCTGTCTCGACATCCCGGCCTCGACGAGAGGGTAGCGGTTCTCCATCCATCTGTCGCGAGAGAAGCGCATCCGGATGGCCTCGTCGGTGGACATGCCCAGCCACAGCTCGACGGTTATTTGCCGGGGGACTCTCTGTCCCCTACTCAGGCCCAGCAGCTCCCTGATCTTCCGCCGTACAGGGACAATCTTGTAGTGCTCGGTGCACTGCCGCCTCCCTATGCCGTCGCCGTGGCGATCCCCGCCCTTCAAGTAGACGGGATGTCCACACAATTGCGGTAGCCGGACTGGTTGGTGACGGCCTTCACGTCCCCCTGCGGGCTGCGCCCGTTGTCAACGATATGAACAGGAAACGGCAGGTGCTGGGCGAGCCATTCCAGGTGGGGGCATATGGTGAGAGGGTCCAAGTGCGTATCGGCAAGCGATGGCGCATTCGACGACGTGCCGGACTGCGCCATCGCTTGCCATGAGCGCCATGACTGAGGACTGGACACCGCCGCCCAGGCTGATGACCGTGAGTAGAAGCCGTTAACGGTGACCTGAAAGCTGTTGGCAACGGAGTAGAGAAACAACCCCGCCTCCGGGATTCTCCTCACCATACGCGTAGCGCGAATTCGGGGGTTCAGGAACGGGAATCTCCCCGCAAGAGCCGGTAGCCAGTGAAGCCCAGAACCAACGGAAGCAGGGTGTCCACTGCTGCCCAGATTATCCAGGCTTGGTGGTTTCCGTCCAAGCTGTCGGATCCGTGGGCTAGGAGGGAGAACCAGTTGTGCAGGAACAGAATGCTGGTCCCCGCGGTCACGAAGAAGGCAACGTTGCCCTCCAAGTAACGGCGGGTGATAGTTTCACCGGGGTCGCCCTTGCATGACTCCCGCTTGGCGGCATAGTTGAAGACCAGCCCCAACGCCAGCCCGATAAGCATTAGGACGTCCAGCACGTTCCACACATTGGGAACTTCGAAGGACTCAGACAGGAAGGGATTGATGACAAAGAAAACGGCCACTGCCAAGGCAACACCGACCAAGTAAACACCGACCAGTTTCTTTATTGCGTCCATAAAACCTCCGTTGTATCCCGTTGCGCGATTTGGGGTCTCGCCTCTCTCAAGTGGACCCGGTCAGTCGGACAAGATTGAGGTGGAATTAAGCGAGAGTCCCGCTGCTCTTGCCAATGATACCAATGCCGGGTATGTCGAAGACCGCCTTCCTAAGCCGCCCCCTACGCTCCAGAGGAGGGCGCCTTGCGGAACACCCCGGCAATGGCCGGTATCCCGAGGCCTGACGGGGTCTCTGGTCATTGCAGAACCGGTAGCAGGACCCGACGTCGCCCTGTGGCAGACCGCCGACAACACCTTCGGCCACGGCCCCATGCACCTCTACGACGACCCCCCCGTACCTGACGCTCCCCTCGACTTCGGCCAGCTTCGCCACCCTTGGAACCTAGGCGAGTCGGTACCCAGTCCCCTTCACCCGACCCTCGCAACGCATTGAACGCGTGGCGGCGTTGGTGAAACTCCAGCCTTCCCCCTCCTCCCCAGCCCGACCCAAAACAGGCAGTTTCAACAAGCCCATCAGTCTACCCGGGAAAACAGTAGCAACGCACTGTGGGCGGACGCATCCTGCGTCGACTGCCCGAAAGGCGAGAAGATACACGTTGAGTCTCTGTGGTAACCCTCTAAAGGAGAGTCAAAAACAGAACGGGCCGGCATTCAAGGCCAAGGTAACGCTGGAAGCGTTGAAAGAGGAGGGGACTGCGGCAGAGATGGCCTGCGGGTCTGAGGTCCATACGGCGTCGGTCAGGGTCTGGAAGAGCGTCTTGATGGAAGAAGCCACTGGCATCTTTGGTGATGGTCTAAGTACTACTCGGCTACTTTGCCTCCTCGGCAAATATGATCCTCCACTCCCCCGCTACCTGCCGGAAGGCCATGTGAATGCGCCGCTTGCCCAGGGGCTCCTTCATGGTCAAATACATTTCCATTTCGTTGTCGCCGACCATCCACGGAGGGGTTTCCTCACTCAACCCCAGCTTTACGCGGAAGCGCTTGATCCTTCCTATCTCGCCGCGGACTGTTTCATCCCGCTGCAGGAGGTAGCCCTCCTCCAGATACCCCAGCGCCCTATCAGCATCGTAGGCGTTGAAGGCGTCCCAATAGGCGAAGGCGAGCTGCCTGACAGCGTCTGACTCTCGGAGATCACCCAGAGGGCCAGGACTCAACGTGGTGGTTGGTGAGCTTTCGCAGGCACCGCTAATGATGGCCAGCGTCACGAACACCCCGGGGGTTACCCATCGTCTCAGCGTCGCTCCCACACACCTCCGAGAAGCCTCTCCCGGTGTCCGGTCCCTTTCGATAGGGCATGTCCGGCAACTACGGAAGCATAATAGTGAGCTTTACCCCTGTCAACACGCTCTTGTGGCAGGTAACTACTCAGACTTGAGAGACTCCGCGTGTCTGACGGCCGGCAATTAGAGGTTCAATCTCAGCTGTTGACCCTCGGGCCGGTGTTGACCCTCAGGCCGGCAGTTGTGAAACAGCTTTAGACGCATTGGACTCACCAACTCTGAACAGCTACGGGCAGACCATTCTTAAGCCCTGTACGTCAACGCCGGCGGCTCTTCGGCCTCAGAGCTTGAAGGTTGTTGGGTTCGAGTCCAAGCCCCGCTGCCAAATCCCGGCATAAACGAATCCCCGGTTGATGGACCCCACACCGTGGATTTTGATTCCACATCTAGCCCATTCTCACACCATGTGGAGCGCTCGAGCGCCTCGACGATTTCTTCCTGGGGCTAGCTCGGTGTTAAGTAGGCCGCTAACGAGATTGGCCGGCGGCGCCCGTTTCAGTTCATGAAATAGCCGCCGCTTACGTTGATCGATTGTCCAGTTATGTTGTTGGCGTAGTCTGAGGCCAAGAAGGCTGCCAGATTCCCGATGTCCTCCGGCGTCTGTTCACGGCCCAGTGGAGTGGTTGCCTGGACGTAATCCAGAAACAGCTCCCTTCCCGACTTGCCTTCAGGGTTGGGAGTCATTGCCGGGCGATTGACAATCCTCTCCCAAATGGGAGTCCAGAGTAGGCCGGGACAGATTGCATTGACGTTAATGTTATACGGCGCAAGCTCCAAGGATTGAGATTGGGTCAGATTCACCACCCCGGCTTTAGACATGTTATACGGCGGATTGCGGGGGCTGCCTTGGCGGCCCGCTATAGATGCTATGTTGATTATTTTGCCGTAGCGGTTCGCTTTCATGTGAGGCGCCACGGCTTCGGTCACCCTGGCGATACCTCTGACGTTGACCTCGAAGACGAAGCCCCAGTCGGAGTCGTTGGGCTTCTCCCGCTGTTCCCAGCCCTCGGCGCCTACGACTCCGGCGTTATTGATCAGGATGTCAATGCGGCCAAAGTGGTCCATAACTTCACGGACCATTCGCTGGGTGGACTCCTCATCGGTAACGTCTAAAGTCAGCGCCAAAGACCGGCGTTCCAGTTGAGTCACCTCCATGGCCACGGTTTGAGCGTTTTCCGGATGAACGTCGCCCACGGCTACGTCAGCGCCGTTTTGCGCCAATATCAAGCTGATTCCCCGGCCGATTCCCCGGCCTCCCCCCGTAACCACTGCTACCTTGTTGGTAACGTCCATATCTTGCATTCCTCGGCGGTGGCTTTGAACCCTGATGCGGCGGCAGACCGTGAACTGCCGGTCATCCGGGTTTGCTCATCTCTACACGTGGCTGCCCTGCTTCGGGCGTTGGGCGCGGCAGGGTATTAAACAATCTCTGCCTATCTAACGCCCGCCGATTGTACCAGAACGCACTCGGCTGCTTCATCATTTCTCCCGTTCGGCAGGTGCGCGGAGGCCTTCTCATTTGTTTATGGAGCGGCGATTGACAAGCTTAGGCGGGAGTGCTACGGTCAGCCGGTGCACCGCCGTGGCTGGTGGAACATTGGGCGGCTACCGGTTCACGCACTGCATGGGCAGTCGTCTTCTTAGGTTGCGAAAAACGGCTCCGCAACAAGCTGAGTCGATAACGGAGGAGTTCTATGAGCGTCAAGTTGTACGGGCTACACCTGGGGTCGTTCGGCTTAGATCTGGAAGGCTTGCTCCCCGGCCATCCCAGTTTGGCCATGTCGCAGGGCCAGACTGACAAAACAAAAACTTGGTATCAGTGTCCGTCCCTCGCCTATATTGTGGAGCACCCAGACGGGCGCATCCTCTTCGAGACCGGGATAAGCGCTAATTGGAACCAGGAATGGCCCGACTTGTACAAGGGCATAGGGGATTGGGGTGCCATCAAAACTGAAGACCTCTTAGAAGCAAAACTGAAAGCCATCGGCAAGGGACCGGAGGACTTCGGCCTCGTGGTAATGGGCCACATGCACATGGACCATGCCGGCGGGCTGCGCCTCTTCGAAACCGCCGGAGCGGAAGTAGTCCTGCACGAAGACGAGTACCGGGGCATCATCACCCTGGAAGAGGACTCTTACTTCATGTCCCGCGCCGACTACGAGTTCCTCCCCAGAAAGAAGCCCACGCTGGTATACGGAGAGCAGGAGCTCCTCAAGGGGGTCCGGCTCATAAGCCTCCCCGGTCATACCTGGGGCCAAATGGGTATGTTGGTGCAGCTTGAGCACACGGGGTGGGTGCTTCTAGCCTCGGACGCCATGCATCATCATGAGACTTATGGGCCGCCTACTTTCGGCAACATGGCCAGCGTCGACCAGGGGAAATGGCAGAACTCCATCGAGAAAATACGGCGCTACGCGACCAAGTACCAGGCCTTGATTGCTCCCGGTCACAGTCAGACAGGGGTGAAGCAGCATGGGGACGGTACGACGGAATTCGTGCCGCTGCAGTATTATCCGGGACACGTATACGAGTAGTCCGGCGTTCCTCGTACCTGAAGCTATGACCATGAAAGCCGGGGCTGAAACAGCCCCGGCTTTCATATTCTACGGAACGGCCGTCCCCGCAGAGATGAGGCGGGCGAGCGGCGGCGATTCCTTGACAAGCTTACATACCGGGCTGCGCGGCAGCCGCAGATGACTACGTAGAACGTAGTACCCAGGCTGCCACCCCGGCATGGGTTTGGCCTTCGGCTCGTATTCGACTCAGCCCGGCGATGGAGATTTCGCTGCCTGCCGCCGCGCCGGAACTGAACACTTAGTCTCCGCAAACAGTCTCCTGGCTCAGGCCACTCCCAGGCCAAGTACAACTACAAGTCAAACCCGAACATTTTGGCGGCATTGATGCTGGTAATCTTCCGCCGCTCCTCTTCTGTGGCGTCGCCCAAGGCCCGGTCTAGGAACTCCATGGAATGGGGCCATGTCGACTCGGAATGGGGGAAGTCGTTACCCCAGATCATGTTGTCCACACCGATAATATGGCGAAGTTGGAGGCCGATGTCGTCCTCCATAAACTCCACAAACATGTTCCGCCGCCAGTAATCGCTGGGCAGCATTCCCTCTTTCGACTTCCAGCCCCTGGTGAAGACCGGGCGCTCCACGTAGGTAAAGTCCATCTGCTTGAGCCAGTGGGGTATCCAAGCCATTTCGTGCTCGACAGTGGCGACCTTCAACTTAGGGTACCGGTCGAAAACGCCGGAAAACACCATGGCGGTGAGAGAGTAGCGAATCCAATGATCGGTGGTGGAGCGGCCCGCCGCGGTGAGGTCGTTCAGGTCCATGGTAAACTCACACCCAGGAATACCTCCCCGGTTAGTGGCGATGTGCAGAAGGAGCGGTATCCCCAGGTCTTGGGCAGTCCACCACAGGCGGTCGTATATGGGGTGCCGGTAGGGGCGTTCCGGCAGCGGGTAGACTGGAATGAAAGCTCCCACCATGCCCATATTAGCGATTCGCTCAAGCTCGGCGCAGCCCTCTTCTACGTCGTCTACGTTGATCGTGCCTATGGCCTTCAGACGGCTGGGGTTAGACTGGCAAAACTCGGCGATCCAGTCGTTATATGCCCCACAAATCGCGGACAGGAGTTCGCTGTCCGGTATGCGGTACCAGAAAAGACCCTGGCTAGGTTGCATGCAGGCTCCCCACACCCCGTCCACCTCAGTTTCCTTTAAGAAAGCGTCAGGATCGTAAGCCGCCTTCCGCACGTCCTCCCAAGTTCCGAGAAAGTCGATTCCCGAGGGGTCCTCAAAACGCTGCCCCGCTTGGATCACCGCGCCAAGGGTGCTCACCTGCGTACCGTCGATAAACCACGCGTCGTAGTCCCGGCCGGAAGCGGTCTGGCGGCGCTCCATCCTGGGGGCCCGGTCGCGGAGCTTGGCAGGCACTCGGTCGATATACAGGTTCGGCGGCTCAACTATATGGGAGTCACCCGAGATGACCTACTAAGCCGCAGTTACCCCTGGCCACGAAGCTATAAAACTAGTATGATGCATCTGCCTCGGTGGTAACTTTGGTGGTAACTCCGGGGCTGCCAAGGTAACATCAAGTGGTAAGGAGGCACATCATGGCGGGTTTGACGGCGGACAGGGTCCAGAAGCTCCGGGAGGCGGGACGATACGGGGACGGCAATGGCCTCTATCTCTTGGTGAAGCCCACCGGGACTAAGAGTTGGGTCCAGCGTGTCCGAGTCAACGGCAAGCGGACCGACAAAGGGTTGGGCGGCTACCCCGCGCTCACTCTGCTAGCGGCCCGGCGGTTGGCGGTGGCGAATCAGGCGGCGCTCGACAGCGGAAAAAACCCTTGGGCTAAGGCCGAGACCATCCGGGCGGTCAAGGCCCACGCGGCCACCAGGGGCCGGGAATCCCAGCCACCGACGTTCCGGGCCGCCGCCAAGGCGGTCCACGCGGCCAACTTGTCCCGGTGGCGTTCCGACACCTATGGGGTGTCGTGGCTGCGTAGCATGGAGCGGCACGTCCTCCCGGCTATCGGTGACCTGCGCATTGACGACATCACCCGGCTCGATGTGCTGAACGTGCTGGTCCCTATCTGGTCCGAGAAACACGAAACGGCCCGGCAGCTTCGCGGCCAAATGGCTATGACATTCCGGTGGGCCATGGCCTACGGCTACCGGGCTGACAACCCGGCGGGCGAGGCCGTCGCGGCGGCGCTGCCCCGGATGGCGAAAGTCAAGGAGCACCGCAAAGCCCTCCCTTATTCCGAAGTCCCGGGAGTTATGGCGGGCCTGAAGCGGGACAGGAGGAATCATGGCGGCCCGGCCAAGGCCACCCTCCTGTCCCTGCGGTTTCTTATCCTGACTGCTGCCCGGACCATCGAGGTGCGGCGGGCCAAATGGGACGAGGTCGACATGGCGGGCGGGCTGTGGACCGTGCCGGCCAGGATGATGAAGGCTGGCAAGCGACACCGCGTCCCGCTGTCGAGGCAGGCCCTGGACGTGCTGGCCCTGGCCCGGGACGAGTTGGGGGTCTACGGCGACGGGCTGTTGTTCCCAGCCTCTAGCGGCAACCCGCTTGGCGATAACACACTCGGCCAGAGGCTGCACCTCGACAGGGTAGACTGCGTTCCGCACGGGTTCCGATCCAGCTTCCGGGATTGGGCTGCCGAGCAAACCACCTACAGCCGGGAGGCTGTCGAACTTTCCCTGGCCCACACGCCCGGCAACTCCGCCGAAATGGCCTACTTCCGGTCTGACCTGCTGGACCAGCGGCGGGAGCTTATGCAGGCGTGGGCCGACTACCTCGACGGGGCATAACCCATCGAGGCGGGGGGGCCGGTGACCGGCCCACCAAACCAAATCAGAGGGTTAGGGTGCATGGACTTTCCGTTCTGCCTGCCCCCGGTGGCGTTTCTAATCTTTGCCACCGCCTACGTCGGCATCACCCGATCTGAGCTGCCCTGTTGTGGTTCGGAGGGATTGTGGCCACAGCCACGGCCTTGACCCTAATCAGCCTCCAGCGCGAAAGCGCGCCCACCTTTTCAGCAGCATCGAAAAGGTGGGCGCGCTTTTGCGTGTCACCACTACCCTATCGGGGAAGAAAGAATCGCGCTGATATTCGATTTAAGTGGCCTTGCCGAGTTCAACTGGCCCAAGTTTAGCCCGGGCTCCCGATCCGCCATCGTTCTTTACGTCAGCGCCGCCGTGGAGCTATCCCCGCGCCAGGGCCTCGGCATCTCGGATGTATTGGGCAGCCGAGCGGATGTCTTCGCCGATGGTCGGTCCATCGCAGTCTCCATCATAGAAACAACCGCCGTGCAGGTAAGTTTGCTGACGACCGTATAGCAACCGCAAGGGACGGAACCGGTTGTCCTGGTGTTCCAATGCCCCAAGACCCTTCCTGGTCTGGCCGCTGGTCCTAGGCTCCTCGCCGGTACGGGCCAGGATGAGGGCATCCGTAGCCCTCTTGATGGCGCACCAAGCCTTTTCCGCCGCATCCCGAATATCCCCAGCCTCTAGCCGCTCCAGGGCGGCGGCGTGCATCCTGCGGGCATCCTCGAAAAGGGCTTGGGCCTCGGTGTCACGCGAAACGGTCATAAGGCATTCCCTCGTGGGCGGGATTATCTCTTGGGGACGACGGCCCGTCAAGCACCCTGGCGCATCATCCGAAGGTCGAACCACAGGAAGCGATAGCCGGCGTAGATGGCGTTGGGTCCGTAGTAGGTCAACATAGTCTCTCCCAAAATCCGCGTGCCTCAGATTCGATTTGCGGCCCCCCCTCAGGCCGGACGGCCCCCACCCTGGTCAACTCAGGGTCGGAATCCGAGGCAAGTACAAAACCGCCAACGCTGTCGATGTTCAGGGGAGATGTCCGCCTGAGTGTTCAGCATAAAGCAGCTGTCTTGAAGGTCTAGAGGTTGCCAAGTCCGGGTGCCAATGCTTGCCGGTCTTCACCATACAGTTGAGTATGATCAGCAGCTTCCGCATACAAGCTGTCAGGGCCAGCTTCTTGGGCTTGCCGGCTGCCAGTAGCCGCTGGTAAAAGTCCCGGACTACCGGGTCCCAGCAACTCGCCACCAACGCCCCCATGTACAGTGCGGCACGGACTCGTGCCCTGCCGCCCCAAACGGTGCGCTTACCGCGATGGGGACTACTGTCCCGGCTGAAGGGGGCCACTCCGGCCAAGGCGGCGATCTGTTTCCGGTCCAGTGTGCCCAACTCTGGCGGCTCGGCCAACAACGTGGCGGAGAGCTGTTCGCCGACGCCAGGAACACTGCGCAGGAGTTCGTCCTTTTCCCGCCATACCGGACTGCTGAGGACCGATTCCCGAAGGTCGCCGTCCAGATCGTTCAGCTCCTGCTCCAGCCAAGTGACATGAGCCTGGATGCGGGGACGCACCTCCGTGATGGCGCGGCTCAGCCTGTTCTTCTCTGCCACCAGGATGGCGGTCACCTGCTTCCGATGCGCCAGCACGGCCCCGAGAACTCGGGTGTCGGCGTCCCTCAGGGGACGGACGGCCTCGCCGAAGTGTGCCAGGATGCGAGCGTCCAGCCGGTCGGTCTTGGCCAACTGTCCGGTGGACTTGGCGAAGTCCCGCACCTGGCGGGGATTGACCACCGCCACAGGCAGGGATGCTGCGCCCAGCGCCGCCGCCAGAGGCAACTCGATGCCGCCTGTGGCCTCCAGGATAACCGCCGCCGGCATCAGGTCCTGTAGCTGGCCGACCAACCCCCGCACTTCTGCTTCGCCGTAGGGCAAGCTCCAACTCCGGCCCGACGGGCGAATGGCGACACCCACGCGCTCCTTGCGCATTGCCTCACTAAAAACGTTACTTCTAGGAAGTGATTGCCTCAATTAGAATGCTACCGAAAAATCGGGAGGCGGTCGCTTGGCGGGAGGCATCAGCGGGATCGCGAAGCAAGAACTTCTGGCTACGATTCGAGACCGTTATCGGACATCGTCCCGAAAGGACAATAGCCTTATTCTCGACGAGTTCATCGCGGTCACCAGTCACCACCGGAAGCACGGCATAAGGCTGCCGGGACAGTACAGCGATGAGGGGATAAGGTGCCTGGGGTCAAGGGCCGGCTCATCTACGACGAGGCGGTCCGCGAGGCGGTGATCATGATCTGGGAAGCTTCGGACCGCATCTGCGGGAAGAGGCTGAAGGCGGCGTTGCCCCATCTGGTGGAGTCCATGGAGCGACACGGGCATCTGGATCTGGACCCCAGGGTGAGAAAGCGTCTGCTGGAGGCCAGCGCGGCCACCCTGGACCGGCTGCTCAAGCCCATCAGGGCCACCGTTGTCAGCCGGCGGAAACGGCGACGGAACCCGGCCCGTGGCCGCCACATCCCGGTGCGGACCTTTGCCGACTGGGACCGCCCTCCGCCGGGCTTCCTGGAAATCGACCTGGTGGCCCACTGCGGGGACAACATGGGAGGTTCATTCATTTACCGCCTGGTGGCCACCGGCGTCTGCACCGGCTGGACCGCGGTGGTGCCGCTGCTGGCTCGGGAGCAGTCCCTGGTGGTGGCTGGGCTGGAGGTGATCGCCAAACAGCTGCCCTTTGCTGTCCTGGGCATCGACTCCGACAATGACACGGTGTTCATCAACGAGACCCTCACCGGGTACTGCACGGACTGGGGTATCGAGTGCACTCGTTCCCGAGCGTACCGGAAGAATGACCAGGCGTGGATTGAGCAGAAGAACGGAGCGGTGATCCGGCGTTTCATGGGCCATGTCGATACTCGGGCCAGGTGGCGGGACAGACCATGGCGCACCTGTACGAGGCGATGCGCCGGTACGTGAACTACTTCCAGCCCTCGTTCAAGCTAGCGGAGAAGAGACGGGACGGGTCTGCGGTGATCAAGCGCTACAGTCCACCGGCCACGCCCTGCGAGCGGGTGATGCGGCACGAGGCGGGTGAGCGCCGAGTCTCGCCTTCGCCTCGGCGCACACCGGGACACGTTGGACCCAATGGCGCTGCTGTACACCATCAGGGAGGCCCAATCAGCACTGGCGGCGATCGTGTCCCAGGAGTTCAGGCCCACGCCGCGGGCGAGAGCCGGGAACCGTTCCAGGCGAGACTGCCCGACCGGTGGCGTGAGGAGCAAGGCATATTAACCAGAAGCCGCGAGTGAAACCGCGACGCACCTGGCGAACGCGACCCGATCCTTTCGAAGGGGTGTGGGTCGACGTGCCGGGCTGGTTGCAGGAAGACCCGGACGCCAGCGCGGTGGCGTTGCTGGGTCGGTTGCAGTCAACTCATCCGGAGCGTTTCAGCCCCGCCCACCTGCGGACGCTGCAACGCAGGGTGCAACAATGGCGAGGGGTCATGGCGAACAAACTGGTCTACGCCGCATCCGACGAAACTTGGTCGACCCCACATCCAATGCCGGAATTGGTGCTGGTCGACGGTGGTCCTAAAGGCCCAGATTTCGGTAACATTCCTCGGTGAGTCAACGGGGATCGGCAAGAATGCTTGACGCGAGCCACGTGGTGATGCCACCCCGCCCAGGTGCGGGTTTCGTACTCATCCAGGCCCACGTCGCTCTTCTCCGTCTCGAACTCGGTCTCTATGCGCCACCGGGAGCCTCCCACGTATGCCAGGGTCTCCAGCGGGGTATCTTCCGGAGCGTTGGACAGGTAGTAGCGGGGCTCACTGCCGCCTTGGTTCCGACGGTAGACGGCCCAGTGGATTTCGCCGGGCTTACGCCTGCTGGTGGGCCGCACCATTTGAGCGCTGAACAGGTAGCTACGAGGCCCCTGGCTTCCCTCGGCCACCGTAATCTCACGCCAGGCCTCCTCGGGCAATTCACCACTGCGCTCCGCCATGGTACGCCGCTGCCCGCCCGCCAGCCTGGGCTTGCGGGGCGCCCCCCGGCCCTGGGTAAGCCGGGCTGGTCCACTTAGGCTCCAGAGGCTACACCGTGAAGCCCGCCGGAACGGCCAGCGCGCACCCCATCCCCAGGGACTCCAGACCGTCCCGGAAGGACGGCGACATCCCGAAGGCGTCGTCCCCGGCAACCCAGCCAGCCCTCAGATCGCCCCGCTCCAAGGCCCGCTGCAGCATCTCCAGCGCCAATGAGGTCTTCGACCGGTAGCCCTGCCTATCTTCCGGAACCCCCGCCGCCGCGCACCGGTCTTGGTCCGAGGTCCAGCTCTCCGCCAGATAAAGCCGTTTGTCCACCAGGGCCCGTCCCAACGGGCTGAGTGGGCCAGGAACATTCCGGCCTGGTAGTTGGCCACCTTGCCCAGCCTGCCGCAGTACTGACGGGCCACCCCGACGGACTTCCTGCCCTGCTTGGGGAAGTCGCTGCCGTCCAGCACCCACACCGCCTCCGGATGACCCAGCCGAGGCCCCAGGTGCTCCTGCAGGCGTCCTATGACTGCGTCATCATCCCAAGGCGATTCGGTGAGAAACCGCTGCATCACCCTGGCTGACCCCGGAACCGTCTCCGACAGGTTCTCGGGGTTGCGCCGCTCCCCGGCTTGCACCAGCAGGGCCTGGAGATAATGGCGACTGTGGCCCCGCGTCTCCCTGCGGCCAAACAGCGGAGCGAAGTAAGCGTGAAAATCCTGAAAGGCCCCGTACCCCTGCTCGAAAGCCGCAGCATCCACTTCCCTGCCTCACCTGCCCAAGCCTTCCCTAACTACCCGCGCATCCTATCATGCCAACCGTCGTTGTAATACTAGCATGAGCTATCGAAAAACCCAACCATTTGACACTCCCTTGAGGCTAGGGGTGGCTTTGTTCCAAAAAGCTTCCCGGTCATTGAGCAGCGAATCGGAACCCGTCCCGCAACCGCTCGTGCTCCGGGTGGCCGCAGGGGTGACAGAGAATCGCGGTCTTCACCTGTCCGAACATGAGAGCGGCCCTGACCACGACCAGCAGGGAAACGGGGGAGACGGCTAGGACCAGGAGCACCAGCCCAGCTGATTTCAAATTCCTATTCACCCTGCGCTAGCTGGAGCAAGGACCGGGCACCGCGCCCGCCTCCTCGGCGGACACGACCGGGGCCGGGGTCGGCGCATACCGCTCGTTGATCCAGTCAAACCACTCCCTCACGTTGGCCGGGTCCAGGGGGCTTTGTTCCAAAAAGGCCATCTGTTCCAATAATCGGGCGGCTGTTCCTAAACCCTAATCCACCGAAGGAGGGCGTCGGGTTAGCGTCCTGAAGCGGCAAGAAGGTGCTCCTGTGCTTCTGGGATAATGGTTTTGTAACAAAAACCGACCCCAGAAAAGGAGCACCCGATAAATGCTATCACGCAACCACCCCGACCGGATCCAAATCGCCTTCGACGACCGCCGCCTGGTGGCCAACGCCGGGCTGATCCTTCCGGCCACCCTGGCCCGGCATCTCGGCCTGCCCGAACTCGTCTAGCAGCGCCTCGACCTGGGCGATGCCCCGGGGCGGGCGAACGCGGGCGACAAGATGATGACACTGGTAGCCTCAGCGCTGGCTGGGGGCGACTGCATTGACGACTCAGGTGTGTTGCGCACCGGGAGGACGGCCTGCACCCTGGGCGGCACGGTCAAGGTGCCATCCACCCTGGGTACCTTCCTGCGCAGCTTCCGGTGGGGCCACGTCCGTCAACTCGACCGGGTGAGCCGCGAGTTGCTGGCCCGGGCCTGGCAGGCCGGGGCGGGACCCGGCGACGGGCCCCTGACCATTGACCTGGACTCCACCATCTGCGAGACCTCCCGACTAACAGGGTTTTTCAGAGCGTGGCCGCCGCCGGTTTAAAAGGCAGGCTGGTATCCTGGTGGTCACCATGGGACATGGGCACAAGCTGGTAGCCCAGTTGGGCCGCCCGACGCTTGGCCGCGCGCAACGCCCGCTGCTGATATTGGCTCTCGTAGTATTCGGCGCCAGCATCCACGTACTCCTGGCCGTACCTCAGCATGGAGTAGATGACGCAGGCCAGCTTGTGCGCTGTCGCCGTGATGGCCTTGGGCGCTCCCAGATGGGCTTTCTTCCGGCGCAGAAAGGCGCCCAGGGCGCTGTCGGAGCGGTGCAGCGCGTTGGCCGCCAGACGCAGCGCCGCCGCGGCCCGGTTGGCACTGGCCTTAGTTTTTGAGCTCATGCCTCGCCACCGGTGATACGGTTGCTGGGGCTGAGTCCCAACCAGGATGCGAAGTGTTTGGCGCTGGGCCATTTCGTCATGTCCGTGCCGATTTCGCTGACCACCTTCAACGCCGTGAAACCGTCCACGCCGTCGATTCGGGTCAGGTCCACCCCGGTCATCCGGTACAGTTGGCTTTGGACATCGAAGCGGGGGCGCATTCTTCTGATTGCCCTTCTTGCCGTTGGGAGCCGGAGGCTTGCTGTCGCTGCGGTCTTCAAACCGCTCCAGCAGGGTTTCAATCTCCCGGTCGCACTCGGCAACCCTGGCCTGATACCCCCGGTACAGCTCCAGGGCCTGGGTCAGCTCGAAGATGTGCTCCTCCCGCCAATGGCCCTGCAGCGACTTGGCGATGGTCGCCTCGTCGGCCTTGATCCTGCGGGCGCGCAGCCGGGCCAGCCTACAAGGGTCCCTTTCCCCGCCCGCGATGGCCTCGATGATGTCCATGCCCGTCTTGCCCGTGATGTCTCTGATGACGTGCTGGAGCTTCACGTTCATCTGGGTCAGCGCCTTCTGCATGTGCTGAATATGATGGGAGGCGTACTCCACCAGCATGGCCCGCTGCCGCATGTAGCTGCGCAGGCGCCGTATGTCCCCGCCGGGACGGAAGGCGCCGGAAAGCAGGCCGTAGGTGTGGAGTTGCTGGAGCCACTGGCAGTCCACCACGCCGGTCTTGCGGCCCGGCACGTTCTTGATGTGCCTGGGGTCCACCAGCATCACCTGGAAGCCCCGCTCTTCCAGCACCCCGAAGAGGGGTATCCAGTACACCCCCGTCGACTCCATGACCACGGTCTGCACGCCGCACTCGGTCAGCCAATCGGCCAGGCGATACAGGTCCGCCGTGAAGGCCCCAAACTCTTGCACCGGCTGCTCCGCCCGGCCGGCAGGAACCGCTACGAAATGGCTGGTGGCCCCCACGTCGATGCCCGCCGCGTGTAGGTTCAGCTGGGACAGCCCCGC
>CBDCYT010000006.1:0-164407 GCA_965224325.1 Dehalococcoidia bacterium
ATGAGGGCAACCCAACCAATGGAGTTTCGATGCAGCAGCTATTCCACGCTCTCTCCCACCACAGGTACTGCGTGGTTTCACAGGGGTTCATCCACGATATTTTCTCCGGAGATGACACGCCAGGGTTGCCCGACGTGTTCGGGACGAAGGTTAAGGTTGAAGATCTGCTAACCGAAGTCATTGGTTTTCTCGAAGGTATCACTGTCAATGATTTCGTAGGGATGCTACGTAGTAGGCTGCAAGGGCTGACCATCGATTCCAAGACGAGAGACATTATTTTCGCCCATCAGAATGTTTATGCGCTTACCGACTTCGTTAGGTACCGACTTGAAGATACTCGGTTTTCGCCCTTCCTAAATTATTTGTTCAGCCGATTTACGGCGGATGAAGACCGGAAAATAGAGACGTCTAAGGGAAAGTCCACGGTCTGCTTGCAGCGGCGATTCAACCCGCCAAGTTTCAAGATAGGGCCTGACCTGGAAGCGAAGGTTATTGAGATGAACATTACGATAAATGAGAAGCAGGAGAAGTTCGAGTTCAGCTAACAGGAGTTCTTCGAGAAACTGACCGCGACGTGCGGAAAAGAATCACTCATCCCCATGGAGAGGGTGCGCCAGCGGATTGAAACCCTTTCCGAGTTGGATTGAAATAAGACCCTCCCCACTATGGGAATTGTTCTGCCTCCTCCGAGATTCCCCGGTTCTTCTGAGACAACTCCGCCGAACTGGCATACGTATTCCGGTACACCAGGGGCCGGTGGTAGAATAGCCTTCAGGAGTGCACCATGCCACCACGTAGGAGATCACCACAAGCCAAGAGGCCCATTGAGTCCTACGACCACCGGGACAAGGAGCGGCTGAACAACCCGCCCGTCGGTCTAGTCACGCCGGAGACCGATCAGGACGCGGGTCGGAAGACCTATGCCTACGACCCGCACTTGGACCCGCAGCTGCAATGGGCGGGGAAGGCGGAGCACACCTCCTTCGAAGTGCCAACCGTGTCGCTCCACGTCCACGAGCGCATAGACCCTCGCACCATCATCGAGGCCACGCGCAAGCGCAACGGCAACGGTGCTCCGGTGCAGGGCAGCCTGTTCGAGCTGCCGGAGGAGAATCCCCCGGTCCGCAGCGCCATCGAGTTCTACCAGCATCGCCACAACTGGACGAACCGCCTGGTGGCTGGCGACAGCCTGCTGGTGATGAACAGCCTGCTGGAGAAGGAGGGCATGGCGGGCAAGGTGCAGATGGTCTACATCGACCCGCCCTACGGCATCCGCTATGGTTCCAACTTCCAGCCCTTCGTCAACCGGCGGGACGTGCGGGACGGCCGGGACGAGGACCTGACCCAGGAGCCGGAGACCATCAAAGCCTTCCGCGACACCTGGGAGCTGGGCATCCACTCCTATCTGTCCTACCTACGGGACCGCCTGCTGCTGGCGCGGGAGCTGCTGACCGAGAGTGGCTCGTGCTTCGTGCAAATTAGCGACGAGAACGTACACTTGGTTCGTAACCTGATGGATGAAGTGTTCGGTGCGGAGAATTTCCAACGGATAATTACGATACACAAAAGGTCGCCACAACCAGATAAATTCTTGCCCGGAGTAGCCGATTATCTAGTATGGTTCTCCAAGGATCGCGATCAAGCCAAATACCGTGAGATCTATCGGCTTGCCGAATATGACAAAAGCAACAATGAATTCGTAACTGGCGATTTGACGTCTTCGCATGAATATCATCGGACACCTTTCGAATTTGAGGGGCAGACGTTCAGACCAGGAGTCAGATATTGGTCAACAAGCATCGAAGGGTTGACGAAGCTTGAACATTCAAGGCGGCTTGTAGTGTCAGGCTCCACCCTGCGATATAGGAGGTTCAAAGGAGATTGGCCTTGTCAACTCATCGGTAATGTTTGGGACGATGTGATTTTTTCTCCCTTCTCGGAAGACAAGCTTTATGCTGCTCAGACGTCAACAAAAGCGATCCAACGCTGTATCCTGATGACCACCGACCCTGGCGATCTGGTGTTCGACCCCACCTGCGGCTCCGGCACCACGGCCTACGTCGCTGAGCAGTGGGGCCGCCGCTGGATAACCTGCGACACCTCCCGCGTGGCTGTATCCCTGGCCAAGCAACGGCTCATGACCGCCCTCTACGACTACTATCAACTAGCCCATCTCGACGAGGGCGTGGGCAGCGGCTTCAACTACAAGACCGTGCCCCACGTTACCTTGCGCTCCATCGTCCACAACCCGGACATCAAGGAGGGCATGAGCCAGGCTGAGATTGACGCCGCGATCGCACGTCACGCTCCCCAGGAGACGCTGTATGACCAACCTCTGGTAGACAGGGGCAAGAGGCGGGTCACCGGCCCATTCAGTGTGGAGGCAGTGCCCGCTCCCGCAGTCAAGCCCATTGACGACGGTGACGCCGTCGAGCCATTGCCTGCCGACGACTCGGTAGCCCGCTCCGGCGAGACGCTGCGCCAGTCCGACTGGCGGGACGAGCTGCTGAAGACGGGCATCCGAGGCAAGGCGGGGCAGTTCATCCGCTTCGCTCGGTTGGAACCATTGACGGGCTATCGCTACCTCCATGCCGACGGAGAGAGCCTGCCCAACGACGATGGCGCAAGGAGCGTTAGGGAGGGACCGGCCCAGGCTTCGCAGCGGGTGGTGGTCTCCTTCGGACCAGACCACGCCCCCCTGGAGCAACGTCAGGTGAACCAGGCCCTACAGGAAGCCGAGACGCTCAGGCCAAGTCCCCGGGTCATCGTCTTCGCCGCCTTCCAGTTCGACCCGGAGGCCGCCAAGGACATCGACGAGACCAACTGGCCGGGCATGACCCTGCTGAAGGCGCAGATGAACGCCGACCTGCTCACCGAGGACCTGAAGCGCAAGCGGACCAGCAACGAGAGCTTCTGGCTCATCGGCCAGCCGGACGTCCAGGTCCAGACCATCGCCGACGGCAAGCATCGCGTCAGCGTCCAAGGGTTTGACTACTACAACACGAAGACGGGCGACGTGGAGTCGGGCGGCGAGGACAAGATCGCCATGTGGATGCTAGACACGGACTACGACGGCCGCAGCCTCTATCCGCGCCAGGTCTTCTTCCCTATGGCCGGCTCCGACGATGGCTGGGCGCGCCTGGCCCGAAACCTCAAGGCGGAGATAGATGAACAGCTTATCGAAGCGTACCGGGGCGGCACGTCCTTGCCCTTCGAGCCTGGGGAGCACCGGCGCATCGCCATCAAAATCGTCGACGACCGTGGCATCGAGAGCCTGAAGGTGATAGGGCTGGATGCCGCTCCGCGTAGGGCAGAGCCCGCAGAGCGGGAGGACCGCACGCTGGAGGCAATAATCGCCGAACGTGGTAAAAGGGTTCCCAAGGAGGAGTGGGCACAGGTGCCCGCAGATCTCATTGACCGGCTTGATTTCTACACGTCAGGTGCGGACGTATGACCTATGTGTTCGCCGATGCTGCCTACTGGATAGCCATCTTGAGAAGCGACGACCAATGGCACGGTGTAGCACTTGCAGCCCGAGAAAAATTGGGCGCAGTGACGCTTGTCACTACCGAAGAAGTCTTGACTGAGGTTCTCACTGGTTTATCCAAGTATGGCAGTGGATTGCGTAGCCAGACTGTAGGTATGGTGCGCGACATCCTGGAGAGTCCGGAGGTCCGCGTCATCCAACAGACCCACGACACTTTCATAGACGGGCTGTCCAGATACGAACAGCGTTCTGACAAGGCGTATAGCCTTCAGGACTGCATCTCCATGGACGTCATGGAAGCCGAGAGCATTACGGAAGTCCTGACCAGCGATCACAATTTCGAGCAGGAAGGCTTCAACATCTTGATGAAGCCGAGCCGGTAGGGGTCAAAATGGAGCAGACAACCATCGACCGGCTCATCATCAACAAGCCCTACGAAGAGCCATCGGAGTATTGGCTCTACAACCGGGTGACGCGCAAGTTCTCTCAGGAGCCAGGCCGCCGTCCGGCGGGCTACCTGATTGCGTCGGGGGACTCCAAGACCTTCGACGACCCGGGCATGTTCGTTGAAATCCCCCTGGTCAACCAGATTCGGCCGCGGGTCAAGGCATGGCGCGAGGTCGGGTATCCCGGAGTCACCTCCATCACCAAGCGCCTACTGGAGTACTGGACTGACCCGGAGGAGTACGACAGCCGCCGGTTCTTCTTCTGCCAACTAGAGGCCGCTGAAACCCTCATCTGGCTGACCGAGGCTCCCGATAGCGAGAAGGTAGGCATAAACGTCCCTGGCGACGACGGCGCGTTTCAGCGCCTGTGCGCCAAGATGGCCACGGGGACGGGCAAGACTATCGTCATGGCCATGGTCATCGCCTGGAACATCCTGAACAAGGTCACCTACCCGCAGGACACCAGGTTCGCCAAGAATGTTCTGGTCGTTGCACCTGGTCTCACCGTCAGAAGCCGTCTCGCCGTTCTGGAACCCTCCCACGCCGAAAACTACTACGAGGCTTTTCGTGTCGTGCCGGCGTCGCTGCTCGACCAGCTCCGCCAAGGGCGGGTGATAGTCCGCAACTGGCATGTGCTCAACTGGGAGACCGACGAGCAGATAGGCAGAAAGCGAAGCGTTGACAAGCGCGGCGCCAAGAGTGATGAGGCCTACGTCCGTGACGTGCTGGGCGAGATGGCCGCCGCCCGCAACCTTCTCATCATCAACGATGAAGCCCACCATGCTTGGCGGGTCCCTGCCGAGTCCAAGGTGAAGGGCATAGCAAAGGCCGACATTGAGGAAGCCACCAAGTGGGTGGGCGGCCTGGACAGGCTTCATCGAGCGAGGAGAATCCTCACCTGCTACGACTTCTCTGCCACACCCTTCGCCCCGTCCGGCAAGCGAAGCTCGGAAGAGGCCTTGTTCGACTGGATAGTCAGTGACTTCGGGCTGAACGACGCGATAGAGTCAGGTCTCGTCAAGACGCCACGAGTCGTAGTACGAGACGACGTGGTGCCGGACGCCAAGACCTACAAGTCGCGCCTGTACCATATTTACAACGACCCCGACGTGAAGGACGACCTGAATCGCCGGGCCAAGCCCGAAGAGCCACTGCCCGATCTCGTCGCCAATGGCTACTACCTCCTCGGCTACGACTGGCGAGAGACGGCCAAGAGATGGGAAGACACCGGCTTCAAGACACCGCCGGTGATGATTACCGTCGCCAACCGAACCGAGACTGCGGCCCGGGTCAAGCACGCATTTGACCGCAAGCGAATCCTCATAGACGAGCTCTGCGATGAGGAACGGACCCTGCATATCGACTCCGGTGTGCTGAAGCGAGCGGAGGAGTCCGAGGAACCCATAGCAGAAGTCCTGATTGACGATGAAGATGAATCTGAGGATGGCGCGGTCAGTCCCAGGCTCACAGCGGACCAGAGGGCCGAGCAGTTGAGGAGGATGGTCGACACCGTTGGGCGGCCGGGACAGCCCGGCGAACAGATTCAGAATGTCATCTCCGTAGGGATGCTCTCGGAGGGATGGGACGCCAAGACCGTGACCCACATCATGGGGTTGAGGGCGTTCACCAGCCAACTGCTTTGCGAGCAGGTCGTCGGGCGGGGCCTCCGGCGCACTTCCTACGAGGTGGATGACGACACCGGAATGTTCGAGCCTGAGTACGTGAACATATTCGGCGTTCCGTTCACCTTCCTACCCCACGAGTCGGACGAGAGCGTGGCTCCGAAGCCGCCCACGCCCAAGGCTGCCATTGAGCCGGTCCCGGAAAAGGCCACCTTCGAGATCAAGTGGCCCAACATCATCCGCATCGAGCACGTCTACCGTCCCCATCTGTCCCTTGATTGGAATCGAGCGGAACCCCTGGAGCTCAATGCCAGCGAGACGCCGCAGGTGGCCGAGCTTGCCCCAATCGTGGACGGCAAGCCCGATGTCTCCAAAGTGAGTAGCATTGACCTGGAGGCGCTGGCCCGTGAGTACCGGACACAGAAGATCATCTTCGAGACGGCGCGAGACGTCTTCGACCAGATGCAAGCGTCTTGGTCCGGCAGCCGGGAGTCACTCATTGCCCAGTTGGTGAAGCTGGTCGAGCAGTTCCTCCTATCGGACAGGCTGCGCATAACGCCTCCCCTCTTCTATCAGGACGAAACTGCGCGGCGTCTTCTCATCACCCTGAACATGTCGAAGGTCGTGCAACACGTCGGGGACGCGGTGAACTTCGAGAATACGGAGCGGCTTGAGCCGGTATTCGACCGAAGCCACCCCATCCGCTCGACCGCCGACATGCCGACGTGGTACACGGGCAAGTCGTGCCACTTCACGGACCGCAGCCACGTAAACATGTGCGTCTTCGACAGCACGTGGGAGGCCTCGGAAGCCTACGAGCTAGACCACAACCCGTTGGTAGACGCCTGGGTCAAGAACGACCACCTGGGCTTCGAGGTGCTCTACGTCTACCGGGGTGTTGTGCGGAAGTATCGCCCTGACTTCATCATCCGACTGAAGACGGGCAACATGCTGGTCCTGGAGACCAAAGGGCAGCCTGACCAGCAGACCCAAGCCAAGCGCCGAAGCTTGGAGCAATGGACAGAGGCCATCAACCAGAACGGTGGCTTCGGACACTGGATATCCGCCGTGTCCTTGGACCCGGGCGACGTGAAGGATGTTCTTACAAGAAATTTGGGTACCGAACCTGTGCGGCAAGCATAGAGGAAAAGCAGGTCATCCATTGCCTACACCAACCGACATCCTGAATCTGCCGAGTGAAGCCCAATGGCTTAAGGCCGATCTTCACGTGCACACGCCTGCATCGTCAGACATGGCCGAGGCGTGGGCGAACGCCACATCGGAAGACGTCGTTCGCATCGCGCTCGACAAGGGTCTCGACGTGATAGGCATAACCGACCACAACACTGCTTCGTGGTGTGACAAGGTTCGAAAGGTTGCCGAAGGATCTAGCCTCACTGTGTTTCCCGGAGTAGAAATTTCTACACCCCAGGGGCATCTCTTGGCGCTCTTCGACACTACCACCACGTCTCTAAGAATTGAGGATCTTCTTGTTACGGTAGGTATCCCTCGCGACAAGTTTGGCTCCCTTCACGTGGCTACACCAGAGGGCATTGCAGAGGTTGCAGCATCTATCGGGCAGGCTGGAGGTGTCTCGGTCGCGGCACATGCCGATGCTGAACATGGCTTCTTGAAGATGATTCCTGTGGGAGCAGAACGCCAGCGTGTGTACGTAGCCCAAGATTTGTGGGCGATCGAGATTCTAGACGCTGCTTCGAGACACAAACATCAGAATGGAGAACTCCACGGTAGGCGTATGACGTGCATTCAATCGTCAGACTGCTGGCCAAAGGGCGCTGACCGACACCAACTAGATGGCATGGCCCATCGGTATTCCCTCCTGAAGATCGAAGAACGGTCCATTTCCGGTATTAAATTGGCTCTTTTGGACCCGGACATTCGAGTGCGGCTAGCGGATCATGAACCTCCATCAGTAGACTGCTCGATATTGGGAATGTGGGTCACCCGTGGATTCCTGGACGGTCAGATTATCCGATTCAATGAAAGCGTGAATTGCTTCATCGGTGACACTGGAAGCGGGAAATCGGTGGCGACTGAACTTCTCCGTTTCGGATTGGACCAGCAGCCGAGTGTCCCAAAGATACTAGGAGAAGTAACAAGCTTGCTAGGACAGCAGCTTGGAACCTTGGGCACGGTACACATTCTTCTGGCAAAGGGTGATTCACGTTATCTTATCGAGCGGACCTGGGGAACGCCACCCGATAGGCCGCTTGTACAGCGTTTGACTGGAACTGAATTGCAGCCCATTGACAACATCGATATGCGTTTTTTCTTTCCGATCAAAGGTTTCAGCCAGAGTGAGATAATTGAATTTGCCCGTGAGCCGGAAGTGCGTCTCTCTTTGACTGATGACTTGATTGATTGCTCTACTGAACTCTCCTCTATCAGAGACCTGAAAGTAAGTCTAAGAAAGAATGCCGCAGAGGTCAGCGCTGAGTTGGCGAAGGAAGCTAACATACGTCAACAACTCGCGGAACGTTCAGGGCTCGTGGAGTCGGTCAAGGAAATTGATAAGGTTCTGGCCGACCCAAAGGTTACCCGACAGCAATTTTGGTATAGCGAACAGAATCTCCTCAAAGACGCTAAGGAGAAAATCGACCAACTAAACGATAAAGTAGCCAACCTTGGATTACCACTGGACATTTCCCTTTCGTGGCCAGACGATTTGGATACCCTGCCTAACCAAGATATCTGGGAGAAGATCAAGAAGGCTGACAAAGATTGGCAGGACCATGTTACCCACATGAGGACCGGAGCCACGGCAAAGTTGTCGTCATTGGTTGAGACTGTCAGCAAGCTTGGAGAAGAGTGGAAGGAGCGTTTTGAGAAGGCAGAGGCTGAGTATCGCCAACTGCTTGACCAGTTGGACAAAGCCGACATTCCCCAGATCGAACCACCTTTCCTGGATATAGCTCCCGCAGGGATGCTGCCAACTATAATCTCGCATTCCAAGGGCGTCAAATGCGTCCTGATTCGCTCAAATTCCTCCTTTCATGGACCAACCACCGTCCTGCCAAGCGTAAAATCTCCAAACCGCTTGTCTACGACCAAGTCTCTTCCTTGGGAAGCCCTTTTGCCCTGTACGACCCGGTAACCGTAATCAATCCCGACGCTCCTAAAGTGGACTAGCCAGGAGCCAGCCTAAGCCGGCCAATCCGTTCCAGTATCCCGCCTAGCATTTCCCGGTTCACGAGCACCTCAGCAAGCTGAAACACCAGCCTTCTGGCATGGCGCACCAACCGCCCTCCAGTCTTGATCATCCTGGTTTGAAGGCTAGTCAGCGACCACTGTTTCATCTCCTCCGGCACGGCCAGCCTTCTCAAGAAGTTGCCCAGGTTGTAAGCCATTACGAACAGTCCCAGCCTCACCTGGTTGGCCACGAACTTGTGGCAGGACAACCTGGTCCAGTTCAGGGCGTACTTGCCTTCTTTGATCCATTGCTCCGCCGTGCCCCGGCCATTGTAAAAGCGGACTATCCCTATAGTTGGATAGGTCAGATTGGTGACTATGAAGCCCACTCTGGGAAACAGTTCTCCCTGGTGCCACTCCACCTTGGCCACCATTCTTCGGGATACATTCCAACTCTGGGCCTGGTAGACGAAGTCATGATAGGAGACGATGGGCTTCGGGGAAGGCCACTCCGTAGGCCGTACCAGCAAGTGCGCTATCTCCCGCTGCAACACCTGATTGGACCGCAGCCTGATGGCATAGCCGATGCTTCTCGCTTCCAGGTATTCGTATATCTCCGGCTTGGCAAAGGCGGCGTCAGCACGAAACAGCAGCCTGACTGCTGCTATCAAGTAACGCTCCACCACCGGATCGAGGACTTCTTGCCAATCATCGGCACTGTGGACGTTGCCTGACCGTAGCTTCGCTGCTTCACAATCCCCGAACTGGTTGAACAGAAAGAGAGGGTGATAACAGACACACTCGAAGTGGCCGTTGTAGGCTGCTCCCTCCTGCTGGCCGTGCACTGGACTCTCGGAACTGTCCATATCCAGGATCACTCGCCGGTGTGGAGTATGAACCATGGCACCCTCCACCCATTGGGAATTCATCCGGGCCAGCCCCTTCAGGTTCTTCTCCTCGGTCAAGGTCTCCGTCTCAAACCGCCCCATCTCGCTGGTGCTGGCAGCCTTGCGTTCCGAGCCCTGCCATCCCACGACTACTCGCATGGCGGGGTCGTAGGCTAAACGGTCGGCATCGTTGGTGTCGTCGTAGCCAGCCAGGCGACTGAAGATAGACTGGCGCAGCAGAGGAACCAGGTGGTGGAGGATATTGCGACCAGTGCGGCGGTCCTGGAGGTAGTCCTCAGCGATTTCGGTAAGGCCCAAGGCATCATCAAACTCTCGAAAAGCAAGAAGACCAGCGTCTGAGGTGATGGTTGAGCCGTGGAATTCCAGGCGGATTTTGGGGTTGAATTGGAGCCGGAGAGGGGCCTTTTCGCCGTCACCCATGGGGTGCCTCCAGGATGCTTACGCTACCTATATAAAACTCGCCAGGCTATGGGGTAATTATAGCCATACCGACGGCCAACGTCTCACAAATGGACAATGGTTTAAAGAATGCCGACGATTTACTCAGAGGGATATTCAGCCATATGGGAAATGTGGGCAAAGACGGTACCGGATTGCAGGCACTATCAGAACGGCGTAAGGGACTCCAGGAGCGTATCTCCTCCCTAGATAACCTAAACCAGAGCCTAAAGACCGAAATTGAGCCCCGTGTTCTGCAGTTACGTACAGCAAGGGAGACACTGCTGAACGAACTTCAGGAGAATCGAAAGGCCATCACGAAGAAACGGGAGCAGAAGGCGAAAGGTCTTAGCTCCAAGCTAAGTAACAAGATACGGCTGCGAGTCCACGCCCGCACTCATACGGCGGACTTTCGGAACGGGCTTCAGGAGATAGCCCAGGGTTCACGGCTACATGGGACTGATCTCGATAGCGTAGCCTCCAATTGCCATCCAGTCCCATTTGTCAAACAACTGCTCGCAGAGGATTTTGACGGTCTAGCTACGCAATGCGGCATTGAACGTTCCAAAGTGTCCAAAATATGGGACACGATCGTGGATCGCAACCGGATGACAACATTGTACGATCTGCAACTGACCGATGTCGAAGATGTGATCGAGGTACAACTGGAGGTCTCCCAGGGCAACTACCGTCCTCTTGAGGAACTCTCTCATGGACAGAAATGTATGGTTGTGCTAATGGTTGCACTCGCTGAGGGTGACTTCCCTTTGCTCGTTGACCAGCCTGAGGATGCACTTCATGCTCCAAGCATTGAGGAAGGAATCGTTTCAACGCTCAGGTCTGATAGGGGTTCTAGACAATGCATATTTGCGACGCGCAATGCGAATATTCTAGTATCAGCTGACGCCGAGCAGATAATTGCTTTGCAGGCGGATGCCAATAGCGGCCATGTGGTCGGGACTGGCTCCCTGGACCAGTTTGACCAGAGACAACTCGTAATCTATCACGTCGAAGGTGGTGAGGAGGCATTTCGACGTAGGAGAATGATGTACACACTTGAGCCTTCTTCCTGAGGGTGGAGGAAGGCGGAGACGAGCCCGCTAAGGTGATGAACGCTACTGCATAGCAGTAGGTTATTAGGGGGCACTACCCTAGCGGGGAGACAGAAACATACTTGCAAGGGTTTGACCTCGGACCTCACAATCTCAGCCGCATCTCGAAGATGGTTCTGTCTACCGTCAACTTAGGCCCACCCAGGAAGAGTCGAACCGGTTGTTATTGCGGCCGTGAGGTCTGTACAGGGTTGGAGGCAGGTACAAAGCTGGTAGCGGGCCAGTTCCGGGGGTACCGAACGGATTTTACCCATAAGAGACCATGGCTAAACTCCGAGCCGCCGTCGTGACGGCTGACTTTCCCCGCCGCTCGTCACGTCAACCCGGATGTTCCGGCCTCGGCTCTCCCGGATCCGGGGCGCGACCAAGGACCTCCATGTTGGTCATTTTCTTATACTGTGACCAATAAGGTCTTCACGGCGTCCCACTTCCGCTGGCGGCGATCACCGGATTTCATTCAAAACAGCGCGAGAAAGTCAGAACCCGGGTTGCCGGTCTTCTCCAAGGGGCGGACACCCCCCCAGGTCTCAGGACAACGCGGGGCTCCGACCCCCCACCAGTCGGCCGGGGGTCCCGAAAACCCGGCGGGGACCTCGCCTTTCACCGTCAACGGCCCGCCGGCGGCGGCCGGGACCCGAAGATGACGGGCGAATGGGCCCATGTGCCAGCCCGCTGCGCCGGGCCATCGCCATACCGGGGGGCCAAAATATTTGACCTCTCGAAGCGCGCCGACGCTGACATAATTATCTTCATAGATGGGGGTTTGGCTTGGACAAACGCCGTAGAGCAGAGGCGTTTTGAGACAGGTTGATACACTTGGCCACGCCTGAACTTTTCAAGTGAGACACTTTTCGACACACTTCGTGGACATACGCCCAGGACGCCTGCATCTCAGATAGGAATCAGCCCCGCCAGGCCGGGACCGGACCGGGTTGTTGGACCCCACCGCCGCCGGTCCGGCGTCCCCCTAACCGTCGTCCTTGGACTCAAAGCGGGCCAAGGCCCGCTTCACCATCCTCTTGAAGGTCTTTCTTGAGATGCCCAACCCAATCCTGAAATCCCCCTCGAGTCGGAAGACGTCCATGATGCGGGCGACCTGGTCCAGTTGGCGCTGTACCAGCGCCCGTCCTTCCCGAATCCCCTCGGCGTAGCACTGGGCGCGGGCCTCCGCTTCCGCCGCGCCTGGCGCCGGTGGGAGGTCCCGCCGGCTCCGCCGCTCGAGGAACCACCGGACCTCGTGGCCCCTGGGGCAGGGGTAGGCAACGTAGGGGGAGCCGAGGTGGTTGGCGCCGTAGTGGACCTCGTCGGGCGGCGGGGGCACGTAGCGGCGGCAGCCGACGCACCAGGCTTGAATCACCGCTTCCATTTATTCCCTCCTCTTGGCGCTGGCCGGCTCAAGCGGTTCGACTCCCGCCTGCCGGAAGCGCTTGGCCTTGCGCATGCCTTTGGTGCTGGGTGTCCTGGGATTGAGGGCCTCCGAAGAGGCGACGAGGGTCGGGGCGCCGGTCCTGAACAGGCGGAAGCCCGCCGCGCCCACCGGGGCGAACCTCCGGCTAGTGGTGGAAGAGAGGACGGGCCACAAGCCCGATGGGTCCACGGGGTCAAACCCTAATGCAGCCCTGGCCACAGCCTGCTATGCCCAAGTCCACCGGGTCCGTGCGGGCCAATACGCTCGCCCGCAGCCTTGCGGCGTCCCAGTTGATCTCGAAGTATTGCCGATTTCCCGGTGGAGCACCGCCACAGCGGCTGCGGTTGCCGGAGCATCGGCCGTGGTGTTCACCAGTCAGGTTTGACTGCCCGTCCCGGCGTCCTACGGATGAGTCCACCCCGCCCTTGACCCCACGCTTCAGTGCGGCCGGTCGCCGGTCGCCCTTGACACTCCCTGCGGTGACACTGAAGACAGACACCGACCCCCTCTACCCGAAATCGCGCCATGGCCGTCGCCTCCCCTTGCCCCTCATCGCCCATCCCCCTCCTGTTACCTCATCCCTTCGGTAGATTCGGGCTAAGAGGATTCGAACCGAAATTAGGCAACCTGTCTTTGGCAAGCTGAGGGATAAGTTGCTGGATAGGGAGACCCTCTACACGTTGCGGGGAGTCGAGGTATTGGCCGAGCGGCATAGGCGAACTTACAATCGTGTCAGGCCGATGCTGGCAACCGGCTAAGGCTGGACGTTGTGGGCGCCGCTAGGTCAGAGGGGGAATACCGTATTTTGGCCTCGAATGGGGATGTAAGACCTCAAGGCGGGATAGTCCCAAGTAAGCCCATAATATACCATCGCCGATGTGGTATACGATGTGGGAATCGTAAGGCCTTTGTGCCGATAACAGCAGCTACTAGCTTCAAATCTCGGGAGAAGATGCTCCCACTCTCTCCGCCACCTTTCAACCCAAATCGACCGGCGCCTTAAGAAGACGAAGATGCCCTTGAAGCGCCTGCAAGGGCCGCGTCTACATTCCGGAAGCTGACGACCCGGAAGCTGGCGACGGCTTAACAGTTAAGCAGGCCAGCGGGGGCAATTCCGCACGTTGACGGATGATTGCAATAGCTCGTTTTGAGTGCCCGCCCGTTACAGCGACAGGCCGGAGGATGAATGATAAGGGTTCAGGTTGGCCCCATAGGCCCGAGCTAACCTGAGACAGAGCTGTGAGGTCCGTGCCAGGACTTTCCAAGCACGGCTCCCCAGAATAGCCAGGGGTCTCTGAGAAATCTTCTCAAAAACAACTATGACCGGGCAATTTTGGTAGCTGGGGACGGCGACTTTGCCGACATCGTGAGAATGGTCAACGTTCATGGGGCAAACTGGTCTGAGGCCGGTTGATAAGCTTGGACGCCCGGGCATTGATGGCCGCGCCCGCGCAATACAGCTGGGGTGACCGCCAGACTAAAAATTGCACAACTAGCCGCGCACCAAATGCTGGTGACCTTCCCGTTCTTCCGGCATCATTGGAGTTAGCCAAGATAACTCAGGTAACAAATGCCATGCTTGGCTCGAAACCCCGTTCAAGGTCCAAACTCCGCTCTCTCCACGGTCCTCCCGACAGCAGCCTCCCCCGGCTTGCGCTGCCTCAACCGCCCTCCCGGAAGCGCTAATCGCCCCGAACGCACGTTTACTTGGGCCGCTCGGCGCTATGACCGCCGAGGTGAGTGCGCGTTACGAGACACCTGCAGATGATCGCGGCGGGCCGGTGTTGCCAAGCGACGGCGTCGGATTCAACCGCTGCGCCTACGCTTCCGGCTTGTGGTTTCTAGGGGGGAGACACCGCTCACCCTGGCGATCCCGGGGCATTGATTTATGGGATCATAAGACTTATGGTATCCCAAACCTGCCTTTAGCCGATTGCACCAAGCGCATAGAGGAGGAACGCATCATGCCATCTAAACTGTTGTTACCCCCACGCCCGCCGAAGCTGCCGTTACCCCTTCAGCGGCGCAGCAGCGACGAGTACACCCCCCTTCCCCATCATCCGCTGAATCTCCCCGCGGTAGCGCGGTTACGAGCCTCAGGGCCTGAGCACGCCGCCAGGCTGAGTATGTCCCTGGGCGATTACTGGGGCAGCCGCCGGGGGACCGCCGCAGCCTTGCGGGCGTTGGATGAGGCATGGGGAGGCGGCTTCTACGATGTTCCCTCCGAG
Organism: Dehalococcoidia bacterium; assembly: GCA_965224325.1. Classification (GTDB taxonomy): domain Bacteria; phylum Chloroflexota; class Dehalococcoidia; order Lucifugimonadales; family UBA3495; genus CBDCMJ01. The sequence continues at coordinate 14,800 of CBDCYT010000006.1, forward strand.
GCGGCCCTGGACCGGGAGGCGGCCGATGCGGGCCTTGGTGGGGACCAGTTCGTGATGGATGTCCAAACCCATTACACCTCCGGCAAGATAGACGCCGTGGCTAAGACCCAGTTAGCTCCCGCTCTTATGGCGTCGGGAGAGTTTGTTTCGGGAGACCTCTTTAAAGGTCTGGATAAACTTGCACAGACCCAAGCCCGCGCCCTGTACTCTTTCGCGGAGTACCTGCGTTGCGTGTACGCGGAAAGCGAAACCACGGTCGCAGTCTTAAGTTCTTCACCCATAACCGAAGGTATGACCAGGGTAAACTTGTTGGACAACTCTGAGCTCATCGGGACCCGTGAACTGATTGAACGGCTCAGCGGCGCCGGCCGTCTCATCAACCATTGTGTCGTCACCCCCAACGTTCCTGGTGAAATAGAGATGATGGACCGCTGGAGCGACTCGTGCCGGCCGGCCGGCTGGAAAGTCTATACTCAGTTTGGGGCCGACGGCGAGGGATTCATGCAGACGGGCGCTCCAGGGTGGATGCTTGACGATGAAGCCACCGGCGAGCCCTTCCTGAACCGGGTTATGGAAACAGGGGTGCGAACAATATCCGCCCACAAAGGGCTGACCTTGGGGCCAAACCAAGGTTGGGATGGCCCGTCGTCTCCAAAGGACGTTGGCCCGGCGGCAAAAGCCTTTCCGGATATCAACTTCCTCATCTACCACTCGGGCTACGAGCCAAGGGGAGGGCCCGTGGATTCAGACAGCGGAGGAGACGGCGGAGTATTGCCGGGAGCCTTCTCCCCACGCCAGGGATCTCAAGAAGAGGGCCCATATTCTGAAGAGAATTCCCATTACGGCGTCAACCGGTTAATAAAGAGTTTGAAGGACGCCGGCGTCGGACCCAACTCCAACGTCTACGCCGAAATAGGGAGCACTTGGTATTTGATAATGGCCCACCCGCGTGAGGCGGCCCACGTCATGGGTAAGCTGCTTTCGGCGGTAGGCGAGGACAACATCCTTTGGGGCACCGACTCCATATGGTACGGGTCCCCGCAACCCCTGATCGACGCCTTCCGCGCTTTCCAGATTCCCGAGGAGTACCGTCAACGCTACGGCTATCCCCAGCTAACGCCGGAGGCCAAGGAGAAAATACTGGGGCTAAACGCCGCTCGCCTTTACGGGATAGACCCGGAGAAGACGCGGGCCGCTACGCGCAAGGATGACATCGCCTGGATGAAGGCGGCGCTGGACGAATACGCGGCCCGGGGGACCCTGTCCGGAGGCTGAACAAACAGAGGTCTTGAGCCGCCGGGTATCTCAGGGAGCTGGTAGGGGAGTCCTTAATTGGATGGGTGTTGCCTGGCGGGAGGCTCTGTGGCTGGGGGATGTTCTAGAAGAGTCGCGCGCGCACACGTCAATCCGGTTGCCGGCGGTGTCCCTATGTTCGTATCCGCGGCGGGCGGAGCCAATGGCCGGGCGGAGGCCGATTCCTGGGTTGCGGTTTCCGTTTCCCTCAGTTGGACGTTTGGGCGGGCGTTTCCGCAGCCCCGGAAGAATACCGTTGGGTTTATAGAAAAGACAGGCCGCAAGCAACCGGAAATATACCAGTGGCCGGGGAAGTCATGGCCGCGAGGTGCTAACTGCCACGTTCGCTCTTTAACAGTAGCCTTAGGGCTGATAAAGCGGCGGGATAAAAAAGGTTGGTAAAGCAATGAAAATCGTTTCGGTGCAATCCTACCCAACTTCGGTGCCGGTACCGCCCGAGTCCGCCGTTACCCTAGGGATCGGCCGTACCGTAAAGCGTGATGCCGTCGTGGTCAAGGTCACCACAGAGGACGGCTTGATTGGTTATGGCGAGTCCCATCATGGCCGCGCTCCCGGCGCCGTCGCGCATCTCATTGATACTACGCTTAGCCAACTCGTGACCGGAATGGACGCCTTTGACGTAGTCGGAGTTTGGGAACGCATCTACAAGATGCAACTGGGCAGCCACGGTATGGGAGCGGCCGCTGCAATTGCCATGAGTGGCATTGACATGGCGTTATGGGATATCCGGGGGAAAGCGGTTGGTTGGCCCTTGTATAAGCTCCTGGGCGGCGCGTCTCGGGCGATCCCCGCCTATGCGGGTGGCGTGGCCCTCGGATATCAAGAGCCTACGGAATTGATCCAAGAGGTGAGCGCGCTGGTCGAGTTGGGGTACAAGGCGGTGAAGCTTCGCGTGGGCGATTCACCGGGGCGCGACCTGGCCCGTGTAGCCGCAGTGCGCAGCGCCTTCGGGCCCGACTTGAACATTCTGGTGGACGCCAACACCGGGTTTTCCGTGGAAGACGCTAGGCAGGTCATGCCCGGACTGGAAGAATACGGCGTCGGCTGGCTGGAAGAGCCCTTCCCGGCTCACGATTACCATAGCTACTCAATAGCTTCCGGCTTCAGCACCGTGCCGCTGGCCGCCGGCGAAAATCATTACACCCGCTTTGAATTCATGCGAATAATTGACGACGGCGTTATTCGGATTCTACAGCCAGACCTGTCCAAGACGGGAGGAGTCACCGAAGCGCTTCGCGTGGCCGCTATGGCTTCGGCCTGGAAATTGCCCATAAATCCGCACACGTCAATGACCGCTATCAACATGGCGGCCACCGTACATTTCTTGGCGGCGATCGGCAACGGTGGTTATTTCGAGGCTGACGTGTCTAAGAATAATCTGTTGCGGGACCAGCTTGCGAGCACACCGTACGCGCTGGACGCCGACGGCTGTGTCAGCCCATTGGAACGGCCCGGAATAGGCATCGAAGTAGATGAGCAATTCCTCGCCGAACATCCGGTTATTGAAGGACCGGCATACGTTTGAGCTCGTTTGGCCCCGGAGGTAATCGGTTGAACCTTCAGTCCGAGGTTGGGTCCATTCCGTGGCGAGAGTGGAGCGAAGAGGCCTTCCTGGCCTGTCGCCAGGAGAGAAAACCCATCCTCCTCACGCTCACCGCTACCTGGTGCCATTGGTGTCACGTTATGGACGAGACCTCATACTCCGATCCCCGGATTATAGATCTCGTCCGGTCCCGGTTTGTCCCTGTGAAGGTAGACGTAGACCAGAGACAGGACATCTCTAAGCGGTACAACCAAGGGGGGTTCCCCTCGTTGGCCATCCTAAACGGCCATGGCGACGTGCTCTTTGGCGGGATCTACACGCCCCCGGATGAGATGTTACGCCTGCTGGAACAGGCGGCTGCAGGCTATTCGGAGTCCTCTGAACCAGTAAGTGAACCCAGGGCTGACACCGGCGCGCCGAGCTTGGCGCGGCAACCGGCGGGCGACTCTCAAGCCACGCCAACCGACCGGGTATTGGACCGGCTCAGGCAACTGTATGACCCTCAGTTTGGTGGATTTGGGGAGGAGCCCAAGCAACCACCCTGGGAAGCGTTACGGTTCCTGATTGCCCTCTATTCCCGTTCGGGTGACAAGTCGGTCCTAAACATGCTCCTCAAGTCGTTGGACGGAATGCAGACCGGCCTATACGACTCGAAGGACCAAGGTTTCTTCCGCTATTCAGTGGCCCGGGATTGGAAGGTCCCGCACTACGAAAAAATGGTGGTCACCAACGCGAATTTGGCGATTTTGTACCTTGAGGGGTATCAATTGACCCAAAGGAAGGCGTACAAAGACATAGCTGCCGGCGCCCTTGATTATCTTCTCGGCGCATTGTACGACCAAACCAGGGGACTGTTTTGCTCCAGCCAGGACGCATGGGAGGATTACTACCGCCTGCCATGGAAGGATAGGGAGGCGGCAACAAAACCCACTGTCGATGAAGCTGCCTACGCCGGCTGGAACGCCTTGTCAGCCAGCGCATTCATAAAAGCCTACGGTGTGCTGGGGACTCCCTCCCACCTGCACGTCGCAGCAGCGGTCCTGGACCTGCTGTGGGATTCGTGCTGGGACCCTCAACGGGGCATGGTCCACGTGATAGGAGGTCCTCAGAAACAACCCAACGTATTGGAGGACCACGTTTTCTTCGTTCGCGCATCCTTGGACTTGTATCAGGCCACCGGCCGGGCTCAACACCTCCAACGAGCCATTGACGTCGCGGGATACGTCCTCAGTGCATTCCGAGCACCGGACGGTGGGGTTTATGACATATATGAAGGCGGAGACTCTGAACCCCAGAATCTGCCCGGGCAGATTCTGCTTCGAGAAAAGCCCGTCATGGAGAACGCGTTGCTGGGCGAGGCGCTGGCAACACTTTCTTGCCTGACCGGGGATGAGCAGTACCTCCGGGAAACCGAAGAGTCACTGAAGGTATTCGGGGCCGTCGTGCCTGGCGGCACCTACATAGGACCCAAGAAGTCTCGCCGCATGGAGGAAGATGAAGAGCGTCTCTTCCTGCCTGCCGGTTCGGCCTGGGCGAGAGCATGGCACATGATGTCTTGGGGACCTGTCCACCTAGTCATAGTTGGCGCATCTGTTCATCCAGGAACAGAAAAACTTCTGAGGGCTGCGCTCAAGGTTTGCGCTCCGCACCGGGTTGTCCAGGTATATGATCCCGATCGGGATGGCGAGCGCATCACGGCGCTGGGGTTTCCGGTGAGGAATGAACCGGCGCTTTACGCCTGCATGGACCGCATGTGCCTCGCGCCCATTACGTCAGCCTCGCAGGTGAGCAGGCTCACCAATGACCGGCCTTGGGCGACGGGGTGATACGGCGTTTGCCTAGCCGGGCCTCTGGCCTGCCCGCTCCGGTGCATTCGTGGACCTACGTCTCTCAAAACCCGCGCTCGGCCCGCCGCTTAGGTTGCTCCGGCAGTCCCTTGGAGCCCGTACGGGGTAATTACAACGTTCCCTCATTCCGCCCCCCAAAGATGCTGCCGCGACGACGAAGGGCGGCGCTATCCCTGTATTAGGAACTGTGCACTGGGCCCCAGCACGCTGACCGGCTGCCGGGCGATCGAGTATACTGACTGATGCAGCCACAGCGGCTTTGCGGCCAACCTGTAACACGGCCTTTACCCGGCCGTTGTTTTCTGAGAAACCCGCGAGTTTTTCTTCGCTCACCTACCTGCTTGCTCAACTTAAAGAACTGATCTGACATCACGGAATCCGCGAGGTAGTCTCATGGCCCAGGAGCTAGGCCGAATATCCAAGCCAACTTCCGCCCAATACGAGGGTTTAAGGAAATTGCTGCTGGCTCCGCTGATGTACGGCCCTCCGGGTGATGTGCCGGACGGGGTGGCTGCCCTTCAGAATTACTGGGACCAGATGAGCACTCAGGTGAAGTCGTTGGCGTCGGCGCTGGGAGGTTTACACCGGCTGTACCATGAGAGCCTTTCCCAAGGCGGCGAGCAAGGTCTACAGCTGCTTGAGCAGGCCGACCGGCGCAGCCATGAGTTTGTGAAGTCCCAATGCGAGTCCGGGGCCGTATTGGAGGCGACCGAAGACGGCGCGGTCTTGATGGAAACGCTGGACCTACAGCGTTGCTTGATGTTGCCCCTGGGCAGCGAAAAAGTGGCTTTGCAGCTGCACGAATGGTTCAACGAAGCCAACAAGAGCCGTTACGAGCACATAGCCAACCGGATAGACACGACACTGGGCGGGAATGAGGTAGGCCTGCTGTTGGTTAGCGAACGGCACCAGATTCAATTTCCCCAGGACATCGAGGTGTTCTACGTCGCTCCGCCGGCGTTGGACGAGTTTCGCCGCTGGCTGCGCAACTGGGCCGAACAACAATACAAGGCGGACGGGGAGCCGCCGGAAGCTGGATTGTTGGGGGAGGACGAGCCTCTCGAGGAATCTCTGGGGGAACCTCCGGGGGAGTCTCCAGAGGAATCCCCCGGGGAGTCTTCATTAGGAAGCCCCTAGCCCCATCCACCGGCAACGGCACTCCGCGGAACGGCGGGCGCTATCCGGCCCGGGGACAAACAGGGATAACTGGGGCAACCTCCAAAATGATCCAGACAGGGTCATTCAATTGCCTGCCGCCCGTCATACACGCCGCTCGCCCGTCTTTCCCGCGAAGCTTGTCCCCGACCCCGATCGGGGAGCGGGAATCCATCGCTCACCCGTCTTTCCCGCGAAAGCGGGAACCCATACGTTCTTGATGTTGGACTGCCATTGGACAAGACCAAAGTGCATGGGAAAATAGGAGTTGTCGCGAAAACTATAAGATCCCGAAATATCCAGACAGGGACCTTGACGGCCCGCAGAAACCGCTGGGTTTTTAACTCTACCTTGGGAGGTAATCATGGCAGAAATGCTGCAACAAGGCGCCCGGTTTCCCCAGCTGACTCTTAAGACGGTGGATGGAAGCGTCCTTAACTTTCCCGGCGACATTACCAGCCGCTACGCTGTGGTCCTTTTCTACCGCGGCCATTGGTGACCCTTTTGCATTCGGCAGTTAGTCGATTGGGAGGCCGCCAAAGCCGAATTGGCGGCGGTGGACGCTTCGGTATACGCTATCAGCGTCGACACGCTGGAACATGCTCAGGAAGTGGTTGCTAAGGGGATTAGCTTCCCCGTAGCCTACGGCGCCGCCAAAGAGGATGGTGAGACGGTGGGCGCTTGGTGGTCGGAGGAACGTGGGGGGTTCATCGAGCCGGCCGAGTTTCTGCTAGGCCGCGGCGGCGTAGTGCTCGGTTCAATGTACGCCTCCGGTCCAGTGGGCCGCATGAGGGTCGAGGAAGCGATGCGCTTAATTAATTACCGTGAGGGCCGCTCGTAGAGAACAGGGGCCGTTGACCGGCTAGGCCATGGACGGCTGAGGCGCTCCGGTGAATCGCTATGATTGGGACCGGCAGGCCGGAGCGCTCTCACCTGAAAGGGTACACCTTACTCCGATTCCAGGAAGTCCCGGACCCAATTGGTCATGGGCTCTTTGTCGTAGATGCTATTCAAGAGCACCACGTTTCGGTTCCGGTCGCCCTGAAAAAATCGCTCATATAGTATTTGCCTGGACCCGAAGGCGCTGCAGCAAGTGTCCCAGGCCAACCGGAAAATCTTGACCCGTTCTTGAGCTGAGGCAGCATCGGTTTCCAGGTATCGCTCTATGTCAGCCGCTAGAGGTCCACTCATGTCTGCCTCCGTGGGCAGGGCCATCAGGCTGCTGGAGCCCAACAGATGGAGTATCTCCCCCATCCGCGGATACATCCGTATGAATAGCTGGCGAGCTATCATTAGCGGCATCTCGGCGGGACACATTACGCCCCAACTGTCAACCTCGGCATCCACCTCGGCGGCGCGAAGACAGGCCTTGGTTACTTCCAGGTTCTCGATGATCTCCGCCAGCATCTCCTGCACCTGCTGTAGCTGGCCGGAACCTAGGGTCTTTACCATTAGATTCGCTAGTCCCAGGATGAACTCGCACTTGACCACATTCTTGGCCACCACCTGGTGGCCGGAATGCACGTACTGACGCGTGTTCATCGACATGTTGTTGCAGAGCTCTACGTCGCCCAGCAGAAAGACCCGGTCCCATGGCACCAGCACGTTATCGAAAAACGCCACGGCGTCCATCTCTTCAAAGCGGGAGCCCAAGGGATGGTCGAAGTGGGAGCGGTCTAGGTCGAAGCTTTCCCGGCACATAAACTTCAGTCCCGGGGTGCTGCAAGGAATCGCGAAGGCGAAGGAGGTCAGGGCGGGCGCGCCGCCGGGCAGGGCGTGAGACCTGGCAGGGTACACGGCTATCTCGTCGGCTATCGGCAGGGTGGCCAATACCCGTGCTCCGTGCACTATCACCCCGGCGTCGGTCTCTTTGACCACAGAAAGGGCGATATCGGTGGCGTCTTCCATCGGAGTAGCGCCGGGATTGCGGTTACGCTGCAGGTTAATTAGGGTGTGGGTCAATACTAAGTCGTTCTCGCGGACGTATTCGTAGTAACCCCGAATGTTGTCCTTGAACATGGGACGGTTCCGAGCGTAGTAATCCCCCGCCGACGCCATGGCCATGACGCTTACGTTCAGGAAGTCGGGAGTTCGCCCCATCATACCCTTGGTTGTCCTGGCCCAGTGGGTCATCATGCCCCGGCGCTTTTCCAGGTCTTCGAGGCTGCGGGGGGTGATAAATGATAGACCTACCCGCTCCCCGGAGGTGGGCGAAACGTAAGTCATTTCGTCGCGGAGCGCCGGGTCGTGCTGCATATCGTAAAGCCGGGCCAAAGTGGCTGCCCCGTTGCGTAAGCCGGGATGGCTTGTCACGTCCTCTATCCTCTGCCCCCCGATATAGATGTTGGGCGGATTCTTCTGAAGCCCAGCTATGTATTGGGCCCCCGTCCTAGCTGGCATGCTTATTCCCCCTTGGCTGCTGATTTGTATGTTGCTCCAAGGTGTTCATCTGGGTCCGCCATTGAGAAGGAATGGCCGAATATGGATGGCGCGAGCGCAAAGTTCTAAATACATGCCGTACGATTTACACGAGTCGCGGAAGCATCATACCCTGTTCGACAAGGGACCGGAGCATTTCACACGTTAGAAGCCGGTTATCCGGCTAGCTCCGGATAACCGGTCGAAGGACCTCGCCGTCGCACCCCTTCTGCGGAGGTCACAGGCATGGCCCTGTCTCCTTACCCAGCGCAAGTCCAGGAATCAGATCAGGGGCGGCCGGACCCCTTTGATAAGGGCTGCTATCCGGTAAAGTCCGGACATGCCCAAGTACGAATACCGGCGCCTGGCTCGCAACCTCACCTTCGAAGCCACCCACGGCATGAACGCGGCTCCCCGACGCAAGCTGCGTATTGTGCCGGGGACCTATGCAATGGATATTCGCGGCTCCGGCGGTAAATAACTTAAAGTCGGGCCGCCCCAACGGGGAACCAGGCACGAAAAGATGAGCAACCAGGCGGTCACTTGAGAGGTCATTCGAGTCATTCGATAAGAAGCCGCGCTCTTAGCCGCACGGGAAGAGCGGGACGGGATGATAGAGAGCTTGGCCGTTATGTAAGGCGGCAGGCTGGACTGACGCACTGGTCCCATGCGGGGTAGACAAGTTCTTCCCATGCCCGCGTCCAATCCTTGCGCCGCCTCACGTTCCCCGCTCGACTGCGCGCCATCCCTGGTTAACTCGGTCCTTTCAACAGCTAGGGGGGAACCTCTGCCGCCATAGCTACGAGTTCAAGCAGATGGGGTGCGAAATCCACTTGACACCCCTAGGGTGCTGTGATATTTTTCACTTGGCCGCCGCCAGGGTGCGTATGGGGTTGAATCGAATCCAGTAACGGAATGGCGCGGGTATGTTTGAAGATCCCAAGGGCTTAACCAGCGCCAATTGGACCGACATCCACGTTTGGCTCGTCTGGTTTTGGACGTTCGCGCCTCTGGTCCTCACCTTTGTCCTGACGATGTTGACCGCCCACGCGATCATCCCTTCTCTCATCATTACCAGACACCTTCCACCTTCAGCGGCCAGGCTAAGGAATCCGCTGACCGGATTCGCCTTTGTGTTATTCGTAGCTACGTTGATCGTTCTTATCTTGGGTATACGACAAACGCTGAATATTGAGAAGTTCTGGGACCGGTGGCTGTTTTAGCCAACCGCGGGGCCCGCGATTCCCATGCCAGACGGGCGGCCTTAGAGCCGCCCGATGTGTGCCGTTGTTGTGCAGTAATGCCGGACGCGGACAGGTAGTGCGTTGAGGAGACCTAAGGGGAAAATGCTGGCCCTGACCCTTGTGGGGTCGGGCGTCACTATCATAATCGTCTTTGTCTTGGTGGTGTTGCTTATTTCGTGGTTTTCCAACCCGCCCTTTGGCTTGGGCAACGCGCCGGCTCAACCTGTTGCCTTCCCACATACCGTACACGTGGCCGAAATGGGCATACAGTGTGAGTTCTGCCATAGGAACGTAACCAAAGGAGAGCCGGCTACCGTTCCCGCCGTGGAGCAGTGTCTGTTCTGCCACAAGGATATTGCGGGAAATACAGCCTCCGAACAGCTGGAAATATCCAAGGTGCGGCTAAGCTTTGAAAATAACGAACCCATTGACTGGGAACGGGTGCACCGGCTGCCCGATCACGTGCGGTTTATACACGAGGCCCACATCCGCGCTTTGACTGCCATGGACGTGTCCGATAGCACGTCGGCTGAGAAAGTGCAACGGGCCTGTTCGGTTTGCCATGGCGATATATCCAAGGCCACCGAAGTGAAGCCGAAGCGGTTCCAGTCGCTGAAAATGGGCACCTGCCTGGATTGCCATCGCTTCCTCTCGTTGGTGCCCGCCGACGCCGGCTATGAGGTGCCCGAGTTTACCGATATCCCGACCGATTGCACGGTGTGCCATAAATGATTTTCACCATGTCTAATGGGCGCGCGAATTTCTACTCTGACACGGATTGGGGTACATGAAACTAACGCGCCGGAATTTCCTGGCTTGGGCCGGAGTTGCCGCTTTGGGAGCAGTGGCCTGTGAAGGCTTCGGCATTCGCGAGGGGGAGCTTAACATCCAGAGTCCGGTCAGCCTGCCCGAAGACTTGGTCAAGGGGCGGGACAACTGGTACGCGACCCTATGCCGCAACTGCAACGCCGGGGAGGGCATCGTTGTCCGGGTCATGGAGGGCCGGGCGAAGAAAGTTCAGGGCAACCCCCTCTTCCCGGTCAACATGGGAAAACACGGCCCCGCCTGCGAGGCCGCCCTTCAAGTGCTGTACCATCCCGACCGGTTGGCAGTCCCCATGCGCCGCACCGGTCCCAGGGAGTTAGGCCGCTTCACTCCCATATCCTGGGACTCCGCCATGGACACTCTCAGGCAAGAACTGGAGTCCCGAGGGGACTCCACGCTTATGGTTACCGAGCCGCTGCGGGGCCACCTGGGCACCGTGGTCAACCGCTTTGCCGGGTCCATAGGCGCCAAGCACCTGAGTTTCGACACCTTGGACAATGTTACCTACCGGACCGCGATTAAGAACGTGTTCGGCCAGCAGCTATTACCCGACTTCGACCTGGGAAATACCCGCTTTCTGCTCTCCTTCGGGTCCGATTTTCTCTCCACGTGGCTTTCTCCGGTCCGCTGGAGTGTTGGCTACGGAGAATTTCGCAATGCCGAGGGCAAAGAGCGCGGCATACTGTACCATGTGGACCCTCGGTTCTCGATGACGGCATCCAACGCCGACAAGTGGCTTGCCGTAGAGCCAGGCTACGAAGGCCACCTAGCCCTCAGCATGGCCTACGTCATAATTTCAGAAGGCAGGCAATCGCCCGGAGTGGACGTTGCCGCCTTGACCGGGGGACAGGGAGCTGCGGTACTGGAAGACTTCCGCCCGGAGGTCTTGGCCGATAGGCTGTTCCTGGCTGAGAGCCTACGAGGCCCGGAAGGCGCCGATTTGGTCCGGCAAGTGGCCCGGGAGTTCGCCGGCAGGCGCCCCAGCTTGGCCATCGGGGGCGGATCAGCGGGTGCCCATAGCAACGGTCTGGCCAATTTGGAAGCCATTTACGCTCTGAACTATCTGGTGGACAGTCCCGGCGCCAAAGGCGGTATCAGGTTTAATCCTGGCAGCCCCTTGGAAGAAGTACCCGCAGCTCCCAACGTGGGCACTTTGAGCGATTGGATCCAGGTGAAACAAGACGTGGAGTCGGGCGATATCCGCATGTTGATGCTTCATCAAGCGGACCCGGTGCACGGGGTACCGGGGCGTATTCGCCTCAAAGAATCGCTGGAGTTGTCCAACGATGTGTTCATCGTGAGCTTTTCCCCCTTTCTGGACGAGACCAGCGTCATGGCGGACTTGATTCTCCCCGACCGGGCTTACTTGGAGGACTGGGGCGACGATATTCCTGAACCTGGGCCTGGATACCAGGTGGTGGGGTTCCAGCAGCCGGTGGTAAACCCGTTCCATGAGCTGGACCCACGCAGTTTTGCCAACATTCTCTTGACGATGGCCGAGGAGTTGGGCAAAGGAGCCGAGCTGCCCTGGCCCAACTACCAGGCGTTGCTCAGAGAAGGCTCCGACGCCCTGTTTGCCCTCAATCGTGGCTCCATATCAGCCGAGACTGCCGGGGAGTTCTGGAACAAGCTGCTTCAGCGGGGCGGATGGTGGGACGAACAGACCACAGGACTTAAATCAGTCTCCCCGCCCGAGGGTTTGTTCAATCGAATCGTTAGTCAGATGGCGCCGCCCACATTTTCCGGCGCCGCCCCGTCAGACCACACTTTCAATTTGGTGCCCTTCCTGCACAACAGCTTGGGGGACGGCCGGAACGGGCACTTGCCCTGGCTCCAAGCTACACCGGACCCGCTGACTACCATCGCTTGGCAGACATGGGCGGAAATCAGCGACGCCGACGCCCGGTTCTTGGACATAAGGGAAGGAGACATACTTCTCCTCGAGTCATCCCACGGTTCCATACGTGTGCTGGCCTATCCCACGCCCGCGGCGCCCCACGGCACGGTGTCGGTGCCCCTGGGCCAGGGGCGGCGGCAGGGATCTGAGTTCGCCACTGCCCGTCCTGGCAACGAGAGCGCCAATATCATGGACATATTAGAGCCTAATCAGGTGGATGGCACCGGAGCGCTGGCCTGGAATAACACCTGGGTGCGAGTTACCAAAACGGGCGATAGTGTTAAAGTGGCCAAGCTTGAAGGGACTGTCCGGGCGGTGGAAGTGGGAATAATGCCCTCGGAACGCATTATCCACACCATCACTCCTGAAGAAATATGAATTTCGTTGGGCGGCTGTCCAAGGGCGGCTCGCTGAAGGCTAGGTAGTAAATGGTATCGCCAAGGGTAGATCACAAATGGGGCATGGTTGTAGACCTGGACAGGTGCACGGGTTGCCAGGCGTGCGTGGTGGCTTGCCAGGCCGAAAACAACTTGCCAATTAACACCAAGGACTTTTTCCTGCAAAGACGGGCTTATGAGTGGATACGTATCGAACGGTACTGGGAAGGGGAATTCCCCAACGTGAAGGCCCGTTATATCCCGATGATGTGCCAGCACTGTGAAAACGCCCCCTGTGAGCCGGTGTGCCCCGTTTTTGCCACTTACCACAACGACGAAGGGTTGAACGTCCAGGTATACAACAGATGCGTTGGCACCCGATATTGCGCCGCCAACTGTCCCTACCAGATGCGGTTCTTCAACTACTGGGAACCGGTGTGGCCGGAGCGGTTGAGAAACCAACTGAACCCGGACGTCACCGTGCGCAGCCGCGGGGTCATGGAAAGGTGCAGCTTTTGCATCCAGCGTATTCGCCGGGCCGAGCTCACAGTAGAACGCCAGGAACGCAAGACGTTGGACCATCAAACCATGAAGGAACGCAATAATTTGCCGGCGTGTGTCATGTCCTGCCCCACCAACGCCTTGCAATTCGCCGACCAGCAGGACACCACAGGACCGGTTAACCATCACTTCAACGAGGCTAACCAGCAGATTGAGGACCGACACCACCAGGTGGAGAAGGAACACGAGACCACTTCGAGGGTCTACAGGTTGATCGAAGAGATGGGCACCAAACCCAACGTGCTGTATCTAAAGAAGGTAGACCTATATCCCCTGAAGAAGGCTTAAGAAAGGCTTAAAGAGAAGGCGCAAAGGTCTTGGCGGCAAGCGAACATAACGAATCATACCACCCGGATATGTGGGTTTTCCCCGAAGTTGGAGGGATGACCCGCAACATGGCGGACAAGACTTCCGCCATGCCCCGGAAGTTCGCCTTAGCTCTAACCGCAGCTGGGGCATTGTTTGTACTGGGCATTATCGGGTTCGCCTTCCGGGCGATAGGCGACGGGTTCGACAACCACGAACCCTGGGGATACTACGCCGCCATCTTCTCATTTATTTTCATGGTCACCGGCGCCGCGCCCCTGGCGGCAGTCGCTTTCCGGTTTACCAAGAGTCATTGGAGAAGGCCGCTATCCAGAATATCCGAGATGTTCGCGTTCATCGGACTGCTCTCCACCTTGATGCTGATACCGTTGCTGTTGGTGCTTCCCTCCATCAACAATCCCACCTATTCCGGAATTCCAGGAGAGGAACTGGAGATACGGCGCACCATTTGGTTCGAGGGCCCCATAGGAGCGCCCATCTGGTGGGACCTTTTCGGCGTCATCTTCCTGGCGCTCGCCAGCCTGACCATTTTGTGGCTGTCCGCCCTGCCCGACCTCGCCGAAAGCCGGTTGACTGCCACTGGGTGGCGGCGAAAGCTGTACTCGCTTCTGTCGGGACATTGGTACGGAACCAAGCGGCAATGGAACACCCAAAAGGCGGGCCTAGCCGTGCTGGGCGCGCTCTACTTCATGCTGTTGATCTTCGTGCAGTTCATTATCGGCACCGATTTCGCCATGAGCTTGGTGCCGGGGTGGAAGGACGCAATCTTCCCACCCCTCTATAGCTTGACCAGCTTCCAGTCGGGCCTGGGCTTAGTCTTGGTGATATTGTTTATTCTGAGGCGCTGGGGAGGCTACGGAGAATACATCGGTATCTCAACTTTCTGGTCCGCCAGTAAAATCCTTCTCGGCTTCACCTTGCTCTGGGCTTACCACACTTTCGCGTTCTTCATAACGTACTGGTATGGCCGCTTGGAAGTGGAGCAGAACATAATCAAATACCTATTCACGGGGTCGTACGGCGGGATATTTGGCGCTAATTTCTTCTTCAGCTTTGTTATGCCTCTCGGGATCTTGCTGTGGAATCCGGTGCGAAAGACCGCTTGGGGTCCGGCACTGGCCGGGTTGGCGGCGCTGGCCGGTGCGTTCCTGTTTAACATGAGATTATTCGTAGGGTCTTTCAACGCAGGCCACATATACTCGGTAGGGTTGGAATTGGTGCCGGGGCCGGTGTGGCCCGATGTTTGGGACGTGTTCATGGTGCTTGGAGGGCTGGGAGCGGTAGCATTCTTGTACCTGGCCGCCACTCGGCTGTTGCCTATATTGTCTGTCTGGGAGACCAAGGAAGGCGCCAAATACCAGCGGATGGGCACATTGATACGAGGGAGATATTTGGTTCTGGCTAAGCCGGAGTAGTCAGTCCGTCGGGTTAGGAGCAGGTCGCATCGACGCGGAGTATCTAATGAACAGGGGTTTAGAGAGGCACGGGAGCTTCCATGCAGGAAGGTAGGGTCCTACCGGCGAGGCAAGTCAACGCGGACTTGCTGAAGTCGGTGCTTAATTCTCCGAGATGGTTCTGGATCGTTGTCGCGGTTCTGGCCGTCTTTGTGCTGGGCGCAATGTCGGCCGCCGGCCTCATGATCAACAAGGGTATGGGAGTAACCGGCCTAAACCGGCCGGTATTCTGGGGCTTCTTCATTACCAACTTCGTCTTCTGGATTGGCATCAGCCACGCCGGCGTGATGCTGTCGGCCATACTGCGGCTTTCCAAGGCGGAGTGGCGGCGTCCGGCCACTCGCGCCGCTGAAGTCCTCACGGTGTTCTCCTTGATGACGGCGGTGTTGATGCCGCTGATCCACGTGGGACGGCCCTGGCGGTTGTTGTACTGGGTCTACACCCTGCCCTTCGTGCCCTACGACCTCGCCCGCGGCATATGGCCCAACGTCAGGTCTCCCCTGGTCTGGGACCCCAGCGCCATCTTCACTTACCTGACTTCAAGCATTCTGTTCGTGATGATTGCCTTATTACCCGATTTCGCCGTGCTGCGGGACCGGACCACCGGCGTCAGTCACCGGATATACGCGCTGCTGGCCATGGGTTGGCAGGGCAACCCTCGTCAGTGGAAGCTTCAGATAATAGCTGGGGTGTTGCTGTCTGCCCTTATACTGCCCGTTTTCGTTTCGGTGCACAGCATCGTGTCTTGGGACTTCGCGATGGCGGTGTCGGTCAAATCCTGGCACTCGACCATCTTCGCCCCCTACTTCGTCATCGGAGCCGTCCACTCCGGAGTCTCCGCAGTGGTCTTCGTCATGATCCTTCTCCGTTGGATCTATAGCTGGCAGGACTACATCCGGCTGGAGCATATCGACGCTTTGGGCAGGCTCCTCATAGTGGTAGCCACCGGCTGGTTCTACTTCTTGTGTATGGAGATCATCTTTGGCTTCTATGGCATGGAAGTGGACGAAATCGCCCTGAGGAACTTCCAGTTCACCAAAGAGCCTTGGAACATATGGATGATCGTTTTCGTAGGATTGACCTACTTCCTGCCGGTGACGCTGTGGCTGACCCGGAGCTGGCGCAGGAACCTGTGGCTCATGTCCATCGCTTGCATCTCAGTCAACATCGGCATGTGGTTGGAGCGGTTCCTGATAATCGTGCCTGGATTGGCTCGAAAGCAGGTATTCACCTTCGACTGGTACACCTACGCTCCCAGCAGCGTCGAGATTGTTATCATAGGCGGAACCTTCGCTCTGGTGGCGATGCTCATGCTGCTGTTGAGCCGGGTGGTGCCGTTGATACCTCTGTACGACATAAAAGAGGGGGACATTCTCAAGACCCAGATTCAAGTGGGCCGGCGTACGGTGCCCGCAACATTTCGTGAGGACTAGATATTCCGACGAAGGTGCTTTAACTCTAAGCTTGCTGCGACACACTGTTAAACCAAGCTTACTCATTACGAAACCCGGGACGACGAGAGCCGAGCCGACCGGTTAAGCTTGCCGAATCCCTAAGGTATTAAGAGGGGGGCCGAATCATGGCGAGAGCGCCAATACTAGGGTTGTTTGAGGACGCCAATTACGCTGCAGAGGCGGGGGATGCCTTGCAACGGGCCGATATTTCCTCGGATGACTACGACTTTCTTACCGACGCGCCCTATCCCGAAGGCGCGTTTGGAGAGCGCCACGAAAAGCATCACCTTTACGTTTTTCCCTTGCTGGGGGCCTTGGTCGGTATCACGGCCGGCATTATTCTCACCTCCATGACCCAGTTAGCCTATCCGTTGACTCAGGGAGGAAAGCCAATTCTATCCTTGCCTCCCATGGCGGTGGTGACCTACGAGACCACCATGCTGGGCGCCATCGTTTTTACGGTGCTGGGGATTATCTTCGAATCCAGGCTGCCCAAGGTAAAGATGGGGCTTTACGATACAAGAATTACCGAGGGCTACATCGGAGTTCTGGTGAACGTTGAGGAGGACCGGCTGCCTCAAGTTTCGGGCATTCTGACCCAAGCCGGGGCTGTAGACGTGGTCCGGGAGACTTAGGGGTCGTCAGCCCGATGGAGAACTCTACGTCAATTCGATCTGGCCAATCCGGCCAATGGGGCGCGGCGGTGAAAGCTTGCGGCTTGAAAACGCCCTTGCGGAAAATTAAGCTTTGCCTTCTGGGTTTGGCCTTGTTTGGCGCCCTGGTTGCCTTCGGGTGCAGCCAAGGCTCCTACCCGGTAGACATCTTCTACGAGATGCACTACCAACAGTCCTACAAGGCGCAGGAACCCCCCAGCTTAAGCTCTCCGGCCAGCTCCGTAGCTTGGTACCCGCCTCCCAAGTCGACTTCTTTCAACACCGGGGAACACCTCTACACCGTCAATTGCTCCATGTGTCATGGCGACGGCGCTCGGGGCGATGGACCGGTGGTGCAGATGCTGAAGGAGACCTACCAGTACAAGCCGGTCATCGATCCACCCGATCTCACGGATAACCCCATAGAGAACATTGTTTTTAACATAAGTTCAACAACACGTATCTTTGGACCGGACTCGGTTATGCCTCCCTTCGGGAAACTCCTGGGCGAAGCAGACCGGCTGGCCATCGCCGAGTATATTCACACACTCCCTCCGACAGTTCGAGAAGAGAGCCCCGCGGCTCCCGCCACACCGGCGCCAACTGTGGAAAAACCCGCACCGCCGTCCGGCGCTCTGGAGCTGTCAGTCAATGGGGACTTGCAGGAGTTCGACGTAAGCAGCATAGAGGTCGAGTCGGGCGACGAAGTGGTCTTGCTGTTAGACAACGTATCGACCATCAATGAGCATAACTTGGTCATTGTGCAGTTGGGGCAGAAGGACGCGGTGTCCGAACGCGGCGCCGTCGCAGGACCAAACAACGGTTGGCTCCAACCTGAAGACCCTGATGTGATCGCCAATGTGGAGCTGCTGAGCCCAGGGAGGACGGGCTACGTGAGCTTTTCCGCTCCTCCGGCCGGCAACTACGAATTCGTGTGCACCTTTCCCGGGCATAACATCACCATGTTCGGAGATTTCATCGTCAACTCATAGCGTGATTCGGTGTGCGGGAAGCGGACCTTGTCCCCGTTGCTCAATGGAGAGACCAAAACCGGCGGGTATCGCTGGCCCTGGATTTGGCCAGGAGGTTCTGCCGCGGGTCGCGTCGAAGGGACTTGCGATACCAAGCGCCGCACCAAGCCCGCTCCCTCATGTTCGTTCAGCTATGTGCACCGCGAAGGCAACACCAGAGGAGCATTGCCTCCGCTCCCATGGTCCATGCTCAGACGGCCTCAGCGGCGTTAGACGGGCGGGCATTGCCTCAAGTGCTGCCGCCGGCGTCGCCCCGGGTAAAGGTAATGAGACTGTACGCGCAGGCAGTAAGGGCTACGCTAAGGGGCGTAATTGGGTGTACGACATCTTTCACCTCCCAGGTCGAAAGCCGGTGATGTGAACATGCGGTCACCTCGCAAAACAGCCATGGCGGGGTGCATTCTGGGATTGCTCCTGATGCTGGCGCTGCCCTTCGGCGTTGCATTGGCCCAGGACTCCGGGCAGGAGCCACGCTACGACGAAGCTGAAGCGCTGGCCATCGATCGCATGCTCATTTGTCCGGTATGCCCCGCGGAGACCATAGATCAGGCACAGGTGGAAATATCCCGGCAGATGCGCGACGTGGTGCGGCAGCTATTGGCGGAAGGCGCCAGCCGGGAGGAGATTCTGGACTTTTTCGTCGACCGGTACGGCGCCCAAGTCCTGGCGGCCCCGCCAAAGTCAGGGGTCAACTTACTGGCTTGGCTCCTGCCAATTGTTGGAATCCTGGTGGGAATTGGAGGCGTTTTTTTCGTAATCCGCGCTATGGCGTCCCGCAGCGGTGAGAGGACTGACGCCGGTCCGGCCTGGGAGGAAGGCTTGGAGCCCTATTTAGAGGCCGTCGACAATGACTTGGCCCTGTCCTATGGAGAAGAAAGACGAGGAGTGAACCCTGCTCCGGACAACCGGCCGCCGACGCCAGGGCAAAGCGGCGCCGGTGCGTCCGATCGGGACAGCCGCGG
Organism: Dehalococcoidia bacterium; assembly: GCA_965224325.1. Classification (GTDB taxonomy): domain Bacteria; phylum Chloroflexota; class Dehalococcoidia; order Lucifugimonadales; family UBA3495; genus CBDCMJ01. The sequence goes on from CBDCYT010000006.1 coordinate 33,862, forward strand.
CGCGGAAGAGCGACGGGAAGACGACGGGAAGACGGATTGATAAAACATGGCTGACCTAGGCGCGATTTCTCTCTGGATAGCCCTAGCGCTGGCATCGTACGCCGTCATTGGATCGGTGGCCGGGAAGGTGCGGGGAGAGACCGTACTAGTAGAGAGTTCCCGCAGCGCCGTTTACTTGCTGGTGTTGGTCCTTCTGGTGGCGACCCTAAGCTTGGTGGCGTCGTTCATCAACCAAGACTTTGAGGTCGCTTACGTCGCCGCGCACAGCGACCTAGCCATGCCGCAACAGTTCACCTGGGTTGCCTTCTACGCCGGCAACGAGGGTTCGTTGCTTTTTATCGCCCTCGTTCTGTCGGTCATGTCCGCCATTGCCCTGCGGCTGGCGCCCGTAAAAGTGCGGGACACCATGCCTTACACCACGGCGGTCATGATGTTGGTGATGACCTTCTTCCTGGCCGTGACATCCATCATGGCCAACCCCTTCGACAAGTTGCCTTTCACTCCGGCTGACGGACAAGGAATCAATCCTCTGTTGACCCACTTCGGGATGTTTGTCCACCCGCCGGCGCTTATGACTGGCTTGATCGCCACCACCATACCCTTCGCGTTCGCCATGGGCTCGCTGATTGGCGGGAAAACCGGGGATGAATGGGTTGATCCGGGTCGGGCTTGGGGATTGCTTTCCTGGGCTCTCTTGGCGGGCGGCCTGCTTTTGGGGTCTTGGTGGGCTTACACCATCTTGGGGTGGGGTGGTTTCTGGTTTTGGGACCCCGTGGAGAATGCGGCTTTTATGCCTTGGCTGGGTCTCACCGCCTTCGTTCATTCGATCATGGTGCAAAAGCGGCGAGGAATGTTCCGGATGTGGAACGTGGTCCTTATCAACGTGGCTTTCGGCTTGGCGTTGTACGGAATGTTCATGAACCGTGGCGGAGAAGTCCCCTCTGTTCACTCTTTCGGCGCCTCCTCTCTGGGGTGGATATTCCTCACGTTCCTAGGCGTAGGACTGCTCGTGCCGTTCGCTATCTTTTTGTGGCGCTATCCCTTGCTGAAGAGCGCCCAGACCTTGGATTCGATGCTCTCGAGGGAAGCGGCCTTTCTGGTCAACAACCTGTTGCTGCTCGCCATCGCCTTTGTGACCCTGTGGGGAACTGTATACCCTCTGGTCTCCCGCCTCACCTCAGGTTCGGAAATCTCCGTAGCCCGCCCGTTCTATGATCAAGTTAATGGGCCTCTGCTATTGGCGTTGATCTTCCTTATGGGAGTGGGCCCCTTATTGCCCTGGCGCCGGGCTACCCCAGCCAGCGTCCGTCGGGCAATCTTGCCTCCTGCCATAGCTGCATTGGCGACCGTCGTCATACTGCTTGCCCTGGGAATGCGGGAAGCTTACCCTCTTATAGGCTTCGGCCTCGGCGCCTTGGTCGCCGGCGGTATTTTTGCCGAGTGGTTCCGGGGAACAATGTCCCGACGGCGGTCCTCGGGAGAGAGCTACCCCCTGGCGTTTTTGACTCTCATTGCGTCCAATCGGCCCCGTTACGGAGGATATATTGTCCACCTCTCCATCGTCATGGTGGCTCTGGGGGTGGTGGGCACGTCCTTTTTCAGCACTCAGCGGGATGTGATTCTGCAACCGGGAGAACAAACGACGATAGAAAACTACGATATTCGTTACGTGGGCACAGACGCCAATCTCAAGAGTAACCGGACCGATTTCGTGTCTACGGTGGAGGTGTATCGTGACGGCGAGCTGCTTACAGTTATCAAGCCCCAGCGGTCTTTTTACCCCTCTTTCAACATGGCGGCTACGCGCGCCGCAATCCGGTCAACTCCGGTGGAAGACCTGTTTGTAGTGCCCAGCGAGAATTTACCCAATGGCAGCGTGGGATTCCGGATTTTGGTTAATCCGTTGATTTGGTGGATGTGGGTGGCTGGCCCGGTGCTGGTGCTGGGCGCCGTGGTGTCGTTATGGCCTCAAAGGGCGCTCAACCGCTCCGGCGTTCCAGCACGCGGCCGGACACCGGCGGAACAGACGCCCAGGGCGGCGTGAGGATGCGGCGCCCACTCAAGGCGGGGCCGGAGAGGCGCGTCCGGAGTCGGGCGTCCGTAGGGTGTCCATCGATGTCGTGTGTGCCGTGTGTATCCCGCGGCTCGATGGCTTTCAAATCGCACGTAAATATGAGTTGAAACCATGGCGTTAATCATCGGCGCGGCGTTGGCAGTGCTCAGCGTAGCTGTAATAATGTACCCGTTCCTGAAACCCCGGGTGCGGACTGGCGACCACGGCAGCGTCAGCGCCGTAGACGCGGCTGCTACCGAGGTGGAGCCGGTCTACGACGCCATCCGCACTCTGCAGCTGGAGTACCAACTGGGGAAGGTGCCGGAAAACCTGTATCTTGAGCAGCTCGCGGGCTACCGGTTGCAAGCGGCCGGAGTTCTGCGCCAGCGGGCGGCGCAGCGGACCGGCTATGATGAGTGGTTGCTGGAACAGAAAGTGCTATTGGCCCGCACCGCTTTACAAGCCGCCGCCGACGGACCACAAAAGTGTCCCCGCTGCGGAGCTACGGTAGGTGCAAGCTTGGCGGCCTGTGCCGAATGTGGCGCCAATTTAGATACGGAGGCCCGAGCACGGGGATAGCGGCTGCCCGCTCATGCTGCTCCGGCGCGGATTATATGGCTGGGGTTCCTCTGGCCCTTCTCAGTAGTTCTATTTCGAGAATTGGGAGATTCGCGGCGCGCTGATTGACCGGCGATTCTGACCGCTCCCGGCTGCGCAACGTCTTCTGTGCAACGCCTTTAATGCGCTTCCCAGACCTAACCACCAAGAGACTCATTTGGGTCACCATGACGGGGGTAATCCTGGCCTTCGCTTTGGCGGCCTTGGGGTCGGCCACAAGCCGCGCCCAACAGGTGGTTACGGTTGGCGGGGTCGTGGTCAATGGCACGGAAGCGGGCATTCCACCAGCGGATACTTCAGTGCTGCTGCTGGTCACGAACTCCGACGGCGGGCTGACCGCCACCAGCCAGGGTGTCACAGCCCAAGACGGCCGGTTTCAGTTCGATCAAGTTCCCACGGAAGAGGAGGGCTCTTACGTCTTCAGCGTGGACTACGCTGGCGTATTCTACCGTTCGACCTTCGCGTTGAACGACCTCTCTGACGAAATTCGGCTAACAGTGTACGAACCCACCGAGGACCCTTCAGTGGTGACGGTGACCAACCAGGTGATGGTGATCACCGGCATAGACACGAAAAACCGGCTAATATCGGCCGTCGAGTTTGTGCGCCTGTCCAATACCAGCGACGTCACCCTTCTTCCCAATATGGCTATGCCGCAACAGCTGAACTTTTTGCGCTTCGCATTGCCGCCCATGGCTGAAGACCTAGACGTTGCCTCGGACCTGCCGGGAGGAGACATAGTGTCCATAGGCACGGGCTTCGCGTTGACCTCTCCGGTGATCCCCGGAGACCACTACGTGGACTTTTCCTTTCGCTTCCCCTATAAGGACGACGTCGTTTCGTACCGGCAAAGTTTGCCTCAGGGGGCAGAAGTCTACCGTGTAATGGCGCTGGCGCAGTTCGACGGTTTTCAAGTTGCCCCGTTAGATCCCCTGCCAGACGTAGATATCGAGGGCGCCCTCTACCGCGCCTGGGAGGGGCTCGGGTTTGGGCGGGGCCAGGGGTTGCAACTTGAGTTGACCAACCTTCCGCAGCCCAGCCTGTGGCAGCGGCTGGAGAGGTCTGTCTTGGACGGCGCTTTCTGGCGGATCGCCATCCCCTGCGCGGTGGGAGCGGTCTTGGCTTTGTTGCTGTTATGGGGAATCCGGGGCCGCTGGCGCGGCGTTGCTGGCTATCCCGCGCCCGGAGATAACGACGGCGACTCGGTGCAGGTCGAGGCTTTGGTCGGGGAAATAGCTTCTTTGGACGAACGATATCAGGGTGGAGACCTAGACGAAGCTGAGTACCGGCTGCAGAGGAAGGAATTGGTAGACCAGGTCCTGGGGAACGGAGGCCCAACGCCGGCCGAAGCCGAGCCCGAACCTCAGGATAGGCCTCCGCCGCAGGTGTAATCCGGGATGTCCCTGAAGTGCAGGCAACCAAGGCTAGTTAAACAAGGCTGGTTAAACAAGAAAAGAATGCGGTCTCCAAAGTTGAGCAAACGAGGGTGGGTCTTGGTGGGCGTGGGAGTGCCCATGCTGGCGTTGATCGCTTTGCTAGCTTGGGCAACGGTGAGGTCGCAGGGTAACCCGGGAGGACTGGGCGTCAACGACGAATTCGGCCAAGTCGACGTCAAAGAGCAGGCAGCCCGGAATTTCAGCTTGGAACTGGTCGATGGCGAAACCCTGGAGCTGTACGATCTCCGCGGCAAAGTGGTGCTATTGGACTTCTGGGCTTCATGGTGTGGACCTTGCCAGCAGGAGGCGCCCATCCTGGTTGAGGTGTATGGCGAGTTCCAGCGGTCTGACGTGGAATTCGTGGGAATCGACATTTGGGACGGAAGTCAGGACGCCTTAAATCACCTGGAGCGATACGGCGTTCCCTACCCAAACGGCATCGACAGCGAAGGAATAATCGCCATCGACTACGGGGTCAGGGGCATCCCAGAGAAGATCTTCATCGATCAACAAGGAGTGGTGGTCAGGAAATTCGTCGGTCCAATAAATGCTGACCTATTGCGGGCGGAGTTGGCGTCTTTGCTGGCGGCAAACGCCCCTTCACGTTGAGGTCCAATGGCCGGTAGGTCCGGGTGGGCGCGTGCTATACTGAGCGCCAGATTCCAAAGGGTCTCCTCTTCCCCATCGGGCCCACTGGCCGTTGGAGATGAGTGATATGGATGACGTCGATGGAGAACCCCGGTTGGAGGACTGCGGTGAAGACTTCACGATCGACCTGCGGTAAGAATTCATTCTTCTTCCTCAACCTTGGATGCGTTGACAGTGCTTATTGGGACGTAACGGCGACGCCGTGGCTGACGAGTTGACTGCCGCCACGCCGGTGGCCGTGGCTGTGGATTGGGGAGGGACCTGGATCCGTGCTTCGGTTATAAGCCGGACCGGAGAGGTTCTCTGGCAGTCCCGCCTGCCCAATCCCAAGGGCGGGAGCCGGGAGGTCCTTTTAGAGTCTGCCGACGGGTTGCTTGAGGAGGCCATTGCCTGGTGCGGCGACCGCCAAATTGTCGGATTGGGCGTCGCCGCGGCAGGACCGGTAGACATTGAAACCGGGACCCTACATGATCCACCAAACTTGCCGGCCTTGGACGGGGTGTCTCTGAAGCGCCACTGGGAGGTTAAGACTGGATACCAGGTTTGGGTGGGTAACGACGCCACTCTTGCCGCGTTGGGGGAGTTTCACTTCGGCGTGGGCTTAGACTACGCACTTCAGGGAACCCCGCCCAAGACCCTGGTGTACCTGACGGTCAGCACCGGCATCGGGGGCGGTGTGGTGGACCGGGACCGGTTATTGTTGGGAGCCAGCGGCCTGGCGGGGGAAATCGGCCACATGATCATAGACCCTAGGAAAAGGGCCCCCAAATGCCAGTGTAAAAATCGGGGGTGCTTGGAGGCATTGGCTTCGGGCACCGCCATTGCCCGGATGGCCCGGGCTGGCGTGGCTGCCGCCGGATCACCGGACTCGGTGCTGGCTGCAGAAGCAGTCCAATCGATCACGTCCGAGGCAGTATTCCGGGCGGCGGGTCAGGGAGACAAACTGGCGTTGAGCATTGTAGACCGGGTGGTGGAGGCGCTGTCATTGGGCTTGGCTAATACATTGCACCTATTCAATCCGGACCTGTTGGTTTTAGGTGGGGGCGTAACGGTAGGGCTGACCGAGGCGCAATGCCTGCCCCGCATTCGAGAGCTCATACTCCAGTACGCCATGAGCGAACGCCACAAAGACTTTCGCCTGGAGTCCAGCCGGTTGGGGGACACGGTGGGAATGGTTGGGGCCGCCGCGATGGTCTGGGAGGCGGTTGACGCCCCCAAATGATCCAGCCATTCGCGCCGGCGTATGCGTAGCTTGACGTCCTGGGTCGGGGATAGGAGAATCTAGGAATTACGGCCCATACGAACGGGGACTACCTGGCAACGACGTTCTGGCAAGGAGGCTTGGTTATGAAGTGGTGCAGGTTCAAGTCCGGCGGCAAGGTGTCTTACGGCATAATAGAGGGTGATACGGTTGTCGAAGTGGAAGGAAGCCCCTTCGAGGCCTACTCCAAGACGTCCACCACCCATGCCCTGAGTTCGGTAAAGCTTCAGGCGCCGGTTATCCCTCCCACGTTCTATGCTGCCGGCATCAATTACCCGGAGCACGTCAGTTGGGCGGCTAACAAAGTAGGCACCCAACCCAACTTGCCCAAAAAGGCCGACGTCGGCTATAGAGCCGCCAATGCCATAATAGCCACCGAGGAGCCCATCATTGTGCCCAAAGACGCCACCGAGGAGCTACAGTACGAGGGTGAACTGGTGGTGGTAATAGGTAAGGAGTGCAAAAACGTATCCGAAGCGGAAGCCTTGGATTACGTCCTCGGATATACCATCGGCAACGACGTCAGCGAGCGGACTTGGCAGCGGAACGACCGGACTATGTGGCGAGCCAAGAATACCGACACGTTCAAACCCATGGGACCGTGGATTGTAACCGGGCTGGACCCCGACGACCTTCGCTGCACCATCACCCTTAACGGAAAGGTGCTGTTCGAGTACGAGGTCAATACGGCAATTTTCGGTGTACGCACCTACATCAGCGAGATGAGCAAGTACCTGACCCTGTACCCCGGGGATGTCCTGTGGATGGGCACCGAGGGAGAGACTGAGAACATGAAAGACGGCGACGTGATCGAGATCGCGTTTAACGAAATCGGCACGTTGAGAAACCAGGTGCTCTGGGAGAAGTAGTCCAGGTCCCTCTCCTAGAGAGAGGGACCTGTGGGCAAGACTATTATCTATTCGCCGAGGTCATGATGTCCCGTTTCCGCGGCCCAGGCCTGTAGTCCGCGGCGGAAAGCCAATCCCCCCATGGGCATAATCACCGCTTGCAGTGCCTCCAAGATCTCCTGCGAGGTAGCGCCTTCCTGTAGGGCCACCCGGACGTGGGCCTGTATCTGCTCCACGTCGGCCCGCAACGCCGCTTCCACCACGATCTGCAACAGCTCCTTAGTCTTGCGGTCAAGCAGCCGCTCCCCAGTGTAGGTGGCCTCGACGAACGCATCGTACTTCTTGGCCCATTCCAGGTCGGCTTCCGCCATGATGCGGTGCATCTCCAGCGTGTAGCCCCGGTTTCGCCGGATGCCTAAGAGGAATGCCTGGATTTCTTCCGTCGACATGAATATCGCTCCTTCCTTTACCAATAGATTAAAGCGAGAAAGGCCCGGATTGCAAATCATTATGTCAGCCGCAGCCCGATGCAATGTCTTCCATATTCCATCGCTTCACGCGCAGGGGCGCCGCGGAGCGCGCCTGCCGCGTCCGCCTACCCAGTTGGCGCCGTGTTACAATCGTCCAAGGCTTTCCAAACAAACATGTCTCCCCAATAGCGGCGGACCGCAGTGGTCCATCTAATACGGCCTTACGGGGGTGCGCTACGAGCTCTCCATATCCACCGGAACACTTCCAGCGAGTAGATGAGGGCCCCGACAGCGAGTTTTATAGCTTTCCCCGGATGGTTGTGCATATTGACGACCAAGCCATCGAGGCCGTAGGCCGGCTGTTTCGCCAGCTGGTACCCGAAAGCTCTGTGGTGCTGGACCTGATGAGTAGCTGGCGTTCCCATTGGCCTCAGGGGCATCCGAAAAAGCGCATAGTCGGATTGGGCTTGAATGCCGCCGAGATGGAGGACAATCCCGACCTGGACGAGTACGTGGTCCACGACGTGAATTTGCACCCCATCCTTCCCTTCGAGGATGGAGTCTTCGATGCCGTGGTCATCACGGTTTCGGCCCAATACCTCACCAAGCCGGTCGAAACCTTCGAACAGATCAGCCGGATTTTACTCTCGGGCGGGGTGTTCATAGTCACGTTCTCCAACCGCATGTTTTCCACCAAAGCGGTGCGCGCTTGGCGCCAGTCCTCGGACCGGGGGCGGGCTGAGCTGGTGGCGTCGTATATGGAAGCCGCCGGCAACTTCGCCAATATCACGTTGGGGTTTGCCAACCCTGAAACCAGTCCACCGGGGGACCCGCTGTTCGTTGTGACCTGCTACAAAAGCGACGGCCCAGCCTCCGAGGCGGCATAGCTAATCCGCCGTCTGCTTGATCCACCGTTGGGCTGCTTCTTGTCCTTCTAACAATTCCGCCTTCAGCCTACCTGCAGCCGGCGCTATCCCGTTTGGCGCTAAACAATGCCCCAATACCCTGAGGCAAACCGGGGCCTTGTATGAGCCCGTCTCAGAAGTCTCCACTCACGATTTTGGGCGGACGCAACCTGACGGGTTACTATGATTAACCCCCCAAACCAGGATTAACCGCCTAAACCAGTATTGAATGCGGCTCAATACCCCGTCATTGCCACGCTTCCGTCATTCCCGCGAAGCTTGTCCCCGACCCAGATCGGGGAGCGGGAATCCAGACTCAATAACCCGTCATTCCCGCGAAGCTTGTCCTCGACCCCGATTGGGGAGCGGGAATCCAGACTCAATAACCCGTCATTCCCGCGAAGCTTGTCCTCGACCCCGATTGGGGAGCGGGAATCCAGACTCAATAACCCGTCATTCCCGCGAAGCTTGTCCTCGACCCCGATTGGGGAGCGGGAATCCAGACTCAATAACCCGTCATTCCCGCGAAGCTTGTCCTCGACCCCGATTGGGGAGCGGGAATCCAGACTCAATAACCCGTCATTCCCGCGAAGCTTGTCCTCGACCCCGATGGGGGAGCGGGAATCCAGACTCAATAACCCGTCATTCCCGCGAAGCTTGTCCTCGACCCCGATTGGGGAGCGGGAATCCAGACTCAATAACCCGTCATTCCCGCGAAAGCGGGAATCCAGAAAGATAGGATGCTGGAGGACTCAGCTTTATGAGACGAGCTCGTATTTTGCCTTGTGGCCTATTCCCACGTTCACCCTGCGGTTGTCGAATGGTCTGCCGATCATGGCCGGACAAACTCGCCAAGAACGGGCTACCCCCCGCAACTTCAGAAAAAGAAGATGCCCCGCCCGGTAAACGCGGTAAACGCGGTCGGCTTGACACTGCCACGGCTGGGACTGTACCATCCTCCAAAATCCAGGGGCCGGATGTTGCGAGTAGGATGGAGCCCGTTGGCCTTGGGGCAACGGGTTTTTTGTTGCCAACCCCTCTAAGGTCTTCCCCCGGTCACCGTGCCAAGTGATTTCCCCTAGATTCACTCACCGCAACAGCTATGGTACGGGCTCTATGTACGGCTCCGGCCTATGGGGGCGCTACCAGACCCTCAACATCAGGAGATCCATCACCCTTCCTGAAGGGCTGATCAAGGGCGACCGGCCGCAGCGGGCGTGAAGCACCATGTTTGACGATATTAATCAAATCCGGTCCGGTGGAGTTTTGCCTACCCAGTGGCTTCGGAAAGCCGCCAACGACAACGTGATACTCTCCGAGCGCTTCAAGATCCCCGAAGCCAACTACCAGCCGGCCAGCCTCGACCTCAGGCTTGGCGAGAGAGCGCACCGGCTGCGCTGCAGCTTTCTTCCGGACGCCAGCACGGTGCTGAGCAAGCTTCGGTCCCTCGCCATGGGAGAAATTGATCTTCGCGATGGAGCAATTCTCGAGAGGAACCAGCCCTACCTCATCCCACTGATCGAAGAGCTTCATCTACCTGAAGGTATTCGCGCCAAGACCAATCCGAAGAGTTCTACCGGCCGCCTGGACATTTTCACCCGCGTGATCACCGACAATAGCCATAGGTTCGACGAGATTCGAGCCGGTTACAGCGGCCAGCTATTCTTGGAAGTTGTCTCGCGGTCGTTCACCATTAAAGTCCGGTCTGAACTGTCCCTAAACCAGATACGTTTGATTAAGGGTAAATCTGAATTAGAGCCAGGCTCGTTGCGTGAGGCGCATCGCAACGAGCCGGTTGTGTTTCCTCAACCGGGACGTGGCAATGTGCCGGAGCCCGAGGACAACAATACCATTACCCTCAGTGCAAATCTTGCCGGAGAGCGAGAGGGGGTTGGCTTCCGGGCTAAGAAGAACAGCAGTCTGCTGGACTTGTCCCGCGAATTCCACTATGACCCAGGCGATTACTGGGAACCTGTCCGCACGGACCGGACCCGCAGCCTCATATTGGAGCCGGAGGAGTTTTATCTCCTGACTTCAGCAGAAACCGTCAGGATCCAGCCCAATTATGCGGCTGAGATGACTCCGTATGACCCATCTAGTGGTGAGCTGAGAACCCACTATGCCGGATTTTTCGATCCCGGGTTCGGCTACAACCCCCAGGGGAACTTAGCGGACGGCCAGCCGGCCATACCCGGGTTAGAATACGATCCCCAAGAGAGCTTATCGGGCGGCCAGCCGGCCATACCCGGGTTAGAATACGATCCCCAAGAGAGCTTAGCCGGCAGCCAGCCGGTCATGGAGGTGAGGGCCCACGACGTGCCCTTTATGATCGAGCATGGCCAGAAGATATGCACACTTACCTTTGAGCGCATGCTGGAAATTCCCGAGAAAACATATGGCGAGGGAATAGGCTCGTCCTATCAAGGGAAGGGACTCGTCCTAAGCAAACACTTTCTGCCCAATACGGACCACCGGTAATCGCCATGCCCCGAGGTCCCTGAACAGTCGGGGTCATGCTTTGTTAGCGAACTGAAACGATTCCCGCCCGGCATAGTTGAAGGGTAGCCTGGATGTTCGTTTTCGTAGCAACCCTGGGACTCCGACCGGACTCCAAGGGGACTCTGAATGCGCCCCGATTGGCGCCTGCCGGGGTTAACCGGGCACGACCCCCCAACCGACCACCCTCTCCGGGACAATTTTGATAACGGGGTTTTCGTCGACGTCCATGTCGCGGTATTGGTGATACTTCTCGCGGAGCAACCGCACCGAGCGCCTACGCTCATCACCCTCCAGCAGGAGCTCCGCCCGGCCGAAAATCAGCAGGTAGCCCAATTGCCCCCAGTCCTCCTCGTAGTGGTCCACCACCAAGGATACTTGAGGATTGATCTGGATATTCTTGACCCGCCGCAAGCGGGTGAGGGGAGCGCTTTTGGGTTTTTGGTCCAGGACAGAATATAAGACCTGGTTGTCGTAGGCATAGCAGACCGGGACCACGTAGGGAGCGCCTGTGGCGTCCGCAGTGGCCAGACGGGCCACCGGGGCGCGGGCGAGCCACAAAGCCTGGGCTTCCGTTAGCTGGTTCAAGCCGGTATTCGCCTTCAGTGGCCAACAGGAGGCGCTGTTGAGCACCGCCGGTCCGGCCGGGTTTGAGGGCTCAAAGGTGGGTCGGAAACGGGACGGCGTTGCATGTCCATGGGCTAAAGGTTCGAGGTAAAAGCTAAGGGGTCTTCCATGAACTCAATGTTCTGTAACTCCGCCCGGGCCATCTCTTCCAGCGCGGCGTCACCCTCTTTTGCGCAGTGGCCCAACGCCTTTTTGGCCAAAGGGCCTCCGATACTACCCAGGGCTTTTACGCCGGCCATCTGCACCTGATAGTCCTCGTCGTCCAGCAGCGATATGAGGTGGAGAACAGCGTCCTCCTCCCCGAGCTCGCCGCAGGCGTTGGCTGATTCGTAGCGGATGGCCGGCTCCGAATTCTGAAGTTCCCTAATCAATACTGGCAACCAGCCAATCTCACCAGTGCGGCCCATGGCAAAGATGGAGCTGGACTTTAGCGACAGATCGTCACTGTCATACGCCCAGGAAACCAAGTTCTTGATCTTGCCGGTGTTGAATGGTGCGATGGCCTCGAGGCTGCGGCGCCTGACGTCCACGTGCTGATCGGGGTCTTCCAGGATAGCCATCAAACTATCGTGGATGGATTGCCGGTCCTTAGGCAGCAGCTTGCCCTCTTGGACCAGTGCGCTGAACTTACCCAACGCCAAAGCGGCGGCGGAGCGCACCTGGACGCTAGTGCCGGAATTCAGCACGTCTATGAGGCCCGGGACTATGGAACGGTCCTCATGTTCCCACAAGCCTTCTATGGCCTTTTCCAAGACTACTTCGTCTTTATTTTTCAAGCACATCTTGAACACGGCCCAAAAATCCAGCTCCGGGTTATCTTCGGCCAACTCTATCATGGTGGATATCAGCCACCGCTGGCGCTCCACGTCTATAGAGTTCCAGGTACGGGCGAAGAGGCCCAATTCATCGGGCAGCATGTCCGATAGCTCGATGAACTCACTCAACGGCATTTGGGCGGAGTTGTCCGCCACAGTTTCGAGGACACTCTCCAGCGACATCCCGACTCCTAACTAAACTTCCGCATATGAGAGTGTCTCATAAAGCTGAGTCCTCCAGCATCCTATCTTTCTGGATTCCCGCGAAAGCGGGAATGACGGGTTATTGAGTCTGGATTCCCGCTCCCCGATCGGGGTCGGGGACAAGCTTCGCGGGAATGACGGATTAGTGAGCGGCATTCAATACTGGTTTAGCCGGTCAATAATTGGTATAGGCAGTTAATAATAGTAACCCGTCAGGTTGCGTCCGCCCAAAATCGTGAGCGGAGACTTCTGAGACGGGCTCCTATCCGGGCAGACTTGGGGACGGCGCCGGTCCATTCCCATCACGTGGTCAGGGATAGTTGTCCGCATGTCAGGCTTGTTAAACATTACGCAACGGGATTCAACTCGGCGGGCCTCGGGTCGGCGCCCAAAACGGAGGTGACGTATCATCCAAATCCGGACCTGCCGTCCACGAGCCTTGAATGCCGTCTCCCGCGCCAACCGTCAATCGAGTTGCTATATGCCTTTCCATGATATCAAGGGTCTTGTTTAGGCCTGGAGGACTGTATTTTTCGCAACCCGTAAGAGGCCGTTGGCCGGAATTTGCCAACCCTGAAAATTTTGATGGAAGTATAGCATATGAGTGTCACGAGACTTCCGGGACCAAAAGGGCCGTGTTTCATCTATGGGCCTCCGCCCTAAGCCCGTTTATGGCAATAGGCAGACCTTCCATCAAGTCCGAAGCCACCATTCCGGCGTCGCCCGAGCGGTCTCGCACTTCCTCGGCAACTTGCCCGTGAAGGTACACGCCGCAGGATGCCGCGTCATCAGGCGAGAGGCCCTGAGCCATTAGCCCCGTGATGATTCCGCTCAGCACGTCACCGGTGCCTCCGGAGGCCAAACCGGGGTTGGCGAAGGGTGAGATTCGGACCATGCCGGCCGGTTCGGCGATTACGGTGTGGGCTCCCTTGAGAGCCACGGTAACTTTCCAGCGGGTGGCCCAATGTCGAGCGGCCCCGGTCCGGTCCTGCTGCACTTGGGTGGTCCCATGTCCTGTCAAAGTAGCCATTTCCCCGGGATGGGGAGTGAGTAGCGTCGGCCTACGCAAACGCTGCCACCAATCGGCTAGTTGAGACAAGTTGTTCAGGCCGTCGGCGTCTATTAACGTGGGCATGTTTGAGTCTTGGTCCAGAAGCAACCGCTCCAGGAAGCCCGCGGTCCCCGGCGACCATCCAAGACCGCATCCCACTAGCAGCGCGTCGCAGCGGTCCATGTACGGCGTGATTATGCCGGCGGCGTCGACATGAATGCGGCCGTCGGCGTCCTCGGGGAGCGGCAGGTGAATTACCTCGGTAAGCTTGCCGGCGGCGATGGCGTAGACACTTTCGGGGGAAGCCAGGGTTACCAGCCCAGCTCCAACCCTCAAGGCGGCTTGGGAAGCTAAGAAGGCCGCACCTATATAGTTTCTCGATCCCGCCACTACCAACGCGTGGCCAAAGGTGCCCTTGTGGGAATCCGCGGGCCGGTGTGGCAGGCGCCGCCCGGCCCCATCAGGGGTTAGAAGCTCCAGGTCAATTTCCTGCTCTTCCCTTAGATCCGGAGGGAGGCCAATGTCCGCTACCTCCAGCTTGCCCACACGGGCGGCTCCCGGGAAGGCCAGCAACCCGGCCTTGGGTCGTCCCAAGGCCAGGGTTAGGTCTGCGATGGGGCACACCGGGTCAACCTCTCCCGAATCGGCATTGAGCCCGGTGGGGAGGTCCAAAGCCAACAGCAAAGGCGGCCGGGGCTTCTCCCGGACTTCCCGCAAGCGCAAGAGAGCGTCTTTGACAAGCCCTTGCAACGGCCGCGCCCGCCCGGTGCCCAAGACGGCGTCTATGACCAGGTGGGAACGGGCCAGAAGCTTGTCCAGCCAGTCCAGACCGGGGTCGCCGGCGGATTGGACCACCTGGACGCCGTAGCTGCGGGCCAGGTCCATCTTGGGATCGCCGGTGGGGCGGCCGGCGATTACGTAGGCGGTGACCTCGGCTCCCCAGCGCCGCAAATGACGAGCGCTAACCAGCCCGTCGGCGCCGTTGTTCCCCGGTCCAACCAAGACTAGGACCAGCGCTCCGGCAGCCCGTCCCATCATGCGGCGGGCAGCCTCGGCTACTGCCAACCCGGCGTTTTCCATGAGAGCGTCCGTGCTGACTCCCCGATGCTGGGAGGCCTGCTCCAGCATGGTCATTTGAGCCGCGGTGACCACCTTCATGGTTGGGGCGCCAGCCTCACCACCACAAAGGCAACGGCGTATTCACGGGAGTGGGAGAGGCTCACGGAAATTTCCTCGACGCCAAGGGCCTGCGCCCGGGTCTTGGCCCGGCCTTCGAGCCGGATGGCGGGCGCTCCGCTTTGGTGCCGGACCACCTCGATGTCTTTCCAACCCACGCCGCGGACCCCGGTGCCGAGGGCTTTCATGGTGGCCTCTTTGGCGGCGAAACGGGCTGCCAAGTTAGGAGGCCGTTCCCGGCAATATGCTATCTCGCCGGGAGTGTAAACGCGGTCTAAAAACCGCTGTCCGTAGCGCTCCAAGACCTGCTTCACCCTAGATATCTCTATGATGTCGACCCCGGAGCCTAGGCTTGCGGCTGGTTGGGACCGGTTCATGCTGTTATGACGGCCATCCCGGAGCGGAGCGGCAACCGGGGGAGAGTATTGTGGATCCCTCCAGCTATGGCCTTCTCTCCATCAACCGTGATCAGTATGTCCGGGCAGGTCTAGATTGGTCAGGATCTTGGAAACCGAATAGCTTCTGTTGAGCACGTAGAAGTGGATACCGGGCGCCCCGGACTCCCAAAGCTCTCTTACCTGGCCGGTGGCGTAATCCACCCCAAGCTCCCGGACCGCATCGTCGTTATCGGCAAACTTTTCCAGTTGCCGGTCCAAAGAAGGGGGAATCTTGGAGCCACACAGCGAGGTGAACCGGCGGATCTGCGGCGTGCTCAGTATTGGCAGCACTCCCGGGATTATGGGAACGTCTATACCGGCCCGCTTCGCCCGGTCTGAGAAGTCGAAGTAGTCGCGATTGTCGTAAAACAGCTGAGTGATAAGAAATTCGGCGCCGTGCGCTACTTTTAGCTTGGTGTACTCCAGATCAGCGGCCAAGTCGGTGGACTCGGTATGGCCTTCAGGATAGCAAGCGGCTGCTATGCCCAACTGGAAATGCTCCCGAATGTGGCCGATCAAGTCGGTGGCGTGACCGAACCCATCTGCAACCGGCTCTTGCTCAACCGGTCCCTGGGGTTGGTCCCCCCGGAGAGCAATGACGTTCTCGATTCCGGCGGTTTCCAACCTTTGGAGCACTCCATGGACCGCTTCTTTGGTTTGCCCCACGCAAGTCAGATGCGCCATCACCTCCAGGGCCGCTTCCGCCTTGATACGCAGTGTGATGTCCTCGGTGAACGCCCTGGTGGAGCCGCCCGCTCCGTAGGTGACCGACACAAAGTCGGGACGAAACGCCTTTAGGCGCTCAACAGTCCGAAATACTGCCGGGATCCCGTCCTCCGTCTTCGGCGGAAAAAACTCGAAGGAAATCGTCCGTGTCTTTGTTAAAATATCCTTGATTCTCAACGTAACTGCCTATGCTCAGAACGGTGGCCGATAAGCAAATGCTCTCCCGGAGCCTGTACCCGAGACCCGGCGAGGCCAAGGACCGCATTTAACCAATCTCGGAATGGAACGGAAACCAAGCTCATGCCCAAGGGTGCGAACTCAGGTCTCCCTACGAAATTAAAGCCCAAGCAACAATTAGCCCCATCATAGCATTGGGCAAATTAGCTGTCTAACCGGGTCAAAATAGTGGCTGCCGTTTTTCTTTGAACGCTTGGATCCCCTCAGTGGGATGGGGTGAGGTAGCCACGTACTGCGCAAAAGCCAGTCTCTCCAACGCCACTCCGTCCCGCAAGGATAGGCCCTGGCCTCTGAGAGTCACCGACTTGATCCAGCCTAGGCCGGGACGGCTCTTGGTCCGAAGTTGGGCCAGCAACTCTTCCAACTGCCCGTCCAACTCTTCAGCGGGCGCCGCCCGCAACACCAGTCCCCATTGGGCTGCGTCCGCCCCGGAAAGCCAGCGTCCGGTGGTCAGCAGTTCCATCGCCCGCTGCGACCCGATGCGCCGGGGCAGGCGTTGCGTGGAGCCTCCGCCGGGCATCAAACCGAAGTTAACGTGTTGGTCGCCTATGCGGGCGTCATTAGCCGCGATGGCCAGGTCGCACGCGAGCATCAGCTCCAGACCGCCCGCCAAAGCGAAACCATGGACCAAGGCTATGACGGGAACCGGCAATTCCTCCAACCGGAACAGAACGTCGTTCATGAGGCGTAGATAAGCATCGAGCTGGTCCGGGACGGCGAAGGAGTCCCCCAAGTAAGTGAGGTCCGCCCCGGCGCAAAAAGCCCGGCCCTCGCCTCGCACTACCAGGGCCTTGATTGCTAAGTCCGCGTTCACCTCGGCCACGGCGTCCGAGAACTCCTCGAGAAGTTGCAGACTCAGAGCATTTAAGGCGTTCGGCCGGTCCAGGCGGATAGTGGCCACCGCGTTTTCCCTTTCCAGTTTGATGTTGGTATACTTCAATTGGTCTCTCGCTCCTCGGCCATCGTTCCGGATAGTCCACGGAATAACGCATCCGGGATAATATATCAGACCCTTACACTCCTTACACCCCGGCCTAAGACGATTGCATGACGATGTTGGAGCTGCCTCCACCGCTGCAGGCAAGGGCCATTCCAAGAGACCTGACCGGCTGGAACGTCTTCCTCCGGCGTTGCAGTCCAACCAAAGGTCCCAACCCAGGCGACAGCCCCTCATGGAGGGCCGAGACACGGCCAGAATTGGACTTGAGCCGGTCAGGGGAAGGGTAATGCCACTTAAGCAAGAAAGGCCCGTGGCCGCCTCTACCCGCCCCGGTGCCTTGATCAACGTGCGGGTGCACCCCCGGGGAGGTTGCGACCGCGTGGAAGGGTATCGCGGAGGCGCTCTACGTGTGCGCGTGACCGCGGCGCCGGAGGACGGAAAAGCGAACTCCGCGGTGGTTTCTCTTCTAGCCAAAACGTTGGGCGTCGCTAAAAGCAATGTGCAAATTCTTCGAGGGCATGGGTCAAGGGATAAAGTGGTGGCCGTGGAAACCATCAGCCAAGAATACGTAGAACGTCGTCTGACAGCGCATTCCGGTCCATGATCCTCACCCTAAGGCAACCGGACGCCTCGACGTGGAGCCTCTAGCGTGGAATATTTGAACTTCAGCTGGGTCATCCACGGCTCGCTGGCCGGAGCCCAAGGGCCTGTCCAGAACCGCGATCTGGTGTTCCTCAAGCTGCAGGATGTCCGGGCTATCGTGCGCATGGACAGTCAGACTGTCTCGGGGGAAAGCGCCGAGTTGGTGGACTTTTTCGAACCGGTGCCGGATTTTACCGCTCCCAGCCTACATCAGATAGAACTCATAGTCGGCTTCATATCTCAACAAATCGAAACGTGGGAGCGGCCTGTGGTGGTAACCTGCCGCGCGGGGTTAGGCCGCACCGGCACTGTGCTGGCTTGTTACTTGGTGCACGAGGGTTACTCGGCAGACAAAGCCATCAACCTGGTCCGTGAGCTGCGCCCCAATTCAATTGAGACGGGAAAACAGGAAGACGTCGTGCATCAGTATGCGGAGTCGCTGCGGTCCAAAGACCGGGAAAGCCGGTAATTATTATGCTGGAGCCTGCGGAGCGGTAAAGAAGCGGCAGGGTACGGACGGTGTGCCCCGGTAAACCGACAGGCGTGGGTGCATACGGCAGGATCAGAAGGGAGGCGTCTTTGGCGCAGATTGAAGGACGATTTGTAGACGAGATGGTGACCCACGCCCGTGAGGACCTCCCCAACGAGTGCTGCGGCATTCTGGCCGGGACGGAGGGACGGGTCTCCAAGCTTTACCGGATGACCAACGTGGAGGCGAGCCCATTCCGCTTCTCCATGGACCCGAGGGAGATTGTCAAAGTGGACCAGGAGGCGGGAGACAACGGATGGGACCTTATGGCCATCTACCACTCCCATACCCGCAGTGAAGCTTACCCTTCGGATACCGACGTTCGCATCGCCCGCGGCACTGAAGAGCTTTGGCCGGATGTTGCCTACGTCCTAGTGTCTCTGATGGATGAAAAGGACCCGCAGGTACGCATCTTTCTCATAAACGCCGGTGTGGTCACCGAAGAACCCCTGGACGTCATCTGATTGCCCACGGGACTGCTTTTGGAACCTCAGGCCTTCCGTCCGGTCAAATGGAGCTGTTGCCGTGCCCGTCGGCCGGATACCAAGGGAAAGTTAGCCGAAAGTTCCCTGTTCCTGGCCACCATGGCAGCAGCAGAGCCTACCGTTTCCCGCCACAGGACCCCTCGTGGGTATGCAACGCATCTTACCGGGGGCTATTTCTGAGGGTTTGAGGGAATGTCCTCTGCGGTGTAGGCCGCGGTCTGGCCCACGCTTTGGTCTTCCGCTGCCCCCAATACAGTCACAGCCGCGGCCCCGGCAATATAGACCGACGCCATAGCTGCCAGACCGGCGGCAACGACGACCTTATGGATCCTATCACGCCCCAGTATCAACACCAGCGCCGTCAGGATGAGGCCTAATGCAACCCCGCCGGCTGCGAGATGGGCCGGCTCGGCCTGGTTCACCAAAATGCCTTCTCGGTAGAAGATGTCCGCGAAAAACAAAATAATGGTGTTAAAGGCGCAACTGCCAAAGAGGCCGGCAACTCCCAGGTCCGCCGCGCCGATCCGAGCCGCGGCGATGGTGGACGTCGCCTCAGGCATGGTGGTTACCAGAGAGACGGCAATAATGCCCAGAGTGCTGGAAGCGACTCCGGTGATATCCGCTATTTCGTCTGTGCTCCAGGCCAGAAAAATTCCCGCCACTACAACACCCACCGAGGACAGACTAAACAGCAGCCAGGCTTTCCTCAAAGTGACGTCCTGAACGTCGCTCTCACCTTCGGTAGTCTGAGGGCGAGTCACGTAAATCACCCGCGTGGATGCCAAGAACATAACTAAGAGGATTGTCGAGGAGAGCCCTATCTGCCAGGCTTGAACGTCCATCTTGACCGCAGCGAAGATCACTGCTGCGGCCGTCATGATGGCTGCCACCGCGATGAGGTAGCCTTGTTCCGGGGCGATCTGCTGTAAAAACCGTTTGCCGCCAAAGGTCAGGGCCACCACAGCTAGGGTGAACATGTTGAGCATGTTGGCGCCTAGGACGTTTCCCACCGATAGGTCCGGGTTGGGTGGTTCCAGACGCACCGCCGAGATGTTGGTGGTAAGTTCGGGCAACGACGTGACCAAGGCCAGCAGCAGGCTTCCAACGAATACCCGGCCCCAGCCGGTCAAGCCGGCTATGGCGTTGCCGTATATGGCCAGCTTGTACCCAAAGAAAATTACCGCCATGGCGCTAACTGCGAATACAACGATCGCTATCGCTAGGTCAACGCCCATGCTGTTGTGTCCCTTGTATCATTCCTGTTATTTCAATACAGTGCGCTTCACTCCAGGGCGGATGCTATCAGATCGCCCATTCGGGCGGACCCGACTTGCGGAGAACCTGGAATGGCGATATCCGCCGTACGGTGATTTTGAGACAACACCTGCTCGACCGCCCGTTCTATGCCCGCCGCCTCCTCGGTCAGACCCAAGGAGTAGCGGACCATCATGGCGACGCTAAGCACGGATGCTATGGGGTTGGCGATGCCTTGGCCGGCAATGTCCGGCGCTGTGCCGTGAATAGGCTCGTATAGCCCTGGAGTCTTTTTGCCCGCCACCGGCACTTCCGTCAGGCTGGCCGACGGCAGCAGGCCCAATGAAGCCGCCAGCACGGAAGCTTCATCGCTCAGAATATCGCCGAAGGTGTTTTCGGCCACTATAACGTCGAACAACGCCGGACGCTGTATCAGTTGCATGGCGCAATTGTCCACCAGAATGTGTTCCAACTCTACGTCGGGGTACTCCTCCGCCAACTGAATCGCCACACGCCTCCACAACCGTGAGCACTCCAGCACATTGGCCTTGTCCACCGAGGTCAGTTTTCCTCGCCGCCCTCGCGCCACCTCGAAACCCACCCTCAAGATGCGCTCTATTTCCGCCTCGCTGTAGCGCATGGTGTCCACCGCGGCCCAGCCTTGAGGAGTCTCGTGGCGGTTCTTGGGTTCGGCATAGTAAAGGCCGCCGGTGAGTTCCCGCACCACCACCATGTCGACGCCTTCCAGGATCTCCGGTTTCAGGGGGCTGGAGTCGGCCAGCCAAGAATGGACTTTCACCGGCCGTATGTTGGCGAAGACGCCCATGTGAGAGCGTAACTGGAGTATGGCGTCTTCAGGATGCGCCGTCGCTGCCGGATCGTCCCACTTAGGGCCGCCGACGGCGCCGAACAGCACCGCGTCGGCCTCCTCGGTCAAGCTGCGCACCTCCTGCAAAAGCGGTGCTCCGTGTTTGTCTATGGAGATTCCTCCCACGTCCCCGTACTCCAGCTGAAACTGGTGTCCAAAGGCCCTGCCTAAAGCCTCCAGCACCTTGACGCCCTCGGCAGTCACCTCCGGGCCGATGCCGTCGCCAGGTAATACTGCGATTTTGAACTCCATAGGTCTACTCCCTCATTAGACTAAAATACCGGCTCCAACGGACAACAAATATACTCGTGTCAGTAAAGGTGAATGAACCCCACGCTCTGTAGAAATAATCCTGATGTTCATTGTTACGGCCGGTTACGGCCGTCATTCGCCGGCGGTTATGATTTGAAAGCCATTTTTGGACCGCCGGCGCGGGGCGCGAACGGGAGGCGAGGGTCACCACCGGGGACGGGCGCTTCCCTGTGCTGCTCCCAGCGGAAGCGTACCAGGGGCGGCCTCCAAGCCGTGCGCGGCGCGGCATGGCGGCGTTCTTAAGCAAAGCGCCCAGTTGTTACATGGAGGGCTGCGTTTTTAGACCGGGTCACTTTTTTCAACTCGCCTTGCTGCTGTCTTGGGAGCCGCTTTCATAGACACAAGTGTGCGTAGGCATTGGCCTACGATGCACGGGACTCCGTGATGGTTGCCGGACCGTTTGTCTCGTCCATTATCGCCAGACCTGAAGATGGCGTGTCAAGACCCGGAGGCTATTCCGTGGCGAGTATGGCGCCGCATGGCTGATATAATGCTGTGACGGCAGAAATAGCTTCCGCAGCGCAACTGCCGGTTGGTCCGGCGGAGCGAGGGTCTGTTCGAGTTGTGCTAAATCGGTGTGTCGCCGAATTCATTGGCGCCTTTGCGTTGGTTTTCGCGGGCACCGGGGCGATCATAATCGACGAACTGTCCGGAGGCCAGGTGACCCACGTGGGAGTGGGAGCCACCTTTGGGCTAATCGTAGCAGCCATGGTCGTGGCCACCGGGCATATCTCCGGCGCCCATATTAACCCCGCGGTCACTTTGGGTTTCGTGTTGGCCCGGCATTTCCCCTGGAGAGAAGCGCCTTTCTTCTGGGCGGCACAACTGGCCGGGGCGGCCGCGGCCAGCTTGGTGCTGCGAGGTCTCTTTGGCCTGGTGGCGGACATGGGCGCCACCCTTCCCGCCGGAGACCCTTACCAGTCCTTAGGGCTAGAGGTCCTGCTCACCTTTTTCCTCATGTTTGTGATCATGGCGGTGGCTGCGGACAGTAGGGCCGCGGGGCAGGGGGCGGCTTTGGCCATCGGTGCGACAGTGGGGTTGGAAGCTATATTCGCCGGCCCTATCTCCGGGGCCTCCATGAACCCCGCCCGCTCCTTCGGGCCGGCATTGGTGGCTGTCAACTGGACTGCCCACTGGGTCTATTGGGCTGGGCCCCTGGCGGGAGCGGCAGCCGGCGCCGTGGTCTATAGATGGCTGCGAGACAACGGGAAGGCGGCGCCCCAGCCGTAAGCCCCGGAGGGACGGGTTCTTCGTCCGCCGGGCCATTGGACTGGGAGGGTTGGAGCCCGCCACCGCCAAAACCGGTATTACGCCGGCGGGATAGGTGATGGTGCATTGAGCTAGCGGGTCCTATTCTGCGGTGGTCCCACCGTCTATCCCCAGTTCGGACCCGGTCATGAAGGACGACTCGTCGGAGGCTAGAAATAAAACGCCGTAAGCGATGTCTTCCACCGTGCCGAGTCTGCCCAAAGGCACCCGGTCCAACCGTCTTTGCAGACGCTCCGGATCGTCCAGCATCTCTTGAATGAACGGGGTATTCACGGGGCCGGGGTGGACCGAGTTGCACCGGATATTGTCATGCGCGTACTGGATGGCGGTTGACTTGGTCAAGAGCCTCACCGCCCCTTTGCTGGCCGTATAGACCGCCGAACGGCCTATGGCCACGATGCCGGCGGTGGAGGATATGTTGACAATGGACCCTCCTCCACTGCGGCGCAAAGCGGGGATGGCCTGCTTGGAGCCCAGGAACACGCCTTTGGCGTTGATATCCATAACGCGGTCCCAGTCCTCCCCGCTGGTCTCTTCGATGCTCCGGGAACCGATGGTGATTCCCGCATTGTTTACCAGGATGTCCACCTTGCCGTACTTGCTTTCGGCGAGCTCGACAATTGTTTTCCAGTCCTCTTCCTCGGTGACGTCAAGGTGGTTGTAGGTGACGTCTCCCCCTAGCTCTCTGATTTGAGCCTCCAGCTTTATCCCATCCTCATCCAATATGTCGCCGAAGCAAACCTTGGCGCCCTCCATGGCGAAGAGCCGGACTTCCTCGGCGCCTTGACCACGGCTGCCGCCGCTGATGATGGCAACTTTACCCTCTAGCCTGGCCATAGTTGGACCTCCCGAATTGTCAGTGTGGATTCTGAATTTCCGATGCGCACCGGAAACGCTAATGGGGCCAGCAGCGCCATTAACGCTTAATGCGGCCGGCAGCCTTGGCCGTAGATGGGCTAGCTCGCGACCACATCCTTGAATCGTTGGATGGCGTCGATGTGGTCTTGGGGCGACTGGAGTCCCGCCCCCATGGTGTTGACCGAGATGTGGGTTGCCCCTAATCCCTGCCAGGCGGCGGCTTTTGCCTGCCAAAATTCCGGATCGCCGTCGGTAACGTTAATCAGGGCGTCCATGCCAATGGCGGAAGGGTCCCGTCCGGCTTCCCTGGCAAGTTCCTGGACCTTGGCTATTCTAGCCCGCCCTGTGTCATCTGGCAGGAACCGAGGGAACCAACCGTCGGCCAAGCGGGCCACCCTCCGTAACACCCTGTCGTTCGACAGCGGGTTGCTGCGGCCGCCCACTCCCATCCAAATGGGTATTGGCCGCTGCACCGGAAGCGGGCTGATCCCAGCGTGGGTTACCCGGTCCCAACGCCCCTGAAAATTGACCACGTCTTCAGTCCACAAGGACCGCAGAAGCTCGATTTGTTCCTCGTTGCGCTTTCCTCGGTCCTGAAAGCTCTTACCCAGAGCCTCGTACTCCACGTGGTTCCAACCCACTCCTACTCCCAGCCGGAGACGCCCCCCGCTGAGCACGTCCACCTCCGCCGCTTGCTTAGCCACGAGGGCGGTCTGCCGCTGCCCCAGGATGATTACCGCAGTCACCAACTCGAGTTTAGTGGTGATGCCCGCCAGATAGCCGAACAGGACGAACGGCTCGTGGAACATGTGCTGGGAAGTATAGGTTGCTGGCCAATTCGAGTGATGCCGGGTATCGGCGCCCAACACGTGGTCATAGGCAATTACGTAGGAGTACCCTAAGTCCTCAGCCGCTTGCGCGTATTCCCTGACCGCGCCAGGGTCGGAGCCGATTTCGGTTTGGGGGAACACGACGCCAATATTCATTGCCTTCTCCTTCGTGTTTTAGTTCTGATGGTTACCTGGGTTGTTTATAGAGGACTTGGTGAAGCCCAGACAGAGGATAGGATATCCGACCAAGAATCACCCTGATGGCCCGGTGGGGTATCCTTGTACAAAGCGCGGTAAGACGGACAAACGGATGGCCAATCGCTCAGCGGACAACTAGGTAGGGTTGGCCGTCACCGGTGCGGCGGCCCGGCGCGCCTGAATGCCTCAGCGGCCTACATCTCCAACTTAGGTGTCCGGCGGGTTTCCTGACATTATATGGCGTTGGGATGCGTCGTCAATGCCCGTCGGCGGGCCCCGCGGGGCCTTTTCGTTTTCTGGGTTGGCTCGCATAGTTCCCGTCATTCCCGCGACAGCCGTCATTCCAGCGCCTTCCGTCATTCCCGCGGAAGCGGGAATCCAGAGACCTTTGCGACAGGAAGGCTGGCATTGGACGGACAACCTTAGATTCCCGCTTTCGCGGGAATGACGGTAGGTGGGAACGACGGGACGGGGGAATGACGGAAGGTGGGAATGACGGTAGGTGGGAACGACGGGAGGGGGGAATGACGGAAGGCGGGCATGACGGGAGGGGGGGAACGACGGAAGGCTGGAATGACGGGAGCGGGGAACGACGGAAGGCAGGAACGACGGAAGGCAGGAACGACGGAAGGCAGGAATGACGGAACGCAGGAATAACAGAAGGCAGGAATGACGGGTAAGGCGGGAACGACGGAAGGCAGGAATGACGGAGGGCGGGAACGACGGAAGCTGGGAATGGCGGAAGGTGGGAATGACGGAAGAATCACCGGGCCCTGGCGGGCCCCGCCATCCATGAGCGTTCGTCGACAAGAAGCTTGCGCCTCCCAAGGGATAATTGCTCCTTGACCGCCTACTATAGGGCCACTAAAATCGATTATAACCATCGAGATTCTTTTTGGACTTCGTCCAAGATGGCCGCGTTAACGGTGCCGTCGGGCTACCGGAATCGACATGGCCATCGAGGTCCTTTCTGTCGCTAGGACCCACTCGGAGTGGAGTTGGGGACTTTTTGGATGCAATCCGGGCTGAGGCCCGAGGGGCTAGACCTTCGTAATGAGGCGAACGGCATATAAAGACCCTCAACCGGCCGGTGGGGGACTTGAGTGCTCCTCCGTGCTCCGGCAATCTGGTGGTATGCGGTTACTGGCCGACTTGGATCTAAGCTTGAAGGAGGGATACACCAATGACGCAATCGAGTGATCTCCATCGCAGGTTATACGTCGGGACCGTTGACGGGGTATGCGCCCTAAGCAGTTATGACGCCGGGCGCACCTGGGAACAGGGCAACATGACACCGTTGGACCATGCGGCCGCTCGGTTGTCGGTCAGCGCCGCAGAGCCGGGCGTGGTTTACCTGGCCGCCTACGAAGCGGGCGTGCTCAGGAGTGACGACAGCGGCGCTACGTGGCGCCAACTCCCTTCTTATCCCACCGGCTACGCCCATAGCGTGACGGCCCATCCCGATCAGCCGGGAGTCGTGTTCGTGGGCAGCGAACCGGCCGCCATTTTCCGCTCTAATGACGGCGGCGAGAACTGGGAGGAATCTGAGAGTTTCCGTCAAGTGCCTGAGTCCAGCCGTTGGAATTTTCATGGGGACCGTCTTTCCCACGTGCGTGAATTACGGATGGCGCCGGGCGACCCTGACACAATGTTTGCCGGGATTGAGGTTGGAGGGATGGTCCGTTCCGATGACGGCGGAGAGAGTTGGAAGCAACTGGAGGGCACCCACGACGACATTCACTTCGTAAACGTGAGCAGGGTCAACCCGCGACGCGTGTACGTGGCCACGGCCGAAGCGCCGTTTCGCAGCGACGATGGCGGGGAGCACTGGGAAAGGATCAACGATGGGCTGGAACGGCGCTACACTTTGCACATCACCGCGGCTCCCACGGATGCCGACCTAGTGCTGGTGACGGTTTCCAGCAGCGCCGGGCGCAACAATCCTCAGTTCTACCGCTCGACGGACGGCGGCCACCATTGGAAGCTGGTTGAGCAAATAGGCCAGGACGGAGACATGGTTGTGGCCATCGATTGGGACCCGGCCAGCCCGGGCCGAGTCTATGCAGGCACGGACAAGGGGAAAATTTATTGCAGCGAGGACGGTGGTCAAGGGTGGCAGCCGGTGGAGGCCGACCTGGCTACAATTGCCATTGGCGCTTTAGTGGTGGGCGCCTAGTCCAGCGCAGATCCACGCGCGTCCAGGAAATCCGTTCCGGCGAGTCGGCTACTCCGGGCGGCGAAGGCGCCGCGACGGTTGCAGGGCCCGGCTGGATAACGGCCGCTAAACATCCTACCGGTCAACTTGATTGTCCAAGTTGGCGGGCAAGTTGGCCGGTGGCTACACTGCAGGTGTCTTTAATTACGTTGCATCAGGTGCATTCTTGACCCGAGAGCGAAACTGGCGGTCGTCCACCACTACGGTCTTGACTATCTTGTCATGAAGGGCCTGCCGGTCTCGGTCCCAAAAGGCCCATAGGCCGTCCAGAACCGATCCGAGGCCCAATGTCACGGAGTCAATCGCCAGCCCAATGATGCCGAACTTGATGACGACCTCCCGGATGAAGGTCCACCCCCAGTCGGAAGGACTTCCATCGCAGCGGATAACGCGGATGCCCAGGACTTGCTTGCCCGGGGTCTGGCCGTGACTCAAAGAGAAGCCTAGCCAAATAACGTAACCGATCACCAGAGTGAGCAAGAGGAGTAGCGCTTCCAGCAGGTAGGCCACAACACGCCGCGTAATACTGGCTGCTTTGACTCCTACCGGGCCGTTGAGGAACTGCTGACACCATGGGCAAAAAAGCCCGTCACCGTCAAAACCTCGTTGGCAGTCGGGACAACCGGTGAGCATAGTGGCCCCGCAATAGTTGCAAAAACCGACACCACCGGGGTTATCTTGGCGGCACGCCGGGCACGTGACAGTATCGACACGGGAAGCCAGCGCCGTGCCGCAATTGCCGCAGAAACGGGCCTCCGGAAGGTTATCGTTTCCACAATTCGGGCAGTTCACACCAAGTCTCCAATGCTGTGGCTTCTACTCAAGCCACCTCAGATCAACTTGGCGTACTCGTCTATGAGGGGCAGTACCTCCTCCCGTTCCACCGATGGCAACGAGAATACCACTCGTTCCACGCCCGCCGCTTCCATTCCGCGTATTATGTCCGGGTCCGGTTGGGTGCCGAAAGAGGAGATCGAAATCGACGCCGGGTCCCTCCCGGCCTCGGAAGCTTGGCGCTTGAGCAAGGCGATTTTCTCCGCCATGCTGGGCCCTCTGGGTGCTCCACTCCCTACTGGCATCCAGCCGTCACAATACTCGACTACCCGATCAAAGGTCGTCGCGCCATCGCCGCCCATGATTATGGGCGGGTGAGGCTGTTGCACCGGTTTGGGGTAGGCCCAGATTTTGTCGAAGTCGACGAATTCTCCGTGGTATTCGGGCTCGTCTGCGGTCCATATCTCTTTCATGGCCAGGATTCGCTCGCGGAGCAGGCGCCAGCGGCTCTTGAAATTGGTCCCGTGGTTGCCCATTTCCTCAGAGTTCCAGCCTCCGCCTATCCCGAACAGGAAGCGCCCGCCGGATAACCTGTCCAGGCTGGCAACCTCCTTGGCGGTGACTATGGGGTCGCGCTCGATCATCAAGCAAATTCCTGTTCCCAGCTTCAGGTTGGTGGTTACAGACGCGGCGGCGGTCAAGGCCAAGAAGGGATCGTACGTGTGCCAGTACATTTCCGGGAGATCGGTGCCTCCGGGAAATGGAGACAGTCTGCTGGCGGGTATGTGGGTATGTTCAGGCACCCACATAGACCCGAATTCCCGGTCTTCCAACAAGCGGGCCAGGTCATCCGGCCGGATGGAATAGTCGGTGCAAAACATGTAGGCTCCAAATTCCATGGCTTCCTCCCAACGGGTTAATCCCGGACAAGTATTGAGTAATTATACTATCACGAGCGGCAACGCAAAGGGGAATTACAAGAGTTGTCTTCGGCTCCCAGGCTCCCCAGCCGCAGACGTAGGGGCAGCCAATCCTTCACCAAAGAATGCCATGTCCTCAGCAGCGGGTGTGGGATGTAGGGGCGGCCCTTGTGGCCGCCGACGGCGGAGAATGGAAAGGCCCAGGGGGCGGTTGAAGTTGCGTGGCTAGCGTGGTGAGACGGACCCCGGCAACCGGCGTGCTGACCTGAGGTCCTCAGCGCTCATTCCTCCGGGTCCATGTAGGCATTGGGGACAATTGCGCTTCCTTGCCCAATGCCGGTCGTGTCCCCGTTTTGGTTGATAACTTGGATGTCCAGCGACACTTTGGCGCCATTGGGCTCCCGAGAGGTTGCGGATATTTTCCCCGAAAAGGTAATTGTGTCACCGGGGCGCACCGGCCGCAGGAATCGCAGGTCAACCACTCCGGTGTGATTAAAGACGTCGCCGCCGAAGTGACGCCTCAGCATCTCCATGGCGAAGGCCAACGACATCCTGCCCGAAGCTACGGTGCCCTGGGTTCCCAAGGTCTGCCTGGCGGTTTCCACGTCGGTGAACTGAGAAGGGCTTGTTTGACCGGCGCTGCCCTCAAACAGGTTGATGGCTTCCTGGGTCATGTGTTTAGTTAGGGGTGTAAGCTCGTCGCCCACCTGGTAGCTCCTCGTTAGTCTCCCCATTTCTTGCCCACCTCGGAGGGCTGCTTCAACTCATGGGTGATGACCCGGTCTATCAAACGTCCGTCTTCATCAACCGAAACCGCCTCGGTAACGATGTAATTTTTGCCCCTTCTCAGGTATTTATCAGCAATCCAGGCCCTGACCGTTATGGTTTTACCAGACAGGGGAGGGTTGTAACAATGAAAAGTGCAGCGGGCGTTTACGGAACCGTTGTCCCGGTACTTTGCGTTGTACTGCTTGACGTCCACTTTGTGGGAGATAGTGGGAAAACCGGCTTCGGGGTCCGTCACACCTTGTCTGTAGGCGTCGATCATATCCTGGGTCAAGACATACTGGTGCTTCTCAAAGGTTTCGCCGACCTCCAAGGCATCCCAGTCAAGTAGTATCCGGCCGTCAGTATCTGCCATTTGGGGACCGTCCTATGTCACTTCTAGGGTCAATTAGCGAGCAGTTCCGTGGGCTGACATCTTTGCGGCGTTAACCACAGGCTAAGCCGGCGCGGCGGCTTTTCCCTCCGCCGAAGCTTGGCGAATAGTGTCGATAAGATGGTGCAGTTCTACCGCGGTGTCGAAGTCGGGATGGCTTGTTTGGTCCGACCGGATAGCCTCACCGAACATGTAATAAAGTTGGCCTACGTTGTAAGCCGGTCCCTGGGGCATGCCTTCCAACACGTAGGTGTGCTTGTCCGGGATATCCAGGTCTCCCAGGTCGTCTCCCATTTGAGACCCTTGTATCCGCACCGGCCCCAACTGGGGGGAGTCTTCAGAGGTAGCCACGAGGGTGCCCTCCCGGCCGTAGATTTCCATGCGGTAGCCGCTCCCGGCCCAAGGGATACTGGCAACGTGGGCTGACACCACCGCTCCGCCGGCTAGCCGGCCGCTAATCAGTATATTGTCCGGGGCCGTGACATCCAGCAGTTGTTGCGTGTCGGTTTCCAACCACTGGCCGCACTGAGTGGACACCACCGAGGAGACCTCGCTGAATTCACCGAGCACGAACCGCAGAGCATCCAACGAGTGGCCGGCCGCGATGGTGAGGGTGGTGGCGCCCAGGGCGTCGTCTCGCTGCCAAGTCCGGCCCGATGGCCTGGCAAGCACTCCTCCCCGGATCAAGCTCATCGAGCAGGACATGACTTCGCCGATGTACCCGTCTTCAACCAGTTCCTTAAGATAATTCAAGGCGGGGGCCGCCCGTGCTTGCAACCCAACGACCACTTTCAGGCCCTTGGAGCGGGCCAGGCCGGCCAGTTCTTGAGCTTCGTCGATGTCTTTACCCAGCGGCCACTCGGTAAAAACGTGCTTGCCCGCCTCCAAAGCGTCTTTGGTGATCTGGTAGTGGGAGGGTACGCGCAGCACCACCGCCACTGCGTCGATGCCCGGGTGAGCCAGCATGTCGTGATAATTGTCGAACGCCAACTTGGCGCCGAATTGGCGAGCCGACTCACTGGCAGTCTCCATGCGGGTGGTGCAGACCGCGGTCAGCTCAAACTCGGGGCTGGCGGCGATGGCAGGCAGATGGGAGCGATGGGCCCAACCCACCGTGGGGCTTGCTCCAATAATTCCCAGACGTATGGGATCAGGCATGAGTTATCTCCCTGGGGGCGAGTGTCAGATGAGTATTAGGGGTGGGTGTTGTTGAGCGGGCTGCCGCAGTTAAGCCGCCGAGGTCAGGCCCTGGACCAATTCCAGCAGACACAGTTGACCGCCAGGGGAGATACGGGGACTGGCTTAGCCCCGGAACGTGCAGGGCTGATTCAGGCCCAGCGGCTGTGACCTTCGCCACAGCCGCTGGGTTTTGTCCGTCTCCCCGAAGTAAAGACCGAGGAGGCCAGCCGTTACAGCTCTACCGGTCTCCCTGATACAGCGGGCCCCGGAGGACCTGGCCAGGCAGCGCCCCGGTGTGCTCCCCGTTTTCCAACAAGACTTGACCATTGACAATCACGAAGTCTATGCCAACGGCGCCCTGTTTCACGTGCATCTCTCCGCCGGGGAAGCTATGCATGGGCTCCCGTGGCGCGGGGGCGATGGTGTCAGGGTCAAAGATAGTTATATCGGCGGCTTTACCCGCCGCAATGAAGCCCCGGTCGTGGAGATCGTGCATCAGTGCGGTCTTGCCCGTCATTCGGTAGACGGCGTCTTCTAGGGACATGACGCCCTCTTCCCGGACCCACTTGCTCAGCAGGTCGGTGCTATAGGTGGTGCGGTCCCCTTTGTCGGGCCGGGCGCCTCCGTCGGTGGTGCCGATAACGGTGTACGGTGAGCCCAGTATTTGCCGCTGCGATTCCGAGTCGCTGTTCCTATCCACCACTTGGAAGCTGGTGCGCAGATCGTCGTCCAAGACCAGGTCCAGGAAGGCGTCCATGATGCCTTTGCCCTGCTCCTGGGACAGTTGCTCTATGCTCTTGCCGCCAAACTGCCTGTTCCTCTCCTCGTGGGCCATGTAGACCTGGACCAAGTCCCAGCGCCGGTTGAAGCTCATACGCCTGGTGCCGCGCTCAGGTTGGTAGGAATGGGCGCCTTCCGCCTCCACCGCTTCGAGGCTCAAGGCCTTGCGAATCTCGGGGTCACGGAAGGACTGTATTCTCTCCTGGACCGGCTGGGCCATTACCGAGTCCCAGGTGGGCATGCCTTGAAACACCGTCGCGGGGTTGATGGTGTCTTCGTCCTCCAGCCCGGCTAATCCCGCTCGCAAGTCGAAGATTGGCCCGGCGGTGGCGGACAAGCACGAAGCGTAGGACCTGGCGCCGGACTTGAACGCCTCTTCTATCATCTGAAGGTGCTCTACCCACTCTTCCGGCTTGTTCAGTTCCTGGGATAGCAGGTTGTACATGGCGGGACGGCCTGTCCTGCGAGAGAGCTCTTGAGCGATGCGGGCCGGCTCCGTGTACCCGCCGGCAGCGCCGCCGCTGACCTGGAACACGCCGGTGCCCAACTCGCCCAACACGCTGCCCAGGGCGTACCACTCTGCATCGGTGGCCATGGAGGAAGGGACTTTGACCCCGAAAATCTCCTCACCTTGGCCGGCGAAGTTACCGATGCTGAAACCCAAAGCGCCAGCCAGCATCCCTTCTCTGACCAGGCCTTTCATAGCGTCGATCTCTTCAGAGGTGGCGTTCCGTTCTTGGCAGTCTTGGCCCATGACGTAACGCCTTACTCCGGAGTGGCCTATCAACGCGCCTACGTTGATACCGCGGTTCCTGCCGAGGGCGTCGAGGTATTCCGCGATGGACTCCCAAGCGAAATCTACTCCCGCACGTTGCGCCTGCAGGGGGATTCCCTCCATCCTGTTGAACATCTGGAGGTACCAATCGCCGTCACCAGGACGGGTAGGGGCCAACACCAGCCCGCACTGCCCGACGATTATCGAGGTGTTGCCGTTTAGAGACGTGGAGTTAACGATGGGGTCCCACATGCACTGGGGATCGAAGTGGGTATGGTGGTCAATAAATCCAGGAGCAACCACTCGGCCATCAGCGTCAATGGTGCGGGCGGCGGGCTCGTTGAACTTGCCGACTCCCACAATTTTGCCGTTGGCCACCGCCACGTCGGCGTAGAAAGCGGGTTCACCCGAGCCGTCGATCACTCGGCCATTCTTGATGAGTAGGTCATACGCCATTGCGTTTCTTTCTCCCTCCCCCGCCTAACGCGAGGCAACCTCTACCGGTCCAAGCATGTACGATGGATGTCTAACCCGGACCTGAGGACGCAGTATTATGGATGATGTGACTGCACTCTACGATACAGGAGGGCTTTGGTCAAGGGAGCATTCCCCGGTGACGGATGGCTAGAGGCTTCCTTGGACCAGAATTCGACGAACACTGGGCATAGAAAGGTAAGTAATCGTTTCAAACGGCTTATTATATGAAGCTCTTAGGGTTGTGCTGGTGCGGAGCCTGCGCTGGCGTAGGTCCAAGTTGCTCAGCTCTTCGGTGTCAGGCGTATGGCTGCCCCAAGCTCCCAGTAATTGTCTACTTAAACCGGCTCAAATGAGTGGTGTCTACTCAGGGACCGGTAACTTTTGGGCCTTGAGGACGCTCCTTCAACTCCTAGGCAATTCCTTTAAGGCCTCGGGGCGCTGTGTTATACTCCTTGCCGTCGTAAAGCTGGATTTGTGCCCAGGGGGTTGCCCAAATGGCAAGTCAAATCAACCTGGTGGAAGGTGGTACGGTGACCGCCGCCCGGGGTTTCATGGCCGGGGCCACGTTTGCCGGGTTGAAAACTTACGCCGAGGACAAGCTGGACTTGGGCCTGCTGTGGTCCGAGGCGCCTTGCGCCGCCGCCGGCGTGTTTACCACCAGCAGCATCAAGTCGCCCTCGGTGACGGTAACCAAGGAGCACGTGGCCCGGAACCCAATAAGGGGGTTGGTGGTCAACGCGGGCATTGCCAATGCGTGTGTCGGCGACCAGGGGTATAAGGATGCCAAGGAGATGACTGTCCTGGCCGGGGCCCGGCTAGGCGCACGTCCTGAAGAGGTCCTAGTTTGCAGCACCGGCATCATTGGTGTCGAGCTTCCCATATCGCTCATCAGTTCCGGACTGGAGAAAATCAATCTATCCACCGACGGCGGCCATGCCCTGGCCCGGGCTATGATGACCACCGACACTAGGCCCAAGGAGGTGGCAGTCACTTTCGAAGTCGACGGCCGCCGGGCGCACATGGGAGGCGTCACCAAGGGCTCGGGCATGATCCACCCTAACATGGCCACCATGCTGGCCTTTGTGACCACCGACGCCGCCGTGGAGCCGGGCTTCTTGGACGCCAGTCTGCGGGAGGTTGCGGACTCTTCCTTTAACATGCTGAGCGTAGACGGAGACACCAGCACCAACGACACCTTGCTGGTGCTGGCCAACGGGTTGGTGGAAAATCAGCCCATCGCCGCCGGTTCCCCCGACGCCCAGACCTTCGCGGCCGCCCTCAATGAGGTGTGTGTCCACCTTACTCGGGAAATGGCCCGGGACGGCGAGGGAGCCTCCCGGTTGATCGTCGTGGAGCTTTTGGGAGCTAGAGACACGGCGGACGCCCGAAAAGCAGCCCGGACCATCGCCTCTTCCAACTTGGTGAAGTCGGCGGTGTACGGGGCCGACCCCAATTGGGGCCGGGTAATGATGGCCCTTGGCATGAGCGGAGCGGCCGCGGAAGAGACAAAGGTCGACCTGTTTGTGAACGGCGTCTGCATCATGCAGGAAGGCAAACCCATTCCGTTTCATCGCGATGCCGTCGTAGCGTTGATGCGGGGCCCAGAGGTTACTTTCCGTCTAGACCTCAACCTGGGAGACGGAGCCGCCACCGCGTGGGGCTGCGACCTCACCGAAGAATACGTGATTATTAATAGCGCGTATACCACCTAGTCACAGCCTAATCACAGCGCCAGGGGGCCTTGGCAGGAAGGCCAAGCAGGATACGGCGCCAGCCGTTTCTCATCACCGCATGTTTGCTCCCTATTTTTTGTTTTCACACAGGCTTCAGGTTATGGCGTCTTCACCTAACAGCTACATTGGTCCGAAGTTTGTTTTTGCCTGGACCTCTTATGAATGCCAGAGGAGGCTGGGGTGCCTGGGCCGCCGATAGTCGTGAAAATCGGGGGCAGTACGTTGGGCAGTCACGACACCAGTTTAAAAGACCTGGTCACTCTTCAACGGGAGGGCGCCGACGTGGTGGTGGTCCACGGCGGGGGCAACGTGATATCCCAATGGATGCAACAACAGGGCATACCTCCCCGCTTCGTAAACGGCTTGCGGGTCACCGATGCTCCCAGCTTGCAAATCGTGGTGGCGGTGTTGACCGGGCTGATCAACAAAGAGCTGGTTTCCGCCCTCCACCTTGGAGGAGGCCGCGCCATTGGAATCAGCGGCATCGACGGCGGGCTTTTGGAAGGCCGGATTGCCCAGCCGGAATTGGGTTATGTGGGAGAAATTTCCCGAGTAAACGACGGACCGCTGCGGACCATCTTGGATGCCGGTTACATCCCCATGGTCGCTCCTTTGGCCATGCATGCCGACGACGGGTCTGAGAACGCCGGTTCGCCCCTCAACGTCAACGGCGACACCGTGGCTGGCGAGTTGGCCCATGCGCTGAACGCCCAAAGGTTGGTTTTCTTGACCGACGTGGAAGGCATCATGGACGGCTCAAACCGGGTAATACGCCGCCTTGACCGCGGACGGGCCAACATCCTTTTTCAATCGGGGGTTGTGCGCGGAGGCATGATCCCCAAGCTGGCTGCCAGCCTCCGCGCGCTGGAGCGATCGCCCATGGTCAACGTTATCGACGGGCGCAGCCCCGGCGCTTTGCTTGACTGCCTTCGCGGAAAGTCCACCGGCACCACCATCGTTGGGGAGAGATGAAGGGTTGGAACGGTCTTGAATTACATCCCCAACAGTGTCAAAGTAACCGGTGGCCCCTATAATGAGTAGGCTCGGTCCTGGGCGCTGAAGCCGGCAATTTGGACGGCCCAGTTTCCGGTTAAGTTTTCCGGTCAAGCAAAGGGGTGGATAAGCCCCAGACAGCTACGGCGGAGCTGGGCGAATCTGTTGGAGGTGTCTCACAGTGACCAAGAGCAGCGATTGGATCGACGTCGAGAAGAAGTATTACGCTCAAACGGTGCGGCGTCAGCCGGTGGTCATCGTTCGAGGTCAAGGCGCGGAGGTGTGGGACGCCGACGGTAAGCAGTACCTCGACTTTGTGGCCGGTTGGGCGGTAAACCAATTGGGCCACAGTCACCCCGTAATTACGCAAGCCATCGCCGACCAAGCGGCGACGCTGATCCAGACCTCCAACCAGTTCTACACCGTCCCCCAACTGCAATTGGCCGAGATTCTCATCGAGAACAGTTGCTTGGACCTGGTGTTCTTCGGCAATAGCGGGGCGGAGGCGGTGGAAGGCGCGATGAAGCTGGCCCGACGCTATGGTAAGTTACACCGCGACGGCGCCTACGAAATTATCACCGCCCTCAATTCCTTCCACGGGAGGACGCAGGCCACGGTGGCCGCCACCGGCCAGCCCCACTACCAGGAGAACTTCGCCCCCTTGCTTCCCGGCTTCGTTCACGTCGATTACAACGACGTTGAAGCCGTGATGAACGCCACCACCGACAGCACCGCGGCCGTGATGGTTGAGCCGGTCCAAGGAGAGGCCGGGGTTGTCATTCCCGACCACGATTATCTGCAGCGTCTCCGGGAGTGGTGCAACCAGCAGGGAATCTTGCTCATCCTGGACGAGGTCCAGACGGGGATGGGCCGCCTGGGCAGTCTGTTCGGCTATCAGGAGTACGGCGTGGAGCCCGACGTCATGACCTTGGCCAAGGGTCTGGGCTACGGTGTGCCCATCGGCGCGTTCCTTTCCAAGGCGCACTGTCAAGCCCTGGTGCCCGGTGACCATGGATCGACCTTCGGCGGCAACGCTCTGACCACCGCGGCCGCCTTCGCAGGGACCCAGTACCTCATCGATAACGACATCCCGGGGCGCGTCAAGGAGATGGAAAGCCACCTGTTGGGCGCTCTTAACGGTCTCAAGTCCCGCTTCTCCTTCATCTCCGAGGTCCGGGGCAAAGGGTTGCTGGCCGCAATGGACTTTGACAGCAACATTTCCGGCCAAGTGCTGGCCAACGCCAACGAAGCGGGTATTCTGTTGAACGCCCCCCGTCCCCATACGGTGCGCTTCATGCCTCCCCTCACGGTGACCAAGGCTGAGATAGACGAGGGGGCTGAGCGCCTGGGCGTCGCGTTGGGGAAGATTTAACCCTGCTCCCATAGGGTGAAACCGTCAGCGCAAAACGGGACTTCTGCGCCGTAATCGAGAACGCCGGGATGGGATGTTCATAGGTGAGGCGCGGCGGCTACGGTAAAACACTCGACGAATTGATGGGAAACACGAAGGATGTCACCCTATTGCGCTTGGATGACAATCTGGGGGTCGGCGAAAAAGGCTGTCTCAGAAGTCTCCACTCACGATTTTGGGCGGACGCAACCGGACGGGTGACTATTATTAACCGCCTAAACCAGTATTGAATGCGGCTCAATAACCCGCCAGTGCCATGAAAATAGCCGTTTTCATATCCATACGAGGCTCATAGGGCCATCCGCAATTCCCGCGAGGCTTGTCCCCGACCCCGATCGGGGAGCGGGAATCCAGACTTAATAACCCGCCATTCCCGCGAAAGCGGGAATCCAGAAAGGTAGGATGATGGAGGACTCAGCTTTATGAGACAACCTCCGAAAAAGGCCGCCCCACGGAATTCGTAGGAGTTCAGAAAACCTAAGTCTAGCTTTGCATGGTCCGGCTGTCATCTGTCCGGGGTAGGGAGATCGTCCGAGCTTTCCACGTAGCTACATTCAAGCGGAGCTTTCAACAACAAAATGGCTGATCAAAGAATTGTCCTGGCTTATAGCGGTGGGTTGGACACCACTGTAGCTGTGCCGTGGCTCAAAGAGAAGTACGGCGCGGAAATCATCACACTGACTATCGACCTCGGCATGGTTGATTTGGAAGCCATCCGGCAACGAGCCCTTTCCATAGGCGCGGCCGATGCGGTGACTGTTGATGGGAAAGAAACCCTGGTGAACGA
This sequence comes from Dehalococcoidia bacterium, assembly GCA_965224325.1. GTDB lineage: Bacteria > Chloroflexota > Dehalococcoidia > Lucifugimonadales > UBA3495 > CBDCMJ01. The sequence continues at coordinate 71,258 of CBDCYT010000006.1, forward strand.
GTTTCTCATTCCCAGCCTTCAGGCCGGAACCGTGTATGAGGACCAATATCCGCTGGCCACGGCCCTTGGCCGACCTCTGATTGCGCGGTACTTGGTGGACGTGGCCCGGCAATACGACGCCTATGCCGTAGCCCATGGCTGCACCGGCAAGGGCAACGATCAGGTGCGTCTGGAGGTCGGTGTGGCCGCGCTTGCCCCGGACCTGCAGGTAATCGCCCCCATCCGGGACTGGGGTATGAGCCGGGACGACGAGATCGAGTACGCCCAGGCCCGCAATCTGCCCATCAGCGCAAGGAACAGCCGCTTCTCCACCGACGACAACCTCTGGGGCCGCAGCGTCGAAGCTGGGGAACTCGAAGACCCCTGGCTGGAACCGCCGGAAGACGCCTACGCCTGGACAAACCCGGTCTCCGATACGCCAGACCAGCCGGCCTACTTGGAGTTGCATTTCGAGGCGGGAGTACCCACCGCCATCGACGGCGAGACAATGTCCGCGGTTGACCTGATTCCCCATCTTAACGCCTTGGCAGGAAGCCAGGGCGTGGGACGGGTCGATCACGTAGAGAACCGGCTGGTGGGCATCAAGTCCCGGGAGATCTACGAGGCGCCGGCGGCGGTGGTGTTGCATGCGGCCCACAAGGCCCTGGAGACTATGACTCTCTCCAAAGATCAGGCCCGCACCAAGGCCCGCATCGCCCAAGAGTACTCGGACGTAATCTATAACGGCTTGTGGTACACGGCCCACCGCGTCGATCTGGCCGCCTACGTACAAAGCACCCAGCGGTTCGTCACCGGCGACGTCCGGGTCCGCTTGCACAAGGGGACCTGCACCATCGTGGGCCGCCAGGCCCCGCAGGCCCTCTACCAGCACGGCCTGGCCACCTACAACCGCCAGGACGAGTTCGACCACGCCGCGGCCGAGGGGTTCATCAAAATCTACGGCCTCCCTGTCCGCACCCAAAATCAGGTCCAGGGTGATTAAGACAGATCCGGCGTGTCGACTACGGACGTCGTGCCTCTCAAAGCGAGGGATAACGTAGTCCATCAATCCAAGCTTTGGTCCGGCGATACGTGAGGTCCGGCGGGACCACTTAAATGAGCCACCGGGACGTTATACAGCCGCAATGAGGTTGACGCCTTGTGAGGAAGCCGAGCCCCTTCCAACCGCCTTTTGGGAAAGTCCGGCGCTTTCCAAGCGGCTTCCGAGGACGTCCGGTGAGTCAAAGCGTCGTTAGCGCCGCCATGACCTCATAGAAAACCCGCCGGGAAAACCGGCCGGCTTGTGGCGGCGTTTATGGCTTATCAACCCGAAGGTATCACCTATTTGGCTCCACGGCTCATGGTGACGATGACTAGTACAGCGATGTTGGCTTGATAGCTATCAACGAAATCGATCGACGGCCCATTTATTGGTCCTTCAAGGTTATGAATTTTCTGCCCAAAGATGTATCAACTGACGCTTTGGTGTACACTCCCAAGAGTTCCAAACTATTCGAGATTTGTAGTAACCCGTTCATCGAACGAGTCCTCAAAGACGCCATCTTTCTCTATGAAAACACCCCTGGCAACGGCTAGACGCGGGCCGCCGCAGGCTAATCGCAGCCTGGGCGCAACCCGGCTTGTGATGGAAGACCCCCTTTGGCCAGAGGCGTGTCTTCAGGCTGAGCAAACGCCCAAACCGTCCCTCAAGACGTACCTTTGCTTCGACGGCCGGCGCCGCGTCACGATTCATCCCCTGCGCGTCCTGGTCCAAGAATGCAGCACCGAAGACGCCCGGTTGCAGACCTTCACCGGCCATGACGCAGCCCTGGACTACCGCTATCTGCAGACCCGGCGCCCGGACGCGCCAACTGCCCCGGCAGTCGCCTTTGAGTACTTCACCGGACCCGAGGCCCGTCAGGGCCCAGACCACGCCACCGAAACGGCGAAGTTGGTCCAAGCTGAAGAGCCTGCCCAGTAAGGGAGAGTGTATGACCGTCGCCGCTAGAATGATGAACCTGGGCACGGAGACCGCCTTCGAGGTGCTTGCTAAGGCCAGAGCCCTGGAAGCTCAAGGCAAGGAAATCATTCACCTTGAGATCGGTGAACCCGACTTCGATACGCCGCCCCATGTCGTCGAAGCGGGTGTGGAAGCCCTGCGCCAGGGCTACACTCACTACGGACCCACGCCCGGGCTGCCCGAGCTTCGGGAAGCCATCGCTCGCAACAACCGGGAAATCCGAGGATTGGACACCCAGGCCGCGCAAGTGGTGGTTACCCCCGGGGCCAAGCCCATTATGTTCTACGTTATTCTGACTCTGGCCGAACCGGGGACCGAGGTTATCTACCCCAACCCCGGATTCCCCATCTATGAGTCCATGATCAAATTCTCTGGCGCCACCCCGGTGCCAATGCAGCTGTTGGAGGCCACCGGCTACCACCCAGACCTGGAAGAGTTGGCCGCCAACGTTAACAGCCGCACCAGGCTGATTATCCTAAACTCTCCCGAAAATCCCTGCGGCTCCGTCCTGACTAGAGCCGAGCTACAGAGGATTGCCGAGATCGTCAAAGAAACGCCCGATTTATACGTCCTGGCCGACGAGATCTACAAAGATATTCTTTATGAAGGGGAACACCACAGCATCGCCACTTTCCCCGGTCTCGCGGAGCGCACTATCATCCTGGACGGGTTTTCCAAGAGCTACGCTATGACCGGCTGGCGGTTGGGCTATGGAATTATGCCCGAGGAGCTGGCGCCTCACGTTACCAGGCTGGCCGTAAACAGCGTGTCCTGCGCGGCCACCTTCAGCCAGCGAGCGGCCATCGCCGCTCTTGAAGGACCCCGTGACCAGGTGGAGGCCATGGTGCAGGAATTCAACCACCGCCGCCGCCTGATAACCGACGGCCTGCGCAGCATACCGGGAATCAGCTGCCCGGAGCCCGAAGGTGCTTTTTATGCATTCCCCAGTATCCGGGAAACCGGTCTTAGCAGCGGGGAATTCGAAGAGCGGGCCATGAACGAAGCCGGAGTAGCCTTGTTGTCCGGCGCCGCCTTCGGCCAATATGGCGAAGGGTACGTCCGCTTATCCTACGCCAACTCCCAAGAGAACATTCAGAAGGCGTTGGAGCAATTGGATACCTTCGTTCGGAGCATCAACAGAGCGTAGCCTGGCCGTTCCTTGAGGCAATTTCTCCTTTGGGCTATACTAGCCTCGCTTTGGCAGCGTTGCGTCTGGATGGTCCCGCGACACGCCTCGCGCCTGATATTTCACCGCTCACGGCTAACATCTGATTCATTAGACGCTTGGGAGGAAAAGATGGACCTAGGTTTAAGCGAAGTGCAGCAGATGTTAAAAAGCAGTGCGGAGGAATTTTTATCCCAGGAGTGCCCTCTTACATTGGTCCGGGAGATGGAGGAGAACGACAAAGGCTATACGGATGAGTTGTGGCGCAAGATGGTAAGCCTGGGCTGGACCGGCTTGGCGTTTCCGGAGCAATACGGCGGCGCCGGAGCCAGCTTTTTGGACTTGGCAGTGCTCCTGGAGCAGATGGGGCGCGCCCTGGTCCCCAGTCCCTTCTTCGCCACGGTGGTGCTGGGCGGCCTGACGGTGCTCGATGCCGGGACGGACTCTCAAAAACAGGACATTCTTCCCCGGATATGCTCCGGTGAGTTGATGATGACCCTGGCGCTGACCGAGCCTTCCGCCACTTACGAACCTTGGGGAATTGAGACCCTTGCAGAGTGTCAAGGCGACAGCTACGTGCTCAACGGCAGCAAGCTTTTCGTGGAGAATGCCCAGGCCGCGGACCTGATAATCGTGGCGGCCCGGACCTCGCCGGTGGGCGGCGCGGCAGACCCGTCACAAGGAATCACGTTGTTTTTGGCGCCGGCGGGCAGCCCGGGGCTAAACATACGCCCCCTCAACACCATCGCTTCGGACCGCCAGTGCGAAGTCACGTTGGAGAACGTAAGTGTACCGATCACCTCTGTTCTGGGTGGGATGGGAAGTGGGTGGCCCGTCGCGCATCGCGCCATGCAACGGGCGGTAGCGAGTAAGTGCGTTGAAATGTTGGGCGGCGCCGACGCCGTAGTCGCAATGACATTGGAGTACGTCAAGCAGCGGACTCAGTTCGGGCGCCCCATCGGGGGTTTTCAAGCAGTGCAGCACCACTGCGCCGACATGGCCACCGACGTCGAAGGGTCCCGCACCATCGCGTACCAGGCTGCCTGGCGGGTGTCTGAAGGGGAAGCCGCGGATAGAGTGGTTTCCATGGCTAAAGCCTGGATAAGCGGCGCGTACGGCCGGGTTTGCGCCACCGCCCATCAATGCCACGGCGCCATCGGCTTCACCAAGGAACATGACCTTCAGCTTTACACCAGGCGGGCCAAGGTCCTGGAACTGACCTACGGAGACCAAAATTTCCACAAAGAGCTGGCGTTGCAGCACTTGGACCAAGAGTGACACCGGCTGGGGCTTAGTTGGCTTTTCAGTCCAGGGAGTTGTGTTGGACCGCCGCGGTTGAAAACGCCGCCGGCCCGCCCTTATTCTCCTCAACCGGTTTGACACGGAGGTGTAGTTAGCGTGACCACCAGGGAGTGCATCTTTTGCAGCATGGCCCGAGACTCGCTCCACGAGTCCCCCATCTATCGAGACGATCAAGTTTTCGTGGTCCGGGACATCGATCCCAAGGCCCCGGTCCACCTGTTGATAGTCCCCAATGCCCATCTTGCCTCGTTGGCTTACGTGGGTCCGGGCCAGGAGCCCATTATGGGGCACATGTTCGTCGTGGCCGAAGAGATGGCGCGGCGTGAGGGGGTCACCCTGAGCGGCTACCGGCTCTCCCTAAACCAGGGTGAGGACTCGGGGCAGGAAATTGAACATCTGCATCTACACCTCCTCGGCGGTCGCCAGCTAGGGGCAATGGGCTAGCGGGTGGAGGACTTGCGCAGCCGAATTGAACGGCGGGTCAGCGCCTTGCCCAGCGGCTTGAAGAAGCATATACAGCGGGTTGACACCATAGCCCGGGAGTTGGCGCCCCGTTTCGGAGTGGCTGAAGACCGGGCCTCCCTAGCCATGATAGCCCACGACGTAGCCCGGGCCATGGGCGACCAGGAGTTGCTGTGGAGAGCCGCGCAGTTGGGCCTTTCAGTGGGGGACGTGGAGCGGGCTAACCCGTTGCTATTACATGGACCGGTGGGAGCCGAGTTGTTGGGCCGAGAGGACGGCCTGGCCGATCCCTCGATTCACCAGGCGGTTTATTGGCACACCACCGCCCACCCCTCTTTGGACACCCTGGGCAAGGTCGTATTTCTGGCCGACAAGCTGGACCCCTTGAAGGCCGCCGCCTATCCCTATCAGGCCCGGCTGTACGAGCTGGCCGAGGTAGACTTGGACCGTGCCATACTGGAGTTTTTGACCCGTCAAACCGCCGCTTTAATTTCCCGCGGCCTCATGGTCCATCCGGCGGCAATCGAGACGCGGAACCGCCTCTTGGCCGGGTTGGGCCCGGCCGAACTCTCAGTGGCGAGTGTTCCGATGGCCCATAATTGATGTAGAATAGGGTATCAGGCTCCCTCTCGTGATCGCCACAGCGGGGTTTAAGCCAGAGTTAAAACCAGTCCTGTCAGGCGTTCACCGCACCCATCCTAGAGGGCAACTGGGGTGATTCAATGCACGTGACACTTAGCGAGAAAGCAAAAGCCCACATTCGGGAGAAAGGCGGCGTTGCCGCCGTTGACCTGGTCTCTCTAGCCACTTGATCCGGGTCTAATGCTCGGGTATCGGTCGATACCCGCGTTAGCCGACGGAACCTCACGGCGTACCGGGCCGTCAAACTTGAGGATATTCAGCTAATGGTAATGCCGGGCTTGGTCCGGCGTACCGAGAATATGTATATCGACCTCAAGGAGTCCCTGTTTTCTCGCAACCTCGACGCTACGCTGGTGTTTGCCGGGGGTATCGTCCTGGGACGCCGGGTCCCTTTGTCCTAATCAAGGCTGTCCGGACGCGGCGCTCCCGACCTCGCGTGTCTCGCTGACTTAACCGGACTTGGGGCTCCTGTCCTAATGGAGACCAATCCGGTGGCGCGTTCCGGACCCTTCGTGTCTCGCAGGCTTAATCAAACCCGAAGCGCTTGCCTCAGTCAAAGTTGTCCCTGCGCCTCGCTCCGGACCCTGCGGGTTCAACTGACTTAACGGGACCTGGAGCGCCTGTCTCAATCAAGGCTGTCCCGATGCGGCGCTCCGGACCCTGCCTGTTAAGGTCACTTGACCTGACCCGGAGCACCTGTCTTAACGGAGACGCCGCGGGCTTACGGCTTGGTGACGGCGCGGGGCCCTACCGCCGTTCACAATGCCGCGCCTACACCGCCCCGATTAAAATCCGCTGATAAGTTCCAGGATGGCGCCATCCGGGTCTTTAAAGCAGACCACCCCTATTTCGTTTCCGTCAGCCCCATTGAGCTTGTGCAGCGGCGCGACGAACTCCACATTTTTTTCCTTCAACTGTTGGTAGGCCTTGTCAATGTCCTCGACGGTGAAAGCGATGCGGCAGATACCGATGTTGTTGAGCGTGGGATAAGGCTCACCCTGCGTGGGAGGATCAATAAACTGCACCAGGTCCAGCACCGGCGAGTTGGGATCATCGCCCAGACGCATGAAAACCCCTCGCAGCTTGTTCGCTTTCACTCCCAGGGCGTCACCCGCTGCGGGATCTTCCATTATAAAATCGTTGACCGTCTTGAAACCCAGGTCTTGGTAAAAGGCGACAGATCGATCCATGTCTTTGACACAGATGTTTACATGAAATAACTTCTCTAACACGGCTATTCCTCCTTATTTGTGCTCTCTTATTTATTTATTTTGTGCCGTTTCTATCGCCACGCCTCGGCGGGTAGCTCACGAGACACCAACGTTAAGACTATCAGCGCCTCATCTCCAATTACAACCCCGTTCGCTATCAGAGGTCCTTTCGGGTGAACCCGGCCGCTTTTACTTGGCCCGGTATTGAGGTTGCCGCTTGTCCACGAAAGCCTGGCTGGACTCCTTGAAGTCTTCAGTGAGGTGGAGCTTCAACGACTGGATGAACATGTCCGCACCCGCCGTTGGCTGGACCCATTGGCGGCGGGCCAGGTGCACCCCGGCGCGGGAGGCCAGAGGAGGCGCTTTGAGCACCTTCTCAGCCAACTCTTGGGCCACCTCCAAGTGCTGGCCGGTAGGCGCCAAACGGTTGATGAGTCCAAGGCGGTAGAGCTCAGGGGCGGCCACGGGCTCACCGGTGATGACCAACTCGCTTAAGATCTTGGAAGGCATGAAGGCGTTAAGCTTGGCCCAGACTCGACCTCCGGGCAGTCCCCGCCGGGTTTCGGCAATACCGAACTGGGTCTCTTCCGAGGCCACGATCAGATCGCATTCAGCGGCGATAGCCATGCCGTAGCCCAGGGCGTAACCGTGGACCGCGGCAATCACGGGTTTCCAATGGATGGAGCGGCCCAGAAAGCCTTCCGGGTTATAGCCTCCTTCCCGCGCCGCCCGCTGCTGGGGCGTCATGTTGACGAAGCGCTGCTTGACGTCTGCGCCGGCGCAAAAACTGCGGCCTGCCCCATGGATAATGGCTATCCAAGCATCTTCGTCGACGTCGAACTCCAGCAAGGCGGCATGAAGATCGCGCTCGAACTGGTCATTGACCGCGTTGAGCGCCTGAGGACGGTTGAAGGTAATGTAACCGGTTTTTGCCGTCCTGCTGTAGACCATGGTCTCGTATTCAGCCATGTGGAACACCTCCGGGCTTGGGTTTCATTGGTCCTTGGCCCGACTACTGGGGAGTCCGGATGGGCCTCGGATCACCATTCTACCAGCAAGCTGTCGTCGGCGGCTCCTGGGCCGCCGGATTTGCCTGGGCCATTTAGTTATCGCGACGACTCCTGTTTTCCCATGCACTTTGGGCTTGTCCAATGGCAGTGCAACATCAAGAACGCATGGATTCCCGCTTTCGCTGGAATGACGGGTGAGCCGCGGGAAAGGCGGGTGAGCGGTGGGCATGACGGGTGAGCGGCGGGTATGACCGGCGGCACACAATTAACACACCCCGGGGTGATAGGCGGCCCAGGGGAGGAGGGCGCGAAGGAGGCGCTCCGGGCTGGGTTCCTGACGGATAGAGGCGCAGCGTTCAAGGTAGCGGGCGGCAACGGAGAAGGTCGGGAGAAGGAAACCCGCGGCGGCGACCCGGCGAACGAAGGCCTGGGGAGAAGGTGTGGGCCGCTTATCCGCCTGGGCGCGAGCCCATGGGGTGCAGAGGTCGCCGGCCGCGCGTTGGACCATGAGCTGGGCGTAGGGCAGAGCCAATCTCCGGCGAAGGGAGCGGATGCGGGCCCGCAAAGAGCTAATGTTCATACAGATTTCTCCTCGTGATTCGAGAGCCTCACCACGAACGGGGAAGGGCGCCCCGCGTGAGCGATGTTCATACGGATTTCTCCCGGGCGGTCCAAAGGGGCAGGGCGGCCTCCAGGGTCTGGACCTGGTCATGCAGGTCTTGGATTTCGGGATTTCGGGATTTCGCCAAATTTGGCGGAGTAATTGAGGACGGCGCGAATGGCGCGGAGGCGGATTTCCGGGTCTTGATTCTCCGGGTCTTGATTCTCGGGTTTTGATTCTCGGGGAGGTTGCCGGGGTGAATGACAGCTTGAAAGGTGAGGCTTTGGAGGCAGCCTTTGGCGAGGTCGGCGGACTGGCGCTGCAGTTGGGCAAGTTGGTCGCGGAATTCGGGGTCCTGGAGTCAACGGTGCAAAGTGCGGCGGCCCACTCTGGAGAAGCGGGAGGCCTGGGCAATGGGCGGCGACGAGAATGGGGAGCGCCGATTGCTGGCGTGGAGAGAGGCCGGAGTTTTTTATTTCAGGGCCGTTGTGAGCCATTGCCTCAGTGGCCGTTTGATAGATTTGGCAGGGTGCTAATAGCTGCCTATTAGCAGCGTAGGGAGTGGTCGCCGGAGGGGTCAAGGGCGAAGTGTCGGGAGTTTAGGACGAGGGGGCCCTTTAGTTATTGCGACGACTCCTGTTTTCCCATGCACTTTGGGTTTGTCCAATGGCAGTCCAACATCAAGAACGTATGGATTCCCGCTTTCGCGGGAAAGACGGGGGAGCGGCGGGATGGATTCCCGCTCCCCGGTCGGGGCCGGGGACAAGCTTCACGGGAATGACGGGTGAGCGGCGGTATGGATCCCCGCTCCCCGATCGGGGCCGGGGACAAGCTTCGCGGGAAAGACGGGTGAGCGGCGGGATGGATTCCCGCTCCCTGATCGGGGCCGGGGACAAGCTTCGCGGGAAAGACGGGTGAGCGGCGGGATGGATTTTCGCTCTCTAATCGGGGCCGGGGACAAGCTTCGCGGGAAAGACGGGTGAGCGGCGGGTATGACGGGCGGCACACAATTAAAACACCCTGCCGTATTTACCTGGCGCGCGGCGCGGGGCAAAGCGGATTTGGTTGCCAAACCGCCGTCAAAAGGTATTGACGGTACAAGAACAGGCGTTCTATAATCGTCGCAATATTAGAACGTATGTTTCGGAGGATGGCCATGACTACGTCCCAACTAGCCAAGCCCCGGCCCGCTGATTCCACGGCGGACGCCATTCCGGAGTATTACCACTATGAAGACACGGGGTGTGAAATATCTCCTTCCTGTCTCAACTGTCCCTTGCCCCAGTGCAAGTACGATGATCCCGGTTGGTTTCAGAGGAGCCGACGGATGGCCCGGGACTTGAAGGTTTGGTCGACGATCCAATCGGGAGGTCTAACGGTGGAGGAAGCGGCGGAACACTTTTCAGTGACGGTGCGGACGGTTTTCCGGATCATGCGCCGCTGCCGGGACGTGGCGGGGGAGACCGACGCCGCAGCATTAGCGGCCTTTGCCGCGGACTAACGGTCTGGGTTTGACGGGACCATGGGAGAGGACTTCTCTCGCATAGGTCTACGGGCGCGGTCCCCGGACGCCACCTGAAGCACCCGCGTGCGGCCGACTGGTCCTGGCTAGTCCCTTGGGTCAGCCGGACGCCCCGGAATTTACGAACGTCCTTAGCCCCTGGGTAAGCCCAGCCCTCGACCGGCGATGATATTCCGCTGGACCTCCGATGTCCCCGCGGCGATCTTGTGAGAGAAGCTGACCATCCAATTTTCCTGGACTCGGCCATTGAGGGGGGCCCATTTTTCGTCCCGGCCCAGTGCGCCGTACATACCCAGGACGTCCAGTCCGGTCGAGGTGACCCTTTGCAGGGTCTCGCTGCCGAACACCTTGCTCATGGACGCTTCTTTGTTGGGCACCAGGCCCTCTCCCTGCATGTAGGCAACGTTGTAGGCCATTAGGCGGGCTACTTCGCACTCGATGTACCGGTCCGCCAGCACGTTTCGCACCCATGGAGTCTCGATCAAGGGCGTACCGTTCCGTTTCGTCTCAACGGCGTGCATTCGGGTTTCATCCAGCAAGCGGCGGGCCATGGCCGAATAGTCGATGCCGGAGCGCTCAAAGTCCAACAGGGTCACAGCCACATACCATCCCCGATTCTCTTCTCCCACGACGTTCTGGCGCGGCACCCGCACGTTATCGAAATTAATTTGATTGAACTCGTGCCCATTGGCCATATTAATGATGGGCCGGACTTCGATGCCGGGACTTTTCATGTCCACCAGCATGAAACTGATTCCCCGGTGTTTGGCCGCGTCGGGGTCAGTGCGGGTCAGCAACATTATCCAGTCGGCCCTATGGGCCAGGGTAGTCCAAATTTTACTGCCGTTCACAACGAAATCGTCGCCGTCCTTGACGGCGCGGGTGTTGAGGGACGCCAGGTCAGACCCCGACTCGGGCTCGCTGTAACCCTGGCACCATTGCACTTCTCCCCGGGCGACGGGTGTCAGGTGTGTCTGCTTTTGCTCTTCGGAGCCGTGGATCATCAGGGTGGGTCCCAACATGCGGACACCGAAAATGTCGCGTCCCGGGGCGCGCATGTAAGCCATTTCTTCATTGAAGATGGCCGAGCGGATCGGCGAAGCGTTCTGGCCGCCGTACTCTTGGGGCCAGTGCATGGTCAGCCATCCCCGGGCAGCCAGCTTCTTGCGCATCTCGCGGGTCAGCTCCCAATCGCCCTCTTCGGGCCAACGGCCTCCGCCCTCCCACTCGGCAGGAAGAGCCGAGGCTACGAACTCTCGCAGTTCATGGCGGAAGGTCTCGTCACCGGGGCTGAGCTTAAAGTCCACGGTCCTACTCCTGATTGCGGACGGTTGAACGGTGTGCTGAAGGCTGTCTTGGGAGGTGGTGGTCTCGCTAAGACCCGACCGCCACGCAGGTCACGGTCCGGACTACTCCCGTAACCGTGTGTATGTGCCCGGTCACCAGGTTTCCTACCACGGTCATGTCGTCAGCGCTGATCAGCGCGATAATATCGTAGGGACCGGTGACCACGTCCACCGACTCGATGCCTTCCAGCCCCTGTAGTGTGCTGGCCACGTCCCGGGTCTTACCCACCGCTGTTTCCACCAAAAGGTATGCTCTAGTTGCCATCCTGCCCCCTCGGCGCCGGCGCCGGGTTTGAAGCTCGGTTCCTGGTAAACGCAAATGCCAGTTGGGACGCTTCCGGGCGAACCGGACTACTGGTTGATATGCGCACGGCCCATTCTACGGCCCGGATTTTGGGCTGTCAATTCGGCCCATTCTCCGCGCGAACTTACCTGATGGCGTCACGATGCCCGGCCGCCGGAGCTAGGCCATAGGCCCATGCCTCCTGGAGGGCGGCTTGTCCGTCGCCTCCGTTAGCCGACCTCGTAAACACAAGGTCTGTCCTTCACAAGGATGGACAACTGCTCTATTTACGCCGGGCAAATTATAACGGGCAAACTCGCGGCGGGCCGGAGTGAACTCGCCAACGCCCGATGAGCATGGACAACCGCTCTGTTTACACCGGGCAGGCTCACAGCGGTGAGCTTCCAGGTTGTCTGGATTCACCAGTTGTCCGGATTCACCGGTTGTCCGGATTCAGTAGTAAACCGCGTTGCCGGTGCCGCCTCCGGCCGCGATAACCTCACCGGTAACGGCCCAGGCTTTGTCGGAAGCTAGGAATGCCGTTAGATAGGCGATCTCGGACGCATCGACCATTCGGCAGATTGCGTTGCCCCGGGAAGAGCCGGGCGTGAAGTCTTGCTGCTCCATTTCCTCCGCTGAAATGCCAATTTCGGCGGCCCGGGAGGCTAACATACCCGGCGTGCGTTCAGTTCGGGTGGTCCCGGGATGGATGCAATTGACCGTGATCCCGTGCCGTCCCACGTGGTTTGACAGAGTCTTGGTAAGATGCACCATAGAAACGTTGCGCGCTCCACCGCTCAGATTGCCGGCGTTGCGGGCGTTGCCGCCACTGATATTGATGATGCGGCCCCATCCCTGCTCATTCATGAATGGAATGGCAGCGCGAGCGCAGCGCAACGCTCCCACGTACTTCACGTCGAAGTCATTGATCAGGTCATCCTCGTTGACGGTTTCAATAGGTCCGGTTGCGGAAGCCGCTCCGCCCGGATGCGAGCCGCTATTTACCAGGATATGCAACCCGCCAAGTTGCTCCGCCGCCTCGGCCACGACCCGGTCCACCTGCTCCCGACTGGTCACGTCAAGGGGCATGGGAATCACTCTCTGGCCGGTCTCGTCCTCGATTTCCCGCGCCGCCGCCTCCAAATCAGCCAGGGTGCGGGAGGCGATGGCCACACCAACCCCTTCCCGGGCCAGCTCTCGTGCGATGGCCTTGCCGATGCCCCGGCTGCCCCCGGTCACCAGCGCTTTCTTACCTTGCAGTCCTAAGTCCATGTTGACCTTCTCCCGTATCTAATGTGGGTTGCCAGGGACCCGCACATGCGGTATTCGACTTAATCCAGGCTTTATTCTTGCCAAACTCTCGAGGCAAGAGGCACTCGGCCCGACCCCTCCAATCTCGCGGTTGTTCATACGGCTTGCCGGCATACGCCGCGGGGCGTAACCGTCGGTGTGGTGAGGAGAGACTTTATGGGGAATCCGGGAAGTGGGAATCCGGGAAGTAGGGCATCACCTCCTGGGCAAAGGTGTCCATGGCACTCCAAAGGGTTTGCACGTCCTCCGCCCGGAAGTTGCAAACCACAGCCGGAATTCCCAGGTCCGAGTAGTTGCTCATGTCCTCGCGGACTTGCTCGGAAGTCCCCTGCCCAAGGCGGCGGTTACCGGTATCGTTGCCGCTCTCCTCACCCCCTGCAGCCAGCCGGATGCCCTGGTGGACGGTCACCTGGGGCCCATTGGCGCGTCCCGCCTCCGCGGCCAATTGACGCAACCGGGTCATCCTCTCTTGAAGGTCGGCCAGAGGCATGGAGGTGGGATGCCAAGCCTCTCCCCAGGCAACCGCACGTTTGAGTGCGGCGTCACTTTTTCCACCTACCCAGATGGGAGGATGAGGGACTTGCCGCGGCTTTGGTTGGAACCGTACGCCCTCAAAAGAAAAGTAGCGCCCGCTAAAGGTGGTGGGGTCCTCGGTCCAAAGGGCGATCATCAACCTCAAGTACTCGTCGGTCCTCCGCCCCCGTTCATTGGATGGGATCCCCAGGGCTTGGAACTCGTCCGGGGCTCCTCCCGCTCCAACGCCGAAGATGACCCTTCCTTCGGACAAAGTGTCCAACGTAGCCAGCATCTTTGCCGCCACCAAAGGATTTCTGTATGGGACCACGATAACCGTGCTGCCTAACCTGATGGTCTGGGTGAAGGCAGCCGCATAGCTAAGGACTACAAAGGCGTCGTAAAAAGTTGGTCCGAAGGCGGGCAGAAGATGTTGGGGAGTGACCACGTGGTCACTTACCCAAACCGAGTGGAAACCCAGGGCCTCGGCACGTTGCGCGGTGATCCGAAGATCATCGGTGGATACTGTTTTACCGTAGTGGGGAAGGCACACGCCAAATTGCATCTTCACACCAAAGCGCGTTTGATTCGTTCACGGCGGCCTCCCACGGGGATTGCACGGACTCACGGCATAGACCGGTCCCGGACCCCGCCGGAGGAAGCGCCGTGACACCTAAAATCGACCGCCAATCGGCTCTATCGCCACCGGCCAAGGCTGATTAGTTAGTCCACTCGAGCCGGAGCGCCGCAGGCGGTGCTGCCAGGACCCCACTAGGAGGCGCTAGCCGGTTATTTCCCCGGTTATTTTCCCGGAACCAGGCGCCGAAGCAGACGCCCGCGGGCGACGCGGCAGAGTCGCGGCCAACGGGGAGACGCCGGCGCTGCACTTCGTTGTCGCCTGCAGAGTGCCGGGGACTACGGGGCCTCGACCCCGCTCCGGGTTAACCGGCGCCCAGGCCAGCTAGCTGGGGCATGACCTCTTCGGCCAGAAGACGCATAGACTTTTCGTAGGCCGGCCTATTGTCCGAGTGATCGTAGGTGAGCCATAGAAGAGTGCCGAACCCGCCCACCATCTCGTACAGGTCCCGGATTTTGTTGGTGACTGTGCTGGGAGACCCCACCAGCCACAGGCGGTCCGCCAGGTACTCAAGGGTTACGGCCTCGTCCGGAATACTCTCGTCGTGCTTCATGGAACGTAGGAAGGGATAGGCGCCAAAGGAGAAAAGGGGATGCAGGTATTCTCGCCAGACCCGGCCCTGCATACTGTTCAACGCGCCGTCGAGGGCTTCCTCGTCCGTGTCTGCAATCCAGACATCTCTAACGATGCGCCAGTCGCCCCGGGAAGGGGCTGGACGGCCGGCATCGGCGGCGCCCTTTTCCACGGCGTCCCAATGACTCGCCACATACACCGCGTTCAGGCCCAGGCTCATGGGAATGTAGCCTCGTTCTCCCGCAATCTTAAGCGTCTCCGAACTGGGGCTGGCGGCGGCGACCCCGATGGGCGGATGAGGCTTTTGAAACGGCGTCATGAAGGTCCGCAGGTTGGCGAACTCGGTATTCTTGGGATCGGGAATGTTGAAGTTCCAGTACTTGCCTTCGTAATGAAAGGGGCCGTCCGGGTGCTCCCATATTTTCAGGATGATGTCCAGGGATTCTCTGGTCATCTCCCTATGCTGTCCGGCTTCCATGTTTACGTTGAACATCTCGTGATCGGTGGGGAGCCCTCCCGACCCGATGCCGAACATAAACCGGCCCTGCGCCATGTGGTCGAGGTATGCCACCCGGTGGGCCAATTCGACTGGGTGGTGGAACGGGAGCAGGTGGGCGCCGGTTCCCAGCTTGATGTTCTCGGTCCGGGTCAACGCTTGAGCAATCAGCAGGTCGGGAGCGGGAACAGGTTCCCATGGCGCGGTGAAGTGCTCTCCTACCCACGCTTCACTGAATGCCAGCTTGTCCGCTTGGGAGATAACATCCAGGTCCCACCGGAGTGCCTCAATCGGCGCCCGTTCCGGCGGATGTGACGGCATCAAAAATAGACCGGCTTTCATGTGCCCTCCACGTTTAGCGAATTGGATTCCATTTAACCATGTATGGCTAGCCATCTGGGGCGCGTCGGGACGCGCGCAGCCACGTCGCCCGGTCTTGATTCAGCGAAGTCCTATTATGTTCCTCCTGTTGTCGCCCCCAGCCCGCCCCGGCTAACGGAGCAGCGCCTCGGCCATCCTCTCAAGTTGCTCATCCATCTCGGCCTCGGTGTCGCAGTGCTCAGGCCACACGGCTACCCGGTCCGCGCCCGCGTTTAGATAAGCTTGTATTTGCCCCCTGTCGGTGTCCGGGGGCAGACCGAACGCGGATATGGTAAGAGAGGCCGGGTCTCGTCCTCTTTCAGCAGCCAAGGTGTCTAGGATTTTGCGGCCGTCTTCTATCTGGCTGGGAGTGGCGCGAGTGGGAAGCCAACCGTCACCCCACCTCACGACTCGTTGCAGTACGTTCCGAGCGTTACCGCCCAGGAGCACCGGCGGGTGGGGCTTCTGCGCGGGTTTGGGATAACAGTAAACCGGGGGGAAATCATAATACCGGCCGTGAAACTCCGCTTCATCCTCCGTCCACAGCTTTTTCAACACCTGGACAGCTTCCTGGGTCTGGGTCCAACGGTGGTCGAAGTCACCTCCCATTATGGTGGTTTCCTCACGGTTCCAACCGGCGCCGATTCCGAACACAAACCTGCCGCCGCTATATTGGTCCAGGGCCGAAATTGCCTTGGCCAGTTCCAGGGGATTGCGCTCGGGAACTAGGGTGATGCCCGTGGCTAACTTTATTTTGCTGGTGACGGCCGATGCTCTGGCCAAGGCGATGTACGGGTCGGTGAAGTGGCGGTAGGTCTCCGGGATGGGGCCACCGGTCAAGGGAAAGGGACTGTCACTGTGCACCGGCAGTATGGGGTGCTCATGATACCAGAGGGACTCGAAGCCCAATTCCTCGGATTTGCGAGCGATAAAAGCCGGGTCTATGGTGTAAGCGGGCAGGGGTACGACAATTCCGACGGACATGTGAATTACTCCTCGAAGCCGGTAGCGAGCTACCTTCTTAAATCCGGTCTCCTTAGATGCAGTCCCAAGGGGCTTAAATGGGGTCTCCTTAAATTCAATCCCAAGGGGGCCCAAGCGCGGTTGGCAGGGCGGCGTTTAGTTACCAAATCCCCGGGCATATAGCTCCCGGAGGAGGATCAAGTGTTCCGGTGGTATGGGCGGCAGATCGACGCAACCGGCGATTTCTTGGGTCTCTGCCAGGTTCTTTACCCCCGGAACCGTAGTGTGGATGTCCTGGTTCATCAGACTGAACACCATGGCTGCTTGAGACAGATTGCGGATGGGTCCTTCCAGCAAAAAGCCTAAAGTCTTTGAGCTGGCCGCATCTTGCGCCAGCAAGCTGCCGGGCGGGACCGGGCGGTCCACCTCTTCACTCAGGGCCCCCGCGGCGTGGGACCGGATGCCAATGACTCCCATGTTCAGCGATTTTGCCAAGGGGATAATCTGTCCGTTGTCGAAAATTGACACTCCGGCCGGCGGCGGCTCTTGCGCCGTGAAGTTCAATAGGTTGTAATAGGCCAGCACGGTGTCATAGTGGCTGCTTTCCATGATCCGCTTCATTGTGGGGATGTGGGGTTCCATCGCCGACAGACCGATGAACCTGGTTTTGCCTGCTCGCTGCGCGTCAAGGAAGGCCTTCAGCACGGGGCCCAACGCGTCGTCAGCGGAAAGGGAATCGGGAGAGTCGCCGCGGTGCTCGGTAAACCGGTTGTGCACGTGCAGCACGTCCACGGCGTCCATTCGCAAGCGTCTCAAGCTGGTGTCCACCGAGCGGCTGACGGCGGTTTTAACGTCGCCCATCTCGTCGGCCCGGAGCCGCACTTTGGTGGCCACGATAGCCTGGTCCGGGCGGCCGTGGAGCGCAAGGCCCAGCGCCTCTTCAGCCTTGCCGTCACCATAGGCAGGCGCCACGTCGAAGAAGTTGATCCCCAGGTCCAAGGCGCCGTGAATGGCCCGCACTGACTCCTCTTCGCTGGTAGGACCCCAGACTTGGCCGATGCCTCCGCCGCCGAAGCCGGCTCGTGACACTCGCAGGCCGGTGCGGCCCAGTGTGGCGTAATCCACAGGTGTCCACCCCCTTCTGTTGGAGATTGGAACGCCGGCGCATCGGGCCGGGACCTTCAGACCAAAAGCCTCGCACCGCGCGGGGCTGCGTTTCCAGCCTGGCCCCGCACAGGGCTAACATTCTGTCGTGTTCAGTTGTAATTCGTCGGGTTGCCTTCGGAACAGATGAGCAGCGCGGCCCCAAGTTGGCTGCCCTGCCAATAATCAACACCAGCTAGAAGGAGAAGCGGGCTTCCCTCTGCCGGTCGCCGAATCAACGCGTGTCCCTGATTTTGGACCCAACTTAGCAAGACGCTGTCACCGGAAGGCGTCCTTTACGATGTTCTTCAGGTGTTTTTCGCGGGTGGTTACTCAACAATCCCGATAACAACGCTGTGGATATCGACGTTTGGGCCGCTAGGACGCTATGATGGCGCATTATACTCGGGTCAAATTACCCGGGCAACTTGACGTATAGCTGTGGCAGGGCCTTTTCATTTTTGGGCTGGCTCGCATAGTTCCCTTCTCCGGGTTGACTCGCATGGTTGCCGTCTCTGGTTTGGCTCGCATGGTTCCCGTCATTCCCGCGAAAGCGGGAATCCACTACGCCCTGCCATATGACAAACTCCCGGGGCAAGGCGGTATGGATTCCCGCTTTCGCGGGAATGACGGAAGGCGAGAACGACGGAAGGCGGGAATGACGGAAGCGCGGGAATGACGGAAGCGCGGGAATGACGGAGGGCGGGAATGGAGGAGGAATGAAAAAGCCCTGATAGCTGTAGCGCCCGCCGCATCCAGAAATATCGCCGGCCGCCAGCCCCACGAAAGCAAGAGTCCAAAAAGCCGGCCCATGGGTTTCCATCCTCGCGCTTCGCGGGACGAATTTATCGAGCACCCGCATATGCGCATGATTATGCGTATGCTCCGTCCGGGTTGCTGTTTTTGAGTGATATACTCGTCTCTGGAACGTCCCGTTTATTCGTTACAAATCTACGGAGAGACAGGAGAGCAACGGAATTGATTCGGCGAATGATAGGCGTTGCGCTGCTACGCGTAGAAATCTATGAAGAGGTTGAGGAGGACCGCAACGCGACACTACAAGCGTTGGCGATCGTAATACTCGTCGGCCTTGCAACGGGTATAAGCAACCTGGGAGGCGGGAACGCGACCGGATTCGCGGTCGGCCTGGTGATATCGATTGCCGGCTGGGCCTTGTGGGCCTGGCTCACCTATTTCATAGGCACAACCATGCTGAGAACCGCCGACACACATGCGAACTGGGGACAGCTGGCGCGGACCTTGGCTTTTGCCCAGTCTCCCGGAATACTGAAAGTCCTCGGACTACTACCGGGCATTGGCCCTGTATTGTTCGCTTTGGTGTCAATCTGGCAGTTGGTGGCTATGGTCATCGCCATCAGGCAGGCCCTAGACTACACCTCCACCATGCGAGCCTTGTTGGTGGCGGTGATCGGCTTCATTGCGTACGCCGTGATGACCAGCTTAGTGTTAGCGTTTCTATGAGCCGGCCGGCCGGGTAATCTTTGGCCGCCGCCGGGGTGCTGGCAAGGGGTCACGGTCCGCCGGGCCTGAGAACAAGGTGTGCGTGCGGCGGTCCTCCGGCGTCCCGCCTGCCGCCATGATTCGGACAGGGGCAGTCCATTCCAGGCAAGGATTCATCCCGATGGGCGCCCCTAGCCTCGTGGTTCCGCGCCTTACTCTTGGTAAATGACTTCGAGGTATTCCACAGTGGGAGCTTCGGTAATAACCGCGGCAACCTTGTCGATTTGGGAACTGAATGAACCCTGACTGCTCTCTACCGCCCGGGCGTCGGACTCGCTTTCCCACAAGCTCATCCCAATAGCCCGGTTCGTGTTACGGTCCGTCAGCACCATGACTCCTTTGAAGCCTTGCTGCGCCCTAGCTGGGGGCACCATGGAATCGCGGAAAATCTGGACAAACTCGTCCATCTGGCCGAATTTAACTTGAATCACACCAAATCTTGCCCACATGCTTGTTCTCCTACTGGGTAACTAGGCTTCGGGTTATCGCCCCGTCCCGCCAACGGAATTATAGACAGTGTGCTGTGCAACGCCAAGTTGACCTGGGGTGCGTTGCGAGCCGTCTAGCCAGCTGAATTCATCCGCAGGAATCCCTTTAGAGCGACGGGTTGGAACGACGGGTTAAGGCCTATTCTACCGGCGGCCCGTTTCACGGCTCCCGCCTATCATGGGCAAGCTTAGCTGGGAGCTAACGCAAATCGTCCATGATCACGGTCTTGGGTAAATCGCTAAGATCTTGCTTTAGCTGGGAGGCGATCTCCGCTGAGTAGAAACACCGTCGCTGAGATGACTCTTGGCGGGTGAGAATAGAACGGCCAACCCTGGAAGAGTCGGCTTGGAGCATTGTCCCAGACGTGATCAGGCCCGAACCGTAACTGCTCGCGTCCCTTCTAGAATCCGTCCGCCGGACCAGTATCCGCAGACCGTACCGGATGTCGGGGCAACATAGGCGCCCCCGGATATTGGACTCTCAGCGTGGACACCAAAGAAAAAGACCACGAATGACGCGGTCTTCAGATAAGGCTTGGGCTTTTTCCCGGTTGTTTGGTCGGGGCGCCCGGATTTGAACCGGGGGCCCCCTGCACCCCATGCAGGTGCGCTACCTGGCTGCGCTACGCCCCGACGGGAGCCATTATATACCATGGGAGGTTCACCTGGCACCGGGCATACCTGCACCCACCGCTAAGAGCCCTCCAAAACTGGCGATTCCGGGCCCGTCGCGCCTATAATTACGGCCACATACCGGCAGAAGCCCCGTTCCTGGTCCGTATTCGTATCGAATCCTTCACAGACGTTGCGCTTGGTCCCGCCTCGGCAGGGCAAGGGGCGGCCGGAATCGGGAGCCGGACAAGCTAAGACAGGGAGGTTACTGATGGGCGGACCATTGGCCGGGGTGAAGGTGTTGGATTTCACCGAGGTTATCGCTGGCCCTCTAGCCGGGAGATTGCTGGCGGAGATGGGCGCCGAAGTGATCAAAATCGAGCCTCCTTGGGGCGACCCGTGGCGAACGACCCAGCCGTTCATGCCCCAGGAGAGCCGTTCCTTCATTACCTACAACCGAGGGAAGCGCAGCTTGCCCCTGGACCTGACCAAGCCGGAGGCTCAAGAGGTCCTGGGCCGGTTGGCGTCCGAGACGGACGTGGTCCTGGTCAACTACCGTCCCGACGTTGCAGTCAAGCTGGGAGTGGACTACGACACCCTGGCCCAGGTGAATCCCCGCCTCATCTACTGCGAGATGACCGCCTACGGCCGGCAGGGACCGGATGCCCACCGGCCTGGCTACGACATGATCCTTCAGGCCATGACCGGAATGATGGCCGCCGAGAATAAGACCATCGACGGCATTCCGCAGTGGGTCTGGTCTAGCCCGGTCATAGACACCACCTCTGGAATGTGCATGGCCTGGTGCGTGTGCGCGGCTTTGTTCGCCCGGGAGCAAACGGGCCGGGGCCAAAAAATAGAGACCTCTCTCCTGGCGTCGGCTCTATTCTTGATGGGGTCCCGATTGCTCCAGGTGGAGGACAGGGACCAAGAAGCTCGCGCGGAGGCGCTGAAGGAAATCACCGCCGGACGCGCCGCCCAGGCTCCTTTCGAAGAGCTGGTGGCGATCTCGCCGGGCAGCCGCCGCTTGCTTTACCACGGGAACGTTTACTACCGGGTTTACGATACCAAGGACGCCCCCATTGCCGTCGGCTGTCTCAGCGACCCTTTGCGACGCCGGTTGTTGGATGCCCTGGGCCTCACGGACGTCAATCTGGAATCGGGTTACGACCCCAATACCCCCGAGGCCCAGGAGTACGTTCATTCGCTATTGAAACGGGCCGAAGCCGTGTTTCGCCAGAAAACCTCCGGGGAGTGGCTGGCGCTATTTGAGCAGCAAAGCATCCCGGCCGGACCGCTGCGGTTCGTGGAGGAGTTGATCGAAGACCCCCAGGTCCTGGCCAACGGCCTGCTGGTTGAGGTGGAGCATCAAGCCGCCGGAAGGTTGAAGACACTGGGGCCGGTAGCCCAGTTTAGCGAGACGCCTTTCCCGTCTGCCTCCTCCTCTCCCACCTTGGGTCAGCACACCGCGGAAATCCTCAAGGAACTGGGTTACAGCGATGAAGACATCCTGAGGTGGCGCCAGGCTGGAGTAGTAAGTTAGCGTTGGGTCCACGGCCCCAAGCGCACCTTCAGCCCGAGCGTACCTTCGAACCGAGAAAGCGCCGCGCTAAAGCATGGCCTAGCGCTAAGTTGACGGCCCGCAACCGCGTCCTAGCATGGCGGCGGCGGGCTCTTACGTAACCCCACCCGGAGTGGCTTGAATACAAGGCCGGAGCCGGGGGTTCGCCGGCGCCTCGCCCGGTTGGTTATCAGCCGGCCATCTTTGGGTCTTCCGCCGGTCCTGCCCGGCTGGAATGGGCGAGTTTGTCCTAACTCAGACCAGCCAGGAACTCCGCCACCACCCCATGGAACTCCTCGGGCTTTTCGATCTGGGGGGAATGACCGCAGTGGTCGATGACCTTGAGCGTGGCGCGGGGAAGCGCTTGTTGGTACAACTCTCCACATTCAGCGGGAACGATGGCGTCTTGCTTGCCCCAAACGATCAGCGCCGGAGTGGTTACTTTTTGCAGATAATGGGGCAGGCTGGGGTTGTTCATGTAGGGGCGCCAGCACAGGCGGGAGGCCATCTCCCGGTTGGAGTGGTCCAGGTTCATCTCTTCCTGAGTCATCTCCCGGGCATATTGTTCGTAGTTAGCGACCTGTGAAGGGTCGTAGAACCGTTGCTTTAAACGGGTGTCGGCCCCAACCATGAAAATCTCCGCAATCTCTCCCTGTTGAGGTTTGATGCCCACGGGATCGATCAGGACTAAACCCTTGAGTTGGTGATCGTTCATGGCCGCCATTTCCGCCGAGACCCATCCTCCCATGGAGGAGCCCATTAGGATGAACTGGTCCAAGCCGAGGGTTCCAACCACTTGCTGGGCAAAGTGGGCGACGTCGGTAATGGTGCTAATCCATGCGGGATTGGGGGTGCCGTTGAATCCGGGCAATGACGGCGCGTACACCCGGTAGCTCTTGGCCAACTCTTCGTGATACGGCTGCCATCCCGGATTGCCCCCAGCTCCGTGAAGGTAGAGCAGCCCGGGCCCGGAGCCGCCGGAGAACATCTGTACTTGGGCGCCGCCCACCGTTAGTGTGGACTCGTTAGCACTCTGGGTGGTTGTCATGGAGTTAACCTCGTCTTCGTTATTAACCTTCTGCGTCTAATGGGTCGCTGGGGCGCCGCCGCTACCGGGCGCGCCCGCCCAAGCGCATATCCGCAGCAGTATGGCGCCTAACCGATTCTGGTGTAAAAGCATAATGTTGTCAAGCTGGGCTCGACGCCTGCCCGGGGCAGCGGTGTAGCATCCGTGTTAATACCCCGTTAATACCCCCGTTCGTTAGCAATGGCCGGAAGAATGCCTGGAAGCATGGCTGGGAAGGGCGCTAAACCGGTGCTGTATCTGCCGGTTGCCGGGGAGAGAATGTATTCGTGGCCGTGCCAGACGTTCCAACGACGGGCGGAACGATGGCCGCCTCCTCAAAGACCCCGTCTCGGAAGTCTCCCCTCACGATTTGGGCGGGCCCAACCTGACGGGTTGCTAGTATTAACCGCCTAAACCGGTATTGAATGCGGCTTGATAACCCGTCATTCCCGCGAAGCTCGTCCCCGACCCCGACCGGGGAGCGGGAATCCAGAAAGGTAGGATCCTGGAGGACTCAGCTTTATGGGACAAGCTCCTCAAAGTCCTCGCCTTTGTTAAGAAGCGTCTAAGAGGCGATGGCCCTGCCGCACTTCTCAGCCGAGAAAATCGGCGGTCCAGCGGCTGTAGTCGCTCCGGCGGGTGACTTGGTCCATCAACTCCGAGGAGGCCAATTGGGGGCCAAGGTCTGAGGGAGCGACGCCGTCGCGCAGCGCCTTCAGGGTGTCATGCACCGCTTTCACGGCGGCCTGAAAGGGCAGGTGTCCCTGCAGGGCAATACGCACGCCTTGAGCCGCGAGAAATTGGGGGTCTCCCAGGTCCAGCCCCCCGCCTCCCAGCAGCAGGGGAATGTCAACTTCGGCGTGGACTGCCTGCAATTCCTCTTTGGTCCGCGCCCCAACAAGGAACATGGCGTCGACCCCGGCGTTTTGATACGCCCTAGCCCGTTTGACGGCCTCGGGTATCCCACCAGAGCGCAGGGCGCTGGTACGGCCTGCGATGACCAATGCGGGGTCTTGCCTGGCTGCCAGGGCCGCCTTCATCTTCCCGACGCCCTCCTCCAGGGAGATCAATTGCTCCTCGCCATTCGCTCCGAAACTTCGAGGCAGAACGGTGTCCTCGATGGTCAGCCCCGCTACGCCCGCAGTCTCCAACTCCTCCACGGTGCGCATCACGCTTAGGGCGTTGCCGTAGCCGTGGTCGGCGTCAACCATGAGACTCAGGTCCCCGGCCCGGCAGATGCGGTGAATCTGTTGAGCAAACTCGGTCAGCGTCAGGACTATTAGATCGGGGGCGCCCAGCACCGTACCGGAAGCGATGGAGCCGGCAAACATCCCCACTTCGAAGCCCAGGTCTTCAGCTATCCGGGCTGAAATGGGGTCGAACACCGAGGCTGGGTGAACGCACTGATGGCCCTCGATAATGGACCGGTACCGCTGGCGTCTCTGGGTTAAGTTCATGGGGCCCCCTCAAGTCCGCAAGCCTGCTGTATACTGGTGATCCGCGCCTGCGACCGTCGCCCATTCTATCACAAGGGCGCCTGGGCACCTGGACACAAGCCACCCATACATGGCCGTCAGTAAATTTCTCCGCCGCCTGTTCTCCGGGGCATGGGTCTGAGCAACTTGACGGACGTCGAGCAACCCAGGACGGCCGGTGGGACCACTCATTCGCTTCTCGAGGGCGGCCTCCCTCTATGAACGAGAAATCCAGAACGAGAAACCCAACGAGAAAACCTCTGGGCAACTGAGCAGGCCAGTTGTTCGAAATATCCCAGGTTTTCGAAATATCTAAGAAGCACCTGGTAAATAGGGCGTTTTGGAGCCGGAGTTGCAAATCTTAGGAGTGGATTTCAGCGGCGCCAAGACCGACGACCGCACGTGGGTGGCGCAGGGAGCATTGAGCGCCGGCGTATTGGCCCTCCACGACTGCGCTCCGATGGGCCGGGCGAAGCTCTCAGAGACTCTTTCGTCCTTGCCCGGAGGCTCGGTAGCCGCCTTGGACTTCCCCTTCTCCGTCCCCGAGAGCTTCGCCCGCTTCTGGCAACCGGAAGCCGTCAATATGCCGGACTTGTGGGCCGCCGCCGCCGCCATGGATCTGGGCCAGTTCCTGGTCCTGCGAGACCGGTTCGTTGCCCGCTGGGGCGAGCCCAAGCGTCGCGGCGACCTGAACTTTCCTGAGTGTTACTCCTGCCTGCACCAGGCCAACCCCAACATGGTGCCCATGACGTTTTACGGCATGCGGATGCTGGACTCCCTGTGGCGGGCCGGTTGCTCCGTCCCTCCATTGGAGTCCCACATGGAGTCCCACATGGACTCGCCGTTGGAGTCCCCGGGAAAGTCAGACGGTGAGCCGGACCGGGATTCAACCGGCGGCAATAGGCCCGTCTTGTTGGAAGCGATGCCCGGCGCAGCCCTCAAGGCGCTGCAATTGCCCCATAAGGGATACAAGAACGGGGCCAACGCCCACCGGTTGCGGCAACGTATCCTCGAGGGTTTGGAAGCTCGGTCCGGGGTAGAAATTGAGAACTTGGACCCTTACAGGGACCTCTGCCTGGAAAGCCACGACTGCTTGGACGCGGTAGTGGCCGCGGTGGCCGCCTCTCTTTGGGCCGGCGGCCCCTCGGTCTTCCTGAGGCCTTGCGTGGCCGGTCCCAATGCGCCGGATAGGGTGGCTCTACTGGAAGGCTGGCTGTACGCGCCCACCTCGCTGGGCCGGTCCGGCCCCTGAACGAGCTCGAGACGCGGGGTCCCTGCGCTCCTTAGGCTGCCGGCGGGATAAACGGCTTTGCCCGTTTCCCGCGCGCAAAAGCTTGCCGCATTTCTTACAGCAGTTAATGCCTGGATTTTCAGTGCCATGCCCAGGTTGGCCATGCCCAGGTTGCCCGCCCCTTGGGAATCCGTTAAGCTGGGGGACAGCCTGGACCAGGCTCCCCTTTGCGGATGGAACATTAGCTGGAACACTCGTGGGGACACCGGTGTCGCACCTCTCGGGGTGTGTTTGGGCAATACGCCCGGAAGACCGGGCGGGATCGGGAGGCTTTTGAATGGGTATCTACCGGCTGTACACCGGTCAGGACAGCCAGTCTCACGTAGAAGAGCTGGCCCTGGCTTCCCACCCGGCATTGGCGGAGGGCCAGGATACGAAAGACATCACCTTTCGGGAGTGGCCGGCCGGCCACTTCATTGACTGGCATCCGGCGCCGCGCCGTCAGTACGTTATTTCCCTGTCGGGCCAGATCGAGATAGGTTTGGGGGACGGGACCACCAGCCGTTACGGTCCCGGCGACGCCCGCTTGGTGGAAGACACCACCGGGCAGGGTCACACCACCAGGGTGGTCGGAGACCAACCCAGTATCACGGCGGTGATTCCCCTGGCGGACTAGACCCACCTCCGGGAATGCGCCGAAAGTGAGACGGGCCCGGCTGGAAGGATGGCGTCCGCACCCCGGGCAGGCGCACGGGAACGATTCTAGCCCGGTGAGTTTTGGCCGGGTAAGTTTTGGCCCGGTAAACTTTGGCGCCGAAGACCGTGGGTAGCCGCGGAGCGCCGTGTTGGTTAGCTTAGTTATGAAATCGGCCTGTAAGACAGCCGTGTAAGACCTTGAAGGAGACAACATGCAGATAGTCAGAGTTTATTCCGGCAGCGATGGTGAGTCCTATTTCGAAGACCTGACCGCGGAGCAGTTCGCCGAGATCGTCAACCGGGTTGGCGAGGGCGACGTCACCCTCATGCAACGGACTTCCCCTTCCTTCATGGACTACCATCCGGCGCCCCGGCGCCAGTACGTGGTGAACCTGTCCGGGACCGCTGAGTTCGAGACTGCCGATGGGTCGGTGCGGCGCTTGGTTCCGGGCGACGTCCTGGTGGCCGAAGACGTGACCGGTCACGGGCACATCGCCCGCGCCATTGGAGACGAGTTGCGGGTATCCTTGGCGGTGCCCCTGGCCGAATAGCCCCACGACTCGGTTAGCTTCCTTCGTGACGTCCTCGCGGAGTCCTGCCCCAGCCAAAAAAGGGCCAATTCTCCCTTTTGTGGTAGGCGGGAGAGTATGCGGGTCCCGTTGTACCCGTGTGCCCGGCGAAACGGCTCCGCAGGGGCGTGGTGGGCTTACCCGGCTCCCAATAGCACCGAGTGAAGGTGCAGTAGGCCTTGCTGGCGGCGCGCGCTGTTTACTACCGCCAGCCAAGACGGTTCCAGCAACTGCTCCCGCATCTCCCGGATTAAGTTATTGTCCTGCAGCTTGCCGAACCGTTGGTACGTCTCCAAGTAATTCCCGGCGTCTCCGGCGCCGCTTTGGGAAATGCCGGCGCCGGCCCAGGCGTTCAGGAAGGGCAGCACTCCATTGACCGCCAAGTCTGCGGCCCGTCCTTTTCCGATGTAGGCCTGTCCTTGACTCTGGCCGTCCCCCACCGTAAGGGCTTCCGTGAGCCGGCGGGGGCTGCCTTGGTCCGCAGCCTGGCGCAAGCCGGCGGCCAGGCCTTGGTCGAGGAAGCGGTCCAGCAATCTCGCTGCCCCGGCGATACGGCGGCGGGGATGGTTGGAGGGGCGGAGCCGGAAGCAGTGCCACTCCTGAGCGGCCATGGCGGTCCCGAAGCCGGCCTTGGGCGGAGGCCTAGTCGGCTTGCCGTGCCCGGTCGAGTCAGTCCCGGGCAACTCGGGCGAAAACCCGGCAAGGTTGAACAACCACCCCTCCAACGCCTGTGCCCGGTTTTCATGAAATCCCGGAACTCCTGGAAAACCCGGAAATCTTGGCACACGGAGCGCCGTCACCAAAGCTGAGTATGGAGCCCTTCCCTCCAGCTTCAAAAAAGGCTGCTGATTGGCGTGGTACCCCAAGCCCTCCATTATTCCTTCGTATAGGGTTTGGTCGGGGTCCTGCTCCGAAAGCAGCGTGGAAAGGTAGGCGCTTTTGACCAAAAAGCGGCGGTCGCCGGCCTGGTCCAATAGGGCGGCCGCCTCGCCGGAGGTCTCCGGACGGCAGTAACCCTGCCGCCCAAGCACCTCCCATAGAGCGCCGTTGGGACCGGCCTCCGGCGGCTCCGGAGTCCCGAGCAGCGGTTCGAGGGAGACTACGTGAGCCTGTTGGCCGCTCCTCAAGTCCGTGGTTGACGACTCTACCTTCAGTGCTGCGTGAAGCACCACGCCATTGTAATTGGGGTCCTGGCCGTGACCGTGATGGCGCCAGTCGCTCTGGCGGACGTGAATTTCAACGTCGCCCCGGACCAGTCCCACACCCTCCACTTCCAACAACGCGTCCAGGAAATCCGGTCCGGCGGCTGTGCCGGACCGTCCCGGATAGATTACCCGGACCAGGCGTCCCGCTTCGGTATGAAAAGACCTTTGACGGGCCGCTCGTTTCTGCCACAAGCGCGCCAGCAACACCTCGGGAATGCGGGAGTTTCCCCCCGAGCGCCGGCCATTCGGCCGGGACAACCGGTAAGAGTCCTCCGCCGGTCCCTCCCGCAGGACAGTTCGGGTCACTGCATCTCGGGTCATCACATCTACCATGGGAGCGACGATAACATATTTTAGCCCCATCCAGCAGACCCGGCTCTTCTTGGGCCGGGTCTCGAAGGTTGCTGTTGCAGACCCGCGGGAGATTCAGGGCGACGACGTCCGAGACGACCCCGGGGATCATTCTCTTGCTCTTTCTGGGGCCGGGTCGTAAAATGGCCCACAATCGCGATCCTATATATAATAGTGTTTCTTAAAATCGCTGTTTTAAAGAGGTTTAACGATCATGGCAAGCCTCAAACATCCGCTGGAAGACATTCGGGTTATTGATTTGGGCCGTCACCAAGCGGGCCCCAGATGCGGTCAGGTGCTGGCCCGCATGGGCGCCGAGGTCATCAAAGTGGAAAGGCTGGGGGGCGAAGAGACCCGCTATCATGGGCCGTGGGTCCGCAAGCAAAGCTCCTACTGGGTCCAATACAATTCAGGCAAGAAGAGCCTGAGCATAGACATGCGGAAGGACAAAGCTAAAGAGGTGCTCCGCAAGCTGGTGGAGGTTTCCGACGTGCTGGTGCAGAACTTCCGTCCGGGGACCATCGAGAACATGGGTTTCGGCTACGACGTGCTTAGGGAGTTGAACCCCAGGATCATAATGGTCAACGTGTCGGCCTACGGCCAGTTCGGGCCCTACAGGGACAACATAGGATACGATCCCATCGGCCAGACCATGTCGGGGATCACCATGGTTACCGGCGAAGAAGGCATGCCTCCCATACGCACCGGGGTGCCCATCATCGATCGTATCACGTCCCTCCACGCCGCCATAGGTACGCTTTCCGCCCTGCATGAACGCCAGATCTCCGGTGAGGGCCAGTCCATGGACGTTTGCCTGGCCGACACCGGTTACAGTATGACCGAGATCCCAATAACCGCTTACCACGGCACCAAGATTCCTCCCAAGCGGGGCGAATCCACTGCTCCGCCCAGCGGCATTTACCCTTGTAAGGGGGGCTGGGTGTTGTTGTCCGCTGGGGACCAGCATCACTGGCACCGGGTGTGCAACGCGCTGGGGAAGCCGGAGTGGTTGGAGGACCCTCGCTTTACCACTCGCCACGAGCGGTCCAGCAACCGCGTGTTGGTCGACGACGCCTTGAAAGAACTGCTATCCGCCATGACCATGGAGCAGGCCATCAGCCACTTTACTCAGCACGACGTGGTGGCCGCGCCGGTCAACACCATCCCCATGGCCGCAGAAGACCCCCACCCCTGGGAACGCGGGACCATGGTGGAAGTGCCTGACTTTCTGGCGGGGGACATCGCGGTTTCCGGGGACTACTGGCACTTCAGCCGTACCCCGGTGGTGGTGGGCTCAACGCCTCAAGTTGGCGAACACAACGATGAAGTCCTTTGCGATATGCTGGGCTATTCGACGGAGGAAGTAGCACAGATGCGCGCGGAGCAAGTCATCGGCGAGGCCCACGAGTATGACCAAATACCCGGTTAGACACATCCCCCGTTAGGCAGATGCCCGGCTAGGCCGGCTGCCGCCGGCGGGCCCTCTCCAAAACCGCGGGACAAGAACGGTCTGGCACCGAAATACCGAAATAAGGAGAAGGCGGCCGACGGCCTTCTTCCGCTCCGGTCAGGGACCCAACTCCGGAATCTTTTGAATTCCAGTAGGTGTGTGATATGCTGGCGCCGTCTGAACAGCCTCGTTTTTAAGCCGCGTCACCGCCGGAAAGCTTCACCCGCGCGGTTTCTATTTCAACCGGCAACGGGTCCAACCGGCGACGGGTCCAACCGGCGCCGGGACCGGCGGCCAACGTCCCCAGCGTTCAAGAATAGCAGTCGCCGGTCGCTATGCGGATGCTGGGAAGGAGGTGAGAGCGGGTGGTTATCCTTTGGACGCTCGCAGCCTTGGGCGCCGGAGGTTTTACGGTTCTCGGCTGGACATCAAGAGTAATTATTTCCGAATTGTCCTCTAATGAGGAACGGTGTTTACCAAACGGGGTGTCCCTACCCCTCACTGCGCTGCCGGTTGGAGCCCATTTTGCGTCTCACTTTACGTTGAAGCCCTGGCGCAAAGGCAGCGATTACATCAGTTCCATCCCCGGCTCCACCTTGATCAGTGGCACCGCGGGGCTGCTGGTGGGTCTGGTGGTGGCCTCGCTGATATCGATCCCCCTCTACAGCTTTAGCGGATGGCAGGGGTGGGGCGTGCCCATCATAGTGAGCGCGGTCCTGGGAATTGGCGGCCTTTGGGTCGGGGCGAGCCGGAAGGGGGACGTGCAGGCCGTCTTCCCGGCGCTGGAGGCCAGCAATGGAACGGGAAGCCCGCCTGCCGGGCGCACCCGCAACCGGAAGATCCTGGTGGACACCAGCGCTATCATCGACGGACGCATGGCAGACCTGAGCACTACCGGGTTCCTTGAGGGAGTCCTGGTTGTCCCCAGGTTTATTTTAGACGAGTTGCGCCACATCGCTGATTCCGCGGACCCCTTGCGGCGCGCCCGTGGGCGCCGGGGGTTGGAAGTGCTGGGGCGCCTGCGGAAAGATAACTCCATCCCAGTGGAGGTCCTCGACGTGGGGGTCAGCCCCGGCGAGGAGGTTGACTCCAGTCTGGTGCAGTTGGCCCGCAGCATGAAATCCCCAATCCTTACCACCGACTTCAACCTCAACCGGGTGGCCGAGCTTCAGGGAGTGCAGGTGCTGAACGTCAACGAGCTGGCCAACTCCCTCAAGTCCATCGTCTTGGCCGGGGAAGAATTGCGGGTGAACATCATCCAAGAGGGCAAAGAGGCGGGCCAGGGCGTGGCGTACTTGGACGACGGGACCATGGTGGTGGTGGATGGGGGCCGGCGCTACCTCAACGCCTTCCACGACGTGGTGGTGACCCGGGTGCTCCCGACCGCTGCCGGCCGGATCATATTCGCTCAACCCAAGGGTGGTTGATCCTTTCATGCCTTCATCCTCGGGTCAGCCTCAGGAAATCCCTCCCGTGGTCAGGATTGGGGCCGTTGTCGCGGCGGCAGGCAAAAGCAGCCGGATGGAAGGCGCCGACAAGACCTTTGCCCTAGTTCAGGGCGTTCCTCTCATCGCCCATACCCTTGACCGGTTGGAGAGTTTCCCCCCGGTCTCGGAAATCGCCCTGATGCTGGCCGAGACCAACCTGGAGCAGGGCAAGACACTGGTCCGGCAGCGCGGTTACGGCAAGGTTTCCCAGGTCCTCCTTGGAGGCGCCAGACGCCAGGACTCGGTGCGATGCGGAATCGAATCTCTGGCGCCTTGCGATTGGGTCATAATCCAGGACGGGGCCCGTCCCTGCCTGGACCACGCCATGCTGCGGCGGGGCCTTGAAGCCGCCCAGGAGTCAGGAGCCGCGGTGGCCGGAGTGCCGGTCAAGGACACCATAAAGGTTGTATCCTCCCAAGCCGTGGTGAGGGAAACTCCGCCGAGAGACCGGCTCTGGGCGGCCCAAACTCCTCAGATATTCCGTTACTCTCTGTTGGTGGACGCCCACCGGCGCTGCACCGAACCGGTGACCGACGATGCGGCTATGCTGGAAGGGCTGGGGCATCAGGTCAAGATGTTCCTGGGTTCCTACGAGAACCTTAAGGTGACTACACCCGAAGACCTGGCGGTAGCCGAGATCTTTCTCAGGTCCCGCACTTGAGCCCGTCTCAGAAGTCTCCACTCACGATTCTGTGCGGACGCAACCTGACGGGTGACTATTATTAACCGCCTAAGTCGGTATTGGCTGCCTGAACCAGTATTGAATGCGGCTCAATAACCCGTCATTAACCCGTCATTCCCGCCTTCCGTCATTCCCGCGAAGCTCGTCCCCGACCCCGATCAGGGAGTGGGAATCCAGACTCAATAACCCGTCATTTCCGCGAAGCTCGTCCCCGATCCCGATCGGGGAGCGGGAATCCAGACTCAATAACCCGTCATTCCCGCGAAAGCGGGAATCCAGAAAGGTAGGGTGCTGGAGGACCCAGCTTTATGAGACAAGCTCACTTGAGGCCCTTGGGTGCTCCTACGCCTGTAGCAAGCGGCAAGGCCAGGCGCGATGAACACAGGCATCTCCAATTGGGCGTCTGTGACTAATAAATGTAGGCGGATAATTTCATGCCCGAAAGCAAGCCCATGAACTTCAGAGTCGGCATCGGGTTCGACGCCCATCCTTTGGTCCCCGGCCGCCCATTGGTGTTGGGCGGAGTCACCATTCCCTACCATCTGGGCCTGGCAGGCTATAGCGATGGGGATGTGCTGGTCCACGCCGTCATGGACGCTCTGTTGGGGGCTGCCGGACTGGAGGACAAAGGGTCGCATTTCCCCTCTGACGACCCTGATTACAAAGATATTTCCAGCCTGCTGCTGCTTTCCGTCACGGCAGGCTTGGTTCAGGCCGCCGGTTGGCACATTTCCAACGTCGATGCTACAATGTTGGCGCAAAAGCCCAGGTTGGGGGCCTTCCTATGGACAATGCGCGGGCAGTTGGCCGCGGCCGTCGCCGCTCCTTCCGATCTCATTAACATAAAAGTTACCACCACCGACTACCTAGGGTTCATTGGGCGGGAAGAGGGCATCGCCGCCGTAGCGGTGGCATCGCTGATCACAGGGATATGAGGCTTTACAGCACGCTCACCGGCCAGACCCGAGACTTCATCCCCGCTGACGGCAAACACGTCAAAATGTACGTGTGCGGTGTAACCCCCTACTCTTCTACTCACGTGGGCCACGCCCTCAGCTACGTGGTGTTCGACGTCTTGCGCCGGTACCTGGAATTCCAGGGCTACGAGGTGCGCCACGTCCAAAACTTCACCGACATAGACGACAAAATCATCCAGAGGGCCCAGCAACAAGGGATTGGCGTCGAGGAGTTGGCGGAACGGTATATTGAGGACTTCTTCCGCACCATGGACGCCCTAAACGTGACGCGGGCCCACGTGTATCCCCGGGCCACCCAGGAGATTCCCCCCATTATCAACTCCATCCGGAGTCTGGTGGACAAAGGCTTCGCCTACCCTGCCGGGGGAGACGTGTTTTTCCGGGTGAACCGCAGCCAGGATTACGGCCAGCTAAGTCACCGCACTCTAGATGGAATGATTGCCGGCGCTAGGGTGGAGGTGGACCAATATAAAGAACATCCCATGGACTTCGCTCTGTGGAAGGGCGCCCGGCCCGGGGAGCCCGCCTGGGACAGCCCCTGGGGGCCGGGAAGGCCGGGCTGGCACATTGAATGCACCGCAATGTCCACCACCTACCTGGGACAGTCCCTGGACATCCACGGGGGCGGCCAGGACTTGATCTTTCCCCATCATGAGAACGAGATCGCCCAGAGCGAAGCCGCCACCGGCAGTAAGCCCTTCTCGCGCTACTGGGTCCACAACGGCTTGCTCCAGTTGGGGGACGACAAGATGAGCAAGTCCTTGGGCAACCTGATTTCGGCGGAAGAGGCCTTGGAGCGCCACGACCCTGACTGTCTGCGCCTTTATTTTCTCAGTTCCCACTACCGTAGCCCGCTGCAGTTCAGCGACGAGGGCTGCAACGCTATGGAACGGAGCGCTCAGCGGCTGCGCCACGCCCTGGACCGGGAAGGCGGGGACGGGGAACCCGCTCTTATCGCCAAGGATTACGAGACTCGATTCCTGGAGGCCATGGACGACGATCTAAACACTCCCAGGGCGCTGGCGGCGCTTTTCGATTTAGCCCGGGAGATTAACCGCGCCCATGACTCCGGCCGCGGCGTTCAGCAAGCCCAAGCCACCCTTCGCCACCTGGGAAGCATATTGGGACTAACCTTCCGGAACCAGCCGCAAATGGGCATGGAACACCTGGCGGCCAAGCCGTTTATCGAGCTGTTGCTGGATACGCGGGCCGAGCTCAGGGGGGCGCAGCAGTACGCTTTGGCAGACCGCATAAGGGTGGGCCTGGAAGGGGAGGGAGTGAGCGTTGAGGACACCCCTGAGGGACCCAAGTGGCATTACCGGCCCCAACACGAGCAACCGGCGTGGGAAGACGGCGAGTGACCCGGTGTTTCCCGCGATCACCAGCGGTACGCACCAACCCCGGCCCCTTGCTCAAGCCTAGTCTCAGGCGATAAAAGAACGTGCTGGATAGCTCCACCCTTGAGTCGTTGGAAAAGATTGTTGGGAAGGACCACGTCCTCACCGGCCCGTACGACCTGGACCGCTACTCCGGCGACGCGCTGACGCCGTTTCGGGCCTTCAGTGCCGCGGGAGACTTAGACCACACGGCGGACGTGGTGGTGCGGCCGGGCTCCGCCGAAGAAGTTTCAAGAATCGTCGTCTTGGCCAGCGACCGCAAGACACCGGTGGTGCCCTATGGAGGCGGCACCGGCGTCATGGGCGCCATCGTGCCGGTCCAGGGCGGCATCATCGTGGATATGGGCCGGATGAACCGGGTCTTGGAGGTGAACACCGCCAACCTCACCGCCCGCGTGGAAGCCGGCGTCGTGTTGCAGGACCTGGTGGACGCGCTGGCCGAACACGGCCTCATGCCGGGACACGACCCCTACAGTGTGCCCATTGCTACGGTTGCCGGAGCTATATCCACCAACGGGGTCGGCTACCGGGCTGCGGCGTTTGGTCCCATGGGAGACCAAGTAGTGGCCCTGGAGGTGGTGCTCCCCGGGGGAGAGTTGCTCAGCACCCGCCCGGTGCCAAAGTACTCCTCAGGACCCAACCTCAACCAGTTGTTCATCGGCTCTGAAGGCGTCTTGGGCATCATCACCCAAGCAACCCTCAAAGTGTACCGTCTTCCCGAATCCCAAGCTTTTGCCTCGGTCTCCTTTGAAAGCTTCGACCAGGGTTTCCATGCCGCCGCGGAGCTCCTCGCTTTGGGCATCCGGCCGGCTTTGCTGGACTTGACCGAAGAACCGGACGGCATAAACCTGCATCTGCTCTTCGAGGGATTCCGGGAAGGGGTGGCCGCTCAGGAACACCGGGCCAAACAGGTGTGCGCTCAGTTAGGAGGCCGAGACGCCGGCTCCGAGCTCACGTTGTCTTATTGGCGGGAACGGCATCAGTCCGGAATAAATTACAAGCGAACCGCCCTCGGTAAGCCTCGCAAGGTCCGGTGGGACCGGAGCGTTGGGCGAGGGTTCGACTACCTTCATCTGGGATTGCCGACGTCAAGGGTGCTGGAATACCGTAAGCGCTGCGATGAAATCATGGCCGGCAGCGGCGTAAAGACAGTGGAGTACGCTATCTGGAGCCGTCCGGAAATGTTTTCGATGCTAATGGTCGCAGAGCAGGACGATCAGGACAATTACCGGGATAACCTGGCTCAGGTGGTTGAGCGGGTGCTTATCTTGGCGCAGGAAATGGGCGGGGTGATGGAGTATTGTCACGGAGTTGGGGTAAAGCTGAACCATTTACTGGCGGCGGAATTGGGCTCCGGGCACGACGTTATCCGGGCCATCAAACAGGCGCTGGACCCCGCAAATATAATGAATCCGGGGAAGCTGGGCCTTTGATGGCTTCATCCCGCATCCGGCCGCGCTATTCCCCAAGTAGCTAGCACCCCTTGGGACAGGAGCGCCGTAGAGACATGGACAGACCCAGGGCTTTCGTCACGCGGCAAATCTTCCCCGAAGCCGTGGAGTTGATCGAACGGGCGGCCCAGGTGGAAGTGTGGCCCAGCGAGCGGCCCCCAAACCGGGAGGAGCTGGCCGGTAAGATTGCCAGCTGCGACGGCGTATTGACCAACATCATGGACCGGGTCGACGCTTCGCTGCTGGAGGGCGCAACCCGGCTAAAGGTCATCAGCCAACTGGCAGTAGGCCTGGACAACATAGACGTGGCCGAAGCGTCTCGCCGGGGCATTCTAGTGGGCAACACGCCGGGAGTGCTGGCCAAAGCCACGGCGGACTTGGGCTTTGCGCTGTTGATGTCCGCGGCCCGGCGCGTCAGTGAGAGTGAACGGTGGGTGCGGGCGGGGCGGTGGGAGATGGCCTTCCATCCCATGTACTGGTTGGGCGTCGACGTGCACGAAGCCACACTGGGCATCGTTGGTCTGGGCCAAATAGGACTGGAGATGGCCAAGCGAGGCCTGGGCTTTGGTATGAAGATCATCTACTATTCCCGGAACCGCAAGCCGGACCTGGAGCAGCGCTACGGCTTGGAGTACGTCGCGGCTGATACTCTTTTCGGCTCCGCCGACTTCGTTTCCCTGCACGTTCCGTTGACGCCTGAAACCCGCCACTTCATCGGAGAGCGGGAGCTCCGCATGATGAAACCCACCGCCGTCTTGGTCAACCTGGCCCGCGGCCCGGTGGTGGATGGGGAAGCGCTGTACACTGCGTTGAGCGAAAATTGGATTCGGGCCGCCGCTTTGGACGTGACCGACCCAGAGCCGATTCCCCTGGACCACCCGCTGCTGACCCTGGACAACCTCGTAATATCTCCCCACATCGGCAGCGCTTCTTTGACCTCTCGCCGCGAAATGTGCCTGCTGGCCGCCCGCAACTTGGTGGCCGGGCTGGAGGGACAGCGCTTGGAGCATTGCGCTAACCCGGAGTTGTATGCGTCCAAAGGACTGTAAAGAGACCGGCTTGGGGGGGTTAAAGGGATGGAGCCTCGAGAAGACGGCGGAGAGGGCGGGATTCGAACCCGCGAGAAGCTGTTAACCTCTACGCGATTTCCAGTCGCGCCCGTTCGGCCGCTCCGGCACCTCTCCAACACCACTGCAAAACCCGGGCCGGGTCCCTGACGTCAGGCAAGCCGCGTGTCCCGATTCCAGGCAGGGCGTAAAGCCATGCGCAATTATATTCAACGGACAACGCGCCTGTCCACCGCTTTACTTTGAAGCTTTTAAGCAACTGTCCAGAGTTGGCGAGTCCAATTCGCCGAAAGCGGCTTGATAATCACCGGCCTGAGCTTCAACAGCAGAGATTAAACCTCTGATTACCAGCCGTCAGGTACTCGGCTCCCCTCAAGCTTGAACAGCTACGCTTTCGATAGACGAGGTCATTTGTGGCCCAGGAACCCCCCGGCAATGGGCACTCCGGCCCGCTCCGGACATGCCCGTGGACCCGTGGGCAAGCACCTATGGTCCGCCTTTGGCGAATGCGGGTCAGGGGAGGTGTGCTCCGACGTCTGCAAGCAGACGGTTACCAACAAAAGGTCCTGTCAATCAACCCTGTTTCAATCGTCGCCCTATGTACTCTATAATATCCCCAGCTCATGGGGTGGTCGTTGACGTTGTGGCCCCTATCGAGCCGGAGTTGGGATGCAGGGCGGCCGGGCTGGTTCCCATGAACTTCACGTCGCGGCGGCATCTTGTCCCAAGCAAACCTCATAAGGAGTTGAGCATTATATGGCCGAGTCAGGCTTTGTGAAAATTGCTGAAATGGGCGATCTTTCACCGGGTGAAATGATGGCGGTGGACGTAGGAGACCAGCGGATATTGCTGGCCAACGTGGATGGGAACGTGTGCGCCATCGACGATACCTGCACCCACGCCTACGCTTCTCTATCCGACGGGGACCTAAGCGGGAACGAGGTGGAATGCCCGTTGCATGGCGCAACGTTCAACGTACACACGGGTGAAGTGTTAACGCCTCCGGCCCCCGATAGTGTCAAGGCGTACGAGCTGCGCATCGAAGGTCAAGACATCCTGCTCGGTCCGTCAAAGGCGTAGTCTGGCTAGATAGGCGCTTTGGCTGGGCCGTCGGGCACATTCCGACAGGCCGTCTAGCCAGCTATCCGGCACCGCACCCGTGGCTGAGAGGCAGGCTGAACGTCTTCGCCCGGTCTAGTGTCGCCGTCCACCGGGGCAGGGGCCGGCCGTGAGGCCTAGGGCAGCGAACCCCGGGGTAATGAGCCTACGGTGTCTAGCAGCTGAATCCGGGAGAATGGCCAATAGACCATCGACACCTTGCCCAGAATGTTGGCTTCGGGCACCGCGCCCCAGGCTCGCGAATCATCGCTGTTGCGCCGGTTGTCCCCCATTACAAAATACTGGGCCTCGCCCATTCGCGCCGGGGACATAGTGGACCTGTCCCGAGAGTTCAAGTACGGCTCTTCCAAGCGTGCGCCGTCGACATAGGTAAGCCCGTTCCTGAGTTCCACTTCCTCTCCGGGAAGTCCGATTACCCTTTTGACAAAGTCTCTGGGAGGCCCGCTTCCAGGGAACCGGAACACGATAATGTCGCCCCGCTCCGGAGGATGCCCTAAGAACTGGTCTGACGGCGTCTCCTGTGCCCAGAATGGAATAATCTTGGAGAAACGCTGCATGTCCAGTTTAAAGTAGACCAGTTTGTTCAGCAGCAGGTACTGCCCACCCTCCAGGGTAGGCCGCATGCTGGCCCCCTCTACTTTATAGTTCCTCATGACGCCCTGAATAA
This sequence comes from Dehalococcoidia bacterium, assembly GCA_965224325.1. GTDB lineage: Bacteria > Chloroflexota > Dehalococcoidia > Lucifugimonadales > UBA3495 > CBDCMJ01. The sequence goes on from CBDCYT010000006.1 coordinate 109,869, forward strand.
CCGTGAATATCAGCACGGCCAGGAAAATGGCTTCCGCAATTTCCTTAACTACACGAATCATCAGCGATGTACTGGGCTGGCCGTAAGTTTTGGCCCTATATAATTGAGCTATATGAGCGGTCCCAGGCTTCATCCGTGAAGCCGCCGGGGACCCGCACCGCGGGGCTAAGCCCAGCCCGATGGGATTATATCACCGGTCTGACGCCGGATTACGCTTCCCGGCGCACCGGTCCTGAACCCCTTCCAAATACTCAATCACATTGCCCCTATACAGCCTCGCCTCCCGCCCAGCGGCGGCGCTATTTCCGAAGCAACGCCGCCGCCTTTCAGACGCAACGCCCATGATTCGCTCCGGCTCGTTGTGCCCAACTAAGCATCCTGATACAATCGGCGCCAGCTAACCTGCCAGGCTGGCCTTGCCCGTTGATGGTCAAGTTGATGATCAATAGGGTGTGGAAAATCGGCTGGATGATGGGCTCTTCAGTTCCAATAATCAGAGCGCTTAGCGGTTGATTTGCACCTGCCGCGGGTCGCAAGCCCGGCGTGGGGCCGCCTGCCGGGCCTGAGTCAAAATGATGTCGAGTGGAGCGAGGTTATTATGAGCTGGCGGTTTCAGTTGCTGAACAGACCGTGGGGTGGGGTTACCGAGGGCCCAATATGGGATGGCGAGGCGGTTTATTACACCCACATTCCCACCAGCCGGATAATGCGCTGTGATCACAAGACTGCGGAAATTACCCTATGGCGCAGCGACACCAACAGGACCAACGGCCTTTGTCTCGATTCCCAGGGCCGGCTCTTCGGATGTTGCTCCGGAGGCCGGGCAATTGTGCGTTTCGACCCCGATGGGTCCACCGCCACCGTCGCCGACCGGCTTGACGGCAAGAGAATCAGTACGCCCAACGACTTGGCCGTGGACCAGCGAGGCCGGATCTGGTTCACCAATCCCTGGAATGCAGGCAACATTGACGCCACTGAAATAGAAGAGCTGGACCATCGTTCGGTGCTGCGGGCCGACCTGCAGGAGGATGGCAGCTATACGGTCGCCCGGGCCACCTTCGACACTACCATGCCCAACGGAGTCCTGATTTCCATCGACCAACGAACCCTGTACGTAGCGGAAAGCAACAGCGCAAACGCCGAAATCGACCGGGAACTCAGGGCCTACCCCATAAATGACGACGGCAGTCTGGGGGCGCACCGGGTCCTGCATGCTTTTAGCAAGGACTCGACGGGTGTCCACCGCGGCATCGACGGCATGTGTCTGGACGTCGATGGCAACATTATCGCCACCGCAGGTTGGGACTTGGCCGGGCCTGGTCCTCTGATCTACGTCTTCTCGCCCACGGGCAGGGTGATCGAAACCCATCCGGTCCCGTGCTATATGCCCACCAACTGCTGTTTCGCCGGCCCTGACATGACAACTCTCTACGTGACCAGCACTCAGGGACACCTGTTCCGGGCGGAAACAGACAGAGTGGGCTGGGCCATGTATCCATAGGCTTCTTTCTTTAAGTATGACATTATGACGAAAGGGATATAGCTAAAGAGGAAACGGCGCAAGTGAAGGGGCCCCAAATCTCGGCAGGAGGACCGGCCCATGGCCTTGGGGGACCACGGAATCTCCAGGCGACACCTTCGGCAGGGAGGAGGACGGGGGACCGGGGAGGACCACGTGGACGGCATGTTCGGGTGCACTGAGCTTTTCGTCTACCAGACTCCTAACACCCGGCCCAAGGGCTACGAGAGCCTGAAATCCTACCTGGAATCCCAGGACTGTCAAGTGAGCCACAGTTCTGACGTGCCCCCCGAGTTGGAGCGCCACGAGGCGATCCGCATCACCCACCGGGACGGGGAGCCTATTCCCCTCCCAGCCGTGAAACGGGTCCACAGTTGGGCTCATAGGCGAAACTACCTTCACAGCTTCTTCCGGCCTATGTACCGTTAGCAAACCCGGGCCGGTTTGCGCCGCCTTTTGTGCCGCTGCTCTCGCGAAGGCCGGGCCCCATCGGGCGGTTGCGGCAATCCCCGAAGTGCGCGGGCCCTCCGGTTGCCTTCATATCCAACCCCCCAAGCGAACCCAGCGAGACAACCAACGTGGCGTGGGAGTTGAGGGAACACCTACGGAGATGGGCGGATGGGTGGGTACACATCGCACACCGGTCATTAAGCAAGTCAGCCAGGGGCGCTGGACACGGGCGCTTCCGGTCAGACGCCCAAAGCAGCGTGGGAGCGACGGGGACTTCTGTGGAGATGGGCGGATGGGTGGGTACACATCGTACACTGGTCATTAAGCAAGTCAGCCAGGGGCGCTGGACGTGAGCGCTTCCAGGGTAGGAGAGGGATCAAGATGCGGACCATCGATATCCACGCCCATATCACGCCCGAAGGATTTATCCGGGCCACGGAGTTGGGAGAGAGCTGGTATGGCATCAGCGCTGGCGCCTTGTCCATACACCGCAACAACCCCAAAACCACCTGGACTCCCGAAGAGCGGCTGGCCGACATGAACTCTCTGGGCGTCGACGTTCAAGTGCTGTCCACCAACTCCTACTTTTACAACTACGACAAGGACCCGGCCACCATCACCGCCATGGCACGGGAGGCCAATGACCATGTCTCACAGATGACCAAGGACTATCCGGACCGGTTCTCCGGCTTCTGCACCCTGCCAATGCAGGACGTAAAATCCTCCATCAGCGAGTTGGAAAGGGGAGTGACCCAACTAGGCTTAAAAGGGGCCATGATCGGCGATCACGTCAACGGCAACAACTACGACGACCCCGCCTTCCTCCCCTTCTGGAAGGCAGCCGAGGGTCTGGGGGCCGTCATCCTGGTGCACCAGGGAGGGCCGACCGTGGTGAACCAACGCACCGAGCGGTACCACTTGCCTAACACCATCGGGAACTTGACAGACCGCGCGGTCACTTTCGCTTCCCTGGTCTTCGGCGGTGTCATGGACGCCTGCCCCCAATTGAGGGTGTGTTTGTGCCACGGCGGAGGTTACACTTGCTTCGGCATCGGGCGTATGGACCGCGGCTGGCAAGTGCGTCAGGAGGCCCGGGTTAATATCGCGCAGCCGCCAAGCGCTTACTTGGGGCGCTTTTACTACGACTGTCTAACTCACAGCGAGGCGGCCCTGCGCATGTTAATCGACAGTGTGGGCATAGACCGGGTAGTGTTCGGCACGGATTGGCCGTTCGACATGGCTATCGACTGGCCTGTGTCTTGGGTGCTGGGGCTGGAAAGCCTGACCCAGGAAGAGAAGGAAGCAATATTGTACAAGAACCTGGAAAAGCTGCTGGGGATCTAACCTTCCACTTCCACCGCCAACCCTGATTCTTCGGTGAAATTCTTCGGCGAAATTCTCAGGCGCCCTCGTTAATTGCACGTGGTCGAAGGATGCCCTCTCGGCCGATTCTCAATCAGTGTCTTGATGTCTGTGGAATTCATTTCGCCAACATGCCCGGAAACCATCTCAAGCGATGGTTCGACGCCATCACCAAGAGTTGAAAACTTAAGGCAGGACCGGCCGTTGGTCCTATCCCGGTGGAGGGATGGCGTACATTGGCCCCTAGGTCATTGACCGGGCGTTGGGGAATGCCCATGACTCAATCAGGTCTTCGACACGGTGCTTATTAGCCGGCCGTTGGGGACTGGCCAGGATGCGGCTAGGTTTTCAATACGGCCGGATGAACACTAAGCCATTCACAGCGTTGCCTGCGCCCTCGGCCTAACCGGCGCCGGCGCCTCGGGTTAGTGGTAAACTAGGTGACGTTGGCCGCGGGTGGTTAAAGACCGGCGTTAGGGTTTATGCTGGGCCACCGGGGATTGCGGACCGGAAACTACAATTAGTGGGATGACAGGCCGCAAAGGATGTTCCTAACAAAAGTCAAACCCTTTCGAGGTTGGTTCGTTCTGGCCGGCTGTGTGTTCGTCATGTTCGGTGTTGCCGGCGGCCAGTTTTCCTTCGGAGTCTTCTTGAAGCCCATGACCGAGGACTTCAATTGGAGCAGGGGCACGCTGTCTCTAGCCTTCGGCCTCACCTTTATGCTCTCGGGGCTTCTGCGTCCGTTGGCCGGCTACCTGGCAGACCGTTATAGTCCCAAGATCGCCGCGTTGGTCGGCGTGCTGATCATGGGCGTCATGCTGCTATTGATTCCCTTGATTGACAACCTGTTGCAGCTTTTCCTGATATTCACTGTCATGAGTATTGGGATCACTTTGGGGACCGGGCCCATCTTGGTTAAAGTGGTCAGCTCCTGGTTCCACCAACGGCGCGGGCTCACTCTTGGAATGGCCAGCGGAGCCGGGTCACTGGGCGCCATGATTCTCGTGCCGGGAGCCGCCGCGTTCACGGTCGCGTTTGACTGGAGAGAGGCGTACTGGTTCTTGGGAGTGTTATTGTTGGGCTTGGTGCTTCCGGCCGGCTATCTGCTGATTCGCAACCGGCCGGAAGACCTTGGCCTACGGCCCTACGGCGCCCCTTCGGGCGGCGCAGAGGGCCAGACGGCCCCGAGCCAGGCGGTCCAGGACACCTCCGAGAAGTTGATGGGGCGAGACGCCACGTTCCGGGAGGCGATTCGCACCCCTATCTTCATGAAGCTCACCTTCGGATATTTCGTTTGAGGATATTCGATGAGCTTCGTGAATGCTCACTTCATTACTTACGCTAGAGACCTAGGTTACCATCCCATGGTGGCTGCCGCCGCGTTCTCCATGATCGGATTCTTCGCTATTACCGGTGCTCTGTTGTTGGGTCATCTGTCGGACAAACACGGGCGGCGCGGAATGCTAACCCTATCGTATAACCTAAGAGCGCTGGGGTTCGTGGTGGTGCTTCTTTCCATGGGGGTCCCGTTCCTCGGCATACCGGTCTTGGGTATTGGCCCCTTGCTGCTCGGGGTGATATTCGTGGGGTTCTCCTGGAACGCGGTGGTCTCTATCACGGCAGCCTACGCTTCCGACCGCTTCGGCATTACCAACCTGGGCACAATCTATGGAATGATGTTCGCCGTAATGCCCTTGGGGTCCGGGCTGGGGGCCTACCTGGGGGGCTTGGCGTATGACGCCCGGGGCACCTACGACATAGCGATTTGGTCCAACATTGCCCTGTTGCTCCTGGCCACCGGAGCGTCTTTCTCCATCAACGAACGGAAATCGCCGCGCGAGAATATCGCCGTAGCTCATTGACCCCTCGTTCTTGCTTCATTCGTGTTTCAGTCATGCCTCAGTTGGGCGGAGTCCGGCCAAGGCAATTGGCGCCGCCGCCGTAGCAATCCCACCGGAAACGCCGGCGAGATCTCTCGCCCGGAGGAGTTTACGCCATGCGTGCAGCTGTTATAACCGAACCGGGAGGCCCCGAGGTGCTGCGAGTGCAGGAGATAGACGACCCGGTGGCCGGGCCCGAAGAGGTGCTGATAGATGTGAAAGCTTCGGCCTTGAACCGGGCAGACCTGCTTCAACGGCAAGGCCAGTATCCTGCTCCCTCCGGAATCCGAAGAGACGTCCCGGGCCTGGAATTTTCCGGAGTGGTGATCGAAGCAGGTGAACAGACCACCGGGTTGGCGCCGGGGGACAAGGTGTTTGGTCTGTTGGGCGGAGGCGGATACGCCAGCCGAGTGGCAACCCATCACCTTATGGCTGTTCCCATGCCGGCCAACCTCGACTACGTTCAAGCGGCGGCCATCCCCGAGGTGTTCTTCACCGCTTACGACGCGCTCTTTAACCACAGCGACTTGAAAATGGGGGAATCAGTGTTGGTCCACGCAGTTGGCAGCGGGGTGGGCACCGCTGCCCTGCAGTTGGCCCATCACGCGGGAGCATACGTCTTTGGCACCGCGGGTTCCGCGGATAAGTTGGCCAAGGCTGCCGGACTGGGCCTTGACGTGGGAATTAACTACCACGAACAGGATTTTTCCGAGATAGTGCAGGAACGCACCGGCGGCGCCGGGGTGAACGTGGTCTTGGACATGGTGGGCGCCCCTTACTGGGAGCGCAACGTTGCCTCCTTGGCTCTGTGGGGCCGGATGGTCCTGGTGGGCGCCATGGGCGGTAGCCGGCTTGAAACCAGCTTGAGCTTGCTGATGCCCAAGCGGCTGCGGGTGCAAGGCACCACGCTACGCTCCAGGACGTTGGAGGAGAAGATCGCCCTCACCGGCCAGTTCAAGAAACACGTGCTCCCTCTGATAGCCGACGGCCGCATCCGCGCAGTGGTGGACCGGAGCTTTTCTCTGGACCAGGCGGCTGAGGCCCATGAGTATATGGAGAGCAACGCCAATTTCGGGAAGATCATACTGACGATTGAATAACGTTGGGGAATAACGTTCGGGAACAACGCCGGAAAGCGCTTTTTGTGAATTGGGCGCCATTTCGTCCCAGTCGTTGGGGCGCCGCCGCCCAGACGGCGCGGCAGCCTCAAGTGCAGGCGCGGAGGCGAGGTCGAAATCCAACCCGGTCTATGCCTATTGGGGCCGCTGCGCCGCCCCCTTTGACCGGCCGCCCAGCTATCTTGATGGCGAGGAGTTGGCGAAGGCGCGAAGCCAAGGCCGCGAATGAGCAGAAGTGACCCATGGAGAGGTCTTGTACTTCTACCCCAAAGGTCCCACGTCCCGCACAACCAATATCAAGAACAACACAAGTTGGCAGACGCACCGGGTATCGATGGCGTCATGTCCAATGAACGCATTATAATTATGAACGCTAGGATAATTAAGAGCGTCAGGCCAGCGTGTCCCGGCAGGTCCGGCGGCGCACCGAGCTAACCGAGGGGAGGTTTTCCATGGCCGATCAACCAACTGAGAAGCCCAGACTGGAGCGGCAGACGATGTGCGACCGCCTTGCTATGGAGTTCCAGGACGAGTGGATAGTGAACCTCGGTGTGGGCATACCCACCCTGTGCTCCAACTACGTCGACCCAGACAAGGACATAATCTTTCACTCGGAGAACGGCGTCATAGGGTTCGGCCCTCTGGCCCCGGAAGGGCAGGAGGACAGGCATCTGGTCAATGCCAGCGGGCAACACGTGACCGTCCGCCCCGGCATGGCCATCGTCCACCACGCCGATTCCTTTGCCCTCATCCGCAGGGGCATGGTGGACGTGACCGTCATGGGCGCTTACGAGGTAGCGGAGAACGGAGACTTCGCCAATTGGCGGATTCCTTCGCGAAAGGGCGGCGGCATCGGCGGAGCAATGGACTTGGCAGTGTGCGCCAAGCGGGTTTTTATCGTCATGGACCACGTCACCCGCGAGGGTGAACCCCGCCTGCTGAACCGATGCAATCTGCCCATCACCGCCCCGGGGGTGGTAACGTTGGTGGCCACGGACCTGGGACTTTTCGAGGTGACGCCGCAGGGATTCAAGCTGAAGGAGCACGCTCCGGGATGGAACCCAGAGGACATTCAGGAGCAGACCGACGCCAAGCTGACTGTCTCCGGCGACCTGCGGGAGTTCAGGACCAGCGGTAGTCCCGCCTGAAGGGGCCAGGCTAGAATTTTGGCCCGGCTAGAATTTTGGATGTTAGCCAACCCATCTTTAGGCCGGAGGCAGGCATCCATGAGACGCCATGCCCGTAAGTGACGCGCTCTGGTTTCGTACACCGTCTTTGACATGAGACATCCTGTTCGCCGGAGTGACGCTAAGGGCGCGGCCGCATCTCCCTTCACGCCGTGAAGGTATGTACCCCTACGCAGACTATCCTGGGGAAACGTAGGGGGTAAAAAGGGCGTATAATCCCCTGGGCTCACCGGGTTTCCAAGAGTATAGACACACCTGCGCCGGGCCCAATCCCTTTGTCCTTACAAGAGCCCCCCCATAGCGGTTGTAGATACTCCAGGGGTCTTTTCGGGGGTGTTTTAACCTAGTGGTCCGTGGAAACTGGCGCATGGTGAGCGGTCCGGTCCGCTCAGGACGTGCCCGCCGTATCATGGAACGGCCCTCCGTTCGCTTTGGGCGGACCAGGGGCTGGCGGAGGTCAGCTCGGACATCTACGGTTAAAAGGCCCAAGGCGACACCAATGGCCTGTCTTGGAATCGCCCATACCTGTTGAGACCGGCGGCGCAAAGTGCGAGAATCTACCAGCGTGCGGGTCGGCCGCCACTGACAAACAGAGCGCAAGATTAGCTGGATTAGTCCAGGCCACGGCTGCCGGGACTATAATGCCAGCGAATGACGACACAAGGAGGAATGTGTGAAAGACACGATAGACGTCTTTTGGTTTTCCGAGCAGCCCTACGCTCACATCACCGACGAGGACCTGGAGCCGTACGAATCCGGCCGCCTAGGATTCCCCAATACTTTCTTCGACCCCCAAAAAGCCCACGTGCTTTACAACCAGTATCACGAGCAATACGCGTTAGCGGACGAAGTGGGTTTCGATGGCATCATGTCCAATGAACACCACTCTTCCTACTGGTGCATGAAACCCGCGGTTAATCTGGACGCCGCCGTCATTGCCAAGGTGACCAAGAAAGCCAAAATCGCCATTTTGGGCAACGTCATCGCGGTTAACGATCCCGTCCGGATGGCGGAAGAGATCGCCATGTTGGACTGCTTCTCGGGCGGCAGGGTCATTTCGGGATTTGTGCGGGGCACCGCGGTGGAGAGCCTAGTTGGAGGCATAGTTCCGGCGGAGAACAGGGAACGCTTCCAAGAAGCCCATGATCTCATCATCAAGTGTTGGACTACTCCGGGACCGTTCAGGTATGAAGGCAAGCATTATCATTACCGGGCAGTCAATCCCTGGGTGCTCCCGATGCAAAAGCCCCACCCCCCGGTCTGGTTTCCCGGCCTGTCCAGCCCTGAAAGCGTGGTTTGGGCGGCGCACCATAAGCACCCGTATATGAACTTGGGTTCCTTACTGGATTACACGGAGCAGCTCAGGAACGTGTACGTGGACGCTGCCCACGAGGTCGGCTTCCATCCTGGGCCGGAGCACTTCGGTTACTTGCTGCGGGTCCTAGTGGCCGACACCGACGAGAAGGCTCAGGAAATCGGGCGTACTTTCATGTGGACCGAGGCCCACCGCAACAAAGGGCCACGGGAGCACAATGACCCTCCCGGGTACCAGTCGCGGGAAGCGGTGCAAATCCAGCGCCGGCTCCCGGGCGCGGGGGGATTCGGCCAGCGCATGACCTACGAAGAGCTCCAGGCAGTCGACAACCTCATCGTGGGCAGTCCGGACACGGTGATCAAGAAGCTGACTGGGATCGTGAAGCGCCTGAATCCCGGTTGGTTGCACATCTACGGCAACGAAGGAAACATGGACCACGGGGACGTGCAACACTCTATCGAGCTGCTGGGACGGGAAGTAATTCCGGCCTTACACGAGATTCAGCTACAGCCCTACGAGGAGTAGCCGGCCGCTGCTTGCCGGCTCCCATCGGACCGGACGTTAGAGTCCACCCGAGGGCGCCCAGCCTGGGGAGATAACCGAGTGTTCGGCCTATGGTCAGGACATGCAATGAAAACGCCGCCCAATATTCAGGTTAGCGAGGAAAACCGATGATCACCGAATTCAGCACCCTCTACGCCGGTCACGTAGACCTGGACGACATAGGTTACGCGGGGACACCGGTCAACGAACGCTCCCTCTCCGACGAGCACTTGGCCACAGCCTTAGACAAGGCGACCGCGATCGCCCAATTGCTGGACCGCACCGGCTATCACTCCTTCTGGTTGGCCGAGCACCATTTTCAGCCGGAAGGTTATGAATGCCTCCCTAACATCCTGATGCTAAACGTTCACTTGGCCCACCTCACCAAGAATATAAAATTGGGGTGCGCCTTCAACATCGCCCCCATGTGGCACCCGCTTAGGCTGGCTGAAGACTTCGCGACCGCCGACATACTTACCGGGGGCCGGGTCATCTTTGGAGTCGGCCGCGGCTACCACACCCGGGAGGTGGAGTCCTTCGGAGCGCCTCTCCGGGACCAGGACGCCAACCGGGAACTGTTCGAAGAGCAGGTGGAGGTCATCTTCAAGGCTTTCAACGAACGCTCTTTCTCTCACCACGGCAAGTATTACGACATCCCGCCTCGGGGAGTGCCGTACCGTGGCTATGAGCTGGAAGAGATTACGCTGGTGCCCCGGCCGTTGAACCGGCCCGTTGAATGTTGGCAACCCATTCAAGGGGGCACCCCTCGGGCGTTGGACTTCATGGCCAAGCACGGCATCAAAGGTATTATCGGCGGCGGTGTGGCCGAAGGCGGCGCCATGGACACCGTGATTGAGAGTTACCGGGATGCCCTTGGGCGGGCTGGCCGGGAAGCCGAGCTGGGCGAAGATCTGATCGTCGGTTTCCACTGCCACCTGGCCCCCACGCGGGAGCAGGGCATCAAAGAAGCCTCCAAGTATTTCGAAGAAAATCTCAAAATGTTCGGGCCGCTTCGGTTGACCCGGGGGCTGAGCGAGCAGCAAATCAACGCCATCAGCTCCAGAAATCGGGCTCCCGGCCCCGACCTTCCTTCCATGGAGGACGCCGTCAAGAGCGGGGCCTACCTTTGCGGTCCGGCCGACCAGATAATAGAGCAACTCCATGCAGTGGAGGAACGCTATCCAGGGTTGACTCACGTCGACGTGGGACAACCCGTTGGCGCTCCCCAGAGCGTCATCCTGGAGCAGCTCCAGTGGTTCGCCGAAGAGGTGATGCCAGCTTTCACCAAGCGGGTGGAGGCCCCGGTCCCCGCCGACTAGGACGATGGGGTCCATGCCGGCCCCCGACGATGCTTGGAGGCAGGCAAGTTAACTCTAGGGGACTTCTGAAAAAGGCGTGCTTACGCCGGGTTCCTCAGGGGTTGTTTAGGAGTGGCGTTCACGAAAACCCAGCACTCCACTGACCGGGTGAGGGCGGCGGGCGTCGCCGTTCAGGTCGAGGAGGCGCGGCGCAATCGGGGTATATTCGGCCGGAGCTATCCTTACCGAGTTGACTAATCGAGTTGCCTCGCCGAGTTGGAAAAACCTTTCAACCTTGCCCGTTAGAAGTCCGGCTCGTGCTAGCGGTGTCGCTGCCAGGTACTTGGCCCGGCGATAATGACAAGCCGCAGGCTCTGGCAGCCTCACAAGGCCGCCGCCAACTCGAAGATGGCACTGCCGTTGTCAAGTCACGCCCACCAAACCGGACAAAATCAAGAACCGTCATCCGACGGACACAATAGACACGGAACCCTGAGGTACGCGTGGGCGGTCGATTTGGGTCCATTCAAGCCAGGTCGGTAAAGCGGACTCACAAATGGGTGTGTCACGTCGTTCCCGCGAACCCGAACGTATCACCAGGCCCGATGAACGGTTCGATTCTTCTCAGGTGGGCTTAAAGGGACTGAATTGAGCCTGTCTCATAAAGCTGAGTCGTCCAGCATCCTACGTTTCTGGATTCCCGCTTTCGCGGAAATGACGGGTTATTGAGCCGCATTCAATACAGGTTTAGGCGGTTAATAATAGTAACCCGTCAGACTGAGTACACCCAAAATCGTGAATGGAGACTTCTGAGACAGGCTCAATTGCGAACTTTTCGGTGGCCCGTCTCAATACGAAGGCCGGATCGTAGAACGCTACCTAGTAGAACGCTACCTAGTAGTCAGCAGTGTTATGCCCGGAACCGGGCCGTGCAGAGGGGAGTAACTGGAGAGGACACTGGTCAGGTACGATCGTGGCGGGCGGTGTCGTCCAGGACGAGGCCGAATTGACAGTGGCGCATATTGCCCGTTATTCAGCATGGTCCGGGTGTCCTACGGCTGCATCATTGGTGACTGCCCTTTCGGGGGCGCTCCCGTTCGATAGATTGTGACGTGCCGGTGGCACCCCCTGGCGACACGCCTACATGGTAATGGCGGATGGGACGATGAGCACATACAGCAGTAGGGCCAACCCGGCAGTGAAGGCCTCCAGCAGGCGGGAGGGTCTGCCGGCGGAACTATCACGGGTGAATTTTGGTGCGGCGGGAGTGGACGTGGGCGCCGGCAGCCACTTCGCGGCAGTGCCCGAAAACAGCTGCGAGCAACCGGTGCGCGAGTTTGGCGCGTTCACTGCGGACTTGTACCTTATGGCCGATTGGCTGGCCGAGTGCGGTGTGGAGACAGTGGCGATGGAGTCCACCGGAGTCTACTGGATACCACTCTTTGGAGTCCTGGAGGAGCGGGGGTTCCAGGTGATGCTGGTGGACCCACGGCGCATTAAGAACGTGCCCGGACGCAAGAGCGACGTGCTGGACTGCCAGTGGCTCCAGCAGCTACATACCTACGGCCTGCTTTCGGCGGCTTTCCGGCCCGAGGCCGACATCCGGCGGTTGAGAAGCTATCTGCGGCAGCGGGCCATGCTGGTGGAATATGCGGCCCAGCATGTTCAGCACATGCAGAAGGCGCTGACCCAGATGAACGTGAAGCTGCACCAGGTCATCAGCGACATCACCGGCAAGACCGGGATGACCATCCTCGAAGCCATCGTGGGGGGTGAGCGAGACCCGCGAAAGCTGGCGCAATTTCGGGATCCCAGGACCAAGGCAGACGAGGAGACCATGGCCCTATCGCTGGAGGGGCACTGGCGGGAGGAGCACATCTTCGAGCTGACCCAGGCCCTGGAGTTGTACCGGGTGTATCAGGCCAAGATTGCCGAGTGCGACCGGGAGATTGAAACCCAGATGGGGCAGTTTGACGACCGTAGCGGTGGCGCAGCGCCTGCGGAACAGCCCAGGAGGAACCGCATCCAGGGGAACGCGCCGCGCTTTGACGTCCGCGGCCACCTGTACCGGATGACCGGGGTGGACCTGACCCGGATCAACGGCGTGGACGCCTACACGGCGTTGAAGGTAATCAGCGAGGTAGGCACCGATATGACAAGATGGCCAACGGCCAAGCATTTCGCCTCATGGCTGGGATTGAGTCCCAATAACCGGGTCACCGGAGGCAGGGTCATCAGCTCCCGAACCAAGCCCAGCGCCAACCGGGCAGCCAAGGCGCTGCGGCTGGCGGCCAACGCCCTGTACCGCTCCAACAGTGCGTTGGGAGCGTTCCTGCGCCGCAAGAAGGCGCAGCTGGGACCGCCCAAGGCCATTACGGCCACGGCGCACAAGCTGGCCAGAATCATCTACGCCATGCTGCGCTATGGGCAGCAGTACGTGGATGACGGCGCTGACTACTACGAGGCCCAGTACCATCAACGAGCATTGCGGTCTGCGAAACGGAGGGCGGCGCAGCTGGGTTACGAACTGGTACCCACATCCGATGATCGAAACCGCGCCCTTGATCTGCCCTTGGCAACGGCCGCGACCGGCGCGTGAAAACCTCAGTTACTCGATAGGCCCAGTACCATCAACGAGCATTGCGGTCTGCGAAACGGAGGGCGGCGCAGCTGGGTTACGAACTGGTACCCACATCCGATGATCGAAACCGCGCCCTTGATCTGCCCTTGGCAACGGCCGCGACCGGCGCGTGAAAACCTCAGTTACTCGATAGTCAACCGTGAAATCAGAAGGGTAAAGACGGTGAAGTTTGGTTCGGGCGTCCCGGGTGTTGAACCGCCAGTTGATGGTGGCTCGGGCGGCGTTGCGCTCTGCGACCAGTGCATCGACTTCCCGCTGGAGAGCCTCCTCGCCGGAGAGCCGCTGCTTCAGGCAGCGGCGGGACAGGACGCTGAACTCGATCTCCGCCATGTTCAACCAACTCCCGTGCTTGGGCGTGTGATGAAAATCCAGCCGCCTGGCGATCCGCCGGGCTTCCGCAGCTGGGAAAGTCTCGTACAGCGATGCCCGGCGATGGGTGTTCAGATTGTCCAAGACAACCCTTACGACCTCGGCTTCCGGGTAGGCTTCATCCGCCAGCCAGCGCATCCGGTGGGCGAAGTCCCCCATGGTGCGCCGCTCCGTGACCGCCACATGCCGCCAGCCCGCCAAGGGCTCACAGGCCAAGAACAGGTTGCGGGCGCCCTCCCGTCGATACTCGTAGTCCCGCCTCAGCGGAAATCCCGGCCGGGGCGGCAGAGCGGGCCGGGTCTCCGCCAACAACTGGGTGGAGGTCTCATCAAAGCAGACCACCGGCCGTCGGGGATCATAGGGCTCGGCGTAGAGATCCAGGACATCCTCCATGTTGGCCACAAATTCCGCGCTCACTTTGGGAATGCACCACTCCTTCTTCTGCCACGGCTTGAGGGCGTTTTTTTGAGACGCTTGCGCACCCCCTCGTGGGACATGGAGGGCGCCAGCCCCAACTCGACCACCTTCCCGGCCAGCGGACGCAGGGTCCAGTGGTCGTGCCCTTCCGGCGCCGGGCTGCAGGCCAGGGCGATCAGGTGGGCCTCGCCCCGATCATCCAGCTTACGGGGGCCGGTTGGCTTGGGGACGGTCTTTCAGAACCCCCTCCAGCCCGCCTTCGGCGAGGCGTTGCTTGACCCGGTACACGGTGCCCAGGGCCACATCCAGAGCTTCGGCCACTTGGGGCGCCGGCCAGCCTTCGTCACTCTTGAGGAGAATCCGCGCCCTGGCGGTCACCCTTGCCGGGCTTTTGCCAACCCGGATCAGTCGCTGGAGCTCTTCCCGTTGTTCCTGTGCCAGCCGCACCGCGTATTTGTCCCGAACCATCACTGCCACCCCCGCCATCAACATTTCCCATCAGGCAGGATAACAAAATTGGTTTATTTATTGAACAAATGCTAAAACCAAGTTGACTGACTACTAGGGCGAATCGACAATTGGGTCAAACTCGGCTGAGGAAATAGGGCAGGAGCTTACTAAAGGAGGATAGAGTGTAACCCTGAGAAGTGACGTGCGGTGGAGGGGATTGGCGTGGAACGTTGTGAGTTGAGCGCTGCTCAGTGGCGTCGGATAGAAGGCTCTTTGCCCGGGCGTCCCGGCTGGGTTGGCGTTACGGCCAAGGACAACCGGAAATTCGTAAACGGCGTCCTGTGGGTGCTGCGCAGTGGAGCCCATTGGAAAGACCTGCCACCTGGGTACGGCAACTGGAAAAGCGTCCACAAGCGATTCACCCGTTGGGCCAAGACCGGAATCTGGGAGAAAATCTTCCAGGTGTTGCTGGATGACCCGGACAACAGATACGTGATGATTGATTCCACCATAGTCCGGGCCCACCAGCAGGCAGTCTGCGGGAAAGGGGGGGCCAATGTGAGGCTGTGGGCCGCTCCCGGGGTGGACTGAGCACCAAGATTCATCTGGTGGCCGATGCTCAGGGCCGGCCGGTGCGCTTCTCTCTCACCGGCGGTCAGAAGGCGGACGTTTCTCAAGCCATACCCCTGCTGACCGGCCTCGAGGCCGGAGCGGTCATCGCTGACAAGGGGTATGAGAGCAACCGCGTGCTGGCCTTTATCAGGAACCAGGGCGCCGAAGCGGTCATACCGCCCAAGTCCAACCGCCGAGACCCTTGGGAATATAACCGGGAACTGTATAAGCAAAGGAACCTGATTGAACGAGCCTTCAACAAATTGAAACAGTGGAGGCGAATCGCAACCAGATACGACCGCAGAAGTCTCTACCTCCTGTCGGCCCTGTATCTGGTCTCCTCGGTCATCTGGGGTTAGCAATTGTCGATTCGCCCTAGTAGTCGGTCAACCTTGATGTTGAAAGTCCTACAGGAATCTGGCCGATAGTCGTATACTGCTTGGGATGAAGTTCTGATGGGGGGGTGGCAGTGATGATCAGGGACAAGTACGCCGTGCGGCTGGCGCCGGAACAACGGGAAGAACTCCAGAATCTGATTCGGGTTGGGAAAAGCTCGGCCCGAGTGACCGCCAGGGCGCGGATTCTCCTCAAGAGCGACGACAGTTGGGCCGCTCCCAAGGTGGCCGAGGCGCTGGATGTGGCGCTGGGCACCGTGTACCGGATTAAGCAGCGCTTTACCGAGGAGGGGTTGGACGGGGCCCTGTGGGACCGGCGCCAGGTCAACCGGCATCGGAAGTTGGACGACCGGAGCGAAGCCCACCTCATCGCGTTGGCCTGCAGTCCAGCGCCGGAGGGCCACGACCACTGGACCCTGCGCCTGCTGGCTGGCAAGGTGGTGGAACTGGGGCTGGCGTCCTCCATGTCCCACGAGGGAGTGCGTAAGCGTCTCAAAAAAACGTTCTCAAGCCGTGGCAGAAGCAGGAGTGGTGCATCCCCAAGGTGAGCGCCGAGTTCGTGGCCAACATGGAGGACGTGCTGGACCTGTACGCCGAACCGTATGACCCCCAGCGTCCGGTGGTCTGCTTTGACGAGACCTCGACCCAGTTGCTGGCGGAGACCCGGCCCTCTCTGCCGCCCCGGCCTGGACTTCCCCTGCGGCAGGACTACGAATACCGGCGGGAAGGCGCCCGCAATCTGTTCCTGGCCTGCGAGCCGCTGGCCGGGTGGCGGCAGGTGGCGGTGACCCAGCGGCGCACCACGGGGGACTTCGCCCACCAGATGCGCTGGCTGGTGGATGAAGCCTATCCGGAGGTCCCGGAGGTGCGGGTGGTCCTGGACAATCTCAACACCCACCGCGCGGCGTCGCTGTACGAGACGTTCCCAGCGGCCGATGCCCGGCGGATTGCGAAACGGCTGGAGTTCCACTACACCCCGAAGCACGGGAGTTGGTTGAATATGGCGGAAATCGAGTTCAGCGTGCTGTCCCGCTGCTGCCTGAAGCAGCGGCTCCCCGACGAGGATGCGCTCGGGAGGGAAGTCCAGGCACTGGTGCGGGAGCGCAACGCCGCCCGAGTTGGTATCAAGTGGCGGTTCAACACCCGGGACGCCCGATCCAAACTTCACCGCCTTTACCCTTTCGATTTCACGGTTGACTATCGAGTAACTGAGGTTTTCACGCGCCGGTCGCGGCCGTTGCCAAGGGCAGATCAAGGGCGCGGTTTCGATCATCGGATGTGGGTACCAGTTCGTAACCCAGCTGCGCCGCCCTCCGTTTCGCAGACCGCAATGCTCGTTGATGGTACTGGGCCTCGTAGTAGTCAGCGCCGTCATCCACGTACTGCTGCCCATAGCGCAGCATGGCGTAGATGATTCTGGCCAGCTTGTGCGCCGTGGCCGTAATGGCCTTGGGCGGTCCCAGCTGCGCCTTCTTGCGGCGCAGGAACGCTCCCAACGCACTGTTGGAGCGGTACAGGGCGTTGGCCGCCAGCCGCAGCGCCTTGGCTGCCCGGTTGGCGCTGGGCTTGGTTCGGGAGCTGATGACCCTGCCTCCGGTGACCCGGTTATTGGGACTCAATCCCAGCCATGAGGCGAAATGCTTGGCCGTTGGCCATCTTGTCATATCGGTGCCTACCTCGCTGATTACCTTCAACGCCGTGTAGGCGTCCACGCCGTTGATCCGGGTCAGGTCCACCCCGGTCATCCGGTACAGGTGGCCGCGGACGTCAAAGCGCGGCGCGTTCCCCTGGATGCGGTTCCTCCTGGGCTGTTCCGCAGGCGCTGCGCCACCGCTACGGTCGTCAAACTGCCCCATCTGGGTTTCAATCTCCCGGTCGCACTCGGCAATCTTGGCCTGATACACCCGGTACAACTCCAGGGCCTGGGTCAGCTCGAAGATGTGCTCCTCCCGCCAGTGCCCCTCCAGCGATAGGGCCATGGTCTCCTCGTCTGCCTTGGTCCTGGGATCCCGAAATTGCGCCAGCTTTCGCGGGTCTCGCTCACCCCCCACGATGGCTTCGAGGATGGTCATCCCGGTCTTGCCGGTGATGTCGCTGATGACCTGGTGCAGCTTCACGTTCATCTGGGTCAGCGCCTTCTGCATGTGCTGAACATGCTGGGCCGCATATTCCACCAGCATGGCCCGCTGCCGCAGATAGCTTCTCAACCGCCGGATGTCGGCCTCGGGCCGGAAAGCCGCCGAAAGCAGGCCGTAGGTATGTAGCTGCTGGAGCCACTGGCAGTCCAGCACGTCGCTCTTGCGTCCGGGCACGTTCTTAATGCGCCGTGGGTCCACCAGCATCACCTGGAACCCCCGCTCCTCCAGGACTCCAAAGAGTGGTATCCAGTAGACTCCGGTGGACTCCATCGCCACTGTCTCCACACCGCACTCGGCCAGCCAATCGGCCATAAGGTACAAGTCCGCAGTGAACGCGCCAAACTCGCGCACCGGTTGCTCGCAGCTGTT
Source organism: Dehalococcoidia bacterium (assembly GCA_965224325.1). Taxonomy (GTDB): domain Bacteria; phylum Chloroflexota; class Dehalococcoidia; order Lucifugimonadales; family UBA3495; genus CBDCMJ01. The sequence goes on from CBDCYT010000006.1 coordinate 127,932, forward strand.
TTCGGGCACCGCCGCGAAGTGGCTGCCGGCGCCCACGTCCACTCCCGCCGCACCAAAATTCACCCGTGATAGTTCCGCCGGCAGACCCTCCCGCCTGCTGGAGGCCTTCACTGCCGGGTTGGCCCTACTGCTGTATGTGCTCATCGTCCCATCCGCCATTACCATGTAGGCGTGTCGCCAGGGGGTGCCACCGGCACGTCACAATCTATCGAACGGGAGCGCCCCCGAAAGGGCAGTCACCAATGATGCAGCCGTAGGACACCCGGACCATGCTGAATAACGGGCAATATGCGCCACTGTCAATTCGGCCTCGTCCTGGACGACACCGCCCGCCACGATCGTACCTGACCAGTGTCCTCTCCAGTTACTCCCCTCTGCACGGCCCGGTTCCGGGCATAACACTGCTGACTACTAAACCAAAGCCAAGGTGGGATGTGCATTTACAATACATCGGTGATTGGGCTGGGATTCTCGCAGAAATCCTTCGGCCTTTGATTGTAGGACGGTGCGGCAGCGGCCCTTGACCTCGTCTTTCCGGATGGACAGCCCGCAGAGGAAATTCCCGACCCTCTCCTTTACCAGGGCCTTGGTTCCCAAGCACAGGTTTCCGGTGGCTTCCTCTCTCGCCCAGCCCCAGATGGCCTCATCGGCGTTGAAGTCCGGGCTGTAGCCCGGCAGGTTCATCAGCCGCAGCCCCAAGCCCGGCGTCCGCAGATACTCACGCACCGCCTCGCCGCGGTGCGCCGGCGCGTTGTCCCAAATCACGTTGAGCGGCCCGGAGTGCCTCTGCCGCAACCGCTCCAGGAAGGCAGCCGAGGTTCCGGAGTTGCTGTTCCCCTCCAGGTCCATCCACTCCACCTCACCGGTCTCCAGGCACACTGCCGAGTAGTAGCTGGCCTTTTCGCCATAGCTCGGGCTGGTCGAGTCCACCAAGGCCGGCTCTCCCTTTAGCACCCATTTGCCTCTCAGTTCGGCATCGGCCCGGAAATGGGCCTCGTCGGCGAAGAATATCTTCGCTCCCGTACGCCACGCCTCGTCCGACAGGGTGGCGTACTCCGCCACGAAGGCCTCCCGCTTCTGCTCATCTGCCTTGACCAGACGCTTCTTGGGACGCTTCAGGACAAACCCCAAGCGGTGCAGATAGTTCAGGCAAGTGCTGCGGCTCAGGCCAATGCCGAAACGCTTCGAGACAAACTGCCGCACCACTTTCCAGTTCCAGTTGGCCATTTCTATGCCCGACATCTCGGGCAACTCCTGCACTGCCCCCGTCAACTCCGCCTGTTGCGTCTCGCCAAGTGCGGGGGGGAACCCCCGGTCTGCTCGAATATCAAGGCTGCAGGCCCTCCCTCGCCGAAGGCGGCGGCCCATCTGCCGATGGTGTGAGCATCCCGGCCCAGTGCCTGGGCGGTGCCCGAGGCGGTCAGGCCCCGGCACAGGAGCCACAGTGCGTGCCACCGTTCTCTCTCCAGGGGTGTCGGCGCTAGGTACATCCTGCTGCGCACACTAGCCAAGTCCAACTGCCACCCCTCCAAGTCCGGCCTTATCCCCCTCATACCCATCACCATCCCCACTCAGTCTGCTCCCAGTCCTGACGCTATGCCTCCCTGATTCTAGCCGACCCAAATGCGGGTTTCACCTTGGCTTTGGTTTAGCTTCTGTGGTTTTTCTGTCATTATAAGACCGGAATGCGCCGGCAATGCTTTTGGCGGTCCGCAATCCCAAAATCACCATAGTTAGGAATGGCTGTCAATTACGAGTTAGAAGGCTTGTTGAAAAAGCCGGTGTTCGTGGGGAAGTGCGTTGTCAGTTAAGCGGCTCGTCGCCGGTGCGGGGAATCTTCAGCATCCCGCGGGGTTGGGACCAGAGACATTCGGCACCGCCTCCCCTGAGCTCGTTGCCTGCTGGGGGCCGTAGCCGCCGGGACCATCCAGTACGGGGGATCCTACACCGTGACCCAGCCGGCGTACCGCCTTCAGCACGTTCTTGCCGATTAGGCAATCGCGACGAAACTCCACGGTACCCTTCGGCGGTGGATTTGGATGGCACCGAGGTTTAATAGCCTTCATCTACTCTAAGGGCTCCATAACCCCTCATCGTCCAAACAGGTAGGCTGAATAGAAAAAAGGCTTGCCTACCGGTCGGTTCGAACCCTCTTAGGCGGACATTTCCCCATAACTTCGACAGCCGTTCGTCAGCAATTTTCCGCCCATACGGTCCACTTTGGCGCCCCTGATTACACCTTAACTCGACCCAAACTAATCACCGTCAATTATCGGGCTTCTACCTTGCGTGTCACCCGGTCATTGGCATTTCGCAGTTCTCTTTTGGTCCAGGATTACCCGGTTTTAGTGCTATAGTAACAGGGTAGGATTGGCCTAAAGGTGCCTGTTGAAAACTAACCAATCCCGTCCGCAACGCGGTAATGGTTAGAACCTTGCGGCCCTGCACTGCCTGGCCCCTCTTTGGAAGGAGAAAAGCCGCCAGTTATGTGTTGCAGTGGCGCCGGTTCTCGATGCAGTCAATTGGAAGAAAGTAGGGTCAATTCTGATCCTACCCGTGCTCTTGTCGGTTATGAACGAAGCTACCGCACGAATAAAGATTAACCGCCTCCTTGAAAAATCGGGATGGCGCTTCTTCCCGGAAGGCAATGAGCCTGCCAACGTTCGCCTTGAACCCAGCGTCGCCATTACGCAGACTGAACTTGATGCTCTCGGAGATGATTTCGAGAAGACGACAAAAGACTTCATTGACTTTCTCTTGCTGGACTCCAAAGGATTCCCGCTTTTGGTGCTGGAGGCGAAGGCGGAAGAAAAACAGCCCCTAGTAGTCAGTCAACTTGGTTTTAGCATTTGTTCAATAAATAAACCAATTTTGTTATCCTGCCTGATGGGAAATGTTGATGGCGGGGGTGGCAGTGATGGTTCGGGACAAATACGCGGTGCGGCTGGCACAGGAACAACGGGAAGAGCTCCAGCGACTGATCAGGGTTGGCAAAAGCCCGGCAAGGGTGACCGCCAGGGCGCGGATTCTCCTCAAGAGTGACGAAGGCTGGCCGGCGCCCCAAGTGGCCGAAGCTCTGGATGTGGCCCTGGGCACCGTGTACCGGGTCAAGCAACGCCTCGCCGAAGGCGGGCTGGAGGGGGTTCTGAAAGACCGTCCCCAAGCCAACCGGCCCCCGTAAGCTGGATGATCGGGGCGAGGCCCACCTGATCGCCCTGGCCTGCAGCCCGGCGCCGGAAGGGCACGACCACTGGACCCTGCGTCCGCTGGCCGGGAAGGTGGTCGAGTTGGGGCTGGCGCCCTCCATGTCCCACGAGGGGGTGCGCAAGCGTCTCAAAAAAACGCCCTCAAGCCGTGGCAGAAGAAGGAGTGGTGCATTCCCAAAGTGAGCGCGGAATTTGTGGCCAACATGGAGGATGTCCTGGATCTCTACGCCGAGCCCTATGATCCCCGACGGCCGGTGGTCTGCTTTGATGAGACCTCCACCCAGTTGTTGGCGGAGACCCGGCCCGCTCTGCCGCCCCGGCCGGGATTTCCGCTGAGGCGGGACTACGAGTATCGACGGGAGGGCGCCCGCAACCTGTTCTTGGCCTGCGAGCCCTTGTCGGGCTGGCGGCAGGTGGCGGTCACGGAGCGGCGCACCATGGGGGACTTCGCCCACCGGATGCGCTGGCTGGCGGATGAAGCCTACCCGGAAGCCGAGGTCGTAAGGGTTGTCTTGGACAATCTGAACACCCATCGCCGGGCATCGCTGTACGAGACTTTCCCAGCTGCGGAAGCCCGGCGGATCGCCAGGCGGCTGGATTTTCATCACACGCCCAAGCACGGGAGTTGGTTGAACATGGCGGAGATCGAGTTCAGCGTCCTGTCCCGCCGCTGCCTGAAGCAGCGGCTCTCCGGCGAGGAGGCTCTCCAGCGGGAAGTCGATGCACTGGTCGCAGAGCGCAACGCCGCCCGAGCCACCATCAACTGGCGGTTCAACACCCGGGACGCCCGAACCAAACTTCACCGTCTTTACCCTTCTGATTTCACGGTTGACTGACTACTAGTCGGAAAGGAACAAGCCCGGAAGTATGCCCGTTCGCAAAATTGCCGGTTCGTGATTCTCTCTAACGGGAACCTGCACTACTTCTGGGACCTTGAGAGGGGCAACCCCTATATCATCACTTCTTTCCCGATGCCGGAGTCGGTTGTCGGGTATAGCAAGACTCAGCCCAACCCCAAGCGTCTCGTCGAAGAACAGGTCCGCGACGATTACATCGTCCTGACCCAGCGGCCCAACTATGCCTCTGAAGCAGCGTGGAAGAATGAGGCTGAGCAGGCCGGATTCATCCGGGCAAACAATCTCCGCTTCTTACGCACGTACCAGCTCCAGGCGGTTCACGCATTACAGCGGGCGGTGAAGGACAGCGACGACCGCTTTCTGTTAGAGATGGCCACAGGCACCGGCAAAACTCTCACCGCTGCGGCCGTCATCAAACTATTCCTTCGCTCTGTCAACGCCTCTCGCGTGCTGTTCCTCGTTGACCGCCTTGAGCTGGAAGAGCAGGCCAGGAAGGTGTTTTCCGCCATTCTTTCGGCGGACTATACGACGGTTATCTATAAGGAAAAGCGCGACGATTGGCGCTCGGCAGAAATTGTCGTCAGTACCGTCCAGTCGTTGTTGTTCAACAACAAATACCAGTCCCTCCTCTCTCCTACGGACTTTGATCTCGTAATCTCCGATGAAGCACACAGGTCCATTAGCGGCAATGCCCGGTCCGTCTTTGATTACTTCGTTGGATACAAACTGGATCTCACCGCAACTCCGAGAGACTATCTACGAGGATTTGACAGCCCTGACCCTGGAGTTCACGACCCCCGTGAAGCCGAGAGAAGGCTACTTCGGGACACCTATCGCACCTTTGGTTGCGAGAGCGGAGACCCCATTTTCCGATACTCGTTGTTAGATGGTGTCAAAGATGGTTACCTGATCAATCCTACCGTGGTTGACGCACGTACCGACGTGACCACCCAGTTGCTTGCCAGCGAAGGTTTCGTAGTCCCATTTACCGATGACACCGGGACCGAACATGAAGGGACTTTCAAGCAGCGCGAATTCGAGAAGCGGCTTTTCTCGGACGCGACGAACCAGGTCTTCTGTAAGACCTTCCTGGAAAACGCGCTGCGGGACCCGGTGAGCGGGGAAATTGGCAAATCTCTCATCTTTGCTGTGAGCCAAAACCACGCGGCAAGGCTGACACAAACCCTCAATGAGATGTCCGACGTGATGTTTCCTGGCAAGTACCAGTCTGACTTCGCCGTGCAGGTTACATCCCAGGTGCCGGATGCCCAGCAGTTCACCATCAACTTTGCCAACCACAACCTGATGGGTTCCGGTAACTTCCTCCCTTCCTATCGGACCAGCAAGGCGCGGGTGTGTGTAACTGTGGGCATGATGACCACCGGCTACGACTGTACCGACATTCTCAACCTGGGTTTGTTCCGGCCTATATTCTCACCCACGGACTTCGTACAGATTAAGGGCAGGGGCACGCGCCGGCACAACTTCCTGGATCTCCTATTCGATTCGAGCATTGCCGATGGCGTGACTCAGCCGGAAAAGACCGCGTTCAAGCTGTTTGACTTCTTCGCCAACTGCGAATTCTTCGAGGAAGAGTTCAACTACGACGAGGTGCTTGAGCTACCGCAGTCCCGTTCCGCTGATGGAGACGGCGACGGGGAGGGTGACGAGCCATCCAAAGTCTTCACTTACGAACACCTGGGCCTGGACATTCTCTCGACGATAAAAGAAGAAACCATCGGCTACGAGGGGATGAAAATCGACAGGATGCTGTTTGACAGGTTTGCGGACACAGTCCGGGCCAACGAAACCGTCAGCAAGGCCGTGGAAGCGGGCAACTGGGACCTCATCATTGACTACATGAACCGGGAGGTATTCGACAAGCCAGAGGACTACTACACTCTGGAGAAACTGCGGAAAGCCGCCTCCGTGGACCGCCGCATTAGCCTTCGGGAGATTCTGGAGAAAGTTTTCGACCTAATACCGGCTTTCAAGTCAAGGGACGATCTGCTGGAGAAAGAGTTCAGCAAGTTCGTGGCCGGCCACCAGCCGGAGGATGTCCAGTCCATACCGGCCATCAAGACCTACTTCAAGGCCTATGTGACGAGTGACCTCACCCGGCACGTAATCGACACCAGGCGGTTTACCGAATTGGCAACCAATGCCGTGTTCTCCATTGGAGACTATCGGGCCGTTCCTGAAGACTACCGGGCGCTTGTTCCCGAGTACGTCAAAGATTACGTCTCCCTCAACCAGTTCGCCGTATAGAGGAAACCATGCTGGACGTTGACACCAAACGACGCATAGACACCGCCCGGGACATCCTGGTCGGTAAGGTGCCTGATCCTAAAAGCCAGGTCGAGCAGATTACCATCGCGCTGATCTACAAGTTCATGGATGACCAGGACGCTGAAAGCGAGGAATTCGGCGGAGAGCGAAGTTTCTTCGCCGGCGACTTCGCCAGGTACGGCTGGGCCAAGCTGATGCACCCGAGCCTTGGTGGGTACGAGACCCTGAACCTCTACGCCGAAGCCATCACCAGGATGCCCGAGAATCCAGGCATACCATCCTTGTTCAGAGAGATATTCAACAATGCTTATTTACCCTACCGGGACCCGGAGACCTTGCGGGCTTTTCTCAAGGTCATTGGCGAATTCACCTACGACAACTCAGAGAGGTTGGGGGACGCCTTTGAGTATCTGCTTTCGGTCCTGGGCCCACAGGGCGATGCAGGGCAGTTCCGCACTCCGCGCCACATTATCGACTTCATCGTCGCCGTAGTCGATCCGAAGAAGGACGACACGGTGCTAGACCCGGCCTGCGGCACTGCCGGCTTCCTCATATCGGCCTACAAGCACATCCTGGCGGCCAATACCGATGCCAACGGCCAGAGTACGCTGACGCCGGACGATAGGGGCCGGCTGGTCAACAACTTCAAGGGTTACGACATCTCCCCCGACATGGTGCGTCTCTCCCTGGTGAATATGTACCTTCACGGGTTCTGGGAGCCGCAAATCTATGAGTATGACACTCTCACCAGCGATGAACGGTGGAACGAGTACGCTGACGTAATACTGGCTAATCCTCCGTTTATGTCTCCGAAGGGCGGCATCAGACCCCACAACCGCTTTTCGGTCAAGGCAACGCGGAGCGAGGTACTGTTCGTAGATTACATGGCGGAACACCTGACCCCCGAGGGGCGCGCCGGAATCATCGTGCCGGAGGGAATAATTTTCCAAAGCCAGACAGCGTACAAGCAATTGCGGAAGATGCTGGTGGAAAGCTATCTGGTGGCTGTGGTCTCCTTACCAGCCGGGGTGTTCAACCCTTACTCCGGCGTCAAAACTTCAGTCCTCATCCTTGACCGGGCACTGGCAAAGCGGACGGACAGTATTGCCTTCTTCAAGGTGGAGAACGACGGATTCGACCTGGGCGCTCAACGCCGCCCTATAGGCAGAAACGATTTGCCGGGAGTGCAAGCGGAGCTTGCTGGGTACCTTCACCGGTTAAGGGTTACCGAGCCCGGAGGTGGGATAGACCTAGCCAATGGCCTCATCGTTGACAAAGAGAGGATCGCCAAGGATGGAGAGTACAACCTAAACGGGGAGCGGTATCTAGAGATTATCCCCCAGGGTACTCGGTGGCCGTTAGTCGAAATCGCAGACGTTGCGTCAGAGATTAAAGCCGCATTTGCCTGCGGGACCTCTAACACAGAGTCGAGGGGAGTGCCACATATCCGCCCGATGAATATAACAGAGGAGAGCTTGTCTCAAAAGTATTTGACATGACGAATGTCGTTCTCAGGATAGCTCCTGTTTGCTGAATGGAGCTGACTGGCAACATAATCCCATATCCAAGTCCACCCATGATCCGAATGTCGTTATTGTCTTAGACTTCTGAGACAAGCTCAGGATGGAATGTTCGTATGGGGCGGGTTGAAGAGCATATCCGAGGAAGAATTTCAGGGCAGGGAACTCTACAAGTTAAAGCCTGGTGACATTCTCTTCAACAATACCAATAGCAAGGAATTAGTCGGGAAGACATGCTTGATCACCCAAGAAATTCGTGGTGGTTTTTCCAATCACATTACTCGTATTCGGGTTAAGAAAAATACTTGTGACCCGAAGTACCTCGCCATGAGCCTTCATCACGCTTGGCGACAAGGAAAGTTTCTTTCAAGGGCCAATAAGAGCCTATCCAACAACCTTAGACAGAATTTGATAATTTGGTTATGCTTCTTCCCAAAGTACGGCCACAGTATGGGAGGAGTGTGATGTGCGAACTAGAACCAATGGGTCCCGTGGACGGCGCGTGGCGTATTCCTGAGAGCATGTGGCAGCGTATCGAGCCTTTGCTGCCCCAACAACGCTCCCATCCCAAGGGAGGACGCCGGTATATCCCAGCCCGCCAGTGTATGGACGGCATCTTCTACGTGTTGCGCACCGGGCGCCAGTGGAAAGCCCTGCCCAAGGGCTTCGGCGCCTCCAGTACGGTCCATCTGCGGTTTCAACAATGGCGGGCCGCTGGTGTATTTGAGCGGCTATGGCAAGAAGGGCTGATTGAATATGATGCCCGCCACGGCCTGGACTGGGAGTGGCAAGCGATGGACGGAGCCATGACCAAGGCGCCCTTGGGGGGAAAAAGCTACAGGATCTAATCCCACTGACCGGGGCAAAGGGGGCGCCAAAAGGAGCTTGCTGACCGAGGGCCATGGGGGTCCCATTGGAGTAGCCGTGGACGGAGCGAACCGGCACGATATGAAGCTGGTAGAGCGTACTTTGGAAGCTGCCATGGTGCAGCGGCCTGAGCCAACTGCGTACCAGCCCCAGAATATGTGCCTGGACAAAGGGTGCGATTATCCCGAAGTTCGAAAGCTGGTGGCAGCCTGGGGATACACCGGCCATATCAAGAGCCGTGGAGAAGAACGGGCAGAGAAGAGAAGCATCCCCGGCTACCGGGCGCGTCGCTGGATCGCGGAACGAACCCACAGTTGGCTGAACCGGTTCAGGCGTCTGCTGATCCGCTGGGAGAAAAAAGTGGAGAACTGAGCCTGTCCCAGAAGTGGAAATTGCGGATAGGGGGAGCAGATAGAAGTCAGAGGGTTCGCTGAAAGGCCTTGGCTTGAGCGGGTAGGACAGGCGACGGAGCGATGGGTCAGCTGCTGTCATCACTGCAGGTCAGGAGACGGGACAAGGCTCCGGGCCATTAAATAGACCGATGAAGGGGCTGGAGCGCCACACCCGCCAGAGAGTGCGCAAGTTGAAGGCTGTGGCAAGCATAGTCCACTCGGCCGCCACGTTAACGAGGCCGCGCAGTAGGAACCTCCGTGCCCCCTGTTGTTCCTTGATGATTCCGAAGACTGGCTCGACCAGTTGCTTTCTCAGCTTGTACGCCTCTCTAGCTGCTGAGGTGGACATCCAGGCACGATGACGGCGTAGCACAGCGTCATGCGGACCTATGGCCAGGCTTCGCCCAATCTCTTTGGCCCTCGTACAGACTCCGAAGGCTGGGCACACCTGGCAGACGGCCTCAGAGGCCCGGTACAGACGCAACGGGACTCCATTCGTATGTTGGATACGAACGAACTGGAGCGTCTGTCCCTGCGGACACGTAAAGCTGTCGCTCGGCTCGTTGTAGGTGAATTGGTCCTTGTGATATGGGTCTTTGAGGAACCGTTGCCGCGACTCCGACACTACCACCTGCTGATCTCGACGGGCGCATTCTTCCAAGTGACTCGCGGCGAAGTATCCGGCATCGGCCAACGTCATCTGCGACTTCGTCCCCGTAGTCTCCTCGGCCTGCTCCAGCATCGGAACCAGCAGGGCATTGTCATTGGCCGCATCCACCACGTCCACGGCGGTGACCAACATGCCGGTCGCTCCCCCATCCGTCTCTGTGGGTGAGACCATAGCCTGGGCGTTGTAGCCAGCCACGATGCCTTGCCTGCCCTTCATCAGCCTGGCGTCTGGGTCGGTCAGGTTGATGCGGTTGTGGCGCTTTTGACTCGTGAGATCGTCCATCGCCTGCCTCACCTGCTCTCTCAAGACCTCCTTGTCAGCCAACTCCCGAGGCAGATGGATGGCAGAGGCATCCTCTCCCGCTTCGTTCTCTGCCTCAAGGTCCGTTATCGCACTCTCCAGCCGCTCCAAGAGCCCTCGCAGTCCCTCGGCGTCGTAGCTCCTGTTCAGCGAGGCGCTGGCGACCACCTTCGTACCATCCACCGCCTGAACCGCCAGGTCCACCAACTTCATCGTCACCGCCGTACGAACTGTACGCTCGAACAGCTTCCTCATGGCCTGCCGATGCCCTCTGTAGAACCTCCACAGGGTGTTGTGGTCCGGATGCTGCCACCCGGTCAGCCACAGGTACGGTATCTGGTCCCGGCAGGCCGCCTCCAGCTTCCGGCACGAGCGTACCCCGGTCATGAAACCGTACAGCCACACGCTCAACAGCGCACGTGGATGGTAGGCTGGCGCTCCCAGCACCTCCCCGTCTATCTCCACCACCTCAAGCTCCCCCCAGTCCTCCCGGTCCAAAGCGTCAACGAACTCGGCCACGAACCGCGCCGGATGGTCCAGCGGCAACAGTTCGTCAAGCGTCGGCGGCAACATCCACATCTGCTCTCGGCCCATCGGTCGAAGCGGCATATCAGCATCTCCCCAACTGGTGTCGCTTCGAAGGTACACCCAAAGACATACCCATTACCAGCTCAGACTTCTGAGACAGGCTCAACTCAGTACGCCTAGGCCCACCACCGCTTACGGTAGATACCGCCGTCTTCGAGATGTGGCTCGGCAGCCTTTCGACGCACCAAGGACTCGCGATTCCTGTAGTATGATAAGCAGGCGCGGGGAAACGAAATGGAGCGTCTCGCCACTGGGGACCAGCCCCTCCTGTCCCTGCTCCTCCCCCTCCGCCATCCGGTAGCCGAGGCGAGGTTCGGTGACGATGTGGCTGGGGCTGTCGGCGTTATCCCCAAGCTTGCCGCGCTTCCTCTTCACCACTTCTCGGACCAGCCTTGCCTCGCCGACCCTCCTCCGGCCACAACGTCGCGCAGGCTGGCCTGGCAAAGCCGCCACGGGCGCACCCGGAGCGCCTGACTCTCCCGGTCACCCTAGTCTGACCGCACCAAATTACACAAAGGAGGAATCCAATGATACGCGCATTATATAGCCTGTCGGGCACAATTCTGCTCGGCCTGTGTGGCTCCCTCCCGAAGGGACGCGCTTCACCGTTGGGGGTTGGCGAGTTCATCAAGACCGATAGAGCGGGACCGCCACCGAGAGGAGGCATGATCGCTATGTTCGACACCGGGAGCAACAGCAGCCAGGATCGTCGCGGAGATTCCCGAGGGCGAGGTGGCGATCACCAACTTCTCGCAGGGCGGGGAGGAAGACGGCGCATAGCGACAGGGGCGCAGGGAGAGGGCCGATGCCGGTGAGCGACGCAGTGTTCAATCAACGCGCAGAGAGGGCGGTATCCGACTACATCAAGCATCACCGAGACGACGCTGCACGCGAGCTGTGCTTCTATTGGTCGATGCCGACCCTCGCGCGGGCGATCCGCCGGGGTGCTCTCGCGCGCACCGCCGACGGCGGCAAGCACCCGCACCAGTGGCGCATCCCTCCTTGCGTGCTTCGTGAGTTCGGGGCCCAGCTCGCGCGCCGGGAGCGGGCCCTGAGCGAAGCTGGGTCCTTCGATGAGTTGCATGAAGCCGTCCGGGGCGTCGGCGTCCCGATTCGCGGCATCGGCGAGCTCGCGGTGTACGACACGGCGCTTCGTATCGGCGCATGGCTCGACATCCGTCCAGCGAGGGTCTACCTGCACCGGGGGACTCGGGAGGGGGCGGAGGCTGTCAAGGTCGACCACCGACGCCCCACCGTCGCCGTCTCCGACCTACCCTCCTCGTTCGCGCGCCTCGCACCGCACGAGATCGAGGACTGCCTCTGCATCTTCAAGGGGCTCCTGTCCGGCAAGCCATCCCCGCAGCCCACCGGCTGCCGATGCAACGGCGGGGGCTGCGCTCGTCGGCTCGCCGGAACGGCGCGAGTACGCTGCTGACGCGCTCCGGCCGGTCGCTCGTGGATGGGGGTTGTAGTCGGTTCTGTCCGTCCGCTCCACCACCGCTTTAGGTAGATTCCGCTATCTTCGAGATGTGGCTCGGCAGCCTGTCGAGGCACCAAGGACTCGCGATTCCTGTAGTGTGACGCGTCGGAGTAGAGGGATGGCAAGAACCTCACGCTGGGCCTATTTTGACGATAGACAGAACCATCTTTGAGCTGTGGCTCGGGGGCCTGTGATCCCCTAGCTCCGGGGATCCTCAGGTAAAGTGCGAGCCCCCTTGTGTGATACTGCCCTGCCTTCCTTGGCGTCGCTCCCCAGATTCCCCACCTAACATTGTGGGTGTGGCCTTTGTGGTTCTGACAGGACGTGTTCAGTGTCGATTCGGTGGTCACATATGGTCAGATCGTGCTGAAGATAGACCTTGGGCGATGTCTATGTGGGTATATTCAGCGTACGCGCGCCGATAGTGGCTGTTGTCAGGCCGAAGAAGGCATGGCCCGGCCTGGCAACTCGGCTGAGTCGCCTTCAACCGCTGCTCTACGCAGGACCGCTTATGCCGGGTACGGCTCGGCAGCTATCGCGAATATCCTCTGCCGTGCCCTGAGCAGCAACTCGTATGAGGGATGGCCACGGGCCAGGCGGATTATCAGCCTCCTGGCGTGACTCACCACACGGCCCGGAAGGGCAATCAGGGCGAAGCGCACTGCCTTCAGACGCCTGCTCACCCACTGTTCCCCCAACACCAGCCGCTTCATCGTAGAGTTCAGATTGAAGGCCAGCACCGCCATCGCCCACCATGCTGCGTTGGAACCGAACAGCCCCGACGGAAGCCTGCCCCCGGCCAAGTCATTCTTGACAACGCCGTGGACCTCCTCGCCCTTGCCACATCTATGCCTCGACCACCAGATCAACTCATCTCCCGCAATGCTCCGGTTGGTCACCACTCCAAACACCTTATGCCAACCCCTGCCGGACAACTCCATGGCAGCAAAGGGCAACTCCATCTGCCCCTCCATCCCAGGCAGCGGCTGTTCGGTCAACCGCTCCCTGATAGCTATGAACCGGTACTCAGGGTTCTTCTTGCTGTAGGCTATCCAGCTGGGTACGAAGTTCACCTCAGCCCACTGCTGACCCGTATCCACCCTGTGCTCGCCCACCTTCCGGTACAGCGTCTGCCACTCTTGTTCGCCAACCTGTGAGACCGCACGGCGGAACTCGACCGTCACGTCAACCCCCACCGCAAACTCGATCACCCCGAACCGCTCGTCCCTGCCCTCGGCGCAGTACCGCAGCAGCTCCTGCTGATAACCCGCCGTGTCAGACCTCAACATCGCTCTCTCCACACCGGCAGGCAGATGCCCCAGCGCTTCGGTCAACACCCGCAGCTGCTGGTAGCCCGCAGGTACGTTGCCGTCTCGGAACTCCGAATGGACGATCAGGTCGGCCTCTGACCAGTAGGTCGTCAGCGGCTGGTACGCCCTGTACTTCTTGTAGCTGTAGAGAGCCTCCTGCTTGTGCGTCTCGACCAGGCTGGCGTCCATGTCCAGCGTGGCCTCCCTCTGAGGCGAACGGCCCTGCACGAAGCCCATCAGGTCGGCGTTGACCTTATACAACCCACTCAGAGCTTCGTTGGGAGAAGGTATGAACGCTCTGTGAGCTTCCCGACGGGCCTCCTCGTCCGCGTCATGGAACATCTCCAAGTACCGGAACACCGCCGAGTCTGATGGCACGCTCCGATGACGCTCGCCTCGCCACCTCTCTTTCAACGCCCTACGCTCTCGACGACCCATCCCGCAGGTCTCGACCTCCCGAAGCATCCTGCTGAACCCAGCGTCCTTGTCCAGAACATCCAGGTCGGACACCGACTCGCCGCCTGCCAGGTTCAGCAGTATCAGCGAGGTGATCATCTGGCTGTCCGTCCAGCCCTGCCTATGCTCCCGCAGTCCCACGTGGCGCTCTACCGATGACTTCAAGCCGGATGCATGCATCAACTCCAGGTACGTGACCAGGCCGGACAGCCCCGTCATACCTGTCGTGCTCTTCTCCTGCTCATACTGGAACGGCAGAACTCCTTGCTTCATAATAAGTGCACCTCGTTGGTGATCGTTTCGCTGTTGCACGGAACATCTTAGCCCGCTATACGGCGGGCTCCAACGAGGTCTCCCTATTCTCTAGCTGGGGAATCAAGGGCTCCCCCACCTCTTGACAGAACGCAGCCATCAGATGTACGCTTGTCTGCGTACAGCGAACAGACAGGGACTGTGGAAGGAGAAAGCACGTGCCTCTGGGTGACTTGATCAACAGGGCTAGTACCTGGTGTCGTAAGTTCGCGCTATTGTTTTGGGGCCTTGCACGCGGTGTTAGACTGGTAAACATGTAACGCGGACTGCTGTTAGTAGGTACTAGGATCGCTAAGCGTCTCAGCCTACGTGGTCTTGCTAGGGAAGTTGACATTGTGCCGTCCTATCTGGCCGACATCGAGAATGACCGACGAACCCCTTCGGAGCCCGTGCTTCGCAGAATCTCGGCAATCCTCGACCTGGATATCGATGCATTGATGCAGCAGGCAGGTCGACTCGGGGAAGAGGCCGAGCACTACCTCCGCCAAGAGAAACTTGCGGGTCAGCTATTTCGCAGAGTAGCTGAAACGAACCTTGACCAAGAGGGCCTCCAGGAACTCCTGAACAAGCTTGAACAGTTAGAGGAGCCGGAGGACGACGAATGAAGGACTACCGAAGCCCGAACGGGGAACGTCGGCTCTGGTTCGAGGCCAACGAGATTGAGGGAATCATGGCAGACGAATTGGAGCGGTCCGGGATGATGCCAGGCGCAACAGCCCCTGTGATCGATTTAGAAGCCTTCCTGGAACTCCACCTTCGTGATCAAACTCGATCTGTATTCTGAATTGGGTCCCAATCTGCTAGGGGTCAGCGGATTCGCCACTGGACTCCGGCCGATTGTCAAGATCAGCCGAACTCCCACTTCTCAAGCACACGAACGTTTGGCCCCAGGCGGAATCATTGGCAGGTGGAGAGCTACGTTAGCACATGAAGCGTCACACGTGATCCTTCATCGCCGTCTCGTTGAGGTGCCGCAAGCTCAGGGGTTGCTGTTCCCGCAGAGTGGTGAGTCCCAGGTTGAACCGGTTGTAACGCAGTGTTTTCAGCGTGACATCTGGTTTGCCCGTGGTACGGGTGACTGGAAGGAAGTGCAGGCGAATCAAGGCATGGCCAGCTTGCTGATGCCGAGCGGTCCCTTCGTCACGGTGACACGCGAAATTGCCGGTGCACAGGCAACAGACGACCTTCTCGCCCACATCCCTGCGGCCGACACGAGGGCCTTCTCAGACCTGATCCGAGAACTGTCTGTGCGATGCCAGGTCTCCAGAGAGGCCGCCCGCATTCGCCTGAACACTCTAGGTTTGGCACGGGCCTCTAGCGAACCGATGTTGGCATTGGACGCTAGGCCACAGGGAGGGCTCATTGAGTAGGAATGTGAAGAACGGCTCCAGCCGCGTATCCCCGCGCGGTCCAGATGGATCACAGGAGATAGCGCAGCTCATTGAAGACGTTGATGTGGTGATAGATGCCACCGGCAACGATGCCTTTGCACATCCCGTCGCTCGGGTTGCGGAGGGACTGTGCAAGCCGCTAGTCTCCGGCGCGCTATTCCGTGGTGGATTCATTGGACGGGTTCAGAGGAAGGCCTTGGAAACTGACTCCTCAATTCTTGACCGGCCCGAATCTCCCGATTATCCGATTGTTCCGCCAGGCGACGCCAAGGTCGATTTCGCGGAGCCCGACCTAGGTTGCTCTGCACCTGTGAACAACGCCTCGCCCGCCTCCGTTCTCGCGTGTGCGTCACTGATTGCTCAAGCCGCCATCGACGTCCTCACAGAGCGGTTCGAGCTTGAGGACGAGGTGATTGATGTCTACAGGCCGCTACCAGAAACACCGTTCTACCGTGTTGGACGTTATCGACGCTCAGTCCCTAACCAAACGTAGGCCATCAGGCGCTTTCGTAGTGGATGTGGTATAGGGCCCCGATGCCCGTTCAGAAAGAGAGCAGGACTCGAATGACAAGACTCACAATTTTGGTACTCTTACCGACACTCATGATTCTGGTGGCCTGCTCAGGCCAGGCGACGACTCCAGCGGCAACCCCATCGCCCTTCTCGGCGGCCACGGATTTAAGCTCCATAACCCCATCGCCGACGAACATCATCCCGACGCCTCCACCTCAGGGCACGCCGGAATCCACCCCGGCGACAGCCACGCCAACCCCAGCTGCCTCGACGGAAGCGGCCACGTCGACGCCGACCCAAGAGCCGACGACCAGTGCGCCGACCCTCGCTGCAACACCAACGACCACTCTGTCGATCACCGTCGCCCAGATCCCGACGGACATCCCTGAGTACGACCGGTCTCAGTGGAAGCACTGGAGCGACAAGGATAGGGATTGCCAGGACGCCCGGCAGGAGGTCCTCATCGCGGAGAGCCTGGTCAAGGTTACTTTCGAGACGGATAAGGAGTGCCGGGTCTCAGTGGGCAGGTGGTACGGGGCCTTTACTGGCGTTTACGTCGATGCGCCCGGAGACCTGGACATCGATCACCTGGTACCCCTGAAGAACGCTCACGATTCCGGTGGGTCGGCGTGGAGTGCAGCTAGGAAGCAGGAGTATGCCAACTACCTGGGAGACCCCGACCACCTGATCGCAGTCACGAAGGGAGCCAACCGGTCAAAGGGAGCAAAGGGGCCGGAGGATTGGCGACCCCCGGACGAGGGCTACTGGTGCCAATATGCCACTGACTGGACTGAGGTGAAGTTGGAGTGGGGGCTCACGATGACCCAGATGGAAACAGAGGCGGTCATTGACATGCTGGACACATGTGAAGAGCCGGTCGAGGTCGAGGCTGAGAGAGCGGAGGATATGGCCGGAACGGGAACGTCGAGGCAGACTACAGCGGAGAAGGCAACGGCAACACCGACTCTAATGCCGGAGCCGGAACCGGAGGCGAGCACCCCCGTGTATGAGTCCTGCGAGGAAGCGGTAGAAGCTGGGGAGACCAGGGTGCAGGGGTCAGCAGGCGCAGGAAGGGGGTTCCCGAAGGCCATGGTCCCCAGCGCCCGAGACGGGGATGGTGACGGTGTCGTCTGTGAGCGTTGAACGGACAGGTTGCCTGACGACGCCGGAACCGCTAACTAGGTAGCCATGCAAGCGAGAGGGTCAGCTACACCCAGCCCTGCGCCTTCGCATGTCGCCACGTGTAGAACGTGGCACTGACGACGGCATGCAGCATCCGACCGAACAGGTCGCCGTAGTAGCTGTCTTGGCTTGGATATGAGTGAACGGTCATATTCCTAGCAAGACAAGTCACCAGAAACTGTTGCGCCCAATACCCCTGCGGTGAGCCCTTCAGCTGACTGTCGGCGAGCAATGAACCCAGGTTCGTTAGGAAGGCCTGAGTGCTATTCGTGCTGAGCAGTCCACTCTGCTTCCTGGCACCGAATGACTGGTACCAAGGCTCCTGGGCCATGACTTTGTCGACAAGGGGGGGTGAGAGTTTCGTTGCCCACGATTTGACCGGCCTGCAGTCCGAGGGTCTTGAGCAGGTACTCGTACGAGTTGAGAACGTTCTTTAGATTAGTGTACCTCTGTACTCGCCTGGAAATCTGACGATACTCTTCGTCGCCTGTCGCCACCATTCCGCTCAACGCGGTCACGAAGAGCCCTAACCCCTCTCGCTCACAGTAGTTCAGCAGTTCATCTACGTCCGCCTCTGGAAATGACCACTGGGAATCTCCCAGCTGCCGCAGAGCACGCTCACAGTCCGCTGACACGCTGGTGAGAAGTTCAAGGGAGTAGTCGTGCTCTTTGGACCTAATGTCCAGGTGACGGAAGGTTCGCTCGTCGTAGATATTCGTCCTTCCAAGCTCTTCCGCCACGTCCTCACGCGTCTTACCCGTGGCTAATGTGAGGAGATTCTCCCAAGCGAAGATGTCATCCTTTAGCGCATCAACCAGTTTGTAGCGCTCCTTGCGCTCATAGCCTTCCAGTAGTTCGATCAGCTTGTGCAGAAAGCCATACAGATCCCCTGGAGTCAGTTGGAAGCGTTCCTTGACTTGCGCTGCCCGAAGGGCAAGCTTTGTCCTGTAGGCGGTAGCCTGAGCATCGTCAAGGCTCCTGACGCCATCCACCTCGGCAACTCCTGCGAAGGCGTTCTCATGCTCTCTGTGATACAGGGCTATCCAGAACGATATGGCATCGAAGCGAAGCCTCATGCCAGCGAAGTCGACAAAATACTCCTCCTTGGGTGCTCGTGGCAGGGATTTCTTCAGCGAGTCTTCCTGCGGTATCCGCTCAATGAGACCGACGTTCTTGTACAGATCCGGGTATTGCTGGATGAGGAAGAGCTGATGAACCTGCCAATAGCTGTAGTAGTGCTCCGCAGTGGGTCTCATGATGCTATTCCCACGCCCGTCGGGCACTTCCACTCGGTACTCGGACCAAGGCCGGAATTTGGACAGCTCAGGGCGAATCAGATAGGGATTGGCCCCTGCCTCCATTTCGCGATCAAAGGAGTGGACCACCTTCTCGTCGCTCGATCCCTCGTCACCAGACTGAACCGACAACCCCCGTTTCAGTAACCGGTCGAGTTCAGGCCATTGGCCTGCCCCGTCCCAATCCGTCACACCATTCCACTGGTTCTGGTCTCTTTGGATGACATACTCATCTGGATACACGACTCTGGCTACGGGCAGCATCGCCCTAACCTTCTCGTAGTGCTCCAACTCACCTCGACCGGTATTGACGTTCAGGTCCCTGCAATAGTCCTCGAACAGACTGACTTCGGCGTAGCGTTCTCCCCAGATATTCACCGACGCCTCCCGTTCTCTACCACTGATAGCTGACCGCCACCAGATGAGGGGTTCCGGACCTTCGACCCCTGTATGCGGTACTGTCCTATGTCCAACCATCCCAAGGGTTGCACCAATTCATGATGTCTTCTCACTCCGACAGGGCCATTTCTCCGCCCAGGAACTTCTTGGTGTTGAGTTCCGCGGAATCGAATCGTTGAGTGATATCGCTGATATCGCCGATCTCCAGAATCAGAGGGGCGTTAGTCACGAGGCCCATATCGATTACAAATCGGAATTCTCTCTGGTAGCTGTGCCTGTCCTGCTTGTGGAAGATGGATTCCACGTCACGAAAGTCTCCGTGAAATGATTCTGGATCGTAGTATCTGACTAGGCCCCGTGCGATTCTGTAGTTATTGGCTTGGGCGGCTGCTTCCATTCGCCTGATGAACAGCGGGATGTTCTTAACGACAACAGCGTGCTTCCCGAGAGCGAGGCACTCATCGGGAATTATGAGTTGCTGTCGAAGCTCCTCGATGTTCTCGTTCGAGACCTTCGCCAGGTCCAAGCTACCACTGTGGGCGGCGTGGAGGCAGAATACGTGCAAGTGGTCCAGCCAGCTCTTCTGAAGCTGCATTGGGCCAGCCAAATCGTCCGTGATGTCCATTCCGTTGATTTCCAGCCGCCCACGGCCTCGCTGCAGCCAGGCGACGGTTCCCTCGTGCCGGTCCGCTCGCCCGGAGTCGTCAGTTCCTTCCAACACCTTGAACGCTGCCAGCGTATTGGCGTACACCCTCCCTCTAACGAATTCCTTGGCGTGGATTTCGTTGTCGAAGAACTTAGCGAGGAAGAGAATCACGCTCACAACATCTCCTACGCCTGCCCCTCACAGACTGTAACAGTGATGGACCACCTCGGTTTTCATTCGCCACGGTGACGTCACTCTAAAAGAGACCACACATCCTGGAGTTGGTCCTGAGCCCAGTGCGAAAGAGGGTGCTTCTAGTGGCCGACGCGTTAAGCCAGGCATTAGACTGATCCGCGCCCCGCTGGGCTACAGTGAACTCGAAACCGCGCCGAGTCCGCCTGAATAGAATGACTGTATCCACGTAGTCATACCCACCTTGTAACACCGTGGGCAGATTTAACCTCTCCATCGCGTTCTGTCCACCGCCTGCGTGCCATGTAAGGGAGCGGTCCGTCCACTGCCGGCCACGGGAAGTCAGCACAGGTTGTCCGAGTGTCAAATGCTCAGGATCATACGTATTGTAGTTGAATCCAAAGAATGTGTTCGCTCCTCGCGGCAGCTCTAACTGGTTTCGAGAACCCCCCGAAGTCATCGATCCAGCCTGAATCCACATGCACTGAAACTGTAAAGGAGCCAGCCCCTCATCGATCGCGTCAATCAGGCGTTGCCCTGTTCCGGGGTATCGAGGGGGCGAGGCCTGAATCGCCAAATCAAAGTCCGGTAGTGAACGGTTGCTGCGAGTTACTCGGTACTCACTGAGCAGCTGATCCGTCAGTGCTTCACCTGAGTCCCATGATCCAGACCATACCCTATCGACCGCCTGAAGATCGGCAGTTGCTTCCGCAAATGCAACCTCCGTATTTACGGTCAGTGCTCGCCTCGTCAGGTTTGCGGACCCCACCAAAGCAGCCACACGGTTCGGATGGTCAAAGAAATAGACCTTTGGATGGAAGTTAGTATTGGCTGCCACAAGACTCAGATTTCCCTGAACTCTCTGAACATTGGCAATCCTGATCTCACTGTTCGGGAGGTCCCTCCAGTAGCTGAGGGCTTCAGGCTCTGTATGACCAAAGTCAAAAGAGGCAACAAGGAACTTCGATGCAACTTGCAATGCACTTGGGCCTAGCTTCTCTTCTATGGCACCGACCAGCCTTTCGCAACCAGTCCGCGTCGCATATGCGACTGCAACCCTAATTCTGGAGACGTCATCGTGAATGAAGTCTCGCAATGCGAACGAGACTTCATCTGGATGAGTAGGGCTCTGATAAATTATTGGCATGACTGGCTCCCGCCTCACTACAAGTGTTGCTACTGATCATGCGCCTCGGCTGCTTCCGGTGCAGTAGTACCCAATATGACAGAACATAGATATTCTAGCTCTTGATATTCAGGAGTGGATGCTAGATGTTCTCTTACTTTTCCCCGCCTAACGGGAAGTGCTCGACTAGGGTCTCGCAAGTAAGCATCTGCAGCAACGATGCGGCGTACTATTTCGCTCGCTCGCTGTGCTAATTCTGGGATGCGGGAATGTTCGTCGTTCGCTGGGTCGTAAGGCGGCATCAGTCGATATGGTAGCGAATGGATGTGGCGCTCACCGAAGGCTCCCTTGGGATTGAAGGGAGTAATGGCCTCTGTCATGGCATGGCTGTTTAACATACCCACCCGGTACCAAGCTTCACCAGCATCCGCAAAGACCTGCCAATACAGCGTCTGGTCGACTACTAAGTCCGAGGCTTCTTCAAGTGAGACGCAAGCAGCACAGATATACTTTCCACCGGCTCCGGCCACTACTAAGTATCCCTCGGAACCGAAAGTCTGCCTGGTAAGCTTTCGGCGTTCGTCTATGCGGCTCTGCAGTGTTTTCCCTTGTCCAGCTCGCCTAAGCCGTTCGTCGATACTCCGAAACCGCCGCGCAGTACGAGTGAATCCCATGCGGCGAATCTCCGGCGTCTCCAGGATGGTCCATTCCCCAAGGTTATTCCGTACTGCAGGAATTGCTACTGGTGCACGGTGTTCTCCGAGAAGAAACGGGAGCAGATTCTCTGATTGCGCCATGTGATGAATGAACTCGGGAGCCACATACCCCGGGAACCTGTCGTCCTTCAATTCCTTGGCAGCTTTGACTGTAAATCCCCACGGTGTTCCCCGACTGGGTGTATCAACCCTAAATTCAGGGCCGCTTTCATCAAGGATTTCAATACTCACAGCTTTGCGAGGCATCAGATCTGCGCCCTGCTGTGGCAGCTCACCCGCATAATGCGTGACTGCCGGGTCTCCGTCTCTTTCCAGCACCCACGCCGTACGGGTATCGCCAATCCTGCGTTCCGAGAAGTCGACTTTATCGAGACCAGTGTGACTGGCAACATAACCAGTGACGACGTCTGGTCCAACCTCCACGGCACTCGTATCTCTTCGGGCTATGATCGCAGCGCCTGGATATTTGAACGTGCCTGCAGCGATCTGCCAGACCTCTTCAATCTGAAGATGTATGGGGCGCTGGCTGTTTAGAAACTTCCGTTGACGGAATGGTTCATGATGGTGACCATTGAACACCGTACCCGGGACCAGGCACGCTATCGACGCACGCGACGCTAGGTAACGGTCAGCAGCGTGCAGCAGGTGTGTCGTACCAAGCTCAAGATGAAGAAATGATTGTCCTTCTGGTTGTATCCCATATATCTGCGCTCTCTCCCTAAGCATCAGGCGATATGGGTTATCAGCGAGACGACTCATTGCGAGCCACGGGGGGTTTGACACCAAGCCGTTGAACTGCCCAGTGAGCAGCCCGGGCCGGTAAGCATTTCGAAGAATGAAGGCCCAGATACCATTCCTATCACTGATTGCGAGAGAGGCCATACGGCTAGCTAGTGCATACACAGCTTTGCAGATATCTTCTTCAAGGTTGGGTGGCATCGCTAAGCCCGTTGCCGCTACCACACCCTTCAGGAAGTCCTCCGCAACTCCCTTCGTCAGTTGCCCCGCTTCGCCCTTTTGCTTCGCGTCGATTGCTTCGTCATATGCCCAGTCGACGATGCGTTCAAAGAGGCCTCCATACTCAGGCTGAACAAGAGCACTTGGGAGTTCAATGACTTCGCCATCCAGGGACACTTCGATAGGGGCACCTTCACCAAAGAGTGGTATAGCCTTTGAAACCGGGGTAACCGCAAACAATGAGTCGGCATGGTAAATGGGAATGACAATTGGACACCTTGCCGCATTGATCTCAGCTGCTAGAGTTGCGACCCAAGTCGCCTTTGAGAGGCTTACAGCCAATGGGTCGATGTCGAACCCGGTGGCCACTTCTTGGAGTGAGAGCATATCGCTAGAGTGCAAGCGACTTCTTGCAGTCTTTAGAATCTCCGCCAGGATTGCGCCCGACCCACAGCACATATCTACGATCCGAGGTGGTTCACCTTCCGGCAGATTGTCCAGGCATCGCTCGGCCAATAACCTCGCCAACCACGACGGTGTCCACTCTTGGCCAAGCAGCTTCCGCTGGCTCCTTCGCGCAAGTTGTGACATCAGGCGACCGAACAGGTCTTCTTCTGGGTGCCAACTGAAATCGTAGGCGTACAGGTCGCGCTGGATCTCGTGAGCAACGGGCAACAACTTGTCGGCATGTTGAGGGCTGTTCAGCCATCCGAAGTAATCCTGTTCAACTATATTCTCGAGCTGGTACCGATCTCGATAGTACGATCCGTCCAATATGTCCTTCATCTGCCTGTCGTCACTCAACGTCGCGTGTCCTAGAAGAACATTCGCCGTAAGCAGTCGAGCAAGGACGCACAAATAGACCTCGTCTACATAGGCCGCTGTACGAAAACCGCCAGATTCGCCTTCTAGATAATCCACAAACTGTGACCACAAGTCTGTGGCTACAAGTATTGAGGAATCAACAGCTCGACCAGTCTCAACTAGGTCAACGAGCGGGCCGACCCGGCGCTGGTAGGAGGTGCTCTCAAGCCCGAGGTCGTATGTCAGCAAGTCCGCTCTAAGGGGCCGAGACTGCTCACGAGCGAGATGCTTACGAATGAAGTTGACGAAGCGCTCCGCTGTAAGCACATCATCGCGTTGAATCGAGAGAACATCGATGAGCTGTAGAGTTACATCGTCAGTTGTGCAATTCTCTGGTTGCACACTTGACGCCAAGACCACATCGTATGCGTACCAGTCGATTGTGTCGGAGAGAATGCCTCGCACCTAGGATATCGGGGTACCACTACGGATAAGTCCGGCTGTGTGTTCCTTGACCTGACCATAGCCCTCATGCATTTTCGCGGGAACACGCAGGTCTGCTTCATATTCAATCGTGGTCGAACCCACCAAATTGTCAATGAACCGATTTGCTGTTCCCCCACCAGCTTGTCCAACGATGGTCTGAGCTTCTGTCCCCTTGCTATAGTGACTGACCCACGAGTCGTCTTCGGGCTGAAGGAAAATCAGCCTGAGATAGGACATGAGCTCACTGCGCAGAACGGCTTCGTTCTCGCCAGAATCGCGCAACCGGAGACAGCGCCTGATCAGTTCTCTTGCCTGCTCGTTATCCGTTGTCACGGCAGCATCCTTTGGCGTTCAAGGTGTAGTCTGCGTGATCTTCCTTCTAAGCTAGTGGAGAGACTCCTCAACTCGCGTTGTTGAACATCCGAGCCTACGACGCCTCGTAGTACAATGTCGTCTATGGTCGCCTGGACCTCAGGGGACTCCTGTGTGAGCTCTTGTCCGGCTTTGTTTAAGTTCTCTATGGCCTGTCCCGATAACTGTGGGATGGGCATCCTTCGAATATGAGAGGCGTCCAGTTTGAGAGCTCCACCTCCAAGTGGCGTCCCAAGGGCTTCCATTAATGTACGACACCATACGCTGTTGAGCATTGCTTTCAGGCCAAAACGAGTCCACACGCCTCTCGTGGCCCAGACCGAGCAAAAGTTAGCGTCGATCAAGACAGGTGGAACTAGATTAACTTCTACCCAGGGGCGGTTGTGGTTGACCCGAGCTACGAACGCTGCGGGCAAATGTCGCGGTGTAAAGTCGGGGAGCATGTACCAGAAGCGCGGTGTGGTACTGTCATCCCGTGGTATGCGAGCATTGGGGCGCACGGCAGATAGTTCAGGAATGAGCCTCGCATTGGTGCCTCTCTTGGACGGCGACAGAGCGGCAAGACGAACGAAGTCAGCCAACTCGGCAGGCATGGCCTGAGGCACAGCCTCTCCGGTGGCAGAATAAGCCCTTAGGTGCGCGGCGACGGTCTCGGCATCCTCCGGTAATACCCAACCACGCAGGTCAAGAGCCCGGCCAGGTGGAGTCTGACCCATACGGACAAATGGCACTTCCGATTGCCGCCGGAGGACAGTTCGTAACCCACCTTCAGGAACCTCGAGCTCTTGACTTCCGAATTCCGGAGAGGCCGCGACCCGAATCAAACCATCACTGGCTGTATGACGCACGGTGACGTAGAAAAACTGGTTGCAGCCAGTGCGAAGGCCCTGTCCAACATGGATTCCAGAGTCTTCAAGAGTGCAAAGGCCCTCACCACTATCGAGCACGATATCTCGGATCGCATCGGGTAATGTGGTACGACGTTGGGAACCCACTGGGGTGAATAGCCGCAATTCAGAACCCATACCGTCAAGTTTAAGATACCATCTCTTCAAGCTGATGCGGCTTTCCAGTGATTCCCATTCCTGACGCAAGTCAAATTCATGCCGCTGGATGCAATGACGTGGCCCCTCTGACTTATTGCGAAGCCAACAGGCAAGATCAGCCTCAGGGCTGCCGCCGTCAAACACACTACCGACCAGAGACTTACTGTTAGCAGCCTCTGGGGCTATTTGCACCCATTCAGCTGATGAGAAGGAATGCCTCTCGCTCAGTGGCTTGGCCGTCTCCTCCGGTGGCAATCGTCTCGCCACGACGAGATGTGTCCGGATGAGAGCATCGCTAAACCATCCAGGTTGAGTGTCCTCAACAATGTACTCAAGGTCAAAACAGCGCAGCAGCATATATCGGATCGGGTCTGCATAGTCGCGTGAACGCCATGTCGCAGGAGCGACCAGCGCAAGGTGCCCCCCAGGCCTCACCAACAGGCCAGCGAGCAGCCATGAGGGAATAGACAGATCGGACAGGCCCGAGTATGCCTTTATCAAATGCCGCCAGAGGCTCTTCTCCAAACTGGGAATGTAGTTACTTGCGATGTCTTCTAGCCCGCTGCGGACTGTATCATCACCCAGCCCCCGCCTCTTACGAATCTGATACCGCACGTACGGTGGATTCGTGATTACAAGGTCATAGCCCCCACGTCTCAGTTGATTCACTACGCCGAGATCGAATGCGCTACCAGTCAAGACTTGCTGCAATGGACTTCTGTGAGTTCCAACAATCCTAGTAAGCCGCTCTCGACACACAGAGGCAGTGCGTTCCTCTATCTCGATTCCGTCCAATCTCCCAATGACTATGCCTCGGTCCTCGGCAGCCTCCCATGTGGCGTCGAGAAGATCACCATGCCCAGCCATCGGATCCAGAACAGTTGCAGTGCTAGAATCCAAGGCGATGTGAGCCAAGAGCTTGCCCAGAGGCACACCCGTGAAGAACTGCCCCAACATTTTTCGTTGCGCTGTGGGCAAGGCCGCTTCGTATACACGTGCGGCTGCGCGTGCTCTGTCACGTTCCTCGATAGCCTGCATTAGCACTCACCTTCAAGCCATCATTTTCCTCACACCACTTATAGAAGAGATCAGCATCGACGGGAACCTCTTGATTATTGGCCAAACAATAGGTGACGAGTCGTGAATAGAGCCTCTGGACTGTCCGCTCCTCAGGGTCCAGGCTTTGGGCTGCGTCGCTTTGGAGGCGGCTTGCAATTGCCCATACACCCCCGTTAGTCTCGGTCTCAACAGTCGGCTGCTTGCCTAGCAGCAACACTGGATCTCCTTTGACCGCACCGGCCGTCGTCACTTGCTTGAAGCTGCGCTGAGTCTTGTTGAGGACACTCGCGTGAACCACTCCGAAGCCAGCACTCGTGTAGGCGGTTTGCAGAGCGCTCCAAACCTCGGCTGATGCTGAATGAAAGATAAGCGTCGCCTTCGCGTCGGGCTTTAAGATGCGTTTCACTTCTACCAACGCCCTAGCTAGGAGCTCTCCGTATTCAACCGCAGTTTTGTTTTGGTGATTGCTTACAATCACCTCATCGGTTCGGTCCGTATATTGTCCTAGCCAAGCTTCATTTATGAAATTCACTTCGGCGTAGGGGATATTGCCTCCAAAGGGGGGGTCCGTGAATACGTAGTCGATGCTGGCGTCAGGAAGTTCAACTTGGCAGCTCGATTGCTCGTGCACCCTTACGACGCCCCTACGTCCGTGAACGATATCGAACGCCTTGCCGACCGTGGCCAGCTTCCGGCGCAAGCCATCAAAGACGTTCTTTTCAACAGGTAGTCCGCTTATGTACAGGACCCCCGGTTGAGCGCTTGTCACCGCTAGGTCATCTTGCCCAGACTTAGCGACCACACGGGTCATCATGGTCGTGTGCGACGTGTTGTAGCTTAGTAGCCAGAAACGGAGCGCCTCACGCAAAGCAGGCTCATAGTTCAGAGTCCGTTCCCACAAGCGCCCGAAGGCAATCAGATTCCTTCGAGTATAAAAGTGATGCAGATGGGTGATGCCAGTATGATAGCCGCGACGGTATAGGTCACCCCAAGGTACAACGACACGAGGAACCGAATCTGGAATCGGCTGAAGTTCTATGCGACTCAGAAGAGCTAAGTCGTCATCGGTCGCCACCCGGGACCATGTCTTCCTACCGGTGATACCGTAGACACGAGCTGGACAGCGCGTTCTAAGTTCCCGATCGAGACCGCCAATGTCGTCTCTTCTCACCGAAGTTAACCTTTCCACTTCGCCAACTGGGCTTAAGTGGGCACAGTTCGGACAGGTAAAGTCAGGCCCAATGTGAGCGGGGCGTAGGCCAACGGATGCATCCCAGAGCGAGACCTCTTCGTTGCAAACAGGACACTTCAGCAAATCTGACCAAATCGTGTAGCGAATGGTCCCTTCATTATTGTCGGGATCCTTGGCATCGTACATCCAACGATACGCCTGTTCCGTGTCCGACAGGATCTCGCTGGCAGCTTTCCGAAAAGCCTCTGGGTCGGGAGGATTTGTGAGTGTCCTCGCAACAAGCGAACCTAGTGCACCCAGTTCATATAGAACCGCATTCCTTACTCCCCACTTCACCTTGAGACCGAGGCGTTTAGCTTCTTCACGTAAGTGCGCTGGTGGATCCTCGCATAGCAAAGCAGCAACGCCAGTCGTGCCGCTCCCGGCGAAGCCATCAAACACAGTGTCGCCTGGGTCCGTATGCGTAGCAATGAACAGTGCGATAGTTTCGGGTGAGATCTTAGTCGGATACGGGAATGCGCCATAGAGAGGGCCCGTGCGTGTGGACCGCAGTGGCCTGTCGTATAAGATTTCCATAGGGTTCGTGGTCGGAGGTCGAACTCCGTCCAGTTCGACCTCCGTGAAGCTTGGGGTGGAGTTAGGATGCCTCATGGCCTACCACCATTACCGACGTCTACTGGTAGTTGCTCAAAGAATTGGTCAAGTGGGCATTCTAGAGCCACAGCCAGCTTCATCAGAGTGCTCACTTTGGGGTCGGGGTTCCTACCTCCCTCTAGCTTGGAGATCGTTACGGTAGCTAGACCGCTCCGGCGAGCCACTTCTTCTTGGGTCAGGCCATGCTCCCTGCGTATACGAATTAGGTTTGCTGATGAAAACATCTTTATGGACGCTCCTCACTAGGCTAAGAACATCAGTTTGGCTAGTATCGCAATACTAAACCAAAGCCAAGGTGAAATGCGCAGATGGTGGAAGTCAAGCGGCAGTGCCGGACCATTCTTCAAGTACGGATGGGAGAGCTTCACTGACGCAACCAAGCCAATCTTCATCGCCCCTCGAATGCACATCCCACCTTGGCTTTAGTTTAGTCTCGTGAGTCGAGCAGTGCTGAACTACTCACGCTTGAGCGGGTGGCGTATCTCTGAACCAGCCAGTGGACTCTAATCATTGGAGTTCCTCAAACAAGTTCGGCGATGGTACAAGAGCTGCAACGGAGTAGGGTAACCTCGCCTGCTCCAGATCAATTCCTATGCAAACAGCCCCTCGCGACGCTTTAGCTTCTGGACTATCCAGAATCTCTGAAATTACCGAATTCCGAGTTTCGTGGTCTGTGTCAGAATATGGGTAAAAGGCCAGGAAGAAACGACGTTGTGGCGGGCCAGCTATAAGGCAAACCCAGTTATGTGGTGCTTTGAGCTTGCGGCTTCCGAATCGTCCAACTAACTTTTGCACCCGCCGCTCTAATTTCTGTTGGTCTTTGAACGTAACATTCAAGAGTAGTATCCCCGCTTCAAGCCAAGGTTCGATTCTCCCCAGGTCCAAGCGTTTCAATAAATTCTTCCACCATTCAGTCAACGCTAGTTCCGGTTTCGGGACCGGAACCCCGGCCTCTTTACCCCCAAAATACGGATCCAACGTCTTGGAGTACATCAGAAGGCCCAGTACACCCTCACCTGAAACTTCGGTTTCACCGATGTTGAAACCGTTCTGCAAGTAAAATGCGAGAATGTCCAACTCGTCTCCAAACCATACTACGTGTGAGTTAATCTCCCTGCGACGGGCTAGGTAGTGAACTCGCTCTGATTGAAGGTCAAGAATTTCAAAAATCACCATTAGGTCCGTTAGGCTAATGACAGGAGCTAATTCGGGTAGTTTCCTGGAACTGATGCCAGATTCAACTAGGTCTCTCAAATTGCTGACAGACCCGAATTGTTCCAAAGTCACCGTGAGGGGCACGTAGAAGCGAATGCCACTGGCATCAATAGTGTTTACCGAGCCATTCCTAGTCGGGAAGGATTGAGGTCCCTGCGATGATCTTAGAACTTTAATGAATCGGTGGGCCTGCTCGGACGGTTCTTCGATCAACTCCCGCACAGTGCGTCTGAATCGTTCTGGAGCTCCCCTGCTTGCAGGAGGTGAGACTACCCCCGATTTCGCCTCAGCGATGATCGCAACACTACCTACCACTGCTGTCAGATCGTTTTCTCCGTTCCCTCCTGCGCCATCGTCCCACGTGCTTCCTCGATATATCTTGCCGGCAGGGAATGATTTTCTAAAGAGCTCTTCTAAGGATACTCTGAACAAGTTCTGGGTGATATGGCATAGTAAGGCTGGCAGACCCGAATCCGGACGTGGGTGAGAGCAGAGATGGACCAACCGACCTTTGCGGACCTGGAATTCCAGGGCAAGAAGCGCAAGACTCGTCGGGAACTGTTTCTGGAACGTATGGACTTCCTGGTTCCCTGGCAGCATCTGGAGGAACGCATCCAGCCCTTCTACCCCAAGGCAGGCAAGGGCCGCCGACCCTACCCTCTGGCGGTGATGCTGCGGGTACACTGTGTGCAACTCTGCTACAACCTCAGCGATCCTGGCATGGAAGATCTGCTCTACGAGGCCGAATCGGTCCGGCGGTTCGCTGGGCTCAGGATGTCGGACGCCCTGCCCGACGAGACCACCATCCTCAACTTCCGCCATCTCCTGGAGCGGAACGAGTTGGGCAAAGTACTGTTCGAGGAGATCAACGCCCACCTGGAGTCGCAGGGGCTGCGGTTACGGGAGGGGACCATCGTGGACGCCAGCATCATAGAGGCGCCGTCGTCGACCAAGAACCGGTCTGGGGAGCGGGACCCTGAGATGCACCAGACCAAGAAGGGGAACCAGTGGCATTTTGGGATGAAGGTGCACATCGGGGTGGACTCGGAAACGGGGCTGGTGCACAGCATGAGCACGACGGCGGCCAACGCGCACGACGTTACGGAGGCGCACAATCTGTTGCACGGCGGGGAGACGGTGGTGTGGGGCGATGCCGGGTATCAGGGGGTTGGGAAGCGGGAGGAGAACCGGGAGCGGGAGGTGGACTGGCAGGTGGCGATGCGACCCGGGAAACGCAGGGGCTTGGAGCCTGGGAGTGAGGAGGCCGTGCTGGAGAGGCTCAAAGCGCAGGTGAGGGCAATGGTGGAGCACCCTTTCCTGAGGGTGAAGCGGCAGTTCGGATACGCCAGGGTTCGCTACCGCGGACTGGTCAAGAACACGGAGCGGCTGGCGATGCTACTGGGACTGGGCAACCTGCTGACGGCCCAGCGCCATCTGGCGGCGTAGTGCGCGAGCCAACAGCTCCGGACCGGCCTTTCCGGCAGTATCAAGCCCGCATCGGCCACCGCAGGGTGCGATCAGCGGGACCAAGCCCGGCCCAACAAGCCTCGTGAGGCGGTTCTCACCCCCATCGTTGCCTCGGCTATGACAATCCAGACTATGACGGCCTTGTTCAGAGTATCCCTAGCTCGTTTTCCAGATAACCAGCCTTTCTCTGACGATACCTCTCTGCTAGTTGGGAGTCTGCTGAGACCAAGTTCTCCAATAGACCCAACGTGTAGTGGGGCATCAAACTAATCACTGAGGAGAAATAAGTCTCATGGTCAATCTTAATGAATGGCTTGTTCCACACCGGGTTGTCCAGAATAACGTGCTCTTTATCTTGGTCACGAAGCTCTCCAAATTTAATGGCCAATCGGTCAAACAGATACTCGAGTGCCTGTCTGTCAGCACCCTGGCCATAGGCAACAGCGATGTCATCGAGAGTGAAGGTTAGGCTGTCGGCCAATCGCAAGTCCGAGTGTTCGATTAGCTTGAACTTAAAACTGTCAAGATGTCGTCCGGCCAATTCGTACAAGCGATCAGTATCAAATCCGATTACTTCTGGGAAGGAGTCCAAGTATGCAGCCACGACTTGCTGAACGCTGCTTTGGCGGACAAAATGGCTCACTCGTCCACGATGCTGATTCATGCGAGCTTCAGCAATTTTCGACAAGTCGACGAGAGTCTCTGTTAACCTTACAGGGTCCGCACCATATAACTTGATAAAGTCCGACCGAACGGTATCCGCGAGGGAACGAACTACCTCGTACATGTACCGGGGGTACGCCCAATTTCTCACAC
Source organism: Dehalococcoidia bacterium (assembly GCA_965224325.1). GTDB lineage: Bacteria > Chloroflexota > Dehalococcoidia > Lucifugimonadales > UBA3495 > CBDCMJ01. The sequence goes on from CBDCYT010000006.1 coordinate 159,707, forward strand.
CGGCGGTTTGAGTCCGCATCCTCTGGAGTACGAACTGTTGGTGGAACTCGTCATTAGTAAGGCCCGCGCGATTCCTCAGCCACCGTAATCCAATTGCATCCCCAATAGCTCCCATAGACTTCCGCAACTCCTCTCTCCCTGGGCCTAGGGGGGCGGATGAGGAAGAACGGTCTTGCATCAACGAGAACGCTTGGAGGATCTCAAGATAGTGAGGGTAAAAGTCTAGATGCCCTGTCACCTCAGGGTCTACTCCCTTGGGATGGGTGAGAAAATAGACGACACAATACGCCAGCAAATACAATGCGTCGTATTGGTGGAACCATCCGGTGACTTGGGGAAACCCCCGTTGGAACGTCTCTTCGGCTTGTGTTCCTATGGTCTGAAGAACTGCAATTCGCTCCTCCCGAGTCACAGACTCTGGGAAAATCGGCCCCACGTTGAACAAACCCATATTTACCGGTTCCCACGGATTCAGACCGGCCCACCGTGGGGTTTCCCTAGGCCGACCGCCCTTCTCTTTCGCTTCCTCTTGGCGCCGTCTGCGCTCGCGTTGCTTCCGTCTACGTTGTTCTTTATTGGCCATGATTCCCCTTAATGTTGATGGGTCTCCAGGTGCCTCCCATCAACTCTATGCCCTCGATGACGACCATACGCACTTTGAAGTGACCCTTGGAAATCGTTGTACGGCTTCGTTTTAGCGAAACGCGGCTCAAGAACGGAATGCCGATGGTTCATTCCGCTATTATTGTGCCTATTGAGGTAGCATCCTGTAAAGAAACATGTGTTTACCTCCAGTCTCAAAAGTGGAACCGTGTCATCACGTCCACACGGTTCCACTTTTGAGGTTGACACCCGCTACGTTTGCCAGCTACGGCGGCCGGTGGACTTGCATACTGGCAAACAAACAGATGTTTGATTGCCACCCCTCGCCACCGCCACACTCGACGGGGTCACGTCCCGTCAAGTATCCGTGTTCGCAGTCAAGCCTTTTGTGGGATTTTGAGGACCTGCGGTCATCCGGCCTGTGGCGCCCATGGCGTCCCTCTGCGAGCAACCGCGTTGAGCTGGAGCAGGATCTTACGCATTACCGCTACCACTGCAACGTTCCCCGGCTTCCCACGTTGACGTAGGCGGTCATAGAACCGACGCATCTCGCTGTCGTGGCGGATGACCGCCCACGCGCACATGTAGAGGGCGCGCCGCACCAGTCCCCGGCCACCCCTGATAGCCCGGTGCCCTTGCTTCTTGCCGCTGTCTCGGGACCAGGGCGCCAGTCCCACCAGGGAGGTCAAAGCTTTGCTATCCCAGTGGCCCAGTTCGGGAAGGTGAGCCACCAGGGTTGCCGCGGTTAGCGGCCCGATGCCGGGCACGGTCCGGTAGAGGGCGGCGCGGCCAGCGAGAGTGGCATTGTCCAGGAGGATTGCCTGGTATTCCTTGTCCAGCCGAGCGATCTCTTTCTCCAGCCAGGCGACGTGGCGCTTGGTGGACTTGGCGATAGTGGTGGAAATGCCCTTGTCTAGCCGACCCAACTCCTGAACCCGCTGGTCGATAAATTGTCGCCGCCGCCTGAGCAGGTCTCTCAGCTCCTCCCGGTGCGGGTCCGTCTCCGGTTCCCACGTATCCGCCTCCGGAAACACTTCCCCGTAGCGGGAAAGCACCTGGGCGTCCAGTGGGTCGGTTTTGGCCTCGTAGCCGCAGGCTTTGGCGAAAGCACGCACCCGGCCCGGGTGGACCAGGCGCACCCCTATGGCAGTCTTCCGCAACCGACTGGTCAGCAGCCGTTCGTAGCCGCCCGTTGGTTCACAGACGGCTAGGGCGATGTCCTGCTCTTGAAGGTGCTTCCGTAGCTTGGTGATGCCTGACGCGGTGTTGTCGAAACGCAGCACCGGGCCTCTGGAGATCGAAACATCCAGGTTGGCCTTGCCCACGTCAATGCCGGCTACCATTGTCATCTTCTTGCTACCCTCCCAGTGGGATAATGCCTGGTGTCCTCCACACTTGTAGATGCGGGCCTCAAAGCCCCTGTATCCGTTCGGAGCGACCAGAACAGCGGGAGGGGTGTCCAACTTGACGCCGGTGCAGTCCAGGGTTGTGGCCTGGCTCACCCACAGGTGATCGACGCGCCCCTCTCGCCTGTCCCGCAGATTGGCCTATCCACTGGGCTACTGCAGCATACAAGTGGTGTAAGACCGGAAAAGAATACGAGTGCCAGGGACGAAGCCTCGCCTGCCTGGAGGACGTTCTACCTCTATCTTGCCATTCTTCTCCATGGGGGTCAGTGTCTTGCGCTTGAGATGACCAGAATGAAAGTCCGTGGCGTCGGATTTCACGAAGTCTTCAAAGTCCTCTATTCTCTGCCATCCCTTGGATGCGAATCTGTCTTGGAATGCCTTCTCCAGCAGGCTGAAGTCAACTAGGCCTTCGCCAAGTACAAGTTGGCCGAGTCGGCTGCCTCGGAACCTGAAATCGCCGAATGGCGCGACCTTCCATATAGCCTGCTTCATCTTGTCGCACCCATCCAAGCTCTTGGTGCCGAAGAATATCGCATAGACAAGCTGCTCGCCCTCATACAGCTCGAAGCGGACTACGTACTGCGCTCCGTACTCCTTTAGCTGGTCCTTATACAAGTCGTAGAAGAAGTCCTTTCGCTCCTTCCCGTCGGCCAAGTCTATGCCTTGTCGCCATGCCGAGCAGCCAAACAGTTCGTCTAGGTGACTTTCAAAATTAGGATGTTCTTTGAACCTGTTCATCTCCCTGTACATAAAAGAGACATAGACTTCCGATTGTGGACTTTTCAGTATCCTTCCGATAGTACTCATCGGCGTCTCGGAGACACCGAATGGATCAATCATCACGAAAGCTGGGGCCAGGCGCGCATTTTGTTGGTCGATACTGTCAAGCACATCTGTGAGTGTCTCGTCGAACGTGGAGTTGAAGACTTCATAGCTACAGTTGCGAGGCAACTCACCTTTCAATCCACTAAGCACTTCTATCAGGTGTTCGCAGCGATCAGGGTCCTTTTCAATAAACAGGTAGTTGATCTCACTTCGCATTTGGTTCTTAGCACGATGGTTGATCAGCGAGCGCAGCGCTATGACCGGTGAGCCCGCTTCGCCTCCTGTGTACTCGCCCGGCCCAGCGAAGGCGTCAATGAATAGGACACTCCCATTCCAACTGGTCAGGATTGGCAGCCAAGCCCCCATGTAGTGCTGCAGCACCAGGTGCTTGCCCTTGGTGTGCGGCTCAAGGCTCCAAGTAGTAGTTCTAGGCGGCATCCTCATTTCCTTCTATTGGTTCTGGGTACTCGCGCCACTGACGTCCGTCCAGAGTCGCTTCGTCTCCCGACCGCTTGCCGCGGCGGCCGCCTAGCTGCTTCAGGAAGAATGCCACGCCCGCCTCAAGGGATTGGTCCCGCAGACCCCGCGCCCAATCCAACTCCATCGGCCTAGCGGCGGGGCCGCTCTCCCCTCCGGCAATGACCCAATGCACTGCGCGGGCGTCGAGCCACTGGCGCAGGTCAACCGCCCCGAGCAACGGCTCGGCCGAGACGAAGCGCACGGCCGCTGGCAGCCGTGCCAGTACGGTGATCCGCGGGGCGTACTTCTGGCTCTCCACCGACGTTCCGATCCACACGCCGTCCGGCCACACGCCGTTGTAGCGGGATTGATGGCGCTCCCACCATCCGACGGCCCGGCCTGGCCGCTTGGTAAGAACCTGGAAGACATGTCCACGCTGCTCCGATGCCTCGCACATGACGTCAAAAATGCCGTTTATGAATTCGTAAGGCACGCTGGGATGGAAGACATCCGACATGCTGTTGACGAAGACGCGCCGCGGTCTACCCCATCGCATCGGGGCGTCCAGCCGCTCCGGCAGCAGCCGTACCTCTCGCGGGTCTCCCCCATAACCGGGCACCCCCATTGCCGTCAGCCGCGGGTATAGCGCGAACATATAGCAGTGGTCGCAGCCGGGTGACACGCGGGTACAACCCGTCACCGGATTCCAAGTCTCATCAGTCCACTCTATCGTCGATGCCATCGCGATGTACCTCTCGGTAGTCTATGGTGATGCACCGTAGACCGAAACAGGCTAATGTCACACCGCCTCTGCCTACAGGCCGTCGAACTTCTCCAGCACCTGCCGCCGGTAGGCGGGGCTGACCGCGTTCTCGGTGAAGTCGGTGAATGTGAAGCGGAGCTCGTCTACGGCCAGACCGCAGGCGCTGGCGACCAGTGCGTCTATCTCCGCCCGCATGTCGGGATGCCGCCCTCGGACCTGCTTACCGCAGGAGCGGCACCGACATATCTGCACCCGGTACCCCGTCACCTGGGGTCTGGGAATCGGAGGAATGTCGGTTTCGTAGACAACCCGCACTCCCTCATGCTCGAGTCTGCCTCCACATCCGGGGCAGGTGTCCTCAGCCACCGCCACCTCTACAAGCGGCTCGGCGACTTCATCGGGAGACGGCGACTTTCGATAGCTGAACGACCCCATACCCGGCTTGCGGCCGGGACGCTTGGGTCTGCTGCTTCGCCCACCCTTGGAGAACGGAGCCGCCTGGCGCTTTCCTGCTCGCTTGAGCTCGGCGAGTTGCTTGTGCAACTCTTCCTTGGCCGCCGTCAACTGCGCAACCTGCCCTTGCAACTGCGTGACCAGCCCCATCAGCGCGTCGCGCTCAGAGGGAGGGAAGTCCTTGGCCTC
>CBDCYT010000007.1:0-511269 GCA_965224325.1 Dehalococcoidia bacterium
GTGCCCCGTGGACAACCTATGGCAACATGGCCTCATGGCAACATGGTATCGTGGCATCGGTTAGTCTCCGGCGGCGCTGCCCAAGCTGGAATGGGGAACCAACTGTCAACGCCGACGGAGAAATGAGCGAAATCGCCGAAGTTGAATTGACCCGCCACAGAGTAGTGGCATCATCCGCAGACACTGTACGGAGGTGCTTCAGACAAATCCTTGCCGGTTGGGCGATCGCGACGAAACTCTGCGGTATTCTTGGGCGGTGGACTTGGACAGAACCGAGGTTCAAAAGCTTTCACCTACTCTGAGGGCTCCACAAACACCCACCGTCCAAACAGGTGGGCTGGATAGAAACGCCGGCTTGCCTCACGGTAGGTTCGAGTCCTCTCAGGTGGGCCAAGCGGTACTGTACTACAAACCTTTGAGTGGGTGGTCTCGATATAGTTTGGCTTAGTGCGCTCCGCTTGGCAGTTGCCGCTCTACAATCCTACAGGCCGCTGTAACCGACCCGATTGAGCCACCGTCTATCGCATTTTGGATATGAGGCTACCCGAAGGGATTCCCTATGACTTCGTAATCTCTCAACAATGTGCATGGCGGTATACCCTCAACAATGCTCACCTCGCCGCCTGAGTACTCCGCACGGGTGATGGATTTGGTCCAGTCCGGCAAAGGCTTGTCCACGTACGGGTTTGAGTAGAAAGTCGCCTTCGCGTTTTCTATGGACCACGGGTACAGGTCATAAAACTCTACAACGCCTATTACATTTTGGTTCTGGGGACCAGAGTTGTTGGCCCAGAATCCGTCCTTCCTACGATCATCAAAGGGACTATGAAACGCTCCGGAATCGGTTTTCTCACGTTGTATGCGGACACTTGCACCTCGTTTCCCTATCAACGCTTCGTCTAGTCTGTCGTTAGCTTTGTCACGCCGCAGGGCGATGATCAAGTTTTCAATATTTTTGTGTTGATTCGCTTTTTCGTATAACCGAGCCCTCGTCTTGCCTATGTCGTCGATGGGACTGACCCTAGAAGGATAGAACGATATAAGCTTTCCAGATCTCGGGCGGTTCTCGGGCAAAACCGGCACCAGCCGACCTGCCGATATCCAGTTCCTGTAGGGAAATGGGGGAATTGTAGGGAGATGGGTTGAGTTTTGACCGCAAAGCATGTAAATGCGAAGCAGATCGCCATAGTCCGTCTCTTTGATCAGTTTTTCGAGGTGGCGCTTTAGTTTCCGTCTAGGTGGGGTTGATTCGAGCTTCCCCTGGGTTTCGAGAAATAAAGAAAAATCAGGGGAAGGGATCTCATTCAGTGTGTCGAAGACCGAAAGTTCATTCCGGTCTCTTTCCAGGGCGGTACCGCTCTCCAGATCGATGTCAGTGGCTTCAACAATGTAGGTGAACTCAGTCCTATCTTGGAGTTTCAAATTTACTCTAAAGTCTGGTGGCCGACGCCGAATTGACGGCTGGGCCTCCACCGACCCGCCGGTGCCACTCAAGAATTCATGCAAAAACAACTCGAAGAATGCAGCATAGAAACCTTTTTCACGTGTTCTTGATCCGGAACCCTCGTGGCGCATTTGGCCTAGAATCTCGGGTTGGTGCTTAGGTGGGAATCGGTCGACCCAACGTTGAAGCATGCATCGCACTCGCTCATACTCCGGGAGCGATGAACGATCGAGAAAAGCGTAAATTGACTCTGCTCTGAGCGATGGATCGGCGTAGTCTCTGGGTTTGTCGTCAAATAGCTGGAGCATCAGGCCTGTCCGGGCAACCGTACCCACGGAAAAAGTGGGCCTTTTTTCACGATACCCAGAACCATCTTCGAGATGCGGCTGGGGGGACTGTGAGGCTCCCCCAAGGCCCGGCCCACCACCCCACAATTATCACAGAACCGGATGGGCGGCGGCAATGCCGCCCATGCTCGCGCAGCCATCCTTTGCCCGCCTCGTCCCGATGGTCACTACCCGCGGTAGTTACGCCGCACCTCGGAAATGTACCGTCGCCCAAGGCCGCCCACGTTATCGCGGGGCCAACCGGACAGGCCCGTGGTGCCCGTCGGCACGCTGTCCTATGTAAGCAACGCCGCTATCAGCCCGTCAACTTCGTAGCGGGTCAGAACCACTTCCCGCAGTACCAGGTGGGAGCCCAAGGACTGCGGCGTATGCACCAGTCGAGCGCGGGAGCCCATAGCCGTCGCCGGGCACGCTCACATCCATGCCCTTTTCCTGCCCTCCGGCGTTCACTCTGCCCCAATAGATGTAGACCTCTCGGTTCCGCAGATACCTGATCTTGTTCGACCGGAAGCCGTGCCAGAATAGTTGCGAAGGGCCGGCCGACGGTCGGATACGCCCGTGTGGAAACGAATGCCGGCAAGGCTGGGACCGGGCGTCCTGGAAACCAGAACGTGCGCCAGTTCCTCAACGTCGTAGCTCGGCCAAGCATAGGGTGACGCCGGCCCGGAGGCCCTGGCTCTCCGGGCCAGGCGATAGAGGTTCTGGCCGTCGGCAAGTACGAGCGTGCGTATTGAATAGCCCCGCCTTGGAACCTGGCCGGGGCCACGATCCAACGGGCGGAGCAGAACTCAGGCCCCTGAATAGCAGTCTGGGTTGCGCTTCGTCAATCCCTCGGCGGCTGTGCCTCAAAATCCCTGGCTGACCCGCAATTCCGCCGGCTGACCCACGATCCCCAATCCCGACGTTGCTCTTCTGCTTTTGCCCACCCTTTACGCTTGCCTTTGACCCCTTCTCCCGCTATCATTCCACCGGCTACGGATACCTTTCCAAGCTGAGGGGCCTCCCCGGTGTTCATTGAGCTTTCGGTACAGAGTGAAGGCATGCCTTCATGCCTCCTCGCGGCTCAATGGAAGGGATAAAGGTATCCGTAGCAAGTGCCTGAGTCCTGTACCGTGAGGGGGCGCCCATGTTCACCAAAGTTCTGGTTCTCATCCTCTGTTTGCCCATCGTCACCGGAATTTCATGCGCCGCTGGAAATCCTCCAGACACCGCAACCCCAAGCCCAAGCCCGACACCTGCCCTTGAACAGCCGGCTGCCACTACAGCCCCGACACCTGCGCCCACGCCCGACTTAACCGCAACGGTGGTGGCGGAGGCTGCGCTAGAGGCTATCCCTACTGGCACACCTGTACCAACCCCTGTTCCGACGCCAACGCCCACCGCAACACCCCGGCCCACGGCTATCCCGGTGCCAACGCCGACTCCTCGGCCCACGGCTACCCCGGTGCCAACACCAACTCCCCGGCCCACGGCTACCCCCTTGCCGACGCCGACTCCACAGCCTACGGCTACCCCAGTGCCAACACCAACTCCACAGCCTACGGCTACCCCAGTGCCAACACCAACTCCACAGCCTACGGCTACCCCAGTGCCAACACCAACTCCCTGGCCCACGGCCACGCCCATGCCTACCCCGACCCAAGTGCCGGGGCGGGCCGACCTCTGCCAGTCCGTCTACCCCCCCGGAGCACATGGCATACATCTGGTGGGAATGGGAACGTGGCAGGGATTCAACGGGGAAGAAAATACATGAGTTCGAGGAGCTAGTCATAGACTTCACGATCCACAACGACGTTGAGTTGGAGGGAAACAACGGACTCTATCTGATGCTTGCCTTTAGTAAAATCTCAGACGTGGGGTTTTACTTCGGGCTGCAGACAGACGTTTACGCGCCGGAGCCGCCACACAGGCGCGGCAAGGGCTTGTTATACTCACGTTGGGAGACCCGTGACCTGGCAAACGCCCGTTTTTCTGAGACTGACGGCTGGACTCAATCATCCGGGCACGAGGGAAACTTCATAGGTGTCAGGCGTTCCTATGCCTGGGGCGCGGGTGATTATCGGGTTCGGTTTGCGCCGGACGGCGACCCCGAAGACGACGGCGTTTGGTTCGCCTTGTGGATAACGCACCGCAGTACGGACATTACCACTTGGGTCGGTTCGCTCAAGTTCCCACTGCTGGACGGTAAGGCCGTGGTGAGAGCGCCGACCTACTCAAATATGGAAATCTACGGGGGTAGAATTAGGCCGATAGACATCCCGGCATGGCATGTAAGTATCGAGAGGCCGCTGGGAGATGGGACCAAGTCGAGCTGGGGACATACCGGGTACTCACCTTTCGAGGGGGAAGTTATGAACTCTGACGTCCGGTATGACCGGGGCGATGATGCCGTTCACTTCGAGGCGGGAGGGACCACCGAGCGCCAGACCCAAGAGAGCGCAGTAACATTCAGGTAGGAAGGAGACCACGCGGCGTGAGGTGGACCCGGTTATTTAGACAGAATTGTGGCGGAGTTAAGTGAGAGTCCTGCCACTTCTGCCGATGATACCAACACTGGTTCCGGTGAACACCCCCTCTTCTTCGACTCTTCCTCCCGGAGGGCCGTGGCCTCGCTGGAACGGTTAGAATCTCGCGCGGGTTTCGAGGGTCTGGTCCTGGTGCCCTGAGATACAATCGGTGGAGTGGCAGCCACGCCCAACTAGGTGGAGGTTGCCTAGTCTCAAGGGTGGTGATGCTTTGATGTTGAAAGTGCTGTCTTGCGCAATCTTTCTGGTAGCGGCCTCGGTGTTAGCCTGTTCCAGCCCGACTCCGACACCGACTTCAACCGCTGTACCAGTTCCGACCTCTACCCCGGCGCCTACTCCCACACCCGCTCCGGCTCCCACGACCACTCCCCTGCCGACAGAGGCAGCACCGAAACCCGCTTCAGGGTCCGGCGCGATCCTTCCCCTTAACCTAGAGGACCCGCAGGCGTTCCTGTCCGAGCTATCGGCCGTCGAGCAGTCCTGCCTCCCGGAAAACGTTGACCCCCAGCGGCTCATGGCGCCAGAGGGCGGCCCAGACCTTGTCTCGCCCGAGGAGGCTGCGGAATTAATCCAATGCCTGCAGCAAGAGACGTTACTGAGGCTGTTCCTGACCGGACTGACCGGTCAGACCGGGCCGCTCAGTGGGGAGACCTCGGCGTGCGTTCGCAGTGGATTCGCGGACTTCGACCTTCGCGCCATTATGCTTGCCACGTCCGGGGAGTCCGACGAGGCAGCGGCCATGGTAGGCAGTATGGCCGGCTTCCTGGTGACGCTATCCTGCCTGAACGAAGAGGAGTGGCAGGCTGCCGGTCCCTCGTTGGGCTTGGGCCCTGACGACCGGGAGGGCTTGGAATGCGTGATGGACGAGTTGGGCGGACCTGAAGGCGTGGCCGCAGCGCTGCAACCCGACGACGCAGGCCCACCGATGGCATTCTTCAGCGCTGCGGCGGCGTGCAACCTACAAATTGTGGAAGAACCGTAAGAGTAAGCCCACCCAGGAAGACTCGAACCTGTTGTTATTCCGGCTGTGAAGTTTGTACAGGGTTGGAAGCATGTGCAAAACTGGCAGCCTGTCAGCTTCGGCGATATCGAACACGCTTTACAAATAAGAGGCCAGGGCTAAACTCTGAGCCGCCGTCGTGACCGCTGACTTTCCCCGCCGCTCCCCACGTCAACTCAGATGTTCCAGCCCCGGCTCTCCCGGACCCGGGGCGCGACCAAGGACTTCCTATATTTGGTCACTTTCTTATACTTTGACCAATAAGGTGGTCACGGCCTCTCACTTTGGCCGGCGGCGGCCACTGGATTTCATTCAAAAAGGCGGGAGACAGGGGGAACCCGGGCTGCCGGTCTTCTCCAAGGGGCGGACACTCCCCCAGGTCTCAGGACAACCCGGGGCGCCGGCCTCCCATCAGGCGGCCGGGGGGCCCCGAAAACCCGGCGGGGACCTCGACTTTCACCGTCAGCGGCCCGCCTGAGGCGGCCGGGAACCGAAGACGGCGGGGGAACGCGCCCATGAGCACGCGCGCAGAGTGCGCGCGCGGGCGCATCGCGCCGCGCCGCCACCATAACCAGGGGGGCAAATAATTTGACCCCCCGAAGCGCGCCGATGCTGAAATAATTATCTTCATAGATGGGGTTTTTGCTGGGACAAACGCCGTGCAGCGGAGGCTTTCCAGGCGGTTTCGTACACTTCGCCACGCCTGAATATTTGGGGTGTTACACCTATCGACACACCTCGTGGACAAACGCCCTGAACGCCTGCATCTCAGATAGGAATCAGCCACGCCAGGCGGGGACCGGACCGGGTCGTTGGACCCCACCGCCGCCGTTGCTAGTCCGGCGTACCCCTAAGCGTCGTCGTTGGACTCAGCGCTAGCCTTGGCCCGCTCCACCATCCTCTTGAACGTCTTTTTAGAGACGCCCAGCCCTATCTTGAAATCGCCCAGGAATCCAAAGGCCTCCATGACGCGGGCGCTGGTCCAGCACCGGCTGGACCAGCGCCCGCCCTTCCCGGATCCCCTCGGCGTAGCATTGGGCGCGGGCCTCTGCTTCCGCCGCGCCGGCCGGCGGCGGGAGGTCCCGCCGGCTCCGCCGCTCCAGGAACCACCGGACCTCGTGGCCTCTGGGGCAGGGATAGACCACGTAGGGGGAGCCGAGGCGGTTTGCGCCGTAGTCGGCCCCCTCGAGCGGCGGGGTCACGTAGCGCCGGCAGCCGACGCACCAGGCTTGAATGACGTCGTCCATTTATTCTCCCCTCCTGGCGCAGGCCAGCTCAAGCGGTTCGAGTCCCGCCGGCCGGAAGCGCTTGGCCTGGCGCATGCCTTTGGTTCTGGGGTTCCCGGGATTGGGGGCCTCCGAAAAGGCAACGAAGGTCGGGGCGCCGGCCCTGAACAGGCGGAAGCCCGGCGGCTCCACGAGGGCAAACTCCGGCGAGTGGTGGAAGGGAGGATGGGCCAAAAGCCCGCCGGGTCCACGGGGTCGAACCCTAACGCAGCCCTGTCAACAGCCTGTTATGCACAAGCCCACCGGGTCTGCGCGGGTCAATATGTTCGCCCACAGCCTTTCGGCGTCTAAGTTGGTCACGAAGTATTGCCGATTTCCTGGTGGAGTGCCGCCACAGCGACTCTGGTTGCCGGGGCATCGGCCACGGTGTTCACCGGTCAGGTTTGACTGCCCGTCGTGACGCCGTGGAGCGCCGCGTACCGGCGCCCTACGGATGAGTCCACCCCGCCCTTGACCAGCAGCTTCAGCGCGGCCGGTCACCGGAGGCCCTGGGCCGGGCTGCCAGCCAGGCGGCGATCTCGGACTCCGGCCAGCGGACGGCGCGGACCCCGATTTTCAGCGACTCGGGGAAAGACCCATCGCGCATCTTGCGGTAGATGGTGGTCCGCGCCAGCCCGGTCAGGGTCAGGACCTCGCTGAGACGCAGGAGGCGGTCCGTGGTTGCGGGAGTCATAAAAGTACCCCTCAAACCTTTACTTGAATGAAGGGTACGACCAACGCCCGTGGGTTGTCAGGATGAAAAAATGGCCCGAATTGTTACCGGCGCAAGAACTCCCTTGCTGCCTCGAGCCGCCGTGTGAGCCCTTGGCTGTCCTGCGATAAAGCCGATGGAGGCTTCATAAGAGTATCCGTGAACCCGGAGAAACGTGAAAACAGACACAACCCGGTTGTCCCGGTCCACCTTTTCCGGGCGGCCGCGCTTTGGGGGAGGGTCACCATAAGCGCATCGTTCGACGGCCCACGGGACCAAGAACGGAGGGGGCTTTACGAAACTTTCCAACAAGTACCTCAGAAGCCCACGCAGTCCCTCTCCGGCCCACGCTTTGGTGTCGGCCAAATCGACGTACAGGGTCAGCAACGCCTCCCTACTGACAAATCCTGGGCGGTTCGGGTCCGGCTCTCCCGGAGGGGCATCCCTCCACCATGCCGGTAAATCGGCGAGTGGGGTGATGACCGAGATTCGGTTGTTCAACACGTCGCCGAGGAACTGTTCCGAGGACTGCTCCGGGGACTGTTCAGCCATGGTTCTCCTCCCTACCGTTCCCGCCGGTAACGTAGTCTGCCCAAGCTTCCATCAGCGCCCGCCTCTGGTCGAATAGGTCGCTCCGCATGTACGCCGCCTCAGTACTGTTGCCGACGCTGTGGGCCAAGGCCGCCTCCGCCACCGCCCAGGGCGCGGCGGTGCACTCGGCAACCCAGTTTCGGAACGAGGTCCGAAATCCGTGGGGCACGGCGGGGATTTGGAGCCGCCGCAGCAAGGCGGTGAACGTCATCTCGGACGCCGGCTTGCCGCTGCGCGTGGCGGGGAATATCAACCTCTGGCCGTCATTTAGCCTCTCCGCCTGGCAAAGTATCTCGATAGCCCTGCCGGACAGCGGGACCCGGTGAGGCCGCCGCGCCTTCATCCGGGCGGCGGGGAGCTCCCAGGTCGCCGACTCCCAATCGACCTCGGTCCAGTCAGCCGCCCGTACCTCCCCCGAGCGGCCGGCGGTGAGCACCAGAAACTCGAAAGCCAGCTTGGTCGAGTTGTTGGCGGCAGACTCCCTGACCTGCTGCACCACCCCCGGCACCTGCACGTAGGGTAAGGCCCGGTGATGCTCTTTCAGCCGCCCTGTCTTGGGTAGGACTTTGAGCAGGGAGCGCCCCGCCGGGTTGTCCAGCCGGTAGCCCTGGGCGACCACCCAGTCCATGACGGTCTCCATGCGCTGGCGGACCCGGCTGGCTGTCTCCGGCTTGCCGGTCCAGATGGGGGTAAGGGTATTCAAGACGTCAGCGGAGCTAATGGCATCCACCGCCTTACCCCCGATTAACGGGAAAGCATAGGTCTGAAGGGTCCATTGCCACTGGGCCGCGTGTTTGAGGTTGCTCCAGGTGGGGCGGCGCAGCTCGATGACCCGGGCGGCGGCCTCGGCGAAGGTGGGGACTGACGGGGCAGGCTTGCGGGCCGCCGCCCGGGCCTCCCGCTTCTCGGCAACCGGGTCTCGGCGCTCGGCCACGGCGGTGCGGTTGTCGTGGGCGATTTCCCGGGCCCTGGCCAGACTGACCGTGGGGTAAGCCCCCAGCCCTATTGACCTGACCCCCGAAAGTCGATCCAGAATCAATGTTAGGATTTTGGACAAAAGGGGGTTGAGACATGGCCAAAAGGAAGCACACGTCCGAAGAAATCATCAACAAGCTCAGGGAGGCGGAGGTGGTCATCGCCGCGGGAAGTACGGTTGCAGAAGCAGCCCGGCGCATCGGCGTCTCGGAGCAGACCTTCTACCGCTGGAGGGCCGAGTACGGTGGTCTCCGGGTCGATCAGGCGCGGCGCCTGAAGCAGCTGGAGACGGAGAACGGCCGGCTCAAGAGGGCGGTGGCCGAACTGACCCTGGACAACCAGATACTCAAGGAGGCGGCTGAGGGAAACTTCTGAGCCCCGCCCGTCGCCGCCTTTGTGTCGAACACGTCAGGTCGGTTCTGAAGGTATCAGAGCGGAGGGCCTGCAAGGTGCTGGGGCAGTCCCGCTCGACCCATCGCCGTGAGCCGTTGGTCCGGGATGACGAGCAGGCCCTCACCAACGACATTGTGGGGTTGGCCACCCGGTTCGGCCGTTACGGTTATCGGCGGATCACCGCGATGCTCCAGCGTAGCGGCTGGGTGGTGAACCACAAACGGGTGGAGCGTATCTGGCGGCGGGAGGGGCTCAAGGTACCGGCCAGGCAGCCCAGGAGAGGCCGGCTGTGGCTGAACGACGGGTCGTGCGTCAGGCTGAAACCGGAGAGTGAGAACCACGTGTGGGCCTATGACTTCGTCCACATCAGGACCTGGGACGGCCGGGCGGTGCGGCTGCTGACCATCATTGACGAGTACACCAGGGAGTGCCTGGCCATCCGGGCTGGCCGCAGCATCCGATCCTCGGATGTGATCGAGACCCTCGCCGGGCTGATGATGGCCCGAGGAGTGCCGGAGCACATCCGCTCGGACAACGGGCCGGAATTCACCGCCAGGGTGGTGCGGGAGTGGCTAGGGGGTGTGGGGGCCAGGACCTTGTACATCGAGCCTGGGTCGCCGTGGGAGAACGGATACGTGGAGAGCTTCAACGGCAAGCTGAGAGACGAACTCCTGGACCGGGAGGTGTTTTACACGCTGCTGGAGGTGCAGGTGCTGACCGAGCAGTACCGCCAGACTTACAATCGCATAAGGCCGCACAGTTCCCTGGGCTACAGGCCACCGGCGCCGGAGACCATCCTGCCCGAGAACCTTGTCCCGGTGCTGGTCGGACTAACATAGCAAGTGGTACAACTACTGGGGGCAGGTCAGCTGAACGACGGGTCGTGCGTCAGGCTGAAACCGGAGAGTGAGAACCACGTGTGGGCCTATGACTTCGTCCACATCAGGACCTGGGACGGCCGGGCGGTGCGGCTGCTGACCATCATTGACGAGTACACCAGGGAGTGCCTGGCCATCCGGGCTGGCCGCAGCATCCGATCCTCGGATGTGATCGAGACCCTCGCCGGGCTGATGATGGCCCGAGGAGTGCCGGAGCACATCCGCTCGGACAACGGGCCGGAATTCACCGCCAGGGTGGTGCGGGAGTGGCTAGGGGGTGTGGGGGCCAGGACCTTGTACATCGAGCCTGGGTCGCCGTGGGAGAACGGATACGTGGAGAGCTTCAACGGCAAGCTGAGAGACGAACTCCTGGACCGGGAGGTGTTTTACACGCTGCTGGAGGTGCAGGTGCTGACCGAGCAGTACCGCCAGACTTACAATCGCATAAGGCCGCACAGTTCCCTGGGCTACAGGCCACCGGCGCCGGAGACCATCCTGCCCGAGAACCTTGTCCCGGTGCTGGTCGGACTAACATAGCAAGTGGTACAACTACTGGGGGCAGGTCATGCTGAAGAAAGGGGTCCAGGTCGGAAATCGACGATTCAAGTCGTTGAAGCTTGGGTCCTGTTGGAGGAAATCGTGCCGTTCACAAGGGGCTTTTAGCCCATTTGGCTTCGCCGACCGTCCCTCTTGGGGCACGGGGCATAGGTAGCCCAGTGTCAGGTCATGTCATCCGGGCTTCCGGAGTTGCCGCCGCCTGCCCCAGCAGCTTGGACATCCGAACCAGGTTGTAGGCCGTGGCCACCAGGCGCCCCGCCAGACCAGTCCGGTCCAGCCCTAGGTACCGGGTCCGCCGGAACCCGCCCACCGTCTTCATCCACCCAAAGACCTCCTCAACCCGTTTCCGAATCCGCTGGCTGATCGCGTACCCCGGATGCCGGGTGGTCCGGCCGTCAATGGCGCTGGACCGCCCCCTGGTGTTCCGCGCGACGTGAGGCGTCACCCCGCGCCGTCGCAGGTCTGCCACGCAGTCCCGAGTGTCGTAGCCTTTGTCTCCGCCCAGCGTTCGGGGATGAAAGCCCCGCTCCCGGGCTTGGTCCAACAGCTCCGGCACAATATCCCGCTCTGCCGTACCCGTCGCTGGGGTGGCCTGAAAGTCCACCAGCATTCCATGCCGGTTTTCCATCAGGGCGTGGGCCATGAAGACCAGCCTGGCTTCCTTGCCTTTACCCTTGCGCAGGAACCGCGCCTCCGGGTCCGTTGTGCTCTGATGGGTGCCGTTGCTGCGCCGTTCCCCATGGAAGTCCACCGAGGGGTTGCCGGGGTCAGCGTCGGTTGTCCGGGGCGGGTCGCCGTCCCTGGGTTTGAAGCTATTCAGGCTGGCTGCCGCCTCAATCAGGGTTCCGTCCACCGTGAAGTGCTCGTCCGGCAGCAGGCCCTGCCGGTCCGCTTCCAGCACCACTTCGTCGAACAAAGCCTGGCCCACTCCATGCTTCAGCAGCCGCTCCCGGTTCTTGGTGAAGGTGGTGGCATCGAAGCTGGGCTCGATGAGGTTCATCTCCAGAAACCACCGGAAGAGGAGGTTGTAGTCCAACTGTTCGCAGAATGCCCGTTCACTGCGCACCGAGTACAGGGCAATCAGTAATGAAGACTTCAGCAGCCGCTCCGGCGGGATCGACGGCCGGCTCACGTTGGCGTACATCCGGTCCAGGTCCGGGGATAGCGCCTTCAGGGCCTGATCCGCCAGCCTCTTGATGATGCGCAGGGGATGCTCCGACGGCACTCGCGTTTCCAGGTCGATGAAGGTCGATGAAGGCCGATGAAGGCCAGCAGAGTCACCTGTGCATCTTGTCTCCCGCGCATCGGCTCAACCTCCGTCCAGGGTTGCGTCCAGGGTGGTCCTATTTTAACCCGTTCTCTCTCCGCTGTCGGCCCACACCGGGTTTTTCAGCAGCCTGCTAAGCGAGCTTTAATCCCGTTTTATCGTCGAGGCACCCCATGAACAAGATTTGAAGGCAACTTGTCTTATAATTCAGAACTGAAATAGCTCCTCAATCGATCAATGCCTTGATTGTACCGATCATTGCAGAAAGCCAACCGAAGGTCCTGAGGTATGCCAAAATCGGTCCCCGGGACTACTGCAACGTGCGTTTTATCCAATATGTCATGAGCTAGCTGCTTGGACGATGCGAAACCGTGCTCTTGGTTCCAACCTGAGCAACGCAGCACAGCGTAAAATCCACCTTCGGCAGCAATGGGTTCGCACCCAGTTTTCTGCAACTGTGCGGTCGTGTACTCTGCCCGGGCCTTGTAAATCCTTGTCAGCTCCGCCGGACTTTCATCATCGTCGAGGGCAGCGATCATGCCATATTGATAGCAAGGGTCAGTGCACAGTAGCGTGTGCTGCTGCATGACTCTCAAATTGGTTTGGAGTTCTAGTGGCAGTATAGCAAAGCCAACTCGCTTGGTGTACATGCGGAAGCCTTTAGAAAAACTGTTGGTTACGATGGTTGTATCTTGGTATTCTGGGAGAACGTCCAGCGGTGACCGGAAATCCTCGTAAAAAAGGCAGTTATTGTAAATTTCGTCATTGAGAATGTAAGCTTGGCGGTCGATTATCTCATAGATTTGCCGCAACTCATTGGGATTGACTATGTTGCCCAGCGGATTGCCTGGCGAATTTACCACGACCAGCGCCGTCTGTTCCGGTGAGAAGTTTTCCCAGAAAGAATCCATGTCGACTCGCATTGATACCGGGTCAATATCGTAGAACTTGATAGTAGCGTTAGCCAACGTTGCGCAGTACACATACAGCGCATAATAAGGGCGCGGTAACAGTATCTCTCGTCCTTGGCCCGACACAAGCTGAAATATGTTACGAAATATGGGGGAAGTCCCGGTACTAACAATAATGTTGTCTTTGGAGATTTCCGCCCGGTATTTAGTATTGTAATGGGTTGCGATAGCCTCGCGCAGTTCCGGCAGTCCCTCAGGAAAGACTCGACGCACAAAATCGGGGTCGCGCAGTACTTCGATGACGCGAGTTAGCACGGCTGAGGGGGTTGGAAGCTCCGGAACACCTATGGTGAGTTTTATTACGTCATTCCCTTCGTCCAGAAGTTTGTCAGCATGCTCGTCTAGAACAAACATTTGGAATTCTAGGTCTGCTGGCATAAAGTTATTAATAGGCTTTGGCATGAATCTCCTCGATGGGCTCAGGTGGACCCGATCATCAGGACAGCGGTGAGACTAAATGAGGTGGGCCCGGTTAGTTGGACAGAATCAAGGCGGAGTTAAGTGAGAGTCCCGGCGTTCCCGCCAGTGATTCTGACCCTTCTCCCGGTGCACACCTCCTTGCATTAGACTCCTCTTCTACGACTCCCTGCTCCCCATGGAACACCTCGGCCGGGGTCCGGTATCCCAGGGCCTGGTGGGGCCTCAGGTGGTTGTAGAACCGGAAGTAGTCCTCCAGTCCTTTACGGGCTTCGTGGGCGTCGGCGTAAGCCTTCAGGTACACCTCTTCGTACTTCACCGTCCGCCACAACCGCTCCACGAAGATGTTGTCTTGGTACCGCCCCTTCCCGTCCATGCTGATCCTCACGCCGCGGTCCTGCAGGACCTGGGTGAATTCCCAACTGGTGAACTGGCTTCCCTGGTCGGTGTTGAACACCTCCGGCTTGCCCTTGCCCAGAGCCTCCTCCAGCGCCTCGGCGCAAAAGCCGGCGTCCAGGGTGCCCAACAGTCGCCACGCTACCACGTACCGGCTGTGGCAGTCCATCGCCGCCACAGCCGGCGTCCAGGGTGCCCAACAGTCGCCACGCTACCACGTACCGGCTGTGGCAGTCCATCACCGCCACCAGGTAGAGGAATCCCCGGGCCATGGGCAGGTAGGTGATGTCCGCCGCCCACACCTGGTTGGGCCTGGTGATCCTGGCATTCCTCAAAGGGTACGGGTAGACTTTGGCCCCAGGAGTTGGCCGACTGGCGCCAGGCTTCCAGTAGATGGCCCTTAGCCCCATGGTGCGCATCAGCCGCTGCGCCCGCTTCCGGCTCACCGGTGTCCCCCGCCTCTCCAGCCACGCCTTCATCCGCCTCGACCCGTAGAAAGGGGTCTCCAAGTACTGCCGGTCCATCTCCCTCATCAGAGACAGGTCCTCTTCCGAGGTAGCCTTGGGACGGTAGTAGATGCTGGAACGGCTCACACCCAGCAGGGCGCACTGCCGCGCTATCGGCAACTTGGGGTGCTTACGGTCCACCATCTCCCGCCGCCGGCCCGGACTCATGGAACGGACCTCTCCGCCAAGAAATCCCGCTCCACCTTCAGCTGCCCGATCTCCTGGTACAACCGGGGGATCAGGGCGGCGTCGTTCTTGGCCTTCTTCTCCTGGTCCTCTCCGAAGACGCCGGCAGCGCCTTCGGAGAGGGCTTTCTTCCAAGCCTGTATCTGGCCCGGGTGGACTTCGTACCGGGCGGCCAGCTGGGCCACCGTCTCCTGGTCTTTCACCGTCTCAAGAGCTACCTTGGCCTTGAAGGCCGGGCTGTGATTCCTTCTTCCTTTCGACATTTCCCACTCCTTCCCGACAGCAGCAGCTGCCCTTAGTTTAGGAGCGGGACTCTCACTTAGCTACCTGTCCGACTTTCCCGGGTCCACCTCAGGAATCCGACGAAAGTGGTCGACGCAGGTTATCCATGGGTGATTCACTGCGGGGGATTCAACCGATTGGGCGAGGGCTACTTCCATCACGACGGGAGCCTGGAAACTTGGAGGATGTCTGATTGAGAGAGAAGGGGTCAAGCGCGGGCCTACGTCAGGAGCCTGCCCCGGAAGTTGGAGAACATCCCCGCCGGCCCCAGGTACAACTTCCACTAACCGAAGGTTGGTTACCGTTTGGGAGAGGCCAAGGAGACTGACGACACCGCACGTTGACCGTGGCCGCCTAGTATTACAACGTCAGTTAGTTTGATAGGATGACTGTGTAGCTGGAGAGGGAACAGGCAGGTGAGGCAGGGAAGTGGATGCGGCAGCTTTCGAACAGGTGTACGGGGCCTTTGGGGATTTTCACGCTTACTTCGCTCCGCTGTTTGGCCGCAGGGAGACGCGGGAGCACAGCGGTCATTATCTCCAGGCCCTGCTGGTACAGTCCGGGGAGCGGCGCAACGCTGAGAACCTGTCGGAGACGGTTCCGGGGTCAGCCCGAGGGATGCAGCGGTTTCTCACTGATTCTCCCTGGGACGATGAGGCGATTACCGGACGGCTGCAGGAGTACCTGGGAACCCGGCTGGAGCATCCGGAAGGTGTGTGGGTGCTGGACGGCAGTGACTTTCCCAAGCAGGGACGGAAGTCAGCGGGAGTGGCCCGGCAGTACTGCGGGAGGCTGGGGAAGGTGGCCAACTGCCAGGCCGGGATGTTCCTGGCCTATGTTAGCCCGCTGGGACGGGCCCTGGTGGACAAACGGCTGTATCTGCCGGAGAGTTGGACCTCGGACAAAGACCGGTGTGAGGCGGCGGGTGTGCCGGAGGATAGGCGGGGCTACCGGTCCAAGACGGAGTTGGGCTTGGAGATGGTGGGGCGGGCACAGGAGCGGGGCCACCTGAAGGCTGGATGGGTCGCGGCGGACGGCGCCTTCGGGATGTCGCCGTCATTCCGCGACGGCCTGGCGGCCTTGGGGATGTGGTGCGTGCTGGACGTTCCGTCCGGCTTTACGGTGTGGCCGCCGGAGCCTGCCTGGACCAATGTGGAGTATCAGGGATTCGGGCGTCCCCGCAAGCGGAGGCTCCGCAGCGGGCAGCGGCGGACAATGCAGGAGCGCAGCGACGAGTTGCCGGAGGCGGCCTGGCATGAGCTCACGGTGGCCGAGGGAAGCCAGGGACCACGCAGCTGCCTGTTCAGTGCCCAGAGGGTGCGTCCAACCAGCAGGCGTAAGCCCGGCGAAATCCACTGGGCCATTTACCGCCGGAATCTGGACGGCAGCGAACCCCGCTACTATCTGTCCAATGCTCCGGAGGATACCCCGTTGGAGACCCTGGCATACGTGGGAGGATCCCGTTGGCGTATAGAAACGGAGTTCGAGACGGAGAAAAGCGACGTGGGGCTGGACGAGTACGAGACACGCACCTGGGCTGGCTGGCATCACCACGTGGCCCTGTGCCTGCTGGGCGGAGCTTTTCTGCTGAGCCTGCAACAGGCTTGGGGGGAAAAAGATGCCCCGGATCACGAGGCCGCAGGTCTACCGGGTGGTGGGGGAGATGCTGCCCCGGGAACGGTTCGGACCTGAAGAGTTGCTGCGGTGGCTGGAGGATACGCAGGACAGCAACGAACGGGCCAGACGCTCCCATGCTAAGCGCCGCGCCGCCATGCGGGCATCACCCCACATCCCTCCCTGAACTGACGTTGTAATACTAGCAGTCTGTCCGAGAAACAGGGTTGGTGAGCCGTTGGGGGTATGATGGGGCGGAGCATCAGACTGGCGGAGTGGTCAATGAGCAAGACTTACCTTCCCTACGATCCGGATCAGCAGTTACTACTGCCTGCGGCCCTCCAGGAATGGCTGCCGCCGGACCACCTAGCCTACTTCATCTCCGACGTGGTGGACCAGTTGGACCTCTCGACCATCACCGCCCGCTACGAGGAGGAAAGGCGGGGCGGTCCGCCCTATCATCCCAGGATGATGGTTAAGGTGCTGCTCTACGGCTACTGCACCGGCGTGGCATCCTCACGGCGCATCGCCCAGAGGCTCCACGAGGACATCGCCTTCCGGGTGCTGGCAGCCAACAACACGCCGGACTTCCGCACCATCTCCGACTTCCGCAAGGACCATCTGGAGGTGTTGGGGGAGTTGTTCCTGCAGGTGCTGGAGCTGTGCCGGCAGGCAGGACTGGTGAAGCTGGGGCACGTGGCGCTGGACGGCGCCAAGGTGAGGGCCAACGCATCCAGGCACAAGGCGATGAGCTACGGGCGGATGAAGGAGAAGGAAGGGCAGTTGCCGGGGGAAGTGGCAGAGTTGTTGCGGAGGGCCGGAGAGGTGGACGATGACGAGGACCGCCGGTACGGCAAAGACAAGCGCGGGGATGAGTTGCCGGAGGAACCGGCTTTCCGGGAGAGCCGGTTGCGGAAGATAAGGGAGGCCAAGGCGGCGCTGGAGGCCGGGGCCCTGGCGGAGTCGGAGCAGGCTGAGAGGGAAGGACGGAATCATCCCGGGGTGCCTGATGACAAGGCGCAGCGGAACTTCACCGACCCGGACTCCCGCATCATGCCTGGCCCGGGAGGGAGAGACTTCCAGCAGTCCTACAACTGTCAGGCGGTGGTGGACAGCGCCCACCAGGTGATCGTGGCGGCCCGTGCCACCAACCAGCCCTCGGACAAGGGTCAGGCCGTGAGCATGATTGAGGAGACCGTGAATAACACCGGCGCGGTGCCGAGAGAAGTATCCGCCGACGCCGGGTACTACTCGGCCAAGGCGGTGGAGGGGCTATACAACCTGGGAGTGGACCCGTTCGTCGCGCCGGAGAAGACCCGCCACGGCTGGGTGCCGCCACCGGCGCCCCGTGGCCGCATACCCAAGGGACTGTCCGTCAGGGACCGAATGCGCCGCAAGCTGCGGACGAAACGGGGACGTGAGCGCTACGCCCTTCGGATGGAGACGGTTGAACCGGTGTTCGGCCAGATCAAGCAGGGCCGGGGCTTCCGGCAGTTCCTGTTGCGGGGTCTGGCGAAGGTGAACCGGGAATGGCTGCTCATCTGCACGGGCCACAACCTGCTGAAGCTGTTCCGGTATGGTGCCGGGCCCGCCGGCAATGGACGAGACACCGGCAGAACCCCCACCCGGAAGTCTCCTCAGCTTGCAGCCGGCAAGTTCCTCTTGAATTTCTCAACATTCACAAACCCACCCTGTCCCCGGATGGCTTTCTCCGGCTAAATCCGGCTGTCCAGCTAACCTGCTCCAGTAATCCTCGGACGGGCTGCTAGGCTGGAAAGGTTCCACTCGTGGACGTCCGAGTACGTTGACCATCTCTCCGGCCAAAGCGTGAACCAGTGGCCGTGATCCCGCAGCTCGTTTTGAGTTTGAATGATATCAACAACGTTATCAGGCATTAGTAACCCTGAAATTCAAGGATGTTAGACGTCGATTCGCAATTTCAGCCCTTGTCGCAAATAACCATAGAGGTTGTGACCGGGTTTCCGCGACTGGCTGATAGTGCCCATTAGGCGCCGGCTACTGGAAGTATAATACCTTGAGCATCCTCCCGCTTGAGTCCAAATATACTGCCGTCCCTGAAAGGAAAGGAATTAGGTGGACCCGGTCAGTTGGACAGGATCAAGGTGGAATTAAGCGAGAGTCCCGCTGCTCATGCCAATGATACCAACACCCGTTCCGGTTAGGAGCAGCAATGAAGAACAAAGCTCGGCCATGAATAGCCGGGAGACCCATGATTGATTTGTTCGTAAAAACCCCTCGCCAGCCTGGGGCAAGGTGGGGATAATGTAATAAAAGGTCGTGGGCGCTGCGCCTGGCCGAGGGAGGGGAGGATGTTCCGAATACGAGACCCGCAAGAGAGCCTCTGGCAGTTCCCAGTTCCTGGTGACGCCGAAGAAGGCTAAGCGCCTGGAGAGAAGTTGGGCCGAGGTTTTCCGAAACGAGGCGCTCCCCCTGATTGACGAGGAGCGCTTTGCTCCCATGTACTGCGTGGACAACGGCCGTCCCAACCGGGCGGTGCAGACCGTCCTCGGGGTCCACCTCCTCAAAGAAATGTTCAACCTCACCGACGATGAAGCTCTGGAACAACTAGAGTTCAACCCTTCGGCAAGCTCAGGGCAGGCTCTGCTCTGGCACCACGCCCTGCGGCTAGACATCGAGGAGACCCACCTGCCCCAGAAGACCCTCCACAACTTCCGAGTTCGCCTGATGCAGCACGACGGTGGCCGGCTGGCTTTCCAGGAGACCACGGGCCGGATCATCCAGGCGCTGGGCATACGCACCGGAAAGCAACGGCTGGACTCCACCCACATCATGAGCAACATCGCCACACTCACCCGGCTGGGCCTGTTCTGTGAGACGATGCGGTTGTTCCTGCGGGCCTTGCGCTGGGAGCACCCAGAGCTTCGCCCTGGGGTTCCGGAGGGCCTCCTAGGGCGCTATTTGAAGGAAGAAGACGAGGCGACCCACTACGAGGACGCCCGCACGGGGGAGGGTCGGCGACGCCTTTGGGTCTGTGCCCGGGACCTCTACCGGCTGGTGGACCGGTTCCATGGCACGACTGCTGCCCAGCTGGAGGAGTACCGGCTGCTGGAGCGGCTGCTGCGGGAGCAGTGCCATGTGGGCAAACACCAGGACGGGCGCCCCAGGGACGATGACGACGATGCTGGGGAATGCAAGGTGCCCGTGGCCTTGAAGGACCCGAAGCAGGTGTCCGCCGACTCGCTGCAATCGCCCCACGACCCGGATGTGACCTACAGCGGCCACAAGGGGAAGGGGTACGAGGTGCAGGTGGCGGAGACCTGCCACGAGGAGAACGCCACCCAGCTCATCACCCACGTGGAGGTGACCCCCTCGAGTGGGAGCGACACCGACGTGAGCGTGCCGGTCGTTGACGGGCTCGCGGAGCGGAAGGTCCGATCGGACGAGCTCTTCGCCGACACGGCGTATGGGTCGGGCCGCAATGCCTTCGAAGCCTCGCGCCGGGGAACGGAACTGGTGAGCCCGGTGGCGGGGTCGGCGCCGGGGAACTCGCACGAAGGAGAGGGTGACGGACCACCGCCGCTCACCGCCGCGGACTTTCAGATCGACGTCACAGGGGGAGCAGGCCACGGTGTGCCCCGCCGGCCACCCGTCCATCGAGGAGTACGAGCTGAAGGATGCGCCGGAGCGGGTAGAGGTCCACTTTGCCGGGACAACATGCGAGCCCTGCCCCTTGCGATCCCGTTGCCCAGTGAAGCTGGACCGGCGTGCGGGGGCCTACGTCCTCAAGGCGGACCTGGTGAAGGTGAACATCGAGCGGCGCCGGAGGGCCGAGGCCACCGAGGAGTGGCGCAAGCGGTATGACATAAGGGCCGGGATCGAGGGAACGAACTCCGAGCTGAAGCGCGCCCACGGGCTTGGGCGCTTGCGGGTGCGAGGGGGCCGTCGGGTGCGGCTTGCCGTCTACCTGAAGGCGTTGGCGTGCAACTTCAAGCGGATGGTCCATGCACGCCTGGTGGAGATGGAGAACACGGCTCAGCGGGCGGTCGGGACGGTACCTGCGGTCGCGGCCGCATGAGGGCGCCGTTCCACAACTTCCACCGGGTGCCCTGAGCCACGGAAGGGGTACCGCAACGGGATCACGCTTGTCCTGAGCGCAGCAGATAGGGCGGTGAGGCCAGCAGCCGGCATCCCGTGGCCTCCTCCGCTCCAGACCACCTTCGCACGCCAGGGCTCATCTCAAACAGGCCTTGTTACGAGGGAATCAAGACTTGTCCATTGAGGACTTACCCTACGACGAATGAGAGTCCAAATGAGATTGGGCTTTCGCATAGGATCAAATCGAAATCTCGTGGCGTTTTCGAAATTAACTGGAACTGGAACCAATGGTCACTAATAGGACAATTGCGGCGCCTAATTAGGAGCACCGCCAATTTTTGAAGAGGTGCCGATTGGACCACGTATGCTAATGAGTTTCCCAGACCAAAGTCACATCAACCGCGTTCGGGACGCCCTGTGGCAACGTCCTGACGGAGCCTCCGTGATGGTGGGAAGTGGTTTCAGCCGGAACGCTGTGCCAGTCCGCCCAAACGTAGGTACCCTGCCCACATGGGACCAAGTTACAAACAGGCTCCACGAGGAGCTGTATCCGCAAGAGAAGAGCAGCATCCACCGGGACGCCCCGCGAACCGCCCAAGAATATGAAGCCGCGTTTGGAAGAACCGAACTGCACGAGGCACTACGAAAGCTAGTGCCTCACGAAGGATACAACCCCAGCCCTGCACACCAACGGCTGCTAAACCTACCTTGGGCAGACATCTATACTACCAATTGGGACGACCTTCTGGAGCGGGCAAGGAGCGACATTACCGAATGGGATTACAGTGTCGTTACCAACATGGACCAAATCCCGATGGAACCCCGACCGCGCATCGTGAAGCTGCACGGCTCGCTGCCCGGACAATTCCCGCTGATCGTCACGGAGGAGGACTACCGTACATACCCGACGAAGTTCGCTCCATTCGTCAACACTGTCCAGCAGGCCATGATGGAGACGGTATTCTTCCTGATCGGGTTCTCCGGAGAAGATCCAAACTTCCTGAACTGGTCGGGATGGGTCCGCGATAATTTGGGAGCGTCTGCACCGAAAATCTACTTGGCTGGGTATCTGCAACTGTCGCAGCACCGACGACGGATGCTGGAGGAACGTAACGTAGTCCCGATTGACCTCGCGCAACACCCGCAGAGCGGCATGTGGCGAGAGCAAAACCTGCACCACCAGTACGCCACGGAATGGCTCCTTCATACCCTCGAAAAGGGGGAACCATACGATGTTACCAACTGGCCCTCACTGCCGAGCAAGCAACCAATCGAAATACCGGAGGTTCTCCGACCGGTCGACACTGTAAGCTCATTGCTCCCGCAAGCCGAACCAACAACACCGGAACCAGAGGGCCAGGCCTCTAATGAGGAAGTAAGAGAGATTACCGAAATCTGGCGTCACAACAGGCTGATGTACCCGGGTTGGCTAACAGTGCCTAGTTCCAATCGCCGGGAGATGGAGTGGAAAACGAACGAATGGGGACACAAGATATTGCTGTCCTTCCCCAACCTCACGACAACTGAACGCCTGTATGCCCTAAGGGAACTGGTGTGGCGCGAGGAAGTCCTACTCGTGCCTATGTACCCTAATTTTGAGTCTGCGATAGAAGAAACCCTAAATGCGATTGACTGCCACGACCATATCTTGGACGGTGTGCACTCTCCGAACGAGGACTGGCTCACAATCCGCGAGGACTGGCGTTACTGTGCCGCTGCGCTACTCACGGCGGCGAGGTACCGGCTTGACCGAGATACCTTTGAGAAGTGGATAAAGGCTTTGACGGCTTTCCAAGCCGAAGACACGGAGATCCTGCACCGGATTCACCACGAAAAATGCCTCTGGGCAAACTACGACCTCGATTTCAACTCACTCAACGACTTGCTGGCAGATTGGCACACCGATAACTGCGACCCAGCCTGGATGATGCGCAAGTCAGCTGTGCTCTGGGAGGCTGGACATGACAACGAAGCCGAGGATGTACTACAGCGTGCAATAGTAGCGGTCAGGGCTATGCCAGAGGACGAACGCAGCATAGCCGGCCCGTCACGAGAAGCGTGGGCAACATTGGTTGCGCTGGGCTGGGACAATCGTCAAATGCACCTCAAGCGTCTCAGGGACCTGGCGCCTTTCAGATGCGACGCATTCGGCGAGCGGCAGTCGGTCTTGGATGCAATGGGAGAAAACGGGGCGGAAGATGAACCTCCCGTATTCGACGTCAATAGGCGACGAGGTACCGGTGTCCGTTTCAGCAACTACGACCCGCAGGCTGCCGCTTATCGGGCGATCCGCCTATCAGAGGTTGCCGGCATACCACCCTTCGCAACGGCCCTCGCTACGAACCTAAGACTTCGGACGAACGTATGGGCCGACGTCCTGAAGAAAGCAGCCGAGGAGATGGCTCACGAACACTTGGAATTCGCCGTACGATTAGTGCTGCGGAGCAGTAGCGGCCACAATGACAAAACGCTCGGTAGAGTATTGTCGCGGACAAGGTTAGCAACCTTGCCGACCAAAGGGGCGGAGAGCTTGGCTGAAGCCTGCCTTAGAGTCATAAACACATCATTGCAAAATCCAGTGACAGCAGAACATCAACCAAGAACCGAACCTGCCATTGAAGTGCTGTCGCGCCTTGCGATCCGGGTAGGTCCTGACCTGTCTGAAACCATCTTGGACAAAGCGCTGGAATGTTGCCGAGACCCTCGACTGATGAGGGGGACCTCAGCTACGGTAACCCGACATCTGCTAGAACGCTCATGGGAAGCGCTACCCGATAAAAACCGTCACCGCCGCGCCCTAGACCTGATGAACGCCCCAGTAGCTGGTTTGGACAGCGAGTCCCCGCTGATGGAATTCGCGTGGGCAGATCCTGTGGAGCTGTTCGCAAATTACAGTACCGTCTTGCGACGCACATCGGACAACGAACACCTTTGGAAATCTGCCGTTGACCTGGTAGTGCGTGGGCTAAATGGGAACGCAGCTGTCCGACACAGGACTTCGATCAGGATGATCCCACTGGTACACTCCGGTTTACTCACAGACGACGAATCGCAGGAAATTGCCCATGCCCTTTGGACCGAAACCACTCTCCAAAACGGGCTGCCCGCGAATCTCGCCATGTTTGATTGGGCGTTTCTAACCTTCCCAGAGACCGAGCTGGGACTAACGCAGAAGCGTTTCATCGCTAAATGGCTTACAGGAGAATACAAGACCGGATGGCAGCACAAAACTTCGATTGAGATCTTTGGGAACTCCACCAATGGGCTGAACCACGATCCTCATGATGTGGACAGCCGCCTTTGGCAGGTTGGAGAAGCAATGATGAGCCTTCGAAGCCGGGGACGGCGTTTGAAGCTGTCCGACAGTGAGAAGACAAACCTCCAAGAATTGGTCGAAATCTGGGCTGAAGCCACCATGCCGGAATTTGCCGCGCTTGATCATCCACTTTTTCCGCACGTCGGATATGCTCACAAAGAACGCATCCGAGCCGTTACACAAGTTTTCCCTGCCATCACTGGAGAAATAGGACTGTCCAAGGAAGTAGGCGAAAAACTCTTCGCTAAATTACAGACGTTGAACGAAAATCAGATTCCGGCACTTGCCTTGGCCACAAGCGTAGTTAAAGCCTCACCAAAGCGGTTGGCAGATGTCGTTACGGCGCTGCGGGTTGGAATGACATCCAACAAAAGAGACCTAGCGGCTGACGCCGTGGAAGGGGTGCGTCTGTGGATTGAAGCAACGTTGGATGCCGAATCCGGCACGCCTCATCCCCCAGAAGACTTGGGGCGCGAAATCGGGATCGCCATCGCCTCACGCAGGAGTCCAGTAATGCCGGGTGCCCTGGCAACAGCACGGTGGATATTCGCGAACGGAGATCAAATCCACAAGAAAGCCATCCGACATCTAGCTCAAGACGGACTGAGCTACCTTGCCGAGGAACTGCGCTACGACCGTGAACACGACACTCCAGACGATGTTCCCTTGCAACGGCTTTTCTGCGCGCAACTGGCGGCAGCAATGGCGAAAGATGAGCTACACCAACGTCCCGCGGTTCTTCGCTGGCTCGAGATAGCCAAGGAAGACCCACTGCCAGAAGTCCGCAACGCCGTCGCCCTGGACCAAGAAGTCGAGGACGATGACAACCGCATTACGGCGCCAGAAGAAATCGACAGTGAGATTACCCCCTGATCCGAAACTGGCTGCGGCGCAGTCCAGAATGCTGTCAGTCCGCGACTTTCGGGGCAACAACCGGGGAATGAAATGCTCCCTTGCGGGAACGTCGCCCCTATGACATTGCTCGTTGCAGGATGTGCTGGTCAAACTTCCCGATGCCAAGCAGTACGTCAAACTTAGACTACCAACATCCCAGTCGGAGATTGCTCGGTGCAGATGGGGGTCATTGACAGGCTAACCCTTTGCCACGGCCTCAAGTGGCGGGGTTAGCGAAGTATTACTGGTTGTTCATGCGCCTTTTGGGGAGGCGTTGCTATGTCCCGAATGGGATTGGTCACCGTTCAGGTATTTTACCGCTCCGTTTTTGCGGCAAAGTGAATGGTCACGGTCAGCACATCCGCCGGGATACCTACCTGGGGGCATTGGGAACGCTGCCAGACCTGTCCCAGCAGTCATGCCTCGCAACGGATATAGCTTTAAGGCAATAGACCAAAAGTCCTTACGATATCGCAAGGACTCTGAAAAACCACCTCTTACCAACACCGACGAGTTTAGCCTTGTTGGGGTCTACACCAGGCACGAAATTGCTATAGAACCAAATTGAACCTGATGTGAAAAGTTCTTGATTTTGTCCAGTTAAGTGGGCCGGACTGGACGAAATCAAGAACCGAGGCCGATTCCGACGTCACCCCGTCCGAGGCCATGGGGATGGTGTACGTCAGAACCGCCTCGTCCTCCACGATCTCAATGCCCTGCACGAAGTTGCGGATGAGGGCCTTCCGTTCCGGGAACGTCCCTTCCCGGAACAACTCCCGGAAGTCCGCCACGTACCCCTTGATCTCCTTCGATGTGGGCAGCTCCGCCCGCCGCTGCTCCAACTGAGCCTCGGCTCCCTCCCGCGCCGCCGTAAGCTGGTCCTGGCGGCTTTTCAGGGACAGGATGCGGGGCGACAGCGCCTCGATGGGCAACTGCTTGGTCTCCAAAGCCTGGTAGAGGTTCTCCAACCGGGTGTCCACATCGGTTAGCTCACAGTTGATGGCCGTCAGCCTGCCGTTGACCTCACCGGCCAGGGCATCGATCTCCTCGGCCACCAACGTCACCAGCTCGGTGATGGTCTCCTCGGTGAGAATCCGCTCCCTGACCTTCTGGATTACCAGGTCCTCCACCTTGGTGGCGTTCAGGTAGCGGGCGGTACAGGCCCCGGCTCCCTCGCGGAACAGGCTGGCGCAGACGTAGTAGGCGAACCGGCCGCTCTTGGCCCCCTGAGCTGAGTAGGGTTTGACGCACACCCCGCAGCGGAGCAGGCCGCTAAGGAGGTTACTGGCTGCTCACCCGCGCGGGCCGCTGCACCGTCGGCGCCCGCTCGTGCAACCCCTGCTGCACCGCGTCGAAAAGCTCCCTTGACACCAGGGCGGGCCAGGCGTTCTCCACCCTTACCGGCTCCTGTGCCTTCTCGTCCTTGCTCTTGAGGCCCCAGACGGCGGTGCCGGTGTAGGCTTCGTTGGTCAGCAGGTAGTGGACCACGTTCTTCTGCCAGCGCCGTCCCCGGTTGGTGATGCCCCGCCCGTTCAGCTCCTTGCAGATTTCCTTCAGCCCGTTGCCCCGGCGGGAACTCTCGAATATCTCCTTGACGATGGGGGCGGCCACCGGGTCAATCTCCAGGGTGGGCCGGTCCTTCACCCCGTCGCTGACCTTGATGCGGATGTACCCGAAGGGGGCACTGGAGGCCAGGAAGTAGCCCCGGGATACCGATTCCTGCATACCCCGGACAACTTCTTGAGCTAAATTTTCCGAGTAAAATTCGTCCACGCTCTCGATGATGGCCTCCATGAGCTTGCCGGTGGGGGAGTCGTCGGCGTGCTCGGTGATGGAGACGACCCGGATGCCCTTGCGTCTTAGCATGGACTTGAAGGCCACGGCGTGCTCCCGCTTGCGGGTGAAGCGGCTGAATTTCCAGACCAAAATCACCTGGAAAGGGGCCGTGGCCTTGCCGCCCTCGTCGATCATGTTTCGGAACTGGGGCCGGTCGGCGATACGGCCGCTCTCGGCCTCGTCCACGTACTCCCGGGCAACGGTGTAGCCGTTGGCCTTGGCGAAGTCCCGTAGCGCCCTAAGCTGGGCGGCGACGGAAAGGTCCACGTCCTGGCGGTCGCTGGACACCCGGGCATAGAGGGCCGCCGGGGTCAGGGTTTGTACACGTTCACTCATTGATTTCACCTCGTTCATTCTCTTGGCTTCCAGCCTGGCGCGAGCGCAACCTTTCCAGGCGTTCCTGACGACGCAGTTCCCTGTCCTCCATGTAGAGACGCAGGGCTTCGCGCACCAACTCGCTCATGTCGCGGCCTTCCTCTTCCTTCACCTGCTGCACCTCTTCGAACATCTCCGGCGGCAGCGAGAAGGTGATGGTCCTTGATTTCCTGCGTGGCGGCATGGTCGCTCTTATTGATTGGCTCATTATTAGATTGTCTTACTATTATCATCTTGTATCCCACGCCCCTTGTCAACGTCGCCCGGCCCGCCAGGGTGGCAATCCAGTCCTGTATCTGGGGACCACCCAATGAGAATATGGCTTTAGCAGCCTCAGCTTTCTTGGTGCCGCCTCAGGCACTCGACGATGATGCGGTTCATTTCGGGAAACTGCTCGGCAGCGAATTTGTCGATCCAACCCTCGATCTTGCGCCGGGCAGTGCCGTCGTCCCAGCCGGGTCCGTAGTCGGCTGGTTCTAGGATGCACTCCGGTTCCTCGTGCAGGATCATCCAGCCGTCGGTGAGGGAGTTACTCGTGGGTTTGAAGGCGGAGGGGTTTTGCCTGACGGTATCGAATAGAGCGGCCCGTATCTCCTCGTTTTCGGAGCCGGCGCGAGAGAGTCCCAGATCGAGGTAGGGCGTTTCATCGTCGAACCTAAGCTGGAAGAGCAACAGGGCATTGGAGCCGGGATCCCAGCCTCTTCCTGTCTGAGTTGCCTCATACTGGTCCCAATCGGTCGAACGGAACCGAACGAAGCCCGTACCTTCTATGTCCAATTTCCACTCTCGGTGCTGCGCGACGGCTTCCTTGAGCCATTGCTTGGCCTCAGCCACCCAGTCAGGCTTATGCGCAATAATTTCGTCCATCGCTTCCCTGTGTTCCAGATAGATTCTTCTTGCAACTTGGGGGAGGCTGGTATCGGGCATGATGTTTCTCCTGATGGTCGTCGCGTAGATTTGCAGCAGGGCATTCGCGTTGGGTTCCGCGACGCCGGTCTCAAGGATTCCCTGGATGGCGCTGTGTATGACGGAGTAGCTGGCCGGTTGCCAATGCTCTCGGTCGCGTTCCAGGTTGGGCGGGCGCCCGGCAGGGGACAGAAAGATGTGGTGCCTCGCGAAGACGGGGTAGGCATCGGCCAGAGCACGGCGGTAGCGGGTTAACTGGTTGCTGTGCTCCTGAGAGAAGATCTTGTTCTCGATGGCGATGAGATTGCGGCCGTCCCGGCTAAGGATCAGGATATCCAGGTAGCCCTGCTGTCCGTCGACGACGTTCTCCCACTCCTGGAGGACCTGGGCGCCGCTCCAATCCGCGGCGAGCAGCCGTGCTGGAGCCATTGTGGCTTTGAGCAGGGCGGCGATGAAGTGCCCGGCTTGCCGGTGGTGCGCCGATGGGTCCAGAAGCCAGCTGATGATCCTGGAGTGGAATTCCTCGGCGCGCCACAAGTCACGGTCGATGCGATCAAGGGCGTCCAGCTGCTCGCGTTCCTCGGCGACGGCGTGGCCGAGGTTGGTGAGGGTATCCAGGAGGTTCTCTGAATGCAGGGCCAAGCGCGAGGCCTCGCGCTCATCGGCTAGGGAGGCCTCCAGCCCGGCTATTGCGGGCAGTGCCCGCTCCAGCAGTTGGCTGTCAGGGTCGGTTTGGGCATCTTGAACTGTCATGGCGGCCCTCCTGGTTATTGTTCTCCACGTTGCTTCTTGGGACAGGCGTCCAAACTAAACCGCCCGGTCCGAACGCCTGTCGACTGTTACCTATTTCTTGGGTCTGGGCGTGATCCTGGATCGGTCCTGGGGTTCTCTCTTGTCGGTTGACCGCTCCTCCCAATCATCGGGGCGTTCGTCATAACCGTGGGACATCCAGTAGGCGTCGTTGTTGGGGTTCATCTGGTTGGAGCGGTTGTCCATGTCATCCTTGCGACTCATAGGCCACCTCCTGCAATTGGCGGCATGGATCGAATTGCGGTTTCTGCCAATAATTATAAGTGCGGGGCATGGCGTTTTGGCCCCAACAGGTTGGACAAAATGCTGGGTTGTGTCCGGTCCTTGGCCTTTTGGACCTTGGTGTCGCCGCCCTACCTCCGCCAGAACCGCCACCGGGGACCACGCTGTTCCTGCGCCGCCTTCAACTCGCTGACCAGCTCGGCGTTGCGCTGCCGTTCCAGGTCAAGCTGCTCCTCCAGGCCGCGCACCCGCTCCTGAGTGGCGGCCAGCTCCGAATGCGGAGTTTCGGTGGCACTCGGCAGGTCGTCGTCCAACATCACGAACACCCGGTGCCGCCGTCCGCGCGGCTCCCTTCTTGTGCGAATCTCTCCCGAGGCGATCCGCCGGTCCAGCGTGGAAAGAGACACCGCCAGCTCCCGGCACGCCTCCGCCTTGGTCAAAATGCTCATGGTCGTCCTCCTTTCGTTATGCGGGATTGTCATTGTTCCTTTACACGTCATCACGAGTCATCTCTGACGCGTCATACACCTCTACGTCCCGGCGGCTGCGATAGCGGGCACGGGTGCCGAAGGTCGGTACAGGCCTGCCAGGGTGCCGGTTCTGCAACAAAATGTCCCCGCTCCGGGCCTAGGGGGTCTGACAGGGCTGGTACCCTGAAAATCACCTTTGGCCATAGCTCCCCTACAGGAAATGCCTGGAACGGGAAGGTACATTCTTGTAGCCCTCTCCCAGCCGGTGCAGCGCCAGCCGGTCCGGGGCGTTCGGCGGCGGCCAGCGCCACACCTCGCGTAACACGGCAAGGTTGTTGATCAGCTCCAGGTTGGAGGTGCAGATGGGCAGCCGGTGAGCTCCAGCGGCCCGCAGGAAGGCGTCCTCGGCGTCGTGGGTCTCGAACACGAACAGCACCAGCGGCAGCTGCCCGGCGTGGTCCAAGTCGGCCCAGCCGCTGGCGAAGTAGCGGGGGTAGTTTTTCAGCCTAACCCGGACCCGTCTGGGGGTGACCGCCCGGCGCTCGAACCCCAGGAGGTAGGGACGCCAGTCGCCCCGGTAGGACAGCCAGAAGGTCGCGTCGGGATGGATCACGTAGTCGTCGCCCTGGTAGCGGTACCCGATGCTGGAACGGGAGGTGGGCAGCAGCTCCAGCAGGTGGTGGTCCTTGGACCGGGCGACCTCGGCGCTCAGTGCGGCGGCGACGGTATTGATGGCGTCCTGGTGGCTCATCTGGGAGTCCAAGCTGCGCAGGGCGGTGCCGGCGTAGACCGGGGCCTTTCCCCTGCGGCGGCGTCGCCAGCGGGCACTCCAGCGTCCCAGGGCCATCCTGACGGCGGCCCGGTCCCGGCGGGCCAGGTAGCGCAGCCCCTCGTCCCTGAGCACGTGGCGCTGGTTCTCCGAGTGGACCAGGGAACGGCCTGCCAGTGACCGTAGCACCTGGTTGGCCCGTCTGCGGGTGACGCCGCCCATCAGACCGGCCAGTTGGCCGGTGGTGGAAAGGGGCCAGGCGGCCAGCAGGTCCAGGGCCTCCTTCTCGGCGCGGGTGAGTTGCACGGCCAGGGAGCTCTTGACCTGCTCCGACGGGTCGGGCATGGCGGTCCGAATGTGGGTGGGGTAGAGGGAGTCCGGGTCCGGCTCGAGCTGGCGCTTCTCCGGCGGGGTCTTGTCGCGGCGCACGGAGGCGTACTTGTCCACCAGCCAGCCGATGGAGGCGACGATGTTGTCCAGGGACAGGTAGGGGGCTATCTTCACCTGCGCTCCCATCCCGTGGCCGCACTGCTGCCAGGCCACGGCCCGGTGGTCCCCTGCCAACTGCTCCCCCTCGGTGGCCACGAAGAAGGCCTGGTGCTCCACCGTATGGCCCAGGGTGCGCACGGCCCGGCGGGTGGCCTGGTCGGAGCCGGTGATTACCAGCGTTACGGTGGGCCAAGGGGTACTGTAGTACAAACCTTTGAGTTGGCGGTGGAGCTGTGAGTATTCCGGCAGGTAAAATCCCATGGTGGGGGTCAGAACGAACAATCAACCTACCAAAGGAGCCCATGGCGTTAGCTCTCCAGTCTTATCGTGCAAATTCGAAATTGCCATGCCGCTGTGGGGGGTCACTTGTCTGGGTGGTCCGCTTTAGCGCCGACTGTTACATTCATCCGAGTATTCCAAGACATTGTTGAGGGCGTGGGGCCTCGCTTGTTCTCTCTGATTCAATGTCCCATCCCACATGGATGGACATTTTCCCTGAACAGTTGCCTACTGACCAAATCGTAAGCCAACAACAAAACTGGTCCTCATTTACTGGGCCGGGTAACTGCCCAGCCACCACCGGGCGATGTCGATGCGGCGGGGCAGCCAAACGTCGGGCTTACCCTGCACATATTCCAGGAACCGGCGTAACGCCGCCGCCCGGGCCGGCTTGCCGATGATGCGGCAATGGAGTCCCACCGACATCATCTTTGGGTGGGTCGCTCCCTCCCGGTAAAGAGTGTCGAAGCAGTCGCGAGCCGACTCGAAGAAGTCGTCGGGCGTGGACAACCGGCCGCGCCAAAACCCGTAGTCGTTGACCTCCAAAGAGTAAGGCAACACCAGCCACGGCTTCCCGTGGACCTCAGTGTAATAGGGCAGGTCGTCGTTGTAGGCATTGCAGTCGTAGACGAAACCGCCTTCCTCCACCACCAGTTCCCGAGTGTTCACGCTGGGCCCGTAGCGGGTGTACCAACCCAGCGGCCGCTGCCCGGTGGTGCGGGTGATGGAGGCCACCGCCTGTTGGATGGCCAGCCGTTCAGCGTCCCGGTCCATCTTGTAGTACTCTTCCCACCGGTTGCCATGGCCCATTATCTCGTGTCCCCGGCGGACGATCTCCGGCCCCACCGCCGGGTTGCGTTCCAGGGCCAGGGCGCAGGCGAAGAAGGTCGAGTTGACGCCATACTCGTCCAGCAGGTCCAGGATGCTCCAGACACCGACCCGGCTCCCATACTCGAAGAAAGACTCATTTGCCAGGTCCCTCTCTCCCCTGGCTACCGGCGACGGCGACTCGCCAACCGTCTCTCCATGAGGGTCCCCATCCAGGATGGAATATTCGGACCCCTCCTCGTAGGCGACGACAAACGATACGGCAATCCGTGCACCGTTGGGCCATTCAATCGCCGGCGGGTTGGGGCCGTAGCCGACCAGGTCGCGTTCCGCCATGAGATGTAGCCTCCTTTGCATTCGCCACGCGCCCCAGCAGGGTTGGTGGTATCAAGCCTGGTTACCATTGGCCGCTTCCCAATAGGCCGCCCCTCGCAGCCCGCCATGAACAGGCTGGAATCTGCGGACGCCTGGGTAAACCGAGAGGGCCAGTCAGCCGCCCCGTCAGGGGTTGATACCGGTGGTCTTCATCCGCAGCCGGTAGACCGAGCTACGGGCGGTGAAGTACGTGGTGCGGTAGTCTGGGTCCCCCAAGGGCAGGTGGCCGGAATCTCGGGCAACCGGATTATACCCACCGGGGAACCGTCCGTCTCAAAGACCCAAACTCGTCCCGCGCCGGTGCAGTACACCCGGCCGTCGGTATCAACCTTCATCCCATCGGGGACGCCGCCCTCAGCTCCGGTCCACCCAGCGCCATAAGCCGCTGGTCCGGGACGGCGAGCAGGCTCTGACCAACGACATCGTGGGGCTGGCCACCCGGTTCGGCCGGTACGATTACCGGCAGATCACCGCCCTCCTCAGAGGTGCCGGATGGGATGTGAACCACAAGCGGGTGGAGCGGACCTGGCGACGGGAGGGGTTGAAGGTGCCGGCTAGGCAGCCCAGGGGAGGGCGGTTGTGGCCGAATGACAGGTCCTGCGTGAGGCTGAGGCCCCAGGGTAAGAAGCATGTGTAGGCCTATAACTTCGTCCAGACCAGGACCCGGTGCGGCAGAGGGGTGCGGCTGCTCATCATCATCGACGAGTACACCAGGGAGTGCCTGGCCATCCCGGCAGGACGCAGCCTCCGGTCCCCGGACGTGATCCAGACAGTCTCTGACCTGATGACAGCCAGGGGAGTTCCCGCTCACCTACGCCCGGACAACGGGCCGGGGTTCACCTCCGGGGCGGTTCGGGAGTGGCTTGGGGGAGTGGGGGTCAAGACTCTTTACATAGAGCCCGGGTCACCGTGGAAAAACTGGTACGTGGAGAGCACGGGCGGCAAGCTGAGGGATGAATTGCTGGGCCCGGAGGTGCTCTACACTTTGCTGGAGGTGCGGGTGCTGGCCGAGGAATACCGGCAGACCTACAACCGGGTGAGGCCCCACAATTTCCCAGGCCACAAGCCGCCAACGCCCGAGGTCCTAATGCCTGCTGGCCCCCGTCCTGCGCTTGCCGGACTGACATAGCAGGTGGTAGAACTACTGGGGCAGGTCAACACGGCTAGCGCCAGGGTCATAGGTTGTAAGAGGGCCATGATTGCGAGTATTAGCAGACCAAAGAGGCCAAGATTGTCGCTGAGGCTTGGCTCTACCCTATGGGAGAAGGTAATGCGCCGGAGACAAGCCAGGGTCACTTTGCTCATCGGCGTCCCAGCGATGATTCTCATGGTAGTGGCACTCGCCTGCGGTGGGTCCGATTCGTCAGATGCCACCTCGCCCACGGCTGAACAGGCTGAACCGACCGTTCCTACCGAAACTGGCGACTCCGATTCCCCCGGCGCCACCCCCTCGCTAACTGCCGGACCGACCACCAGTCCTGAAACCGATCGAGAGGCGCTGATTGCCCTATACAACGCCACTGGCGGCCCCAACTGGACCAACAACACCAACTGGCTGAGTGACGCCCCGCTTGACCAATGGGACGGGGTTCGCATAGCTCGAACTGGGCGAGTTACACTGGTGTGGCTAGAGGCAAACGGTTTGAGCGGGGAGATACCCCCGGAGGCCGGCAACCTCTCAAAGCTGGAAACCTTAAACCTTGCGAACAACAACCTGAGCGGAGAGTTACCCCCGGAATTAGGCCGTCTCTTGAACCTCATCAGGCTACAGTTGCATGGTAATCAATTCAGTGGTCAGTTGCCGCCGGAGTTGGGCGATATAGGGACCCTGCGAGGCGTGCGGCTGGGGGGTAGCGAGTTTACCGGATGCGCCCCAGACCTCTTGAATGACGCTGCATTCATTCCGTTGGACTTGCCGAAATGCGATCTGCCCGACCATCCAGCGGAGAGGGCAGGAGCATCTTCTCCCGAGTTTTGAAGCTAGTAGCTGCTGTCATCAGCGCAAAAGCCTTACAATTCCCACATCTTATACCACATCAATGATGGGATATTATGGGTTTACTTGGGGCTATCCCGCCTTGAGATCTTATAACCCCATTCAAGGCCAAAATACGGGATTCCCCTCTGACCCAGCGGCGCCCAAATCGGTCGGCCTTCGCTGGTTGCCGACAGCGGCTTGACACGATTGTAGGTTCGCCTGTGCTGCTCGGTCAATACCTCGACCCCCAACAACGTGTAGAGGGTCTCCCTATCCAGCACCTTATCCCTCAGCTTGACGGGGGACAACAGGTTGCCAAATTATCAGTTCGATTCCTCTTAAGTGGGCCAGGGCACACCGAATTGAACCTGACGTTCCCATACATGAAGTCAAGGAGTGTTCTGGGTATGGACTCAGTTCCGTAGGTATGAATGCCGCTAGCTCATCAGTTGTCTAATGGTGTCTCGTCTGCGTGGCTAGGATACGGGGGCAAGCCCTGACACGAACCTGTCCACCTCGTCCACGGTGTGGAACTGGCCCTCCAGACCAAGGGCCGACTGCTTCTCCTCTGGGGAACTGCCGCTCCAGCCCCTCACGTCGCACTCAGCCGCGTTGTTCGGCAACAGGGACTGGAGAGCGTCCATGCCGATCCCCATGTACTGCTCAAACCGGGTGGCGTGAGCGGTGAATTTCATCCCTCCACCCTCACCGGGGACTGCGGAGACCAGCATGAGAGTCCGCACGCCGCCGTTCTCAAGACGTCGGACATACCCTACGGTCTGAGAATAACCGTTCGCGGTGAAAACGCCCCTGACCCCGTCCCGCAACCGGCGGTAGACCTCACCGAGCCCGTTCTCGTCGGCAAGGGCCTGGAGTTGGTTCACCGTACGGTACGTCGATCTGGCGGACGAACCGCGAACCCGGGGCCGGACCTCCTCAGGTTCGATGAGATAGACCTGGGCAAGCAGTTCTCTGTCGCTCCCGTCCTGGAAGTGCTGCACCGTGGCCACGTTGATGGGAACTCCCATTCCGGCCAGGTACCGGACGATGCGAACGGTGCTGGAGTCCATGGAATCGGCAACCACCAGGGAACGATGTCCCTGGTTGAGTTGCTCTGGTAGGTCCGTCTCGAACCTTTCCCTGAAGGCCGTTTCGAAAGAGCCGGGGCTGCCAAGAAACCTGTCGGCAATACCGACAACCTCATCGAACCCCAGGTCCTTGACCCATGAGGAATAGTCCAACGCCTGAGCGGTGACTTCCCTGGGAGTCCGGCCGCTCTTGAGTTCGACCACTACCAAGTCCCCTTCCCTTTCGATGCACAGCAGGTCGATCCTGCCCCCGAAACCGGTGACCACCTGTCTGCCAATGACCATGAGGCCGAGGTCCAGCACTGATATGTCGCTGACCAGCCAGTCCTCGAGCCACTGTTCCAGTCCCGAGTACCGCGCTGAGATCTCCGTAAGCTTCCGGTCCGGGGTGATTTCCCACAGCCGAACCTGCTGCATATCCGCATCTCCCGAACAAAAAGGCATGACAGTCGGCCGCACTGGCAGCGGCTGGTTGAACTATAGGGGATAGCGCGGTTGCGTTCAAGGCTGCGGAATCCGACCAGTCCAGACGGCAGGAATGCTTGACGCAGGACACCGCCTCTTACAGGCCCAACTGGCCGCCAGATAAGAAGGCCACCCCGGCGAGATTCAGGCTTGGAAGAAGGCCCTTGCGGAGGACACCGGCGGGCCGCACCCAAGCGCGACAATACTGCCTCTACGCCCTCTTGACGGATGGAACACGGAGGATATAGCGTCGGGCTGATAAGTACGGTGGGGACCAGGGAGGTCATATGCCTAAGTTTGTGTTCATGCCGCCGCAGGACGACCTCAGGCGCAGGTTCGCCGCGAGGCTCGCCGACACGCTGCCCGAGTACGATGTGGCGGCGCCGGCGACCTACGAGGAGGCCATTGAGGAGATCAAAGATGCCGACGCAGCTATGGGTTGGATTCCGCCCGATGCGCTCAAAGCAGCAAGCCAGGTCCGCTGGCTGCACAGCCCCGACGTAGGACCATTTGTTGGATACTACTACCCGGAGCTAATCGAGCACCCTCTGGCTATAACTAACCCCCGGGGCATCTACTTCGACCACATATCGCATTTGGTGCTGACCTTCATGCTCGCCTTGGCCCGGGGGTTGCCTTGGTACCAGGACGCCCAGAGAAGGAGGGTCTGGGACCAGAACGCGCGCAGGTCGCCCTACGTGTTTCTCGGCGACTCGACTGTGCTCATCAACGGCCTGGGCGGCATTGGGCACGAGACGGCGAGGCTTTGCAACGAGCTGGGAATGCGTGTAGTCGGGGTCGACCCGAGGCCGGAGTACGAGACACCGAACGTCGAGGTCCACCATCCGGAGGCTCTCGACAGCCTGCTGCCTGACGCCGACTTTGTCGTCACGACCGTGCCCCACACGCCCGAAACCGAGGGTATGTTCAGCGCCGTCCGCTTCGGTAAGATGAAGCGGACGGCGTACTTCATAAACGTTGGCAGAGGGAAGGTGTGCAAAATAGACGACCTGGCAGACGCCATCGAGTCCGGCGAGATTGCCGGTTGCGGTCTGGACGTCTACGAGCACGAGCCGCTCCCATCGACCCACAAGTTGTGGGGCCTTCCTAACGTCCTGATGACACCTCACATAGCGGTCAGGGAGGCCGAGAACCTCCCGGAGCGGAGGTTCCAGGTGCTGCTGGAGAACGCCCGACGTTTCCTTGAAGGCCACGAACTTCTTAACGTGGTCGACAAGGAGAAGTGGTACTGACGATGTCTGTTGGCAACCAGCAAAAACGGGACACTGTGTGAGGGGCGAGAGATCTTAACCTAGCGGTAGTCCCCTGAGGCGTTCAGAGGACGGCCAACTCGCCAAGCCGACAGCTCCACCACCAACTCAGGGGTTTGTAGTACGGTACTGCTTGGCCCACCAAACTGGACAAAATCAAGAACTTTCGCGATCAGGTTCACGCTGGCCGTTTAGGACCAGTGCTTCTGAATGCGGTACGGGTCGGGCGAGCCTAAGTATTAGTCGCCTCGTCCCTTTTAGCATAGCATCCTTCGATTCCTCCAACTCATCCGTCCGCTAGCCGCACTTACACGAGCTTTACCAGGCGAGCGCATCTAAGGGGCTGTATTCGTGCAGCCCCTTATTGATGGCGACCTTTCCGCCTAAAGCTTAACCTTGCTTACGGATAGCGGCCAGAGCCGTCCCCTTCCCTCTCTTACGACTGACCTAACTAAAACTTATTCGTATGGAAGATTGCAACCAAGGGCATACGTTGCTAAAGTCGAACACACGGATCCGCGTCGTTTTATTTGGTGGCTTTCAGGATTGCGACCGAAAGGAGAGGCAATTGGCAAAGAAGGCGAGGTTCGACGGTGATGCTTTCTACGCCGCCCTCGATGGCGAAAGACAAGCTCGCCAATGCACCTGGAGAAGAGTGGCAAAGGAAAGCGGAATCAGTGCCTCCACTTTGACCCGCATCGCCCAAGGCAAGCGCCCGGACGTTGACAGCCTCGCGGCTTTGTCAGTTTGGTCGGGTCTTGACGTGAACAGATTTGTTCGCAGCAGTTCCTCCAAGAAGGAACCGGAGCCGCTGGCCGTGATCTCGTCCTATCTCCGCTCTGACCCTCGACTGAATGAAGAAGCCGCCTCCGCTCTGGAGCAGATAGTCAAGGCGGCCTATAGGAGCATGATTGGCCCAGAGAGGACAGCATGAATCGAAGGAGAATCCAGTGAGTGCCTTCAACGTCAGCAGTTTCATTTGGGGCATCGCAGACGACGTGCTGCGGGATGTCTACGTCCGGGGGAAGTACCGCGACGTAATACTGCCTATGACGGTCATCCGTCGCTTGGATGCTGTTTTGGAACCCACCAAAGATGCCGTGCTCCGAATGAAGGACCAGTTGGATGCGGCCGGCATAACGAATCAGGACGCCGCCCTGCGCCAGGCCTCCGGCGAGGCTTTCTATAACGCCTCGGCATTCCGGCTCCGCGACCTCGCCTCACGCTCCCGTCAACAGCAATTGCGAGCGGACTTCGAGGCTTATCTCGACGGCTTCTCCCCCAATGTGCAGGAGGTCCTAGAGAAGTTTCGGTTCCGCAACCAGATACCGACACTGGTGGAAGCGGACGCGCTGGGCTTCTTGCTGGAAAAGTTCCTGGACAGCTCGGTTAATCTCAGCCCTCGCCCAGTCCTGAACGGCGACGGCTCGGTGCGGCTAGAAGGGCTGGACAACCACGGCATGGGAACAGTCTTCGAGGAACTTATCCGGCGGTTCAACGAGGAAAACAACGAAGAAGCCGGAGAGCACTTCACCCCCCGGGATGTGGTGCGACTCATGGCGCGAATGGTTTTTCTGCCGGTCGCCGATGAAGTCCGGTCAGGGACCTACCTGGTCTATGACGGCGCGTGCGGCACTGGCGGGATGCTCACTGTCGCAGAGGAGACTCTGAAGCAGCTGGCCGACGAGCGGGGCAAGGAAGTCTCCGTCCACCTGTACGGACAGGAAGTAAACCCTGAGACCTATGCCATCAGCAAGGCCGACC
This sequence comes from Dehalococcoidia bacterium, assembly GCA_965224325.1. Taxonomy (GTDB): domain Bacteria; phylum Chloroflexota; class Dehalococcoidia; order Lucifugimonadales; family UBA3495; genus CBDCMJ01. The sequence goes on from CBDCYT010000007.1 coordinate 38,540, forward strand.
TGATTCTGAAAGGAGAAGGGGCCGAGGCCGACAACATGCAATACGGCTCGACCCTTTCTGCTGATGCTTTCCCGGCGCGGGAGTTCGACTTCATGCTCTCCAATCCGCCCTACGGCAAGAGCTGGAAGGGCGACATGGAGCGCCTGGGCGGTCGGAGCGGCGTCAAGGATACACGCTTCATCACGGAGCACGGCGGCGACCCGGACTACTCTCTCATCACCCGCTCCAGCGACGGCCAGATGATGTTCCTGGCCAATATGCTCAGCAAGATGAAGCGAGATACCACACAGGGTAGCCGGATCGCCGAGGTCCATAACGGGAGTTCTCTGTTCACCGGCGACGCCGGACAGGGCGAGAGCAACATCCGACGCTGGATCATCGAAAACGATTGGCTGGAAGCAATCGTCGCCCTGCCTCTCAACATGTTCTACAACACTGGCATTGCCACCGACATCTGGGTTCTCAGCAACCGCAAGGGCAAGGTGCAATTAATCGACGCCACCCGATGGCAGACTCCGTTGCGCCGCAACCTGGGTAGCAAGAACTGCGAACTGTCAGAAGAAGCCATCCGCCGCATCTGCGACGTCTTCCAGTCCTTCGACGAGACGGAGCAGTCAAAGATTTTCCCCAACGAGGCCTTCGGCTACTGGAAAGTCACTGTCGAGCGCCCGCTGAGGTTGGAGGGCATTGATCCGGAGCGGGCTTACACTGCCAAGGAGATCAAGGCGCTGAAGGACGAAGCAGTGCGCTCGGAGTCCGCTGCGCCGGTTATCAAGAGGGTCCACAAGAGGGGCATTGAGGCCGACCCGCTGCGTGGCCTGTTCGAGGCCACAATTGGCGGGAAGCCCGCCGTCGTCGAGTACGAGCCGGACCCCGTCCTGCGGGACACAGAACAGGTGCCGTTGTTGCACGAGGGAGGCGTCGAAGGCTTCCTGTGCAGCGAGGTGTCGCCCTACACGCCCGACGCCTGGTGCGTCCCCTTCAGCGTCAAGATTGGCTATGACGTCAGCTTCACACGCCACTTCTATAAACCGCAACCCCTACGCCCCTTGGAGGAGATACGGGCCGACATCATCGCTTTGGAGCGGGAAACGGAAGGGTTTCTGGCAGAAATTGTTGGATGACGAGGCCGGGCATGGTTTTCAGCAGCGAACGGTAGAGAAGCTACAGCAGAACAATCCGGTAAAGGAGAATCTATGCCCACTCTCAATATCTTCGTGAGTTTCGAGTTCGACAAAGAAAAGGATCTCCAGAACAACTTTTACCGGCAGGCCAAGCAAAAGACCAATCATCGAATTCGCGACTGTTCGCTGCATGAATCTTATCCAGACGAGACATGGAAGAGAAAAGCGAGGAACGCCATAAGCCGGTGTGACGTGGTTGTCGTCCTAATTGGCCAAGACACCCACAACGCCCCTGGGGTCATCGTGGAAACGGACATGGCCCGCAGCTTGAACAAGCCTGTCATCCAAGTCAGGCCCCAAGGCAGGCCGTATGATGGGCTAACTCGTCTTGGAGAGCCGATTCCGTGGAGATGGAGCCGCATCAATACTGAATTGGATACCGTAGCGAACCGGAGGGGCTGACCATTCCTGATGAATGCCATGAGGCAACCGGATGACTGAGCAGTCGCAACTAAATCACGAATCCGCCGCCGTTCAAAAGCACTTGGAGATAATGCAGAGCGTAATAAATCGGATGGCGGAAAACAGCCGCTCGTGCAAGGTATGGTGCGTTACCCTCGTCGCTGCCACCCTCGTGCTAGTGGCGCGGACCGGGGAGCCGCAGCACGCCCTGATAGCGTTGGTCCCCACGCTGCTGTTCCTGTTTCTGGACTCTTACTATCTAGCCTTGGAACGGTCGTTTATTGGTTCCCAGAACGCATTCGTGGGCAAATTACATAGGGACGAGTTGGAGTCGACCGACGTTTACCGGGTAGTCCCCATGGGCATGGGGTGGCGTCTGGTTGGGCGATGTCTGTTCGGTTCGGTGTCGATTTGGCCATTCTACCTATTGGTAACTGTAACGATACTCCTCACCTGGTTGCTGATAATCCCGTCGGATACTCCGCTTAGGGGAGTCTAAAATTGACCACGAACCAGATTCCCAGGCACAAGGTCTTTATCAGCTTTCACGAACAGGACCTTGATTACAAGGAAGAGTTCGTCCGCAGGATGGGAAAGCGCATCGTGGACAGGTCAGTTGACACCGGAAACATTGATGACACTGGCCTCAAGACGGCAACGGTGCGCCAGAAGATTCGGGACGAGTACATCAGAGACACCACCGTTACCATTGTCCTGATAGGCCCTCGCACATGGCAGCGAAAACACGTGGATTGGGAGATAGGCTCCAGTATTCGGAAGACCAAAAGGAATCCCAGATGTGGATTGTTGGGCATTGTGCTTCCGAATCATCCCGACTACGGCAAGAGGGGAATTAGCCCGCATCTGATCCCCCCGCGCCTGGCCGACAACTGGACGGAGGGTGATTCTTACTCGCTCATATACCATTGGCCGAATCCTTATCCTTGGACGCCAGCCAAGATAGCAGAATGGGTCCACCGTGCCTTTGCGTGTAGGGACGGGACGCCGCCTAACAATTCCCGGAAGCCATTCGCTCGCAACAGAAGCAGAGATTACAGGAGAGGGTGGCAAATTTAGGATGTCACTGCTCGCCTTTCAACCCTATCCCGCCTAGAAACGCCAGCCCACACGCTCGCTGGAGGAGGTGGGGGAGGACGTATTTGGCCTTGGAGCAGGATATTGGGGGCCGATGGAGCAGATTGCAGGGGGTCATAATTAGTGGAGGATGGTCAGAGAACGCAACATGGCGCTAGACGCACAAAGATCCATAGCCTTGAAACTCAGCGAGCCAGCGGTGGATTCTGACAACCCGTGGTCCGACGATCTACTTGCTCGAAAGGACATCGCCACGCGGCTCACGAATATTATTGCAATCCAAGAGCCACCGTTGGCCATTAGTCTTCACGGGCAATGGGGAACTGGCAAGACCTTCATGCTCAGACGCTGGCAGAAAGATTTAGAGAATCAAAGCTTCAAAGCCATATACTTCAATGCGTGGGAGGACGATTTTTGCAACGACCCGCTCCTAGCGATACTTGGTCAGATGTCGGAGACCTTCAAGGAAGGCAAACTCAAGACATTAACTCAACAGGTAATCCGAACCGCAACCGCGTTGTTCAAAAAATGCCTTGAGCATCCTGGAAAATAAGACTGGGATAACGTTTGAGATTGAGCAAGAAGCTAGAAATCTTCTGGAGGAGTACGTCTATCAAAGAGCGACGAAAGATGAACTGAAAAATAATCTGACTAATATGGCCGAGGAAGTTTTCAAGGAGACTGGACACCCTATGGTGTTCATCATTGACGAATTAGATCGATGCCGTCCAACTTTTGCTATTGAGCTTCTGGGGAGGGTTAAGCACATATTCGAAGTTCCCAATCTGGTGTTCGCCTTTGGGATTAACCGAGACGAGCTTTGCAAGTCTTTGTCGTCAATCTATGGAAACATCAATACAGATGTGTATCTTAGACGCTTCTTTGACTTTGAGTTCAATCTTCCGGAAGTTGGTTCGCAGGCTTTTGCCGAGCACTTGATGGACAGGTTCCATTTCGGACAAGTCTTCCAGAGCCTAAGTGATGCAATCGGGCGTCAAGAGCCCATCTATGACTACCAAAACTATCGAAGAGTCCTCCCGAAGCTATGGAGCGTCCTGGGCCTCTCTCTTCGGGACGTTGATTATGGAATGAGGTTGATTGCCCTTCTCGCACGAAATGTACCTTTGGGTACCTTTACACATCCGTTCTTGCTCGCTGCTTTGATTGCGGTGAAATTCAAGAATCCTGATTTCTATCGCGCATTAATTATGGGGAATTTCCGGCCCAGCGAGATCATGAACTATATCGACGGTGCGGTGCGCCAAGATTTAACGGACCGGGACTTGTCGAGTACCCTGGACCGCATTGAAGGATTTCTCTATTGTGCCGATAGCGCCAACAGCGAACTCCAAGAGCGCGGCGAGATTGCCTTGGCTGAACTCGAACAGGTGTCGGACGATTTCTCCAGCATAGAATTCTTGGTCATCTCCCGGCGCGCGCAGAATGCTGACCAACGGCAGCTTAACCGAATAAAACAGGCAGTTCTTGACGGGAGGGAACTATACATCGATGGCAAAGTGCTTGGTAACTTAGCGGCTCTCATCGATACCTATCAGACCGAGTTGAGACGTTAGGAGACCACCATGTTTACTACGCGCCATCACTACCCCGCTTACAAGCCCTCCGGCGTCCCATGGCTGGGCGATGTGCCGGAGCATTGGGACGTGCGGCGGCTTGGGACCATCGCGGAATTGCGTGTCAGCAATGTGGACAAGCACACTCGGGAAGACGAGATACCGGTTCGTCTCTGCAACTACGTCGATGTCTATAAGAATGACCGCATCACTAATTCTATGCCTTTCATGACAGCGACGGCCTCGAAGGATGAAATCAAAGTATTCCGGCTAATGCGGGATGATGTACTCATCACCAAGGACTCCGGGGCTTGGGACGATATTGGGGTTCCAGCCCTGGTAGCGGAGTCAGCTGAAGACCTTCTCTCTGGTTACCATCTGGCTCTATTCCGACCATTCAAAGAGATGCTAGGGGCATATCTGTCGCGAACCTTACAGAGCAAGGGCGTTGCACATCAGTTTCACGTAAGGGCGAATGGTGTGACGAGATTCGGCCTTACCCATGTTGGCATTCAATCCGTTCGTATTCCCCTCCCACCCTTCACAGAGCAGGCCGCCATAGTGCGCTACCTCGACCACGCCGACCGGCCCATCCGGCGTTACGTAAGTACCAAGCGGAAGCTCATCGCCCTGTTGGAAGAGGAGAAGCAGGCCATCATCAACCAGGCCGTCACCCGTGGCCTTGACCCCGATGTCTCGCTGAAGGCGTCAGGAGTCGAGTGGCTCGTCGAAGTGCCAGCGCATTGGGAAATGAGGCGAAGCAAGCGACTATTCACTCCCCGCCGAGAATTAGCTAGGCCAAATGACGTCCAGCTATCTGCGACGCAGGCCTACGGAGTAATCCCCCAGGACGAGTACGAGCAGAGAGTAGGTCGGAGGATCGTGAAAATCTCCCTTCACCTCGACAAGCGCCGCCATGTTGAAGTGGACGATTTTGTCATCAGCATGCGCAGTTTCCAAGGTGGCTTGGAGAGGGCTTAGGCAACCGGATGCATCCGCTCCTCGTATATAGTTCTTCGCCCAACCATTGAAGTTGATGTGAAATTTTTCAGCTATGTATTCAAATCACAAGCGTACATACAGGCGCTACAGTCAACAGCCAACTTCATTAGGGACGGGCAGGACCTAAACTTCAATAATTTTTGCGCAGTGGACTTACCTTTCCCAGCTGCTGAGGAGCAAAGGAAGATCGCGGTGGCTCTCGGAGAAGCGACTGCCAGCATTGATACGGCCATCGCCCGCGCCCGCCGGCAGATCGATTTGCTGGAGGAGCACCATACTCGACTGATTGCCGACGTGGTTACGGGCAAGCTGGACGTGCGGGAGGCGGCAGCGCAGTTGCCAAAGGAAGCAGGTGAGGAAGACCTGATAGACGAGGATGGCCTCAAACTGGACAATATGGACGACGTTCACTATGACGTCGGCCAGCCACCTGAAGAGGAGCCGGTAATGGCAAACGAGGTGATCGTATGACGGACTGGGGAACTTGCCCTGCGGTGGAACGCAATCCCAAAAAGATCAGCGGAGCATGGGCCTTCACCGGTACTAGAGTACCGGTGTACGCCCTTTTCGAGAATCTCGAAAGCGGGGCAACCGTAAAGCAATTCTTGGAATGGTTCCCTGAAGTGGAAGAATGGCAAGTTGCCACTGTCCTCAAGCATGAAGTGGAAGCCTTGAGATGCCCTGACCTGCCGTGAAAATACTGTTCGACAACGGGACCCCTGCGCCACTCCGGAGGCATCTCAGTGAACATTCGGTGGATAGGTCCGCCGAAAGAGGCTGGGCCGAACTGGAGAACGGACAACTGCTTCGGGTAGCCGAGGACGAAGGATATGAAGTCATCGTTACTACGGACCAGAACATACGATACCAGCAGAACCTTGCCGGTAGAAGGATAGCAATCGTGGTTTTGCTATCCACGGCATGGCCCAGGGTGCAGCACCGAATTGAAGACATTCGACAAGTCATTGCGGAAATAGGTCCAGGGGAATTGAAAGAAGTGCCTATCTGAAGATGTCAGAGGGATATCGTGACCACCGACACCAGCGAAAAAGGGCTTGAAGACCTCATTTGCGCGGCCTTTACCGGATCAGACGGGCGGCCAACCCCGGACGGGGTGGCGCGGGAGCGCCCGGCCAGCTACGGGGCCGGCTGGATACCCGGCGACCCAGAGGACTATAACCGGGAATACTGCGTTGACCTGGCCCAGCTTGCCGCCTTCCTAGACGAGACCCAACCCGATGTTGCACCCTCCCTGGATTTGGGGGAGGATGGCCCTGCACGCCGTAGGTTCCTGGCCCGGCTGCAAGGGGAAATCGCCAAGCGCGGCACTATCGACGTGCTGCGCAAAGGAGTCAAGCACGGGCCGCACTCCATTGACCTGCTCTATGGCGCACCGTCGCCGGAGAATATCAGGGCCAAAGTTCTCTACAGCCAGAACCACTTTAGCGTCACCCGCCAACTCCGCTACAGCACGGACAACGCGCAATTGGCGCTGGACCTCTGCTTGTTCATCAACGGCCTGCCGGTTGCAACCTTCGAGCTGAAGAACAGCCTCACCAAGCAAACGGTTGACGACGCGGTGGAGCAGTACAAGCGCGACCGAAATCCCAGGGAAAGGCTCTTCGAGTTTGGGCGCTGCCTGGCCCATTTCGCCGTTGATGACCACGAGGTGCGGTTCTGCACCCATCTCAGGGGCAAGGACTCCTGGTTCCTGCCCTTCAACAATGGCTGGAACGACGGCCGGGGCAACCCGCCCAACCCCAACGGCGTCAAAACCGACTATCTGTGGAGGGAAGTACTCACCCGAGACAGCCTGACCAACGTCATCGAGAGCTACGCCCAGATTGTCGAAACGAAGGATGAAAAGACGCGACGGAAGAATCGAACGCAGATATGGCCTCGCTACCAACAGCTTGACGTGGTGCGCAAATTGCTGGCGGACGTGTCCACTAAGGAGTCGGAGCCAGATACCTGATTCAGCACTCGGCTGGCAGCGGCAAGTCCAACTCTATCGCTTGGCTGGCCCACCAGATTATTGGCTTGGAAAAGGACGGCGCGAGCCTATTCGATACTGTCATAACCGTCACTGACCGGAAGATTCTGGACAAGCAGATCCGAGACACCATCCGGCAGTTTGCCCAGGTGCGTTCGGTCGTGGGCCACGCCGAGACCTCCGGCCATCTCCGGTCCCTGCTGCGCGATGGCAAGAGGATAGTGATCACGACCATCCAGAAGTTTCCGTTCATCCTGGACGCCATCGGCGACGAGCATCGGGGGAGACGGTTCGCCATCATCATCGACGAAGCCTATTCCAGCCAGGGCGGGCGCGCGTCGGCGTCGGTCTCTGCGGCGCTGGGAGGGTCGGGTGCGGATGAGGACGAAGATACCACCGAGGACAAGATCAACCGTCTCATGGAATCCCGAAAGCTTCTGACCAACGCCAGCTACTTCGCCTTCACCGCAACCCCGAAGAACAAGACCCTGGAGATATTCGGTACTCCAGAACAGGAGGGCGAGAAGAACAGGCATCTTCCCTTTCACTCCTACACCATGAAACAGGCCATCCAGGAAGGCTTCATAATTGACGTTCTAGAGCACTACACCCCGGTGTCCAGCTATTACCGGCTGGTCAAGACGGTAGAAGCCGACCCTGAGTTCGACACCAAGCGGGCTGGCAGGAAGCTACGCCGTTACGTCGAGAACAACGAGCACGCCATCCGCCTCAAGGCTGAAATCATGGTGGATCATTATCACGAGCAAGTGGACGGGCTTCGTGAGCTGGGAGGGCAGGCACGGACTATGGTGGTCACAGGCAGCATCGAGCGGGCCATTGGCTACTTCCACGCCATCCGCGCCTACTTGGCTGAGTGTAAGAGTCCCTATCAAGCCATTGTAGCCTTCTCCGGCGAGCACGAGTACGCTGGCGAGAAGGTTAACGAGGCGTCCCTCAACGGCTTCTCGTCGAATTTGATCGGCGACAAGATTCAGGAAGACCCCTACCGCTTTCTGGTATGCGCCGATAAGTTTCAGACCGGCTACGACGAACCGCTCTTGCACACGATGTACGTCGACAAGGTGCTGTCGGGAGTGAAGGCGGTGCAGAACCTTTCCCGCTTGAACAGGGCGCACCCCAAGAAACATGACGCCTTCGTCCTGGACTTCACCAACGACACCGACACGATACAAGAGTCATTCGCTGAATATTACCGGACCACCATTCTCTCGGAGGAAACCGACCCGGACAAGCTGCACGACCTCAAGACGACCCTCGACTCCTACCAGGTTTACGACGCCGGACAGATCGAGGAGTTGGTCGGGCGCTACCTTGCCAAGGAGGACCGTGAGCGGCTCGATCCGATTCTGGACACTTGTGTTGCTGCCTACCGGGAGCAGCTTGACGAGGATGGACAAGTGGACTTCAAGGGCAAGGCCAAGGCATTCCTTAGGACCTACGCATTCTTGGCCTCAATCGTGCCATACACAAACGCCGAGTGGGAGAAGCTCCCCATCTTCCTGACCTTCCTGGTCCCCAAGCTACCCGCTCCGGTAGAAGAAGACCTGTCCAAGGGGATTCTGGAATCCATCGACATGGACAGCTACCGGGTGGAAAAACGGGCCGTGCAGGACATCCAACTCCCTGACAAGGACGCAGAGATAGACCCGGTTCCAACGTCGGACGGAGGTCAGAAGCCGGAACCGGAGATGGACCAACTTTCCAATATCGTCAGGGATTTCAACGACCGGTTTGGCAACATCGAGTGGAAGGATGCTGACAAGATTGAAAGGGTGATTGCCGTAGAACTACCTACGAAGGTCGCCGGCGACGTGGCGTACCAAAACGCCATGTCCAACTCTGACCGGCAGAACGCCAGGGTCGAGCACGACAGGGCGTTGGAGCGTGCCATGACCGACCTCCTTGCCGACCACACCGAGTTGTTCAAGCAGTTCAGCGACAACGAGTCGTTCCGCAAGTGGCTTTCCGAGATGGTCTTCTCAGCGACTTACGCCGGAGCAGCCGGAGCGGTTCCGTTTGCTTTTAGCGGTTGGCCTATGATGGCATCCCCGCATGGTTGAAATCAACGTAGCCTTAACCCGAATCCACCGAAGGGATGAGGTTACAGGAGCGGAATGGGCGATGAGGGGCAAGGGGAGGCACGATCCGGGCCCGATTTTGGGTAGAGGGGCCGGTGTCTGTCTTCAGTCGCCGCAGGTAGACCTTGTGACCGTCTGCGGACGTTGGGCAAGGCGAGATGGTGGGGAGAGGACGCAGCAAGAAACCCTCGCGGACCGGGCTGGCGCGAGTTGGCGGGGACGTTGGGTTGTCCGTTGGGTGGCTCAGGCGCCGGCGTTGCCGTCAGGCAGGGAGTGGAATCGCTCGCAGCCGGGCCAGGGCGCGGCCGAACTGGGTTTCCCAGGGCCAATGCTTGGGCAGATGCAAAGTAAGACGGCGGGCCGAGCGGGTAATCCGTCCCGCCAGACCGAAGAAGCGTCGTCTGAGGGTCTTGGTCGTCACGATCTGCTCACTCAGGCCGATCCGCGCTGTCCAGCGGGCCAGGTTGTGGGCCATCACCTGTACCGCCGGTTCCGTTTGCTTGAGGCGTAGGGGGTTCCTCTGGCCCAATAGGCCATACGCTAAAAGCAAACGGAACCTCCCGGTGTCTGGCTCTGGCGCGTAGCCCCCGAAGCACCCGCCAGGGTTGTCTCGGTCGCGGTCCCGCTCTTCCTTTTCGTCCTGGTCCCAAAACAACGTGGCCACGGGGGCCGGGGGCTCCGGCTCGGCAGTCTGCGGCAAGACGCGCCGCAGCAGCAACTCCTGGCGTACCTGCTCCCGCAGCACCGCGGGCAGGGTCTGGATGGTCCACTCCTGGTGGGGCGTCAAGATCGGCGGCGCGGCGGTCTGCTGGTTCGGGCGGTCGAACTCGTTTCGTAGTTGCTGTGGAAATTAGGGGTCGTGGCCAAACGCGTCGATGGCTGCCTGCTGCTCCGGAGCCAGTGGTGGCGCGGTGGTGCTCGGCCCGGAGGACGGCGGGGCCGTGGTAGGCGGCGCGGCGCCTGGATTATGATGCGGCGTAATGACCTCCTCTTTGACTCGCTACTAAGAGCCTATCCAACAACCTTAGACAGAATTTGATAATTTGGTTATGCTTCTTCCCAAAGTACGGCCACAGTATGGGAGGAGTGTGATGTGCGAACTGGAACCAATGGGTCCCGTGGACGACGCGTGGCGTATTCCTGAGAGCATGTGGCAGCGTATCGAGCCTTTGCTGCCCCAACAACGCCCCCATCCCAAGGGAAGACGCCGGTATACCCCAGCCCGCCAGTGTATGGACGGCATCTTCTACGTGTTGCGCACCGGGCGCCAGTGGAAAGCCCTGCCCAAGGGCTTCGGCGCCTCCAGTACGGTCCATCTGGGGTTTCAACAGTGGCGGGCCGCTGGTGTATTTGAGCGGCTATGGCAAGAAGGGCTGATTGAATATGATGCCCGCCACGGCCTGGACTGGGAGTGGCAAGCGATGGACGGAGCCATGACCAAGGCGCCCTTGGGGGGGGAAAGCTACAGGACCTAATCCCACTGACCGGGGCAAAGGGGGCGCCAAAAGGAGCTTGCTGACCGAGGGCCATGGGCGTCCCATTGGAGTAGCCGTGGACGGAGCGAACCGGCACGATATGAAGCTGGTAGAGCGTATTTTGGAAGCTGCCATGGTGCAGCGGCCTGAGCCAACTGCGTACCAGCCCCAGAATATGTGCTTGGACAAAGGGTGCGATTATCCCGAAGTTCGAAAGCTGGTGGCAGCCTGGGGATACACCGGCCATATCAAGAGCCGTGGAGAAGAACGGGCAGAGAAGAGAAGCATCCCCGGCTACCGGGCGCGTCGCTGGATCGTGGAACGAACCCACAGTTGGCTGAACCGGTTCAGGCGTCTGCTGATCCGCTGGGAGAAAAAAGTGGAGAACTATGTGGCTATGCTTCATTTCGCTTGCGCCTGGATTACTTTCCGCGCCAGCGGGGTTGTTGGATAGGCTCTAATACTACAGTCGCAGATCATACAGTCGTCGTTTGTAGTGGCATTTCTGGGCTCTGGCTTGGTGGCGCCGTCTCCACCATGACCAGTACAGGATGAAATCAGGGGGTTGGTTCTCTGTCCATACAAGGCGGGTGAGCAGTCGGCGCACTTCCGGCACTGTCATGGGAATCAGATCTTCATCCGGGCCGTAGTAGCCCCTTTTTCTCCCTGTTCCATGGCCTGATGCTTGATCACGGACAGATACGCGTGGGCCAACATCGCCAACGTGATGTGCCGGTACCAGCCATCCCACCTCCGCACTTCATACTGGTCCAGCCCCACCTGTCCCTTGGCCTCCTCAAAGCATTCCTCTATGGCCCACCGGGTCCCGGCGACCCTCGCCAGTTCCTCCAGGGTCGTTCCCGCCGGGCCGTAACAGACGTAGTAGGCCAGCTCCCCCGGGTTGGCCAGACTGCGCCGGGCCAGCAGCCAATAGCCCTCGCCAGGCTCCCTCAGGGGACGTATATCCACCGTGGCCCAGTCGTAGACCCGTGGTCCCTTGGCTCCGTCCCCGGCGCTGCACCTCACCCAAGCGCATTCCTCAACCCCGGAGGCCAGACGGTCGGCCCTCACCTGTCGCGGTCCCCTGTCCGTCAAAGCCCATAGCTTCTCGCTGCGTTTGATGGCCAGCACGTGGGGAACGCACCGCCGTTCCAGCCACAGCCGCAGGTTGCGGTCGTTGCCGTAGACCTCGTCCCCGGCCACCCAGCCGAAGGGCACTCCCGACTCCACCGCCCGCTCCAGCATGAGCTGCGCCAGTTGCGGCTTGGTACGGAATGACACCCCCTCCGGCACACCGGCCTCCCGCCGGCGCTCCTAGTCCTCCGCCCACACCTGGGGCAGGTACAACTCCCGGTCCAGCAGCGTCCTCCCCCTGGCACTGGCATAGGCCAGGAATACGCCAATCTGACAGTTCTCGATCCGCCCTGCCGTACCGCTGTACTGACGCTGCACCCCAACCGACTTGTCCCCTCTCTTGAGGAATCCGGTCTCGTCCACCGCCAGAACTGCGTCAGCGTCGGCCAGATGCTCGATCACGTAGCTCTTCAAGTCATCGCGAACCAGGTCCGCGTCCCACTGGTAGTTGTACAACAGGCGCTGCACCCCATGGGGAGTGGCGTCGCCTGCCCGCTCCGCCAATTGCCAGCCGTTCTTGCGCTCCACCGGGCTGAGCAACCCCTTCAGATAGTCCAGCGCCCGCCGCCGCGGCTCCGGACGCCGGAACCGTCCCGCGATGCACTCGTGTACCCGCTCGATGCCCTCGGCCCACCGAGCAACCTCTGCCACCTCATCCTGATGCCCTGCCACAACCTCACCTACCCACCCGCTGATTGCCCCAATTCTACCCGCTCTTAATCTGCGACTGTAGTACTAAGCCACAGTCCAAGTCCTGGCACTCCCGGACCGACGTGATCTCCTCGGGAAAGTCCCGCCAGGCGGCCCGGTTCGCGGCGCTACGGCTCAAGTAGCCGCCGGTTACGGTGGTGATGGCAAGGTTCTTGATTGGCCGCTGGGGCTCCCGATTCCGGCGGTACGCCTGGACATGAAAATGCCGCCTCGGGCGGGGCAACCCCTCCGCTTCCGGCGGTTCCTGGGCGGCCACGTAACCCTGGTGGAAGCCGCGCCGCCAGGCCCCGGCCAAGGCCAACACCTCTTTGTACTCGACCTCCCCGCCGGCGCTCCCGTTCCGGATCGCGGCATACCAGCCGGTGAAATGGCCGGCCTCCTCGATCTCCCCGGTGGACAGCAGGTAGGCCGTCAATAGTTGCTCTCCCCCGGCGGTCATGGTCCCCTCCCCGCAGATCGGATACGAAACATTGTGGCGCTCTTGTACCCCGGGCCGGGACCGCGCCGCGCCGGCCCGAATCGGCCCGGACCGGACCCCCGATTTGTGCCTGGGGCGGCGGGCTCCGGGTTGTCTGCCTCCCCAGCGTCCGGAACGGTGTATGGCCCAATTTATTCAGCTAGTATCCAGTGTAAGGTTGAGCGCCCAGGTGCAACGGCGGCGGGTTATTTGCCCTAGGAAAACCCCATCAAAGAAGATAATTATTCAGCGCCGGCGTGGATCTTGGGGGAGTTTTTTGACCGGCGGATTGCTTATTTCCCCGGCGATTTGGCCCGTTCTGGCGGCGCGGCGGGCGGCTCAGGGCGCCCTCGGCGGCGCGGCGGGCGGCTTAGGGCGCCCTCGGCGGCTGGTGACGGGAGTTTCGGCGGCCTTTCCAGGGTCGGCGGCGGCGGCCGGGGGGTCAGGGGGGCGGCCCCACGGGGGGACGTGGGGGGATGTCGGCCCCTGGGCCGGGATATGCGGGGTTTTCGCCGGCGATGTTGCGGACTCCCCCGGTGAAAATGGCAACCCCGGATTTAGCCTGCGGGCAACGGGGACCCCCCGGAGGTTTTGATTGGTCATTTTCTTATACTTTAACCAAGAGTGTTCTCCGGCGGCCTGTCCAGCGCCACCAGGTGGTCGGCGGCGGCCGCGTAGCTCCCGGTACCGGGCCCCGGATGCTCCCCGCTCAGCATCCGCCGGACTGGGGGCCTGGAGGCCCCCAACATTATGCGCAACTCCCCCGGAGGGGCGCCCAGGGAATGGAGTGCCCGGAAGGCCCGGGCCAGCTTCCCGCCCTCCCGGGCAACTCCGGCGGCATAGCCTGCCGCCGCGCCCATGGCGTAGGTGCGCCGCCCCTCCAGGTCATCCGGCGGCGGGTCCAGGGGCAGGGTACGGGAAAGGCGGTGACTGGCGGGGCAGGCGTAGGCACCCAGGACGACACCCTTACCACTCAGCGCATACCCCGCAAGTACCAGGGGCATTTCCGCCCGGCAACCCAGGCAGTAACCGTTCACGGCGCGTCCTCCAGGCCGACGTAGCGGCAGGCGCAGTTGACGCAGGCGCGTTCATACACGGGCCTGGCCTCGTCATGGTCCGGCGCCAGGTGGCCGCCGCAGACGGGGCAACCCTCTCCGGCGGGCCGTCCTCCGGGACCACGGCGCGGGTACGGACCAAGCATTTCATCGGCGCTCATTACCATGGATCCCCTCCAATCTGTAGCTCAAGCTGCGGGCCGCCCGTCGCCCACGACGGGCGGCGGTGCGCCGGCCGGTTCACAGTGTGGGACCATCCGGACCCGATGGTCCTAGCGCCTGCGCCCGTTTCCCGCCGCCGGCGAGAGTTTAAGGTTGCCGATGGCCTGCCGCCTTGGCCCCGGCCTCTTAGCCTGCCGGAGATTCCCCATGCCGGCGAGAATCCGCACCCCATGTCACCGTTTTCCTTGCCCGCAACCGACCTTTTCAACGAGCACTTGACTCCGCCTTCTACACCGTAGAGCTTGGTCAAATGTCAGGTCTGCCCAGGGTGGCGAGTGCAAGGCCAGCCGGGCCATTGCGTCATCGCGTTGAACGCCGCTTCAGCGCGGCCGGTCACCGGAAGCCCTGGGGCGGGCTGCCAGCCAGGCGGCGATCTCCGACTCCGGCCAGCGGACGGCCCGGACTCCGATTTTCAGCGGCTCAGGGAAAGACCCATCGCGCATCTTGCGGTAGATGGTGGTCCGCGACAGCCCGGTGCGGGTCTGGACTTCGCTAAGGCGCAGGAGGCGGCCGGTGGTTGCGGCGGCCATGAAAGTACCCTCAAATCTTTACTTGATTTAAGGGTACGACCAACGCCCGCGGGTTGTCAGTGTGAAAAAAGATCCCGGATTTTTACCGGAGAGGTATTCTATATTTGCGAATGACGGACCGGATGGTTTCAGGAGAGAAGTCCATCGTCTCTGCGATAGAACTCATAGCGTCTTCACGAGTAGATCCGCGACTCCCCAGTAGCCTGAACACCGTGGAAACTTTAATGTGCTCGTCTAACTCACGCGGCCGGCCGCGCTTCGGAGGTGGGTCGCCCAGGACGGTTAGGCAGTAGTTCCACCAACTCAAGAGAGGAGGAATGGGTTCGCCATTCATCGTCAATTCGAGATAAAGCCTGCGGAGTCCCTCCCTGTACGGCGGCTGGGTGGGAGCCAGCGTAATGTACTGAGCCAGCAGCGTATCCCGGGTGACCTCCCATGGGTGTTTCGAGCCTGACGCTTCTGAAGGAGCCTCCCTCCACCGGCGGGGCAAATCGGCAACTTCCGGGATAGCCTGAACTTTGTTGTTCAATACGTCGTCGAGCACCTTGGCCAGGACCGGATCAATCATTCTTCTTCTCCTCATCTCTCCCCCCGGTGACGTAATCTGCCCAGGCGCCCATCAGCGCCCGCCTCTGGTCGAATAGGTCGCTCCGCATGTAGGCCGCCTCGGTGCTCTTGCCCACGTTGTGGGCGAGGGCCGCTTCCGCCACCGCCCAGGGCGCGGCGGTGCACTCGGCAACCCAGTTTCTGAAGGAAGTCCGAAATCCATGCGGTACGGCGGGGATTTGGAGCCGCCGCAGCAGGGCGGTGAACGCCATCTCGGACGCGGGCTTGCCGCTGCGCGTGGCGGGGAATATCAAACCTTGGCCGTCGACTAGTTCCAATGCTTGGCGAAGTATCTCGATAGCCCTGCCGGACAGCGGGACCCGGTGGGGGCGCCGCGCCTTCATCCGGGGGGCGGGGAGCTCCCAGGTCGCCGACTCCCAGTCGACTTCAGTCCAATCGGCCGCCCGCACCTCCCCGGAGCGAGCCGCGGTCAGGACCAGGAACTCGAAGGCCAGCTTGGTCGAGCTGTTGGCGGCAGACTCCCTGACCCGCTTCACCGCGCCCGGCACCTGCCCGTAGGGCAAGGCCCGGTGGTGCTCTTTCAGCCGCCCCGTCTTGGGCAGGACTTTGAGCAGGGAGCGCCCCGACGGGTTGTCCAGCCTATACCCCTTGCTGATTACCCAGTCCATGACCGTCTCCATTCGCTGGCGGACCCGGCTGGCGGTCTCCGGCTTGCCGGTCCAGATGGGAGTAAGGGCGTCCATGACATCGGAGGAGGTGATGGCGTCCACCGCCTTATCTCCGATTAGGGGGAAGGCATAGGTCCGAAGGGTCGATTGCCACTGGGCCGCGTGCTTGGGGTTGCTCCACGTGGGGCGTCGCAGCTCGATCACCCGGGCGGCGGCCTCGGCGAAGGTGGGGACCGACGGGGCGGGCTTGCGGGCCGCCTCCCGGCCCTCCCGCTTCTCGGCCACCGGGTCCCGGCCTTCGGCAACGGCCGTGCGATGGGCCTGGGCGATTTCCCGGGCCCTGGCCAGACTGACCGTGGGGTAAGGCCCCAGTCCGATGTCCCGGCGCCTTCCGTGGACTACGATTCTCTGGACCCAGGCCTTTCCGCCGGAGGGGGCGACGCTCAGGTAGAGGCCGTCGCCGTCGCCGTGCCTGCCGGGTTTACCAAGGGCCTTTACCACGGCCGCGCTGAGCTTGCCCATCCGCCCTCTAGTACCACATATAATCCCACACAAAGCGTGGTATCTACCAGTATTTTAAGGGGGTGTCCGGGACGAGTCAAGCCCTTGGTATCACATAATTAGCTATGATAAGGCTGAACTTTGAGACTTTACGGGGCGGTAAGGGACGTTAGGGTGGCGGAGAGCATGTCCGCCGCCTCAAGTTTGTAACCTAAGATGCCCGGATTGCTTCTCTCAGGACCAGCAGGCGGGGGCAAGTCCGCCAGGGCTAGGCGGGTGTTGGCAGGGCTAGCCCGCCCTGGCGTGGTGGCGGACTTTCAAAGCCTGCTCGCCGCCTTGCTGCTCCTGGAACGCGACGCCGAGGGGCGCTATCCCGAACGGACACCCGAACACAACCGCCTAATGCCGTTGGTGGAATTCACCCGCCGCAGCGTCATACGCCGAGCGCAAGAGGCGGAACTGTACACCGTCGTTACTAACTCGGACGGCTCGCCCCGACGCCGCCGCGAACTGCTCGGCCTGCTCGGCACGGACGCCGCCGAGGAAGTGATTGACCCCGGCCTGGACGTGGTAACGCGGCGCTTGAGCGTCAACGGGCGCCTCTCGGGGCAATGCGGGCAAGCAATCGAGCGATGGTATGGGAGGCTCAATCGTGGCTGATTCCCTACTCTTGGAAGTCCGGGGCGCATTATCGGCACTCTCTTGACCTACGGCGAGCGGGCCAGTGACCGGCCTGAGATGTTCCTTGACGGCGCCCTGCGTTGGGCCTCGGCGGGATTCAACATCAATGAGCAGCACACCCGGCAGGCGCCGATCGTGCGGGCAATCCCCTACCTGGACGGCAAGGCAATTAAGATTGACGCCGCTGTACCAGACACCCAACGCGGACGGGATGCCATTACGAACATACGGGAAGGGGTGTACACGGGATTGAGTGTCGAATTCTACGCCGAGCAGGAAGAATACCGGCAAAGCATGAGGGTAATCAAACGCGGGATACTTGGCGGCGCCGCCCTCGTGGACCGGGCGAGCTATGGCGGCTCAGTGGTGGAAGTCCGCGAACGTCTGGCCATTCCCGCGAACCGGAGGGCCTACCTATGGCTGTAACCCTCACCATTCACGAACTGTTGCCCGCGATGCGCCTTACCGCCTCAATCACGGAAACGCCGGACCCCGCCATTGCGTCAATCGTGCTGAATATGCTGGACGTCGCAACGGCGCAGATTGAGGAATACGCGCCCCTGGCGCCAACGCCCGTTCAGAACGAGTCGGCAATACGTTACTGCGGCTGGATGTGGGAAGTAGGGCCAGCGGAGCAGCAACGCCGCATGACCGCCCAAAACGGATTCAAGCAAAGCGGCGCTCAATCCATGCTTTCGAGCTGGCGGGCGCCCCTAATGGCAACGGTGATTTAGATGTTCAACCCATTCCGACGGCGCCGAGAACATCGGGCGAGCTACGCCAACGCCTACCTGGAAGCCGCCCTGGACGTCGCTCTAGGCGACTCAGCGGGCGCCGATGCCGTGGCCGTGGTCGAGTCCTGCTCAAGCCTTATTGGTGACCCGTTTCTTGTGGCCCGAATCTCAGGCCGCCCTATCCCGCTGGGCCAGCTTCACCAAATGGCTAGGGACCTGCTGAGGCGCGGTAATTCCGTCTGGGCGCTGGACGTCGTTGACGGCGAGCTTCAGCTTCAACGTGCCTGCTCGTGGGCCGTTGAATCCACGTCACCGAATCCCGCCCGTTGGCTCTACAAACTGGACATAGCCACGCCCTCGGCGATGGTGGGTAAGGTCCTGCCGGCTGATTCCGTGATTCACCTGATGATGGACTCTCAGCCGGAATCACCGCATCAAGGGCGAGCGCCCTGGCAGTCGGCGCCCCTAACCGGACGTGCGCTCGCCGAGCTTGAACGCTCCATCGGGGACGAATCCCGCATCTACGCGGGCCGGGTATGGATTGCCCCGGACGGGGCAAGTCAAGGGCAGATAGAGGCAATGGCGCGGACTGTGCAACTACTGAAGGGCGGCGGGCAGGTGATCAGTGAAAGCACCGCTCAAGGGTTTGGGCAGGGAGCCATAGCCGCCCCTGCTGCTGCTAAGGACTGGAAAGCCGAGCATACCGGACCTAATCACCCTCAGGCCAACGTGTTGATGCGGGATTCCCTGGAGAACGCCATAGCGGGCGCCTATGGGATAGCACCCGCCTACCTGAACAGGCAGGCAACCGCCCCTGCCTTAACCGCCGTTAAGCGTCTGGCATGCCTTGACCGGACCGTGCCGCTCGCCGCCTTGATTGCTGAGCAGCTCGCCGACAAACTGGACTCACCCGGATACCGGATTTACTGGCCAGACCTTGCCGGTCAATCCGTTGACGTTCACCTGAGGGCGCAAGCATTGGTACGGCTTGCCGACGCCGCACAGGGCGCAACTGACGATATGCTTGACCTGGTAGGCTTGCCGATCGCGCCGAGGCCAACGCCTGAGCTGAGCGCCGACGCAACGCCTCAGGATGCGCGGGTTCCCGTCTGACGATCTGGAAATGCCGAGGGGGTCGCTGGGGGCCTCCGCTGTGTAAGTGTGAATGATGGACCTACAACCATTCCAAAGGCGCTTTACCCGGGCCGCTGGCAAACGTTCGACGTTGACGGCGGCTCTTACTATGCCGAGGGGCAACGGCAAGTCTTGGCTCGCCGCCTACATCGCCGCTCAGGAACTCCAACGGATTGAGGCTCACTAGGAAATAGCACTGTGCGCGGCGAGTATCGAGCAGGGGCGGATTGTCTTTCGATTCTGTAGACAGCTGCTCGGCGAGGATGGTTATCGCTACCTGAACTCGGCGACACGATGCGCTATCACCCGCAAGGATGGGGCAAGGCTCAGGGTGATAGGTTCCAACGGCAAGACGGCTTTGGGGCTAGTGGACACGCCACTTGTGATTGCCGACGAACCTGGGGCATGGGAAGTGAACGGCGGGCAACTTATGGCGGATGCAATCTTGACAGCTCAGGGCAAACCGGGCTCGCCGCTGAAGCTGGTTATCATTGAGACTCTCGCCCCTGCTGAGGCGGGATGGTGGCACGATATGATTGACGCTGGCACGGGCGGATCTGTCTACGTTCAGGCGCTCAGGGGCAACGCTGAGCTTTGGGACAACTGGAAAGAGATTTGCCGGGTGAATCCGCTCACCAAGATTTCGCCGGAATTCAGGGCAAAGCTCCAAGAGGAACGCGAGCAGGCGCGGGGTGACACCCGCCTAAAGGCGCGATTCCTGAGCTACCGCCTGAACGTACCTACCGCCGACGAAACGCGTATGCTCTTGGAAGTCGACGATTACCAGCGGATGCTAGACCGCCCAACGCCTGAGCGGGTAGGCGCCCCGATCATTGGCCTCGATTTGGGCGGCGGTAGGGCCTGGAGCGCCGCCGTTGCGATCTGGCAGACGGGGCGCATTGAGTCGTTGGCGCTCGCCCCTGGAATCCCGGACCTTGAGGTTCAGGAAAACAGGGACCGGACACCGGCAGGCCTCTACCGGGCGCTGTATGACCGGGGCCTCTTGCACGTCGACGAGTGGCGCCGCGTTCAGAGTGTCGAACTGCTTTGGCGTCTGGTAGTCGCCGAGTGGGGCGAGCCTGCGTTGACCATCTGCGACCGCTTTCGCCTGAATGAGCTTGTCGACGCCCTGGGGCCATACGTTCCTATCGAGCCGAGGGTAACGCGATGGTCAGATTCCAGTTACGACATTCGCAGTCTGCGAAAACACGCCAAGGATGGGCCGTTCAGCCTTGCCCCTGGGCCGGCGGACCTGCTCGCCGCGAGCCTTTCCCGAACGCGGGTAGAATCCGATAGCTCAGGGAATTTGAGGCTGATAAAGCAGGATCGCGGATCGAACACCGCGCGGGATGATGTTGGCGCCGCGTTGACGTTGGCTGCAGGCGCGTTTGAGCGGTATCCCGCCGCCCCTGCCGACACTGAGGAACGCCGCCCCGTGGTAGTGGGGTGAATGGAGGAATGATGTTAGAAAAGCGAGACAAGACACCGGGCCGCGCTGAAATGGCAACCCTGATTGACGAACACCTGGCGGAACATCCGGATTGCGAATGCGTCAAGGCTCTACGGCTCGCCCTGGCAAGGCTGATTGTGGCGGATGACGAATGCCAACCGTGATACAATGAGATTGGCGGCTCTCCACCGCCGCGATATGACAGAGGCCCCCGGCATTTCTGCCGGGGGCCTCTGTTTGGGGTGTACAAAACTTTGTACAAAACAGCCCCGAAATGCCTCTGAATCCCTGATTTAGCTACGAATAAAACATACTTGGCATCCCTCACACTCCCGCCAGTGACTTAAGCTTCGATTTCCACCCCAGGACGCCGATCAATACCGCAGGTCCAATCAACTAATCGCCGGCCTTAGCGCCTTTGCCGGCGAATTGCCCGCAAACGGGTTTCCCCGCAACCTCTGCAGGCCAACCCACCGGGAAATGACCAAGGCCCACCTGGATTAGCGGAGGGCCAGCTCGCAATACTCGAATCCTTCAGTGACCGCTGGTCCCCTTAATTGCCCTGAAGGACCTTAAAGCGGTCAGCCACGGGATGCTACCCTGCCAGCCATCCCAAGGCCTACGTCCACTGAGCTGCCGGTAAAAGATGAACCGGCACTACGCAAACGTGAAGTTTCAGGGTGCATCGGAGCTTCGTCGCGGTTGCCGCTGACGTGATTTGTGCAACGTCCGCGTTCATAGTTACGCCAAGGAGGGGAACGCGGCTATCAACGCCCCGCTGACAGTCCATCCCACCGCCGGAGTCTTGATGCGGAGGCCTGTCTGACGGCACTTGTGGTTTCCCTGACGTCAAAGGCGCGCGACGGTCTGTCTAAAAAGTATTGTCTACGAAGTCTTGTCTATGACGTTCAGGTTGGCTACTCAGTCAATGGGGGTTAAACTATAGGCTACACACTTGGCACAGTAACACCACCGGCCAGCGGAACGGCTAGCCGAGTGTGAGCACCTTATAACGAGGGCTTGGCCCCAGCGTACGGTCGCGGGCCGCTAAGGTCCAGCAACGGCGAACAGGAGAAGAATTACATGGCCGATGAATTAGTAATCTTCGACGAGAAGCCGCCCGCTAAGTATTTGTTAGCCGGGTGGCGGCGGCAGTGGTCCGATGGGGGAGGCATATCAGGGGGTCTGCCCCGGTATCTCATCGAAAAGATGGGCGCAAAGCAAATTGGGGCGCTGGCGCCGGTGGTTTCCGATCTTTGTTATCCGTTCCAGGTCGCGGGCACCCACGACACTTTTCGGCCTATGGCGGCCTACGAGGAAGGGTTGCCCGTCAAGCCCATGCACCGGGAAAACTATTTCTACGACGCCGGCGATGGGCTAATCATCTTTCGCGGTCAAGAGCCGTGGTTTCGCATCGACCTCTTTGGTGAAGCCTTCTTCCAGGCCATAAAAGACTTAGGGGTTACTCAAACTGTGGCCGTTGAAGGGGTCAACGGGCCGGTGCCCCCGGACATGGAGCGCCGGGTTACGTGCGTATATAGCAAACCTGAGATGCGCCAAACTCTGGACAAGTATGGTATGCAGTTCTCCAGCTACGGCAGTGAAGGGAGGAGAGGGCCTACCATAGCTATGGCTTTGGTAACCCTGGCCCATTTTCAATACCCGGACGTCGAGATGTTCCGCATAGGGGCAATGGCGCCCATGTACCCCTTCGTCACTTCCAATAACGAGCAAGTGGGGATATCCAGGGACCACCGTTCCTATTACGATATCCTGCGCCGCATCAAGGCCATGTTCAACCTGGACATCGACTTAACTGAGCTCAAGTCCCTGGGAGAAAATGAGTCCCACGAGCTTTTGGAACGCTTAGAGAAGATCGGATCCGCCAACCCCGACGCTAAACAATTGATTGACCGGGCTAGGTCCGACTATACGTTCACTCCCTTTGAAGTGCCAGTGGAGTTGGACCCGTCCTTGGACCGGACTTTGGAAGACATTTTGCGAAACATGCCCGAGTGAGGCGATGATCCAACGATAACAACCCGGCGGCGCGTCGTCCCAGCCTTTTCACATATAGCTTGCTTACCGTCTAACTCGAGGCTATCGGATGTTGACGGAGAGCGGTGATCGCCTGCGGTCAGGCTAGCCGGGTTGGTCCTAAAGAGCGCTGTAGGGAGGAAGCCACCTCCCTTGCCCGCAAGTGGGAAAGACGGGAAATTGTCCCTGGCGGACACTGGGGGGGTAATACCCAATTAGTACACAGGGGTGCGCCAGGCCGAGCGCTTGGGGTCGTCCCCGCGGACGACGTTCCGAAACAACCCCTTCAACCGGGTGACCGCCGGCCCCTGATCTCCATCGCCCACCGTGTACTTATCGACGCTTCCCACTGCCTCTACTTCCACCGCTGTGCCGCAAATAAATACCTCGTCGGCCAGGTATAATTCCGTGCGGTCAATCTCCCGTTCAAGCACCGGGATCCCCAGCTCTTCAGTCAGCAATTCCTTCACCACCTCCCGGGTAACGCTTTCTAGTATTCCCGCGCTCCAGGGAGGGGTCAGGGCGACCCCATCGCGAATGAGATAGATGCAGGCATAGCTCGCCTCGGCCACTTTGCCATTAGGGTTCAAGATGATCCCATAGTCGTAGCCGTTGATATGGGACTCGGTGGATACGTAGCGGCTGTTCTGATAATTGGTGATGGCCTTGGCCCTGGGCGGCATCACGTTGTCCGAGATTCGGGTCCAACTGCTAACATTGCAACGGGCCGCCTTTGCCTCGTCCAGACCCGAGGATGCAGACCTGGTGGTTATCACTATCTCGCCAGGCTGCTCCAACACCGCCAAGTAACCGGGCACGCCGCCGCCAAAATACGCCAGCGGTTGAACGTAGGTGTCGGATCGGCACCCATTGGAGCGCAACAGTCCCACGATCGCCTCTGCTAGCTGGTCTTTGGAGTAAGGGGATGTCATTCTCATGATCTTCATGGATTGGAACAGCCGCTTTAGGTGAGCCTCCAGGTGAAAGACGTACAGTTGCTGAGTCTCAGAGTTCCAGTACCCTCTGATTCCCTCGAACACGGCGGAGATTGCGCTCCAGGCCAACATTGAAATGTGAACGGTCGCTTTCTCCCACTCCACCAGGTCACCGGACCGCCATAAGTAAGCGGAAGGGACCTGAGAGCCGGCTTTGGGTTGCTGTTCCAGCTTTTGTTCGACCATGAGTAGGACGGACCTCCCTTGGGGCTGCGGGCGCCTACCTACCTTAAAGTGGCCCGGCCAGTTCATTATAGCGTAGTCTCCAATTGCCTAACCTACCCCACCCGACGCGCCTAAGACCCAGAGCGGCCTCAGGGTCGTTTAATTGTCTGCCGACCATCATATCCGCCGCTCACCTAGTCTGCCGCCGGTCATACCCGCCGCTCATCCGGTCTGCCGCCGGTCATACCCGCCGCTCACCCGGTTTGCCGCCGGCATACCCGCCGCTCACCCGGTCTGTCGTTCGTCAAACCCGCCGCTCACCCGGTCTGCTGCCCGTCTTACGCGCCGCTCACCCGTCTTTCCCGCGAAAGCGGGAATCCATACGTTCTTGATGTTGGACTGCCATTGGACAAGCCCAAAGTGCAAGGGAAAATAGGAGTTGCCGCGAAAACTAAAAGACCCACCCGGCGCGCCTAAGACCTAGAGCGGCCCGCCCCGGTACTGACCGGTAAATCAAAACAATAAAACGTCAGTGTTTCACGTGGGGTGGGAAGGGAAGCCCCGATGTCACCGCATGGCCCATCACTCCGGTAGCCGGGTAACGGGTGGCCTTGGGCCCCATGCTAATTGGACCCTGAGACGGAGCTATGGGGAGTGACAGCCTTACCCTAAGGATAGGCTCAGGTGGGTGAATAGGCTCATCCGGCGGCTGGGTTCTCGCGGGTGAATGGGCGTACCCTGAAATCGGGGAAGTTTCGGACCCGCCGTTGATCAGCGCCGGCGCACGGCACGTCGGCACAGTGGAACACGGCGTTGAGCGGGATCACTGAAAGCTGATACCATGAACCCAAACTGGACCCAATCGCATAGACGTCGAGGAACCCATGGCCCAACGGAGTCAGACCGGCCCGCCCGAGAATTCCCAAGACAGGCCGTTGCCCAACTTGCGAGCTCAGCCCCGGAGCTTCTTTAAAGCTCCTCTTTGCACTGACCTGAATGATTTGGACGCCGCCGTGGCATTTATTGGAGTCCCTTTTGATCAAGGCACTCTTGGCCGGCCCGGCGCCAGATATGGCCCGGACGCCATCAGGGACGCGCCTCGGGCCTACGCCTACGTGGACCCCTTCGGCCGGCAAATGGAGGCGGAAGGCTATTTCGACGTCGACGCTGGGAACGAACTGCTGCGCGGCGTGACCATGGCCGACTGCGGCAACATCTCCATTCTCCCCTCCGAGGTCCTGGGGAACTTCGACAGGCTAACCCAGGTGGTGGCGAAGGTGGTGGAACGCGGTTCCTTCCCGGTGATTGTCGGCGGGGACCATGCCATCACTTTCCCGGCAGTCCGGGGCATGAGCGGGCACTCTCCCCTTAACATGGTCCACTTCGACGCCCACATGGACTACACCCACGATTATCAGGGCGCCCTATACACCCACGGCAGTCCCATCCGCCGCTGCCGGGAACTCCCTTTCGTCGACCACATAAGCTCGGTGGGCATACGCACGGCCCGGCGGGGGCCCTACGAGCAGTCTCAACGGGATGGGAACCTCGTTATCACCACCAACCGGTTCCGAGAGTTGGGGCCTCAGGGAGTGGTGGACCTCATACCCAAATCCGAAAATCTATACCTTACTCTAGACATAGATGTAATGGACCCCGGCCAGGCGCCGGGCACCGGCACCCCGGAGGCTGGCGGGCTTTACTACGAAGAACTGCGGGATTGCGCAACGGCTCTGGTAAAGAGGGACAACTTGGTAGGCCTCGACTTGGTCGAGGTGGCCCCTCCCTACGACTCGTCGGAAATCACCGTCTTGGTCGCGGCCCGGCTGATCATCGATATTCTCGCAACGCGGTTCCCATCGCGGTAGCAGTTCATCTTGGTCCTAGCGGCTTCGGCCTAAAGAAGCTGTGTTGCCGGTCGGCTTCGCCTCAGGGTGTTTTAATTGTCTACCGCCCGTCATACCCGCCGCTCACCCGTCTTTCCCGCGAAGCTTGTCCCCGGCCCCGATCGGGAAGCGGGAATCCATCCCGCCGCTCACCTGTCTTTCCCGCGGAAGCTTGTCCCCGACCCCGATCGGGGAGCGGGAATCCGTCCCGCCGCTCACCCGTCATTCCCGCGAAGGCGGGAATCCATACGTTCTTGATGTTGGACTGCCATTGGATAAGCCCAAAGTGCATGGAAAAAGAGGAGTTGTCGCGAAAACTAAAACATCCTGGGCTTCGCCTACCGTTATTGACGTTCAATACCGGCGCGTATACTATCCGTAATTGTTCCGTAATTGCTCGGCTTGGGCTGATGGCTCCCGAAGACACACTAGAGAGGGTACACAAATGAAGTACGATTATATCGTCCTAGGCGCCGGTTCGGCGGGGTCCATCATGGCAACCAGGCTCAGCGAGGACCCGCAGAAATCGGTGTTGCTGATCGAAGCAGGACCGGACTATCCAAACTTCGAGCACCTGCCGGATGAGGTTAAGTTCGGCTATGCCACCGCCACGGACATAATGACCAGCGACCACAACTGGCAATATATAGGGAGGGCCACTGACGCCGCCCCACCGATGATGGTCCCCCGCGGCAAGGTAACCGGCGGCTCTAGCGCCATCAACGGCCAGGTTTTTCTGCGCGGAGTACCCGAGGACTACGATTCATGGGCGGAAATGGGCAACGATCAGTGGAGCTTCCAGCACGTTCTCCAGTACCTGCGAATGGTTGAATCCGACTCCGAGTTTGGCGGCGGCGATTTTCACAATTCCGACGGCCCCATCATCGTCCGAAGGTTCACTCCGGAAGAAATGCTGCCGGACCAGAACGCCTTCTACGCCGCCTGCCGGGAGGCGGGTTTCGCCGATAGCCCTGATCACAACGCCCCCGACGCTTCGGGTATTGGCCCGTGTCCGGTCAACAATCCCAACGGAATCCGCTGGAGCACCGCACTAGGCTATTTAGATCTGGGCCGGCATCGGCTCAATCTTACAATTAGGCCGGAGTGTATGGTGCGCCGGATTATTTTCGACGGCAAACGCGCCACCGGAGTTGAGGTGGAGAGCGGAGGCCAGAAATTCGTGGCCGAGGGGGAACAGATTATCCTCAGCTCCGGGGCTATCGGGTCCCCTCAGATTCTAATGCTCTCCGGTGTGGGACCGGCCGACCACTTGGAGAGCCTGGGCATACCTGTGGTGCACGATCTGCCCGGCGTGGGCCAAAATCTCAGGGACCATCCACTTGTCTACGTCACTTGGCGGACCAAGAAGGAGCACTCGTTGGACGGCTTTGCTCCCAGGATTCAGATGGCCTTGCGCTACACGGCGGAAGGTTCTGACCTCCGCAATGACATGCAGGTGCTGATGCAGTCGTTCGCAACGGAAAGGGTAGACCGCGGCGGCGAACGCATGGACCTTCTGGGTATCCGCATGATAGGAATTTTGAACCTGGCGGTAGGCTCGGGGGAGATGCGTCTTACCTCCAGCGACCCCCATGTGCAACCATCCCTGGACTACCGGTACTTGATGAATGAGTTCGATCGCCGCCGCTTGCGCGACGTGGTCCGGCTGTGCGTGAAGATGGGTGAGCACCCTGCTTTCAAAGACATTGTAGAGGAGCGCGTGGAGCCCACCGATGCCGAACTGGCGTCAGACGAGGCTTTGGACGCGTACATTCAGCGGGAAGTGACCACCGCTCAACACATTTCTTGCACCTGCAAGATGGGCCCCGACTCTGATCCTTTGGCGGTGGTGGACCAGTATGGACGAGTGCGCGGCCTCGAGGGTTTGAGGATTGCGGACGCCTCTATCATGCCCAACTGCGTCCGGGCCAATACCAACGTCACTACCATGATGATCGGCGAGCGCATCGCGGAATACATCCGAGGATGAGCCGCTGAGCCGTTACCTGTATTAGACCGGGACGACGCTATCGCTATTCGCCCTCGCTCTATCGATAGAAACCGGACGGACGGGGCCGCCTTCTGGAATGCGCCCGTCTCAGAAGTCTCCACTCACGATTTTGGGCGAACGCAACCTGACGGGTGACTATTATTAACCGCCTAAACCAGTATGGAATGCGGCTCAATAACCCGTCATTCCCGCCTGCCGTCATTGTCACGCTTCCGTCATTCCCGCGAAAGCGGGAATCCAGAAAGGTAGGATGCTGGAGGACTCAGCTTTACGAGACAAGCTCCTGGAATGAGCCGCTGAGCCATTATCTAAATTAAAGCGGGACGAAGCTATCCTCTACTCGCCCTTGCTCTATCGATAGAAACCGGACGGACGGGCCGACTTCTGGAGAGCCCGTCTAAGAAGTCTCCACTCACGATTTTGGGCGGACGCAACCTGACGGGTGACTATTATTAACCCCCTAAACCAGTATGGAATGCGGCTCAATAACCCGTCATTCCCGGCTCCCGTCATTCCCGCGAAAGCGGGAATCCAGAGAGGTAGGATGCTGGATGACTCGGCATTATCAGACAAGCTCCCGGAATGAGCTGCTGAGCGGTTACCTGAATTAGAGAGGGAGGATGCTACCCTCTATTCGCCCTCGCTCTATCGATAGAAACCGGACGGAGGGGCCGCCTTCTGGTGAGCACGTCTCAGAAGTCTCCGCTCACGATTTAGGGCGGACGTAACCTGACGGCTTACAATTATTAACCCCCTATACCAGTATTGGATGCGGCTCAATAACCTGTCATTCCCGCCTTCCGTCATTGTCACGCTTCCGTCATTCCCGGCTCCCGTCATTCCCGGCTCCCGTCATTCCCGCCTCCCGTCATTCCCGCGAAAGCGGGAATCCAGAGAGGTAGGATGCTGGATGACTCGGCATTATCAGACAAGCTCCCGGAATGAGCCGCTGAGCGGTTACCTGAATTAGAGAGGGACGATGCTACCCTCTATTCGCCCTCGCTCTATCGATAGAAACCGGACGGAGGGGCCGCCTTCTGGTGAGCACGTCTCAGAAGTCTCCACTCACGATTTAGGGCAGACGTAACCTGACGGCTTACAATTATTAACCCCCTAAACCAGTATTGGATGCGGCTCAATAACCTGTCATTCCCGCCTTCCGTCATTCCCGGCTCCCGTCATTCCCGCGAAAGCGGGAATCCAGAAAGGCAGGATGCTGGATGACTCGGCATTACGAGACAAGCTCCTGGAATGAGCCGCTGAGCGGTTACCTGAGTTAGAGCGGGACGATGCTACCCTCTATTCGCCCTCCCTCTATCGATAGAAACCCGATGGACGGCACTACTTTGAAGCGGCGCTTGCCCGCGGCCCCAGGGTTGAAAAACAAGATACTTCCCCACCGCTCTTGGAGTGAGTTGTGGCTGTGGCCGAACACCACCACGTCGACCCCGAGGTCTTGATACCTTTGGACTTCCGGGTCGCCCGGGCGTCGGGGCGCCTTGGCTTCGTGGGTGAGCACAATCCGACGGCCTCCCAGGACCTCCTGGGCTTGCAACGGGTATAGGGAAGTGGGTCCTTCCCGGTCGTTGTTGCCGCGCACCACGGTGATGGGAGCGATGCGGCCCAACTCCAGAACAATCCCGGCGTCGCCGACGTCGCCCGCGTGCAAAATATGGTCCACCCCGCGTAACAATTCCGGCACCCTGGGATTCAAATAGCCGTGGGTGTCGGACACTACTCCAATTAACACTGGACCCCTCGATTCATGAGATCATAGGGCAGAAGCTCGTGGTTGAAACCCGCCTCGCCGCCCAGGGTCATTTAGTTATCGGAAGTTGTCGCCTTACATCCCCGTCATTCCCGCGAAAGCTGGAATCCAGAGACTTTCCGGGCAGCGAGAGTTCGAGGTGGACTCGCTTTTCTGAGCCCCGGCATTCGGCGGAGTGACGGTGAAGAGTACCTCGTCTAGCTGCTTTTGGATGACCCTGCCTCGCCGCCGCTGTTCTCTCCGGAGCCGGCACGGCTGCCGTAAGGACTGTTGACGAAGCTCCGGGTGCTACCTCTGTGGCTCGATGATTACCTTCAAAGAGTCCTGAGCTTCGGCAGTGAGCCGGAAACCCAGTCCTGCTTCCGCCAAACCCAGCCGGTGGGTGATCATCTCGCCCACTTGCACCCGGCGGGCGCCAATGAGCGCCAGCGCCGCGGCCAAGTCGCCCGGACTGCCAGCGTAAGTGGTGGTCAGCGTCACGTCGTTGCGAAAGAAGACGTCATTTACCGAAACGGGCAGAGTGACTCCCGGCTCCGTCGGAGCAAAAAAGAGCACCGTGCCACCGCGTTCCACGGATTCCAACCCCTGAAGCAGAGCCGGGGGAGCCCCGGTGCTAACTATGACCAAGTCGGCCAGTCGGCCGTCGTTGAGTTCCCTTAACCGCAGAGGCACATTCTCCCTAGCCGGAATAGTGGCGTCAGCCCCGAGCCGGCGCGCAGCTTCTAAGCGGTAGTCAACCATGTCGGTGGCGACGATGTTGCCGGCCCCCAAGGCCCGGGCTAGGTTGATGTGAAGCAGCCCGGCCAGGCCGCTGCCTAGGACAAGAACGCTTTGGCCTGGCTGCAGATTCGCCCGTTTTTGGCCCCGGTAAACACAGGCTAGCGGCTCTGCGAAGGAAGCCTCCTCAAGAGACACCCCGGACGGCACCGGGAAGACGCCGCGGTCCACGTTGATGGCGGGAACACGAAGGCTCTCGGAGAACCCACCGGGATCGAAGCTGGTTTCCCGCAGCGTGTCGCAGACGGTGTGATGGCCACTCAAGCAGTAGCGGCAGGCATTGCAGGGCACATGATGGGTCACCACTACCGGTTGGCCTTCACGGTAGCCGTCAACCCCGTCTCCCACCTGCGCCACTTCACCGGCCACCTCATGGCCTAACACCAGAGGAGCCCTCTGCACACGGTACCACTCCATCACGTCGCTGCCACAGATACCGCTGGCCATGACGCGGACCAACAGCTCGCCGGGACCGGCGTTGGGCGTGGGCATTTCCTCTAGCCGCACGTCACGGTTACTGTAATACATGGCAACGCGCATGACACCTGAACCTCGCCCTGGGGCTGTCCCCGGATATCGCTGTAATCCAGCCAAAGACTGAGTAGCGGGCCCGGCTTGGGCGCTAAGCGGGCAACGACGCCAATTTACCGTCGCCGGCCTTAACGGCCTCGAAGACCTCTCGGGCTTCTCTCACCGACCCATTTTCGTGCACTATGTGACGCAAAGCGCGGATCATCGGGACCGGATCGTCGCTCTGCCACACGTTTCGGCCCAGATTTATGCCTATAGCGCCGTTCTGCATGCCGTCGTGGACAAACTCCAAGACCTCAAGCTCCGACTCAGCCTGGGGACCGCCGGCCATGATTACCGGGACCGGGCATCCCGTTACTACTTTGTCGAAGCCGTCGTCGCACCAGTAGGTCTTGACCACCCGTGCCCCAAGTTCGGCGGTGATGCGGCAGCAAAGCGCGAGGTAGCGGGAGTCCCGCCTTTCCAACTCCTTGCCCACTGCGGTAACGGCCATTACCGGAATGCCGTATTTTTCGCCTTCATCGACCAACTTGCCGAGGTTGAGAAGGGACTCACGCTCGTATTCGCTGCCGATGAAAACGGACATGCCAACCGCTGACGCGTTTAGGCGGACGGCCTCCTCCATGCAGGTGGTTAAGCCCTCGTTGGCTAAGTCGCCCCCCACCATGCTGGTCCCCCCGGAAACCCGCAGTACAATGGGCTTAGTGTTTCCCGGGTCCACTGCTGAGCGCAAGACACCTCTGGTCACGAACAGCGCGTCGGCGTAGGGCAGGAGCGGCTCGATGGTCTTGCCCGGCTGCTCCAGCTTTCTGGTGGGACCCTGAAAGTATCCATGATCGATGGGCAGAAACACGCAATGGCCGTCCGGTTGGATAAGTTGCGCCATACGGTTTGCCATTCCCCAGTCCATATCGGCACCTCACGCATTTATTCTGGTGATGCTGCTAGGAAGATATTTTGACAGGGTAACCCCCAGCGACCCCAGGGACAACACCCTGCCCGGACACGTGTCATTCGGGTTATTTTTCTACCGGGAGACCGCTTTGCTCCCACTCGGCTTTTGAAGCGTCATACAGCCTCACGTCATATCCCAGACGTTTCAACGCGAGATAGCTAACGGCTGCCCTGGTCCCTACCTGGCAATAGGTTATGATGCGGTCGTTGGGGCCAATATTCGCCGCATCGAAGACCTCCCGGGTTGTTTCCGGGGAACAAGTAAGCCAGCCATTCCGGCCCACCAATTCCTGCCAGGCGACGTTGACGGCCCCGGGAATGTGTCCGGGATTTTCGTCGCCGCCCATCTCGCCCCTGTACTCCTCCCGGCTCCGGCTGTCTACCAATGTTATTGCGGATTCGCCAGATTCGTAGGGTATATCCGCCAGGGTTGCGCGGATAGCAGGATTAACCCGCATGGTAAACTGGGCCGCCTTCGGCGCCGCCGGGCGGTAGAACACCTCCCGGCCTTGGGCCTTCCATTCATCATAGACCACGTCCATGATGCGCACGTCGTCCCGTCCCAGGTACTCCAAGACCCATGCTGCCATGGCAGCGTCACGACCGTCGTAGCCGTCGTAGAGCACCGGAGAGTCACCGTCGCCTAGGCCGGCAGCGCCAAATAGATTGGCCAGATCTTCCGGTGGGAGCAATCTTCCTCTCGCGTCCCTCAACTTCCTTGGCGGGACGTTGACGGCGGACTTTAAATGCCCCATCAGATGGCGCATAGCCGGCCGGGTGTCGATGACCAGGCGCCCGGGCATTCCCAACTGTCCCGCCACCCAATCGGCCGAGACGAGAGCCGCCACTACCCCATTACTTCGAGTTCGGTGGTCACCTTGGTTTCCCGCATCACAGACTGGGTGACCGGTGAGCCTTCCACCGCCAGTTTCCAGATTTCAGCCAACGTGGCCTCGTCGGCGTCGGCTCGAACGAATAATTTGGCCGAAATACTCCCGTAGCCCGGGTTGCCTTCTTCTACTCCCGCCCATTTTCGGATGTTGTCAAAATAACCGTCGACGGCAATCTCCAGATCGTGGATCTTTATGCCGCGTTGAGTGGCGTTCAGAACGAAGCCTACGGTCATACAACTGCCCACCGCCGACAACAATTGCTCATGGGCACTGGCCGCTAAGTCCGTGGCGGTGAGGTCCCCAGGCTCGTCCATTTCCACCGCGTGGTTCCTCATATAAGCCTTGGCGCGGAATCCATCTTGCCATACTATCCGCGACTTCCACGGCCCTGTTACCGCGTTGAAAACGTCGGGGTCACGGAAGGACTCCAAAACTTCACCCAGCTTCTGGCGAGGCAAGCCGTTTAGGGTGTCTTCTTCAGCCATGCTTTTCTTCTCCCCCGTTTCGGTTGCTCTAAGGGTCTCACCGATTGACCACCAGTAGACCGTTCAGGGCAGGGCATCCGATCAGCCGTACTCGGCCCTGAGTATGCCGGCCGCTTCCGACATCGCCTTGAGCTTTTTTCCGGCGGCGTCGGGAGTGTTAACGTTGCGCTCGGCGAAGGTGCCGAATCCGCAGTCGGGGTTTAGGTATATCTTGTCCGGATCAAAACATTCCAGAATCGTTTTCACCTTGGCGACGATCTCCCCGGCCGACTCGATGTGGTCGGTCCTGGGATTGACCACACCCATGCCAAGCTCTTTTTCGTTGGCATATTCCTTGAAAACTTCCATCTCCCCGGCCCGAGGGGTGGCGCATTCCAGCACCAGTTGGTCGACGTTCATCTGCACCAGGTAAGGAAGCATAGGGCCATAGTTGCCGGTCAACAGCACCTCCTCCCGCTTGCTCCAGTTGCCCCGGCACACGTGAACCCCAGTCTTGATTCCGGAAACGTCCTTGGTTGTTTCGTTCATCAAGCGCACAGCGAACTCCAGCTCGTCAGTGGGGTCCCTCCTATCGGGGAGTTGAGCGCACATGAAGGTTTCCGTTGATTCTTCTCCGAACACTACCTGGCTGAGGATCGGCTCGTCGAACTGGACGAAATCGGCTCCTTGGTCCCGCAAGGCGATCAACTCCTCTCGGAGGATGATGACAACATCCTTGGCCAGCTCGTCCGGCGATCCGTAAACCTTGTCCGATAGCCCTTCAAACCAACTGGAGCGGGTGAGCATGTAAGGGCCAGGCAGGGTAATTTTGATCTGCCGGTCGGTGTGCTTTTTCATGAAGGCCAACTCGCCCAAGGTCAATCCATGGGGGTTGCTCAGCTTGCTCACGGTGATGGGACTCTTGATGGCGAAGGCGGGCACGTCCAACGCTCTTAGGACCTCCTCCATCCTGGCCCGGTCCTTGGCATAGTTCAGCAGGTCGGACACCTTCATTAGTTGCATCCCAGACAGCTTGTCCGCTACGAAGGAGTAGAAGTTGTCCCGCCGCTGCTCACCGTCGGTGAGTATGTCAACCCCGGCGTCTTCCTGAGTCTTTAACGCGGCTATGATGTCTCGATCAGCCACCGCGTCGAATTCCTCGGCAGACAATTCGCCGCTCTGCCTCTTGCGCAGCGCTCGCACCAGGCCAGTGGACCTAGGCCAACTACCAACCACGGTTACAGGAAATAGGGGCGCCTGTGTCATCTTCGTCTCCTCATCGATTGGATTGGACGGGAACTTCCCGGTCCACTATGCCTAACGCCCGCGTTGTAAAGCTTGGATTCAAGGACGCCTGAGCACGGACTCAATCAGAGTCCAGCTCAGCTAAGTCTTCCTGAATTGCCTGCATTCGAAGAACGTATAGGCGCGGAATCGACCGGACGCTTCACAGGGCTGAGTACGCTCCGACGGACCTTCGCAAGCACTTGGTTCCATGGTCTTTGCCGGTGTCGCTGCGGGGTGAATAACCAGGTCTGCCCGGCGCGACATCGGGCAAATACGCAATTGATGCCTGAGCATCTGCGTTGATACCTGAGCCGGTCCCGATTAGTCTCTGCCCCGGCTCTTATTCGGCTAGGACTAGGGACCATAAGCCAATATGTCCTGGGTGGCGGTCCCAGAGGGGAAAAGCCGTTTACCAGTGTAACTTGGCGCCAGCGGGCCTTCAACCCTTGTTGCCGGCGGGCAGTGTCCCGGTTGGGCCGGAGCAGACCTCATAACCGTCCGTTCAAGGCTTCTCTAATAGCCTTCAACAACCCTGCATCGTCGTCATGCGTCACGAATATCTCTTTGCTTTTCCTGTCCTCCTCAAGTCAGTCCCGTCTCAGGCCTCAGTTCTCCACCGGGCTTATGCGGCCGGAAGCCAGCAGCCACATGCGGGCGATCTCCGGCCCCATGAACTTAAAGGTGGCCCGCAAAACTTCCTGTAGTCTCGCTAGGCCGTCTCCCTCCAAGCCCCCGCATCCGGCGCCGTCTTGTTCCGGCGTATCGTAAAACCACGCGCAGAACGAACCATGGCTTCTCCGCAATTCCTGGATCGTTCTTGCATTCTCAATGCAGGCTTCGATTTTTTTGCGATTTCGTATGATAGAGGAGTCCTGGACCATCTGCTCGACGCTGTCCGGACCCAGGGCTGCAACGGCGTCGACGTTCCAGCCCTTGAACGCCCTCCGGAAAGCGTCCCGGCGGCCTAGTATCATATTCCAGGTCAATCCGGCCTGAAACACCTGGAGGCTCATGACCTCGAAGAGGGAGTCGTCGTCGTTGGCGCGCTTCCCCCAAATCTCTTGGGAATACCATTCACGGAGTGACGCCGTTTGTTCCTCCTTAGAGGCTTCCGGCTGAGAGTTCTCAACTCGCTGGTCCGGCGGCAGCGCCATAACGTTCACCTATCTCGGCAACTCTATTTCGGGGCTTGAACCTGATTTGGTCCGTTTGCATTGTCGCGAAACTGCTTAAAAAGAGGAGCCAGTAAACACCGCCCACGCTACAATTGATGAGCACAATCGATCAGCTACCGCAGACCAGCTAAGGTAGACCAGCTACGGCAGACCAGCTAAAGAAAGCATAGCGAAGCTGGGGTCACCGTCGGGGAGTGCGGCACTGATGGCCCCTGAGACCATAGGCAGATCGTCGCCATTGTAGCTGCGGCCAAGCCCGGTAACAAGCCGCTGTGCGCGGTTGGTCCACCCGGCCGAGAGAACATGCGGAATGTCCACCCCCGCGACCCTGTTCAACGTAGAGCCGGTAGCTTTTGATGATTGACAACCTGTCGCTGATCCCTCATTCCGGCCTTGAGCTGCAATACAGCAGCTCCCCCAGGAACTCCCCCAGGAACTCCCCCAGGAACTCCCAATGAAGAACGGCGCCGGTAGCTTTTCAGTCCTGGGGGCCGACTTTTCACCTGAGCGGCGGTGGTGTCCATAGCGACCGGCCTGGCCAAGTCACCCTAGCCCGAATTGGAACGATTAAATGACCCTGGCTCAACGCGCCGGGGTCATTTAATCGTCTGCCGCCCGTGATACACGTCGCGCACCCGTCTTTCCCGCGAAGCTTGTCCCCGACCCCGATCGGGGAGCGGAAATCCATCGCTCACCCGTCTTTCCCGCGGAAGCGGGAATCCATACGTTCTTGACGTTGGACTGCCATTGGACAAGACCAAAGTGCATGGGAAAATAGGAGTCGTCGCGAAAACTAAATGACCCTGGCGCGTTGAGCGCGCCAGGTTGCCAGGCCGCTGGGGGTCTGCTACGCTACCCCTGCCATTCAGCCAAGGGACCAAGTCCAATGACCCAGGGCTCCGCTGCCAAGGCCAGCCTGTTCGTCACCTGCATCATAGACCAGATGTATCCCGAAGTGGGTATAAGCGCGGTCAGAGTGCTGCGACGGCTGGGAGTTGACCTCGATTTCCCGCCCGACCAGGCCTGTTGTGGACAACCTCTATATAACTCCGGTTTCGTCAGCCAGAGCCGAAGGCTGGCGGAAAGAACGCTGGAGAGCTTCCGGGATAGCGAGTATGTGGTGGTCCCTTCCGGGTCTTGTGCGGCGATGCTCCGGGTTTTCTATCTCGACCTTTTCAGTGACGACCCTTCGCTGCTGCATCGCGCGGAAGAGTTATCCAATAAAGTTTACGAATTCTCTCAGTTCCTGGTCGACGTCCTGGGAATAGAGGACGTGGCAGCCAACCACGTCGGCAAGGTTGCCTACCATCCAAGCTGCCACCTGCTGAGGGAGATGAACGTGCGAGAGCAGCCCTTGGCCCTGCTTCGTAGCGTCCAGGGATTGGAACTAGAAGACCTGCCCGGGGCCGAGACCTGCTGCGGATTCGGCGGCGCCTTCGCCGTTAAATTTCCTCATATTTCCGAGGCCATGCTGGTGGAAAAAATCGAAAACCTTGAATTCACCGGAGCGGACGTGGTGGTTTCGTGTGACATGGGCTGTTTAATGAACATCGGCGGCGGGTTAAGCCGGCGAGGTTCCGGCGTTGAAGTACGCCATCTGGCCCAGTTGTTGGACTCGCATTCAAATTCTTAGCTATCATTCTTAACTATTTGGGTAGCCATACTCTCACAGTCCACCGCTCCGGCCGGAACGTAGGCCTGAGAGAAGGAATAGTTCTACAGTGTCTCAAGTAAAGACCCGCGACTTCTACAAGGCGTCTTCGGCGTCCATCCAGGATCCCCAGCTTAGGCGAGCGTTAGACCGTGTAGGGTCCGGTTTTGATACCCGCCGGAGAGAGGCCATAGAGGATGTGACCCCCGAGGCCTGGGCTGCGTGGCGGGACGAGGCGAGCCGGATCAAAACCCACACGCTGGAACACCTGGACTATTACCTGGAGTTGCTCCATGAGAATGTGACCAAAGCCGGCGGCCATGTTCATTACGCCGCCGACGCGCAACAAGCCTACGACATCGTGACCGGCTTGGTGCAGTCCCGAAATTTGAGCATCGCCATCAAGAGCAAGTCCATGGTCTCCGAGGAATTGCACCTTAACCCGGTCCTCGAATCCCTGGGCATGGAGGTATACGAGACCGACCTAGGTGAATACATAATTCAGCTGGCCGGGGAAACGCCTTCCCACTTGGTGGCGCCAGCTCTGCACAAGACCAAAGAGGACGTTGCCCAGCTCTTCCGGGACAAGCTGGGGTTGCCCTACACGGACGATATTGAAGCTTTGGCCAAGGCCGCACGGGAGATGCTTCGCGACAAGTTCCTCCAGGCCGATCTGGGAATCAGCGGCGCCAACTTCGTAGTAGCCGAGACGGGCACCTTGGTCATCGTGACCAACGAAGGCAACGGCCGGTTGTGCACCTCGGCCCCTAGGGTCCATATCGGGATAACCGGGATGGAGAAAGTCGTACCTTCCCTGCAAAACCTGGCCGTTTTCTTGCGCCTTCTACCGCGGTCGGCCACCGGTCAGCGGATAAGCAGCTACGTTAGTATGATTACCGGCCCCCGCCGTCTGGAGGATGAAGACGGCCCGGAAGAGTTCCATTTGGTCCTGGTGGACAACGGCCGGACCCGGCTCCTCGCCGACCCCGCGCTAAGGGAAGCCTTGAACTGTATCCGTTGCGGGGCTTGCCTCAACATTTGCCCGGTGTACCAGAAAGTGGGCGGCCACGCCTACGGTTGGGTTTATCCCGGGCCCATTGGCGCCATCGTGTCTCCCATGCTCGTCGGGCTGAAGGAGTCCAAAGATCTTCCTTACGCGTCCACTCTTTGCGGTGCCTGCCGCGACGCCTGCCCGGTCAAAATTGACATACCCAGGATGTTGCTCCACCTCCGTGGAAAACTGGCCGAGAGCCCTGATCCAGAGGTCCGAGCCGCACCCAAACTCCATACCCTGATGGCACGGGGATACGCCAGGTTGATGAGCAGCCCCAAGCTTATTGCCTTCATCCACAGGGCGGCCCGCAGCCTGCAAAAGCCCCTGGAGAGAACGTCGCCGTCACCGGCATCTCCCTCAGCGTCCCCCCCGTCTTCCCGTGAGAGGCCCGGAAAGAGAAGAAGGTTAGCTAGATTGCCTTTGCCTCTGTTGTCCCAGTGGACCAAGGCCAGAGATTTGCCGCCGCTGCCAGCCGAGACTTTTCACGAGGCTTGGAAGCGGATTAACCGGCAACAACCCCCCGTGTCCCAAGCGGAGGATAACCCGCCGCAGCATAGGCCTTAGCATGAAAAGAACTGATGGAACGCCTAAGGACGAGTTTCTTGAAGGGATTCGGACGGCTTTGGGCCGGGAGAAGGCCCCACCGAGTCCCAGCTACCCCCTCTTGGATGAAACCCTCTCCGAGTTGGAAGCTCAGGCGGCGGACGTTCATCATCGCCTGGCCCAATCCAGGCCCCTTATCGTAGAAAAGTTGGATGAGATGGCCAGGCAGGGAGGCTGGAAAGTGTGCCGCGCTGCCGGATATGAGGAGGCCGTTGAGTACGTGACATCCTTGGCCACCTCCTTGGGCGCGGACCGGCTGGTCCGCAGCGACCAGCCGGTGTTCGGGGAGTTGCCCGTGGATGCAGCATTGAAAAGCCTCGGTCTCACCGTCACCACCGTAGCACAGGAAGAGACCCGGACCAGGGAGTCGTTGCGGCAAGAAATCGCTTCTGCGGACATGGGATTGACCGGGGCTGATTACGCGGTGGCTGAGACGGGCTCTCTGGTGATCCTACCGCGCAAGGGCCTGAGCCGGCTGGTGTCGCTGTATCCGCCGGTGCACCTGGCGTTGGTGCGTCCTTCGGAGATAATCGAGAGCTTGGACGACCTATTCCTGCTGCGCCGCTTGGAATACCACCGCAACGGCGGCGAGATGGGGAGCTACCTTAATTTCATTACCGGTCCCAGCCGCACCGCCGACATAGAAATGACCCTGGTCGTAGGTGTCCACGGCCCCAAAGAAGCGCACCTGGTGTTGTTGGAATAGACCGCTCCAAGGCGAAGGCTTGCTCCGCACTGTTCCCGCGCTGTTCGCTGTTCTGCTGGTCTCTGTTTTAAAGAAGCGCACTTGGCGATGCTGGAATACACCGTCGGGTTCCTTCACCGTCAAATCGCCCGGAACTCGACGGGTACGCCGGTGGCGCCGTGACAATACCCTTGGAGGGCACAGAATGCCGGTCCGCGTGGGTTTTTCCAGGTACCGTAAAGACATGCTGGAGCAAGAACTGGAAACTATTCAAAAGCTGTTGCCTCAGCTAGGGGTGGAGAAAGTGATCCTGACCGGGGACATGGTCACTGAAGACTACACCCCGGACAGCCGCATCGAGCTGATCGTAGTCCAGAATACCGACCTGCCCTTCGGCCGCCGCGCTGATTTTTTCTCCTACCATTTGAACACTAGGGTGGCAGTCGATACCCAAGTGTACACGCCAATAGAGTTTGAGGAGCTGAAGGACCAGCTGCCCGCGTTAAGCCGGGCTTGCCGGGAAGGAAAAGTTATTTTCGATGCCTGATTACTTGTCGGAAGCTAACCGCTGGCTGCGACAGGCGTTGCAGGACCTGGACGACGCCGGTTTCGCCCGTGAAGGCGGACGTTTCAACTTAGCCTGCTTTCTGGGCCAGCAGGCTGCGGAAATAGCGGTAAAAGCGTACCTCTATCATCGCCGAGTCGAGGACGTTTGGAGTCATTCCCTCGTCGACCTGTGCGAAGATGCCAAGCTCTTCGACATGATGTTCGACACTATCAAGGGCCAGGCCGGGCAACTGGACAAGTACTATGAAATCACCCGTTATCCCGGCTTCTTGCCTGGCGGCATATGCTCAGAGGCCTTTGACCAAGCCGACGCGGACCGGGCCATATACCTGTCGGGGCAAGTCGTGGAATTCGTCAAAGAGCGTATCGCCTGACCTGTCCCGTCTGGCTCGGCCACCGTGTAGTTCACCCTTTTGCCCCGTGTCGCCCACGTGCCGGCCCCCACGGCGGCATTAGACTATGCTACTGCCTCCCAGGGTGATTCCCGCCTGCAACAGCCTTACCGTCCTTTCCGCTGCCGCTTCCAGGAGCTCCCGGCTGCGCCTCACACTCTGAGTTAAGCTCATCGGTCCCTCGGCA
This sequence comes from Dehalococcoidia bacterium, assembly GCA_965224325.1. Taxonomy (GTDB): domain Bacteria; phylum Chloroflexota; class Dehalococcoidia; order Lucifugimonadales; family UBA3495; genus CBDCMJ01. The sequence continues at coordinate 79,290 of CBDCYT010000007.1, forward strand.
ATGCACACGATCCCCGCTATACCGTGCTGGTACAATTCTTCGTGTCCGGGGCCAAGGCTGCCCGCTAAAATTATGGTGGGCACTCCGCGAGCCAAAGCCCGGCGAGCGACCCCCACCGGCGCTTTATCGTAGATAGTCGACCTATCGGCCCGTCCTTCGCCGGTAATCACCAGGTCCGCCGCCTCCAAGTGGGCGTCAAACTCCAATACCTCGCAAACCAGGTCGATGCCCGACCTTAGCTCTGCCCCGGCAAAGGCCATCAGGCCCGCCCCCAAGCCCCCGGCCGCACCGGCTCCGGGGCGCTCTGCCACGTCCTGTCCCAAGTCTTTACGCACCACTCGGGCGAAGTTTTCCAGAGCGGCGTCCAACTCGACCACTACTTCTGGTGACGCCCCCTTCTGAGGACCGTAAACCGCGGAAGCGCCAACGGGGCCGCATAAGGGGTTGGTCACATCGGTGGCGCAAACAATGACCGCCTCGGACAGGTTTGGCTCCAGTTGGGTTGCCTCGATCCGGGCCAACCGGGCCAAAGCGGCGCCGCCGTCGGGAAGTGGTTGCCCGTTCTCATCCAGGAACCGCACGCCTAGGGCCATGGCCATTCCGGCCCCTCCATCGTTGGTGGCGCTGCCGCCGAGGCCGACGATGATCCGCCTATAACCACGCTCCAGGGCCTCTTTGATGATCTCGCCGGTGCCGCGGGTAGTGGTAAGCCGCGGGTCCCGCAGGCGCGCTGGCACCCGCGCCAACCCGGAGGGCTGGGCCATTTCTATAACCGCCGTTTGGCCGTCCCCCATGACGCCCCAGGTTGCTTCCACCGGCCTTCCTAAGGGCCCGGTCACCTTGCTTCGAAATACTTGGCCCCCGGTGCTGCCAGTCAGGGCCTGTAATGTGCCATCGCCGCCATCGGCCACGGGCGCCAACACCGTGTCGGCCAAGGGGTCCGCCGCCAACACTCCCTTTTGGATGGCGTTGGCTGCCTCCAGCGCAGACACTGCGCCTTTAAAGCTTTGGGGGGCAATGATTACCTTCATGGCTGTAGGACCAGTATTATACATGAGGGAAGAGGAGCCATCAGCCGGCCAATATCCAGGGTGTGTTAATTGTCTACCGCCCGTCATACCCGCCGCTCACCCGTCATACCCGCCGCTCACCCGTCTTTTCCGCCGCTCACCCGTCTTTTCCGCCGCTCACCCGTCTTTTCCGCCACTCACCCGTCATACCCGCCGCTCACCCGTCTTTCCCGCCGCTCACCCGTCTTTCCCGCCGCTCACCCGTCTTTCCCGCCGCTCACCCGTCATGCCCGCGGAAGCGGGAATCCACACGTTCTTGATGTTGGACCGCCATTGGACAAGCCCAAGGTGCACGGGAAACAGGAGTTGTCCCGAAAACCATAAGACCCTGTTCACTTAGCGGGCCAACCCATCGCTGCTGACTCCCGTGATACACTTGTCGCAATTGCCAAGATGGCTTGGATCGTCGGAGCCTCCGGTCACGGGTGTCGCTCTTTCTCGTTAACTCCTCGACTTCCCGGAGCAGCCCCCGGAGCAGTCCCCAGAGCAGTTCAAAGAGCAGTTGGCCCATTAATTTAGCGCATTTAATTTGGAGGAATAACCCTTGGAGCAACGGCCGGAGCCCCGGTTCCCCTTCACCGCTATAGTGGGACAGGTTGCCATGAAGCGGGCCCTGCTATTCAACGCGGTCAACCCGAAAATCGGAGGTGTGTTGATTCGCGGCAAGAAGGGGACCGCCAAGTCCACTGCGGTGCGCTCCCTAGCCGCATTGCTGCCCCAGGTAACGGTGGTCCAAGGCTGCCCCTATAGCTGCGCTCCCGAGACCCCCCAGGGACTGTGTCAGCGGTGCCAGCCGGGCGAGGACAGTGCTCAAGGATCAGCCCGGCAGGTGCGCATCGTAGACCTGCCGGTAGGCGCTACCGAAGACCGCTTGGTAGGGTCGCTGGACATCGAACAAGCAATAAAGACCGGCACGCGCGCCTTCGAGCCCGGCCTCATTGCCGCCACTCACCAGGGCATTCTATATATCGACGAAGTCAACCTTCTCAACGACCACTTGGTGGACGTGTTGTTGGACGCTTCGGCCATGGGCCGCAACTATGTGGAAAGGGAAGGGATTTCCGTAAGTCACGCGGCCGAGTTCTTATTGGTGGGCACGATGAATCCTGAAGAGGGAGACCTCCGCCCTCAGCTGCTGGACCGCTTCGGCCTGGCGGTGGAGGTCGATGGCACCTTCTCACCCGAAGAGCGGCAGGAGGTGGTCCGCCGGCGGATAGACTACGAACGTGATCCGCACCAGTTCATGACCCTCTGGCTGGAAGAAGAGGAACGGGAACGGCTGCGCTTGTCCCGCAGCCGGGAGCTGTTGCCTCGAGTGGAAGTGAGCGCTAGCATCTTGGACCTAATTTCCCGCATTTGCACCGAGTACCAGGTGGATGGCATGCGGGCCGACATCGTCATGTATAAGACTGCCGGCACCATCGCCGCTTACGAGGGCCGCGATCAGGCGACCGCCGACGACGTGAAAGAAGCGGGTTTGTTGGCGTTGCTACACCGGCAGCGCCGCCAACCCTTTCAACAACCACAGCTGGCCACCGAGCAGCTTGACTCCATGGTCCAGGATTTCCAGGACCGGCAACGGTCCCGGGAGCCGTCGGCACAAGAAAACGGCGGTCCTCAAGAGTCATCTCAAAATTCGGACGAAGTCGACCCATATGATTCCCCAGAGGACCCAACGGGGTCCCCGCCGGACGAACAGGATGCCGGCCCCTCCGGGTCGCCTGACCAGGAGTTCGAAGTCGGAGAATCCTTCCCTGTTCCGTTCATAGACGTAGAACCTCCGGATAAGCGGCCTCGCCGCGGCTCCGGAAGCCGCAGCAAGTCGGTAGGGGATTCTCAGTCCGGCCGCTATGTGGGGGCCCGTATTCCCCGAGGGGAAATGTCCGACCTTGCGCTGGACGCCACCCTGAGGGCAGCGGCACCGCGGCAACAGACGCGGCGCGACCCTGTCACCAAGTCCCTCCCCGACCCTCTCCATCCAGAGGAGGCGGAGGGCGCGGTCACCTCCGTTCTCCCCAGTGCGCCGCCAGGATTGCCCCCAGTATTGCCCGCGGTATTGATAGAACCGTGGGACGTGCGCGAGAAAGTTCGAGAGACCAAAACAGGGAACCTTGTCCTGTTCGTGGTTGACGCTAGCGGCTCCATGGCGGCGCAGCGTCGTATGGTAGCGGTCAAGGGAGCGGTCCGTTCCCTGCTGATCGATGCGTATCAAAGGCGTGACCGAGTTGGCCTGATTTCCTTCCGGGGCGCCGGCGCGGAAGTCTTGCTCCCCCCTACCGGCAGTGTTGAGCTCGCGGAAATTCACCTGGCCCAAATGCCCACTGGTGGCCGCACGCCGTTGGGCCAGGGTCTGTACCTGGCGTTGCAGGTGATTGAGATGGAGCGGGCAAAAAACCGGGAGGTGCTCCCCTTCGTGGTGCTCCTTTCCGATGGCCGGGCTAACGTACCCCTGCAAGGGCCTGAACGCCCCGCCCAGTCTGCGAGCGGCGAGGCGGCTGGAGCGGCGAACCCTGCCTCTGCCGACGCCCGGCAGATTGCCTCGCTGTTTCGGGAACTCCGCATTCCTTCCGTTGTCGTGGACACCGAGGTGGGTATTCTCAAGTTTGGGCTGGCCCAACCCGTCGCCGAGGCCTTGGGCGCCCAATACATAAAGCTGGACGACTTGAGGGCGGACAACCTAGCCCAAGCGGTGCGGCTCAGGCTACCTAGGGCCAACTAAGCCGCCCTGCCCCGGAACCCAATGCTAACGGCCGACCGGCTGGGCGGCCTCTAGGACAGCCGGATACCCGGATACTAGGAGGAGACACGTGGCTCGGTTCCTGCCCTATGCGAATATGGATAAAATCCTCTCGCTATCGAAGCGCCGGGGGTTTGTTTTTCAAAGCAGCGAGGTCTACGGCGGGCTCGCGTCCACCTGGGACTACGGCCCCCTGGGTGTGGAGTTGAAGCGCAACGTGAAAGAGGCCTGGTGGCGGTCGGTTATCTTGGAGCGCGACGACATGGTGGGGCTGGACGCGGCTATATTGATGCATCCGCAGGTCTGGATTGCTAGTGGCCACGTCGAGAATTTCAGCGACCCCCTGGTACAGTGCCGAAGCTGCAACATGCGCTTTCGCAGCGATGATCTAACCTCCAGCCAGTGCCCCCAGTGTGGGGGTGAGTTGGCGGACCCCCGCCAGTTCAACCTTATGTTCCGCACTTTCATGGGTCCGGTGGAGGATACGGCCAACCAGGTGTACATGCGGCCCGAGACCGCTCAGGGCATCTTCGTTAACTTTCCCAATGTGGTCAATTCCACTCGTAAGAAGCTACCCTTCGGCATCGGCCAGATAGGGAAGGCCTTTCGCAACGAAATAACTCCGGGCAACTTCACCTTCCGGACCCGCGAATTCGAGCAGATGGAGGTGGAGTACTTCGTTAAGCCCGGCTCCGACGATGAGTGGCTCCACAGGTGGGTCCAGGAGCGCTTCGACTGGTATTCGACTTACGGCATCCGGCGCGAGAACCTCCGTTTGCGGCAGCACGCTTCCGACGAACTGGCCCACTACGCCAAGGATTGCTACGACATCGAGTATCGCTTTCCCTGGGGTTGGGCCGAATTGGAAGGCATCGCCGACCGCACCGATTTCGACCTACGGCAGCACGCGGCAGCCAGTGGTCAGGACATGAGCTACTTCGACGATTCCGCCGAGAAGGGCGAAGAGCGGTATATCCCCTACGTGATTGAACCCTCAGGGGGCGTAGACCGGGCTGTCCTGGCCTTCTGGCTGGATGCCTACGACGAGGAACCTGACCCTTCGGCAAGTTCGGGAGACGCGGTGAGGGTGGTGCTTCACTTACACCGTAAACTGGCTCCAATCACCGTAGCGGCGCTGCCCCTCAGCAGAAACGAGAGATTGGTCCCGACGGCGCGAGAGGTGTATGGGAAGCTTCGCAAAGAGTTCAGCGCCCAGTACGACGACGCTCAGAGTATTGGACGCCGCTATCGCAGGCAGGACGAAATCGGCACTCCGTATTGCGTGACCATAGACTTTGATACCCTGGACGACCATCGGGTGACTATTCGAGACCGGGACACGATGAGCCAAGCCAGGATACCCATAGATAATTTGGTGAATGTTCTCAGAGACAAGCTTGAACACGGATGGTGACAAGGAGTAGCACCTCGGGCGTCAACCGCCGGATGTGATCAAGCGCCGGGTATCCGCAATCCAAGCCGGGAGTAACCCAGGGTGTCTTAACTGTGTGCAGCCCGTCATACCCGCCGCTCACCTGTCATTCCCGTGAAGCTTGTCCCCGGCCCCGATCGGGGAGCGGGAATCCATCCCGCCGCTCACCCGTCTTTCCCGCGAAAGCGGGAATTCATACGTTCTTGATGTTGGACTTCCACTGGACAACCCCAAAGTGCATGGGATAACAGGAGTTGTCGCGAAAACTAAATGACCCTGGGGAGTAGCCCATGACCAGCGCACAGGGGGGACAGGCCCAGCGTTACATCCGAAGTATCCAGCGAAATCTACGGTTGTTGGAAGAGCGGGTACGCGACTTGGAAGCTCATGCCCCCGAAATGAGGCCCCACGACGCCCGGAGCGAGTTGCTGGAGCAGGTCCACGTGGCTGGAGCCATGGAGCAACGGAGGCTCTTTGAGCTCCTAGACCAGCGTTCCATGAACCACACTTGGATTGGGGCCCAGGTTGGCGCGGAGTACCTGGAGCTGTGGCAGGCGGCGGACGGCCGTTCCTGGTACCGTGTGACCGAGCGGGCAATTCGTGACTTGCATCTAGGCCAATTGGCCTCGTCAGCCGGCTTCGCCTCAAATGCAGACAACGCCTTCGGTGACGATTGGAACAGCGAAGAAGACGCCGTTTATGATCGCCTATAAGCAGGGCGACGTGGTCCTGGTCCCCTTCCCTTTCGGCGAGCGTGCCGGGGGAAAGAGGCGTCCCGGCCTGGTGATAAGCTCTGTACAGCACAACCAAGCCACAAACGAAGTGGTCATCGCCCAGATTACCAGCCGCCTGTCGGCTCCAGCTCGCCCCGGTGACTACCGCATAGAATTCTGGAGAGAGGCCAACCTGCCACGAGCTGCAATCGTCCGCTGCCGCTTGGCGTCGTTGCCCAGTTCGTTGGTCCTACGCCGGCTGGGTGAATTCGCCCCTTCCGACTTTCAGGGGGCCCGGGAAGCGTTGTCCGCGGTGCTGTTCGGCTAGCGGCAGGTTCAGACCGGCGGTCGCGGCTTTCGGCGCACTGCAATGACGTCTCGACCATTTCTCCGAATTTGACGCGGCCCGGTCAACGGCAGGATGGCGCTGGCAAGCCTCAAAGCTAGCGAGGCGGGAACACAGCCTGAACGCGAGTCACCTGAACGCGCGCCAAGAGAAGGCCCGCTCCATCACCCAGCGGCCGGGTAAGACACGGAAGGCGCGCCGCCGGTCTGGTCAGCCAACTAGCCCCGGTCTGGATTCCCGTTTTCGCGGGAATGACGGAAGGCGGGAATGTCGAGGTCGGGGACAAGCTTCGCGGGAATGACGGGTTATTGAGCCGCATTCAATGCTGGGTTAGGCGGTTAATAATAGTAACCCGTCGGGTGGCGTCCGCCCAAAACCGTGAGTGCAGACTTCTGAGACAGGCGCAAGAGGATACACCCGCTCCACATAGACATCGTCGAATCATGCGGCGATCGAAAACCAACCTTGTGCGGCCTTATCTCAACGGGTGTAGAATTGGAGCGGCAAAGGACCTGATAGCCACCCGCCTAAACGGAGCGTGGCTAATCCTGATTCGGACCAAAAATGGCTGGCAACGTGGTCTCCGCAACTCTTCGCGGCGGCTTGTTTACTCGGGTGGTAGGCAAGCGGCTCCTTTTCTTCCAGGAAATCCCTTCGACCATGGATGAGGCCGCCCGGCTGGCGGAGGCGGGCGCCGAGGAAGGGACCGTGGTGGTGGCCGAAAGCCAAACGGCTGGGCGAGGCCGTCAAGGCAGGAATTGGATATCCCGCGGAGGCAATCTATATCTTTCCGTCATCTTCAAGCCCAACATCCGGGTCTTGCCACTGATCAGCATGCTGGCCGGCGTTGCTTCGGCCAGGTCCATTAGCAAGGTTACCGGATTGCATCCTCGCCTTAAGTGGCCCAACGACGTCATGCTGAATGGCAAAAAAACAGGCGGTATTCTGGTGGAGAGTGTGGTGCACGGGGACCAAACCGTCTACGCCGTGCTGGGCATCGGCGTTAACATCGGGCTGGATACCCAAAGCGCCGAGGAAATCGCGGGAATAGCAACCTCTCTGAACGCGGAAGCTGGGCGTTCCGTTGCTCCCGAGGATGTGCTTCGCCAGATTCTCCACGACCTGGATAGTTTGTACGTCCGCGCGGCCCACGGAGGAGATTCACCGGCGTCCGAGTGGACGGCGCTCTTGGAAACTTTGGGGCAACGCGTGGAGGCCCGATGGGGTAACGAGGTCTATAGCGGACTCGCTGAGGGCGTGGACCAATTGGGTAACCTCCAGCTCCGGCTGGAGGATGGGCGGCAGGTCTCTTTGACTGCGGGGGACGTCACCCTTCATAACCCTGTCCACCCCGCTGGAGAAGGCCTGAGTCGGGGAGATTCCCAGGTTTGATTCAGCAATCGTCCGGCCTATCCTTCCCCGGCCTATCCTTCAATTGTGGCCGGCGCCAACGCCCCTGTGTGGCCGGAAGTCCCCGGCCGGCGAACCCTAGTGTTCCTGTCTCCGGTTAACGACTCTTTCCAACTACGAGGTTCACATGCTGGAAAAATTTAGTCTGGATGGAAAAATTGTGGTCTTGACCGGAGGAGGCACCGGCCTGGGTCTCGCCATGGTGCGGGCTTTGGCGCGAGCCGGCGCCAACCTGGTTATCGCGGGACGCAGGACCGGGCCAATTGAAAACGCAGTCAAAGAGGTCACCGATTTAGGCCAGGAGGCCATCGCCGTCCGTACTGACGTCACCGACTCAGGCCAAGTGGACCAATTGGTCTCCACCACGTTGGACCGCTTCGGCCAGATCGACGTGCTGATCAACAACGCCGGCGCCGTGCAGGAAAACGTCCGCAAACCACTGTGGGACATCACCGACGACGAGTGGAATCTGGTTATGAACGTGAATCTGAGCGGGGCTTTCTACTGCGCCCGTGCCGTTTCCAAGCCTATGTCAGAGCGTGGCAAGGGCAAAATCATCAACGTGGCCTCCGGATTTGGGATGCGGGCCGGCCGGGATATTTACATGTATTGCTGCAGCAAAGGCGGCATGATTCAGCTTACCAAGGTGTTGGCGTTCAACCTAGCCCGGTACGGCGTGACCGCCAACAGCATCGTGCCCGGCTTCATACCTACCGAGAGTACCGATTCCGGTATGCGCTCTACCTTGCCCCCGTCCGGTGATTTCCTGCCCATTGGCAAGCTGGGCCGCCCGGAAGACCTGGGCCCGGTCGCTGTGTTCCTCTCGTCCGAAGCGTCGGATTACATGACCGGTGAAATGGTCATCGTCGATGGCGGCGGCTTGGCCGCTGGGGTCACTCCCACCGGGCACGCCCCGGTGATGGCCTTGGAACCTTAGCCAAGCGATGGGGAGACCAGTCAAGACGGTAATCCGGGCCGGGGGCGCAAAGTGGGCCAAGAATACGCCTTTAATCACCAGACATGAAAAAGGTACGCCCTTTGGCGGTACGCCCGTTGATTGTACTATCGGTCGGCGCCTGCACTGCCTTTTTGGCCCCGGTCACCGGGTCCAAAAGCAAAGCCAACGACTTGCGGACCGGCTCTAATATTTCAGGAGACATAAGATGCCCGAACTGAGCGAATACAGCCTTTCCGGCAGGACTTCCATCCTATACACCGCCGGCGGTGACGATGCGCCCGTATTGGCGCAAGCCTTGGCGGAGGCAGGAGCGACGGTCTTCGCCATCGCACGGCGTCAACATCTTCTGGAACCGGTCTTGGAGGCGCTGAGCCAGCGCCCAGGTGGCCATGACGGCATCGCAGCCGATATCGGAGAAAGCAGTCACGCAGAGCTCACCCGGGCCATGGAGTCGTTTGACCGGCGACATGAACAGGTGGACATATTGGTCAATGACGTTCGCAGCATGTTGGCCCAGCCCCTCTCTGAGATTTCGATGGAAGCTTGGGACGAGCTACACTCTCGCAACGTTAGAGCCGCCTTTGCCCTATGCCGCGAGGTGGCCCCGCGTATGCAAGACCGGCAATACGGCCGGATGGTAAATGTGGTGTCTATCCTAGCCGAGCGAGGAATGATCAATGGTTCGGCATTCGCTGCCACTCAGGCGGCGGTGCTCTCCTTGACTCGTTCCTTGGGAGTGGAATTGGGCCGGAGCAACATTCGAGTGAATGCGCTGGGCGCCGGCTGGACCACTGCCCAAGATATACCTCTGGAGGTCCAGCAAGAGGAGTTGCTGGTGCGCTATACTCCCCTACGCAGGAAAGGCCATCCGCGGGACATCGGGCCTCTGCTGGTGTACCTCTGTTCTGAGGCCTGCGACTACGTTACCGGGCAACCCGTTTACGTGGACGGCGGCCTTAACGCCCATCCCTAGCGATGAATGGCGTTGGTTGCGGATTTAACTTCACCGCCCCGCGCTGTTTCGTGAAGTTCACCGAATACGCCGCAACGCCGTCACCCACCGATCGAACCCGAAAAGTGGAGCTCACCGTATCCTCCGAGGCTGTCTCAGAAGTCTCCACTCACGTTTTTGGTCGGACGCAACCCGCCGGGTGACTATTATTAACCCCCTAAATCAGTTATTGACCGCCTACACCAGTATTGGATGCGGCTCAATAACCCGTCATTCCCGCCTTCCGTCATTGTCACGCGTCCGTCATTCCCGCGAAAGCGGGAATCCAGACCAGAAAGGTAGGATGCTGGAGAACTCAGCTTTATGAGACAATCTCATCCTCCGCAACGCCGTTAGCCCGCCGATTGAACCTGAAAATCGGCTGATGTACAATAGCCGCCGATCGATATGAACGAAGAACCTGCTGGGCCTACGAGACCCGCGCCACGTTTAAGAGGGATGCACGACCTCTCCCAAGAGTCGTGGCGCACCCAACGAGACCTCCAAGACCGGTTGATGCACCTGATGGGTTCTTACGGCTACCGCTACTTGGAGACCCCGCTATTGGAGCCCACCGACCTGTTTTTGCGCAAGTCCGGTGGAGAGCTTGCGTCACGCATCTATAGCTTCACCGATCCCGGAAACAACGCCGTAAGCCTCCGTCCTGAGTTCACCTCCTCCATTATGCGCCACTACTTGGAACACGCCTCGGAGACGGTCCTGCCCGCCCGCTGGCAATATGCCGGCCCTGTGTTCCGCTACGAGGCTCCCCATCCTGAAACCAGCGGCCAGTTTACTCAGATTGGGGCGGAGTTGGTGGGCTCTTCCGACATCATGGCCGACGTCGAGATCTTGGGCTTGGCAACCCAGGTGCTTTCTGGGTTGGGCGTTGAAGGTTGGTGGTTGGAGTTGGCCGACCTCGACTTGCTAAATAGTGTCTTGGACCCGGTGGGTCTGTCGGAACGGGCTAGGACCTTCATCATTGCCAGTGTTCCCCGCCTAAGACATGGGAGACAGGCTATACCCGGATTGCTGGACCAAGCCCGCCATCTGCACGTCACCGGCCAACGCACCGACGACGACTATTTAGGCCAGGCAATTGAGGGCTTGGACGACGCCCGAGCCCGGGTTGTGCTTCGCGGCCTGCTTCAGTGGGGTAACGCCGATAGGCTGGGGCAGCGAAACCCGGACGAGGTCGTGGACCGGCTGTTGCGCAAGCTGAGGAGGACGGACAATGAGGACACCCTACGCCGCGGCTTGGAACTAGCCGCGGACTTGGCGGCGATTCAAGGGGAGCCCGAGTCTGCCCTAGCTGCCGCCGGAGCCGTTGTCAAGGCGGCAGGGGCAGAAGGGGAGGCCTTCCGGAGGCTGTCCCAACTCCTCAGCTTGGTTCAGGCCGATTCCGGAATTGTGGGACACCTGACCCTGGATTTCGGAATGGTGGGCGGCCTGGCGTACTATAATGGGATAGTATTCGAGGTGAAGCACCAAGACTGGCCGGGCCCTCTCGGCGGAGGCGGACGGTACGACGGCTTGGCCCGGGCGTTGGCCAGCGAACAACCCGTCCCCGCGTTGGGCTTTGCTTACAATCTGGAGGCCTTGGTTACAATTGAGGCCGGTGAGGCCGCAACCCGTGACGGCGCCGGTGTGGGGGACCGTGGAGGACGTTGGCCGCTACCGCAGCCGGTGGCGCTGGTCGTTTCCGCCGACGGCCACAGTCACGAACAAGCCCTTCGCGCCGCCTTGGAGCTCCGTCGTCAAGAAGTCCCGACCCAGTTGGATGTGGCTGGCCTGGGTCTGGAGCAAGCCCTGGCTTACGCCGGCAAACAGGGAATATCGCAGGTACTGATAGCGCGCAGCGATGGTCAACGGGACACCTACAGAGTGGAATAGCAACCGGGGGGAGCCGGTCCGTTCCTCGGGTCAAGCCGGCGCGAAGGCCGGCTTGCGGCTGGTCTTGCCCAGCGACGGGGACCTCTACGAGCCGTCGTTGCGGTTTATGGCGGGATGCGGCTTGGGCGTGGATAGGCCCAGTACCCGAAGGTATACCGCCAAGATTCCGGCGCTTGCCGACGTGGAGGTGCTGTTTCAACGCACCAGCGACGTAACCCAGAAGGTAGAAGAAGGCAGCGCCGAGGTGGGCATTACCGGGTTGGACCGTTTTCTTGAGTACCGCACTAACGAGGAGAAGGCGGTCGCAATCATCGAGGACCTGCAATATGGCAGTTGTGAGTTCGTCCTGGCAGTGCCGAATTCCTGGCTGGACGTGACCACCGTGGCCGACCTGGCCGACCTGGCATTGGAGTTTCGCCAGAATGGCAAGCAACTGAGAATCGCGAACAAATATCCCCGCCTGCTGAGCAGGTACCTTTTCGATAGAGGCATCAATTATTTCACCTTGGTCTCTGCCAGCGGCACCCTGGAAGCGGCGCCTGCCGCCGGATACGCCGACCTGATCGCCGACTTGACCGCTACCGGAGCCACCCTCCGGGATAACGGCCTCAAGACCTTGGAAGAAGGGACTATTCTGACGTCACACGCTTGCCTCATCGGCAACCCGTCCCTCATAGCTGCCTCCGCCGCGGCGCGCCGGCTGGTCCGGTCCATGGTCGAGCTCATGGAGGCCCACCTGCGGGCAGGTCCGTTCTACCGGTTGACGGCCAACGTCCGCGGCGCTTCAGCCGAAGAGGTTAGCTCCACCATTCTGGCCCGCCCCGAACTCTCAGGCTTGCGTGGTCCCACGGTGGCTCGGGTTTACAATATCGAAGAACAGGACTGGCACAGCGTAAGTCTGCTGGTGAAGAAGGAGAAACTCCTGGAAGCGGTGGACCATTTGCGCGATTGTGGGGCCATAGATATTTCCGCATCCCAGGTCAGCTACTTATTTGACGGTTATTCCCAAGCGTACCATAATCTATTCGGCCGGCAGCCCCAAGTACAAGATTAACGGCCGCCGGTCCGGGCTCTTTTCGGTGGGAGCGCCGAAGGCCAATACAAGATTCCGGGAGTACCCAAAACGCTATGCCCAACTTGCCCATGCACATATACCTGGCCAGCCAGGTGGCAGACCGGCTGCAGTGGGGCTGGGTTAGGGAAAACGCCGGCAGCCTCTTTCTGGGGTCCACCGCGCCGGACATACGCATCATGACCAAGTGGCCCAGGGAGCGCACCCACTTCTCTCCTCTTTCCGAAGTAGAAGTCGGCGTCGGCTCCCGCGTCATGTTCAGTCTTCATCCGGAATTGGACGGTGACAACGGCGCTTCCGACGCTACCCGAGCCTTCCTAGTAGGATACGTCAGCCACTTGGTTGCCGACGAAACGTGGATTGCCGACATTTACCGCCCCAACTTCGACCCTCCGCCCGGAAAAAACATGGTGGTGGGCAGCGCCGTGGAGGCAAATCTCTGGGATCGTGCGTTGCAATTGGACATGGACCTCAAGGCGGCTCCCCTGATTAACCGGCTTTTGCAGGAAGGACCAGGGTTAGACGGGGCCGAAGTTGGAGTCGAGGTCGGCTTTCTCGAGGAGGCCTCTCTGCAGGAGTGGAAAGAGTGGGTTAACGAGTTCCTGGGGTGGGGTTTCACCTGGGAAAGGCTCAAACGGGCGCTAAATCGAATGTACCGTGATGACGACGCCGTGCGACGAACAACAGAAGAGTTCGTACAAGAAATGCCCGCCAGCTTGGAAAGGGTTTACGCCAAGATACCCAGAAAGACCATCGACACCTATCAGCAAAGAGCCCTCGAGGAGACCTTGGTCCAAATTTACGAGCGTTGGGGAGAGGCCCGGCCCGAATCAGTAACTGCTTAGGGATTGGATAGACGGGAATCCCCTTCCCTCTCCTGTGGACCACCGCACCGCGGATTCCCGCCAATCGCGGACGACTGACCAACTCAAGCTACTCTGTCCGCCGTTTCCGGCGACAGACCGGAGGCCCTCCGGAGACTATGGGGGCGGTCACCGCGGACCTGAGATGGACAAGCCTGCTACTAACGAGTTGAGGACAAAGACCGGTGAAACTTAAATTTATCCAAGGCGTCGAAGAGGCGGAGGAGATTCTGACTCGGGTTGATCCCTTGGACCTGAGCGACTTGCCCGAAGCGGTGATAAGCCGGACCCAGCAAGCCTTCGGCCCCGGAGTCACGCCGGAGCAATCCGTACTCCATATGCTTCAGGACGTGCGCCGCGAAGGGGATGCCGCGGTACGCCGCTACGCCAGATTGCTAGACGGCGTGGAGCTGGACGGGCTGCAGGTCAGTAGTGAACAGCTGTCGAAATCAGCCGCTTCCCTGTCGGCGGACCTTCGGGAGTCGTTGGAGTTAGCGTCCAGCCGGATTAGGGAGTATCACGAGGCGTTACTCCCCCACGATTGGGTGGACCAGACACGGGAATTGGGCCAGTTGGTCCGTCCTTTGGAACGAGTGGGCCTGTACGCGCCCGGAGGAGCCGCTGCTTACCCGTCCACGGTGTTGATGACTGCCATTCCGGCCCGGGTTGCCGGCGTCCGCGAGATAATCCTCTGCACGCCGGCCCGGCCCGGAGAGCCATTGAACCCTACCGTGTTGGCGGCGGCGGAAATCGCCGGCGTGGATGCCGTTTATCAAATCGGTGGGGCGCCGGCTATTGCCGCTATGGCCTATGGCACCGAATCTCTGGCGCGGGTGGACAAGATTTGCGGGCCGGGAAACGTGTTTGTCGCCTACGCAAAAAAGCTGGTTGAGGGGCAAGTCGCCATCGACGGCGTGTTCGGCCCCACGGAGACCATAATTATCGCCGATGAGGAAGCCGACCCCGGGTTTTGCGCGGCGGACCTCATCGGTCAAGCCGAACATGATCCTTTGGCCACAGCCATCATAATTACCGACTCACAAGAGCTGCTAAACGCGATTGAGCATCAACTCGACGTTCAACTGGCGGCCCAACCAAGGGGAGAAGTGGCTCGAGGAGCCCTGGAGCGTCAGGGGCGGGCGGTGTTGGTAGAGTCGGTGGACCAGGCGGTGGAGCTTGCAGACCGCATCGCGCCGGAGCACCTATGCCTAATGGTGCATGACCCCTGGCAATGGGCCCAGCGGGTGAACCATGCGGGAGGGCTCTTCCTGGGCGAATATTCGCCGGAAGTCATGGGTGATTACATCGCCGGTCCCAGCCATGTAATGCCCACCGGGGGCACTGCCAGGTATAGTTCGGCCCTGGGAGTTAACCAGTTTTTGCGGACCATGCCGGTAGTGAGGTTGGACGTCGGCAGCTTCCAACGCTTGGGTCCGGCAGCGATTCAGATAGCCCATGCGGAAGGCCTTGGCGGACACGCAAACGCTGTACAGCTCAGGTTGGACAATCTAAAAAAGGCGCACCCAGACTGACGGGGCCTAGACTGACGGGCACTGGAACCGATGCAAAAAATAGAAGGCTTGATGCTCCCCCACATACGCAGCCTGGAGACCTACCAGGGCGTCGTACCTGCGGAGGTCGCAGCGGAAAAAGCAGGCATTTCGCCGGATAGGGTGATCCGGCTTAACGGCAACGAAAACCCGTACGGGCCGTCGCCTCGGGTCATCGAAGCGTTGGGCAGCTTCCAAAAATACAATCACTACCCGGACCCGGACCAGACCAAGCTGAGGGGAGCCCTGTCCGGCTACCTGAATGTGCCGGCGGACCAGATCGTCGCCGGCAATGGCGCCGACGAGATTATCGACTTGATTCTCCGCATGTTCGTGGGACCGGGTGATAACATCGTCATTCCATCTCCCACCTTTGGCATGTACGCGTTCTCGGCAGAGATAGGAGGCGGCAAGGCCATCTCCGTCGAGAGGGATGAAGATTTCGAGATAGACGTCGAGGCTATGCGCCTGGCTATCACCCCTAGGACCAAAGGCTTTTTCATCGCATCACCCAACAATCCTACCGGAAATATGGCCACTGACGATCAGATTAGGGGATTGCTGGAAACCGGCTTGCTGGTGGTGGTGGACGAGACCTACTACGAGTTTTGCGGCAAGACTGTGTTGCCATTGCTGCCTGAATTCCCCAACTTGGTGGTGCTGCGCACCTTTAGCAAGTGGGCCGGTTTGGCTGGATTGCGCATCGGCTTGGGTGTGATGCGGCCGGAATTGGCTGCGACGATGATGAGCATGAAACCACCGTATAACGTGAACCTGGCGGCTGAGATCGCGTTGCTGGCCTCACTGGAAGACCGGCCCACCCTGCTCAAACGCGTCGAGAGCATCGTAGCCGAGCGGGACCGGATGATGGGGCTGCTGAAACACATAAGGCAGATCAAGACCTGGCCATCCCAGGCAAACTTCATACTGTGCCGGCTGCCCGAAGGGCGGGGCAAGGACATATTCGACAGTCTGTGCAGCCGGGGCATACTGTTGCGCTACTTCGGAACGCCGAGGCTCCGAGACCACGTCAGGGCCAGCATTGGGTTGCCTCACGAAACCGGCGCCGTAGTCTCTGCGCTGGGCCAGCTGGTGACCGGCGGTTAATTCACACATACCGGCCAGGGTAATGTGCCTGATCTCTGCCTATTAGGGTCATGCTCCCCCGGCATGTGCCAGGGAGTTTTAATTGTGTGCCGCTCGTCATACCCGGCGCTCACCCGTCTTTCCCGCGAAGCTTGTCCCCGACCCCGATCGGGGAGCGGGAATCCATCGCTCACCCGTCTTTCCCGCGGAAGCGGGAATCCATACGTTCTTGATGTTGGACTGCCATTGGACAAGCCCCAAACACCTGGGAAAATAGGAGTTGCCGCGAAAACTAAAAGACCCTGCGGCATGTGCCGATCGGCGTCCGCCCTCGTTTTCAGGCAAGGGGCCGGTATCTCAGTGACCATCCTGGTTGCCGCCGGACTCGCCAATACCCGGCGCGTTGTCGCGTTGAGCACATAGCGCCATCGCCGCTATGATGAATCTGTCCGGTTGATTATCCCGCAGGCTTGGAAACCAAAAACTTGAGGTAACGGCCTTAACGGACGGGTAGGTCTTACACCAGTCCGCAAAGCCAGAAAACCTACGGAACACACCTGAGAGCAAAAGGTTCGGCCTGACCGCTCCAGCAGCTAGCGAAACTCGGAGAGAAGAACATGGAGTCGAACAAAGGGCCCGGCGGGCCACTGGCCACGGAAGGCTTGCGGAGCGCAGCGCTCGAACGCCAGACCGGGGAAACGAGCGTAAGCGTGACCATCAACCTTGATGGGGAAGGACGCTACGACGTTGCTACCGGCAATGGCTTCCTCGACCACATGGTCAGCCAGATATCCCGCCACGGCTTACTTGACATCACGCTTCACGCCCAAGGGGATACCCATACAGGTTGGCATCACCTGGTGGAAGACGTGGGTATCATGCTGGGACGGGCCTTCCGCCAAGCCCTGGGAGACGGGCGCGGCATCCGCCGCATGGGTCACGCCATCGTTCCTCTGGATGAAGCACTGGCCCTGGTGGTGGTGGACTGTGGGGGTCGGGCTTACGCGGTGATAGAAACAACCCTGGACGATACGGTCGTGGAGACCTTGTCGGGGGACCTGGTTGGCCACTTTTTGGAGTCTTTCGCCATCGAGGGAAAAATCAACCTTCACGCCAAGGTCTTGGCCGGAGTGAGCCCTCACCATAAGGCTGAGGCCCTGTGCAAGGCTCTGGCCCGCGCTCTCCGGGACGCGGTCGAAATGGACCCCAAGGCCGCTCAGGTTGTTCCCAGCACCAAGGGGACATTAACGGGATAGCTGGCGGCAGGTCCCTAGTCTCCACCCCTGATTACGGGCTAGCGCGCATGCCAAGGGTACAGACTACCGGCTGCGGTATTGCTGAGTTCGGAGCCTGAGGCGTAATTTACGGCCGCCCCTTTCTGGCCAGGAACTCGGGAAAAGCCTGCTCCACACCGTACCCGCGGACTTTATCCGTTGTGAAAGTGCGCTCGTTGTCCCACATCTGGCGTAAATCGGAGCCCTTACCCTGTAGCAGCAGCTCCTTGATTCCGGTAACCGACTCGTGCCGGTTATTGGCGATGGCGCCCGCGATCTCCATGGTTTTGGTCCGGAGTTGACCGGCTGGCGTCAAGTGGTTGAGCAAACCGATGCGAAGGGATTCCTCCGCTTCGACAATCCGGCCGCTAAACAATAGCTCCTTGGCCATCGGCCACCCCACTTGGTTAGGCAGGGTCCAAGTTGAGTTAATGCGGCCATAGGCAGCGGCCAGGAACCGGAAGCTGCTGTTCTCGCAGCCCAAGCGAAAATCCAGCGACGATGCCAGGACCGCCCCTCCGCCGTAGGCCAGACCGTTCATCATGCCGATTACCGGCTTGGGGGAAGCCGAGATCTCATAGAACCATTGCAGCCTCCGCTCGGTGTTGCGGTCCTGCTCCTCTTGGCTGAGGTCCTTAGCGTCAGTACGTTGCTCGTGGATGTCGCCCCCGGCCGAAAACGCCCGGTCTCCGGCGCCGGTGATGACTATGCATCCAATGTCGTCATCGGCGTTGGCCTCGCCCACAGCATCGTGCAACTCGTAGTTCAGCCGGTGGTTCATGGCGTTCAAGACTTCCGGGCGGTTCAGAGTCAATATGAGGACTCCATTCTCACGTTCCACCAAAATGTGCTCGTAGGGCATGGGGCCTCCTGAATTGTCGAATTAGAGGCGGACCTGCTTGACGCAGGCCGAATTGCCGGACTATAAGAAGTTAGACTTGAAGACGCTAGATTATATGATATGGAGTGCCAGCCCGGCAGTCAATTTCCCGGTTTGGGCCGTTATGTTACACTGCTAGCCGTACGGGCTCCAGCCCCCTTTTGGAGCCGTATCAGCGGTGGCGAAAGCTCAGGAGGTGGCCCGTTTGCCCGAGAGTTTAAAGGCTGGCGAGGCAGTAATCGAGTTACTCCGCCAGGAAGGCGTGTCGCACATATTCGGTATCGTCGGTTCTTCTTTCCTGGACATTATCGACCCTCTATATGACCGGGACGACATAAAATTTGTCGGAGTGCGCCACGAGCAGGGCCGGGCATTGATGGCTGATGGCTATAGCCGCATTTCCGGCGCTCCCAGCGTGTGCCTGGCCACCAACGGCCCCGGCGTCTTGAACCTCACATACGGCATTGCTTCGGCCTACGTAGCGCATTCACCCGTTGTCGTGCTGGCTCCATCAGCGTCCCGGGATCACCAGTATAGGGATTCCACCCAGGAGTTCGACCAGGTATCGTTGTTCCGGCCCATCACCAAGGCGGCATTCCAGGTTAACAAGACGGAGCGGTTGCCCGATGCCCTGCGCCATGCCTTCCGGGTAGCCACCTCGGGCAAGATGGGCCCGGTGTTGGTGGATATTCCCCGGGACCTGCTGCCGGGCGCGGAAATCGAGCTGGAAATGCTGCCTCCCAACTCGTATCGCTCGGGCCAAACCAGAGCCCCGGGAGACCGCAATCTTATAGAGAAGGCCGCCCACTTGCTGGTCTCAGCGCGATGTCCGGCCATTCTGGCGGGCGGCGGAGTGGGATGGAGTGACGCCACTGGAGAAGTAGCGTCCATGGCCGACCTGCTGGGTGCGGCCATAGTGACTTCCTACGGACGGGCTGACGCCGTGCCCAGTGACCACCCCTATTTTCTGGGTCACCTGGGGCGCTTGGGTTCCCCAGAGGGCATAGAAGCCGTGCGCCGGTCAGACCTAATCCTGGCCGTCGGGACCCGGTTGGGTCAGTCGACCACTTTCTTCGACAATCGCTACATTCAGCCCGACGCCAAGATGATCCAGATAGAGATCGATCCTCAGGAGATCGGTCGCAACTATCCTGTGGAAGTGGGTATCGAAGGCGACGCCAAAGCGGTGATGGAGGGTCTGCTGCACCGGGTGCGAGAGGCGGAACCCAAGCAGAACCAACAGTGGGTGGAAGACATCGGCGATTGGAACGCCCGGCGCAAGGAGCGGTTGGAGGAGGAGGGAACGCTAGACTCTACACCCATCAAACCCCAGCGAGTGTACGCCGAGATCCGGAAGGTCATGCCCAGAGACGCCATCGTGGCCTTGGACGCGGGGTTGGGTCCCAACTTTGGCCAAGACCGCTTGAACTTCTACCAATCCCGCAGCCTAATGACTTCGCTGGACCTAGGCGGCCTGGGGTTCAGCTTCCCCGCTTCCCTCGGCGCTAAGTTCGCCGCCCCCGGCCGCCCGGTGATCAACTTCAACGGCGACGGAGGATTCCTATTCAACGCCCAGGAGTTCGCCACCGCGGTCCGGTACGGTTTGAAGGTGGTGACGGTGATTCTAAACAACGAATGCTGGGGATCGGAGAAAGCCTACCAGCGTTATGCTTTCAACGAGAGGTACGTGGGCGCCGACACCAACAACCCCCGGTTCGATAAGTACGCCGAGCTATTTGGGGGGACCGGGTTCTACGTGGAGCGGCCCGAGGACATCGGCGATGCCTTCCTGGAGGCCCTTCGGGTTGACGGCCCCAGTATCATCGAGATACCCATAGACCCCGATGTGCTCCCCCGCCCAGCGCGCTTGGCAGACGTGCAGGCTCCTCAGAGCCGGCCTTGAGATAACCCCCGGCGGCCACCCCCCTGCTTTGGGGGGCATCTAAATGAGGCTTGATGGATAATGGTTGATCGCCCTGCGGACAAGCCGGTCTTCCCAAAAGAGGTGGAGACCGCCAATGAGGCCATCGTCATCATTTGGGATGACGGGCATCGTAGCACTTATCCCCACCGGTACTTGCGGTTGCGCTGTCCCTGCGCTAGCTGTGTGGACGAGATGACCGGAAGGCCTCGCCTGGACCCTGAGCAAGTCCCGCAGGGAGTGCGCGCCATTGACCACATGCAGGTGGGCAACTACGGCTATCAGTTCTTATGGGATGACACCCACTACACGGGCATCTACACTTACCGGTTCTTGCGAGGGGCGTGTACTTGTCTGGTGTGCAACCAGGCCCGTGGAGTAGTGGAGCCCAATGGATAGTGGCGGCTCAAAGGCCAGCTATCAACTGCCATTGAGCAGTCGTTGGCCCTTGGTTTCCCCACTGAAGACCACCCGGTCAACCGGCGGCAGCGTCGCCCCCGGTTTCGGGAGGCGGTTTCCTGCCGTGGGAGCGGAGGGGCCGGTTTGGAAGGCTCCCTAGGTTGGAGTTGTTAAAGGTCTTGTTGGCGCTGCTGATCGACGTGGACTTGTAAGTGAAGTAGGACATTTGCCTCTGTCCGTCTTTGCCACAAGTCTTGCAAGGCGCGGGATCGTCCATCTTGGACATGGGGCGGGTTAGCTCGTACTCGACCTGGCAATCGTCGCAGTAGTATTCGTAGATAGCCACATTTACCTCCGTAGGGATCCTGATATATTTTACCAATGGCCGCCTTGGGGCGCTAGGGGGTCTTAAGAGCCTCCAGTTGGGTGTTTTAATTGTATGCCGCCGGTCATACACGCCGCCTTCCGTCATTCCCGCGCTCCTGTCATTGTCCCGCCCTCCGTTATTCCCGCCGCTCACCCGTCGTTTCCGCGCTCCCGTCATTCTCCCGCCCTCCGTCATTCCCGCGAAAGCGGGAATCCAGAGCGGGAATTCAGAAAGGTAGGTGCTGGACGACTCAGCTTTATGAGGCAAGCCCAAGTAGACAACGGCCCGAAGTTTCACAGGGGCCGAACCCCGGCACAGATGAAGATGCAATAGCTGATCAGAAAGTGTTAAACTGCTATCACACTGTACGATCAAGGATTCGCATTGCTGCGCATTTTCAACACCCTCACTAAGAGGATCGAAGAGGTCCAGCCCCTAGAGCCTGGTGTGGTCCGCATGTACACCTGCGGTCCCACTGTCTACCGTGACGCCCACATCGGCAATCTGCGGACCTATCTAATGGCCGACTGGATCCGGCGAGTGCTGGAAGCCACGGGACTTGAGGTCCAACACGTCAAAAATATCACCGATGTCGGCCACATGCGTCAGGAACTGATGGAGTCCGGCGGAGATAAGATGATCTTGGCGGCCCTGGAAGAAGGCAGGACCGTTCAGGACATCGCCCAGTACTACGCCGACCGCTTTCACGAGGATGAGGCGCGAGTCAATATTCTCCCCGCCCACATCTTTCCGTGGGCGACCCAGCACGTGCCGGAAATGGTGGCGATAGTCGAAAAGCTAATGGCCAATGGCCTCGCCTATGAGGCCGGAGGCAACATCTACTTTCACGTGGGCGGCTTTGGCGACTATGGGAAACTTTCTCGCAACACGGGCGCCAACCTGCTGGAAGGGGTGCGGATGGAGGCCGACCCGTTGAAACGGGACGCCAGAGACTTCACCTTGTGGAAGGCCGCGGAGCCCGGGAGGGAGTTGAAGTGGGATAGTCCCTGGGGTGAAGGCTTTCCCGGTTGGCACATTGAGTGCTCCGCCATGGCAGCCAAGTACTTTGGGGAGGAGTTCGACATTCACACCGGTGGGGTCGACAACATATTCCCCCACCACGAAGATGAGATCGCTCAGAGCGAGGCAGCCTTTGGGCGCCGCCACGTGACTTATTGGGTCCACGCCCAGCACCTTCTGGCCGACGGCGCCAAGATGGCCAAGTCTTCAGGCAACGTGTTTCTAATTGAGGAGTTGATCAATCGGGGATTCGATCCCCTGGCATTCCGCTACCTGTGTCTGACGGTGAGATATCGCCATCGCATGAATTTCACTTTCAACTCCCTTAAAGCGGCGGAGAGAGCCCTCACCAACCTGCGCCACCGAGTCTGGGCCTGGAATAGCTTGCCGCCCTTGGACCAATTACCGCCGGAGACCGGCGAATGGCGGGTCAAGTTCTGGGACTTAGTGGAAAACGATCTGGACCTACCCGGCAGCCTGGCTCTGACCTGGGCAATGGTGCGGTCGGAACTGCCGGACCAAGCGAAGCTGGCGCTGCTGTTGGAGTTTGACCGCATCTTTGGGTTGGACTTGGAAAAGTCCCCCGTAGCCGACCCGATTCCCGAACCGGTTAACGCCTCGGTGGAACGGCGAACCGCGCTGCGGGAACATTCTGATTATCCTGGCGCCGACGCTATTCGTGACGAAGTCGTGTCCCAGGGCTTCCTAATGAACGACACCGCTGAGGGCGTTGTAGTTAGGCCCAAGACGCCGTTGGAACAACGACTTGAACGATGGCGCTCGGTGTCTTCCTCAAGAGAAGTTGAATCCCTGCTGGAGCGCCCTTCGGAGTACGACTTCACGTACGTCTTGAACGCCTACGGCCACCGGGACGATGTCGAAAGGTGTGTTCGAGGCATGATACGCCATAGCCAGGGTTACACCACCGAGATAATCGTGGTGGACAACGGTTGTACGGACGGCACCGGAGAGTGGCTGGAAGAGTTCAAGGACCAGCATGCCTCCCTACGGGTCATCCATTGCGATCACAACGTGGGAGATGCCGCCGGTAAGAACATCGGGATTAAGCAAAGCCTCGGCGCCAACGTGATCATCGTCGATGGCTCTGCGGAGGTCGTAGGCGAGATCCTTGGTCCCATCAGCGAAAAGCTGGCCGACAATACCATAGGAATCTTTGGTCCCTACGGGCTGAGCACCGACGATTTACAACATTTCCACGAAGAGACCGAGTCCGGAGATGCGGACGCCATGCAAGCCTACTGTATGGCCTTTCGCCGTGAGACAGTGAACACCGTGGGCTTGATGCGGGAAGCCTTCCGATTCTACCGCAACCTGGACATTGACTACTGCTTCCAATACAAAGACAAAGGCTACCGGATTTTCGCCGACAGCACTCTGCCCATGGTCCGTCACGAACACCGGCTATGGACCGAACTCGAGGAGAACCAACGGGACGAGCTTAGCCGCAAAAACTTCGGACGCTTCTTGAAGAGGTGGGGAAACCGGCCCGACCTGCTGATTACTGCCGCCGGTCGCGGTGTAGGTGATCATTTTTTCCGCCATTGATCTTTCCTAAGCCGCCTTTGACTGCACCCCAATATTGACCTCCAAGACACCCCGGGGTACCACCTTGCGCCCACCCTCCCTCCGTGGCCGTTTTAACAATTCACAAAGCATTCACCTGAATAATTGTTCTGCGTATTGCGGAGTCGATTTAAAGTAACTGTTCAGACTTTAGGGGCTCCGGCAGGGAGTTTTAATTGTGTGCCGCCCGTCATACCCGCCGGTCACCCGTCTTTCCCGCTAAGCTTGTCCCCGGCCCCGATCGGGGAGCGGGAATCCATCGCTCACCTGTCTTTCCCGCGAAAGCGGGAATCCACACGTTCTTGATGTTGGACTGCCATTGGACAAGACCAAAGTGCATAGGAAAATAGGCGTTGTCGCGAAAACTAAAAGACTTTAGGGGATCCGGGTGCCTGCCGCCCGGCATACCCGCCGCTCACCCGTCATTCCCGCGAAGCTTGTCCCCGACCCCGATCGGGGCGCGGGAATCCATCGCTCACCCGTCTTTCCCGCGAAAGCGGGAATCCACACGTTCTCGATGTTGGACTGCCATTGGACAAGACCAAAGTGCATGGGAAAACAGGAGTCGTCGCGAAAACTAAAAGACTTTAGGGGATCCGACAGGTGTTTTAATCTTGTGCCGCCCGGCATACCCGCCGGTCACCCGTCTTTCCCGCGAAGCTTGTCCCCGACCCCGATCGGGGAGCGGGAATCCATCGCTCACCCGTCTTTCCCGCGAAAGCGGGAATCCATACCTTCTTGATGTTGGACTGCCATTGGACAAGCCCAAAGTGCATGGGAAAACAGGAGTCGTCGCGAAAACTAAAAGACTTTAGGGGATCCGAGTGGCTGACGCCCGGCAATTAGAGGTTTAATCTCTGCTGTTGACGCTCAGGCCGGCAGTTGTGAAACGGCTTTCGGCTAATTGGACTCACCAAGTCCCAACAGTTGCGAGTTATGATGTTAACAGGGGCTATATTGTTACGTTACCGCTGCCGTATATCAGCCACGATGAGTAACACATACAATATTTGTTAGACACACATAAGAATGCCTTAAGATGGGACACTGTGCTGCTATCTTGACTGGCATAGTCGGGGGTGTTAGAGTCCACCAATCCATCCCGAACACCCTTTGCTATCTCATCCTGGATCTGGAGTCTCTGCTCGATGGAGGAAGCGGCCCAGCGGTTGTTGGCGGGTGACCAGAGGACTTTATCCAGACTCATCTCCCTAGTGGAGCGAGGCGACGCCCAAGCGGCCGGTGTCCTAAAGGCCGTCGATGCCCATACCGGCGGGGCCTATGTCGTAGGTGTCACGGGACCTGCCGGCGCTGGCAAGAGCACCCTTGTTGACCGGCTCATTGAGCTGCTGCGTGCCCAAGACTTCACCGTTGGCGTCATTGGCGTAGACCCCACCAGTGCGATTTCCGGCGGAGCTTTGCTCGGCGACCGAGTGAGGATGCAGCATCATTATCTGGATGGGGGGGTCTTCATCCGTAGCATTGCGACCCGGGGGCACACGGGAGGCCTTCCCCGGATCGTACCTGCCATCATTCGGCTTCTTGATGCGGCCGGCATTGATTTCATCTTGGTGGAAACCATCGGTGTGGGGCAAACCGACCTAGGTGTCTTGGAAGTGGCGGATACGGTTCTGGTGACCGTGGTGCCTGAGGCGGGGGACGCGATCCAGGCTCTGAAAGCGGGAATGATGGAAATCGGGGATATCTACGTGGTCAACAAATCGGACCGGGAAGGCGCCAACCAGATGGCGGCTACGATTAACGCCATGCTTCAGTTGGCCCACTCGCGCTCCGATTGGTCTCCTCCGGTGGTGTTGACCGCTGCCCGGGACGGTCAGGGTGTAGAGGATTTGTGGAACAGGATTCAAGAGCACCGTCAGGTTCTCAGCGATACGTCCCAGTTGATGATTAAACGCAATTCCCACCGGCAAAAAGAGTTCCTTGAAACTGTGGAAGAGGAATTGGTTCGCCGCTTGAAGGCCCGCCTCGGGAGTGACCCAACCTTAGCGGCTACACTGGAGATGGTGGCTCTTAAACAGGCAGAACCCTACTCTTCCGCTATGGAGTTTCTAGATTCCTCTTTCTCAAAACTGGAGGGCTTTAGCTCGCCGTAGTTGGAACAGGGGTCAGTCGCTGTCCAACCACGGTCATTAGCCTCCCACCGGACCATGGGATACTAACAAGAGTCGCCAGCGTGTTTGCGGGGAGGCTCCACTCTTCAACAGCTTCTCATTATTGGGGGATCAATCATGGTGGTTCTTGGCGTCGATTTACGGGCTTCTCCCAAGCGCCCCAGCACAGTGGTGGCGCTGGACGAGCAATCGTCGGTTTCATTTTTAAGTCCGTTCAATGAAGATGAAGAGTTAGCCGAAATTGCCCAGTCTCAGCAGCCTGAGCTAATTGCCATCGGAGCCCCTTTGGGTCTCCCATTGGGTCTGTGCTGCCTGGAACCCTCTTGTGATTGCAATTTTGCCGTACCTCATCGTAAAGGCCGGCTCCTGGAACTGGAATTGTCTCGCATGGGCATAAGCTGCTTTTTTACCAACAAAGGCTCCATTATCCGTAACCTAATATATCGTGGGATTAGCCTTAACCAGCAGCTTAGGAGTCTGGGGTTTGACGTTGTTGAGGCCTACCCCCACGCCACCAAGGTTATCTTGTTTGGAGACAAGGTTCCTCCTAAGAACAGCGCGGCCAGCGTAGCCTTCTTGAAGGAACGGCTGTCCCTTATGATTGGCAGTCTCAATGGCCACCTGGACGCCCTGGACCGCAACCGTTGTGATGCGGTTCTTAACGCCTACACCGGGTTGCTGCACAGTCAGGACGGCACGGATATATTGGGCGCTCCAGAAGAAGGTACGTTGGTCCTTCCCAAGCTCCCTAGTTGAGCTCCCCGAACCCACGCCGTTCCACCAATAGTGCAGGTTGGTCCATGCTCCCCTAGCCACCCGCATCCGGATCGGCTAGCCGCCAATTGCCAGCGCGCTACAAAGTCCCCGCGGACCCTCGCGGCTCTAACAGTGCAGGTTGGTCCATGCCCGCTACCCACCCGCATCCATTTCGGCTAGCCGCCAGTTGCCAGCGCGCTACAAAGTCCCCGAGGACCCTCGCGGCTCCAACATTGCCGGCTGACGCTGCCTCCCTAGTTCCGCAGGCAATTCAATCCCGGCCCAGATCCACCCGTGAACTTGCAGAGCAGGCCCTCGGGCTAATCGTAACGGCGCCGCTAACAGAGCCCGTCTCAGAAGTCTCCATTCACGATTCTGTGCGGGCGCAACCTGACGGGTTACTATTATTAACCGCCTGAACCAGTTATTGACCGCCTGAACCAGTATTTACCGTGGCTCAATAACCCGTCATTCCCGCGAGAGCGGGAATCCAGAAACCCGTCATTCGCAGGCTACCGTCACCCCCCACGCTACCGTCATTCCCAGGCTACCGTCACCCCCCACGCTACCGTCACCCCCCATGCTTCCGTCATCCCCCCGCTTCCGTCAGTCCGGCCTTCCGTCACCCCCACGCTTCCGTCATTCCCGCTTTCGCGGGAATCCAGAAAGGCAGGATGCTGGAGCACTTAGCTTTATGAGACAGGCTCTAACAACAGGCTACCGCAGGTACCGGCGCAACCGTTTATTCTGCCGACGGCTTTAGTGCTTGATTATCGGCGGCGGCGGCGCCTAAACTTAGTTGTGGGGGTCAGGTGGGGACCACGGCCGACTCGCGCTAGGAGGTGCCGGGCGTTGGAATTGGACATACGGGGCCGGAACATGGAGATCGACCATCGAATCCGCCGCCACGTGGAGAGAAAAATGGGCCGGCTCCACCGGCAATTGCCGGGGCTATCACGAGCGGTGGTTAGAGTGTCCTCGGAGTCCACTCGCATCCGCCGTCCCCGGTTCGCCGCCGAAGTGACCCTGACCCTTGGCACTTCTATCCTCCCTGCGGAGCAACGGGCGTCCGACCCCTGGACAGCCATCGATTGGGCTGCCGAAATCCTAAGCTATCAGATCGCGGTCTACAAGACCCAAGCCTACCGGAAGGAGCGGGCCGTGCATCACCTCCTCTTCAGCGGCTCGCGTCATGTATTCCGAAACGGTCAGTCATGTTGCCTCCTATTTTGGTGCCGGCCCAAGCGGTGGGACAAAGCGAAGCTATGGTTCAGCGCTTGGGCTTGGCCTAAGTGGCTTTCGCCTGGATCGCCTGGATCGAACGCTTTGCCACGGAGCTTATAACCGGAGCCTGGGACAACAATCAGGCGCCCCGGACGTCTTTCCCGGACCACTGCGTTCGGGTGCTCCTAAACAGCAATCCCAGCGGGCGTGACGGCATTTTCCCCGGTTACGGCAGAAACTTTGGCCTTGGTGCGCCTGGGGAATGACCTCTTAGAAACTATCTCAAAACCGTCGCTCTCTGGCGCCATCGATTAGCTGGAATCCATGGCCCTGTGGGCCGGGTATGGATATGAACACGGCTATTTTCATGGCAATGACGGTTTGGATGCCGCGCCAAGTTTTGAGATAGTTTCTTAGTCGCTGCGCCCCAATATCTTCTTCGGCTGCCAGGCGTTCAGAGGGCCCAATCAGAAGCGCAAATCCGCCTTCTTAGCTCTGACACTAAACACGCGGGAATCGCTTAGCCACCGGGGGCCGGTGCGGTAGGGTGCTCGATGCGCCGGCGCAAGCGCCAGACCGGCGGCTGACGGTGCTCCCCGCATGACAGCGACCCATGGGGGGACCGTAATCGCTTCTCATCCCACCGGATTTGCCGCTGCTATCCTGATCCTGCCCCGCCCGCTGGCTATGGCCAAGCCGTATCCGGCCCCAATCGGCTGGTTAGCCGGCGTCTAGGGTGTTTTAATTGTGTGCGGTCCGTCATACCCGCCGCTCACCCGTCATACCCGCCGCTCACCCGTCATTCCCGCGAAAGGGGGAATGTGGATTTAGCGAATCCATGCGTTTTTAATGTTGGACTGCCATTGGACAAGCCCAAAGTGCATGGGAAAAGAGAAGTTGTCGCGAAAACTAAAAAGGGCCTGAGCCGGCGTCCAGGGTCCTTGCTTGGCGGTGGGGGAGCCGCCTACACTAAACCAAAGCCAAGGTGGGATGTGCATTTACAATACATCGGTGATTGGGCTGGGATTCTCGCAGAAATCCTTCGGCCTTTGATTGTAGGACGGTGCGGCAGCGGCCCTTGACCTCGTCTTTCCGGATGGACAGCCCGCAGAGGAAATTCCCGACCCTCTCCTTTACCAGGGCCTTGGTTCCCAAGCACAGGTTTCCGGTGGCTTCCTCTCTCGCCCAGCCCCAGATGGCCTCATCGGCGTTGAAGTCCGGGCTGTAGCCCGGCAGGTTCATCAGCCGCAGCCCCAAGCCCGGCGTCCGCAGATACTCACGCACCGCCTCGCCGCGGTGCGCCGGCGCGTTGTCCCAAATCACGTTGAGCGGCCCGGAGTGCCTCTGCCGCAACCGCTCCAGGAAGGCAGCCGAGGTTCCGGAGTTGCTGTTCCCCTCCAGGTCCATCCACTCCACCTCACCGGTCTCCAGGCACACTG
The DNA here is from genome assembly GCA_965224325.1 of Dehalococcoidia bacterium. Taxonomy (GTDB): domain Bacteria; phylum Chloroflexota; class Dehalococcoidia; order Lucifugimonadales; family UBA3495; genus CBDCMJ01. Next base: position 108,407 of record CBDCYT010000007.1, read on the forward strand.
CCGAGTAGTAGCTGGCCTTTTCGCCATAGCTCGGGCTGGTCGAGTCCACCAAGGCCGGCTCTCCCTTTAGCACCCATTTGCCTCTCAGTTCGGCATCGGCCCGGAAATGGGCCTCGTCGGCGAAGAATATCTTCGCTCCCGTACGCCACGCCTCGTCCGACAGGGTGGCGTACTCCGCCACGAAGGCCTCCCGCTTCTGCTCATCTGCCTTGACCAGACGCTTCTTGGGACGCTTCAGGACAAACCCCAAGCGGTGCAGATAGTTCAGGCAAGTGCTGCGGCTCAGGCCAATGCCGAAACGCTTCGAGACAAACTGCCGCACCACTTTCCAGTTCCAGTTGGCCATTTCTATGCCCGACATCTCGGGCAACTCCTGCACTGCCCCCGTCAACTCCGCCTGTTGCGTCTCGCCAAGTGCGGGGGGGAACCCCCGGTCTGCTCGAATATCAAGGCTGCAGGCCCTCCCTCGCCGAAGGCGGCGGCCCATCTGCCGATGGTGTGAGCATCCCGGCCCAGTGCCTGGGCGGTGCCCGAGGCGGTCAGGCCCCGGCACAGGAGCCACAGTGCGTGCCACCGTTCTCTCTCCCGGGGTGTCGGCGCTAGGTACATCCTGCTGCGCACACTAGCCAAGTCCAACTGCCACCCCTCCAAGTCCGGCCTTATCCCCCTCATACCCATCACCATCCCCACTCAGTCTGCTCCCAGTCCTGACGCTATGCCTCCCTGATTCTAGCCGACCCAAATGCGGGTTTCACCTTGGCTTTGGTTTAGTAGGTCTAGGTCATTGGGGGCTAAACGGAATTGGGCCAGGAGGTAGCGGCATTGGAGTTGAACATACGGGGCCGGAACATGGAGATCGACGATCAAATCCGCCGCCACGTAGAGGCAAAATTGGGTCAACTTAGCCGGCACTTGCCAGGATTATCGCGGGTGGCTGTGGAATTGTCCTCGGAACCTACTCGCGCCCAAAGTGACCGGTTTGTGGCCGAAGTAACCCTAGACGTCAGCGGCGCAATCCTCCGGGCCGAGCAGCGGGCTTCCAATCATCAGGCTGCCATCAATTCGGCCGCCGAGGTTTTAAACCGCCGCATCGAGCGTTACAAAAGTCAGACGTATCGCAGTGAGCGTGCTAGGCACAACGTTTCTCTGGGAACTCAGCAGGCGGAAGCGGCAACGCAATACGAGGACGTAACGCGAGAGTTGGTCCTGGCCGAGGGAAGCCTAGTTCGGGTCAAACGCTTTGCGATGGAACCCATGACCGTTGACCAAGCGGCTTTCCAGATGCAGCTTCTAGGCCACCAGTTTTACGTGTTCTTGAACAAGGAGTCTGGCAGTCAGAATGTGTTGTACCAACGCGATGATGGTGACTTTGGGCTCATCCAACCCGAGTAATGCCTGTCTGTCGCCGGCAGTCTCTTAAACACTGCAGTCCCCGGCTTGATATTGAATGTTGGAGCGGGCGGAGGGGCTGAATCGTAACGCGAGCTGGCTGGGCAAGGTGTTTTAATTGTGTGCCGCCCGTCATACCCGCCGCTCACCCGTCATTCCCGCGAAGCTTGTCCCCGACCCCGACCCCGACCCCGACCCCGACCCCGGAGCGGGAATCCATCCCGCCGCGCACCCGTCTTTCCCGCGAAGCTTGTCCCCGACCCCGATCGGGGAGCGGGAATCCATCCCGCCGCACACCCGTCTTTCCCGCGAAAGCGGGAATCCATCCCGCCGCGCACCCGTCTTTCCCGCGAAAGCGGGAATCCATACGGTCTTGATGTTGGACTGCCGTTGGACAAGCCCAAAGTGCATGGGAAAACAGGAGTTGTCGCGAAAACTAAAGGGCCCTGGCTGGCTGGGGAAGGCCTGCGCCGACTACGGTGCGCGGAGCCGTTGGTCCGGATCAGACCAACCCGGCTAGGGCGGGTAGTGGTCTCTGAGCTCCGGCTTTCAGCGGGGCAACAAAGCCGTTTTAACGAAGCCGTTTTATTGTGTAATAGCCAGGCGTGGCAGGCAAAACTCTCTGAGCTCTGGCTTTGGGGGGGTGAGGAAGCCGTTATTTCACGGGATTGCCTTGGGTAGAGCACGCAGGGGGCGCCGCGGAAATCAGGAGCAACGAATCGGTATTGCCCTGGACAGCGGGCCAACGCGGTTCTTACGGGTTTGCCTGGCCGGCCCGCAGGTTAACCCCCTGTCCGGTCACACAGGAAGGATAACCTCCCATTTCGCTACGATGAAGACGCTCCGCTGTTGTCATCCCCTTGCCGCTGATTGCCGGTAGCCATACCCAGGAACGGCGAAAGCATGTTGGTAAATTCCATGGGGAATATCCACTTGGTGGATGGGCTGTCACCTAGCGACTTCAGCGTATCAAAGTACTGAAGGCTCATCGTCTTGGCGTCCACCGTGTTAGCTACGCGGAATATGTTGTCCAAAGCCACACTGAAACCCTGGGCGCGCAGGACTTGGGCCTGCTGATCACCCTCAGCTTTGAGTATCTCTGCTTGACGCCGGCCCTCCGCTTGGAGGATCTCGGACTGTTTTTCCCCTTCGGCCCTGTTGATCTGCGCCTGGCGCTGGCCCTCTGATTCGGTGATGTCGGCAGTCTTGATTGCTTCCGCCGACTTCTCCCGCTCCATGGCCTGCTTGACTCCCGGAGGAGGGTCGATCTCGTTGATCTCCACCTGGGATACCTTTACACCCCAGCGCTCGGTGACTTCATCCATACGCACCTGCAGCTGGTCCCGGATTCTTTCCCGTTCGGCGAGGGCCTCAGCCAGCGTGGTAGAACCGATGACAGCCCGCAGCGTGGCGAAAGCCAGGTTAACCACAGCCAATTCAAAGTTCTGCACATCTAGCACCGCCCGATGCGCGAACTCCTCCATCACCCGGTAGTAAATGACGAAGTCCATGTCCACGACAACGTTGTCGGAAGTAATGTACTTCTGGGTTGGCACTCGGGCTACCCGCTCCCGCAGGTCCACCTTAGTGCCGTTGTATACTATTGGTATCAGGAAGTGAAACCCTGGCGACCGGGTGCCCACGTAGGTCCCAAATTTCTGGACGATCATCCGCTGATACTGCTGAACTATTACGATACCAGCTTGCATTAGCGCCTCCTAATTCACCAGCCGGAGTCCTCTACGCATTCTCTAATTCTAGCCTGGACACGGTCACGACCAGGCCGTCTATCTGGGAGACTTTGACGGGTTCTCCAACGCTTATCACGGTACCATCTTCACTAATGGCTGTCCAGGTTTCGCTCCCCACACGCACTATGCCTCGAGGAGCTATCTCTCCGGTGACGGTGCCGGTCATACCGACCATCGGTGGGCTTAGAGGTCCCCCGCCGGCCCGCCTCGACTGGTGGATAAGGCGCATTATCCACAGCATGCTTAACACCAGCCCTCCGGTGATGCCGCCGATTAGCCACCGGCTCACTTCCGCGGAGGGCATGGTGGGCGAGCCGCCTCCAAACAGCACCAGGCCTCCAATGATAAAACTGACAATGGAACCTATACCTAGCACACCCCAGCCCGCCACCTGGGTTTCCAGCACCGCCAATGCAATGGCCACCAAGATAAACGCCACGCCGATCCAGTTTACGGGCAGATTTCCGAAGGCTAGGAACGCCAAAAGCAGGCAGATTACCCCAATCACGCCTGGCGCGATAACGCCGGGGTTGAACAGCTCGATGGCTATGCCCAAGCCGCCCACCGTGAGGAAGATGAAGGAGATATTCGGATCGGAGATGACTTCCAGGAAGTTTTCCAGCAGGCTATTGTTAAACCTGTGGTGGGAAAGGTCACGAGTGTCTAGAGTGCGGGAACCGGCTGCCGTTTCAACCACGCGGCCGTCTAGTTGGGCTAGCAGGTCTTCCAAGTCGTCGGCAATGAAGTCCACCACGTTGAGGTCCACAGCTTCCTCGGCGCTAAAGGAAGCAGCCTGACGTACCGTTTCTTCCAAGTGGTCCTGGCTGCGGCCTCGTTGCTGAGCAATGCTGCGGATCAACGCGGCGGCGTCGTTTTCTACCTTTCTGGCCAGCGTCTCGTCTAAATCTTGGCCCGTGCCGGAAACGGGACTGGCTGCGCCGATGTTGGTTCCGGGCGCCATCACTGCAAAGTGGCCGGCCGCGGTTATGAACGCGCCTGCGGAACCTGCGTGGGCTCCCCTGGGGGAAACGTAGACTACTACCGGCGCCGGGGATTCCAGTAGTTCTTTAACGATTTCCCGGGTGGAGCTAAACAGCCCTCCTGGTGTGTCAAGCTCGATGACGATCAGGGCGGCTTGATTTTCCACGGCCTTGTCGATGGCGCGGGAAATGAATCTTTCTTTCACCGGGTTTATGGTCCCGTCCAAGGTGAGCACTAGGACATGAGGGTCCTGGGCATGGGCTAGGAAGGGACCTGCCAACCCAGTCAGCACCATAAGAACTAGCGTAGAGAGTAAGAAGGTCCGGATGAAGCCGTGCGCAAACACGATTACCTGCTTCCCGCCACCGATTACCTTGGCCTGACGGAGGTCCACTTCATCTTTCATCTTGGTGTACCTGGTGAGGCTTGTCAAATTGGGGCGGGCCCTTCCATTGGATGTCCTGTGGATGTCCTGTGCGTGTCCTGTGGATGTACTGTGGTTTATATCGAAACATAGCTGTTATGGCCCAAGGCAACCGGGCAGCCGGAACAAAAACTTCCGTCACTCCGGCGAAAGCCGGAGCACAGAGGCCGCTGCGGGCTGGCACGGCCACGGCCACGGCCACTGATGAAGTCCGGCGCCGGATCGACGCCTGCGTGGGAATGACGAATTGATTAACCATGAATACGGAGCGACTCGCCCAAATGCGATATCCCTAGGTCGAGGGAGCAGGGCCTTTTCATTCTTCCGTCATTCCCGCCCTTCCGCCATTCCTGCCCACCCGCCTTCCGTCATCCTCGCCTTCCGTCATCCCCGCCTTCCGTCATTCCCGCCCTTCCGCCATTCCTGCCCACCCGCCTTCCGTCATCCTCGCCTTCCGTCATCCCCGCCTTCCGTCATCCCCGCCTTCCGTCATCCCCGCCTTCCGCCATTCCCCCCCATCCGTCCTTCCCGCCCGTCCGTCCTTCCCGCCTACCGTCCTTCCCACCCACTCGTCATTCCCGCGAAAGCGGGAATCCACTACCCCTCCGTGGGCTGACGGGAACCATGCGATCCAACCCAGAAAATGAAAAGGCCCTGCCCAAATCAGGGTGCGTCTTGACAACTCAGGCTCGGGTTGTATAATAAGGCCGTTCCGAAAATTGGTCTGACCACCTGATGGTGACACCCTAATGGCCGTTCAAGGAGAGATCCGCACCGTTCGACGGCGAAGGTTGTACGAGGACATCGTGCAACAGTTTCATTCAATGATTCGACAGCGGGCGCTGCCACACGGCGCCCGTTTGCCTTCGGAACGGCTGCTGGCGGAGCAGTTCGGAGTCAGCCGTAGCTCGGTCAGAGAGGCTATCAGGTCTCTGGAATTGCAGGGCCTAGTGGTCAGCAAGCGGGGCTCCGGTACTTTCATCAACTCTGAAAACTTGGATTCGGTAGTTGCCCTGATAGCCGGCACTCTCAGCCCTGGGGACGACACGCTTAGAGACGTCTTTGAAGTGCGCCATTTGTTGGAACCCCAGATCGCGGCGGTGGCCGCCCAGAGAGCCGAGGATTCGGAGATATGCCGTCTGGGCGAGATCCTCGAGCAACAACAACGGGAGATTGAGGCGGGAGAGACGGGAGTGAACGCCGACACCGCCTTCCATTTTGCGTTGGCTTCCGCTACCCACAATTCAGCTCTGATAAAAGTGGTAAGCGCCGTGGAGGATATGCTGGAGCGGTCCAGGGACCAGTCGCTGCAGGAGCCGGGCCGGCCTCAACGGTCCTTGGCTTCTCATCGCCATATCCTGGAAACTGTTCGAGCCCGGCATTCCGAGGCGGCGAGGCAGGCCATGGAACATCATTTAACCGCCGTGGAGCCAGCAGTCGTATCTAACCCTCAGCCCAGCAATCAACATCCGGGGTCCGACCTTCCGGGGCGTGCACCAACCCTCGTCACTCAACAAGACCATTACCGGACCTAGACGCCAACACATGACCGCCGGCAAGCAACGGCCACGATTCCCCAACATATTTGTCGCTGTACCAGTTCATTATTAGGGAGGAAGCTTTATGAGCACAGTCGCTGTGGAGGTGGTGTACCGGGGCATTTTCCAAAAATCCCTGGCTCGGAACATCGTCCGCTCAATAGTCTTCGCTGCTAGAAAGGAAGGTAAGATCGGCACTGCTTTTGGCCGCTATGGCGACTCCCCAGAGCGCAACGGAATTCCCGCCAAGCAATTCGCCATAGTCGCCGACAACGCCGAAGAGTTGGAAGAAAGCCTCGCGGTGTACGAAGCCTCCGAAGTCGATGTCACCATAAATGTAGACGACACCCTGTGTAAAGGCGTCGAGTCCTGGGCCTGGTATGGGCTCCAACCCATCAACGAACTTACCAAGCCCGGCGGCGTCCTTATCGTCACTTCGCGGCAGGATGAGAGTTCCCTGCTCCAAGACATTCACCACAAGGACCAGCCCTATAACCTGGCCGTCGTTACCGGTACGCCGAGCTTTTCCGGTCTATGGGTTTACAAAGACGACCACACCGACGTCCGCATTCTGGGCGCTCTGGCCCGGGTATGCCCCCAGTTGGTCGGCCTGGAGTCTATGCTGAAGGCCATCCAAGACCAGTGGAGCAGCGAGACCAAGCTGGCCTCGGCTCAAAAAGCCTACGACAGGACAGCCCTGCGGCCGGTAGAGCCTGGCGAAGGCAACGTTGAGGAGCCGTTTAAGTTTGAATTGCCAGGCTGGAGAGAAATGGAAGAGGCCTTGGTAATCAAGGCCATCGAGCCGGGGCATGGCTTCCGCGACGGTGACGCCGGGTATGAGCCGACCAGGAGCGAGGTGTTCAAGAAGTTTAGCACCCGTTCCATGCGCCCGGTCATCAACTTCGAGACTTGTATCAAGTGTACGCTGTGCTGGCTGCAGTGCCCGGACACCTGCTTCGACGTTACACCCGACGGCCTGTACGACGCCAATATGGAATCGTGCTGCGGCTGCGGAGTGTGTGAGGCTGTCTGTCCTGTCCCCGAGTGCGTGACCATGGTCAATGAAGCCCACTTCAACGACAATGGAAGCCAATGGGAGGCGTGGCAGAAGGACAAGGAAGGTTACAATCAGTGGATGACCGGCCTGCTTGAGACACAAAAAGCGGAGGCTCGCACCCACGGATTCCATCACCGGGAACAATACGCCGAGGAGATCTCCGCTATGGGGGAAGACTAATGACAACTTTGGCCACCCAAATGTTTCAGACACAACAAGAGGAGCTGATCAGCGGCAGCGAAGCCATCGCCATCGCCTGCGCCATGGCCGACGTCGACGTGATTACCGCCTACCCCATCAGGCCTTACGACACAGTCATGCAGTACGTCTCCAAGCTGAAAGCGGATGGAGCCTTCGACTGCGACTTCATAGTGGCCGAGAGCGAACACTCCCAGTTCGAGATCGTCAAACACGCGTCCGCGGTTGGAGCCAGGACCTTCTGCGGCTCCAGCGGAGTGGGTTGGTTCTATGCTTTTGAGGCCATCACCGTCACTGCGGGGCTGCGAATGCCCGTGGTGGCCATGGTGGGCAACCGGGCCTTGGACGATCCTGGGGCCTTCGGCGTGGAACACAACGACGCTCTGGCAGTACGAGACCTAGGCTGGATGCTCTACTGGGTGGCCACAGCCCAAGAAGCGATGGACACTGCGCTGCTCGCCTGGAGGGTGGCTGAGGACCCGCGCGTTCTCCTGCCCTGCGCCCTGAGCTGCGATGGTTCCTTCCTGACCCACTCTCAGGCCATCGTGCAGGTGCCCGACATTCAGCAGGTGCAGCGGTTCCTTCCCCCATACGACCGGGGCCGGTTGAGGCTGCACCCGGACAACCCCATTACGATTGCACCCCAGGTGAATGAAGATTGGCTCATGGAGATCCGGCGGCAGTCCGACGAGGCTATGCGGCGGTCTGTTGGGGTGATTCAGGAGGCCTACCAAGAATTTAAGGATGAGTTCGGCCGAGGCGACCCCAGCCCCTTTATCGAAGAGTACATGACCGAAGACGCGGATATAATTCTGGTTGGCATGGGCACTCTAGCCTTGCCGGTCAGGGTGGCGTTGCGGCGGTTAAGGGAGCAGGGACAAAAGGTTGGTTTCCTGCGGGTCAAGTTCTTCCGCCCCTTTGCCACCGATGAAATACGCCAAGCGCTGGCCAACTGCAAGGCCGTGTGCGTCATCGACCGGGACTACTCTTACGGGTCGCCTTCTTTTGGCGGCGTCCTGTTTGCCGAGTTGCGCTCGGCGCTGTATAACTACGAGAAACGGCCTCCAATGATAAACTTTATCGCCGGGCTCGGCGGGCGCGAAATCCACGTGAAAGAAGTAAACGAGATGGTGGAGGCTACCTGGAAAGTGGCCGAGACCGGCATTGTCGAACAGGAAACTACCTGGATCGGAGTGAGAGAGTAGACGCCATGACGACATTACAAGAACTTCCCCAGATCAAGGGAGTCAAGAATATTCCCCTGGAAGAGCAGTTTACCTCGGGACACCGTACCTGCCAGGGCTGCGAATCCGCCTTGGTCATGCGGTTGATGATTAAGGCCGCGGGACCACGGACTGTCGTGCTTGGCAGCACCGGCTGCATGTACGTGGCCAACACCACCTACTACAGCACCCCCTGGGTGGTGCCGTGGATGCACACCCAGCTAGGCTCTTCGGGTTCGGCTGCCACCGGCACCGCCGCCGGGCTGTCGTCCTTGATGAGGAAGGGCAAGTTGCATAATGAGCCCATTAACGTCATCGCCTTTTGCGGTGACGGTGGAGGGGCGGACATGGGCCTCTCCGCCATCTCGGCTGCTCTGCAGCACGACGAATACAATCTGCTGATCTTGATGTACGACAACGAGTCCTACGCCAATACCGATATCCAGGTGTCCGGGAGCTCCCCCTATGGCGCTAACTCCACGTTCAGCCCTCCGGGCAAAGTGCATCGCATCATGAATACCCGGTGGAAGAAAAACACGGCGCCGATGCTGGCCACGGGGCACCCCAACTGCCGCTACGTCGCCACGGCTTGCGCCTCCTACGGGTTGGACTTCACCAACAAAATCCGAAGGGCGCTCACCATCGGCGGTCCCACCTTCATTCACAGCATCGATCCTTGCCCCAAAGGTTGGGACTACGACCCTAAATATTCTCATGAGTTGGGCATGCTGGCGATTGAGACGGGCCTATGGGTCCAGTACGAGATAATCGACGGCGAGCTGATACTGAATGGACCGTCCCGCTCGATCGCCAGAGGTATCCGTCAAAGGAAGCCCATTGGAGACTATTTGACCCGCCAGGGGCGATTTGCCCACCTGACCGCGGAAGACATAAAGTACTTCCAGGATAAAGTGGACGAGACCTGGGAGAAATGGTACATGCCCGGGGTCATACCCTTCACCATGGGAGACGAGTAAGACCGCCGCAGTCGCCGCGGCAAGGGTTCCGGCCACAGTGGACAAATTGAAGGGGCGGGCACTATGCCCGCCCCTTCAATTTGTCCGGATGCCATCTTCAGTCCGTTCGTGCTCAGTCCGTTCGTGCTCAGTCCATTCGTGGTGAGGCCCTCGAACCACGAACCGCCAAGCCTGTCCTGAGCCTGCCGAAGGGCCTGCCCAAGGCCTCGGGTCCAACGGGAAAACCAACAACTGAATGCCCCCGCTTCGCCCCCGCCCCCTTCATTTTGAGACTGGAATATACTGCGAGTCGGCGGCCGATATTGTCCGGGACCCGAAGCAGCTTTCGACTCGGGACACTCAGATACGGTTCACGACTATACCACCCGTTCATAAGGAGAGGCGATGCCGGAGAGAGGGCCGGACGACGAAACGCGGCTAGACGAAGACGATGGAGCCAACTAGCCCCCAGGTGGGCTAAGATCGTTGGCGGAAGGAGTGCTGGGCCGTGGACGGCAGGCAGCCCGCCGAGGTATCCAGATACCCGGGGAGATAGCTGAGGAGTCCGCAAAGCAGGCCAACGAGGCGCTCACCCGGTCGGCCGAGCAAGTCGGATTGTCGGACCAGCTTGACTCGACGCGCCGAGGGGTACGGCGCACCCGTGAGGTCCTCACCGGGGATGACATCAGGCAGTTAGACGAGTTTACCGATGCTGTAACGCGGGTGGCCGTCGGGCAGCACCGCGACCAGGCTGAGTTGACCCTGCGTGTGGTCCAACTGGAACGGACCGTCGACGAACTGAGCCGGGAGAGGGCGGAGATGGCGGAGCGGCTCGCGAAACTGGAGAGGATCGCCGGTGGTAGACCGGAGGGCGACGCCCACGACGGCAAAGAGGGATGTGATGGCATATACTGAGCTCATCGCCATGGTCAACGCATATCCGGCCTAGGGCCGGGATGCGCTGCTGGTGCTCGCCGAAGCCTACCGCCGGCGCAACGAGCGGGAGATCCTGGAACTAGCCTCCATCGCCGGCGAGGTAACCCTTGATGATGTCACCACCCTGGGACTGGAACCGGACGCGAACCCGCAGCTACTTGAGGCATTCCGTTTGCAGTACCCCAACGTAGACCCGTCATCCTTGCTCGGGAGAAGCGCAAAAGAGCTTGGGGGATTCGCCAACGGCGTCAAGGGCAAGTACTTCGAGGTGTTGGTTCGGGACGAGTTGAACGCGGGCGAAACCGTAGGCGAGTTGAAATGGGAGGCCGGCCAGGTGGCGCGCCTCGCCGAATCTCCAACCCAGCCGGGATGGGACCTGGAAATCATAGACCGGCACGGTGAGACCGTTGAGCAAATCCAGCTTAAGGCCACCGAGTCCATGTCCTATGTGCGGGAAGCGTTGGAAAAGTACCCGGATATCCGGGTTGCCGTCCCTCAAGACTTCGACAGTTCGTCGCCAGAGATAATCGGCACCGGCATTTCCCACTCTCAGTTGAAGCACGTTACCGAACGACAGCTAGAGGAACTTTCCGAGGGCGCAGCTGCCAATGTCCTTCACACAACCGCCGAGTTCGCCGTAGACGTCATCCCCGTCGGGTCTATGCTCGTAATCGGAGTATTCGAGGGGAGGCGATACCTGATGGGCCAAGCCACTCTCCGAGAGTCGATGCGCCGAGGAGCCGGACAGTTACCCCGGGCGACCGCCTATAGTGGTGTCGGTACAGTATTGGCCACGGCCGGTTTGGGACCTGCGGCAATTCCGGTAGTGATGGGCCTCAGGGCAGCCGAGTCGCGAATTTCACGCCAGATTAGCCTATCCGACAACCTGGCATCCCGGACCGCCGAGTTGGAACGGCTTACCTGAGCCCAACCCCCGGAAGCCGGTGTAGGGTCTGGTTACGCGGGTCCACGTCGATACCCACGGATTCCAGGGCGGTGACGCCCAGCAGGGGCTCGGCGGTCTCCTCTCCGAACACGATGGTCCCCCAAGTGGTCTCTCCCATGAATTCTATCTGCCCCCCGTGACCTCCAACGTGGTTTCGCTGCCGTCGGGCATTCCGTACCGACGTTGGCCCCTCGGCGTGAGGCCAATGGACTCTAGGTGTTGCCTGGGCACAAGACAACCGGTTGCTCCGGTGTCTACCAGGAAAAGCCCCTCCCAGACCCGCTCCGGCTCGGCCAAAATTCGTATGGCCACGGTCACGTGTATCGCCCCCGTTGCGCACCCTCTTCCCGCCGCGCCTTTGAATTCCGATTCTAGCAGGGCGGGTTTGAGGGTCTTCGGCCTCCCCCCCCTCATCCTCGGGGTGTTTTGATTGTCTGCCGCCCGTCGTACCCGCCGCTCACCCGTCTTTCCCGCGAAGCTTGTCCCCGGCCCTGATCGGGGAGCGGGAATCCATCCTACCGCTCCCCTGTCTTTCCCGCGAAAGCGGGAATCCATACGTTCTTGATGTGGGACTGCCATTGGACAAGCCCAAAGTGCATGGGAAAATAGGAGTTGTCCCGAAAACTAAAAGGCCCCCTCGTCCAAACCCCCGACACCTCGCCCTTGCCCCCTCCTATGACCACTCCCTACGCTGCTAATAGGCAGCTATTAGCACCCTGCCGAATCTACCACCGCCACTGAGGCTATGGCTCACAATGGCTCACAACGGCCCTGAAATAAAAAACTCCGGCCTCTCCCCACGCCGGCAATCGGCTCTCCCCATTCTCGGCGCCGCCCCCTCTCTTGGTTGGATAGGCGCCTCAAATATAGCGATGGCATGACATGCTCTCCTTACTCGTTTCCGGCGGCCAGAGCTTGGTCACGCAGAGGAGCTTCAACTCATCGGTCTGGCATCCCTGTAAAATTGCTCATTTGTCATCGTACCGCTGTCAAAGGAGAAAGCGGAGACCAACGCATTGGCCCGCCTCTATCTATTCACCAGGACGTCGATCGTGGTGCCGAGCGCACTGGCAATTCGAGCCAAGGCCGAAGTCGAGCCTGGCTTACGTCCACGCTCAATCTCGGAGAGGTAGCCGACGGCGATTCCCGTTCTCTCTGACAGCTCCCGCAAAGTGATGCCTCGGTGATTCCGAAACGCCAGGATGGGGCCCTTCCCCCGCATAATGTCGAGAGCTGCCTCATGGGGAACGCGAACGCCGTCGTCCGCGTGTATGGCGGCCAGCAGGTCCTCAAGTTGGCTATTGCGCTCGATTAGGTGGTCGTACTCCTTCCGGGTCAGGGTGACGGTCTCTTCGCTAGTCATAGACTTCCCTCCTGTGCCGAACTCTCAGCACTATCAGGGTCGGCGACTCTTCATGCTCAGTAGTAAAAATGACACGGTGGTTGCCGACTCTCAACCGCCTGTAGTCGCTCCCAGTCAGTGCGCTCACCTGCCTGGCAAGCGATGCCGAGTCTCCGGCATACTGCTCAATCTTGGCGATGATTCGTTCCCTTTCCCGTGCGGCGAGGCGGCGCATGTCTCTGATCGCCTTGGTCCCCCATTCGATCTGCATCCTCTGATACACGCCTCATATGTTCTCACTCAGAGAACATGCCGTCAAGGGTGCAGACAGGCGCCGACCACAGGGCCTCGTTAGTCAGGAGAAGGCGCAGGCAGGTTCCAAAACGCTGGGGTTGCGCCAGGCTGGCCTCAGGGGCCTCGCCTTATCCAAAGCCAACGCTCCCATTGGGCAAACCCACGAGGGTGCTCGTCCTCCCTTCCTCCGACTCGGGCCTAGCTCCTGACTCTACCGGCGGAGACGTCCTGGCGTGTACAGGCGTGGGTGCTGGTCGGAACGGGCTCGCGGGTCCACCTCGATGCCGGCAGATTCCAGGGCGGTGACGCCCAGCAGGGGCTCGGCGGTCTCCTCTCAGAACACGATGGCCCCCCAAGTGGTCTCTCCCATGAATTCTATTTGCCCCCCCGTGACCTCCAACGTGGTTTCGCTGCCGTCGGCCAGTCCGTACCGACGTTGGCCCCTCGGCGTGAGGCCAATGGACTCTAGGTGTTGCTGGGCGCCAGACAACCGGTTGCTCCGGTGTCTACCAGGAAAGCCCCTCCCAGACCCGCTCCGGCTCCGCCAGATTTCGTATGGCCACGGTCACGTGTATCGCCCCCGTTGCGCACCCTCTTCCCGCCGCGCCTTTGAATTCCGATTATAGCAGGGTGGATTTAAGGGTCCGGTGTCTTCCCCCCTCGTCCTCAGGGTGTTTTAATTGTGCGCCGCCCGTCAAACCCGCCGCTCACCCGTCTTTCCCGCGAAGCTTGTCCCCGACCCCGATCGGGGAGCGGGAATCCAGACTCAATAACCCGTCATTCCCGCGAAAGCGGGAATCCAGACGTTCTTGATGTTGGACTGCCATTGGACAAACCCAAAGTGCATGGGAAAATAGGAGTTGTCCAGAAAACTAAAAGGCCCCCCGTCCTAAACTCCCGACACCTCGCCCTTGCCCCCTCCTATGACCACTCCCTACGCTGCTAATAGGCAGCTATTAGCACCCTGCCGAATCTACCACCGCCACTGAGGCTATGGCTCACAATGGCTCACAACGGCGCTGAAATAAAAAACTCCGGCCTCTCCCCACGCCAGCAATCCGCTCTCCCCATTCTCGCCGCCGCCCCCTCCATCGCCCAGGCCTCCCGCCTCTGCAAAGTGGGCCGCCGCACTTTGCACCGTTGGCTCCAGGACCCCGAATTCCGCGGCCAACTTGCCCAACTGCAGCGCCAGTCCGCCGAACTCGCCAAAGGCTGCCTCCAAAGCCTCACCTTTCAAGCTGTCCTTCACCTCGGCAACCTCCCGGAGAATCAAAACCCGGAGAATCAAGACCCGGAAATCCGCCTCCGTACCATCCGCACCGTACTCAATTACTCCGCCAAATTCGGCGAAATCCCGAAATCCAAGACCTGCATGACCAGGTCCGGTCCCTGGAGGCCGCCCTGCCCCTTTGGACCGCCCGGGAGAAATCCGTATGAACATCACTCACACGAGGCGCTCTTGGCCGTTCGTGGTGAAGCTCTCGAATCACGAGGAGAAATCTGTATGATCCTTAGCTCTTTGCGGGCCCGCGTCCGATCTCTTCGCCGGAGATTGGCCCTGCCCTACGCCCAGCTCATGGTCCAACGGGCGGCCGGGGACCTCTGCACCCAATGGGCTTGCGCCCAGGCGGATCATCGACCCACGCCTTCTCCCCAGGCCTTCGTTCGCCGAGTCGCCGGCGCGGGTTTCCATCTCCCGACCTTCTCCGTTGCCGCCCGATACCTTGAACGCTGCGCCTCTCTCTGTCAGGAACCCAGCCCGGAGCGCCTCCTTCGCACCCTCCTCCCCTGGGCCGCCTATCACCCCGGGGTGTGCTAATTGTGTGCCGCCCGTCATACCCGCCGCTCACCCGTCAATCCCGCGAAGCTTGTCCCCGACCCCGGATCGGGAAGCGGGAATCCACCCCTCACCCGTCTTTCCCGCGGAAGCGGGAATCCATACGTTCTTGATGTTGGACTGCCATTGGACAAGCCCAAAGTGTATGGGAAAACAGGAGTTGTCCCGAAAACTAAAAGACCCCGCCCATCACCCGAGCGCCACTTGCTATCCAACACCCAGGGTGTGAGCGGTTGCGATTGCTTCAACCCCTTGCTACTGCCGTGTCTGCCGGTTAGAGTAGGGAAAGTTTTGTCGTTCGCCCGTTCCCAGACCCCCGGTCCAAAGGTAAACGGTAAGCGGAAATCTGCAAAGATTTACAAGGAGAAATAGTCATGCGACTGGACCCGATCAACCTCTACGACTATGAGGCCAGGGCCAAGCAGGTCTTGCCCCACAACGTCTGGGACTTTGTTGACGCCGGTGCAATGGATGAGACCACCACCCGGCGAAATAGGTCCGCCTTTGAACAACTGACCCTGCGCCCCCGGTTTCTTCGGGACATCGACCACAGGGATATATCCACTACCGTGCTGGGGCAGGAGATCAGCCTTCCCGTAATGATATCTCCCGCGGGCATGCATGGTGTTGTACACCCTGATGCGGAGGTAGCCACGGCCAAAGGCGCGGGAATGTCTGATACCTTGATGATGCTCAGCACTTCCTCCAACTACAGCATGGAGGAAGTGGCCGAAGCGGCCACCGGGCCGTTGTGGTTTCAGCTATACCACCGCGGCTACGAATACACCGAGATGCTGGTGCATCGGGCCGAAGAAGCCGGGTTCAAGGCCATCTGTATGACCGTCGACACTCCCGTCGCCAGCCCCAAGGAGAAGGACCTGCGTAACCAGTACGAACGCAGGTTGGAGCTGGGCAACTTCCGAGGTATGGAACGCGAGCGCAGCGAAATCAGCGGCACCGACGACACTCCAAGTTGGGCCGTGTCTCGGGCCACTCCGTTGACCTGGAAGGAACTGGAATGGTTGAGGGGCCTGACCTCGTTACCCTTGGTGCTCAAGGGTATCCGGACCGCCGAAGACGCCCACATAGCGGTTGAGAACGGTGTCGAGGGCATACTGGTCTCAACTCACGGCGGCCGGCAGTTGGACATGACCATGGGCGCCATAGAAATGGTGCCGGAGGTGGTGGTGGCAGCTAAGGGCCGGGCCGAGGTGTACGTGGATTCAGGGGTTCGCCGGGGCAGCGACGTGGTCAAAGCCTTGGCGCTTGGCGCTCGTGCCGTGGCTATAGGGCGTCCGCTGTACTGGGGACTGGCGGTCGACGGGGCTGACGGGGTTCACGGCGTGCTGGAACTGCTCCGGGAAGAGGTCGACCGGTGCCTGGCGTACTGCGGCCAGACTAACATTCGGGAACTGGAACCGGGGCTGATCAACGTTCCCTACGGTTGGGGCGCGGGAACCACTGCTCCTTAGCGGGGCGCCGTCAAGGTCACAGCGGCCATTGCTCCATGTTGTAGGCCATGTCCCAGAACATGTACTCGTAGCGACTGCTGATCAAGAACGCCTCCCGCATGGCCTCCAGCTCACTGGGGCCCGCTTGCAGGGCCATCGCGTCCACGAAGCCCCTCCAGGCCTCCACGCTGTCCTGGAGCAACCCGGCAACGTAGAACGCTGTCCATTGGCCGTATAGCGGATGTTCAGAAGCCCCAAGTTGGGTTTTGAACTCGTGGTAGGTCCAGGGGCAAGGCAACAGCGCCGCGGCCGTGGGACCAAGCCCGTGCAGGGCAGCCGTCTTCAACATGTGGTCCACGTAGGCGGTGTTGGTGGGTGAAGGTTTGGTCCGCTCAACCTGTTCCAGGCTAATCCCTGCCGCTGCCACCAATTGATGATGGAGGGGCCGTTCCACAGGGGTCAACACCCGGCGGGACAACTCTGTGAGGGTCTGGGAATCGGGCGCCTTGGCTAGAGCCAACGCAACGGTCCTGGCGAATCCCTCCAAATAGTGATAGTCCTGCGCCAGGTAGTACTGGAATTTCTCCAAGGGCAAGCTCCCGTCCTTGATCTCCAGTAGGAACGGCTGCTGAAAAATTCGGTTCCAGACGGGCTCCGTCTCGGCCCTCAACTGTTGGCTAAAGCTTTCCATCCGTCACCTCTCCGGCCCGCTCCACTTCCCACTGACGCAACTCCACCCTGCGGATCTTGCCGCTTATGGTTTTTGGCAACTCGGATACGAACTCTATGGCCCGGGGGTACTTGTAGGGAGCCGTGATGTCCTTCACGTGGTCTTGGAGGCTGATAACCAGTTCTTCCGAGGACACGTAGCCAGGCTTCAAGATGACAAAGGCCTTGACGATCTCCCCTCGGACCGCGTCGGGGCTGGCCACTACGGCGGACTCGGCAACCGACGGGTGTTCGATCAACGCGCTTTCCACTTCGAAGGGACCGATACGATAACCGGCTGATATGATCACGTCATCGGCCCGGCCCACGAACCAATAGTAGCCGTCCTCGTCCTTATAGGCTTTATCCCCCGTCAAATACCAGTCTCCTACAAAGGAGCGTGCCATGCCTTCCGGGTCTTTCCAGTACTCCTGAAAAAGTCCCACGGGCCGGGTTGGTTTTACTTTGACGGCGATCTGCCCCTCTTCTCCGGCTGGGAGTTCGCTGCCGTAATCGTCCACAATGGCTATTTCAAATCCTGGCATCGGCTTTCCCATAGAGCCGGGCCGGACCGGCAGGCATTGGTAATTAGCTACCAGCAGCACCGTCTCGGTCTGCCCATAGCCGTCGTAAATGGTTAGGCCTGTGCCGTCCTCCCACTTTTTCATTACCTCCGGGTTCAGGGGTTCACCGGCGCTAGTGCAATGGCGAAGATTGGGCAAATCATACTGGTCTAGGTCTTCCAGCACCATCATGCGGTAGGCTGTTGGCGGAGCACAAAACGACGTGACACCGTAGTCGGCTACGATTCGCAGAGTTTGCCGCGCATCGAATCTGCCTCTAGCGTCATGTTGTAATATCGCCGCCCCCTGGGTCCACTGCCCGAACAGCTTCCCGTAAGCCGCCTTGGCCCACCCCGTGTCCGACAGCGTCCACTGGAGGTCTGTGGACTTGAGATCGTGCCAATATTTGGCTGTAAGGACGTGCCCAATACCGTAAGATGCCTGGGTGTGCAACACCATCTTGGGATAACCTACGGTGCCGGACGTAAAGTAGATAAGTAAGGGGTCATCGCTGCGGGTCGGCTCCGCGTCGCTCAATCGGGGAGAGGCCTCCACCATCATTTGATCGTAGGATAGCCAGCCTCGCTTTGTTCCTCGCACCATTATCAAGTGCCTCAGCGACTCGCAGGACGCCGCGGCTTCCTCGACCTTGGTTGCGTTCTCCGGGTCGGTTATAGCCGCGACTCCCTCCGCCTGGTTTACGCGGTACTCGATGTCCCCGGCGGTGCACAGGGTGGTCGCCGGCATGGGCACTGCGCCCAGCTTCATCATTCCGATCATAGCCGCATACCACTCCGGCACCCTGGGCAGCATCACGAATACCCGGTCGCCTTTTCCGATGCCCAGACTGCGGAGGGCGTTGGCAAACCTGTTGGACTGCACCTTCAGGTCCCAGAAGGTGTGCTGCTGCGCGTGTTCCCCGGTTGGGTCAACCGATATCAAAGCCAACTTCGTGCGGTCTTCCGCCCAACGGTCCAAGATGTCGAAGCCGAAGTTAAAATACTCCGGGACTTCCAGTCTCTCGTTGCGATAGGTAGCTTCGTAGTCTTGCATATTCGGCGCTGCTGCTTTCATATTCCCCCTGTTGGCCGGGTCCGCGCCAGTGTATTTTACATCCAGACGCCGTTCTAGGTGAAGCGGGCGATGACCATTCGCCCGGGGTATAATTGACTTCGTCACGTTCCGGTCGAGTTGGTTTTGGCCCAGTGTCCAGTCTCGGCGCTGCCAACGGGGATGGCGAGGCCAACTTGGCCTCCACCTTAAGGGCCATGCCAAGTCTCTGAATAAATTACCTGCCGAGTATTCACGTGGCTTTAGCTCATCTAGGAGGTCAGCTAGCGTGGTGCGAAGTAACGCTGAAACAGTCGAAGAATATCTCGCCGAATTGCCGCCCGATAGACGGGAGACCATCGCCGCCATTCGGAAAGTGGTCCTCGACAACTTGCCTCCCGGTTACGAAGAGACTATGTACTTCGGCATGATTGGCTACGTCATACCATTGGAGAGATACCCGGAGACGTACAATAAGCAGCCCTTGGGATACGTAGCTCTCGCTTCGCAGAAACATTACATGTCGTTGTATTTGATGAACGTTTACGGGGATTCAGACACTGAACGGTGGTTTAAGAGGGAGTACGAGGCCAGCGGCAAAAAGCTAAATATGGGCAAGTCGTGCGTACGTTTTAAGTCGTTAGATGATCTGCCCGTTAACCTGATCGCCAAGGCCGTCGCCCGCACAACTACGGAGAGCTACATCGAGACATACGAAGCTTCCAGGCGTCGAACTTAAAGCGGCTACAGGAGCCCGGCGGCGCCAATCCTTCGCCGTGCCACGATGAATGCCGTGCTGTTATTGATTGGCGGAATTTGCGCCGGTGGCGCCGTCAGTAAGCCGTTGGCGGCGTGACGTAGAGAACCCCGTTGGATGATCAAGGACCGTGGCGCGTTATTAATGCAGCCCGGATCCAGCTGAGGGGAAGTTGGGGGCGCGCTTCTCCTTGACCGCAGCCAAGCCCTCACGGACGTCTTCGCCGAAGAAGCCCAACATTTCGGTGGCGAGAGAGTAGTCAAACGCGGTGTGAGCGCCCATCCGCAGCCACTGGTTAAGCGCGCGCTTGGTGAAGCGGATGGATGGCTGGGAGCCATTCGCCAGCTTTGTGGCCACCTCCATGGCCTTTGGCATGAGCTCTTCCGAAGGCGTCACCATGCTGACCAATCCGATGCGCTCAGCCTCTTTGCCGTCCAGGAAGTCACAAGTCAGCAAATAGTATTTGGCCTTGGCCATGCTTATAAGCAATGGCCAAATAAGGGCGGCGTGGTCCCCGGCGGCCACTCCCAACCGGGTATGCCCGTCGGTGAACCGGGCCTTCTCTGAAGCTATGGAGATGTCGGCCAGCAGCGCCACGGCCAGACCCGCGCCTACGGCCACGCCGTTGATGGCCGAGACCACCGGCTTGTCCAGGTTGATCATGTTATGGACTATATCGCTGGCCTCCTGCATGTTACTGGCGACAACCTCCGGGTTGCCCAGGGCCTGCTCGATCATCTCGAAGTCGCCTCCCGCGGAGAAGGCCTTCCCAGCTCCGGTGACCACGGCGACTCTCACCTCCGGGTCTTTTCCTAAATCCACCCAGATGCGGCTCAACTCGTTGTGCAGCTTGAAGTTAGTGGCGTTATACACTTCGGGCCGGTTCAGAGTCAGGAGGGCGATCCCCGCGTCCTTCTCTATTAGCAGATGCTGGTAGCTGCTGTAGTCCATGACGCAACCTCCGCGGCGAGTTGGGTGGGTCTACGGACCGCTCCTACGCCGGTCAGTAAATCACTTCATCCGAGCACAGCCGGTCGAATTCTTGGCGCGGCAAGCCCAACAATTCTTGAAATACGTACGGGTTGTCCTCACCGATATTGCTGTAGTGGCCGAGCTCCGCTGGAGTTTCCGACAAGTGGGCCGGAATGCTCCACGCGATGCTGCCGCCTTCCTTCCACTGAGAGGCCGCAGTTCCCCGCTCAGCTTCATAGTATCTCGTGGAGTGATAGAAATCCCTCGCTTTCAGGTGCGGACTATTGTATAGGTCCTGCCCCTGGGAAACGATGCTAGCGGCCACTCCCGCTTGCTGGAGGGTCTCCATGACGTCTTCCGCAGTCCGCTCAGAGGTCCAACTGCTGACGTGCTCATCCAACGCGTCCTGGTTACGAGAGCGGTCCAGCACCGTCGGGTAGTCTCGGCTCCACTGGGGGCTGTCCATCGCCTTGCACAGCGCAATCCACTCATCATCGCCGTAAACAGCAATGGCGCAGTACCGCCCTTCGCCCAGACAAGGGTAGACTCCATGGGGCACAGCGGCTTGGTCCCGGTTGTCCATCCGTTCCGGGGCTCGTTCGTTGGCCTGGTAATCCAGCAGGGCCGGGCCGGAGGTGACCGCTCCAGACCCGAAGATGGAAGATTCCAGGGTTGCCACCTGCCCGGTGAGTTGCCGGCGTATCAGAGCGCCAATTACCGCCACCGGCTGAAACACGCCGGTGTGGTAGTCAGAGTAGGAAGTATTAACCGTCACCGGCGGCATATCCGGCGGCCCGCTCATCATGGAGACGCCTGACATGTGCTGGACCAGGATTCCGTAAGACTTATACGTGTAATAGGGGCCGTGTCCCCCCAGTCCCGTCTGCCACATGATGATGATGTCCGGCCGGGATTGTCTTACTTGAGGGAAGTCGATGCCCCACCTTTCCAGGATGTTGCGTCGGAAGTTGGTCATGAACACGTCGCTGACCTTGATCAACTCTAAGAACTGGTCTCTGCCCTCGGGCGTTCGCACGTCTAGAGTTACCCGCTTCTTGTGAGTTTGGAAATCGGGCTGGCCTGCGCCTCTAGACCAGGCTGGAATGAAGGTCATTTCGTCCAGCACCTTGTTGGTCTCGACTTTAATGACCTCAGCCCCCAGGGAAGCCAGGATCCGGCCCGTTAACGGCAATGCCACGTAGGGCCCCAACTCCACCACACGTAATCCTCGCAGCGCTTGTCCGGTCATAATGTTTCGCCCGTCTAAAATACCGGTTTAAATAATCCCAGAGGCCCGCAAAGAAACTAAGTCAGCCCTCTCGAAGCCCAATTCACCACAGTAGACCGCCTCGTTGTCTTGGCCCAAACTCGGCGCCGGCTTGGCGGAGGGAGACACTTCTTGGCTGTTGAATACCCCCAACGGATACCTGAGGCTGCCCACTTCAGGGTGCTCCACTTCGGTCCAGAACCGGCTGGCTTCTAGTTGGGGGTCTTCCAGCAGATCAGCAACACCGTTGACCGGTATAAACACCAGGTTTCGCTTCTGTCCTTCGTGGAAGAGCTCTTCAGAGGTGAACTTGGTGGTGAACTCGATGAACATGGCGGTGATCATGTCTATGTGGGGCGCCCTCTCCTGGTTGCCTCCCCGGTATTTCTCGTCAAGTATCTCTTCGTTGCCGGTTACCTCGTAAATCCACTCGGCAAGCGCTTCCCATTCCCGGGGAGTAATAACGCCGGCCGAGATCCAACCGTCCTGGGAAGGATAGGCGCCCAGCGGAATT
Organism: Dehalococcoidia bacterium; assembly: GCA_965224325.1. GTDB lineage: Bacteria > Chloroflexota > Dehalococcoidia > Lucifugimonadales > UBA3495 > CBDCMJ01. The sequence continues at coordinate 130,561 of CBDCYT010000007.1, forward strand.
ACCAGGGTAGAGTTGGTGCCCACCCTGGTCACGTTCTGTTCTTGTTGCATCCAAAGCAAGGCCGGATGAGCGTCGGAGTAGTAGGTAATTAACGATTCCTGCTGCGACACGTCGATGTATTGGCCGGCTCCGGATAAAATGTCCCGGTAGTACAGGGCGGCGAGTATCGCCACCGCGGTGTATTGGGCGCCTGGAAAATGCGACTGTTCATTTCCCTGGCGGACAGGCGGTCCATCGGGATCACCCGTAATCTGCATATATCCGCTGGCCGCCATGGCGATCAAATCGGAGGACTTGTAATTCTTCCAGGGGCCGCTTTGTCCGAAGGGCGTCACGGAAGCCATGACCAGCCCCGGGTTTGCTTCTTTTAGGTAATCATAGTCCAAACCCAGGCTCTTCAAGTAACCTACAGGGAATCCTTCCACCACCACGTCCGCATTGGATACCAGCTTCATGAAAATGTTCCGTCCTGAATCGGTCTCCAGATTGAGGGTTACGGACTTCTTGTTGGTGTTGTAGAAGAGGAAATACATGCTCCGTTCAGGATTGGGTATGTCTTCAAAGAACGGCCCCTTGGAGCGGCCGGGGTCACCCCCGGGCGGCTCCACCTTCAGCACGTCGGCCCCGTAATCTGCCAGGAGTTTGGTGCAAAACACGCCTGCGTACCCTCCCAAGTCAAGGATTCGGTAGGGCGGCAGGAGACTACTGTTTTGCGGGATTTTAGGGTTCATTGGGCTCCAACGGGTGGAGTGAAGCGGGTGGATTAGGGTTTACAGTGCCGGGTGTTCTTGGGTAAGGGCCAAGGAGGCGTATAAAACGCCTCTAGACTGGTCCCACGCCGCTTATTGGAGTCAGTGAGACCAAGCTAGAGACCCTCTAGACATCTTTAACCGGGTGTGTCAACGGCAAGTCTAAAGTTAAGGGCTGGGCCCCTGTTTCCTAGTGACTAAAGGAGCTTTCATCCGATGGATATACTGGTGAGGTCTCGACGCGGGTGGGGTCCCCGTCGAACCATTCCTGCACCGTCTCCCGCCACTTGGTGTAATGAGGCATTTGGCGGTGCGCCACTTCCCACGATTCGCGGTCTTTGTACACCTCATACAGGTATACCGTATTGGGATCGTTGTTGTCTTCCAGTACGTCGAACCTCAGGCAACCAGGCTCGTTTTTGTTGGAACCTTCGGCGTCGCCCATGGTGGCCTCCATGAATGCGTCGCGGTGACCGGGCTTTATCTTAATAGTAACGAACAGGGCGAACATAGCGCCTCCTTAAGTGAAGCCATTGGGGATAAGGACTTGTCTTGCCCTAGCTGGCCGGGCGCCCAGACTCGCCGGCAGAGCCATTATATCCGGGCTGATAAGGTGGCACAAGGCGGGCGGAGACGCCGGTCCAAGGTCAGGGGTGACGGCAATGGGACGGGGGACGGATGCCGCAGATGACAGGGGTTCTGGCCCGTTGTAAAATGAGCTAGGTCATTACCTGCGCACATTGCTTAACAAGCGTTAGGCAAGGACCATCTAATCATTATGGCACTGGGGCACTGGGCTTTTCAGTGGACAGTGGTTGAATTACTCAGGGAAGCTAGCAGCCAAACTGCCAGGAGAGACTGTCAATGGCCGATATTCCTGTGGTCTACACCCTAACCGTTTGTCCTGCTTGTGACTCGCTGCGCAACTCGTGGGGCCGCCAAGGTATCAAGTACGAAGAACGCTGCGTTGATCAGAGCCAAGAGGTCCTAGACGAGGCGCTGGAATATGCGGATACGGTGCCAATCATCATCTACCCTGACGGAAGGGTGGAAATCGGTTTCGAAGGGCACACCGGTTGAGAGATCGGTTGACGGGCTGGATGCCCGCCGCCAGGCAAACCCAGGAGTCGCCGCCGCCGTAATAACATACGAACGGCCAAGGAGTGAGCAAGATGGCAAGAGAAACCAGTGTGGTGACCCCCCAACGCTTCGAACAGGGCTTTAGCTATCCCAACTACATCGACCAGATCAAGGTCAACAAGAACCGGTTCAATGGCTACTACACTGACTATCCCTTGAAGTCCGATGACGCTGCACACTTCCGGGAGCTGGCCCAGCGCCCCGCTGGACCGGCGAAAATGCTGGTGCTGGGAGAGGACTGGTGCGGAGACGTAGTTCGCGGCCTGCCGGTTCTGGCCCGCATCGCTGAAGCCGCCGGCATGGAGATGAGCATATTCCCCCGGGACTTGAACCACGACATTATGAACGAGTTCCTCAAAGAGGGACAGTGGATGTCCATACCTTGCGCGGTGTTCTACACCAAGGACCACCAGTATATTTGCCACTGGATTGAACGGCCCGTGGCCGCCGAACGAGAAATGGCCGAGATGGAGATCACAATCCGCTCGGAGAAACCGGATATCACCGATCAGCAATTCAGCCAGGAACGCCGTGCCCGAACTGCCGCCCACGCCGGGGATTGGATCGAGGCCACTGTGGTCGAGATTAAGGACCTCTTGACCAGAAGTGTCGGCTAAGCCAAGTAATGCGAAGTGATAGGAAAGGCTGAACGGCTCTCCATGGGCATGAATACCCAAGAGACAGAGCCCATTGTAACCGTTCAGCCTTGAGGGGTTCTGAGTGTCTGGACGGCCCGCAATTAGGGATCTAATCTCTGCGGTTGACGCTCGGGCCGGCGGTCGTCAGCCGTCTTTCGGCGAATTGGACTAACCAACTCCGGACGGCTACGGCCCACTCCCAGCGCTGGCACAATCTTCCTGGTTGTACTACAATAGTTGGCGGCCAAAGCCCACCGCCGGACAGTGCGCTTTTTACATGCTGAATCTGGAACCCAATCATCCCCCCGGGCGCCCGTGACGGCTCGGAGAAAGTCAGGGCCAAGGTGGCGGGTTAATGGGGGCTAAGGACTAAGAGTAAATGGAGGTACAATGAAATCTGGACTGTTTATGATGCCTTCGCATCCCCCGGAAAGGAATATACGCGACGCGCACCAGTGGGACCTAGACTACTTGGTCTTGGCTGATCAGTTGGGCTACGAAGAAGCCTGGATCGGCGAGCACTTCACCGCACCCTGGGAGCCCATACCGGCTCCGGACCTTATGATCGCCCAGGCTTTGATGCAAACCAAGCGGATCAAACTGGCCCCCGGTGCGCATCTCTTGCCGTTTCACCACCCGGCCGAGCTAGCCCATCGGGTCGCTTACCTGGACCACATTGCCCAAGGCAGACTCATGCTCGGCATAGGCGCCAGCGGTCTGCCCACAGACTGGACCCTGTTTAGTGTCGACGGACTGTCCGGGGAGCACCGGGATATGACCGCCGAGTCCCTGGAGATTATGCTGAAAATCTGGGAGGACAAGGGGCCATTCAAACACGAGGGCAAGTACTGGACGGTAGAGAAGCCCAGCGACGATGAAGTCGAAACGCTAAAGTTCTGGCTAACACCGTTCCAAAAGCCTCATCCACCCATCGGTGTGGCCTCCGTGAGCTACAAGTCTCCCAGTCTAGTGATGGCCGGTGAAATGGGGTATATTCCCTTGACGTTGGCCTTCAGCACCGACTATGCGCGGAGCCACTGGGAAGCCGTGGAAGAGGGCGCCCAAAAGTCGGGTAGGGTTGCATCGCGCCAGGACTGGAGAATCGTCCGAGACGTGTACGTGGCTGACACCGACGAAGAAGCTCGCGCCGCCGCCGTTGGCGGAATGACCGGAAGGGTGTGGGACGAATACCTGCTCAAACTATTCCGGCATTTCCAGCTGATGTCCGTGTTCAAGCACGACCCTGAAGTTCCCGACAGCGCAGTGGACGTCGATTACTTGGCGGACCACATGTGGCTCGTTGGGTCTCCGGAGACGGTGGCCAACAAGATACGGACCCTGTACAACGACGTTGGCGGGTTCGGCACCATCATAACTCTGGTTTACGACCAGTGGGAAAATCAGGAAGGTTGGGAGAAGTCGACGCGCCTCTTCGCCGAGGAAGTCATCCCCAGTCTGTCTGACTTGGTGCCTGCTTAACCCAGATCACCCCACAAAGAGCGCCAAGGGGCAACAAGAGGCCGGGTCCATGGACGACCCGGCCTCTTTGCGTTGTCACGTTAGCGCGACCAACTGGGATGACGTTAAGTTAACTCATGGTGGTGCGCCATTTCCTGTTTGTGTTTGAGCGACAGGCATAGTCATCACGTCTATGTAGATGAAACCACCTTGATTTAAGGCGTTTACGCTCGCTTCTCACGGAGTGGCGCGCTCATCTCATGCATGTAGCCCAGAATTTCCCGGTGGGACTGCATCACGCTGGTTTCGTGATAGGGTATCGACCGCGCGCGGCAGAACTCTCTAACCAGCGGTTGGGCTTTCTTCAAGTTGTTGCGAGGCATGTTAGGGAAGAGGTGGTGCTCGATTTGGTAGTTGAGGCCTCCGTAGATAAAGTCAGTGACGGGATGCGCGTTGACGTCCCGCGACGTCGTCACTTGCTGGCGCAGGAATCCCATGGGGGTATCCTGGTCCAACACCAGCATTCCTTTGTGGTTGGGGGCGAACACCGAACCCATGTAAAACCCTTCTACCGCCTGGTGCACGGCAATAAATAACACGGCGTGCAGCGGCTCCAAGAAGATAAACAACAACGAGAAGTAGGCCCCTAGATGAGCCAAGACCAGCAGCGGCTCCATGATCCGGTTCCTTAGTTTGCGTCCGGTTAAGACGTAATGGATTCCGGCGAACAAAAAGCTGATCGACGATAGGACCAGGATGGGGAAGAACATAAAGGACTGGTACCGCACCATGGCCTTGGGGAACCCCGTCTTTTCGAAGGCTCTCCCGATGGTGAAAGCGAACAGTGACACGTCAATGTCGCCATCTTCTCCGATTCGGTTGGGATTGCGGTGATGACGCACGTTGTGTTTGTCATTCCACCAGCTGGGCACCAACGCCATGAGGCTGCCCACCAATAGGCTAACGGCGTTGTTCCTGCTGGGGCTGGAGAAAATCTGTTGGTGTCCGGCATCGTGGCCCAGAAGCCCCAGTTGAGAGAACACCAAGCCTAGGAAAGCGGCGTTTGCTAGCTGGAGCCACAGGCTGTCGACCAACACCAGGAAAGCGACGCTGGCCGCCGCCGCCGCCACCGTCAGCGTTAGTTTCACCAGGTAATAACCTCGCTGCCTGTCCAGAAGCCCGTGGGTTTTAACCAGGCGTCTCAACTCGGCGTACTCCAGAGCGTCCCGCCGCAACTCGGATGATACGGCGTTTGCCAGAGTTGTGGCCTCGTTCGCAGCTCCGTTTGAGGTTGCCGAAATCGCGCTCTCTATTGCCATATGAGTTGTCGTGTTTACTCCTGTATTGGTTATTGGCTTCTGCCGGAGGTTGTGGAGAACGTGGGCGCCTAACTCCGAGGCCCTGGACGGCCCGGCTGGGCAACCGCGTAACAGGATACCACATATTCAATGAGACTTATTGTTATTCAGGCAACACGTGGACAGGTTTCGTCGAGCCCGGGAAGACGCCGCGGTTTCAGGCTAACTTGAATTAGCGCTTCTCAACCCTAGCTGTGCTTCAGCCTGCTCCCGGAGTTTGAATTTTTGAACCTTGCCGCTGGGGGTCATGGGATACTGCTGCATGAACAGGACGTAGCGAGGCAGTTTGAAGCTGGCCAGTTTGCCCCGGCAGAACTCGATGATTTCATCCGATGAAACGGGGCCCTCACCCGTCACGACTAAACAAGCGCACGCTACTTCGCTGAGCCGCTCGTCCGGCACTCCCACGATCTGGGCGTTTTGGATTGCCGGGTGGTCCAACAGCAGCGCCTCCACCTCTACCGGGTCCACGTTCTCGCCGCCAACCTTCAGCAACTCTTTATAGCGGCCGCTGAAGGAAACGAAGCCGTCGTCGCGTATGGATGCCACGTCACCGGTGTGCAGCCAGCCTTCAGCATCTATAGCTCGGGCTGTTTCTTCGGGTTTCTTGTAGTAGCCCGGCGTTGTCGCATAGGCCCGCACGCATAGCTCTCCCATCTCTCCAGCCTGCAAGTCTGTTCCGTTTTCCGGGTTTATTACCTTGAATTCGTAGCCTGGCAGCGGAAACCCGGACCCTGTGCAACGGTCGTCTTCGGAGGAATCCAGGAAGGACAGGCACGCCCCCACGCCCACCTCGGTCATTCCCCAACCAGTCACGGTGGGACATAACTCTGCCTGCGTTCTCCTGGCCACTGCCTCGCTGCTGGCCATACCGACGGCCAGGAGACCGGTGCGAAGACTGCTTCGGTCCGTGCTTTGGCAGTCTGGATGCGAGACCAGCCCCTGGAAGTGGGTGTCAAAGCCGTGGAGCACCGTCGCTCGCTCCCGTTCGATGAGTTTCAACGATTCCCCCGGGTCAAACAACGTGGTCAGGACCATGCGGGCGCCGGACATGGTGCACATCAAGGGCCCCTCGTAAAGTCCAAAGGCGTGGAACAGCGGCAAATACATCAGGACCACGTCCCGGGAGGTGATTCCCATCCGGTTAGCCTGGTCGGAGATGTTACGCTGGATCCAGTGGCCCTGCACCACACCCTTGGGAAAGCCGGTGGTGCCGGAGGTGTACATAATCAAGGCCGGACCGTCCGGGTCTACCTGCTGCTGGCGTGTCTCTAGGTCCCGCTGAAGAACGTCTTCAGCGCCGGACAGCATCTGCGTCCATCCGATTACGCCTGAATATGAAGCATCGCCAAGGACGATCACTCTCTTTAGTTCTGGAAACGTCTCCGGCCTCAAGGCGTTGGGGTCGCCTGTTTCCAGTTTGGGGCACAATTCACGGACCATGCTGAGATAGTCCACTGGGCCTGACCGGTCTACCGTGATGAGAGTGGCGGTGTCTGACTGCCGGACCACATACTCCAGGTCGGCGGTGCGAAAGCGTGTGTTGACCGGCACCAGCACTGCGCCGACCTTGGCTACCGCGAACAGGACTTGAATCCATTCGGGACGATTGGGCATCCACAGTGACACTTTTTCGCCTGGCAGGACCCCTAAGGCTATAAGCCCTCGAGCGACGCGGTCCACGTCCTCTTTGAGTTGATCAAAGGTCCACCGTTTGCCGTCGTGATACAGCGCCTCTCTGGGGCCGAAGAGATGGGCGGCGCGGTCCACCAGGGCGCCCATGTGGGTCTTCTCGTACCAATCCCTCATCTCGTCTCCTAGGTGTCTGCCTGACCACAACAAGCTGGTCCGAATCCGAGTGTATGTATCCGTCCCCCTCGTGTCAAACCCCTTGGGACCGGTCCAAAAGGGAGGGGTCCTGTCGGGGTGCCAGACGCTACTTATAGGCTGGAGAAGCCGCTTGGGGGCGGACGTTCCATCCTTGGCTCAGCGCTCCCGCGGGATCGCCCACAGGGCGCGTGTCCGGGGCTCCGGGTTAGCAGAATCCCCGTACATAAGCTTTGCCGACATGCACCTGTACGCTAAAGAGGAGGGTAGGACCTGGGACACAGGAACAACGATACGCGCCTACGGACTTGGCGGATACTGAGCAGGAGATGGAGTTCCATTGGTTAGCTTGGCTATCCTAACAGCGGAAAGAGACAACGGAAAGAGACAACGGAACGAGCGGGCAGGCCAAACATGTCCCATCGGCCGGCGGGCCACTTGGATGGCGCGGACCGGGTGACTATCGGGCTCATATTTTCGAGGAAACGGCGTGGTTGCCAGGGGCTTCGGCATAGTTGGGCGGCGGGTTGGCTACCCGGGAGACGAAATCGCCCGAGGGGGCACTCGCGGCGGTGAGGCACAATGCGGTCTCAGGAGCAAGTCGATCGTGCGTCCCGCCCCCGAGAGTCTACTCTTAAGACGCCGTGGAGGTAATCACCTGGTCGCCAATGGAGACGGGGCCAGGGCTTACCACGATCCCGTAGACCCCGAAGTAGGGGACTCTTGAGCCGGGGCGGTAGCTGAGGATGTGGCGCAGGGTGTCGGAGTCCCATTCCCCGGATTCAGGATCGTGAGTAGTGATCGCGCATCTGGGGTCCCGGGCGATGACCTGTATCGCGAGCTTCGGGCCGATGCGAATAACTCCTCCCAGCCAAGAGTCCTCCTGGTGAGGCGCACAGCCGCTTATAAGGAAATTTGGACGAAATCTCTTGCATTCAACTATGGCCGCATCGCCGGTCATTCGGCCCAGGAGATCTATAGAAGCTTGGGAGACCAACGAGACCGGATATTCGTCATAACACTGGCAGGGCAGGTCCGACTTAACCAACCGCACCTGCTGCCCGCAAAAGTCGGACAACGCAGCCGCCCACAGCCCCTCAACAAGACGCCCAGCCACCTGCCTGCCCCATATCGTGGTCGGTACGGGCTCGCCTAACGAGATGCCGCCGGTAAGGTCTTCCCCGCCGGGAAATCTAAGCGAGAGGGTCTCGTGCTCGACGTGGTAGCTAGCTTTGATCTGGACCAATGAACCTGCCTGCCGCTGGGTCAACAGGGCTCCGTCGCGGTTTATCAGATGGAACCGGCGGTCCTCGATGATACCCCCTGAATCCACCTGGACGGTCTCAAACTGAGTCAGCCCCAGCGACTTGACCGGCGAAATGTAGATGGCGTTTACCGCAATCATCCGGGAGCAACTCCTTTTACCTGTCGTCGCTAGGGCGCTGGCCCAACGTTATTTCTAACGTTATCCGTTCTCCACCGTCTCTTATTACGTCCAGTTGCACCTTGTCTCCGGGCCTAGTCTCGCTGACCAAATAGGCCACCATGTCATCCATGACTTTAACGGGAGAACCATTGATACCTACCACGATGTCGCCTCCTAAGGAGAACTCGACTCCCTCGAGGTTAAACGTGCTATCGCTGCCCCGCAGGCCTGCATTTTCAGCCGGGCTGTCCGCGCTCACCCGAATAATTAGAGCGCCTCCTGTATTGCGGGGCATGTCCATCCGTTCCGCCGTGTCCTGAGGAAGGGTAGACGCCGACACCCCCAGCCAGGAATAATCATAATGGCCGTCTTCGATCAGCGCCGGTATGATCTTCTTGACCATGTTTATGGGCACGGAGAAACCTACACCCGAGCTGTATCCACTCAAGCTCGCGATTTGAGTGCTGACCCCGATAACCCTGCCCTGGCGGTCTAGCACCGGTCCCCCGGAGTTCCCCGGATTCATGGCGGCGTCCGTCTGGATCACCTCGGGAATCGAGAACGGGCTACCGGAGCTGCTTATGGTACGTCCCAGCGCACTAACGATACCACTGGTCATGGTGAACTGCTGACCGAAGGGGTTGCCTATGGCGATGGCCATCTGGCCCACTTGCAAGGCGTCACTGTCGCCCAACACTACCGGGCGTATCCCGTCCTTGTTCCCCTGAATCTCCAACACCGCCAAGTCGGAATCCGGGTCTGCGCCTATTACCTTGGCCTCCAGTTCTTCCCGGTCGGCAAACACCAGGGTGACTCGCTCGGCCCCTTCAACCACGTGATTATTGGTGACCAGGTGCCCTTCCTGGTCCCACACGAAACCCGAACCTTCACCTTGCCGGAAGAAGTCATCGGGAAGACTGCCTTGGGGCAGGTCCGGGTGTCCGGGGAGGGAGGGAAGGTCTCTCACGTTTTGTAACCGTTGAGTTACCCGAATCTGGACCATGGAGGGCAGCAGGTCCTGATAAATCTGGATCATTACCTGTTCATGCGCCGCCACGATGGCGTCATGGTCCAAGTTCTCGATCTGAGACGCAGCGCCTGCGTATGATATGGTCCGGTCCGCCGCGATTTGAGCGCCATCCGGTCCTACTCCGAAAAGAGACTCATCGCTGCTGGTTCCGTTGACAGCGCCCTGCGCCGGAACTTGGGTGGCAGTCTCCGTGGAACCTCCGCATGCCTGCAACAACGATGCTAGGGCAATGGACCCCAATAGCAGCAGGACCATCCCCGGCCGCATGAAATTATGAGTAATTCGACGCCCCATTGCCGTGCTCCGCAAGTGCCTGTTATTAATCCAATACGACATCCGGCCCGCAAATGGATTTTTGGACCCAAGTGGGCAGGGGAATGCGAGGGCGCTAGTTAGTCCGGGGGCGATGCGGTAGGGGCGAGATAAGGACTACAATCGGCGTTTCTTACCCGTTCTCTCTTCGAACAACTGCCAAGTAAGGTCGTTAAAGGGGTAGTATTTCCCGGGAGAGCACCTTTCTTCGATGAGTTGGGCCTTGATGACCTCTTCGACTTCCTCTCGCTCCCTGGCGATCTGGATAACGTCGTCCACCAAGCTGCGAGGCACCACCACCGACCCGTCGTCGTCGCCAACCACCGCGTCCCCGGGGCGGACCAGAACCCGCCCGCATTGGATGGCGTCGTTGACCTGCCACGGCCAAAACTCGGCAGGTCCCTGCTTGGCGGTAGTGGCGGCGGAATATACCGGGAAACCGTACTCCATCAGAGACAGGCTATCTCTCACTGCCCCGTCCGTCACCAATCCTCCCACGTTGCGTTGCCACAGGCGCAAGAACTTGATGTCGCCTCCGATGGAGCTATACTCCCAGCCCATGGCGTCAATAACCAGGACCTCTCCGGGGCCACACAATTCGAATGCAACGTATTCGGCGGACTGTTCTCCTTTGGGTTTGTCCTGGGCCAGGTCCGGCCGATGGGGCACAAAGCGCAAGGTTACCGCCCGGCCCGCCATATGTTGACCCCGCTGCAGAGGGTTGGCCCCGTGAATGAAGCTCATAGGCCAACCTTTGACCCAGAGAGCGTCAATCAAAGTCTGCGTGGGTATCTGACGAAGAATCTCCAGGGTCTCAGTGGGAATGGAAGGTAAACTGTTCATCTCTCACTTAATCGCGGGTTGAGTGGAGGCGACACCGGCATTCCCGTAATTATATGGGGCAGCAGGGGCTTGCACAAATCTACGAGACCGCTCCCTTGCCGCGTGTGGGTGGAGAAACCGCTGCTCCGCAATATAACGCGGTATAGTCTGTTCCGGTATCCCGCGCACGGGTATATTCCGTTCTGAGAATTATCCGAGGCTTGACGAAAGGCGGCCAAGCCGGCCGCGGGGATTCTTTACTGCGGTCAAAGTCCGAAACGGTCTTACAGCAGGTTCACCCCAGCCTCGGAACAGGGTCTACTTGCTGTGAATGGCGACGGATCAGGGGCGACGGATCAGGGGCGACGGATCAGGGGCGACGGATCAGGGGCGACGGATCAGGCATGGCTGATCAGACCTTCGTCCATGAGCGCCTTCACTGCGCCATCGAAACCCTCCAGGCTCAGGTCAATGTCAGCCTCGGTGTGGACGCCGGACAGCACGCCGCTGGTCCGGGACATCAGATCCACACCGCGGACTTGCAGCGCCCGGCGGAAGTTGACCTGGAGTTCCGGAGAGACGCTTTTCAGGGAGTTGGCGTCCAGCCACTCTATAGAGCTAGACCCGAAATATATGTGAAACGTGGAAGATTCACCGTACACGCAGGCGGCGACTTCGTAGCGGTCCACGATCTCTCGTAAGCCTCGACGCAGCCGTTCAGCCATTCGGTCGGCGACCTCTTGCATCTCTCCGGTGGCAACAATTCGCAGGGCCGCATTTCCGGTGGCGGCGCAGTAGGGGTTGGCGTTGAAGGTGCCGCCGTGGTAGACCCGTTCGTAGCGGTCGTGGTGGGCGTCGCCGGTTTGTTCCATCACCGCCATGAACTGGGCCTGCCCGGCCACTGCGCCTCCCGGAAGCCCACCGGTAAGGATTTTGGCCATGGTGCATAGGTCAGGTTCTATGCCCAGCTTTTTCTGCAGCCCGCCGGGGCTCCAGCGAAAGCCCGTGATTACCTCATCCAGGATCATTACCACACCGTAGCGCCGGGTGAGCTCCCTGACCCCCTCAACAAATCCCGGTTGCAGCGGCACTGTGCCGTAGGATGCCCCCGACCCCTCGGTTATAACTCCTGCTATCCCGTCATCGCTGGCCAGCGTCTGTTCCAACATCTGCAGGTCGGGCGGCAGGACAACAACGGACTCCACGGCGCCGCGGGGAATACCGGTGGAAGCGGGAACGTCGAAGGGCGCTGCGTTCCCCGGCATCACGTAGTCGTGCCACCCGTGGTAATGAGACTGCCATCGGATGATTTTGTCTTTGGCGGAGTGGGCCCTGGCGATGCGCAAGGCCAGCATGGTCGCCTCGGCGCCCGAGCCCACGAAGCGGACCTTGTCGGCGCTGGGGACCATGTCGCAGACTTGCTCCCCCCACTCCACCACCGTTTCTACGGGCGCGCCGTAATGGGAACCCCTCGGCGCAGCTTGCACTAATGCCTCCACCACGTCCGGATGGGCGTGGCCCAGCAGCAGCGACGCGGACCCCAAGCCGAAGTCGATGTACTCGTTGCCGTCCACGTCCCACTTCCTCGCTCCCTGGCCGCGGTCCATGGTAATGGGGAACGGTTCTCCGACGTACCCGTCGTGGCCTCCTCCTCCTGAGGGAAAAATCCGCTTGAATCTGGGGTAGAGAGACGCCGACTTCGGGTTCTTCCGTACGTAGGTTTCCAAGATTGTTTCCGGCATTGCTCCCTCCTAGTCCCCTGGCGTTCCCGGTGGTGACTTTCTCACCAGGCTAATCTACCCCAATCAGTGCTGAAGCGCCAGTGGGGTCTAACATCTCCGCTGGGCCTTTTAGTTTTCGCGCCAACTCCTATTTCCCCATGCACTTATTTCCCCACGTACTTTGGGCTTGTCCAATGGCAGTCCAACATCAAGAACGTATGGATTCCCGCTTTCGCGGGAAAGACAGGTGAGCGGCAGGATGGATTCCCGCTCCCCGATCGGGGCCGGGGACAAGCTTCGCGGGAAAGACGGGTGAGCGGCGGGTATGACGGGCGGTACACAAATAAAAGACTCTGGAGAGGCGTGCAACCTGGGCAATGGAGGGGCGGCGGCGAGAATGGGGAGAGCCGCTTGCTAGCGCGGGGAGAGGCCGGATTATTTTATTTCAGGGCCGTTGTGAGCCATTGTGAGCCATGGCCTCAGTGGCGGTGGTAAATTTGGCAGGGTGCTAATAGCTGCCTATCAACAGCGTAGGGAGTGGTCGCCGGAGGGGGCAAGGGCGCGGTGTCGGGAGTTTAGGACCGGGGGCCATTTAGTTTTCGCTACAACTCCTGCTTTCCCATGCACTTTGGGCTTGTCCAATGGCAGTCCAACATCAAGAACGTATGGATTCCCGTTTTCACGGGAATGACGGGTGAGTGGCGGGATGGATTCCCGTTTTCGCGGGAAAGACGGGTGAGCGATGGATTCCCGCTTTCTGATCGGGGCCGGGGACAAGCTTCGCGGGTATGACGGGTGAGCGGCGGGAAAGACGGGTGAGCGACGGGTATGACGGCCGGCGCATAATTAAAACACCCTGACTATCTCCGCTGGTATGCTCCCCCCCGAAACCGCGTTCCCGGGTGCCTCATGCTTCCACGGCCGCCTCCGGACGCTGCCGGTTATCGCTGGCTCCAGCCGGGCGTGGGCTCGTTTACGCAATGCAGGAAGACGAAGGCGCTGGTGCGCCCCAATCCCCGGAACTGCCCGGTCAGCTCTTTTACACCTTCGTGATAATCTAGGTGGTCCAGCGACCGGAGGTATCCTTGGAACGAGCCGTGGGCTGCCGATAACGCCTGTACAGTCTGGGCGTTCTCGATGGTGGCAAGTATTTTGCGCCGGTTACGGACGATGCCGCTATCATTCATGAGCCGGGCAATATCCGGTTGATCATAAGCTGCAACCTTGTCAACGTCGAATCCGTCGAACCCGAGGCGAAAGTTATCCCACTTTAAGCGCACCACCTGCCAACTGAACCCAGCCCGGAAAATAGCTTTGGTCAACTCTTCCAAATAGCCGTTATCGTTCTCTGGCGTGATCTGGGGAGGTGTCTCAATAATGCGCTGCATGGCTATCCTTCTGAGCCTGTCTCGTAAAGCTGAGTCGTCCAGCATCCTACGTTTCTGGATTCCCGCTTTCGCGGGAATGACGGAAGTAGGGAATGATTGAAGCCCGGGAATGACGGGTTATTGAGCCCCATTCAATACAGGTTTAGGCGGTAAATAATAGTAACCCGTCAGGCTGCGTACACCCAAAATCGTGAGTGGAGACTTCTGAGACAGGCTCTTTTGGAAACGACTAGCTGGAATTGGTATGGCAAGGGGAACCATCTGCCGGAGCGGCGGCACAGGAAGACGGTGGTTAAACGGTAAATTCGATACTCCGGTGGGCCGGGGCGTCTCGAAAGTTGCCTGGGAAAGCCTGTTCCGGCGGCGCACCGTCATACTGGGGACTTGGGTCAATTAGGCCGGTGTCTTGTTCAGTTATTCTGTAGAAGCTCTTCTACGTGGTTGATAAGTCGCTGTAATTCTTCAGTTTGGGCCTCCGGCGGCCCGTTCTCTAGATAGAACCGCAGATCGTCCACAGCTCCACCATAATTGCCCGCTTGATACCTTACCAACCCGCGGTCCCGCCGTTCTGTCGGTTCCTCAGGGTCCAGGGCCACCAGCCGGTCGATCATCGAGAGGGCCCGTTGATGCTCGTTGCGCTGCAGGTAGACGATCTTCAGGTTTCGCAATATTCGGGCAATGTAATCCCGGTTGGTCACCGGCGTCAGGTATCGCCGGTCCCAAGTAAAATTGCCCTGAGTGATCTCGCGCAGGCGTTGGGCGCAATCTTCCTCTGACAGCAGGATTCCGCGGTGAAACGGGTCAATAAACAGGTCTTCTTCGTCACGATGCCTTGTCAGAAAGTGGCCGGGCATTCCCACGCCCACCAAGGGAATTTGCAGGCGCTTGCCCACCTCGATGTAGACCAGCGACAACATGATGGGGATGCCCAATCGACGGCTCAACACATCATTCAGGTAACTGTTGCGGGGGTCGTAGTAGTCTTCGTCGTTGCCCCTGAACCCCACTTCGTCGAAAAGATACTCGTTCAGAGTATTGACGCAATACAAGGGGTCCCGCTCTTCGCCAAGCCGGTAAGCGGCGGCGGCGGATAGAGAATCCAACGCCGCCAATTCACGGTCGATATCGAGATTAGGATATTCCGTGGCGGCAATTAACAGCGCCGCGTTGCCTAGGGCAATCTCGCTATCGTCGGACTGCATCAATCCGACGAACTGCTCCCAGATTGATTGTTCCCTGTCCATCTACTCCCGATCTCCCTTGGCGAAGGCCCCCACCATTATAGCGCCAAACAATGGCCGTCGCAGGGCCAGTTGGCAGCTCCTGGAACGAACGTGGGTTGTTCGCTCCATAAACTTAACAGGTGACATGACATAACTAATATTCGGCGGGTTCGCCTGAGTCAGATTGTTCTCGCAATAGACCTGACGGGCGAGGCGACATAACTGCTATCCGGCGGGTTGTTAGGACCGGGTTGGGTGGTCCCGTTGGAACTTCTAGGCCAACAGCTGTTTGGCCATGTCGAAGACCCCCTCGAACATTTCCCGGGTCAGGCGGCCGGTTAGAGTGTTGTGCTGGCTGGGGTGATAAGAGGCTGCCAGGGTTATACCGCCGGCCAGGCGGTAAACCGCCGCGTGGCCAAATTTGGGACGAGGACTAGGCAACGCCGCGCCTCGCGCGGAGCAGACGCCCAGGTACACGTCGAAAGCGAATTTACCGAAGACCAAGACCACCTGGACCTTCTTGAGTAATTCAAGCTCGCGGACCAAAAAGGGAAGGCAGTTGTTTCTTTCTTCAGGGAACGGCTTGTTACCCGGTGGGGCGCAGCGGACGGCGGCGGTGATGTACACGTCTTTAAGAATTTGGCCGTCATCCCGGCTTTGGGAGTGGGGCGACTCGGCGAAGCCGAACTTGTGGAGCGTGCCGTAAACCCAGTCTCCGCTTCGGTCCCCGGTGAACATCCGGCCCGTTCGGTTTGCCCCGTGGGCGGCAGGAGCGAGACCCAAAAGCAACAACCGAGCGTTGGGGTCGCCGAAGCCGGGCACCGGCCGGCCCCAGTACTCCCAGTCGTTGTACATGGGGCGCTTCTCCCGGGCAACCGCCTCGCGGTGGGCCACCAAGCGCGGGCACTTGGCGCAGGAGACAATGGCGTGGTGAAGATGAGCTAGGCCGCTTTCTGCTGATTCTAAACCGCTGGACAACGGCGGACGGACCGGTCAGTTCAGGTGGTAGAACTTGACGGCGTTGCCACAGATGATCTTCAGTTTCGTGGCCTCGGCTAGCCCGCCCAACTGCTCTTCTATGATCCGCCGGGAGTCCGGAAAGAGGCAGTCCTGGTGGGGATAATCCGTGGCCCACATGATGTTGTCCTCTCCCACCAGATGAACCACGTCGCTAATGCAGGATTCCTGCTGATAGGTGGTCATGCCGTTGCGGCGGAAGTAGTCGCTGGGTTTCATGGAGAAGTTAAGGTCCCGCAGCCGGTCCTCGTACTGCTCATCGAACCGGTTCAAGATGTAGGGGAGCCAGGTAACCCCTGACTCTCCCAAGACGAAACGAAAGTTGGGAAACTTCTCGCAGGCGCCCGACATGATAATGGCGGAAAGCACCTCGACTCCGTCTACTTGAAAAAGCACCGAGTCCATGCCCAATATCTCTAACTGGTATTCCTTGGCCATCTGATCGTCATCGGCTTGGCGGGACCCGGTGAATCCGGTGGAGTGGAAAGAAATAGGGAAATCGCACTCCGCCGAAGCCTCCCAGACGGGATACCAGCTTCGGTGCCAGAGCGGATAAGCCAACCTCTTCACCGGGAGATCTCCACCCTTGAAGCCTAGCTCCGCGCAACGGCGCAGCTCGGCCGTCGCAGCAGCCGGATCATGATATGGAATCGCGGCCAGGGGGAAGATCCGGTGGGGGTCACTCCTTTTGGCGAAATCGGCGGCCCAATCGTTGTATACCTGGTACACCCACGCCGTCATCTCGCTATCATGGATGCGAAGGTTGGTGCCCAGGATTCCGTATATTATCTCGGCGTCTACGCCGTCTGCATCAAGGTCCTCCAGCCGCATTTCGGGAGTAGTGGGCCGGGCTTGGGCCCCAGCGTGATGGCCGGTGTAAAACCCCATGTCATGCAACTTATCGATACGAGCCAGCCGTCCCTTCTGATACTTGCTGAACCCCGGCCCCACGCCGTTCCACATCCCCACGTTTTTACCCTCGATGAACCAGTGGAGCCCATCTTCCAACTCTTCTACGCGGGGGACCAGCAGCTTCCACTTGGAAGGGGCCCGATCTGCCCATAGGTCAGGCGGGCACGACGTCATGTCGATATGGTTGTCCGAAGATACAACCCTGTAATCCATCGATTCCTCTCAAGCTAGTCCAGTGCGGGGTCAAGAACATGCGCCGGACCGTCTTTTAGATGAACTTTTGGATTTTAACTCGACCACGTTGACACCGCAATAGTGAAAGGCAGCTATTTCAGCAGACATAGTTGGCGACACCACCGGGCGCCGTCAAGATTTGATTTCTCGCGACCACTGGGAGGGGCGCACAATCCTGGGCCTGTATCATCAAGCATAGGTCTCCGGGATATCGGCCTTCCGAAGTCTGTTTGTGGAGTCCTGCTTCCCCGGAACAGCGACGACGGCGCGCCGTATTCAACTCGTATCATCCCCGCGGGGGTCGAAATATTGGCTGGTCTGCATAGTGCAAATCAATGGTTGGAGACTTGCAGGGCAGGCTCAACCCTTTTCTACCCTGGCTGGAGGCGATATAGTAAGGCAGCGCCGGGTGGGTGATACCAAGGGTAGGAGAGCGTTGGCCGCCGCTTCCTCGGTGTGCGCGAGCATTGGCGGCCTCGCTCGTCCCCCGCGAAGGCCAACGGCCGGTACTGGAGCATTTCGTTCTAGTCTAAACTGCCGTACCGTGGTAAACGGTAGCGCTGA
The DNA here is from genome assembly GCA_965224325.1 of Dehalococcoidia bacterium. Lineage (GTDB taxonomy): Bacteria > Chloroflexota > Dehalococcoidia > Lucifugimonadales > UBA3495 > CBDCMJ01. Next base: position 148,380 of record CBDCYT010000007.1, read on the forward strand.
CGATGTTCCAACCGGGGCTGCCCCCTAGAGCGTCGACAGGGCGTGGGCGCCAAGAAACCCCAAGACCGGGCTCGTGACTTAGGTCTTGCCCACTGGTCCTAACTATGAGAGGCGCCGCGCTGGTCCACCCGGAGCATACTGAAGTTAAGACGCTGATGATAAGCTTGGGCAGCAACATCGTCAGTCTTGGAGAGGCGGCCTAAAACAGCATTGCCGTTGCTAAGCCCGTGGAATGGGCAACGGCAATACGGGTCAATGTCAATCGGGTCAACCGGACCTATGAAGCGCATTAAGAGACCAAAATCGTGAGGTTTCAGGAGGAGCTATGCCGCGAGTGAGCATAAACCTTAACCAATCCGATGGGTTGGACGCAGTGAAGGGGCAATGGAAATACGCCGAGGGATACGTTCCTGGCGACCCCAACGATGGGCTGGTGCTGCGGTCCGAGGGCAGTCCGGCCCGGCTTGCCGACTACGACGACTCATCATGGGCGGTATCCTCAGATATTAGCGCGTGGGCGTCAATCGGGGCGTCATACGTCACCGGGTTTTCCATTGTTTGGTATCGGATCAACATTACCTTGCCCGAATCCGTCGGCGGACGCGCCACGTCCCGGACCAGGTTGTTGTTCGAGACCTGTGTAGACGACTACGGCGAAATTTGGATCGACGGCCAATGCAACCGGGACCGGGGCGCGATAGCGGGCTTCAATCAGCCGCAACGGGTCGAGGTTTCCGCGAGTCCCAGCCCTGGGGGCCAGCACACCATCGCCGTTCTTGCGGTCAATGGGCCCATGGGCGCTCCCGGGGGAGGGGTTTTCGTGCGCTATGCCACCCTGAGCTTCGAGTGGCGCGACGACGATCCATAGGCTGTTCTTCGGGTGTTCTTCTAAAGCGGCTGCCGGTGCACGGCTTATCCGTTTTGCCTGGCAACCGGCGCCCACGGCGGGCAAGGGCCGGACTCCTGTACTCTGACGGCATGTAATAGCTGAGCCCTGCTAACGGGAACGGCCTTAGAAGAATTCGACCGGTCTCTGCCTGTTTCTTCCTTGCCGGTCTCTTTATTGAGAATCCGATACGAGCGCCACGACGGCCACGCACTAGTCTATCTTGCGACCTAGGAAAAACGTTAGGGCTGCCCCGGCCCAGCCGGGGCAGCCCTCGCTTTTCGGCGCTTAGCGCCACAGCAGCAGGTTTTCGCTCACTGCACTAGGTTGGGGGTCACCGCGGCCGGAAGGCCAACAGACTCCATTTCGCGGGCGCGGGCTTCCACTTTGGGCAGGACCGACACAACCAAGTCTTCGTCCAAGTCGGCGGCGACTCCGGGATAACCGGCGCGCTCCAGCATAGCCTTCAGCTTCTTACTCTTGAACTGATCCAGGCACCAACTCAGCGGGTCGGGCACCAGGGTCCGGTCCCAGTATATCCGGTGGTTCTTATTGCGGGGTCCATAGTGGTAGTGGGGGCCGTCCCAGAAGCAGTCGAAGGCTAACAACTCAGTCTCTTCAGTAAACACCCGGCCGGTGTTGCCCGCCAGGTCGGACAGCACGTGGATGGCCAAGCCCCCGTCGCCGGAGGCCAGCCGTCGCATCTCCAGGCCGAAACGAATGTTACCCGCGTCGAAGACGTCGGTGCCCCGGTTGTGCTTTACGGTGTTGCGCTCGGCCATGAATTTGGCCCGTGCGGTGTCTTCCACCTCGTCCAAGCTTGCCGAAACGGCCGCCATGTCTAGCTGGCTGGCGATTTCCGGGAAGCCGGCCTCCTCCACCATGGCGGGCAAATGGTCGCGAATGGTCTTGACCGACCAGCCGATGGGGTTGCCATCGACGGTGTGGTCCATGCGAAACTGCGCGTTCTTACCCCCGGGACCGTAGATATAGCTGCGCTCCACGTCGAAGCAGTTGAACCGTAACAGCGTGGCGTCGCCGGACTCGACCAGGATGACCACGCCCTGGTCGGTATGGTCCTGAATGTTGCCGTCCCACAACTCGTGCTGGACGATGAAGGTAACGTTGCCCGCTTCTACCCTAACTCTACCGCTCTGCATCATAGCTGAATCTCCTAACGCTTTATGGCTTTGGCCGAAATATAGCCATGCGTATGGTTTGGTGTCAATAGTCTCAGCTAGACCTTCTTCCTGAAATGGTTGGCAGAGAAAAGCTTAGTTCGTGGCAGCTTAGCGGTTAGTGAAGAAAAGGGTTCGTGCGGAAACGTTCAATAGGGCCGTGAATAGGGTTGTACGTTTGCCTAGCCATGAACCGGCGCGGGAGAAAGCCTGAGGGGTAGGGTTGAGACCAGGGGAACCCACAAACGGCCCCGGGGTTCGGGAGCAGAGGAAGCTTGACACCATGACCTTTGCCGGTATTATGACCGTATGTTGTTGAGTCCTCTGCGCTTCAAGCCATTCCCCTTCTTCGCAAACTATTTCCGTGCGTCCGTCAGGCCAGTTCGCGAAGGGGTTGTTCGGAAGCCACGGTTGGACCGGTCCTTCGGAGTAAGTGATGGCTGACGGCGTGCAGTTGTCAATCCCGGCGTCTCTCGACCGCAAGGCCATCTTGCGTCAGTTGGACGCAGTTCTTGACCCTGAGCTTGACGAGTCCATCCTAAGCCTTGGCTTGGTCAAGACCGTTACGGCCGAGAGCGGGCACGTCACCGTGGAGCTAGAGTTGCCCACCTACTGGTGCGCCGCCAATTTCTCTTTCCTGATGGCCGGCGACGCCCGCCGTAATCTGATGCGGGTCGATGGAGTCCAAAAAGTTACTGTCCGTCTATTGGGTCACTTCGCCGCCCAGGCCATAGAAGCGGGAGTAAATTCCGGCATGTCCTTTGCCCAGTCGTTCCCCGATGAAGCATGGGGAAACCTGGAGGAACTGAGGGGACTGTTTTTACGTAAGGGGTATATCGCTCGCCAGGAAAGGCTCATCAGGCAACTGAGAGACGCGGGATTGTCTTTCCAAGCGATGTCGTCTCTAAGAGTGGCCGACCTTCGCTTGGAGGCTGATTTCTGCTGGATTGGCGGCGTAGAAGGCCGGGAGGAATCCGATGCGCCGCAAAGAGCGGGGCCCGTAGGGGCGGCCCAGCAATACCTGGAGCGACGGGCCGAGCTGGGTCTTGACTGCTCAGCGCAGGGACCGCTGCTCATTGACCTGAGCGGCAAGCCCATAGAGGCAGACCGGTTGGAGGCTTACTTCATACAGGCCCGCACCGCACGGGTCTCATCTGAAGCTACCGGCTCGCTGTGTTCAGCTCTGCTGCAAGCGCGAAAATCGGGCGCAATCAACCCTCGAGTTACCTAGACTGATACGGTCCGGGAAAGGAACGGGGAAAGCAATGTACAAAGAGAATGGCCATGAGATATTTGTTGTCGATGGGCACATGCACAATTGGAACGCCAGCCCAGAGAATTGGCTCAACCAGTACGGCGAGGCGTGGATCAAGTGCTTTTACGACTACCACTGCGCAGTGAGCCCAGCCGAGTACGTGTGGTCCTTCGAGAAGTACTGCAACTATGGAGAAGAGGCGCTGATCCAAGACCTGTTTATCGAGGGTCACGTCGACGTCGGTATCCTAAACTCCACCAATCTATTCGAGTTTTTCAAGGAAGGATTTAACTCGGTCAAACAAAACAACGTGCTAAAGGAGAGGCATCCGGACCGATTCATCCTTTGTGGCACTTTCGATCCCAGAGAGGAAGAGGCCGGACTGGAAAAGCTTCGGCAAACAGTGGAGCAGTATCCGGTGGAGGGCTTCAAGCTATACACCGCCGAGTGGAGAGAGGGGTCCAAGGGGTGGCGGCTTAACGACCCATGGGCCTACAAGTATTTTGAACTCGTCGAAGAGTTGGGTATCAAAAACATACATGTACACAAAGGACCCACCATATATCCCCTCAGCATGGATGCCTTTGACGTGGGAGACGTCGACTACGCCGCGACCGATTTCCCCAACTTGAACTTCATAATAGAGCACGTGGGTTTGCCCAGACTGGACGACTTTTGCTGGATCGCGACCCAGGAACACAACGTGTATGCGGGCTTGTCAGTGGCCGCGGCTTTCGTCCACTCGCGTCCCAAGTATTTTGCCAACATAATGGCCAACTTGCTGTTCTGGCTCGGAGAGGACCGCTTACTTTTCGGCAGTGACTACGCTATATGGAGTCCCAAGTGGATCATCGAAGATTTCATGGCGTTCGAGTTGCCCGACGACATCAAAGAAGAGTACAAGGTGGACCTCACGCCGGCGGTCAAACAAAAGATATTGGGCGAGAATGCGGCGCGCTTGTATGGCATTGACATAAGCTCAACCGCAAAAGCTCACAGTGATGACGAAATTGGGGTCCTGTTGGCTGCCACTCAATGACGCCGGACTAGAGAGGCGTGTCAAAGGACCTTGGCGCTTTCAAACAACCACGCATGACGTGACCACCTCTGCTTAGCGGCGGGGTGATCCACGCCGGGCTCTTGCATTCAACCCGGTCGCTCTGCTAATTCAAGTGAGATACCCTATGCGGCCACCGATGATAGGGTATCCTAAATCCTTCGCCCTGATTCATTGGCCCTAGCCAGGTGTCAAATAGATACGAGGCTAGAGCCGGATTTCGTCCGCTCCCCGGCTCTCGCAATGTTCCGGTCTCCGGTTCTATCGCTCGTTCCAGGCGGAACCTCCAGGAATACTGCTATACGATGGCTTGACCCGTACCCAAGAGCCGCAGAGCGCCAGCATCCGACGCCATGATCTCCGGTATCCTTTGAGGCAGGGACGAGAAGTCCTCGGTGACGGCCTGAATCACGCGCCCGCTCAAGCCCGCCGACGCGTCGCTGGCCAGCAACACTGCCAGCTCTGCCGCCCGCTGCTCCGAAGCGCCGCCGCCGCTGGTCACCCGCTGGCCGTACTCGAACAATTCCGTGTCGCCAACAATTTGAGCCGCGTCCCGGGTGTCTTCCCACATTCGGGTATGAATGGAGCCAGGGCTCAGTGCGGTGACCTGAACGTTCGTGCCTTCCAGTTCAGCGGCCAACGTTTCGGTGATATCCGCCACCGCCACTTTCGACGCGCCGTATGCCGACACGTGCCGGCCGCGGCCTCCATGGAGGTTAATGATCCTGCCTCGGTCGTTGGCGAGCATCACCGGCAGGACTGCCCGGCAGCAAAGGAAAACGCCAATGACGTTTACCCGGATGGTTTGGGCCCAGTAGTCAGGGTCGTTGTCCTGCAGCGGGCCCACCGGTCCACCCAGTCCCGCATTATTTACCAGAATATCTATGGTGGAATAAGCATCCAGGGTCTGGCGCACCATCTCCTCTACCTGGGTCTGCTCCGACACGTCGGCGGTGATGACGCAAGTGGCGGCGCCCAGCAACTCCGTCTGACGCGCCGTTTCTTCCAGCTCGCTGCGGGTGCGAGCCGATAAGGCCAGCCGGGCGCCCTCTTTGGCATAGGCTAAAGCGATGGCCCGGCCTATTCCTCGGCCCGCCCCGGTTATAAGAGCTACCCGATCCTGTAATAGCATGTCCGTCTCCCCTGTTGCCCAAAAACCGAATGAAAACCCGGCGGTGGAATCAGATTATTGAGATACTGGCGCCGGCGGAGATGTTCAACTCCGCTTTGCGTGAATAGCTTAAATGTGCGCTAATCGCCTGTGACAAAGACCCCGCCCAGATAGCAGAGGGCTTCTTCATCCCAGCCCACAGAGGGGATAACATCCGCGTCGCTTCTTCTTTAAACATAGCTAAATGGTGTCCGCCAGCTCTGACGACTTGCCGCACTTGGCTCGCTTACGACGCGCTCTTGTGGTGTTAGATATTTACCACGGGATCACCTGGTCTCGGAGCGGGGTAGACCCGGAGGCTTGGGCCTTTCCGGGCAGGCTGTCCAAAGTAGTGGCCGCGAATCCTGCATCCGCCGGCGAGGCAGAGGGTTCTGGGATTATCGCGGAATAAGCGCAGCCATCGGCGATAGCTTCGGGGTTACATCGTATCCGAGGCAAGCTGTTGGTGCCGAAGGTCAGAGTCGAACTGACACGGGGTCGCCCCCACCGGTTTTTGAGACCGGCGCGTCTACCATTCCGCCACTTCGGCGCGCTGTGATTCTATACCTAAACAGGGGCTTTTTCCACGTCTTACGATACGTTTTCTTTACCATAAATTGCCGGCGCGTGACAACTCACCCGGTCTCCCTAAACAGCTCGCGGCCGATGAGGGTACGCCTGATTTCACTGGTGCCAGCCCCAATCTCGTACAGCTTGGCGTCCCTCAACAAGCGCCCCGTGGGGAAGTCCTGGAGGTACCCGTTCCCGCCCAGAATCTGAATAGCCTCCAATGCCGTCCAAGTCGCCTTCTCGGCGGCAAACAGAATACAACCGGCGGCGTCTTTACGGTCCGCCTTCCCGCTATCGCAGGCCCGGGCCACGGCGTAAACGTAAGACCGGCTGGCCGATAGACCGGCGTACATGTCAGCCAGCTTGGCCTGGATAAGCTGGAATTCGCCGATGGGCTGGCCAAACTGCTCCCGTTGGTGGACGTAAGGCATCACCACGTCCAGGCATGCCTGCATTATTCCCACCGGCCCGGCCGACAGCACCACGCGTTCGAAGTCGAGGCCGCTCATCAGCACCTGAACTCCCCGGCCTACCTCGCCCAGTACGTTTTCCTCGGGAACTTCGCAATCTTCGAACACCAATTCGCTAGTGTTCGAACCCCGCATTCCTAGCTTATCTAGCTTGGGAGACGGAGAGAAACCGGCGAAGTCTTTTTCAATTAGAAACGCTGTGATTCCCCGGGAGCCGGCGTCTGGGTCAGTCTTGGCGTACACCACCAGCACGTCGGCGTCCGGACCGTTGGTAATCCACATCTTGGCGCCGTTGAGAAGGTAGCGGCCCTCGTGTTTTTCGGCGCGCAGACGCATGCTAACTACGTCCGAACCCGCTTCGGGCTCGCTCATGGCTAAGGCCCCCACGTGCTCCCCGCTAATGAGCTTGGGAAGGTAGCGGTTTTTTTGGTCTTCGTTGCCGTTGCGAAAGATTTGGTTGACGCACAAGTTCGAGTGCGCTCCGTAGCTCAACCCGACGCTGGCCGAACCTCGAGAGATCTCTTCCATCACCACCGCGTGGGCCAAGTAACCCAAGCCGGCCCCTCCGTACTCTTCCGGCACGGTAATGCCCAGTAGCCCCAAGCTGCCCAGCTTTAACCACAAGTCCTCAGGGAACTCATTAGTCTTGTCGATTTCTTGGGCGCGAGGAGAAATCTCCCGGGCAGAGAAATCTCGCACCGTTTGCCTCACGATATCAATGGCCTCTCCCAGGGAGTGGTCCAAGGATGGTATGAACATTCCGCCTCGCCCCGTACGAGCTATTATGGTGTCCGGGCCGTTGGTTGCCGCCGCCTAGGCGCTTTCATAGGTGTCGGAGGACTGGGGAAGATGTAGACTGGAGTATAAGTTACCGGCCCGCGGAAATGAAGAATACAATGGCGCCTGCTTTGGGCGCCGGTTAGAAATTGGTGAGTCCTCCGCCTGGACAACGTCGGCATGGCTTGAGGGACTTTTACTCTGTATTGCCGCGGGAGCCGCGTTGTCATGGGTTCTGGGTTGCCGGGGACGAAAACCACCCTGTTTGGGCCTGCCGCCTCTCACTCCGGCCTTGACGGTTGAATCGCACGGGCCATATAATCCCATCCGGTGAAGGAAACCATACCATGCCTAAACGCACATACCAACCTAAGAAACGCCGACGGGCCAGGGTGCACGGGTTTCGCGCCCGTTCCAGCACTTCCGACGGCCGGGCGGTTTTGCGGCGGCGCCGGTTCAAAGGGCGTCACCGGTTGACTGTCTAGCAGTTCGTCCCCTGTCATGCAACGTAGGTCCCGCCTGACTGGTAGCAGACGGTTCTCCGAGATTCACCAGAACGGCAGCAGCACGGCGAATCGTTTCTTGGTGATCCGCTTTCTAGCCAACGGACTAGACCGGAGCCGTTTCGGGTTCTTAATTAGCAAGCGGATAGGGAACGCCGTAGTCAGGAACAAAGTGAAGCGCAGGTTGCGGGAGGCCGTGCGGTCAAGCCGAGTAAAGACTGGCTGGGACGCTTTGTTTATAGCCCGCAAAGGGTCTAACAAAGCAAGCTACCAGGAGCTGAGACGGGCGGCCTATGGCTTGATGCGGCGCTGTTGCTTGGTCGACGCTGAGGACAGCACACTAGAAAGCAGCCCGAAAACCCGCGTCGGCAAATGAAGCGCGTAGTTCTATTGGCGATCGCAGTCTATCAAAAGACCCTCTCGCCCTGCTTGTCAGCGTCCTGCCGGTACCTCCCTTCCTGTTCCCACTACACTCAGGAGGCGGTTGAGCGATACGGCGCCGTTAAAGGGAGTTGGATCGGATTGAAGCGTTTGGCTCGTTGCCGGCCCATGGGTGGTGAGGGGTACGATCCGGTGCCATGAACCTGCGCCCATATCTTGACATCAAGACGGTAATTCTTCTTTCTTTGATTTAATTTGTTGCGAATCTTCTCGCGTCCCACATCCGGTTCTCCTCAGGCGGCAACTCCGGCGAGGGCACTGGCCACGCCGGTCAAACCGTGCTTAATTGTGCTGCTTTGCCTCGCCCTCGGCGCCGCGGCAATTGCTTGCACCGGGAACAGCTTACGTGGCAGCAGTAGCGGGTGGTCCCCTGTGGCTGCTCTATTGATTTCTGTCAATACCGGCGGGAATCTCAACGAGGGCGCTACGCTTTCAGCCCTAGACGACGCTCTGACGGTCACTAACCCCAGAGATTTCTCTCCCGGGCAAATCCTCCTTCTTGACCAGGAGCAAATCCGGGTTGTTGGCATCGAGGACGGGGACCTGATGGTCGAACGAGGCGTTAACGACACCAGGCCTCGAACCCACCCCGACCGGATACCGATATTCACCTTGGGAGACCTAACCACCATTTTCATCGGCACCAAGGAGGGACAGGTCAAGGCACTTGTAGACGACGGCGCCGGGACGCCTTCACTGCAGTGGTCCTATCAACCGCCGGAGTGAGGATGGTAACCGCTCGAATTGGCAAATGGTGGGTTTTGGCCGCAGCTGCATTGGCATTGACCTTTGGCGCCTGCTCCGACGGTTCGGTGGGCGGAATTCAAGGCTCCTTCGATCACCCGGTCTTGGGCGAGCGGTTGGTCTACGTCAGCGGAGTAGATGGTTATTTGTACGCCCTGGATAAAGAGTTCCAAGCTCCGTCACCGGATGATCAAGGTACGTCGAACTTGGGGGACCTTGGCTGGCGAATCGCGGTCGGTGATCAGCAAGAACCAAGGCCTTTAATTGGCGGGCCGGCGCTTGCCACAGCCACGGATATCCCCTTGGTGGTGGTAGGTTCCGAAGACGGCAGCCTTTACGCTTACCACGCCGAGGAAGGGGGAGAACCGGTATGGAGTTTCCCCACCGGGGATAGGATTTGGTCTACGCCAACCATTCATAATGGAGTTGTTTACTTCGGCTCCCACGACAACAACATTTACGCTGTTAATGTCCAGGACGGCACGGAGGAATGGAGACTGACCACCGGGGGAGCTGTGGCCGGAAAGCCCCTAATTTTTAGAGACATGGTGGTCGTCGGGTCCTTTGACAAAAAGCTTTACGGCATTGAAGCCACCAGTGGCACGCTACGGTGGACGGTAGAAGGAGACAACTGGTTTTGGGCTGGAGCCGTTGCCAACGACATTTCCATTTTCGCCCCCAACATGGACGGGAACATTTACGCTGTGGATGTAGAAGGCGTCCCGCTTTGGAAATACGACCTGGGTTCATCCATTGTATCCCGACCGGCGTTAATTCAGGGCGCCCTGGCCGTATCAGCCAAAAACGGGAGGGAGGTCAGTCTCTTGGACACGAACGCCCAGACCTCCACAGTCAATCGAGTGATCGATACGGAGTTTGTCAGCGATGCGGAGATAAAGGCCCCGCTGTTCGTGGCCGGCAATAATATATACGTGGGTACTCAAGGCAGCACGGTAATTCGCTTGGACGTTGGCTTTAACCGCGCCGGCCGGCTGGACTTAACCGAGGCGTGGTGCTTCGACACAAAAAACAACGTCGAATGCAAGTGACCCGGACATCGAAATGGTCTGGACTCTTAGTGGCGTCAGGGTAGGGCTTTTTGGAATTCTTTGACTTCTTCTGGACCCAATTCATAATCCGGCCCATGCTCAACACCTTGATGGTGTTGTACGTTATTAGCTTCAGCAACATGGGCATCGCCATCATCCTGTTCACCATGTTGGTCCGGCTCTTAACCTTTCCCCTCACTGTCCGGCAGGTGAAACAGATGAGGGCCATGAGCGGTTTGCAGCCCCGCATAAGGGAAATCCAGAGCCGCTACGCCGGAGACCGGGCCCGTGTCTCCAGCGAAACCATGCAGGCGTACCGGGAAGCAGGGGTCAGCCCCATAGGCTGCCTGGGGCCTTTGGTCATCCAAATGCCTATTCTGTTTGGGCTGTTCCGGGTGTTGGTGCAGACTTTGTTTTCCAAGCCGGACGACTTGGTGGGGTTATCGGAGAAGTTTTACACCTGGATACCGATTTTTGACATTTACTCAGCGGCGCCCCTTAACGCCAACTTCCTGTGGCTGGATTTAGCCGAGCCGGACCCAACCAACATACTAGTCCCCGTGCTGGTGTTCGTCACTACCTGGGTGCAGCAAAAGATGACGATGGTCCAGTCTACGGACCCCCGGCAACAGGGCAACCAGACCATGATGCTCTGGATGATGCCGCTAATGATAGCGGTATTCTCTTTCACCTTTCCCAGCGGTCTGGCACTTTACTGGATAGTTTCAAACACCGTAGGCATCGGCATACAATACTTCATTACTGGATGGGCGCCGCTGTTCCCGCTGTTTCCCAGGAGGCAGTCGGCTGCGACGACACAACCACCGGCGCAAGAGGAGTCTCCCGAGAGGATAGTGGACCATGGAAGTACGAGTAATGACGGGCCGAACCGTCGAAGAAGCAATCGAGTTGGCGCTGAAAGAGCTCGACGCCGACCGAGACGAGGCCGAGGTAGAAGTACTAAGTAAAGGAAAGTCGGGGTTCCTTGGCATTGGCGGAGAACTGGCCCGGGTGCGGGTGACCAAGATTCCTCAGGGGGGGAACGCCGCCGCCTTGGCCGCCGAAGCTGTCAGCCGGATACTACAATCGGTCGGGGTAAACGTTAGTAGGACTCTCCGAGCCGCCAACGATCCAGACCTGGGAGGCCCGGTTATAGATCTCAGCGGCGAAGATTCCGGCCTCCTGATCGGCAGGCGAGGCCAGACCCTTCAGTCGCTGCAATTCCTGGTCAATCTGATAGTTCGTAAGAAATTCGGCTACGAGGTGCGAGTAACCCTGGATGTAGAGGGATACCGTCAGCGGCGGGAATCCTCGCTGCGTGACATGGCGGTCAAAGTCGCGGGCCGGGTCATACAGACCAGCCGCAGCATAACCCTCGAACCCATGTCTCCCGCCGATCGCCGAATCGTGCACACGTCTTTAACCGACCATCCCGGCGTTACCACCGAAAGCATGGGAGTGGGGGACAATCGAAAGGTTACCGTCATCCCCAAGCAGAAGGACCGGGCGTAATGGGACAGGCCGGTAGCTTTGGATTCTCCCCCGGACCATCCTTCTCTTTGGCGAAGCTTAGGACCGCCGCGAGCGGGCTGGGGAATACAGCCGGATGACCGGAGAATCGAGTAACTTGAGGTTGACCTCAGAGTGCTGGGTAAATAGAATAACATTGTGAATAGTAGGCTGGGTCCTCTGGAGTTGCGCCTTCCATTCGACCACCCCAAAGAGGAGTGTGGTGTGGTGGGAGTCTATATGCCGGGAGGTGAAGCCAGCCGCTTGGCCTTCTTCGGCCTGTTTGCCCTCCAACACCGCGGCCAGGAAAGCTCCGGCATCGCCGCCTCCAACGGCCAGGACATAAACATCCACCGTGAGATGGGCCTGGTCACTCAAAGCTTCCGGGAACGGGACTTCTACCCGCTTTCGGGCGAGTTGGCCATCGGACACACCCGCTATTCCACCACCGGAAGCAGCCAGCTGCGTAATGCCCAGCCACTACTGGTTGAGGGACATTACGGCCAGGTGGCGCTGGCCAACAACGGCAATATCATCAACTCCCGGGAACTAAAGGAACACCTGCAAGATTCTTGGGGTTGCACCTTCACCTCTACCACCGACTCGGAAATCATGGCCCATCTGCTGGCCAACGCCGTCGGCACGACTTGGCTGGAGCGGATATCTCATTGCATTCGCCAGCTGGAGGGAGCCTATTCCGCGGTGGCTTTGACCAGCGACTCTCTCATAGCAGTCCGGGACCCGCTGGGAATCCGGCCTCTGTGTTTGGGACAACTAAATGAAGGCTGGATCGTCGCGTCGGAGAGTTGTGCCCTGGACCACCTGGGCGCCGAGTATGTCCGGGAATTGGACCCCGGTGAAGCCCTGGTGATCAATGACAAGGGCATGCAATCATCCGTCTGGAAGGGAGGCCAAGGCCGGCAAGCTCTGTGCGTCTTCGAACTTATATATTTCGCCCGTCCCGATAGCCAGATGAATAACACGCTGGTGCACTCGGTGCGCCAAGAAATGGGAGCCCAACTTGCCCGGGAGCATCCGGCCGACGCTGACATGGTGATCGGTATCCCCGACTCGTCCACCGCAGCTGCGGTGGGATTTGCCCGGGAATCGGGCATTCCTTACAGTGAAGGACTGATTAAAAACCGTTACGTAGGCCGCACCTTCATAGAGCCGGACCAACGGATGCGGGACCTAGGTGTGCGCCAGAAGTTTAACGCATTGGTTGAGGTGATCAAGGACCAGCGGCTGGTGGTAGTAGACGATAGCATTGTGCGCGGCACTACCACCCCCCACGTGGTGGCCTTACTGCGCAAGGCCGGAGCCAGGGAAATTCACATGCGGGTGTGCGCTCCTCCCATAAAACATCCTTGCTTCATGGGTGTGGACATGGCGTCCAGGGCAGAGTTGCTGGCCGCCAAGAATACTGTGCCCGAGATCCAGCGCATGATCGGGGCGAACTCCCTGGGGTACTTGAGCGTAAAGGGGCTAATGAAGGTTGTCGGAGGCTCCGACGGCGGGTTCTGTGACGCCTGTTTTACTGGGAACTACCCGGTGCCGGTACAACTGGACCTGGGCAAGCTAGTGTTGGAAAACCAAGCTCAAGACGACGATTCTTGCCAGGCGGACCAAGTTGCTATTTGAACCCGCTGTGTTAAACCTGCTTTGCTCAGGTATGATAAGGGTATCCCCGGCGTTTTCGGCGCCGGATGTCATAATATCGGGCCATCAGCACTAAACCCCCGGCGACTATCCGCCCGGACCACCGCTGGCGTGCTCTCACGAGAGACCGGGTGGCGGTCCGCGGCAGGGAAACCCCTCTCCCCCCTCTGGGACATGCGCCCGATAATCATTGAAGACGTGCCGGGAAAACGCGCCGGCACGGATGCCCCTTGCGGTTCACGGACTGTTGATTTAACCTTCCTATTGCGGCCTATCGGGGCAACATCGTCCGGTTCGCTGCAAGGGGATTGTGGGAGGACCTACGGAATTGGCCAGTGACGCTTACCGGGAATCCGGCGTAGACTTGGGCCTCATGGACGATCTCAAAGACCGGATCAGATCGTTTGCCGCCATGACCCACGGCCCCGAGGTCATAAACGACTGGGGATCCTTCGCCGGGCTATACCAGCTTTCCGGCTACGACAGGCCGGTATTGGTGGCCAGCACCGATGGAGTGGGCACCAAGTTGAAGATAGCAGCACAACTGGGCCACTTCGAGTCGGTGGGCCAGGACCTGGTGTCTCTTAACGTCAACGACGTCCTAACTAGAGGCGCAAAACCGCTGTTCTTCCTGGATTACGTGGCTTTTAGCGACTTGGACTCCCACAAGATGGACACGTTGATGCGTGGCATCACCTGGGGATGCCGGGAAGCGGGTTGCGCGTTAATCGGTGGTGAGACCGCTCAGATGCCCGGCATGTACCCCAGCGACCAGTTGGACTTGGCCGGTTTTGTCGTTGGGGTTGTGGAGCGAGACCGGCTAATTGACGGCGCGGACATTACCAGCGGGGACTACCTGGTCGGCATTCCCTCCAGTGGAGTCCACACCAACGGTTTCTCGCTGGTGCGCCGCGTGTTCGACGTCGACCGAAACCCAGCGGTATTGTTCCATCGCCACCCGGAGTTACGGCGCGGGCTGGGTGAGGAGCTTCTGATTCGCCACCGCTGCTACTATCCGTTGCTGGAGCCCGTGATAGGCCTGGTCAAGGGACTTGCCCATATCACCGGCGGGGGACTACCCGGTAAAATGCCCGCAATCCTTCCCGATGACACTACGGCTGCTTTCCAATTGGACTCGTGGCCCAAATTGCCTATTTTTGACGTGATTCAACGCGAAGGCGGCATTAGCGACGACGAAATGTACGCGGTCTTTAATATGGGCTTGGGTATGGTGTTGGTGTGCGGAGAAGAACAATTGCCCCCTGTGCAGCAGTTGGTCCCTGAAGCGATGGTCGTGGGACGCGTGATACGGCGAGAGGACGGCGCCCAAGTTTTGTTGAACTAGAGGCGCTGCGGTGGGCATTAGCCCCTGAACGACTTCATATAGGTGATTGAGGAATTGAGAGCGCTGATCAGCGTATACGATAAGACGGGAATCGTGGAATTCTCCCGGCGGCTGTCGGCATCGGGGTTCGAGCTGGTAAGCACCGGCGGCACTCACCGCACCCTTACCCAAGATGGGGGGTTGCAAGTACAGCAAGTGTCCGAGGTCACCGGCTCTCCTGAAATCCTGGAAGGCAGAGTCAAGACGCTTCATCCAGTGGTCCACGCCGGCCTGCTGGCCCTCCGCGACTCGCCGGAGCACATGGCTGAGTTGGGTGAACACGGTATAGCGCCCATAGACCTGGTGGTGGTCAACCTCTACCCCTTCGTAGAAACGATCAACCAGCCGAATATCACCCTGGCGGACGCTCTGGAGAACATCGATATCGGCGGTCCCACGATGTTGCGGGCAGCAGCTAAGAACTTCTCATCAGTAGCCGTGGTGGTGGACCCGGCAGACTACGAGTGGTTGGCCGCCAAGGTGACGGGAGAGGGCCTAACCCAGGAAGAACGACGAGCGCTGGCAGCTAAGGCGTTTCTCCACGTTTCTCTGTACGACACGGCCGTGGCCGGCTACCTAAGCGCTGCGCTCAAACCGGATGATGAAGCGGACGGGCTGCCCGACAGCTTGACTCTTCCCTTAACCAAGGCAGCCACTCTGCGCTACGGGGAAAACCCGCATCAACCCGCCGGCTTATATATCCCCGCTGGGGCATCGTCGGGAGGCGTTGCCGGAGCCCGGCATCTCCACGGCCGAGACCTATCCTTCAATAACTTGATGGACGCTGACGCGGCCTGGCGCACAGTTTGCGACTTCGATGAGCCCGCTGTGGCAGTGGTAAAACACGCCAACCCCTGTGGCTTGGCCTGTCACGAAAACCAGGCGGAGGCCTACCGGCGCGCCTATGAAGGAGACTCGGTGTCCGCTTTTGGAGGCATCGTCGGGTACAATCGCACCGTTACCGCCGCCGCCGCCGAAGCCATGAACCCAGTGTTTTACGAAGTGGTGGTGGCGCCGGGCTACGAGCCGGATGCTTTGGAAATGTTGCAAAAGAAGAGGAACCTGCGAATTCTGGCTGTGGAGCAGGAAGGCAACGCGCTAACTTACGACCTCAGGCCCATCAGCGGCGGGCTGTTAGTCCAGTCCGGCGACGTGATTAGAGAAGACCCGTCGGAGTGGAAGACGGTCACCCATCGCGCACCCACTCAAGGGGAACTTCACGATTTGGCCTTCGCTTGGAAAGCAGTCAAGCACATAAAGTCCAATGCGATTGTGTTTGCCAAAGACCGCACCTTAGTGGGTATGGGGGCCGGGCAGCCCAACCGGGTGGTCAGCGTTCACCTCTCCCAACGCACGGCTGGAAACCGGGCCGTCGGCAGCGTCCTCGCCTCGGACGCCTTCTTTCCCTTCCCGGACAACATAGAGCTTGCGGCCGACGCCGGCATCACAGCCGTGGTCCAGCCTGGAGGTTCCGTGAGGGACGAAGAGGTCATAGAGGAAGCTAACAAACGAGGGCTGGCCATGGTTTTCACCGGTGTGCGCCATTTCCGGCACTGAGCGCCGGGGAAGCCATTAAAACATTGCTGCACGGGGGGACGCCCCCTGGCTCGGGCCAACCGCAACGGTTGGCAATAGAGCTGTGGGTATGGAGGTAGGGATGAGCAGCACCGTTGACGTCGTGGTGCCCGTATACAATGAAGAGAAGGCTCTGCCCAGAAGCATCGTGATTTTGGCCGATTTCCTGAAAGCCAACTTGCGAAATCCGTGGCAGATTGTCATCGCCGATAACGCGTCTACCGACGGGACCCGAGCGGTGGCCGATATGCTCTGCGAGCGGTACGCGGGCGTTAATTACTTGCACATTCCTCAAAAGGGGCGGGGCCGAGCCCTCAAAGCGGCCTGGCTCGATAGCACTGCGGACATTGTCAGCTACATGGACGTAGACCTTTCAACCGACTTGGCTTATTTGCCTCCGTTACTAGCTTCCCTGGAAGATGGCTACCATGTAGCTATAGGCAGCCGGTTAAGCCAAGGCTCCCGGGTAAGCCGATCGGCGAAGCGTGAGGTTATATCCCGCGGCTACAACTTATTGATCAAGTCCATGTTTTTCACTTCTTTCCAAGACGCCCAATGCGGGTTCAAGGCATTGACCCGTCAAACGGCAGAAGCCATCGTTCCTCACGTCAAAAACGACAATTGGTTCTTCGACACCGAGTTGCTTATTATCGCCGCCAAACGGGGATACAAGATTAATCAGATCCCCGTAAAATGGGACGACGACCCCAGCAGCACCGTCAACATCGCCCGGACGGCCACCGAGGACGTGAAGGGACTCTTGAGGCTACGCTTCGGCGGTATCCCCCAAATAGCGCCGCCCCGCGATTAAGACACCCAGGGCTGACCTGCATCAATCCTGATCAGTCCCACAATATCGCAGGGCGATTCTCTTCGTCCATCTCTTTCTTAACTAGCCTAACTTGGGCGGACCGGGTGGGATACCCCTGGTCTGAGCTTGTCTCATAAAGCTGAGTCCTCCAGCACCCTACCTTCCCGCCTACGCGGGAATGACGGGTTATTGAGCCGCATTCAATACTGGTTTAGGCGGTCAATAACTGGTTTAAGCGGTTGATAATAGTAACCCGTCAGGTTGCGTCGGCCCAAAATCGTGAGTGGAGACTTCTGGGACGGGCTCGGTTCTATGGAATCAGCCCCCGGCCGCTGTAGCTGCTCTGCAGGACACCTTCAGGGCAATCTCTCGGCGAATAACCATGTGGAGAAACAGTTCCTGGCCAGAAATACAAACGGCCTGGAATTTCCAGGCCGTTTGCAAAAGCCGTTTGCCTTTGATGATGACCGCCCCTTACGCGGTCATTTCGCCACATGCCCTTACTGCGTTATTTAAAGGGCTGCAACCTGCTCGCGAAGAGTCTCTAGTTCTTCGATCAACTGGGCCTTGGTTTTCCGCCCATCCTTAGGATCGGTTTGGGCTGATTTGTTTTCCGTAACCAGGTCAAAGGCCCTCTTTTCGATCGCGGGCAGCAACGACTGAACCAGGTTTTCATCGACTGCGCTGGCGATTGACGGGTAACCGGCCCGGTCAAGCATATTACGCAAGTTTCCAGCCTTGAACTGGTCCAAGGTCCATTGAAGTGTATTGCCGGAAGTGGTCGTGTCCCAGTAGATGCGGATATCTTGGTTCCGGGGACCGTAGTGGTAGTGTGGCCCGCTCTCGAAGCAATCGAAGGCCAGCAACTCCACTTCCTGACCCGCGACGTCTGACACGACGTGGATGGCCAACCCCTCGCTGTTGATCTGAGGCAAGATGCGATATTCCAGGCCAAAACGAATGTTGCCAGCAACGAAGGTGTCCCCTTCTAGCTGCCGCTCGAACATATGTGTCACCGTGCGCCGGCCTTCTTCGGACATCTTGCGGGCTTGGGCCTCGATGCCGTGCAGGGTAGCCCCGGAGATAGGATCGGACTGCAAGGTGTTGGCCAAGTCGGCGTAGCCGGCTCGCTCCACCATTTCCGGGAGTTTGTCCCGAATCTGACCCATGGTCCAGCCCAGCGGGTTCCCTACGGTGGTCTTATCCATGTCTAGGCGTATGTTTAGGTTCTCCGGCCCGTAGTGGTAGTGAGGCCTCTGGTCAAAGCAGTCAAACCGCAGAATCTCGGTGTCCTTCCCATCCGCTTCCCCGTATACCTGAACACAAAGCCCCTGGTCGGACATGACATCGTCCCGGTATTGCAAGGCAATGCTCACTGGGCCTGCCTCTATTACTGTATTGCCCTTGTCCACGTTTTACCTCCTCAAAATCGCCATCCATTGGAGTGCAGCAGGTTAAGAACACCAGGCATACAATAGACGCCCGGTTGTGTCTCTTATTATGCCAATATTTGACGTGGTGCGCAACTGCCACACTTCAAAAGTAACTGTTCGGAGTTGGTGAGTCCAATTCGCCGAAAGCCGCCTAAAGCTGTTTCACAACTGCCGGCTGAGCGTCGACAGCAGAGATTAAACCTCTAATTGGGGACCATCGGACACTCGGGTCCCCTCAAGTCCGGACATTGACCTTTAAAATACCTAGCAGTGTACTAGACAGACAATGACCCCTGGGGCACAATGCCCGCACCTTGGAAACGATGGTTTTGGGTTGACCCCTGCCAGTGTCCCGCAACGGGATGCCGGCTCCAACGGAGCCTAAACTTCCATTCGGTTGGTGGATTGGGGATTGTTAATTGGGGACATATCTTGTGTCGTGCGCGGGGAGAATAATTCGGCTCTCGCCCCGCCGAGCCCGAGTTGCTGACGTTTCGTGGACAGCGAAGTCTATGCTAGGCCCAGTTGGCAACTTGGGACATCAGATCCGTGAATGAACCGAGGGAGGAGCAACCCGGGGAGACATCAACCAAAAGGGCGCCTATCGCGAGTCTTAGAGCAAGCAAGTCCGCACCGCTGCGAGCTTGGCTGACCCTATTGGTGCTCCTCGTGGGGTGTACTGCCACCGTTCCTGCCACTCCCGGCGGGCCGCCGCCGGACTTCTCCCCGCTGCCTCCGGCTTCGGGAGACCAGCTGGCTCAATCACCTGAGGCGTACCCCACCTACACGCCGCTTCCTACCTATACCCCCCAACCGACCTTCACGCTCTTCCCAGTCAATATCCCTCCCCCATCGCCCGATACCTCGGGCCTAACCATCCTGGGAATACCACGTCAATTCGATGCCAAGGTAACCAAGATCATCGACGGAGACACCATTGAGGTACAAACTAGGGATGGCAACAAAGACGAGGTCCGCCTGTTGGCGGTGGATGCTCCGGAGGCTAACCGGCCGAACAAACCCAATCAATACGCAACAATCACTGACACAATCTGCCTGGACTATTGGGGACTGATGGCCGCTCAGTTTTCCGCCAGCAGACTGGAGGGTCAATGGATAACGCTGATTCTAGACGCCGGCAGCGAAGATGACCTTGAGTTGGACAAATTATTCTCCGCGGGAAGGTTGCTTGTATTCGCAGACTTGAACGGTGAAGACTTTAACGCCCTGCTGCTAGAGCGAGGCCTGGCAAGCCTGATTACCGATACTCCAAGCAGTCGGGACAAGCTGTATTTAGAACTCCAGCAGCAGGCTCAGACAAGCGCCACGGGTTTGTGGGGGTGTCAACAGGGTGAGGCCGACGCCGCGCCTGCGACTTCTGCGGCGCCAACGGCCAGTGCCGACCTCGCGCTGACGCCGGCAGCCCAGTCCATATTGGCGCCAGGGTCTAGAGTTACGCCCAAGGCGGCGCCTTCCTCAACTTCTGCGCCGACGGTCATGCCATTGTCGGTCCCTGCGCGTGTGCCGACACCCATTCCCCCGACGGCCACGCCACCGCCGATCCCTACGCCTACGCCGACACCCATTCCCCCCACGGCCACGCCAATACCGGTCCCTACGCGTGTGCCGACACCCATTCCCCCGACGGCAACGCCAACACCGGTCCCTACGCCTACGCCGACACCCATTCCCCCGACGGCAACGCCAACACCGGTCCCTACGCCTACGCCAACACCGGTCCCTACGCCTATGCCAACTCCTATTCCCCCGACGGCAACGCCAACACCGGTCCCTACGCCTATGCCAACTCCTGTTCCCCCGACGGCAACGCCAACACCGGTCCCTACACCCGTATCACCGCCTTCAACCGACGAGAGTTGTACCGCAGGCCAGGTGGACGTAAATTCGGCTTCAGAGGAACAACTGGAACTAATCAAGCACATCGGGCCGGTACGGGCTGCTGAAATGGTCCAGCTGCGGCCCTTTGCCTCATTAGACGACCTGGTCCGCATCAAGGGCATCGCGGCAACGCGTCTGGCCGAAATCAAGAGCCAGGGCCTGGCATGCGTAGGCAGATAAGCAACGTTTCAGTGTCTTTCCTGCCAGCGGGTATGCCATCACAGTCTCTTCAACCAGTGTTTCATTAAGCTGAAGACGACCGGAAGGCAGAAGACCGCCGGAAGCCGGAGTTTCACTCCATTACATCCAGTAAAGCCATCGGCAGCATGACACCAGGTCCAAGGTGGGCTTGGGTCAAAAGGGCGTGGCAACCACCCACTGGCCGGCCTGCCGCGGAAGTGATATAAATCCCCCAGCAAGCAACCAGGGAGTCGTTAATCATGAGAATAGGCCTCGGCATTCCCCAATTGGCCAACGGACCAGACTTTAGGGGTTTCATCCGGCGGGCCGAGCAACTGGGTTTCGAGTCGGTGCTGGTGGGAGACCACATCATATTGCCCAGCCAGGGCACCCGGCAGTACCCCTACACCGCCGACGGCTCCTTCTCCCGTGCCGCCGACGATCCCTTCCTGGAAACGATGACATTGTTGGGATATCTGGCGGCTTGTTCAGAGACTATAAAGCTGGGAAGCACGGTGATCATACTGCCGTATCGCAACCCAGTGGTGCAGGCCAAGATGTTTGCCTCATTGGATGTGCTGAGCGATGGACGCATGATCTGCGGCGTAGGTGTGGGCTGGTTGGAAAAAGAGTTCGACACCCTAGGGGCGCCCTACTCCGAGAGAGGTCCAATGAGCGACGAGTTTCTCCAGATTTTCAAAGCCCTATGGACCCAGCCTGAACCTGAGTTCTACGGACGCTATTATCAACTGGAGGGAATCACGTTTTATCCCAAGCCGGTGCAAAAGCCCCATATCCCCATATGGGTGGGCGGCCACACCCGTGCCGCTCTGCGCCGCACCGCTAAATACGGCGATTGCTGGCACACCACTCGCCAAACGCCGGAGTTTGTGGCGGACCACATACCTTATCTAAAGCAGCAGACTGAGCTGGCCGGCCGCGACCCTAATAGCGTGTCAGTTTCCCTGAAGCGAAGTCTCCACTTTACGGACCTTGGAATCCCGGACGGAAGCTCGATACGGACCACCGGCGCCCTAACCGCCTCTACCGAGGAGATACTGGACGACCTTTACATCTGCCGCCAGGCTGGCATAGACCAACTGACCTACGACTTTCGGGTTAAGAGCGTGGAGGACAATATTCGAGTCATGGAGCATCTGGCCGACCGGGTGTTGCCGGTGGCGCGAAGCTTGGGCTAATCCCGGCGCTTACAAGCGCTTACAACCCGCTGTCTTTAAACCGCTGAGCCCGGACCGCCAGCTCACGCGCCGTATGTTGCATCGCTTCGATCTGCTGGGGCGTTACCTGGCGTTTTACGATCCCGGGTACTCCGGTGACGAATGACCGCTCCGGGACGTCTGAGCCGGAGAGGACCACCGAGTTGGCGGCAACAAGACACCGGGGTCCCAGCACCACCTGGGGCAGCACGGTGGAATTATTGCCCAACAGGGAACCCTCTCCTATTTTTTCGCAGTGCACCACCACGCAGTGGCCGATGCTGACGTGGTCTTCTATCACCATCCCGTCTCCGTGGACCACCGAGCCCTCTTGCACGTTCACGTAGTCACCGATTACTATCGCGTTGGTTCCGTCACCCCGAATGGTTACGCCGGGCCAGATACTGCAATTATCCCCGATTTCCACGTTTCCTACTACATAGGCGAACTCGCTAACCCAGGCAGTGTCGGCTACCTTGGGAGTCTTGTCACCCAGTGTCCTGATCAAATCGAACCTCCAGAATGCAACACTGTTGCGGTTGTTGTGGCCAAGCGTTTTGGGCCATCCAGTCCACCCTGCTCTAATGGGCGTGAGGGACCGGTGACGTTGGGATTGACAGCCGGTCTTGGCGGAAATATGCTCTTGCCTGCCGAATTTCGACGTGCATCGATTATACCTGATTGGCTGGTCAATGCAGTCCTGAAATTCTCCCATCTAGCCCGGAATCCCCCGCGGGACCCTGCGGAGATCGAGTCGAACTAGAGGGGGGCGCAGCCCATTGGTGAGTCCTTTGAGTGGGAAACCGTGGGTTGACGCGGCGGACCGTCTAACGGGACGTTTGCTGAAGGGAGCGCATTGACCGCCTGGCGGCTAGGTCCAACTCCTTGTCGATGATAGCCCGCCGTTTATCGTACTGGCGCTTGCCCCGGGCCAAGGCTAACTCCACCTTGGCCACGTGATTCTTGATATACATTCGCAAAGCAACTATGGTCAAGCGTTTCTCGGCCACAAGGCTGGTCAACTCGGCGATCTCCTTTCGGTGCAACAGAATCTTCCTCGAGCGTTTGGGCTCGTGGTTGTATATGTTGGCCGGGCCATAGGCCCCAATGTGGGCGTTCATCAGCCAGAGCTCGCCATCAAGGGGCCTGGCATACGATTCTCGCAGGTCCACTTTCCCGTCCCTAACAGACTTGATTTCAGTGCCGGTAAGGACCAGGCCGCCTTCATAGCGGTCGAGGATTTCGTAGTCAAAGAACGCCCGCCTATTACTGGCGACGACTTTTTGGTCGGATTTCGGCCCGGATTCTTGGGACCCGGATGCTTTCTTTCTTGACATAAGCTAGCTCCCCGAAGCTATCTGTTCCTCTAGGACCTCAATAGCCCGGTCCAGTTGGAAGTCCTCGTCCTCATCCTCCGACGCCTCCAGCACAATGCCGGGCACAATGCCCTCTCCTTCGATCTGAACGCCGCTGGGAGTGAACCACCGGGCGATAGTGAAATTAACTCCAGAGCCGTCGCTGAGACGCCATAGATTATTGACGCTCCCTTTACCGAACGTCATAGTGCCGATGACCGGGGCGCGGTCATTGTCGATTATCGCCCCGGCCAATACCTCGCTGGCGCTGGCGCTGAACTCGTTAACCAGCACCACCATGGGAATATCCGTGGCTTTGCCGCCTTTCTTAACCCCCCAATCGGTCCGCCGGCCGCTGGCGTCGATCTGATACAGCACCAGACCATCGTCTATGAATTGGCTGGTCACATCAATAACGGAGGAGAGGAGACCACCGGGATTGTTCCGCAAGTCCAGGATAAGACCCAAGCCTTGAGACCGCCGGAATCTCTCGAGGGCCTTCTCTATCTCATCGTTGGTCGTACCCGAAAAGGTGAACACCCTCAGATGGCCGATGCGGCCCACGAGCATGAGCAGTCTGACACTTTCCAGGGGTATGACGCCGCGGACGATGGTGATCTGCACGGGTTCACTTTCGTTCCGGTGCAAGACCAGGAGATTTACCGGCGTGCCCTTTTCGCCACGGATTTTCCTTACTGCGTCGGTCAGGCTAATACCCCGGGTGCTCTCGCCTTCGATCTCCAGAATTATATCGCCAGGGCGAATCCCTGCCATCTCCGCCGGAGTATCGGGCATAGGAGCGATGATGGTGATTCTTCCGTCGCGTAGGCCGACTTCGGCCCCAATGCCCTCGAAGAACCCCCGAATATCTTGAGAGTCTATGTTGTACTGGTCCGGGGTAAGATAGGAGGCGTAGGGGTCTTCCAACGCCTGTAACATCCCGCGAATGGCCCCGTCGCTGACTTCATCGGCGTCAAGGTTACCGCCGTCAATGTGCTCCCGTTGCAGCAACTGCCAGACCTCCGCCATACGCTGGAAGCCGGCGGGCAGGCCTTCTATAGGAGGACCGGCTATAGGGGGACCGGCGGCCGCGACGTTCGCCGGGGCGCCGACGGTAGATGGCGGCCCCGCAATAGGGGAACTGGAGCCCGAGCCGCCACCGGGGCTGCTTCCTCCGCAAGCGGCAGCCATCAGCAAGGCAGCTATGGAGAGCAGGACTACGGGAAGGGCCCAACGGGCTCGAACTCCGGCCAAAGGGCTGGACTCCTGGTGAAGAGGATACGCTGGCAGGCGAGGTGGCTGCTGTCATCGGCTGCTGTCATCGGCTGCTGCCATCGATTGTAACATAGGCCGCAGCCACCCTCGTGCTGCGGGGCAGGTTCTGCCATCTACCGCAACGAATTCGTGAAACTTTGGTCGAATCGTCCGGGGAGCCACAGGGAGTCATTTGAAATGCCCCGGCGCATTTCGCCTGGCGCCATGGGTAGACGTTTGCCGGCGTTGACCCATTGGGACGTTCATGTGTCTGTTCAGACTTGAGGAGATCCGAGTATCCGACGGTCGGAGATCAGAGATTTAATCTCTGCCGTTGACGCCCAGGCAGACGATTATCAAAGGGCTTTAAGGCGGTTTTCGGCGGCTTTCGGCGAATTGGACTCACGAGCTCTGAACAGTTACGGCGTTCATACCTGGCGTTGACATTGGCGAGGGCCTGCTGCTACGATTCCGGCTCACGTATAGACAATACACTGTCTTCTGGAGGCTAAAATTTGCCGGGAATCGCTGCCTTTGGGGGTTACGTTCCACGCTACCGTCTGGGGGCGAACACATCGGGTTGGAATTCGTCACAAGAGAGGACCGTAGCCAACTTTGACGAGGACAGCGTGACCATGGCCGTGGCGGCGGGATTGGATTGCCTGCGCGGTCAAGACCGCCTATCCGTTGATGGCTTGATCTTTGCGACCACGACCCCTCCCTATGCCGAGAAGCAATGCGCCGCGATCATCGCGGCTGCGTTGGACCTGAGGAGGGACATTTTCTCCGCCGACATCACGGATGTATTGCGAGCCGGCACCACCGGTCTGAAAACAGCTTTAGACTCCGTCGCAGCTGGATCAGCGGGCAAAGTGCTAGTCATAGCCAGCGATAACCGGCGGGGACCGCCTCGTGGTGACACAGAACGCAATCTAGGCGACGGCTCTGCTGCCCTACTGGTGTCTCAGGACGCCGTAATAGCCAGCCTAGAAGGCTCTCTTTCCATAACCGAAAACCTGATTGACTCTTGGCGCTCGGTTGGGGACCCTTTCGTGCGCTCCTGGGAGGACCGGTTCGCCACGGAAGAAGGGTTGGAGCGCATCCTGGGTGAAGCCATCTCCCGTTTTTTCCAGCAACAGGGGATCGGGGCCGAAGACGTAAGCAAGATTGCATTATATGCGCCGGACGGCCGCCGTCACGGGCAGCTTGCCCGGGAAGCCGGGTTTGCCCCGGAGCAAGTCCAGGACCCGCTTTTTGGCAAGCTAGGGAACACAGGCGCCGCGTTCCCGCTTATGCTGTTAGTCACGGCCTTGGAATCGGCCCGCCCGGGCCAGTTGCTGCTAACGGTGTCTTATGGGGACGGTAGCGACGTGCTGGGCTTTAGGACCACTGAGGCCATATCGGCGGTGACTCCCCGCCGGGGAGTCACCGGATACCTGGAGAATAAAACGCAATTGGACAGCTACGAGACCTACGCAGGATGGAGGGACGTTTGGGTAACCGACGCTTCCTCGCGGAGGCCGGCTCCTAACCCGCCTTCGGTTACCGCCCTGTGGAGGGAGACGGACAAAAACCTCAAGCTCTACGGAGCAACGTGCAATCAGTGCGGCTACGTGCAGTATCCGGCGCAGCGGGTCTGCGTCAATTGCAAGACTCTCGACGACTCCACGCCGGTCCGTCTCAGCGACCGCGCCGGCGCCGTTTTTACCTACTCCATGGACTATCTTGCCGCCACCGCCGATACGCCGCTGGTTATTGCCGTGGTGGACTTTGAGGGCGGCGGCCGCGTGCTGTGCATGCTGACCGACCGGGAGTTGGATGAAGTAAGGGTGGGGATGCCTGTGGAGATGAGCTTTCGCAAGCTCCGTGTGGTGAATGGTGTTCACAATTATTATTGGAAGGCTGTGCCCCAGCGTTGTCGTAGTTGACCTCGGCGTATCCAATCCCGGGATATGCCGGTATATTTGCACAGTTAGGTTGACGGAAGTCATGCCGCGGGAATTACCTGTTGAAATAAGCGCCCCTGGGCGGGTTTGGACGCACTCATGGAAACGGGAGTGGACCCCGTGCCGCCTGCCCAATCTGGGACATTGCAATCTCCTCTCTGGGTCTCGCACTCACTGGCGGCAGCGTCCCTTAGTTACGCGGCAGCGACCCTTAGTTAGACACGGTTAACTAAACGGAGATTCCGCCAAACAATTTGGCGGCGGAGGAACTCGATGGCTGGCATCAAAGATAGAGTGGCGATAATCGGCATGGGATGCACCAAGTTTGGGGAACGGTGGGACGCCAGTTCCGCTGACCTCATGGTGGAGGCGGCCCACGAAGCCTTCGACGACGCCGGTATCGAGGCCAAGGACGTCCAAGCCGCATGGCTGGGGACCGTTAGTTCCTTTCGGACCGGACAGCCTCTCGCCGAAGCCTTGAAGCTGGACTACATCCCCATATCTCGGGTTGAGAACGCCTGCGCCACTGCCACCGACGCTTTCAGGAACGCCTGCTACGCCGTGGCTGCCGGTGTCTACGATATAGTGCTGGCGCTGGGTGTGGAGAAGCTGAAAGACTCGGGGTTTTCCGGACTGGCCATCCCCGACGCCCCAGGGTCGGACGTAACGCCGCCAACGCCGCCGCCATCCCAGTTCGCCATGGCGGCCACTCGCTATTTTCACGAGTACGGCATTCCCTACGAGCAGGGCAAGCGGACCTTGGCCCAGATTGCCAGCAAAAACCACCACAACGGGACCCTTAGCCCCAAGGCCCATTTCCAGCGGGAAGTCAGCGCCGAGCAGGTAATGAACGCCCCGATGGTGGCTTGGCCCCTGGGGCTGTTCGATTGTTGTGGGGTTAGCGACGGGGCCGCCGCCGCGATAATTACTACCCCGGAAATCGCCCGCACCTTCCGGGACGATTACGTGCTGGTCAAGGGCTTGGGGCTGGCTGTGGGCGCCTTCGGCATTTTGCGCAATGACTGGGACTTCGTTCACTTTCCCGAGACTATCCGGGCTGCCCAAGCGTCCTATCAGGAAGCCGGGATTAGCAATCCCCGCGAGGAACTGGACATGGCCATGGTCCATGACTGCTTCACCATCACCGAGCTAATCATCTACGAAGACCTGGGGTTCAGTCCTCGGGGACGGGCCAGTGAAGACGTGGAGGCGGGCTCCTTCTCTATGGAGGGAGACCTGCCGGTCAACACTGACGGGGGATTGAAGTGCTTCGGCCATCCCATCGGCGCCAGCGGCATCCGTATGATCTACGAAGTATACAAGCAGCTTCAGGAAAAGGCTGGGCCCCGGCAGATAAAAAACCCGGGCCTGGGGCTCACTCATAACTTGGGAGGCCGGCCCGGCTCCTTCACCTGCTCAGTGGCCATATTCGGCTCTCGAGACTGAGCTTATCCGCGACCCCGTTGTCCGTGATACGGTTGTTCAAGGAACTCACCAGGCTAAACATAAGTCAAGCCTTGGGGAACTCAGACCGTCGAGAACATCCCGTATCTCCGGCCTCACTTGAGAGGGCCAGGCGAGCCAACCGGCCTGGCTAGGCCGCGACGTTTTCGGATGTTACATGTTCAGCCCGGTAATGGCGCCATACCCATTTCACCCTGGCCTTAGCCCTCATGTTGCGAATGATTTGGAGCCGTCACAGGCCAGTCCTGTCGACCCCCACTTGAGCCTCCGCCCGAGCTTATCTCTATCCCGAGAACCACCCCCTAAATCGTCCCTCCGGTCTGTGGTTGGAGCGGCTGGCCGGCGCTCAGATTCGGGAAGCAGCTAACTTAGCGTTGAAGTCAGAAGACATAACAATTGGCCGAAATGCGTTGGGGTATTGCTTGAGTTGCGGTAAGTCACACTACTGTAAATGTTGATGGCATCCAGGAATAAACTCCTTTGGAGCAGGCTGCATGGAGCCAAAAGCTGGAGTAGTACGTATTTCAAGAATAGGCTCCAACGTAGATTTCACCATTGACGGCTTGGCGTGCTTCAGCCACGGTGGTGGCCCGCTGCGGCAAGAGCGTCAAGCCCGTGGGAGAGGGACCCGACGGGACACGGAACGCGGCATGACGCCGGTCCCCCCAGAAAATTTATGGACCTTGCCGTGGCGGGCCACCTCACCCTTCTTGAAGGATATAATGGGACTCCCGTGAATCTCCCATAAAAGGCGGTCCCCCTTGATACGTGATCTGGTAGGTTACGGCTCCAATCCGCCGGTGGTCGAGTGGCCCGGCAAAGCCCGGATTGCCGTGTCAATGGTGGTCAACTACGAGGAAGGCGCTGAGTACTCCACGCTGGACGGTGACGCGCACCACGAGACTAACGGCGAAGTCCCCTCACCGGTGCCGCTGGACCAACGCGACATGTTCAACGAGTCTTTCTTTGAATACGGCAGCAGGGTGGGCGTTTGGAGGCTGCTGGACCTGCTGGACCGGTATCAAGCGCCTTCTACCTTCTTCTGCTGCGCCCTGGCCCTGGAACGGAATCCGGAGGCGGCCAGGCAGATTGTGGCCCGGGGGCATGAGATCTGCGGCCACGGTTATCGCTGGGAAGAGCAACACCTGATGAGCCGGGACCAGGAACGTCAATCCATTCACAAGGCGGTTGAATCGCTGACCCGCACCACCGGGCAGCGGCCGGTGGGTTGGTTCACCCGTTACGGGGCCAGCGAGAACACCCGCGAGCTGGTCGCGGCCGAGGGGGGGTTCATCTACGACAGCGGGGCCATGAACGACGACATTCCTTACTACACGACCGTCGACGGCAAGCCCTGGCTGGTGGTGCCCTACAGCATGGAGACCAACGACGCCCGTTTTTGGCGAGGTGGCTTGGTCAGCGTGGCCGACTTTTACGAGTACCTGAAAGACACCTTTGACTGCCTGTTCCAGGAGGGATTGGACCACCCCAAGATGATGTCGGTAGGCCTCCACTGCCGCATCGCCGGTCGTCCCGCCCGCTCTATGGCGGTGCAGCGGTTCCTGGAATACGCCCGGGGATTTCCCGGCGTCTGGTTCGCCCGCCGGGATGAGATCGCCCGTTGGTGGCTGGAACATTACCCTCCTCCGGCTTAACTCCTGGGCCTAATCCCCGGGCCGGCATCATGGTCTACGACATGGGCAAGGTGGGCCTGCTGTACGAGAGGTTTATCTACGGCACTGACTTCCCAGCCGTTGACTTCCCAGGCGGCGCGGGCCGGCTCATCCAGAAGGCCATGGGGCTGCGCTACAAGATTGTGAACGGCGCGGTTACCTTTGAGGGCAATGATTGCACCTGGGCGCTGCCTGGCAAATTGCACCGAAGCTATAACAACGTGAGCTAAGCCACTGGTTAGTTGAGCGAGGACCACGGGAGATGTTCCTAGGACAAAGGGCGGCCCCTTGCATGATCCAATATTCCCGCTTAACGTGACGCAGGCGACGCGGCCGGTAGTTGGGAATTACCTCATACTTCCGATGTTCAAGGCCACGTCCCAGGCGAGTAATCACCGTATTCTCAATAATCGCAATGGTCCTCCAAGAATTGCTCTCCGATTTGGTTGATGAGTCTCTTGCCCGGCGCCCGGGTTCTTGCCGAAAACTTACAGCCCCTTGCGGACTGGACGTTCCTCGTGTAGACTGTGCTGGATAAAAACTAGTATGCTCATAGTAGGGCTAACCAGCCTCCATAGGGCATTTCTTTCAGGGCGCTAGCCAGCGTTATGTATCGAGCAGCTTGAACGGCGAAACATATAGGAGGATATGGCATGGCTGAATACGACATGGTCATTCGGGGCGGGACTATCGTTGATGGTACCGGCATCCCCAGCCACAAGGCCGATCTGGCCATCAAAGACGGGCGTGTAGCCAAGATCAGCGGAAGAATCCCCGCGGGAGGCGCCAAAGAGATCGACGCCAGTGGCTGCATTGTGGCCCCAGGCGCTATCGACCTGCATACCCACTACGACGCCCAACTCAACTGGGACCCGTATGCCACGCTCTCTGGGTGGTTTGGAGTCACCTCCCTGACCATAGGCCAGTGCGGCTTCGGGTTTGCACCCACTAGGGCCGCAGACCGGGACCTAAACATGCGGATGATGAACCGCATCGAGGCCATCCCCTTGGAGTCCATGCGGCAAGGTCTGCGGTGGGACTGGGAGACCTTCCCGGAGTACATGGATAGCCTGGATAAGCAAGGCTTGGGCGTCAACGTAGGCGCACTGGTACCCTTCTCGCCGCTCCGGGGCTACGTGTTGGGCATGATTCCGGCCCGGGAACGGACCTCGGTCAACGAGGCCGAACTGAACCAGATGAAGCAGATCATGCACGACGGGATGAAGGCCGGCGCCTTCGGCATCTCCGCCGATGCGAACCAAGAAGACCGGTGTGAAGATGGCAGCGCCCTTCCCAGCCACGTGGCCTCCAAGGAAGAGTTCATGGCTATGGCCGAAGTCATGGGCGACTTCGGGGTAGGCCACATCGGCTGGACTCTGGGTCTTGGACACGACGAGGATACTCTCAGTGACTACCGGGAACTGTTGGCCCAGATGGCCCGGGTCAGCGGACGCCCGCTTCACTTTGAAGGCGGCAACGCCCCCGCGGACTGGTTCGAGTCGGCTCGCGCCGAAGGCCTCAACATGATCCTTCAAGAGGTCTGCATGGAAGTCGAGGCAGAGTTTACTTTGGCCGAGTATAACCTCTTCGACTATATGCCCAATTGGGTGAATCCCCTGGTGGGCAGCGCCGAAGAACGAGCGGCTAAGCTCCGGGATCCCGCGGTCCGCGCCGGCATGAAGGCGGACGTAGACGGTGGTCCCGCCGGCCCAGAGGGCAACAGAATGGTCCAAATGGCCAGCGACCGGACCGACTGGACTCGCTTCAGGGTCATGGAGGTCGCCAACGAGCGAAACCACAACTACGAAGGAATGAGCATCGCTCAGATCGCCGACCAGGAAAACAAGCATCCCGTGGACGCCCTGTTGGACCTGGCGCTAGACGAGGACCTGCAGACCGAGTTTATTCACCTCGTTGCCTTCGGCGACGAGAAAAAGGTCGAGCAGGCCATCATGCATCCCTATGGGCACATTTCCGTCTCTGATGGTGGAGCACACACCAGATACCTGACGGTCAGCACCTGGCCTATCTACTTCCTAAGCCATTGGATCCGCGATAGGCAGTTGATGAGCGTCGAGGCGGCCCACCAGAAGATGAGCGCTTTCCCGGCTTGGTTCACCGACTTCAAAAACCGTGGAACCCTGCGTCTGGGAGATTGGGCCGATGTCATCGTCTATAACATGGACGAGCTGGGTCTACTGTACGAGAGGCCCATATTCGACACCGACTTCCCCGGTGGCGAGCGCCGGCTCATCCAAAAGCCCACTGGGCTGCGCTACACCCTCGTCAACGGTGAGGTCACCTTTGAGGGCAACGACTGCACCGGTGCGCTACCCGGCAAGCTGCTCCGCAGCTATGACATGGTAAGCTAAGCTGCCTGCCATAAACCCGGATACCAGCGGAGGCCGCCCTTGAAGGGCGGCCTCTTTTTTTGTTGCTCATCCCCTGATTAAGAAGGCGTATCGGCGTCCCTGCGCCTTGGGCAGCGGGTGCCCCGGATATGAAGTAGTTGACCCTAGATAGACATGACCCTAACACGGGTTCCGTGCGGTTTGTGAAGTTGGACTGACCTAGGATTACTTTAGGGAGAGGCGAGGATGACTAGGACTAATCGATAGCGCGAACAGGCGTCGGACGAAGCGGCTCAGCCACTGGTCTGGTGCGTCTGCATATTGCAGCTTGACGCTGGGGAGTTCTATATCGGGCAGACCAATGACCTGCGGCTGCGGCTGTTGGAACACGGCGTCGGGGCTAGTGCTCAGGCCACAGTCAATAAACAGGGCAAGCCGACATGGTTTAGTCACACCCACGACAGAGAGTCAGAGAAGCAACTTGGTGAGCAAGCAAGGGTTTCTTAGCTCTGATTTACCCAGGAGTTTCTGGGAGATCACCGATGCTAGGCGCGACCACCTTTAGGTGCTAAGGATACTCTGAACAAGATTGGTGGGAGGTGGCATAGTAAGCGGGCAAACCCCGATGCCCATGAAGGAACGAGAGTTGATGGCCTAACCACCATCCTCGGCCAGGCGCCACCCAAGGCCTAGGGTCCGAACTTCGTTCCTTCTATCCCCCTTCTATCCCGTTGAATTCCAAAGTTGACTGAACCCCAGCCTTCCGCCTATCCCAAAGTTAAAGTTGGCTTACTCCACGTGCTTGCGGATAAACTCGCCGCAGTGGTCTATGGCTTGTTGTGCCTCGGGAAGGATTGGGGCGAACATCTGCCAAACGTGAGGCACGTCATCCCAAACTTCCAGGGTGACATCTACCCCTGCCGCCTTGGCGCGCTCAGCAAATCCTAGCGAGTCGTCAAGCAGCACCTCGGCCGTACCCACCTGCATGAGTAGAGGCGGCAACCCGCGCAAATCCGCATGGAAGGGAGACGCCAACGGGGTCTTCCGGTCCTTATCCCCCAGGTAGGCCATCGCCATGTTGTCCACCATGTCGCGGTCGATAATAGGGTCTTCCTCCGCTTTGGTGATAAAGGTGCCTCCGCTGTTGGTGAGGTCCGTCCACCCGGAATGCAAGATGCCGGCGGCTGGCATCGGTTCACCCGCGTAACGGAGTGCGACCAGGGTGGCCGCCGCCAATCCACCGCCTGCCGAATCGCCGCCGATGACGATGTTCGTATGCTTAATCCCGTTGAATAGGAGCCAACGGTACGCGGCTATGGAGTCCTCCAAGGCTGCAGGAAAAGGATGTTCGGGCGCCAAGCGGTAGTCCAATCCCAGGACCCGGGCTCCTGAGGCCTTGGACAATAGGGACAGAGGCACCCGGTGTGTGCGCATAGAGCCGATGATGTACCCCCCGCCGTGGAGATACACGAGGACCCGGTCCTCGTTTGCGTCGGGGCCATAGATCCATTCAGCGGTAACACCTCCCGCCCCTACGGGCTGGCACACTACATCGTCATCCAGCGGAAACTGGGCGGTGAACTGTTCGTACCACACGCGGAACTGGTCTACGCTTGTCAATGATTGTGTTTCAGCCTTGGCTGACCTGAACATGTTTATTGCTCTGTCCAACTCTGGACTAGCCATCTGCAGCCTCCTGTCGTAGCTACTCTCAGGAATACGCCGACATTATAACCGTATCTTACGCATGTATACAGCACCTCTTGTGAGGGGCATTGGCGCGTCGCGCAACAGCCTGTGGGGCCGGGTTTAGCTCTTAAAGGCCGCTCTTCCAAGGATATCGGATATCCATTACAATACCCACGGTCTACATCGCTCGGCTTATATCATTCTGTTGGCGCAATACACTGCGCCCTAGAGCCAGTAAATAGCCGTTTCCGAAGGTCTAATAGACGCCATCACGACGCCTCCTGCGAAGGTATCCTCGTCCGCCTCGACGGTCTTGCCGGCATCGAAGGCGGTGGCCGCCAGCGGGCCGCCGGACCTGTGGGTCAAGACCGTCGCTTCACACTAAATTCTCTGGGGAAATAATCCGGAGAGTCTCTGGGGGAATAATCAGGAGAGATGGACAGGCGCCGGCGCTTGGGCCGCTGCCGGCATCCCGATTAAGGAGCAATGAAATGGCCGGAAACAAACTGAGCGTCGGCAATGTGGAGATCACGTCTTTATCGGATGGTCTTCTAGAGTTCGACGTGTGTAATTTCTTCCCCTCTATTCCTGAAGAACACTGGAGCCCCTATTCAAGCCACTTGACCGAGGACCACAAAGTTAGTTTCAATCTGGCTTGTTTCCTGATCCGCTCCGATGGTAAGACCATCATTGTTGACACCGGTCTTGGACCCAAGCCAGCCGGTGCTCCGGAGACCCCGTGGGGGGAGCTTCTTGACGATTTCAAAACCCATGGCGTCAGGCCCGAAGACGTGGACATGGTGGTCATGACCCATCTCCACCGTGATCACGTGGGCTGAAATTTGCGCCAAAGGGACGGTAAGTACGAACCGACTTTCCCCAACGCCAGGTATTGGCTGAGTTCCAAAGACTGGGAAGCGTGCCATAATCCGGAGTTGGTGCCGGACCGGTTCCCAAATGCGCCCGAGTGCGTTTGGCCCCTGGGAGAGTTGGACGTGATCGAATTTATGCACGGAGAAATGGCGCTGACCAGTGAATTGACGTCTCTGCCTACTCCGGGCCACACCCCGGGTCACATGAGCATTATGATAAACTCCCAGGGTCAAAGGGGCATCGTGTTAGGGGATGTGCTTCACAACACGGTGCAGATTCACGAGACGGATTGGGTATCCAGGGCGGACATAGACCCAGACCAGACTAGGATAACCCGGCGGTCCCTGGTGGAGCGGCTGGAACAGGAGGGCATGACTGTGGCTGCGGTGCATCTGGAGGCCCCCGGGTTTGGGAAAATAGTGCGGCTCCAGGACCGCCGCGTGTGGCAGGCCTTGTAGCTCTTCCGGAGGACCAATGTCTAGATTCGAATATTTGGAGCCGCGCAGTCTGAGGCAAGCGGTTTCCTTGTTGGAACGCAATGGCGATCAAGCCCGCATCGTCGCCGGGTCTACCGATTTTCTAGTGCGATGGCGGCAACGGACATGGCAGCCCAAATACGTGGTCAACATCGGCCATATACCCGGCTTGGGCAGGATTTCCTTTAGCGCCCGCAACGGTCTTCGCCTGGGGACCTTGGTGACTATACAAACTCTGGAGTCCCATCCGGTCATACGCCAACGGTATCCCGCCTTGGCCGCCGCCGCCGCCACCTTCGCAGGGGTGCAGATCAGGAACCTGGCCACGGTTGGCGGCAACGTGTCCAACGCGTCCCCCGCTGGGGATACTCTTCCCGCTCTACTGGCGTTTGAGACCCAATGCCAAATAGTAGGACCGGAAGGAGAACGGTCGATCCCCCTAGACCAATTTTTCACCGGGCCCGGAGCCACGGTACTTGAGAGAGGTGAGATTTTAACTGAGCTAAGGTTGCCTCCTCCCGCGCGAGGGACCGGCTCGCTTTACATAAAGCACAGCCCAAGGGGCGCCATGGACATAGCCACCCTCGGGGTGGCGTCGGTAGTGTCCCTGGAGAATAGAGGCTTGGTATGCCGTGACGCCCGAATAGCTATGGGAGCGGTAGCCCCCACCCCGCTCCGGGCCTACTCCGCCGAAGATTTGCTTCGCGGCCAAACCATTAGCCCCGAGTTGCTGCGGGCGGCCGCCGAGGAAGCCCAACGCTGCTCCACGCCCATAGACGACATACGCGGGACAGCAGCCCACCGGAGGGCCATTGTAGGAGTGCTGGTGGCGAGGACCCTGGAACGGGCCATCTCCATGGCGCAAACAGGTCCGGTCCCGTTCCAACTGCAACGGCGTTTGGCTGTAGAAGCCGAGTATTAGCGCCGGGGCAATCCCACATTATTTCCGATGAGAAAGGGTACATGAAAAAGCAGCTGCAACTAACCGTCAACGGCCAACTCCGGCAGGTCTTCGTTGAGCCTTTCTATTCCTTGCTAGACGCGTTGCGCGACGGGCTCCACATGACCGGCGCCAAGAAGGGGTGCGACGAAGGAGATTGCGGCGCCTGCACAGTGATCCTCAACGGCAAGCCGGTCACGTCATGCATGGTGCTGGCGCTCAGCGCTCACGACGCGGAGGTGACCACTATCGAAGGCCTCGAGTCCAGGAACGAGCTGCACCCGGTGCAGCAAGCATTCGTGGACCATGGCGGCCTCCAATGCGGGTTCTGCACTCCGGGCTTGGTTATGGCCGCTACGGCTCTACTAGAGGAAAACCCCGCTCCCACCGAGGAAGAGGTGAAGATTGCCATCGGCGGCAACCTCTGCCGTTGCACCGGCTATTCTAAAGTCGTGGAAGCCATCATGGCCGCGGCCCGGCCCGGGTAACGCGTCTTAACCCGCCTGAGTACGGGACCGTTGCCTGAGTACGGGACCATTGAACAAGGAGGAGACATCTAATGGCCTCTTATAACGTCGTTAAAGAGAGTCATCCCAGGCTCGACGCCGTGGAAAAGGTGACCGGACGCGCTACCTACGCGGCGGACCTTTACCTACCCGGAATGCTCATGTGCAAGATTCTGACCAGCAACCGGCGTCACGCCCGCATCGTCAGCATCGACACCTCTGAGGCGGAGCAGTTGCCCGGCGTCCAGGCTGTTGTTACCGGCAAGGACTTCCCGGA
The DNA here is from genome assembly GCA_965224325.1 of Dehalococcoidia bacterium. Taxonomy (GTDB): domain Bacteria; phylum Chloroflexota; class Dehalococcoidia; order Lucifugimonadales; family UBA3495; genus CBDCMJ01. The sequence goes on from CBDCYT010000007.1 coordinate 184,931, forward strand.
CGTATTGTTCGGCTCGGGGGCGGTGCGTGACCGCCGCGTGATGGCCCGCGACGAGGTGTTCTACATCGGCGAACCCGTAGCTGCCGTGGCCGCGGACGACGAATTGACCGCTATGGAGGCGCTGGAGCTTATCCGAGTGGAATATCAAGACTTGGACGCGGTGGTGGACCCCCTGCAGGCCATCTCCCCATCGTCTCCCTCTGTGCACCCCGACCTGGGGGGATTCGAGGGTCAATCGTTCTCCATGGGAGGTAACCACGGGACTCTGCTCGAGGCGGACCGCGGTGACGTTGACCAGGCGTTCGCGGAAGCTGATCACGTTTTCGAAGAGACTTACCACTCTCAGAGCATAAACCAAGGGTTCTTGGAGCCCATGGCCTGCGTGGTGGACTCGGAACCCAACGGTCGCTTGACGGTATATGCCTCCACTCAAGGCCCCTACCAGATTAGGGCACAGCTAGCCGACGTGCTGCAAGTACCCATGTCGCGGATCAAGGTGATCGCTATGGAGTTGGGCGGAGGGTTCGGCGCCAAGCTCCGGTTGGCCTTTGAGGCGTTTCCGGCGGTGTTGGCCATGAAGACTGGCCGCCCGGTGAAGCTAATTAATACTCGAGAGGAAGTTTTCACTCTCAATGGGCCCCGGCTGCCGACTACCATGTACCTCAAAACCGGAGTCGCCGCCGATGGCCGCATCCTGGCCAGAGAGGCATACAGCATTTTCGATATGGGAGCCTACGTGGGGGCCGGCCCCAACTCCGGCGTAAGCCACGCGGTAGGACCGTACGCCGTTGCCAATTTCAAGCTTCGCTCCTATGGCATATATACGAATAAGATTTACGTTGGGTCTTACCGCGCCTCCGGCGTAGCGGACGTGACCTTCGCCGTTGAGTCGCACATGGACTCCATCGCCCATCAAATGGGCATGGATCCAGTGGAATTCCGTATCAAGAACGTGGTCAAAGAGGGCGACACCGCTGTGTCGGGGGCGGTCATTCCTCGCAATGGCTTGATGGAAACCCTGCTGGCGGTTAAAGAGCGCCTGGGACTCCCCAAAAAGCTGGAAGAAGGCCAAGGAGTGGGCATAGCCCTCTGCGAGTGGCGCAGCGGCAGCGGCCCTTCCACCGCTTCTATCAGCGTCAACGAGGACGGCACAGTCAGCCTGCTCACCGGTTCGGTGGATATCTCCGGCAGCGACACGTCTTTGGCCCAGATTGCCGCCGAAGCCCTCTGCGTCACCTTGGACCAGGTGGTGGTGTCGAAGCGGGATACCGATTCGACTCCGTTTACGCAGCCAACCGGCGGAAGCCGGATCATCTACAGCCAGGGCAAAGCGGTAGAAATGGCCGCGGCGGACACCCTGCAAAAACTGTACGCCTTGGCCGCCGGGCGGCTTGGAGTCCCGGCTGACGCCCTGGCTTGCGCCGACGGCTGCGTTTACGTGCAAGACAATCCTCCCCAGAGGCTTACTCTCAGCCAGTTGGCCAGGATGAGTTTGACGTCGGCGGCGGGGCCTATCACCGGGGCCGCCTCCCTATCCAGCATGCCTTACGCTCCGGTGTATAACACCCAGGCGGCAGAGGTGCATGTTGACAAAGAGACCGGGCATGTCAAAGTGACCCGGTTCGTCCAGGCACAAGACGTGGGAATGCCGATCAATCCCCTGGGTGTGGAAGGTCAATTGGAAGGGGGCGCCGTGCAGGGCATTGGACGGGCGCTCAGCGAGGAACTGGTGATTGATTCCGAAACCGGTTTGGTGCGCAACCCATCCCTTTCCACGTACCTCATGCCATTGGCTGTGGACATGCCGCCCATCGAAAACATCTTGGTCGAAGTCCCGAGCGAAGACGGACCTTTCGGCGCTCGCGCGGTTGCTGAGTCGCCGGGGTTTGGCCCGCCGGCGGCTATCGGCAACGCCATTTACGACGCCGTGGGGGTACGGATCAAGGAATTACCGTTCAGCCCGGAGCGGGTTAGAGCCGCCATACAAGGCCAAACACTCCCGGAGAGCCGGATAGACGTGGACGCCCTGCGCCAGGCGGAGGAAGGGAACTAGGACTTAGGGAAAACTCGGAGCCGATTAATCGTCCGGGCTATTTCGTGGAGTCCCCACTTGGTGAGATTGTGGAACTATCCGTGGCGGTGCTTCGGCCCCTGTCCGCAGGTCAGTGCGCTGGGGAACGTCTAAGTACTATGGAAAACCAACAGGCCCTGATGGGAAAGTTTGGGCCGGGGGCGCCGGGCAATCGGGTCTTAAAGTCTGGAGACCCCCTCACCCGTCATTCCTGCGGAGAGAATGCGGGAACGGGGCGCCCGCAAAGCCGATTCGATTAAGCTGCGATTGCCCCGGGCGGGGGCGGCGGTACAGGGTGTAAGCCATTTGGATTCCGTAACGGGAAGACGTTAGGGTCAAGGAGAAGGCAAAATGTCGCCGGGTGTGTTAGTAATAGGAAGCGTTCCTCAGGAGTTTGAAGACATCTTGAGTGAGGAGGCCCTGTCTTTCGTGGCCGATCTGGCCCGGAATTTCGAACATGAGCGCAGAGCATTGATGAGAAACCGGTCTGAGCGCCAGGCAGCTATAGACGCCGGCGAGTTGCCGGGTTTCTTGGCCGAGACCCGCGAGGTCCGCGAGGGTGACTGGAGCATACCTCCCGCTCCGAAGGACCTGAGCAATAGGCGGGTGGAGCTGACCGGCCCCTCTTCCAATCGTAGAATGGTGATCAACGCCCTCAACTCCGGCGCGCAAGTTTACATGACCGATTTTGAAGACGCCCATTGCCCCTCTTGGCGGCAAACCCTCATGGGCCAAGCCAACGTGCGCGCCGCCGCCGCGGGGACCATTACCGATGAAGGACCCGATGGCAGATACTACCAACTGAGTGACGAGATCGCCACCCTCTGCGTTCGGCCGAGGGGTCTACATTTGATGGAACGGCATGTCCTCGTTGACGGCCAGCCGGTGGCGGGCAGCTTTTTTGATTTTGGCCTGACCTTTTTCCACAACGCCCAAGCCCAACTGGATCGAGGCACCGGGCCCTACTACTACCTGCCTAAAATGCAGTCCCACCTCGAAGCCCGGCTCTGGAACAGTGTTTTCAACTTTGCTCAAGATAAGCTAGGGGTCCCCAGGGGAAGTATTTGCGCCACGGTGTTGATAGAGCATATCTTGGCTGCATTTGAGATGGAGGAGATTCTCTACGAGCTGAAGGACCACCCCACCGGCCTTAACTTGGGGCGCTGGGATTACATTTTCAGCTACATAAAAACCTTTTCACAACGCCAGGACTTGCTTTTCCCCGACCGGGCGCAGGTTACCATGGCCACCCACTTCCTCCGCTCGGCGGCTGAGTTGCTGGTCAACACCTGCCACAAGCGCGGCGCCCATGCGTTGGGGGGAATGTCCGCTTATATTCCCAGGAGGGACGACCCGGAAGCCAATGAACGGGCACTGGCCCAGGTGAGGGTGGACAAGAATAGGGAAGCATCCCAGGGGTTCGACGGCGCTTGGGTGGCCCATCCAGGATTGGTCGGCCCGGTGCTGGATATTTTCCAGAGCGCCTTCCAGGGAGACAACCAACTCCCCCTGATTCCCGATGTTAACGTCACGGTAGAGGACTTGCTCCAAGTCCCGGAGGGCGAGGTCACCGAGGCGGGGGTCCGCAACAACATCTCCGTCGCTCTGCAATACATAGACGCTTGGATCCAGGGCAATGGCGCGGTGGCTATAAATGGACTCATGGAGGATGTGGCCACAGCGGAAATATCCCGGACCCAGCTTTGGCAGTGGGTCAAGCACGGCGTAACGCTCTCCGACGGCCAGAAGGTCAGCGAGGACTTGTACTTGGAGATTCGAGCCCAGGAGGTCTCCCAACTCCTGGAGACCAGGGGCAAGGACGACACCGGCGCTTTGGACAAGGCCTCCGAGCTGTTGGACGCATTGGTTACCGCGCCGGTCTGCATGGAGTTTCTTACGGTCCCTGGAATGCGCTACCTATCCTAAGGCGGAGTCCCGCCGGGATAAGCGGCGGTGGGGCGCCGGAGGGGAATAAGGCCGGGCGTTAGGCCGTCTAGCGCCGATGGTGGGAATCCGGCACTACCATGAGAGACAGCCCGGCGTGGGCTTTGGACAACCGCCATTGTCTTTGCCCCATGGTCCCAGCGTAATCGTCTCATAAGAAAGGCGGTGGTTTCAGCTCCCCAGGACAGCCAGCGAATCTCCTGTCAAGAGCACGAGGTAGGCGGCAGCATATCCCCGGCGGACCCGAGGCAACTCACTCGTTGAAAAACAAGATATACCAATCGTTCCACGCAGCGGTGGCGGATGTCCCGGACGGGGCCACCATTATGTTCCCGGAGTTCGGCGGAGTCGGCTCCCCACAAAACCTAATTTCGGCCCTGAATAGGCAAGGTGCCCGCTACCTGACAGGCATCTCCAACAATCACGGGGGGATTGATGGCCGGGTCGACGTGGGCACCCTGGTGGAAGCCGGGCAAATCAAGAAAATGATCTGCGCCTTCACGACCCCAAACCATCCATCTCGGATGACTCCATTCGCTAGAATGTATAACGCCGGCGAGATCGAAGGGGAATTAGTGCCCCAAGGCACACTGGCCGAGCGGATTCGCGCCGCCGGGGCCGGTATCGCCGCCTTCTATACCCCCGCAAGCGTGGCCACTGAGCTGGCGGAAGGCAAGGAACACCGGAACATCGGCGGCAGAGACTGCGTGCTGGAATACGCGCTGCCCGCGGACTATGCTTTCATAAGGGCTTGGCGGGCCGACACCTTCGGCAACCTCCAGTTCCGCCTGGCGCAGCGCAATTTCAACCCCATAATGGCCATGGCGGCCAGGGTCACCATCGTAGAAGTGGAGAGCGAGATAGTGCCCCCGGGGGCTCTGGACCCTGACCAGATTCACACTCCGGGGGTTTACGTGGACCGCATCCTCAAGATACCGGCAGACAGCGTCCAAGTCCTGCAAAGATAGACGGTGCGCCGGCCTAGATGGAGCCCAAGCCGGGGCTGCGGCCCAGCCTGCGGTCCAACACCGCCCTGACAACCGGGTCGCCGGTTCGTCGAAACTTTCTACGTTTTGTAAGCTCTCCGGGCCCAACCCGCGGCCCAATCCAAGAAAAGTTCCGCCACTTCAAGCATGTTTGTTCAAGCGTGTTTGGATGAAGCCCAAGACAGTGCGCCGTCCTCATGCGGCTGGACGCTGGCCATCGTCGCGCCTCGGGGCGTGACTCCTCTCAATATTCACCATATCCAAGCCTGTGCGTGGCCGCGGGAAACTCCTAACTAATGGCAGAGGGCCGCTCGCCGGAGTGGCTGGTCAACAAACGGCAGGGCGGACCTGGCTTATCAACTGCTGGTATGGGGGGCGGCGGTAGGTGTATTGACCTGTTGAGGTGGTCGTCATAGCCGGAACTCCATACGGTTTACGCCCGCTTGGAGTGGTTAGAGGTCCTTTCGGAAGACGCTGACCGGTTCCGGACTTAAGCGCGAAGCCCCGCGCTCAAGTCAGCTAGTAATGAATCCCGCGGCCCACACCGCCTCCCGCGGCGATGGCGTCACCGTTGATCGCGACGGATTTGGGCGATGCTAGAAAGGCCACCAGATAGGCAATTTCCCGGGCGTCGATCATGCGGCGTACCGAATTGCCCTCCGCCATCCGCTGCTCCACTTCATGGGTGGACAGGCCCTGGGCGTCAGCTTGGTCCGCCACCATGCCGGGGATTCGCTCAGTCCAGGTCAGCCCGGGGTGGACCACCGTGACGTTTATTCCCAGGGGCCCGAGCTCATCTGCCAAATTCTTGGTCATCGCCGCAACGGCCACGTTGCGCATGCTGCCCACGGCTGACCCGGACTGCCTCGCCGCCATGCCGCTAATGTTGATAATGCGCCCCCAGCCTTGGCTGCTCATGTAGGGGGCCACCTCCCTGGCGCACCTGAGATAGCCCATCACCTTTACGTTCATGTCTTCCCAGAAATACTCCTCGGTGATATCGGCCAGTCCTGGGGCCGGACCCCCGCCCACTCGCGCTGCACAGTTCACCAATATGTCCAAGTGTCCAAACGCCGTGGCCGCTTGATGGACCATGGACTGCACGGACTCTTCGTCGCCAGTGTCAACGGTAACGGGGATGAAGCGCCTGCCCGTCTCCTCGGCCAACTCCTTGGCCGTGACCTGCAACGCTTCCCGGCCTCGCGCCGCTACCACTACGTCGACCCCCTCTCTGGCCAGTTCCCGGGCAATCGCTTTGCCGATGCCTCGGCTCCCCCCGGTGACAATAGCCGTCTTTCCGGTTAGGTTCAGGTCCATGCTTTTGCTCCTTTCGAATGACCGGTTGAACGTTCTACGGGGTGGACTCAATGGATTGGATATGTGAACGGGCGTCCGGCCAAGCAGCTGGAGTGACTTCCGGGCGGTTGCCCAATCGCCAGCGGCCTTTCTCCAATGTTGGGCCGGGGCCAAACATTTGATACGCAATGCTCCGAGCCTTGGGCCTAGATGGCTTTTATAGCATTGGAGTGTATTCTCCGGTATCAGCATAAGCAAGTTGTGCGGGTAAGCTGTGACGCCTTTCGGTTGTCCGGGGCAATCCCGGCGCCCATGGCGAGCTTATCGAACTATGCACGGGCACGTCTGCGTTGTAGCGGACACCAAAGAGCCCTGCGGCTTCTTGCCCCACTCCATTGACACCCAAGGGAGGTATTCCTACAATCCACGAAGCGCCTGCAAGAGCGCCGCGGCCAAGTTTGGAAAATCGTCGCTAACACGGCCAGTGACCCCGAGGAACTACGATACTGAGCGTTTCTTCATCTAGGAGGTGAGGCTATGGCACGGATCAAGCACATTGCCCTGCATACTGAGGACCCAGTGAAGACTGCAGAATTTTACAAGCAGGTTTTCGGTTTGGCGGAGTTACACCGCAAACCCCGGGACACCGGAGAGGACGGCGTCTGGTTGAGCGACGGATACATTTACTTCGCCGTGCTCAAGTTCGGCAGCGAGGAAGCCCCCAACCTTGGCGACGGCCCATCCACGGTGACGGGCGTGCACCACATAGGGTTTTACGTGGACGATCTTGATGAGTCAGTCGCCAAGTTCGAGCAAGCCGACGGTACGGAGTGCCCGGGGAGCAGTCTGGTCAACCGCAAATATAAAGGCCCCGATGGACTCATGATAGATATGAGGGTCAGGGGATGGGACGAGCAGATTAAAGCAAGGACTGAGTTGCTGCTGGCGGCGCCGGCGGCTGACTAGCTAAAGTCAGCGACTGTCACAAGTCCGGGTAAAAACTGCGCACCCGCAGCGAAGCCGGCGCGACCAACACGGCTCTGCTATCCGGGACGACTCGCCTGCCGTGAAGGCCGGCATCTCTCCGGCCAGAACAGTACGATTCTGGCGCCATATACCCCTGCTGGGACCAGGCCAAGCCGCATTTCCGGGCTGGCAGGTCAACAGCCGGGCCGAGGTACTCCGTTGCCAAACCGTTTTCCAAGGCTTTGGACGGATTTTTAGTACTAGCTAACGGGTTGCCGCATCCCCGGTTTTGGCTGCCACGGCATCCACTCCAGAACGACTTCCGCCTCGCCGTTCAAGATTTGAGACACTTCGTCCCGTGGTACCCGCGTCTTCCGGGCTGAGCGGTGATCATCGGACGTGAATTCCGAAGTGCGCCATCCGTCGACTCCGCGTTCCAGGTACAGGGATTCTCGAAACCGCCCGGCCACGACATCGCTCAATAGCTGCGTAAACCTCTCGAATTCTTCGTCCGGCATTTCATGGCACGCATCGCAGCCGCAGGATGGGAAAATATCGGTGGCCCAACGGCCGAACCGGATCCCAAGACCAGGGAAGTCGGTGAAAACAACGGTGATCGGCGCACAAGAATCCTGGAGCGGTGTCAACTTTAAGGTTGGTCTGGAATGCGGCGCGCGTTCCAACTCGGTATCCATGCCCTCGCCTTCATCCCTGGTGACTTCATAATCCGTTTGCAGTCGCGCCAGCGCCTCCAGTGCCCAGTCGTGCAACGGCCCGAATCGTTCCGGCTCTGTCACGCGCGAATAAGCATCGTCGGGCGGTCCCTCGACACCCCAGTTGAACCTTCCCACTGTCGTTTCCCCCGATTGATCCCGTTCCGTCTGTCCCAATTCTACAGCAGACATCCACTAAGGTTGAATTTTCAACCGCTCGATTGGGTCGGATTTAGCTTTGTCACGTTTGTTGCCAAGCCGTCGGGCGATAGCTGAAAGTCAATATGCTCAAGGCTGTCTGAACCTGCTGGGAATTATGTGCTGCTGTAGTATTAGGGAAGGTATCAAATCAAACCATGCTCAGGATAGGCCTGACGCTAGCAGCGGTAAGCAGTCTGGCAATAGCACTATCGGCCTGCGGGAACGAAAGGCCAACGCGACCCGCGGTCCCAACTGAAGTATGCTCACGGAGGAAGATAACGACGTTGGCTTTACTCGCAGCCCCAGGGGGTTGAAGCGGGAGGAAGCGTTGTTGGCCCCGGGAGGGAAACGTATAATTGGGGCGCGAGGCCGCTGCGCCTGGCCTATTGGAGCTCTGGATGTCGCGAGCCCATGAAGAGTCTCATCTCAGAGCCGTAGGCATCCCCGCCGTCTTCGCCGGTACAGCAGTGGCACGCCAACAAATTTGCACCGGGAGTGCAGAGAGGATAGATCAATGACAACGCCATCTGACACTTTACAAGGCAAAGTCGCCATCGTGACCGGAGCGGCAAGTCCCATTGGCATGGGGCGGTCCATCACCGCCGGCCTAGTGCGGGCCGGAGCCCGCGTCGCCATGCTGGACATTAACCAAGATTGGCTGGAACAAACGGCCAACGACATGCGAGAAATGGGCGGCGACAACGCGGTGCTGCCCATAATCGCCGATGTCACTAGCCCGGAATCGGCGGCCCAGGCCGTCGACCGCACCATCAGCGAGATGGGCGGCCTTCATATCCTGGTCAATAACGCCGGCATCAATCCGCGCACCGGCGGATTTACCTCCAGCGGGGCCTCGGGCAGCAACACCGGCTTTTGGGCCATCGACCCTGCAGCTTGGCTTCGGGTGATCGACGTGAACTTGAGCGGGCCGTTCCTGATGTCCCATGCTGTTGCCGGCCACATGGTCCAGCAAGGCTTTGGGCGCATCATCGGTATCACTACAAGCATGGACACCATGTGGCGTAAGGGGAGCGCCCCCTACGGTCCTTCCAAGGCCGGGCATGAGGCCTTGGTCGCGATCATGGCCCAAGACCTGGAGGACACAGGGGTCACCGCCAACGTGCTTACCCCCGGTGGAGCGACCGCCACCAACATGGTGTTGCCGCCGGAAGGGGCCACTGCCGACGCCCTCATCCAACCGGAGGTGATGCAAGCCCCTGTAGTCTGGATTGCGTCCGACGCCGCCGGCCACTGGAACGGCCGGCGTATCATCGCCTACCACTGGGATGACGCGCTGCCCTTGGAAGAACGTCTGGAGCGTTGCAGCGCTCCTGCCGCCTGGCCGCAATTGGGCCTGCAAGCCGTCCATCCCGACTGGTTCGGCCGGGGCTGAAGGACCATTAACTGCCGATCATCAGAGGGTCGAGGGTCGAAAACTTCTCTAATTAGCGGGGGTCCGGGAAACGGCCTGCGTTCGGCACCAATGCCCTTGCTTGTGTCGAGGGGCTTTACCTTTGGACCGCACGGCAGCGGTGAGACGAGTCTCCTGGGTGCTAAGAAACGTCTGAAGAACCGTCATTCCGGCGCAGGCCGGAATCCAGAAAGGTAGGATGTTGGAGGACTCAGCTTTATGAGACAAGCTCTCATCCGGAGGTTTCCTAAACCATTGGAGCCACCACGATGGTGGAGGATGCGGAAGTTGGGAGAGACGAGTGCCAGCTGAGTTGAGTCGCCAGTCTGATTTAGATGGGAGCCTGATGTTTCTTCGTGCGTATTCGAGGATAGAATTATTTGAGCACGATGAGGCAAGCGAGGGGAGCTTGAGGCCAATTCTATACCGACGTGGACTCGCTGAAGATATATATCAGAGACCAGATACTGGTCACGAATGGGGCGGCTACTTAGCCCCAATCGAGTCCTTAGAGACCACATACTGGCCACAAATGGGGCGGCCGCTTAGCTCCCATCGAGTCCTTTAAGGTAGCTGGTGAGGCGCTGTGCCGTCTCTTAGGGCGTGCCCCCTCGTCTTCCTGTTGCGCCCTCTAAAAATTGTGTGGTGTCCAGGGCCGGCGCCGGCTCGCGAACATGCGGTCAGCGCGGAATAATGCCCCTGGGGTGCGCTCCTCTGCCAAGCCCGCTTGGGCAAGTGTGCTGAAACTTGCCGCCCCCAAGTACGCCGACGCCAAGCCGGAAACAGCCAGCGTCAAATCCGGAGATGAACTCGAGGCCCGGCATGAAGCCCCCTCAGCAGACCCTTCGAGCTCGAACCGTCCCTCGTTCCAGGGACATTGCTCGTCTCGCACCTCCAACACCAGGCGATCGCTTTGCGTATAACGCCGCAGCTTTAGGGCGGCCCCTACGTCTATCAGACGCAGCCACAGTGCATCCCGAGTCGACCGCTGTAGCCGCCGGGGGTCTGATAACATCCAAGGCAGAGGGTCGTCAACAGGACGCTTGACGGCCTCCGTGCCGCTAATGAGATCGGTATCAAAGCAAAATCGCCACAACGCGGCGTTCGCCTCCTTGGTCGTTGCCATTAACTCGTTCACGATCAGGGTGGTTCCGGTAGTACGGTAGGTTACATAACCGTCCACTCTCCCAGCGTCCTCATAGGCAGCATAAAACAGGCCCCCTCGGCCGCCTTCTGTATGCTCCGGCGCTCGGGAATCCTGCTCCCATTGGTGAGGCGCTCTCTGGAACACGCCTGGACGGTCCATAGTGCTCCGCCGGAAGACCTCCGGTAGCTCTTTGGTAATATCCTCCGGATCGACAAAGGCGATCCGGCCGGGACTCTCGTGTTGCCGGGCGTATGCGGTGTGTTCACGCTCGATGGTCCATCGCTCGTGCAATGACGCAACACCATATCCGAACCTACCGTAGATTACGCTTTCGGAGGCGAACAGCGCCGCTAAAGGCTCGCCACGCTCGTGGACGTCGTTGAGCTGATGGAGCATCATCCTGGTCATCACGCCCTGACGCCTATGCGTGGGCTGTACGGCAACGTTGGACACACCTGCTATGACCGCCGAAGCCCCGGGAATGGACATCTCAAGCCGGTGAGAGTGAGCGCCGCCAACGATGTTATCTTGGTCAAATATCGCGATGGTACGGTCCAGGTCGAAATGCGGCCGCAATTCCTCTGGGTCATGGGCCAACCGGTTGCCATGGGCCCGCGACTCCGCCCGGAGCCACTGAACAAACTCGTCAGCGGTCACGGTTCTCAGTTCTAACATCGAGTTTACTCTCCGTGCCGATAAATCAATTTCACCAAGGGTGCTCTCACTAAGGGTAACTCAACCAAACATCTTTGATGATTATAGAATATTGCGCGAGAGTCCCCCATATCTACCCATCTTACAGGGCAATCGCGTTTTAATTCGCAACTGCACGACCACTCAGTGTTATCGTGCCTTGCTTCTCATTAACAACACCCCGAAAACGCCCTCCACCACTGGAAATTGGGATGGCTCAACAGACAAGAAAACTCAGAGGGAGGCAAGTTGTGTCCAAAAATGCTGGTCACCAAAAATGCTGGTCATATGAAAGAGTTGTCCGTTTATCTGATCCCAACTACGCACCGGAGTAAAGTGCGATTGCCTTGGTTGAAGCCTATGTAGTTGTCAGACTGAAGGAGAAGAACTTGGTCCGCGGCGGTTGCTCCATATCCGACGCGCCGGCTTAGGCAGATCGGAGAGCCCATAGACCACCCCAAGCCTGGATAGCTACGAAGCCACGGATATTCTTTGAATGCAACAAGATTCCTGATAAACTCTTAAGCTGGATCAATAGGACTCGGCCCGCTAGCTCAATTGGCAGAGCAACTGACTCTTAATCAGTAGGTTCTCGGTTCGACCCCGAGGCGGGTCACCAACTTCTTCAAGCAAGCAGTTCGGTTAGCCTCTTTTTGGCAGGTCAGCGCAAGCGTTGTAGGCTTGTTTTTGGGTTAAGGGGGAAGTGTCGGAACTGGTAGACGAGCATGATTTAGGATCATGTGCTGAAAGGCGTGGGAGTTCGAGTCTCCCCTTCCCCACCAAACTGGACAAAATCGAGAACCTTCGTGTTCCAGTGCCGATTGGTGGTGTAATCAAGCATTCCGGCGGGGGCCATGTCGCTCTCGGTCCGGCCTCCGCCAGCCCTGGTATCCGCCGACCCTCTGTGCCATCCTCTCAGGGAATAACGCGACAGACACTCACGTTGACAAATGCCGGTTTGCCGGCCATTGTCAGATTGGATTTTTATATCTTTCGTGCTCCCCCCCGTATATGGAGGGAGATTACCCTGCCTTCCGATAGGATAGCGTCAACGGACATTTCGGCGGTGGACACCGCCATGAAGCCTTTGCGCCGCTCCGCCTTCGCCTACGGAGCGCCTGCTCCTAAACAGGCGACTATACCGCGGCAGGCCCGATACTCCAAGCAACATCCCCTCGCCGAACCGTGCCGGTTTGGGCGATACCCATCCGCGCCATCCGAATAAGGCGACCGCTCGCTCCAGAAGCGGGACTCCGCGCTCGCGGACCAGCGGCGACCACAGTCCGAAGCGTGGGCTTAGAGACTGACATGGATATTGTAATTGCTGTTACCGCGATGTTCTTGTCGGTTGGGCAATAGCGACGAAACTCTGCGGTACTCTTGGGCGGTGGATTTGGATGGAACCTAGGTTCCATAGAATTTACCAACTCTGAGGGCTCCATAACCCCCATCGTCTAAACAGGTGGACCGCATAGAAAAACAGGGTTGCCTAATGGTCGGTTCGAACCCACCTAGGTGGGCCTAATGGGACTAAATTGCGAACTCTTCGGTGAGAGGTCCTTATATAGTGGGAGGTTCTTATATAAAGGAGTCGAGAGCTGACTCAGAAGACACGGGTCAATGCCCTCACAAAGCCTCCGGCCCGTCGGGTTGGCGGCTCCTCCATTTCATCGGAGCCGCCACGCAGCCTCTCAGCGGCTGACGAGAGGAGAGCCTGGCTCTCATTATCGCCGCTGCGCCCCTGTGGAGACAAGGCGGGCCACAGCGGTGTGATAGGTGCTTCCTCAGTACGGGGAGCCGCACGGGCAGGAGGGTGACGGGGAAGGTTCTTGATGGTCATGGCGTCGCCTCTCCCCGTCCCTCACCCTTCCCCATGCGGTAGTCGACACCCATCTCGGTGAAGATGTGCTTCGGACTGGTGCTCTCGTCCCCCAGCTTGACGCAGACCATCCCGGACTTCAAGCTGCGGTAGGAGCATGGAGCGGAGGTGACGGCCAAAGGAGCGTTAGACTGGATGGCCCGCATGTTTCGGTCCGTAACCGTGCTAAGGACACTTTCACATGAGCCCTATTTTGGAGCACGTTAGGTTTGACCCATGATCTGCCAGTGGAGGAGCGAATCTACGGTAGACTACCCAAAACGCTGTGACAGCGCGAGATTGTGGTGCTGCCTCGGAGGCCTGTATACTCAATTTGATGCAACCTTAGTGAGGTTCACGCGCATGCACCGCTTACTCAAGCCCACATTTCCCATATGGCTGAATATCCCTCTGAGTAAATCGTCGGCATTCTTTAAACCATTGTCCATTTGTGAGACGTTGGCCGTCGGTATGGCTATAATTACCCCATAGCCTGGCGAGTTTTATATAGGTAGCGTAAGCATCCTGGAGGCACCCCATGGGTGACGGCGAAAAGGCCCCTCTCCGGCTCCAATTCAACCCCAAAATCCGCCTGGAATTCCACGGCTCAACCATCACCTCAGACGCTGGTCTTCTTGCTTTTCGAGAGTTTGATGATGCCTTGGGCCTTACCGAAATCGCTGAGGACTACCTCCAGGACCGCCGCACTGGTCGCAATATCCTCCACCACCTGGTTCCTCTGCTGCGCCAGTCTATCTTCAGTCGCCTGGCTGGCTACGACGACACCAACGATGCCGACCGTTTAGCCTACGACCCCGCCATGCGAGTAGTCGTGGGATGGCAGGGCTCGGAACGCAAGGCTGCCAGCACCAGCGAGATGGGGCGGTTTGAGACGGAGACCTTGACCGAGGAGAAGAACCTGAAGGGGCTGGCCCGGATGAATTCCCAATGGGTGGAGGGTGCCATGGTTCATACTCCACACCGGCGAGTGATCCTGGATATGGACAGTTCCGAGAGTCCAGTGCACGGCCAGCAGGAGGGAGCAGCCTACAACGGCCACTTCGAGTGTGTCTGTTATCACCCTCTCTTTCTGTTCAACCAGTTCGGGGATTGTGAAGCAGCGAAGCTACGGTCAGGCAACGTCCACAGTGCCGATGATTGGCAAGAAGTCCTCGATCCGGTGGTGGAGCGTTACTTGATAGCAGCAGTCAGGCTGCTGTTTCGTGCTGACGCCGCCTTTGCCAAGCCGGAGATATACGAATACCTGGAAGCGAGAAGCATCCGCTATGCCATCAGGCTGCGGTCCAATCAGGTGTTGCAGCGGGAGATAGCGCACTTGCTGGTACGGCCTACGGAGTGGCCTTCCCCGAAGCCCATCGTCTCCTATCATGACTTCGTCTACCAGGCCCAGAGTTGGAATGTATCCCGAAGAATGGTGGCCAAGGTGGAGTGGCACCAGGGAGAACTGTTTCCCAGAGTGGGCTTCATAGTCACCAATCTGACCTATCCAACTATAGGGATAGTCCGCTTTTACAATGGCCGGGGCACGGCGGAGCAATGGATCAAAGAAGGCAAGTACGCCCTGAACTGGACCAGGTTGTCCTGCCACAAGTTCGTGGCCAACCAGGTGAGGCTGGGACTGTTCGTAATGGCTTACAACCTGGGCAACTTCTTGAGAAGGCTGGCCGTGCCGGAGGAGATGAAACAGTGGTCGCTGACTAGCCTTCAAACCAGGATGATCAAGACTGGAGGGCGGTTGGTGCGCCATGCCAGAAGGCTGGTGTTTCAGCTTGCTGAGGTGCTCGTGAACCGGGAAATGCTAGGCGGGATACTGGAACGGATTGGCCGGCTTAGGCTGGCTCCTGGCTAGTCCACTTTAGGAGCGTCGGGATTGATTACGGTTACCGGGTCGTACAGGGCAAAAGGGCTTCCCAAGGAAGAGACTTGGTCGTAGACAAGCGGTTTGGAGATTTTACGCTTGGCAGGACGGTGGTTGGTCCATGAAAGGAGGAATTTGAGCGAATCAGGACGCATTTGACGCCCTTGGAATGCGAGATTATAGTTGGCAGCATCCCTGCGGGAGCTATATCCAGGAAAGGTGGTTCGATCTGGGGAATGTCGGTCAAGACTACTCGGAGGGGACTAAAGTTAACGGATGAGCGTGGCCGGGCAATGGAATTTCCCATGCGCCAAGACTACGTGCAGCAACTTAAAGAACATGGCTTAGTCAAGAGTGAAAGTGAATTTGTCGCGGACGACCGCTTGACCGAAGCGGTCTATCTGGATTGGCTCTTCCGCCCACAGGTCGGATGTGTCTTCGCTCAGTTACTGGCCCGGCCTGCTCATCGCACTGGAGTCAGAACCGTTGTAGCACGCGGACGTTCTGGCTTCGGCGTTCCCGCTGAGCTCGCCAGCCAGGTTGCTGGCCTTGTGGATGAGTCTGTGGCCGATGACTCCATCGAAGCCCTGAGCGTGTTGCTACCTCAGGTCCTCGACACTGAGGCCTTGGCCCACTTTGTTTGGGAACTGAACAACCAACCAAAATGGGCCATTGAGCAGGAACGCCCATGGCGTAAGACTTTGGTACTTGTTGGGATCAGAGTTGAGATTGACACCAACGTGGTTGCTGAAACTCTTGGTATGGGACCATTCGAGGTTTTTCCAACGACCCGTCAATGTCCCGTTACCACATTGGAGATCAGGACCAAAACCAAGCGAGCCAAGAGAAGTCACCTATCGAAAACACACCTCGCTGCCCATCTCGCTGACATCCCGGTGGACCACGTGCTGACACCCACGCAGCATGGGGCAATGTTCAAGACGTTTACTCCGTGGCTCAAAAGGCGAATTTTGGGCAAACGCGGCGACCTCCGGGCGAAAGCCGGTGTAACGTATTCGATCCCAGCGGCTATATGGTCCTCGGTAAAGGTGAATTGAGCCTAGCATAGTCAAGTAGAGGGCTGGTCTGGCTGGACTGACGGCGAAGACCTCGGGCTGACTGGTGCATTTCCCGGTCCTCACCTGCAAGTGCTTCAATGAAGTCCCATCGACGCTCCCTAATTAGCTCCAGCAGCTTGTCACCGGCGATACCACCAACGTCCGCGGCCGCGCGCTTTACTCCTAGGGCGCGTCTTTGCAACAACGGCGTTGGGATGACGTTCGTCGGTGCTCCGTCGCATAACGCAGCTACTTGCATAATGTCTGGGTCCGGTATGCCGAGGCAGCATTCGAAAGGGTCGGGCACTTCGAGTAGGAGAACGTTACCTCTGGGATCTCGCGGGGCAGGCAGGGGATGATGATCGATCACGATAAACTGCTTGTGGGGTAGTCTGTCTGAGACGGTCAAGAGCCGCGCCAAAGAATCTTCGGGGTCTCGGAAGCTGAATGCGATGTCCACGAACACCACTAGTTCGTGATTCGTTAAATCGAAATCAGCCAATCTTCCCCAGAATCTGTAGCTATTGGTCTTATTAGACACAATAGTCGTTACACATATTTTCTTTTGCATTAGATGATACCGAGTTTGCTCAGCCGCCAGGTGACCGTCGGCATCCGAATGGCCGAACAGTATAGCTGATCTCGTGCACGTAGCCACGTTCATACTCGACTTCAGGTAGGGCCTGACCGCCGAATGATTTTGGGAGAGCGCCATGTGAGGTCTTCTCCTGGTGGTTCGAAAAGTGGTAGCTGAGGGCTTGTGGGGTCAATCATTGTTGTAGCATCTTGTATGGAGCCGTCACGTCTCAGGTGGAGCACGGTGACCCCACGCTCTAATAGCGTCCGCGCCAGAAGCGGGTGGCGATGGCATTTTGCTGGGTCTTCCTCGGTGCACATAAGGGCGATTCGGCGCTGCTCACTCTCGTCGATGACTTGCTTGATCCCACGGCGGAATTCTGGCAACGCGGCTATTCGCTCATACGCTACACGATGGGATTCATAGAAATCGTCTCCCTCAGGGTGTCCTCCCAATTCGCTACCCAAGTACAAATAATCCAACCCTTGATTGTTGAGGCGCCTACGTAGGGATTCGCGGTTGAAGTGGCGGAAGCGGGAATAAGGCTTTGATCGCACGTCAACAACGCATTCGATACTGTGGTCCCTTAACAGGGCAAGAAATCCATCGGCTGGTTGATTCGAGTGACCAATAGTGAAAATTGTAGGCATGAGACTACCTCGAATCGATATTGTCCTAGCTTAAGCTAGGAGTATCTCTGTTTTCAATCATTTACAAGGGAAGATTTAGGCAAACTACTTCAGTCTTGGAGGCAACGCCCTTCGTCTCAATCGCAGGTCGACAGCTAAGCCCTTCCTCACG
This sequence comes from Dehalococcoidia bacterium, assembly GCA_965224325.1. Lineage (GTDB taxonomy): Bacteria > Chloroflexota > Dehalococcoidia > Lucifugimonadales > UBA3495 > CBDCMJ01. Next base: position 202,532 of record CBDCYT010000007.1, read on the forward strand.
TTTTCGAGAGCTTCTACCGCATTCAACAGTCCCGCCTTCACTGGACAGGCGGCACAGGTCTGGGATTGGCCATCACCCGGGATATAGTCGAGGCCCACGGGGATACGGTTGCGATAGCAAGTGGCGGCCTTGAACGGGGGTGCCACCGTGACTTGTCGCCTTCCCCTCAACAAGTGAGGCTCATCCGCTGTGGCACGGATTGAAACAGGTTGTGAATACAGATTATGGCGCGCTGGAGGGCGGTATAGCCCTGACGCGAAAGTGCCTTCAATCCACGCGGTTTGGAGAGCTTCATGGCTAAGGTCGTTGCGTGGGACGATCTGCCGAGGTTAGTCATTCAGGCGTAACGAGAGTGCAAGGAGTGATCCGGACTTTTCTGTTGACAATCAAAACCACTGCATCCAGCAAAGCCGAACAGTCCTGCGCCAATTGCGTGTACTGCCTACCGGCAACTATGGCCGGAAAAAGTGGGCCTAGGTGTACCGTACTGAGCCTGTCTCAGAATGGGCGGGGTTAGCCACCCTGTCCTGAAGGTGTAAGGCGCATGCTCGAGTGGCGGAGTGGATGATGGCTGACGTTCTATAGTGCATGCCGCCGACTTCCAGGATGGGGATGGCGCGAAGCAGGTCTTGACCAAGCTGCTGAACCGGTTTCCCCGGTTGGAGGTGATCTGGGTAGACGGGGCTTACGGCAGCCGGTTGGCAGAAAGTCTGCTCGCTGAGGCCCGTCTTGCGGCAGACCTCCGAAACCGGTGTGCCCTCATCCGCTCGCCGCGGGCCGAAGACCACCTGCTCCGGGGGCACCGGTAACTTTTCATGGGACGATCCTCCGCGCTTTTCAGCTTGGATCATCCCACAAGACTGGCATTTTTGCTGGGGAAGTTTCCGGGAAGCGTTCCAGAGCCCGCTGGAAACAAGTCTGTGTCGATGAACGGCTACTTTGTCAGTCCCAGGCTGGTTAGCATAAAGGCATATTCCTCGGCGATCTCGTACCAACGGGCAGTCCTTCCCGACCTGCCGCCGTGCCCGGAGCCCATGTCGGTCTTCAGCAGCGCCAGATCGTCGTCTGTCTTGATAGCCCGGAGCTTGGCCACGTACTTGGCTGGTTCCCAATACGTCACCCGCGGGTCGTTCAGTCCCGCCGTAACCATTATCGCCGGGTACTCTCCCGGCATGAGTTGGTCATAGGGCGAGTAGGAACGAATATATTCGAAGGCGTCCTTGTCCTCGATGGGGTTGCCCCACTCCGGCCATTCCGGCGGGGTCAGGGGCAGGTCGGCATTGAGCATGGTGTTTAGCACATCCACGAAGGGGACCTGGGTGACCATCGCGCCCCAGAGCTCCGGGGCCTGGTTCACCACTGCCCCCATGAGGGTGCCGCCCGCGCTGGCCCCGGAAATGGCAATTCGTCCCTCCGTTCCGTACCCCTCGCCTACCAGGTGGCGGGCCACATCTACGAAGTCGTTGAAGGTGTTGGTTCTCTCGAACAGCTTGCCGGCCTCGTACCAGTGGAACCCGAGGTCGTCGCCGCCCCGGACATGGGCGATAGCGAAGATGAACCCCCGGTCCAGCAGGGACAGCCGGGCGGAAGAGAAGTACGGGGAAACGGCGTTTCCGTAGGCGCCGTAGGCATAGATATACAGTGGCGCCGAACCGTCCACGGGGGTGTCCTTGTGACGGACGATGGAGACCGGCACCTGCACTCCATCCCTGGCCGGGGCGAGTTCCCTATGGGTCACGAACTCAGAGGCGTTGTATCCGCTGGGGATTTCCTGTACCTCCCGTTCTTCCAGTTCTCCCGCGTCGATGTGATAGTCGTAGTCCGTCCACGGCGTGGTCATGGACGTATAGGCCACGCGAAGGGTGTTGTCGTCGAACTCGGGATCAAACTGGATGTAGGCGGTGTAGGCTTTCTCTGGAAATTCCACGTGGGTCGATTCACCCGCACGGTCGATGATGCGCACCTGGTCCAGGCCGTCGATCCGTTCCTCCACAGCAACGTAATCCTGCGTCACGTGGAAGTGCAGGATGTACAGCGACTCTGAACCCTGCAAGAGGGTTTCCCAGGCTGCCTCGGTCGGGTCGTCCTCGGGCGCAGTTGCCATGCGGAAGTTCTGGTGGTTGTCGTTGGTCATGATCACGAAGCGGTCGCCCTGGTGGTCCACCGAGTAATCGTGCCCTTGCCTCCGGGGAGCCACCAGGACCGGTTCAGCTGCCGGGTCGTCCGCGGCGATCAGCCGATACTCGGAGGTAACATGGTCGCCCGCTCCGATGATGACGTATTCATCGGAGGTGGCGCCTGTTACCCAGACGAAGAATCCTGGGTCGGTCTCCTCGTAAACCACCGTGTCGTCCTCTACCGGGCCACCCGCGATGTGCCGCCTCACCTGATACGGGTGCCCGGTTTCGTCCAAAAAGGTGTAGTAGAAGGAAGAGTCGTCGGAGGACCAGCCTGCGCTTCCGCGCATTTCCGTGATCTCGTCCTCAAGCAACTCCCCGGTCTCCAGGTCCTTGACCACCATGGTGTACTTTTCCGCACCGTTGGTGTCGGTGCTGTAGGCTACCAGGGAACCGTCGTTGCTCACCGACTGGGAACCGAGGCGGAAGTATTCCAGATCCGCTGCCAGCATTGGCTCGTCCAGGAACACCTGGACGTTCTCGGTGGGACCCTCCCGGGCATCGGGATCGGATGCGGGCCAGCGCAGCCACGCGCGGTACTGGCTTCCCTCGCTGTAACGCGACTGGTAGTACCAGTCCCCCCGCCGCTGGGGCAGACTGGTCAGTTCCCCCGGCTGACGGCCCTCTATCTCCTCGAAGATGGTGTCGATCAGGCCCTGGTAGGGCGCCATGCTGGCATCGAAATAGTCATTTTACGCTACCAAATAAGACAGCACATCCTCGTCGTCTACCGTCGGGTAGGCCTCGTCCTCCAGCCAGTGCCAGGGGTCCTCGACTGTGATCCCATGATGGGTGTAGCTGTGAGGACGCTCTCCAGCGATCGGCGGGGTGAGTCCTGGCTCAGGCGTAGCCTCTGGTGTCGGCGCCGGAGTTGGCTCTGGCGTAGAGGCTGGAGTTGGACTGGCAGCAGGCGTGGGCGAAACTGTGGGTGATGGTTCCGGAGTGAGAGTCGGTGGAATGGTTGGCGTAGGCGCTGGCGTAACGGTGGGTTGCGGAGCTACCGTGGCGGCAGGCTCCGGCGTCACGTCCGGCTCGGGGGTAGAGATTGCAACGATTGTGGTCGGAGCGGCAGCGGGTGTCGGAGAGGGTTGAGGTGACCCGCTTCCGCACCCAACAGAGATGAATGCAGCTAGAGTGAGGGCGGCCAACACAATCAGGGCGCGGTGTGTGAAGGACAAATTGGGACTCTCCCCGTGTTCGGTGTGGGAAATGGGGGCGCGCATCAGCATTCTACAACGAGGCATTCCAACTTGTCCGATTTGGCCGGAGGCGACTGTCCCGCCTCAACCTGCTGATCATAGACGAGCTGGGATTCCTGCCATTATCCCAGGACCAGAGCCGACCGGGGCGTTTGGCTCAGAGCACTTCAACGGAGCGCTGCTTGACTAGTTCACCCGCCACGCCCACATCCTCGAAATGAACGGCGAGAGCGAGTGACCTGCCCTCAGTGGTTAAACCACCTGCTATGTTAGGCCAGCAAGCACTGCTCCGGCGGCATCTCCCCGCTGAACTTGTTAAGGCGGAACGCCAGTGTTCTCAGCTTGGCCCGGATTCTTGTAAGTTCACGGGCAGGGTCTGTCTCATAAAACTGAGTCCTCCGCCGGCCTACTTTTCTGGATTCCCGCTCCCCGATCGGGGTCGGGGACAAGCTTCTCGGGAATGACGGGTGGGTGGGAATGACGGGGTCGAGGACAAGCTTCGCGGGAATGACGGGGTCGGGGACAAGCTTCGCGGGAATGACGGGGTCGGGGACAAGCTTCTTGGGTCTCCGCGCCTACGATTGGGTACCCGGACGCCCCGCCCTCATGCCGGTCAATCTCAAGGTTTCCCGCGAGATTGCGCTGATGGAAGTGGGCGACAACGCCGACCGCCCCCCGGGCGGGGCAGGTGGGTCTGAACCACATGGCTCGGCCCATAGCCGGCCTGGAAGACTTGGCCGACTTGTACAATAACCTGAAGGAAAAGGAGATCAAGATCAACCGGGCGCCAGACCACGGGCTGTCGCCGGGCATCTACCCTGCGAGACCCTGACGGCAACGCCTTCGGAGTCTACTACGAGACGCCGCGCGGGCAATGGCGCCGCCGAGAGAAGCTGTTTATGAGCGGCGACCGCCCGCAAGGTAATTTTCACAGACCGTGGGAAACCGATCTTGGCCCGACGGAGTAGCCGAGGTTGGCGGCGGCTAGCCGTTCTCGGTATTCCGGCTCTCGGTATTCAACGAACTCAATCGGGACGCGCGGGCTTTCTACCCGACGACGGCTATTGCCTCGATCTCGATCAGCATCTCCGGGTCCACTAAGGAGCTGACCTCTACCAGTGTGCTGGCAGGGTAGGCCGGCTGGAAGAACTCGCCCCTAATTTCGTGAATGGCGGCGAAATGCTCTGACAGGTTGGTCACGAACACCGTTACCTTCACCACGTCGTCCATTGTGGCCCCGCCCTCAGCCAGAACCGCTCGCAGGTTTTCCAGGGTCTTCCTGGTCTGGACCCGAATGTCTCCCAGGCCCACCAGCTGCCCGTCGACGTCGCGGGCTACCTGCCCCGAGGCGAAGACCATCCGGCCCGCCGGGGCCGAAATTCCTTGGGACATAATCCCCCGGGGGGTGGCCACGCTGGAGCTTTGCAGCACTGTTTTCGGCATAGCTGGACCTCCGTATTATCACAGAGAGCGCGGAGGGCGCAGAGTTTTCCTTAGCTCGTTCTGACCAATCTCTGCGTCCTCCGAACCCTCTGCGGTGAATCTAACCTACTTCCACTCCGCGTCGGTGGGCCAAACGTTGGTGCTGCCCCGGGCCGCGCCCTGAATTCCCTCGATACGGATGTCTTCAGTGGCGTCGCGGAACTTGATGAAGTGTGGCGCCTGCATGTGAGCTTGGAAGGCGGCCTCGTCGTGGTACACCTCGTAGAGCCAAATGCGGTTGGGGTCGCCTGCGTCCTGAATCACGTCAAACCGCAAACAGCCCGGTTCGTCGTTGACCGACCCCTTGGCGTCCTCGATGATCTCTTCCATGAACCGGTCCTTGCTTCCTTCCTTGATTTGTATTGGCGCGATAATCACGTACACGAGCGCGTTGCCTCCTTATTTATTATCTATTTTTCCAATACGTGGGTGTTGATCCTTGGGGTGTTGGTTGTGGGCGCCAAGTCGTGGATGGTGGCCGGGATTCATCCGACCGCCTCGGGGCGAATCGTACATTCTTTCGCGGCCTCTGGCAACGAGACGGCGGCCCGCTATGGCGCCATCCTGGTCCTATCCGGCGATCCGCCCGGCAATCAGCGAAAAGAGGAAAACCGCGTAAAGGGCAACGACGCCGAGTTCATCACCCCCGATACCCACCAACGCCTGATCAACGCTGGCGAATCCCCTTTCCGAATAGCCTGGTCCTACGCCGCAGTAGACATAATCCCCACGCTGGTGGAGGACTAAGGGGTAGGAAGCAACTGGTTGGGTAAGGACGCCGCCATTGACGGCTCTGGCGACCTTGAATCGACGGATGCTATATTTCTGAATCAGCCCACGCCCCAGTAGGTTGATAGTCTCAAAGCGAGCGCCAACGTTACCGGTTGGAGGCTTTCAGGCTGATGAAGAACTCTCTGCCTGCCTCACGAAGACAGAGATCGGAAACCTGCTCGACGACCACTCATGTGGCGGAACCTCGGAGAAATAGCCGTCATTTCGTATCTGGAAGAGTCGTTTTGGTGAGCCTGACTTAATCTTAGACAGTACGATTTCAAATTGGCGGTCGTCCTGTGAGCCTGCCAGGGTATGAGACCTGATTCTTGTTATAAGCTGATACCAGCAACGCCCCTACCGTGATCGTGGCCGCTGGGACCGGCCATGCCGGGAACATTTCAACGCATTGGGACATTCGAGCAACTGGGGACGCGTTGCCTGTGGCGCAGGCGTCGTGTCCGGATTCCCCACGGATGCGGATTGGCTCCCTACTTTAGTATGCCAGCACCTACCGAGAATGCCGGGGACAATATGGCCCGTCTTTGTGGATGGAACCCGCGTTGACGCAAGAGCTCCCGTCTTACGAGGTATGTACCTACCCCAATCAGCACTGCCCCCACTATCATCATGATCATTGCCACCAGCGATGCCGATGACCTTTCAATACCTGTTGTAGGTAGTGGAGTCGTCTGGACGTCACTAGAAGCCGACTCCCTGGCGTTGCCGGCGGCTAAGAAGGCGCTGTCGCCCCCTAACGGGAATGAGGCAATCGAGGCCCCTATCGGGTCGGCGTCGTTCCCGGTGTCATCGGTAGTGCCAGACACCGGCGCCGCTAACGGCTCGTCCACGTCGGTAAGGGTTATGGTTACGATGATAGAGTCAGAAGCGTCGGAAGGGTCGGTTGCGGTCACGATCACCGCGTAACTGGACTTGGTCTCGTAGTCCAGGGAAGCTTCGGTCCGCAATTGCCCCGACGATGCCACAATGTCGAAGGACTCCGCATCGGTCCCGCCTAGGGAGTAGGTGAGGGCGTCATCGTCGTCATCCGTAGCTACTACCGGGTTGCCGATATTCTCACCGGCCGCTGTGTTTTCGGCGATCTCCCGAGTAGCCGGATCACCGGAGAACACCGGCGCGGTATTGGTTATCGGCGCCGCCTGCGCCGCGTTGTCCGAGACTGCCTGCGCGGACTTTCCGGACCCTTCTCCGTCGGCGTAGGACGCTGTGACCCTTAGGTAGTTGCCCACGTCTCCGGCAACCGGTGAGTAGCTGCCATCGGTGGCCCCGCTGATGGCCGCCCAGTTGGTTTGGTCCGGGGAGCTCTCCCACTCCCAGGTGGTCCCGGTAACATTGCCGTCCGGGTCGCTCAGGGCAGCGGTCAGAGTGGTATCAACCTGGGGTTGCACCGAGGACAGGTCTACCGTTCCCTCTTCTTCCACGTTGGTGACGGTGATGGTCACGATGACGGTGTCATCCGCCGCCGTGTCGGCATTGCCGCCGGCGTCCTTGCTGTCGCTGACCGACACGGTCACCGAGTAGCTGGACTTGGTCTCGTAGTCCAGGGCGTCTTTGGTCCGCAGTTGGCCTGACGACTCCACAATGTCAAAGGACTCCGCATCGTCCCCGCCTAGGGAGTAGGTCAGCAAGTCGCCGTCGTCATCGGTGGCCGCGACCGGGTTGCCGATATTCTGACCTGCCTCCGTGTTCTCTGCCACGCTGCGAGCCTCGGACTCGCCAGTGGGAAACCCCGGCGTTTCTTCCACGTTAGTGACGGTGATGGTCACCGTGACGGTGTCATCCGCCGCCGTGTCGGCATTGCCGGCGGCGTCCTTGCCGTCGCTGACCGACAAGGTCACCGTGTAGCTGGACTTGGCCTCGTAGTCCAAGGTCGCTTTGGTCAGGAGTTGGCCCGAAGACTCCACAATGTCAAAGGACGCGGCATCGTCCTCGCCCAGGGAGTAGGCCAGCGAGTCGCCGTCGTCATCCGCGGCCGCCACCGGGCCGCCGATATTCTCACCCGCCTCGGTGTTCTCCGCCACGATGCGAGCCTCGGACTCGCCATCCGGAAACTCCGGCGCTTCTTCCTCGTTGGAGACTGTGATGGTCACGGTGACGGTGTCATCCGTCGCCGTGTCGGCATCGCCGCCGGCGTCCTTGCTGTCGCTCACCGACACGATGACGGAGTGGCTGGTAGAGGTCTCGTAGTCCAGGGGGTCTTTGGTTAGCAGCTGGCCCGACGGCGCCACAATGTCGAAAGACCCGGCATCGGTCCCGCCCAGGGAGTAGGTCAGTGAGTCGCCGTCGTCATCCACAGCCGCCACCGGGCCGCCGATATTCTCACCCGCCTCGGTGTTCTCTGCCACGCTGCGAGCGCCGGTCTCGCTGGCCGGAAACTCCGGCGCTTGTTCCTCGTCGGTAACGGTGATGGTGACGGTGATTGTGTCATCCACCGTCGTGTCGGCGTTGCCGCGGACGTCCTTGCCGTCGCTGACCGACACGGTCACCGAGTAGCTGGACTTGGCCTCGTAGTCCAGGGGGTCTTTGGTTAGCAACTGGCCCGACGGCGCCACAATGTCGAAAGACCCGGCATCGGTCCCGCCCAGGGAGTAGGTCAGCGAGTCGCCGTCGTAATCCGTGGCCTTGACTGGCCGATCGATGTTGGTCCCCGCCGCCGTGCGTTCCGCCACAGAACGATCCGCGCTGTCGTCCTCGGCAAACGCCGGCGCTCTGTTGAACTTGGGGGTATAGCTGACAACCCTCGATGAACTTGATGGTTGCCGATTTGCCGGCGGTGGCGACTCGTCCACAACCCGCGGCTGGGTCTCCGGCGGCGGTGGCGACTCGTCTACGTCGGTAACGGTTATGGTCACCGTGATCATGTCATCCGTCGCCGTGTCGGCATTGCCGCTGGCGCCCTTGTTGTCGCGGACCGACACGGTCACCGAGTAGCTGGACTTGTCCTCATAGTTCAGGGTGGCTTTGGTCAGGAGTTGGCCCGACGACTCCCTAATGTCAAAGGACGCGGCATCGGTCCCGCCCAGGGAGTAGGTCAGCGAGTCGCCATCGCCATCCGTGGCCGCGACCGGTCTGCCGATATTCCTACCTGCCGCTGTGTTCTCCGCCACGCTGCGAGCCCCGGACTCGCCAGCCGGGAACTCCGGTGCTTCTTCCACGTCGTTAACGGTTATGGTTACGGTGATGGAGTCAGAAGCGTCGGAAGGGTCGGTTGCAGTCACCGTCACGGAGTAGCTGGACTTGGCCTCGTAGTCCAGGGCGTTTTTGGTTAGCAGCTGCCCCGGCGCCGAAAGGTCGAAGGACGCGGCATCGGTCCCGCCCAGGGAGTAGGTCAGTGAGGCGTCGTCGTCATCGCCATCCGTAGCTACCACCGGGCCGCCGATATTCTCACCTGCCGCCGTGTTTTCGGCGATCTCCCTAGTAGCCGAATCACCGGAGAACACCGGCGCGGCATTGGTTATCGGCGCCGCCTGCACCGCGTTGTCCGAGACTGCCTGCGCGGACTTTCCGGACCCCTCTCCGTCGGTGTAGGACGCTGTGACCCTCAGGTAGTTGCCCACGTCGGCGGCAACCGGTGTGTAGCTGCCCCCGGTGGCCCCGCTGATGGCCGCCTAGTTGGTTTGGTCCGAGGAGCTCTCCCACTCCCAGGTGGTCCCGGTAACACCGCCGTCCGGGTCGCTCAGGGTAGCGGTCAGCGGGGTATCAACCTGGGGTTGCACCGGAGACAGGTCTACCGTTCCCGCTTCTTCCACGTCGGTGACGGTGACTGTCACGGTGATGGAGTCAGAAGCGTTGGAAGGGTCGGTGGCGGTCACCGTCACGGAGTAGCTGGACTTGGCCTCGTAGTCCGGGGGCGTGTTGAAGGTCAACACCCCGTTGCTGATGGAGAAATCGCCTGCGTCATCTTCAGGAAGCGTCCAGACAACTGGGTTGGCCACGGCATAGGTGGCCACGGCATCGGTTCTGTCTTCAGAGTATTCGACGCTGGCCGGTCCCGTTATCTCCGGCGGTTCCGGCTCTTTCACGCCGGTGATGATGACCTTTACACTCAAGAAAGTCTGGGCGGGCCTTTCCCCTTGGGGAGGATTGGCGTCGTAGGCTATGATGTGGAACGAATACTCGTTGTTGCCGCCCTCGTCACTCGGGTCTTCGTAGTCGGGCGTACCATCGAAGGTAAGCACGCCTTCGCCATTGATGTCGAAATAGTCACCGTCGCCCCCGCCGGGCTCAACACCGATTATCCAACCTGTGATGGGACCGCGCTTGTTTTCGGCGGTGTAGGTGGCCACCCGCCAGGTGCCGTTCTCGGGGTATCTGATCTCTTCGGGACCCTCTGCAACAGGGGACCCTGGTGAGCCGGAGGGCGTGATGGTTGCCTTAATGGTGTCGAATTCGCCGGACGGATCGGCGGCCTTTATCGTTACTGTGTAGGCGTTGCCATCGACGTCCCTGAATAGCTGCTTGGTCAGCAGTTCGCCGGTCGACGCCACGATGTCGAAGTGCGTAACATGCGTCCCTTCCAGTGAGTAGCGGACCTCGTCGTCGTCGGGATCCTCGGCCCTCGCCGGTTGGTAGATTCCAGCGCCGATTGGCGTGCTCCTCTTGATGTACAGGCAGACACCTCTATCAGGGTCACTGCCGGGGCAACCATAACCGCCACTGATGTCTTCCGGGGCGGGGAAAGCCGGCGCGCTGTTTTCCGACGGCTCTGCCCGAACCTGCCTGTAGGACGCCATCTGTGCGGTCTTCCCGGAATCTTCTCCGTCAGTGTAGGACGCCGCGGCTCGCAGGAATTTGCCCACGTCGCCGGTTACCGGCATGTAGCTCGCCGACACAGCCTCGCCGATGTTGGAGTAGTTGCCGTTTTTGGCATCGGACCGGGACCACTGCCATGTCAAGCCGGAAACGGCTCCGTCGGAATCGGTCAGGGCGGCTTCAAGTTCCGTGCCAACCTGGGGCTGCCGCCACGACAGGGACACCGTTCCCGGCTCATCCACGTTATTGACCGTAATGGTCACCGTGACGCTGCCGGAGCTGTCCGACGGGTCGGTGGCGATTACCTTCACCGTGTAGGAGTTCCTGGTCTCGTAGTCCAGGGAAGACCCGGCTCGCAACTGGCCGGTCGAACTGTCAATGCCGAAGTGCGATAGCCGAGCGTTTTCCAGTGAGTAGGTCAGCGCGTCGTTGTTGCCGTCAGCGGCCGCCACCGGACTGCCGATGTTCGAGTGCGGAGGTGTGTTCTCGTCGATGGTGAAGGTGATCGCTTCGGACGGGAACTGCGGTGGGCTGTTCGCTTGGGCATGAGCCGTTAAACTCGATAAAGGAGGGAACAAGAGGGCCATTAACAGGACGGCAAGAGCGATAAAGCCCAGCAGGGCAATTCTTCCGGCAGGCGCTCTACGACGATGCTTACCCACTCCCCACATTCCCCCGGGGCCTAGGAAAAGTCCGGCCCCCACCCGCGTTCCCCCGGCGGGGGCGATGTCTCCCTGACCGCCATGACGGCCCCGGTCCCGCTGTCCTTCGGCTTAGCTAGGGACGAACGGCCGAGGCTGACTTTATCGCCTGTGGTCCCTGTCGGCTTGCGCCTTCAAGGCCGTGCACCCAGACTAACATGCCCAGCCTATCGCGCCATTCGTACAACCTAGGCGACTATTGAACACTTTCGGGCGTCATGCCGGGCCAGGTCACCTGTAACGGTAATGGGCAAACCTTAACGAATTGGACGGGGAATCAGGTAACTTAAAGAGCCGCCACCAATTCAAACACAGTACTGCCTACCGTCAAGTCAGGCCCACTTATGGATCCACTTTGCTTCTCGACACTCGTCGACCCCAGTCGCTCGGGTGCTTTTCCGGGAGTGGGTTTATACTTTATGTTTGTGGATTAAGGACTGAGTGGATTAAGGACTGAAGAGAAAGGAAATTGAATACCCGCATAAAAATACTGGTAGGGATTGGTCTGATGGCTGTAGTCATCCTGGCCGCCGGGTGCGGGCAAGAAGCCACGGCCACACCGGCTCCAACCCCTCCTCCGACGCCAACGGCGCCCGCGCCAACCGCTTCGCCAACGCCGACACCGGACAGCGACGCCGATGGCGATCCCAGCGACGCCTACTTTGCCCTCGACCGAGTTCTGGACATAGAAATCGAAATCGCGCCCGAGGATTGGGAAACTCTGCGCCATCAGACCCGCACCTTCGCGGACTTGATGGCGGAAATCGAGGAATACGGCCTATCCCGTCCCTTCGCCAACATCTACACCTGGTTTTCGGGCACCGTAACCGTGGACGGCGAAACCTACTCCAACGTCGGCGTCCGCAAGAAGGGTTTCATAGGATCCCAGAGCGATACCAAGCCGTCGCTGAAGCTCCGGTTTGACAAGTATGTGGATGACCAGTCTCTTGGCAGCGTCATCGAGCGGATGAGCCTGAATAACAGCATCCAGGACGCCTCGATGGTCAACACCTGCCTGACGTACCAGATTTTCGCAGCGTCAGGGTCGCCTTCGCCGCGATGCAACTTCGCTACGGTTACGGTGAACGGAAAGAACCTGGGGCTTTACGTTCACGGCGAGGAGATCAAAAAGCCCTTCCTGGCGCGCCATTTCAATAGCGCCGAGGGCAATCTGTACGAGGGGACGGTAAGCGATTTCACCCCCGACTTTCGGGGCACTCTAGAAAAGAAGACCAACGAAGACGCCGACGAGTGGTCGGACATTGACGCTGTGGTGGCCGCCCTTCAGGACCCGTCGGACGCCGGTCTGGAGGCCTTGGCCAAGGCAGTTGACCTGGACCGCTTCCTGTCCTTCTGGGCCACTGAAGTGCTGGTGGCCCACTGGGACGGCTATGCCGGCAACCGCAACAACTACCACTTCTACCGGGAACCTGACGGCCCATTTGTGTTCATTCCTTGGGGAGTGGATGGCACTTTCCACCTGAAGGACGACCCCAATCCCTTTGACAACATCAGCAACCCGCCCCCGTCGGTGCTGGCCCTCTCCGCCATCCCGAACCGTCTGTACAACAATGCAGACTGGCTATCGAAATACATAGTCCGTCTGAAAGAACTGCTGGATACGGTCTGGAACGAAGATGAGTTGCTGGCAAGCGTTGACCGAATGGCTGCTATCGTCCAGCAGCACGCCTTGCCTGAAGCCAAGGCGCCGGCAGCCGAAGACACCAGACGGGTGCAAAAGTTCATACTGAAGCGGCAGGGCGAAATCCTGGCCGACATCACGCCGGAACCGCCGGGCTGGCCCGAAGCCGAAGTGGCCGCCGCAGCTGCGAAATCGGGCTCCATGGAACTGAGCTTTGAGACGACCTGGGGAAGCAACAAGAGCGCCAACCCCTTGGCGGAGGGGGTAGTCACCCGTCTGCTGCTGAATGAAAATGAAGAAGCCGGAGAGGGCGTGGCCGTCATTGCCGGTCATGCCAGCCCGGAGGAACAGGCCATCCTGCCGGGCGCCGGAGAGTTGGCTTCCATAGCCATTTTCGGCGTCGAGCCGGACGGCTCCGTCAATGGTCTAACCATCGTGCTGCCCTTGGCGCAACTGACCAGCGGCGCCACGCTGGTCATCGGTGAGGACGGAATCGCCGGAGGTGTGTGGACCATACCTGCCGGGTCCGCCGCACCGGACAGTTTCTCACCCTTCACCACAGGCACTCTGGAGCTGTCGGAAGCGGGGACGGAGCCAGGCGAGGCCATTGTCGGTAACTTCTCCGGCGTCTTTGGGGGAATCCTATCCGTCCCTGAGGACAGCGAAGGCAGTGCCGGCACAACTGCGGCGGATACCGGCCTAGTCATAAACGAGGTGGCTGCCAAAGGCGATCCGCTGGACTGGTTCGAGCTGTACAACGCTTCCGGCGAGAAGATAGCGCTGGCCGACTTCGTGGTGGCCGACGACCTGAAGGACGCAGCCAAGCGGGTTGCCTTCCCTGCCGGACTGGTAATCCCACAGGGCGGATACTTGCAAATCGAGCTGGACAAGGACGGCTGGCCCGGTTTCGCGTTGGGCGGAGACGAAGAGTTGGGCATCTGGACAGCGGGCGGCGCGCTGGTGGCCGAGGTTGATTGGCACGAAGGGCAGGCCGTTGAGGGCATGAGCTTCGCGCGGGTGCCGGATGCTACCGGAGAGTTCCAGACGGTCGGCAACCCAACGCCGGGCGCCGCGAACCAGACTGGCAACTGACCTCGGGAAACGCGGAGAGAATCACGCGGGAAATCGCTACAATCATTGCGTTCCCTGTGGCGACAAAGAGCTAAAGAGGCACAGAATACGTCGAACTGGGCCAGACGGCCACGGTCACCGTCGCCCCGATGCCGGACGCGCCGACCCAGCCTGATGTGCATCAGGTGACCGGCAACAGCGCGGTGGTGCAGTGGCCGGCCAAGCCTCAGAGGACCAGGCACAACTCGAAGACAGTACTGCCCACCGTCAAGTCAGGCCCACCAGAACGCACTGTACTCATAGCTCGCCCGGAACGGGCGAACTCGGCGGCGTCCGCAACCTCTATGGGACTGTCCTCCGGGGTGGGGATGGCGTAGTGGATGACGACCCTGCCGCGATTCCTACGCCCTAGCCCGCAGCGCGGCAGCCAATCCAGACCCTGCCCCACGCGGCAGGAGAAACGGGTGGCTGGTGCATTGGAGTGGATTGTCATCGCCCCCGCAATTGGGGTTGCAGCCATGCTGGGCGGGGCTCTCATGACGCTGCGCCGCGGGAGGTAGGCGCACTGCGGCAGACGTTGCTTCGGAAATTGCCCACCAGCGGGCTGCGGCCGCTCTTGCGGACTTTGCGGTCAGCGATGTCGGCCGGTGTTCCCGCCTAGCGCCTCTCTCAGGATGATGTCATCGACCAGCCGTTCGACCGGGGCCCGGTCGTCCGTATAGACGACGCTCGTATCCTCCACGGCCCGCAGGCTCCATGGACGTTCCACAATTTCCACAAACGCGGGATCGGCCGCTTCCATGGCGGCTGAGCGCAGTTCCATGTCGGAGATAGGGCGGGAGGCGCCGTAGACCAGACTGTTGGCGTAGCTTGAAGGCAAATCGATCACATAGACGTACGGAAATACAGCCCGCATCGTGGAGGCGATAGCCTCCACCAAGCGGAAGTCATCGGATGTTCGCCCTGCATTGAGTGCGAACATGCCATCCGGTTTGAGGTGGTCGCGAGCGTCTTCGAAGAACTCTCGAGTCGCGAGGTGGAACGGGATGTACGGCTGTCGGTAAGCGTCGGCGGCGATAACGTCGTAACGGTTTTCCGAGTGCTGCAGGTACGTGCGGCCATCTGCGGCAATGGCGTTGAGGTTCGGCTCATTCATGTCGAAATAGCGCCGCCCCAGCTCTACCACCTTCGGGTCGAGCTCTACGCCGTCGATTAGCACGTCGCCGCCGTATACGGCCGTGAACTGCTTGGACACGGTGCCGGCGCCAAGGCCAATGATCAAGAGCGAGTCTGCGTCGTCCTTTGTTTGGCCGCCTAAGAAAGGCGCCAACAAAAAGTAGTCCCACGGTCCATCGGTCAGAAGCCGGTCGGGGTCGTATATAGAGTGCGTACCGTACCCCTCGTTTAGCAACAGCCTCCTGCCTCGGTCCGGATCGTCTACGATCTGGATGAACTGGATAACGGAGTCACCCTCCCAGATCAGCCCTTCCGCCGATCGGACGGCCCCGGGTCGGATGACCCGCCAGAGAATGACGAGAATAACAATGAACAGGGCGTAGATGCCCCGGTAGATTTTTTGGCGCACACCCACCAAGCTGAAGATCAGCAAGACGAATGCGAACAGCAGGAATGTAAACCGGGTGCCTAACGCCGGGACTAGCACAAGCACGGGTAGAAAGGCGCCGGCGATGCTGCCGATCGTGCTGAGTGCGTAGACCTGCCCGGCGCGGCGGCCGGCATGCTGCACATCTTCGGTGACGAGACGGATGGCAAAGGGCGAGACCATGCCCAGCATTGTGAGGGGCGCCGAGAACAGGAGCAGCACACCAGTGAGCGAGCCGACGAACAGACCGCCGTTCAGGCTCGTGATGGCGGTCGTCGACAGGCTGAGAACGGGGTCGGCCACGAACGGCACGATCCCCAACGTGAAGGCCGCGACGCCGATGATTTGAAATAGCAACGCCTCGCGCGGACGCCGGTCCGCCAACATGCCACCGAGCCAATAACCTACGGAGAGGTACAGTAAAGTCAGACCTATGACCACCGCCCAGATAATTGTGCTTGTTCCGAAGAAGGGCGCAAGGAGCCGTGATGCGGTGATCTCGACGGCCAGGATAGACATTCCCGAAAAAAGGTGACGGACAGCACCAATGGGATGCGAGGCCGAACGACCGTCTCGCGAGTGTCAGACATGCTGGTCCACTAGGACCGGGTTGCCGTCGGGGTCCAAAGCCATAAAGCCGGCCGGCCCTGTGCCATTCTCATCCGCTTCACTAACCAGGCGCACACCCTTCGCCTTTAGCTGCCGCTGCAGCTCGCGCACGTCTGCAAAGGTATCAAGGGTATCACCTTTGGCATCCCAGCCTGGATTGAAGGTTAGTATGTTCTTGTCGAATATCCCCTGGAAGATACCGATGGTGTGGCCGCCGTTCCGGAGGATCTGCCAGTTCTGAGAAGGATCGCCTCCAATGACCTCAAACCCGAACTTCTCGTAGAAAGCCCTTGAAGCTCCGAGGTCCTCTACGGCCAGGCTAATCGAAAAGGCGCCAAGTTCCATGTTCCGCTCCTCCCATGTTGTTCGACAGCGTCCAGCGGTTGATGTCCACGAAGGGCCATCGCAGTATGCAGAACGCCGCGGAGGCCTACCGTCATGTGATTCGTACCACAAGCTACGCCCGTTCAGCAAGGACACGTTGGTAATCGACGAACACCGGAGCTATCGTCCGTGAGGAACGGGTGGTAGCGAACTGGGGCAAGGGTCACAGGCCGCCTGCGGTTCGGCGTGACGCGGTGGAATGCTATGGCCATCATCGGCAACAGGACGGTGTGAAGCTTCAGGTCCCATGAAACGCTAACTCCCGTGGAGCCATGCTAAACCG
Source organism: Dehalococcoidia bacterium (assembly GCA_965224325.1). Classification (GTDB taxonomy): domain Bacteria; phylum Chloroflexota; class Dehalococcoidia; order Lucifugimonadales; family UBA3495; genus CBDCMJ01. The sequence goes on from CBDCYT010000007.1 coordinate 219,227, forward strand.
CTCAGGAGAGATGTAGTCACCCGAGTTGAGACCGATGGTGGGAGAGCCGGAACCTCGGCCTTCGATAGCTAAGGTCTGGGCGAAGAACTTTCACTTCGGGCAAGAGCAATCTGATGGACATTTTTAGGTTCCTAGGCGATATGGTTCGCCTTGGCCTTTAAACGGCAATGACTCGGCGAGGTGGAATCGACTCCATTGGCCGCAAGTCGCCAACCGGAAGAGTGTTGGGCCCAGAAATCGGCTACCTACAAGGATCTCGATGGGGAACGCTCGTCTGTGCCATCACATTGATGAGGAAGGGCAAGGGCGAATATTGGGTCCACCTCATCCCTAAGCCGAGCCATTGATTTGGACTTAGAAACTATCTTAAAACGGCTGCTCTCTGGCGCCATCGATTAGCTGAAAGCCTGGGGCTATGGATTCCCGCCATTCCGGCTTTCGCGGGAATCCAGAAAAGTAGGACGCTGGAGGACTCAACTTTGTGATACAGCCTTTGCGCAGTCCCCTTCCCCACCAAACTACACAAAAACAAGAACCCTGGTGCTCAGGTTCAGCTTGACCCGATAGGTTCTTCCCTGCGTACAATATCTGCGGAACATTGATTAGTTTGGCGGCAGCGGACTTAAGCAAGGAGGCAACAGGTGGCGTTCACTTTACGCGTAGAGGGTGCATTGAGAGAGTCCGTTCGGCGGATAGTATGGATTGGGTTGGGGTGTTTGCTGGCCGCCGCTTTGTTCGCATGTGGCAACGAGTCGACGCCGATGCCGACGCCGGAGGCTATACCAGCCACCAGTATCCCTACGCCGACACCGGCTCCGACCGTATCCACGCCATCGCCAGACCCTACGGCTACGCCGTCGCCACTTCCTGAGACTCCGACGCCGGAGCAGGTTGCCTCTCCCGCTATGCGTGATTTCGATGTGGATAGCAGCACCGTTTGGCGGGAACTGTTCGACACCTTCTCCCCCTCCGAACAGTCTTGCATTCGCGCGGAATTGGGTGACGAGTTGCTGGAGTCTGTCCGGGAGCGGTCTGTCATGCCCGGCACAGAAACACATCAGTGGGAGGTGTCGATATTCGGCTGCCTTGCCCCGGACACAGCCACCGGAATATTTCTCTCCGCCTTTGTTGCGCAGATGGAAGGACTGACTGGAGAGACGGAAGGGTGCTTGCGAGAGTTGCTAGCGGACGCCGACGTAGCGAGTATAGTTGCCGCTGATTTGCCTGACGCTAGCTCTGACCGTGCCGCAGCAGCCATGGAATTCACCTTCGACCTCTTGAGTTGTGTGTCCGAACAGCTTCTGCCTGGCGACGCCGCCCCCCTCGGACCGTCGCCGGCGGACGACTCCATGCTCTGGCGCTACCGCGCCGGGGGCTGGGTTGTCAATTCGCCCACCGTGGTCGACGGCGTGGTATATGCCGGTTCGGACGACAACTACGTGTACGCCCTGGACGCGGAGACCGGAGAGTTGCTGTGGCGCTTTGAGACAGACGATGTCATAAGGTCGACTCCCACCGTGACCGGTGGGACGGTGTACGTAGGGTCCAACGACAACCACGTGTATGCCCTCGATGCGGGGACAGGAGAGTTGTCGTGGAGATACGACACCGGCGGCTGGGCGCAGTACTCGCCTGCCGTGAGTGGCGGGAGGGTCTACCTGGGCGCCCTGGCGGAGGGGGACCACCGGGTCCACGCTCTTGACGCGGTGTCTGGGGAACCCGTGTGGGTTACTGAAATACCGTATCCATTCACTCCTGAGTTCACTCCGACGGTTGTGGGCGATAAGGTCTACGCGCCGGGCGAATTCGGTGAATTCCACGCCCTCGACGCATTGACCGGAGAGGCGGCCTGGAGCTTTAGTACGGGCATAGGAGCGGAAGCCCCGCCTACAGTCGTCGGAGGGGTTGTGTATCTGACGGCCGTTAATACCGCCTACGCACTGGACGAAGCGACCGGTGAGCTGGTCTGGAGCTACGGAACGGAGAGGTTCCCCGCGAGAGAGTTCCCGGCCGTCATCGAAAACGGTGTCTACTACTTCTCGCCGGACGACCATCTGTACGCCCTGGATACGGCAACGGGAGAGCCCCTCTGGTCATACGAAGCGGACGATATGATCAACACAACGCCCGTAGCCGCTGAAGGCATGGTGTACGTGGGCTCCGAGTCCGGCCGGTTCTACGCCCTCGACGCTGCCACAGGTGGGCTCGCCTGGAGTCAAGAAACGGTGGACTGGAGACTGGACTCACCCACGGTGGCCGATGGTGTTCTGTATGCAGAGTCCAGCGATGGACACCTAAGGGCTCTGAGTGCGGCAACAGGTGAAGAGCTTTGGAAGTTCCAGAAAGGCTACTTCGATGGTGTCCCGTCCTACGCCGTCAATGGCGGCGTGGTGTACGTGGGTTCATTGGACGGCGGTGTTTACTCCTTCACCGCTCCGGCCGTGTCCTTCATCGCTCCGGCGGTGACCCCAAGTGAAGAGAAGGTGCTGACGTTCCTCTATTGGCAGGCTCCATCCCTGCCGGGCCCGTACCTGGCGTCTGGATTTAAGGACCAGGACGCTGGCGCAGTTACGCTGGAGCCTCTGGCCAAATACGACCCGGACGGCGGCCTTGTGCCGACGCTGGCAGCCCAAATCCCTACGGTGGAGGATGGCGGCGTCTCCCCGGACCTGACGTCAATTACCTGGAAGCTGAAAGAAGGCCTGAAGTGGTCGGATGGCAGTGACGTGACGGCTGATGACGTGGTCTTCACGTGGCTCTATTGCGTAGACGATGGTACGGGATGCACGGCCGGCGGCGCATTTACCGGCATCGCCTCCGTGGAAGCCCTCGACGACCTCACCGTCAAGATCAGTTTCGACGCGCCCACACCCTATCCGTACAGCGCCTTCGTTGGCGCCGGAACGCCCATCATCAGCCGGGCGCAATTTGCCGGCTGTGTAGGCGCGGCCGCCGCGACCTGCGATGCCCAAAACACCGCCCCGCTGGGCACCGGCCCTTATCGCATCACCGGTTTCAAGACCAACGAGGAGGCCCTCTATGAACGCAACCCGTTTTACCGGGGAGAGGCGCCCTACTTCGACCGGGTAGTCATCAAGGGCGGCGGTGACGCGGTGTCGGCAGCCAGGGCCGTTCTGGAAAGGGGTGAAGCTGATCACGCCTGGAACTTGCAGGTGGAGCCGGAGACCCTTGCCGAGATGGAAGCGGCTGGACAGGGCAAAGTGGTCTCCGCCTTCTCCAGCTTGGTGGAACGTATCGTCGTCAATCAGACGAATCTGGACCCCGCGTTGGGCGACAACCGCTCTGAGTATCTGGATGGACAAAATCCCCACCCGTTCCTGACCTTTACACCGATTCCCCAAGCCATGTCGATGGCTATCGATCGCAGCCTCATATCGGAGCATCTATACGGCTTTGCCGCAGAGCCCACCTGCAATTTAGTCGCAGGCCCTCCGAGCTATGTTTCAACCGCAAACGATGAATGCCTGTCCCAGGACATCGAAGGAGCCAACCGGCTGCTGGACGACAATGATGTCATCGACACCAACGGAGACGGCATACGCGAATACAACGGCGTTTCCCTGCGGATTACCTACCAGACCACGGCCAATGTTATCCGGCAGGATACCCAGGCCCTCATCCGCGACTGGTGGCGTCAGATAGGCATTGAGACCGAACTTGTGCAACACGACGCCAGCGTCTTTTTCGGCGGAGACCCGGTGGTCAACGAGGATGAGTCGTATCGCAGATTCTTCGCAGACGTGCAGATGTACGCTGGCGGTCCCGACATTGATCCCCAGCAATACCTATCCGATCAGCTCTGCGGCCAGGTCCAGACCCGGGACAACCACTGGGCCAGCGGGAACAACCCCCGCTTCTGCAACCCGGAGTACGATAAACTCTTTGCCCAACTTGCCCAGACTCGAATCGGACCGGAGCGCGCGATGCTGGTTAAACAGCTAAACGACATCCTAGTGCAGAACTACTACGAGATACCGCTAGTGAACCGGGGCATCGTTTCCGCACACCTGAATACCCTGCAAGGAGTCCAAATTAACGGCTGGGATAGCGAGATGTGGAACATTGCGGAGTGGCGCCGCTAAGGCTTACGCTATCCCAAACGCAGGAAGTGCTCGGTTAGACCGTCTGAAGTAGGTAGAAACCCACATGGCGGGCCAGAAACATTGAGGGCGTGCTCTGCCGCCCACAGGGAGGAAATGTATTCCCGCCCGCCGGGGGTCTTGAAAGAAATCGGCAGATAGTCGGCCAAGTCAAGGGCTTGTTAGATAGTCTACGCATCCGACATAACGGATGCTTCCTCACCCCACACGCGTCCTATGAGTCTCTGCTCACCCCCTTAGCGTCGCCTGTCAAGGGTGCGGACCGGGTCGGGGCGCCGGACACTGGGTCCTGGTTCTCCGTGTCCTGCTGCCAGACGAGTGGAGACGCCGAGTGAAGGTGCAAAGCGGTGCGCTATCCCCTGCACCCCAGGGAAACCTGGACCAGCATTTTCTTGGCTCCCGCCGACTGCTGGTCGTTGCCTAGTGCCGCAACCTGTTCCAGAACAGTGGGGGCCTGCCAGCCGCGGCGCTAGCGGATGCACCCTTGGTATCGCTTCTCCATGAATCCCGCACAGCGTCTTGCCGTCCAGGGACGGAGGACCTCCGGAGTACAACCCTCTAGTTCCCATCCACTTCGCCGCCGCTGACTCCAAGGCCGCCACGCCCAGGTCCTCGGACACAAGGCGGCGGGTGACAAGACATAAGGTCTTCTCCGGCTCGAACCCCAGCAACTGCGCAGGACGGGCTCCGCGGTCCCCTCCTCATCGCGCTGTTTCGTACAGGCTGCGTGACCCCGGCGTTCACACGCCGCTGCTCAGACGCTCAGCCAAAAACCCAGGCAGCCTAGCTTTCGTTATTTTGTCTTGGGTGTCTTTGATACGGTAGGACACCCGGCGTCTCTGAATAGTTTCTTCCCGGCTGTCGTAAACTGCGTAGCTGGGGCGTGGGTCGTGGTCACGGGGTTGACCCACACTCCCGGGGTTGATGATCATACGCTGCTCTTCCAAGGGGTAGACCTGGTCTTCAACAAACTCCAAGAATTGCGGGGAACCACTATTTTCAAGGCAAATGAACGGTATATGAGAATGGCCCACCAGGCAGTAAGGGGTCTCCAGCAGCCGAAAGGTGGCCCGGGCGGCTTCTTCATCCAGCAGGTATTCTGTGATTTCATCGCGCAGACTGCCATGGACCAGAGTGAAAGGAGCCGGCCTTTCCACCATCGGCAGGCCTTCAAGGAACCGGACGTCTTCGACGGAAAGCTGATCGGAGGTCCACAAGACGGCCACTCTAGCCGCGTGATTAAAGTCGTCTGCGCTGCCCTTGCCGACCGCCACGAAGTCGTGGTTACCCATCACCGCCCGGAGGTTGTGCCCGCGGACCATTTGTATACAGGGCCCAGGGTCCGGCCCGTAGCCCACAGTGTCGCCAAGGCACCATATCGCGTCAAAGCCGCCTCGGTCCCTTGCATCGTCTAGCACCGCGGTCAGGGCCTCGAGGTTGGAGTGAATGTCGGACAGAATCAAGGCACGCAACGCTGGTGCTGCTCCTCATAATCGAGTGGGCTTATTATACAAGCATCTACACGTGACCCCGTGCCCGCGGGCGCAGGGCAATCGCATAACCAAGTTTTCGGCGCTTTTCCCGTGTCCTGCGCCGGAAAAACTAGCAATTGAGCGTGTCTCAGAAGTCTCCATTCACGATTTAGGGCGCAAGCGACCTGACGAGTTACTATTATTAACCGCCTAAACCAGTATTGAATGCGGCTCAATAACCCGTCATTCCCGCGAAAGCGGGAATCTAGAAAGGTAGGATGCTGGAGGACTCAGCTTAATGAGACAAGCTCAATTAGGCGCTTTCCCACTATGGTGGATGGTCTCAATCACTTCCACCGGAACCGCCGATGACGTGGCGCGAGGCCCTTCTTAGAAGTGGACGGGAAGTGGACAGGGGTTGGACGGTTGCCCTAGCTCCGGCGAAGGCCGAAAATAGGACATCGGCTCCAGACACTCTTAAAGAGGTTGACCAGCATGTCTACGTTCAAGCCAGCAGTGAGAATCATAGCCACCGGGGGCAGCATCGCAGGAATCGGACCCGACCGGATGGACTACATATTGTACCCGGAGTTGGGCCAGCATCTGAGCATTCAACAATCACTGGAGCGTATACCCGAAGCCGCTGGAATCGCGGAAGTGCAAGGGGAAGACCTGATCAGCGTCGGCAGCACCGCCATCGGCCCAGCCGAGTGGTTGAGCTTGGCCCGGCGAGTAAATCAGGTGTTATTGCAAGACAGCCACATTGCTGGAGTAGTGGTCACCCATGGCACCGCTACACTGGAAGAGACAGCCTACTTTCTCCACCTTACGGTGAACTCCACCAAGCCGGTGGTGGTCACCGGCGCCATGCGTCCGCCCACGTCGCTAGGGACTGACGCCGACCTAAACCTCCTGGACGCCATCCGCATCGCGGCGTGCCAGGAAGCAGCCGGCAAGGGTGTACTGACCGTGCTAAACAACGAGATTCAGTGCGCCAGGGACGTCATAAAGGCCAATACCTTTCGAGTTGAGACGTTCAGACCCAATGAACTGGGCTTCCTGGGGTACGCGGATTCCGATGGCCAAGTAGTGTTCTATAGGACGCCGGTCCGTAAACACACTGCCGATACTCCCTTTGACGTAGACTCCATGTCTGCCTTGCCTAGAGTGGACATTGTGTACGCCTACGCGGGAGCCGACGGTCTGTTGGTGGAAGCGGTGCGCAATAACCGGTCGGCCGGGATGGTGCTGGCCGGTTTCGGCGGCGGCACCTTTCCCCCGGCGGTGATCGACGCGGCGGCAGCGGCTGTGGCCGATGGGATGCCTGTAGTATTGGCGACTCGGGCCACTGCCGGCCGAGTAATCATGACCCCCAAAAAGGAGCAGCAAGGGTTCATCGTGTGCGATAATCTCTCACCCCAAAAAGCCCGTATATTGCTCATGCTAGGGCTTACCATCACCCAGGAACGGGATGACCTGCAACGGCTGTTTTTTGATTTTTGACTATTGAAGCCTGTTTGTCATTTGCCGTCCGGAATGGCAAAATGGCTCAGTTGGGCTGAGCCAGTCCGCCGCCGCAGCGGCGAAAACTCGACCGGAGCCATACACCACAACAAGTCAACTTCAAAGTCTGAGAAGGCATAGGAGGCAGCCAGTGCCATCAATAAGAGCGAATACCGCCAAGCAAAAGCTGCAAAATAACCAAGTGACCACCACAATATCCGGCTTGCAAAATGCCGACGTCATCGATTATTTGGGACCTTTGGGGTTCGACGCCGCTTGGATCGAGTGCGAACATGGCCCGGTTGACTGGGACCAACTGGGCGATATGACTCGAGCTTGCGATCTATGGGGTATGACGTCCATAACCCGGGTCAGCTCCAACGAGCCTTGGCTGATCACCCGCACCTTGGACCGGGGCTCAATGGGGATTGTCGTCCCTCACGTCAACACTCGCGAAGCGGCGGAGCAAGCCGCGCAGTCGGCCAAGTATGCCCCGTTGGGCTATCGGGGCATGTATGGAGGGCGTCAGTCCTACGGTGTGACCGACTACTTGCAGCAAGCCAACGACCAAACGATGGTCATTGTCCTTATCGAGGAGGTTGAAGGGCTTCGGAACCTGGACGAAATCTTGAAAGTAGACAACATAGACGTTTTCTTTGTGGCGCCATCCGACCTGGCCCAGACTATGGGGCACATCGGCAATATCGGTCATCCCGAGGTGCAGGCGGCTATCGACGACGGTATTGCTCGCATCGTGTCTGCGGGGAGAACCGCCGGCACATTGGCGAACGATAGTAACCTCAGCGCATACGTAGAAAAGGGAGTGAGATTCCTCATGACGTCGTGGAACGGCTGGGTGGCCAATGGCGCCGCTCAGTTCCTGGGAACGGCGGCGTCGGCCGGCGGCTAACGCCCCGGCATCCCTAACTCGCCTCGTCTGAAGGGCTAACAGTCCCGAACGCGTCCGACTGTTCTGCAACGCTCTGGCGCCGCTAACCTGTTTCCTCCGAGGACATAGCTGGGCCGAACGCGTCAGAGTGTTCCGTTTTGAGCGGCATGAGCATTAAGGCTCCCAGCACGAAGAGTAAGGCGCTGGTGATCAGGAGCGCCTGATAACCGGCGCCATCCGACTTCTGGTTAAGCAAGTCTATGCCCGGTCCCATCACTTTAGACACCGCCGAGCCGCCGGTGGTGGCCAGGTTGATAATACTCATGTGCAACGCTTCTCGTCCTCTGGTGCCCAGGTCGTTGGCCATGGCCCAATTTGAGGTGAGCAAAGTGCCTATGGAGGCGCCTAGAAAACTGGCAGTCACTAAAACTCCGGTAGCATCGCTTGCCCACATGAGACAGACGCTGCTCAATGCGGCCCCTGTGGCCCCGAACATCACCACCGGTTTGCGTCCAATCCGGTCCGACACCCACCCCGCTGGGTATATGCTCAGGGCCAAAGATCCCCCTATCACCAGAATCATCGTACCCAGTGCTTGAGTAGGGTTGCTGAGACCTACCGCCTCTTCCAGGAAGTAAAGGCCAAAGGTGGGAAACGCGGTGATAGCAGTCATTATCAATAGGCGGGACAGCACAAACCGGATAAGCTGGGGATGGAGCCTCTGCCTTGACCCCTGAACCAGCGTGGAAACTCCGTCGGTAACCTTGGCCACCGTCTCCCTGGTCCGAACAGTTGACGTGCTGATAAGAGTCACCGACACCACTACCGCTGCTATGATTCCTAAGCTGAGCCACACCCCTTCTCTGATTGTCTCGTCGGAGAATTGGCCTATTAGAGTGCTGCAAATGGAGATGAGAACTAGAGACCCGATCGCATCTGATAGAATCTTGATTGATGACGCCACCCCAACCCGGCTTTGCGGCACCAGGTCCAGGATCAGCGCCTGGTAGGGCCCATAACCGATGTTGAAGTTGGCTTGCATGAACAACCAGACCGCCAACAGGGTCCAGTAATCGGGTGCGAATCCAAGCGCCAACATAGCTAAACTTACGAAGGCGCCGCCCCAAAGCATGTAGGGTATTCTGCGGCCCAAGGGCGACCTGGTCTTGTCGCTGAACCTTCCCACCAGCGGTTGCAATATTCCCGCGATCACAAGCCCGCTGAATCCCAACGCCGCCAGATAGCTGTTCTTCCACTCTCCCGGCGCCATGGCCTTCACCAACACCGGCAAGATGACCGTGTCCATAGTCAAGACAAAGCCGATCATGCCGAAGCCGTAGCTGCTCATTCTGAAGAGCGCAAAGTTGCTCCAATTTTGTCCGTCATTAGGCTGGGTCATTGACATAACAGCGTCAGGCGATTTAGCGGTGATTCATCTTTGATTTAATGGTGATTTACACGGGGACGAGGGGAAAACCTGCTGGTCTTGCGGGCCGCAAGTGGCCGTTCCCGCACTCAAGGCGGAGGCCAGCCGCAGAGTTGCGTCCGCGCGGCCTCGGCGAATCGACATCAGGTGGCAGCTATCGTGTCCCGGGTGTCCGGTTGCCCCTAAGTCAACTGCGCCGCAAGTTTGGAAAGCGGCAAGGCGGTTCTCGGCAAGGCGGTTCGATTGCCGTAAGGATGGGTTGGTATGGCGAGTAAAACCGTCGACCGTGAACCTGTTTTAGGGGCCTGCTTCGTGGGCCGCGGTTTGGGTTGGTATAGCGATTCCACCTTAACCGGCCCCCAACGGTAGTCTATAATACACTAGGCGCCGCCAAGCTGTGCCGGTTCAACTCACCGATTGGAGAGCTGCTTAGGAATGGTAAGACAGTCGAAGTATCGATCGCCCAAAGCCGCGGCGCACGATAGCTCGGGCTCGCCATGAAGATCTGTTCCCTGCTGCCCAGCGGGACTGAGATTTTATTCGCTTTGGGCCTAGGAGAACACGTCGTGGGCGTGTCCGACCTGTGCGATTATCCGCCGGAAACCCTCGGCAAGCGGGTGGTCTCCCGGAGCAAGTTGGACCCAACGGTCCTTTCCAGTGATCAAGTGGAAGACTTGATGCAGCGCATGCTGGCCGGTGGAGAGGACCCCTACGAGCTGGATATTGAATGGTTGGTGCAGGAATCGCCAGACCTGGTGTTGACCCAAGACGTTTGCGGCATATGCGAACTGGATGCTGACCACGTGCAAGGAGCTATCGGAGGCATGGCGGCTCCGCCCCAGGTGATGGTGCTGCAACCCAGGACCCTGCAAGGGATTTTTGACACCGTGTTCCAGATAGGCGATGCCTGCGGGGCGCCGGATTCAGCAGCCCGCCTAGTAGATGAACTGCGAGGCCGGGTAGCCGCTATTTCCCAGAAGTTGAGCGAGGTGACGCGGCGCCCCAGGGTCTTCTCCTTGGAAGGCGTTAACCCGATTGTGACCGGGGGCCACTGGGTTCCCGAGTTGCTTCAGCTGGCCGGAGGGCGCCAAGAGATGTTTGCCCCGGGAGCGCCGGCTGCCCGTCCCCAATGGAAGGAAATATGCCATTGGGCCCCGGAGAAACTATTTATTGACCTATGCTCGTCCGACTTGGCCCGCAACCTCCGGGAAGTGCCTTGGCTGGCTGAGCAAGAAGGGTGGGCCGGCCTTCCGGCGGTCAAGCTTGGAGAGGTTTACTTGCTGGACCACGTCTATTTCAGCAGGCCGGGACCTCGTATAGTCCAAGGGCTGGAAATCTTAGCCCAACTAACCCATCCCGAATTGTTATTAGGCCTGATTCCGCCAAATACCGTCCTTAAACTCGATCCGGATCTGGCCACTGAGTGTCCTCCCAGTCAGTTGAGCGATTGCTTCAAGCCCTACCCGCTCCTTTAGACTTAAGCGAGTTGACCCAAGTCGGCTTTGGCATTGATATAAGAAACGACATTGGCGCAAGGGCTTTGATGCGGCTATAATGGTGAAAACTTCGGAGGGCGTGGTGTAGTTTGGTCAATAAAGATGATTTCAGGTCGGCAATGGGTGAGTTCGCCACCGGCGTCACGGTTATTACAACCGCCGACGACCAGAAACAACCCCACTCCATGACGGCCAACTCATTCACTTCCGTATGCCTTGAGCCCCCAGTGGTGCTGGTATGTGTCGCTCACCAGACCCATACCCATGGGTACATCGAGCAGACTGGCAGGTATGGCGTCAACATACTGAGGCAAGAGCAGCTGGAATTGGGAGCCTACTTCGCCAAGCGGCCCGAAGACCGTCAGGACCGCGTGGCATATAGCTATAGCCTAGCCGGGGATGGGGTGCCGATCCTAGACGACTCGTTGGTGTTCTTCAGTTGCAAGGTGGTTGATTCCCACGTTTACGGGGACCACACTGTATACTTGGGAGAAGTGCAAGAGATGCGCCGAAACGAATCCAGCGCACCCCTCATGTTTTTCCGCAGCCGCTGGTACGATCCCAGCAAATGATTTTAGGAAACCTCTGAAGAACGGTCATTCCGGCCCAGCCCGGGATCCAGGCCCTTGAAATTCTAGATTCCAGCTTTCGCCGGAATGCTGGGTTAGGTGGCGTGAGGCTTCACTTATTCAGAGGTTTCTTAGACTAACCCGGCGATTTTAGATTAACCCCCAGTCATGTCGCGGGAGCCGCCAGCCGCTCGATCCCAGCGTTTACCGTGTGACGCTTCTTCGATTGCGGGAAATGGTTTCCCCCTCACTGTTTTCTGCCCCCGCCACGGTGACTTTCTGAGCCAACTCACCTCAGTATTTGACTTGGGCCCCGGTATCCAGCTTCCCGCGAACTATTTGAGCCGGCGACTGACTCCAGCGGCATTGGTCCAGGTTGCCGGGATTGCCACGGGCCTAAAGATCAACTAACGGCCATCGGCTTAGCGGCCGTTATCCAGCTGGGACTATTTACCGGGCCAGGCCCCGTTGTCGTGACCTGAGCCGTTGCTGCTTCGCTGCCCGTTTTGGGAACCATTGCCACTGTTGCCATTAGCGCCGTTGCCACCATCGCCGCTACTGCTGGTGTCTTGGAAGCAAGCTATTGAAGCCACGTAGTCGTCAGGCTCGCGGTCCCGCCAGATGATGACACCCTGGGTGTCGCGCCCAGTTACCCGGAAGTCTTCCAGCGTGACCCGGATTACCTGGGCCTTGGCTGAGATGACCAGTATTTCCTGCCCGTCCGCCTCCGACACCACCTGAGCCGCAGCTATCGGGCCCGTCTTTGCGGTTACTTTAAAAGTGTGCACTCCCTGCCCTCCCCTTGAGTGGCGGGGGTATCTGGACAGGGGGGTGGACTTGCCGTACCCGTGCTGACTGACGATCACCAAGCGGGTATTAGGCAGCACGGCCGCCATGGCGATCAGCGAGTCCCCATCGAGCAATCGCATGCCTCGGACCCCTCCAGCGGACCTTGACCGGGGTGTCAATTTGTCTATGGCAAACTTGATTGCTTGACCATTTTTGGAGACCATGACTACGTCCTTGGCTTCGCCAACTTGACTCACGCTCACCAACTCGTCGTCCGTTTCCAAGTCCATAACCATCAAGCCGCTGGGCCGTATGTTGGTTAGTTCACCCGTCCGGAGGGCCTTTACCTCGCCCAGGCGCGTAGCCAGGACAAGCAGGTAGTCCTCCTTGGGATTTTGGATACACAGCATTGCTTGAATTTGCTCGCCTTTTGCCAGCGGCAAAAGGTTAACCAACGCTACGCCCCGGGTGGTCCTTGATGTGTCGCCCGCAATCCGAAAAGCCCTTAACGGGTACACACGGCCCCGGTTACTGAAAAAGAACAGAGTGTCATGGGTATCCAGAACCACAAGGTCCAAGAGGGCATCGTCATCTCGGGTGGTCATGCCCCTGACTCCTTTGCCTCCCCGGTGCTGAGTCCGGTAGGTCCCGCTGGGCACTCGCTTGATGTAACCACGCTGGCTCAGAGTGATTATCACGTCTCCATGGGGAATAAACTGCTCGTCGGACTGGTCTTCTATTTCCGCCTGATCAATAACGGTGCGGCGGGCGTCCCCGAAAGACTTTTTAACCTTTCTGGTCTCGGACTTAACCTCGGCCAATATCTTGGCCGGGTCGGCTAGCAAACCCTCCAACTCGGCGATGGTCTTCAGCAGGTCCTCGTGCTCCTTCTCCAGCCTCTCTCGCTCCAAGGCTGCCAGACGCCGGAGTTGCATGTCGAGAATCGCTTGGGCCTGAACTTGGCTGAGTTGCAGGCGTTCCATCAAATTGGTGCGGGCTGTCTCCACGTCCGCGGACCCGCGAATTATGGCGATGACCTCGTCTATGCTGTTCAACGCCAGCAGCAGGCCTTGAACGATATGGTCTCGGTCTTGTGCGCGTTTCAGCAGATATTCCGTGCGCCGCCGTAAAACTTCCTGGCGGTGCTCGATAAACAGCTCCAGGGCTCTTTTTAGATTCAGAACCTGGGGTTGGCCGTCCACCAAGGCCAGCATGATGCTGTTGAAAGAGGTGCGTAGGGCAGTGTGTTTGAACAAGTTGTTCAACACCACGTAAGATTGAGCGTCCCTGCGAAGCTCGATCACAACGCGCATGCCTCGCCGGTCCGACTCGTCTCGAATGTCCGAGATTCCTTCGACTCGCTTTTCCCGAGCCAATTGGGCGATCTTTTCCACCAGGTGGGCCTTATTCACTTGGTAGGGCAACTCGGACACAATGATCTGTTCCCTCCCGCCCCTGCCCTCTTCGATTTCAGTCGTGGCCTCCATTACAATGCGGCCGCGCCCCGTCGTATAGGTGTCCACGATGCCGGCTTTGCCTCGAATGCTGGCGCCGGTGGGGAAGTCGGGGCCGAGTACGAACTTGAGCAAGTGGTCGATGGCGCAGTCGGGGTGGTCAATCAAGTAGCAGATTGCGTCGCAGATCTCTCCCAAGTTGTGGGGTGGGATGTTGGTGGCCATGCCCACGGCGATACCCGATGCGCCGTTTGCCAGCATGTTGGGCAGCCTTCCCGGCAATACCGACGGCTCCTCGAGGGAGTCGTCGAAGTTGAGGGTGAAATCCACCGTGTTGAGGTCTATGTCGGCCAGCAATTCTTCGGCGATGGGCGTCAAGCGCGCTTCAGTGTACCGCATGGCCGCTGCCGGATCGCCGTCCACGCTCCCGTAGTTACCCTGTCCGTTGACCAGGGGGTATCGCATGGAAAAAGTTTGGGCCATGCGAACCTGCGCGTCGTAGATAGCGCTGTCCCCATGGGGATGGAATTTCCCCATCACGTCTCCCACGATGCGGGCGCTCTTTTTGTAGGAGGTGTTGGCGCGCAGACCCATGTCGTGCATGGTGTAGAGGATGCGCCGCTGGACCGGCTTCAGGCCGTCCCTCACGTCGGGGAGCGCCCTGGACACAATTACGCTCATGGCGTAGCTCAAGTAGGACGAGCGCATCTCCTCCTCTATGCGCACCGGCTGGTTTTGCTCGGCAGGCGCTGGAGGAGGTGTGGTAGTTACCATTGCTGCTTGCTCCTTAAGATAGTTATCGGCTGGCCTGTTTTAGCGTAGCCCCGCGTGTTATCAACGCGTGTTATCAACCGTAGAGGGGTGTTAACATGCCGGTTAAGTAGTTCACTGGCCCAAGCTGCCTGTGCATATGCGGCAAAGACGGGAATCTGACGTTCAAAAGCCCATCCCAAGTCCGCTTCCGAATCCAGGGATAACTTTGACGACATGGGGGTACGCGGACAGCGATGCCGCGACGGGAGTAGAGGAGTTGCCTTTTCAGTCCCCGGCCGGTTGGGACTCGCCGGAAGGAGCTCTTTGAGTCTCGGCGTATTTCGCGGCCCGATCTCCGAAAGCAGCGAACACGTTGGCGAAGATCCGGGGTACTTCGTCCTGCCGTTCCGGATGACACTGTAGTCCGATGACCCAGTTATGCTCCGGACTTTCCAACCCCTCAATGAGCCCATCCTCCACCCCGTACGCGGATGACATCAATCTGGGAGACCGTTGTGCCTCGTGCAGGCCTTGGTGGTGCCGGCTATTGAGTCGAAAGAACCCGGCCATCCCAATGATGGCCGCCGTTTTAGACCCGGGCGCCAAGTACACCAGATGGGTTTTTGAGACCCACCGTCCTTCTATTTGCTCCGTGCGGTGCCCAGCAAGGTCCTGAATTAGCTGGCCGCCAAAAGCCACATTCAGCAGCTGCATTCCCCGGCAAATGGCCAGCACCGGCATGTCGCGGTCCAAGGCGTAGGCCAAGAGCCGCAGTTCCAAGTCATCCAGCGGGCGGCAGGTTTCTGAGCCGGCTGAAGGGTCTCGTAGGGCTCCATAAAGGGCCGGGTCGACGTCGGGGCCGCCGGTTAGCAAGTACCCCCCAACTCCCTCCATCAGCGCTTCCGCCGACTTGGATCCGGCGTGTTGCGGGAGCAGGAGACGGGCCTCCAGACCTGGGCCCTCAATGGCTTCCATGTAACGCCGAGCGTTTCGAGAATCGACCGAGGTTACAGCCACGGTAGTCATACTACAGAGTATTATACCTCATATGGTGTGGGAATTACATCCAATCGCGTGTTATGAGCCGCCTGGAAGGGTGGCAAAATCGCGAGCTCCACGTTGCCTACGGCATGAAATTTTGATAACCTAGGATTGGCTGCACCGCGTTTGGTCGCGGGGAGAAGCCTACGAGATCCCGCAGATATGCCAGTCCGATTCGCTAACATAAAAACATCAATGAGAATTGCGCAATGAAGGAAGTTATTCAAGGCGCCATGGACCTCCTGAAAGAGGGAAAGCCCTGTGTCCTGGCCACCGTGGTACGCACCAAGGGATCGACTCCGCAGAAGGCGGGGGCGATGCTTTTAGTACGCGACGACGGGAGTGGCATGGGCACTCTGGGCGGGGGCTGCGTTGAGGGGGACATCTGGTTCGCCGCAAAGGAAATTTTGCGCCGTGGGGGAGGTCCGGAGTTCAAGGACTATTTCTTGAACGAAGACGTGGCCGCGCGGGATGGCCTGGTCTGCGGCGGCACCATGTACTTTTACTTGGATCCGGTGAAGGATGCGCCTGAGTTTTTGTCCATGGTGTCCGAAATTGCCAGCGCCTACGAGGGGGGCGATCCTGTGAGCCTGGCCACCGTGGTCAACACGCCTGAGGGCGCCTCCAATTTGGGAGCTAAGCTGCTGCTGCGCTCTAACGGTTCAGTAAGCGGCTCTCTTGGGGACCCTCTACTGGATGCCCAGGCAATTGAGATTGGGCGGCGCGTGGCCGACTTGGGCAGCTCGGATTCTTTGATCACCAATGACGGCGTCGAGCTGTTCGTGGAAGGCTTCACTACTCCGCCGACCCTGGTGATGGTAGGCGGCGGCCACGTGGGCAAAACCACGGCCGACTTAGCCTACAGGCTGGGGTACCGGGTGATCGTGGCCGACGACCGTCCCGAATTCGCCAACGCTGAACGGTTTCCCTACGCTGAGCAAATCGTGGTGGCGCCCTACGAGAGATGGTCTAGTGAAGTCTCTCTCAACGTTAATAGTTACGTGGTGGTGGCCACCAGAGGACACCGTTTCGACGACATGGCGCTGGAGTCAGCCCTCGCCACGCCCTCCTGCTATATTGGCTTGCTGGGCAGCCGGCGCAAGACCCTGATGATTTACCAGCGCTTGGCCAGCCAGGGCGTCCCAGTGGAGCGTCTGAAGCAGGTCCACTCGCCCATAGGTCTGGACATAGGCGCCTTGACACCGGATGAGCTGGCGGTCAGCATCATGGCGGAGGTCATAATGGCCCGGAGAGGCGGGGCAGGAAGCCCTATGCAAATGAGCGATTGGTACGTGGACCGGGCGGCCCACATATCTCAGCGCATGGTTAACGTTTAGCTGAACCTCCAGCCCGGTTGGGCCGCAATCATGGCGGACACTGTTGCAATGCTGCTGGCAGCCGGGGAGTCCCGGCGCATGGGACGCCCCAAAGCCTTGCTACCCTGGCGGGGCACGACTCTGCTGGCCCACCAACTTGACGCCCTCCTAGCCGGGGGAGCGGACAGAGTCGTGGTGGTGCTAGGGCACCGCCCACAGGACCTCCAGCCCTTTGTCCAAGAGCGGAGCCGCGTCACCGGGGTTATTAATCCAGCCTACGCCCAAGGCAAGACCACCTCGATCAAAGCCGGCTTGGGCGCTCTGGGCTCTCCGGAGCCGGGAACCATCCTCCTGCTTAACGTAGACCAACCCCGCAGCCCCGACACCATCCGCCTACTTCTGCGACACCACGTTGAGTCTAAGGGGCTGATAACCATCCCCACTTACGGCGGAAAGGGAGGCCATCCCATTGCCGTAGACTCAGCGCTGCTGCCTGAGTTGCAAGGCATTAGTGAGGAAACGCTGGGCATAAAATCCGTGGTGCGGGCCCATCAGGACGCCACTTTCCGCGTAGAGATGGCAATCGCAGAAGTGTTGTTGGACCTCAACACACCAGAGGAGTATGAGGAGGCCCTGCACTCCGGGAGTTGATTGGGGAGTTAACTCGGGAGTGATACCCCGGAAAGACATCGCTTGGGCGTACAACGCCCAAAGGAGGCCAAGGTTTGCTGGTCTTGGTTACCGGGGCTACGGGGTTTCTGGGACGCCGCGTGGTGCCGGAACTCCATGAACGTCACCATGACGTCCGCTGTTTAGTACACACCCCGGGCCGGGAGCGAGTGTTCTCACCCAGGTCCGTGGACGTTCGCTATGGGAGCGTGATGGAACCACAGTCGTTGGCCAGCGCATTCCAAGACGTGGAAGCGGTGATCCACCTGGCTGCCATCTTCCGCCGGCGAAAAGGGCTGACCTACGACCGGATCAACCGTCAGGGTGTGGACAACGTAGTTGCCGCGGCTAAACAAGCCAAGGTCAAACAGTTCGTCCAGGTCAGTGCCATTGGCGCCGCGGATAATAGCTCTTACCCCTATCTGCATAGTAAATGGCAGGGCGAGCAGGAGGTGGCCCGCAGCGAGTTGCCCCACACCATTATTCGGTCTTCCGTCATGTTTGGGGCCGGAGACGAATTCCTAAACGTTATCGCCGCCATGATAAGGGTGGCGCCCCTTGTGCCGGTGGTCGGGTCCGGTAGGAACAGGCTACAACCCGTGGCGGTGGAAGACATGGCCCGATGCGCGGCTCAAGCGGTTGACCGGATAGACTTGAAAGGAAAGACCGTCGAGGTGGGTGGGCCTCAACAGCTCAGCTATAACGAGATAGTAGCGATCGTGGCCCGCACTCTGGGCAAGCGGGTCCTGAGGTTCCCCGTCCCGGTCTGGCTCATGTATGTGGCGGCTATCGCCATGCAGGTGCTGCCCCGCCCGCCCGTTACCACGGACCAACTCCGGCTGCTGCCCATCCGAAACGTGGCCGAGCCGGATGCAGTTGAGAAAACCTTTGGCTTTACTCCGCGGATGCTGGAGGGTAACATTGACTACGTCCGGTCAGTGAGGTTACTGGACGGAATCGACATCCTTACCGGGTCAATGCCTCGCCATATCCGGGACCACTGAACCGGGTCTTCAACCTTACCCATTAGGCGCGCCCTAAAGCCCAGCGCCAGTGGCGATTGGCCTCGATGATTCCCCTTAGCGCCGGGCCGGGGCGTTTAACCGAGCAGCCCCTTGGGTTGTGCGCCAACTCCGGAGAAACAATCTCACGTGGAGCCGTCCCCGTTGGAATACCAAGCATCGATTGACCGCTTGCTTACCCTGGTCGACCATGAGCGGGCTGCGTTTGCGCCGGCGGACCGGCCGGGCCCTCGGCAAAAGCGAATCTTCGATCTTACGCGGATGGAAGCACTGCTGGAGCGGCTGGGCAACCCGCAAGATAAGGCCAGAACCGTCCACGTCGCCGGGACCAAGGGAAAGGGCAGCACGGCGGCCCTCTGCGATTCCGTATTGCGCGCTGCGGGATTTCATACCGGCTTTTACTCTTCACCTCACCTGCACAGCTTTCGGGAAAGAATCCGCCTCGATTCCGTCCCCATAACCGAAGAACGCTTTGGAGCCTTGGTGGAAGAGGTGTGGCCCGACCATCAAGCGGTCACGGACCACGCAGGGTTGGGACCGGTTACCCTCTTTGAATTCATGACCGCGATGGGATTCCAATGTTTTGCTGGCGCGGGAGCCGATTTTCAAACCATTGAAGTGGGACTGGGTGGGCGGTTGGACGCAACCAACATCTTAGACCAGGCGCTGTGCGTGATAACCTCCATTAGCCTGGACCACACAGCCATCCTAGGGAACACCCGGGCCCAGATCGCAAAGGAGAAAGCCGGCATAATCAAGCCCGGCTGCTCTGTGGTGGCCGCTCCGCAATCTCCGGACGCACTAGCGGTAATCCGGGAAGTCTGCGGGCGGATGGGGGTTCGCCCCGTATTGGTGGGCAAGGACGTCACATGGGAGGCGGGAGACAGAGGCCCCGATAGCCAAGACCTTCTAGTGAGGGGCAGATTGGGAGAGTATTTGCTCACTATCCCGTTGCTGGGAGCCCATCAATTGGAAAATGCGGCCACGGCGTTGGCCGCCCTTGAGGTTCTGGGGGAGCAAGGCTGCCGGATATCGGACGACGCGTTGGCTCACGGCTTCGCTGAAGTCTCTTGGCCTTGCCGGATGGAAGTGCTTTCCCGGTCACCCTTGGTAATGGCGGACGCAGCCCACAACGAGTACTCCATGGAAACGTTGCTGGGTTCCTTGCGTCAATATCTGGACTTTCGTAAGTTGATGGTGGTGGTGGGCTTTTCCCGGGACAAAAACGTCGACGCGATGGCCCGTTGCCTGGCCCGTGCGGACCCGGTGGTGTTCGCCACCTCTTCACGCCACCCGCGGTCGCTGCCCCCTAACGACGTTGCCGCCCTTTTTGCCGGCGGTGGCGTGCCTGCACGGGAATGCGCCAGCCCCGCCGAAGCGCTGGCTGAGGCCCTTGACGCCGCCGGTGAAGCCGATTTGGTCCTGGCCACGGGTTCGTTGTTCGTGGCCGCGGAGGTCAGGGAATCTATGCTGGGCATAAAGCCGGAGATATACCCCGAAATGCTGCCCCAGGACCCATCGGCCTCCCAGATGGGCAGGTAGGCGGGGCAATCGCATCTTAGTCGAATCAGATTTGCGGACGCTCCCATTCTCGCATTCTCTTCGCGGGAATGACGGATGAGGGGACCTCCAGACTTTAATACGCGATTGCCCTGGGGAGGTAGGACTGTGAATGACGACCCAACCGGCGGCGTGATTTTTGCCGCCATCATAAGATGCCGAGAGGCTTACCTGAAGTCGGTCCCGCCAGGGATTTGGGTCGAGAAACTTCAACCGGTCCAGTCCATGGCCAACTTGACCGTTCATTATCCCTTGACCTGAGGGCGAGTTTGACAGACCTTTAGGCGGGGTGCGGCGAATCAGCATCAGGGTTCAGGAGAGTGCGGCGTGGCAGAGACAAGGCCTAAGGTAGTAGTAACGGGAATCGGGGCGATCACTCCCCTGGGCCAGACCGCTGATATTTTCTGGGAGGGCTTAGTAGCGGGAAAGTCGGGCGTCGGCCCCATGACATTGTGTGACCCCACTGACTATCCCTGCCGGATCGCCGGGGAAGTAAGTGACTTTGATCCCGCCCAGTACCTTAACGGCAAAGAGGCTAGGCGCATGGCCAGGTTCTCCCAACTCGCCGTGGCGGCGGGCCTCGCTGCGGTAGAATCCGCGAACCTGGACCTATCTCAAGAAGACCCGTTCCGGGTTGGGGTAGTCTTGGGCAACGGCAACGGTGGTTTCCCCACGTTAGAGGAGAACTGCCGGGTCTTGGCCGGCCGCGGTGGCATGAAGATGACTCCCTTCTTCTTCCCAATGATTCTGCCCAATATGGCTGCCGCTGCCGTAAGCCGGTATGTCGGCGCCCAGGGATACAACTCCACCGCCACCACCGCCTGCGCCGCGTCGAACCAGGGCATTGGTGAAGCCCTGGAAGTCATCCGCCGGGGAGCCGCCGACGTGATGCTGGCCGGCGGCGCCGAGGCGGGTATCAGCCAGCTCGGCCTGGCAGGGTTCGCCGTAATGCGCGCCCTTAGCAACCGAAACGACGATCCCCAGGCAGCCAGCCGTCCCTTCGACGCCCACCGCGATGGATTCGTGCCCGCGGAGGGTTCGGTAATTCTAGTGTTGGAAACCTTGGAACATGCCTTGAGCCGCAATGCCCCTGTCCTGGTTGAGTTGGCAGGCTTCGGCTGCACGTCTGACGCCTCTCACCCGGTCCAGCCGGAGGAAAACGGCGTCAGCGCCGCGGAGGCAATGCGGCTGGCGTTGAAAGATGCTTCCGTACACCTCGATCAGGTGGACTACATTAACGCCCACGGAACTTCCACTCCGTTGAACGACGCGGTGGAAACTGTGGCCATAAAACGGTTGTTCGGGGACAGGGCCTACCGGATACCCATTAGCTCCACCAAGTCGATGATTGGCCACTCTTTAGGTGCGTCAGGCGCCCTAGAAGCTGTTGCCTGCATCAAGGCCATCACCGAAAGTATTGTTCACCCAACGATCAATTATGAGGTCCCGGACCCGGATTGCGACCTAGACTACGTTCCCAATCAAGCCAGAAAACACGACGTTTCGGTGGCTCTGTCCAACGCCTTTGGTTTCGGTGGACAAAACGCCTGTTTGGTGTTTCGTAAATTGGAAGGCTGAGCCAAGGCGCTTTAGCACCAGTTGCCTGCCCGTTGAATTTCTTTCCGCGACGGCGGTCAGCGCGTACGCTAAAGGCTAATCACGTTAAGGCCTGATAAGGGAAGCAAATAAGACGCCAACCCATAGCTGGTTTGGTCATAGACCTTCCTTGACGGTAATTGCGCCCTAACCTAGAATCGAGAAAATTACCACTCGGCGACTGTTTAGGACAGAACTTTTTAGACCGTGTTTGCCCCTGACCTAGACCCGGGTAAGCCGAAAAATGCAGGGATGTTGAGGGGATATGGCAGAGCGCCTAATTTCGGGACTGGCCCAAGAGGGGGACTCGGACCTCTCGCTGCGGCCCAGACGGTTAGGGGAGTTCATTGGACAGCCCCAAGCCAAAGAAAACCTGGGAATTGCTATTCAGGCCACCAAGATGCGGGGCGAATCCCTGGACCACGTCATTATTTACGGGCCGCCCGGTCTGGGGAAGACAACGCTTGCACACATTATCGCTCGGGAGCTGGAGGTAGACATAAGGGTCACCTCAGGCCCCGCGGTGGAGCGGGCCGGAGACATGGCCGCCATCTTGACCAGTTTGCAAAAGGGGGAAGTGCTATTCATTGACGAAGTGCACCGGCTCAACCGCGTGGTCGAAGAGGTGCTTTACCCGGCAATGGAGGACTTCTTCCTGTCTTGGATGGTGGGCAAAGGGCTGGCGGCCCGCAACGTGAACCTGCGAATCAGCCCCTTTACTCTCATCGGCGCCACTACCAGGTATTCCATGCTCAGCGCGCCGCTGCGAGACCGGTTTGGTTCAGTGTTCCGGTTGGAGTACTATGATGTCCCGGACATGAAGATCATAGTGGAGCGGTCTGCGCGGATTCTGGAAGTTGACGCGGACCAGGAGGGAGTGAGTGAGATCGCCACCCGCTCCAGGGGAACGCCGCGGATCGCAAACCGTCTGTTGAGGCGCGCCCGTGATTACGCCTTAGTGAAAGCGGACAACCGTGTTACCGGTCCGGTGGCGCGAGCAGCCCTGGAGCAGCTGATGGTAGACGAGCTGGGACTGGACCAATCGGACCGCAAACTCTTGGAGAGCATAATAGACAAGTTCGATGGTGGGCCGGTGGGTCTTGACACCCTAGCCGCCTCGATCAATGAGGATGCCGACACCATCATGGATGTTTGGGAGCCCTATCTGCTGCAGTTGGGGTTCTTAGAGCGGACTCCCCGGGGCCGGGTCGCCAACAGGTTGGCTCATGAGTACCTGGGTCGGCCCTACACCCGGGCCGACGCTAACGACCAGGCCAGGTTGAACGGATTCTGATTGCCAATCATCAATTGGAGTGGGTCGTGGAG
This sequence comes from Dehalococcoidia bacterium, assembly GCA_965224325.1. Taxonomy (GTDB): domain Bacteria; phylum Chloroflexota; class Dehalococcoidia; order Lucifugimonadales; family UBA3495; genus CBDCMJ01. Next base: position 242,229 of record CBDCYT010000007.1, read on the forward strand.
AGTTGTTCATCAACTCATTCATAAACGGGGAAGGATTCCCAATAGCCTTCGTTGGCCCTGGGCTGAAAATGACGCTCATCGGAGCGTGTCTCAGAAGTCTCCACTCACGATTTTGGGCGAATACAACCTGACGGGTTACTATTATTAACCGCCTAAACCAGCATTGAATGCGGCTGAATAACCCGTCCTTCCCACGAAGATCGTCCCCGACCCAGATCGGGGAGCGGGAATCCAGAAGCTCACTAACCCGTCATTCCCGCGAAAGCGGGAATCCAGAAAGGTAGGATGCTGGAGGACTCAGCTTTATGAGACAGGCTCTCATCGGAGCGTTCGGCATGGCGGCGGCTGCGCTTTGGGGAACGCTTAAATGGGAGTCGGTCAAGGCGCAAGAGACCGGGACGAGGTACTGACCCACATCGGTCCCGGCTGGGGCGGAAGCTCGAACCCCAGTCCTGCGAGTCTTGCTTTGGCGGCGGCCCTGGCCCAAGCATACCTGGCGCCCGAAGACTGCTGGGCGCGCCCGCTCTTTGCCATCCACCACCCCTAAACAAAGCGATTCCATCTCATGCCGCACGAGGAGGGCCACGTAACTGTTCAGACCTGAAGGGACCCCAGTATCTGACGGCCCGCAATCAGAGGTTTGATCTCAGCTGTTGAGGCTCATGCCGACGGTTTTCAATGGGCTTTCGGCGGATTGGGCTCGCCAACTCTGAACAATTAGGAGGGCCACGGGAGTGCCGCTGGGCGGTTGCTTTGGCTGGGAGTGAAGGGCTACAATTAGCCCATTCCCTATGGCGAATTATGCGAGCATGATCGTTGACCGTCTGAATGTCCCCGGTTTCTGATTTTGGTAAAAGTTGCACTGATTTGAAAGTTGCGGCGTCGAGGCCCGGGGTCTTAACCAATGGCCGTGGTCTAGCCCTGGATAGGCTCTTGGATGGGGCAATCCATGGGAGGCCGATTGACGAGTCTGACGCCGGCATACTGGCGGACTCCGGGAACGGTTGCCTAGACGACTTGTGTGCCGCGGCCTCTCAGGCCCGGGACCAAGGCCGGGGAAAGACGGTAACCTTTTCACCCAAGGTGTTCATCCCCTTGACCCGGCTCTGCCGCGACTTCTGTGGCTACTGCACGTTCCGGCAGGACCCGTCGTCCGCTGGGGCCGAGCTGTTCTTGACTCCGGAACAAATACTGGAAACTGCCCGGGCCGGGGGGCAACTGGGTTGCACCGAAGCCTTGTTCACCTTGGGCGAGCGTCCGGAGCAGCGTTACCCCGAAGCTCAAGATTGGCTGCGCCGCCGCGGTTACGCCACGACCCTCCAATACTTGGCCGATATGTGCAAGTTGGTCGCCGAAGAGACGTCCCTTTTACCGCACGCTAATCCGGGCACTATGGCTCGGCGGGAAATGATGGCCCTTGCGCCCTACAACCCGTCCATGGGGTTAATGCTGGAAAGCACCAGTGAACGCCTGTACGCCCAAGGCGGCCCGCACCAGTATGCCCCCAGCAAGCGCCCCCGGGTGAGGCTTCGGACAATTGAGATAGCCGGTGAGTTGCGCGTGCCTTTCACCACGGGTATCCTCATAGGGATTGGCGAAACGCGGCAGGAGCGCATTGACTCCTTGTTGGCGATCCGGAAGCTCCACTCAGCCTATGGGCACATCCAAGAGGTCATCATTCAGAATTTCAGGGCCAAGCCGGAAACTCCCATGAGTGAGCAACCCCACGCGGAATCGGAGGAGTTGCTTTGGACCGTGGCCACGGCCCGTTTAATCTTGGGTCCGGACGTCAACCTTCAGGTGCCGCCCAACTTGAGCGCGCTGGACTATGAGGTTTACCTCGACGCCGGCATCAACGACTGGGGCGGTGTTTCCCCACTGACCATCGATTTCGTAAATCCTGAGGCTCCTTGGCCGGCGTTGGCCGACCTCCGAAACCGGACCAACGGCAGAGGTTTCGATCTGCGGCCAAGGCTGCCCGTATATCCTGAATACATCGACTATTTACCACCTCTCCTGAGAGAAAGAGTAACGGCGCTTGCCGACGGTGAAGGATACGTATTAGGGGGGATGCAACGCTATGTCGGCATATAGCCGGGAAAAGTCCAGCGCGGGAACATTGGAGACCTTAGTGTCTCTGCTTGACCCGCAGGTCTCCGAGATCTTGACCGCGGCGCTCGAAGGGGAAGATATATCAGCGGACGACGCTGTGGTACTTTTTGAGACCACCGGGCTAGAGTACAACGCGGTGGTAATGGTGGCCGACGAGTTGCGCCGCCGCACTGTGGGTGACGTGGCCACCTATGTGGTCAACCGCAATATTAACTTCACCAACGTTTGTATTAAGCGCTGCGGCTTCTGCGCCTTCAGCCGGGACTTCAGGGAAGAGCAGGGCTATTTCCTACCGCTGGAGCAGATCATCCAGCGGGCCAAGGAAGCCTGGGACTACGGCGCCACCGAGGTGTGCATCCAAGCGGGCCTCCCCCCACAGATGGAGGGCGACTTATACATCCGGCTCTGCGAAGCCATTAAGACTGAACTGCCTGACATGCACATCCACGGGTTCTCTCCTGAAGAGGTGCTATACGGCTCGGTGCGCTCCCGTTGCAGCATCCGCGAATACCTGCAGGGATTGAAAGCCGCCGGGGTCGGCAGTTTGCCCGGCACCTCGGCAGAGGTGCTGGACCAGGAGTTGCGGGACCGTATCTCGCCGGGCCGAATCACCGTGGACCAATGGACGGAAGTAATAACAACCGCCCACGAGTTGGGTATCCCCACGACTTCCACTGTCATGTTCGGCCACCTCGAATCCAACGCCCAAATCGCCCGGCACATAGCCTATCTCCGAGATATACAACAGCGCACCGGCGGCATCACCGAGTTTGTGCCCCTGTCTTTCGTAGCCTCCGAGGCTCCTATGTACCTGAAGGGCTTGGTGGAAGGAGTGCGCTCCGGTCCAACCGGCATGGAAGTCGTGAAGGTCCACGCCATAGCCCGGATCATGCTCAACAATTGGATACCCAATATACAGGCGTCTTGGGTAAAAGAGGGCTCCCGGATGTCTCAGCTGTTGTTGACTGCCGGAGTCAATGACCTGGGCGGAACTTTGATCAACGAGTCCATATCTACTTCGGCAGGCGCCCAGCACGGCCAATTGATGCGTCCTCACCAGTTCCGCCAGATGATACGGCAAGCGGGAAGAGTGGCGGCAGAACGCTACACTACTTATACCACCAAAAGGGTATTCAGCGACGACGACGACGAATTGGACCCTCTGGACTTGGTGGGCGATAACGTAGAAGAGTTATTCGGATCGTACCAATTGCTGGTGCAAATGGACACGTTTCGGTTTCAACATCCCGGCCACGGTGGGGCCAAAACCCCACAGGAGACCAGCATCACCAGCACGCCGGATAATCTGGGGTGACCGAACGTCCGACCCCGCGCAAGTCCTCCTCGGTCCTTTCCCTGGCCAGCCGTTTCCGGATTGACATTGGATCGTAGTCTCGTTATGGACAAATTAGTTCTGGCCTTGGCCGGAGGAGTGGGGGGCGCCAAGCTCGCCCTTGGTTTGTCCCGGGTATTGCCTCCCGGCCGGTTGGTTATCGGGGTGAACACGGGCGATGATGAGCGCTTTCACGGCCTTCACGTTTCGCCGGACTTGGACACGATGATGTACACCCTGGCCGGCCTGTCCGATCCTCAGTCCGGCTGGGGCCTACAGGGAGATACGTTTAGCTCTCTGAGCATGTTGCGCAGATACGGGGTTGATACTTGGTTCAATCTTGGGGACCGAGATTTAGCAACCCACGTTCGGAGGACTCAACTACTCAGTCAGGGCGCCACTTTGTCCCAGGTTACTGAAGAGTTGTGCCGGCATCTAGGCATAGAGCATCAAATTGTGCCCATGAGCGACGGTCCGGTTCGCACGGTGCTCGAAACCAATGCGGGGAAACTGGCGATGCAGAGCTATTTCGTGCAGCACAGGGCGGAACCCGGCGTCAGTAGCATTGAATACGAGGATGCGGATTCGGCGCGCCCGTCGCCAGGTCTGGAGAAAGCCCTGAACGAAGCGGAACTCATCGTGCTCTGCCCTTCTAATCCATTCCTCAGCTTGGGCCCGTTTCTTGCCGTTCCCGGGGTACGGGATCTGTTGGAAAACTCTTCGGCTCTTCGGGTAGCGGTCAGCCCCATTGTGGGAGGGGCGGCGGTGAAGGGTCCCGCGGGGAAGATCATGGCCGAATTGGGACATGAGGTGTCCTGCGTGGGAATAGCGAAACAGTACAAAGGGTTTTGCGATGTATTGTTTATCGACCACCAAGACGCCCATCTCGGGCCGGAGGTCGCGGGGTTGGGTATAAAACCTGTCGTAACCTCGATTATCATGGAAAACGAAGCCGATAAGGTGGCTTTGGCCGAGGCGGTGGTGGCCATGGGAGCGTTTTGACCCTGTGGAGCAGCAGATCCCAAGTCCAATTACCATAATCCCAATGAAATCCCTGTCCGAGAGTAAGTCCCGTTTGTCGAGGGATTTCACGGGGCAGCAACGGCAGGAACTGGCGTTGGGTATGCTGCTGCGGGTGATCTCGGCATTGCAAACTTCTTCCACCAAACAGTTTTGGGTAGTGGGGGGGGATGCAAGGGTGCGGGACCTCACACGGGATACCGGTGGTGTATGGTGGGAAGAGATGGGTAACAATCTTAACGACACTCTGCGCAAAGCCATTGATCTGGCCTTTGAGCGCGGCAACTCAGCCATGTACCTGGCTAGCGACCTGCCTTTCATCAAGACCAGCGATGTTCAAAGTGTGCTGCAGGCATCTAGGCAGCAAAACAACATCAGCCTTGCCCCGGCCAGGAGAGACGGCGGCACCAACGCCATTCTGGTGCCCCACGGCTTAGCCTTCCGTCCTGAACTGGGTCCACGAAGCTTTATCAATCATCTGGCGCAAGCAGCCCGGATGGGGGTGTCGGTAGCTATTTGTTACAGCCCCGGGCTTGGTTTCGACCTAGACACCAGCGCCGACCTGGAAACCTATGAGCGAATGGAGCCCGGGTTCATTGAACGGCTATTGCCCAGCAGTGGTACAGGCTCGGGGTAGTTATCCTTGAGTATCAGAAACACAGACGATATTGCTTGGAGAATTGGATACAGGCTACTCCGTTTTTGCCCGATATTCTTCCGGTTGGACTAAGAAACTATCTCAAAACTTGGCGCAGCATCCAAACCGTCATTGCCATGAAAATAGCGGTTTTCATATCCATACGCGGCTCCATAAGCGGCCCAGGGGGCCATCCGCAATTCCCGCGAAGCTTCTCCCCGTCCCTGATGGGGGAGCGGGAATCCATAGGCCCAGGCTTCCAGCTAATCGATGGCGCGAGAGAGCGACCGTTTTGAGATAGTTTCTAATTCCTAATCGCCCGCGAGGTCCACTGAAGGACTGGGTACGGCGGCGTATCCAAACCTATCCGGTCTTAAGTTGTAGCTCAAGGTAGCAGGTTATTGATTTGAGGTGAATGTGTCCGTTGCCAGCGTGAAGTTGGGAGTGCTATTGCCCACTCGTGGGCTGCTCATTGGAGACGACCCGCCTGCCGATGCCGGCCGGCTCATCCGGTTGGCTCAACAGGTGGAAGAGGCAGGTTTGGACTCCGTATGGGTGGGGGATAGCCTAACCGCCAAGGTCAGGCTGGAGCCCCTGACTGTTCTCGCTTCAGTGGCGGCTTGCACCAACAGGGTCCGGATCGGTACGGCCGTGTTGCTGGCGGCGCTGCGCCACCCTGTGCTCCTGTCTCAAACGTTGGCCACCGTGGACCTGATTTCCAAGGGCCGCTTGGTAATTGGCGCTGGTGTGGGAGGCGCGTTCAATGAAGCACAACTGGGCGAGTGGCGGGCTGCGGGGGTCGACCCGCGGCAGCGAGCACGAAGATTGGAGGAAATTGTCCAGATCGTACAAGGGTTCGGTTCCGGCAATCCGGTGACCTTTTCCGGGCGGCACTTTAGCCTGGAAGAGGTAGTTATGCAGCCGCGGCCGGTCCAGCCAGGAGGTGTTCCAATTCTGTTGGCCAGCCATTGGCGGGCCCAACAAGACCCACAGATGGACCGGGCAGCCCGGCTGGGCAATGGACTCATATCCATCTCTGACACCCCCCAAGAGTACGCCCAATTGGTGCAACGAGTCCTGGCTTCGGTTGCCGCCCTGGGAAAGGACCCAACCCAATTCGAAACTGTCTTTTACCTGACCGTAAACTTAGACAGTGATGCTTCCCAAGCCGAATCAGAGGCCAACGAGTACCTGATGCGCTATTACGGAGCCAATATTTGGGGCGCCCGGTGGGGGCCCTTCGGCGACCCGAATTCAGTCAAAGAACGCATCGCCGAATATGTGGACGCGGGGGCTCAGACTGTGGTGGTGCGCTTCGCCTCTTTTCATCCGGAGCGGCAACTGGGCATATTTCTTGAGCGGGTGGCCCCAGCCTTCTCGTGATCCCTTTGAGAGGTAACTCTTGTACCCGATAGACCTGAACGGCCAAAACGGTGTCATCTTAGGAGTGGCCAACGACCGCAGCATCGCCTGGGCCATCGCCAAAGTTTTGGGGCAGGCAGGAGCACGGCTGGCGTTGACCTATCAAGATGACCGCTTGAAAGACCGGGTGTCCCGGCTGGCGGACACGCTGGATGGGGCGCTGGTGCTGCCATGCGACGCCACGGACGACGATCAAATCTCCGCACTGTTTCGCACTCTAAAAGAAACCTTTGGCGATATCTCGTTCCTGGTCCATAGCATCGCCTTCGCCAACCGGGAAGACCTTGGCGGAAATTTCTCCGATACTGGCCGGGAAGGCTTCCGTTTGGCCCTGGAGGTCAGCGCTTACTCACTGCTGCCGCTGGTCAAGCACGCGGCGCCGTTGATGCTCCATGGCGGCAGCGTGGTGACGATGACTTTTCACGCCTCCCAGCGAGTTTACCCGGGATACAATGTCATGGGAACGGCCAAAGCGGCATTGGAGCACGAGGTCCGTCAGCTGGCAGCGGAGTTCGGGGAAGCGGGAATACGGTTGAACGCCATTTCCGCCGGTCCCTTGGAGACCCTGGCGGCCCGAGGCATCCACGGGTTCACCGATATGCGCCGGCGCCACGCTGCGCGGGCGGCATTGAAGAGGAACATCAACGCGGATGAGGTGGCCAACACGGCCCTATTCCTATGCAGCGACCTCTCCAGCGGTATCACTGGCTCGGTCATTCCGGTCGATGCAGGATACCACATTATGGCTGTTTAATAGTCCACTTCCGGCCGTGTCCGAATTGCCTCGTCGTCAGGGGCGCCGCCGGTCCCCGGTCGTCGCGATAATGGCAACGACCATGTTGCGTTGAGACAGCCAGCCGCACGGTGCAGTCACCACCTCCGCTGAGTCCCGCAAGTCATCGGATGAGCAACCGTATTGCCCCTGCACAATTCGAAACCCACCGTCTTAGCCTGTCTCAGAAGTCTCCACTCACGATTTGGGCGGACGCAACCTGACGGGGTACTATTATTAACCGCCCAAACCAGTATTAACCGTCTAAACCAGTATTGAATGCGGCTCAATAACCCGTCGTTCCCCCGAAGCTTGTCCCCGACCCCGACCCCGACCCCGACCCCGACCCCGACCGGGGAGCGGGAATCCAGACTCAATAACCCGGCATTCCCGCGAAGCTTGTCCCCGACCCCGACCGGGGAGCGGGAATCCAGACTCAATAACCCGGCATTCCCGCGAAGCTTGTCCCCGACCCCGATCGGGGAGCGGGAATCCAGACTCAATAACCCGTCATTCCCGCGGAAGCGGGAATCCAGAAAGGTAGGTTGCTGGAGGACTCAGCTTTATGAGACAAGCTCGTATAGGTAATTTGTTGACGTGCGGGGAAGCAACACCGAGTCTATCCCATTAGAAATAAAACCCCGTTACTCCGGAAATTAGACTCTCGTTGCTCCGGCGTTCGCCCGAGTCCAGACATCGCAACGTAATATAACAACGTGGCTGGCTTAACAAAGGTGATAGGGGACTCGGACATGGATTGCTAGTTTTCCGGGGAGTGACCGGGGGAGACGCAATCGGGGTACATCGGCCCTGGGACTAACGCCTTGTTGCCCCGGATGGAGGCTTGGATAGGGGCGGCGGCGGTGTTAGTCGCCTGTGGAGCTTGCGTCTAACGAATCCAGCCGGCGGCGGTCTTCAGCGGCTTCAGCGCCCCGTCCCAACCGTGCGTACGCTTCAGCCCGTTTTGCCCATGCTTCGGTGTAGTTGGCGTCTAAGGCAATGGCTTTCGTGAACTGGTCAATGGACTCTTGGATCCGATCCTGATTGAATAGACGTACCCCTCGCTCCGTCATGGCCCCTGGAGTGGGAGCGTCCACGGGCACCGGCTTACGGTATATTGGAGCGCTCGACTTGGCTTCTGCTTGAGAAGGTTCTTGTTCAGCTTCTTGGCCTGCCTGTGGGGCAACTTCCTGACTCACTCCCGGAGCGGACTCTTGAGGCGGTGCGGCGAAATCGTCTCCGGAGCCTTGGACTGGGACCTGCTGGCCGGTATTGGGGGCATCTACAAGTCCCTCGTCGGTAGTATCAAGTGAAACGGGTGCACGATGCTGTTCCTCGTCTGTGTCCGCAGAAAATTCCCTGCTCAGCTCCCAGCCGCACCTGATGCAAAACCGGGAGTTCCCAGACGACGGGGCTTCACACCGTGAGCAAGAGGTGGCCCTGTCGATGGATCCGCTCTGCTGCTGTGGACTCTTGATAAACATCAGCACCACGAGGGGCACCAAAGCGAGCAAGTGTACTGTGGGTATGCCCAGCGCGAACGATGCGCCTCCCCATAGCCAAGGGTTGCGCCCCTTCGAGTGGGCCAGCCTTCCGGTCCACAGCGAGACCAGAGCTAACGCGACGATCAATAAGACGGTATTACCCATGTGACTACTTTACATCCCGGAGCCCGACAACTCAACCGGGCGCGTCCCATCGGGAGTCCATCGGCCGCCAGCATGGCTCGCCGGAATATATACCGAATATATACTGAATATACACCGACAGGGCTGGTGACAACAACTACTAATGAGATAGGCCACTGTTAATGACGTATATTGGCGCTGGGCACTTGATAACCGCAGGCATCGGCCAGTTGGGGCGGCCAAGCCGGTAATACTGGACGGTTGCCGTCCGTTTCCCGAAGATTCATTGGCGGCCCGGAGCTCTGCGCCAACTTAGTTCCCAACTCAAGTCAAGGAGTTTACATAAGTATTATATCTAGTTGTATGTATTGGATGGCCACTTGTATAATCTCCCGGTGGAAACGACTCGGGCTGCTCTGCAACAAGGTTGTGATTTCAGGTAACGATGTTAAGGAAAACGAGCAAACATGGTAGGGACTGACTCTAGTTACGACGTGGCCGTACTCGGCGGCGGCCCGGGCGGCTACGTCGCCGCAATTCGCGCCGGGCAGTTGGGCCTCAAAACAGCTGTCATCGAGAGGGAATCTCTGGGTGGGGTGTGCCTCAATTGGGGTTGTATACCTAGTAAAGCGCTATTGAGAAACGCGGAGCTCTTGTCCTATGTTCACCGAGCCGGGGAATTCGGGTTTAGCTTCGATAACCTCAGCGTAGACTACTCCGTAGCTGTTAAACGCAGCAGAGAGGTCGTGGCCCGCAACACCCGGGGAGTAGCGTTTTTGCTTCGCAAGAACAACGTGACTCATGTCGAGGGCACGGGCAGGCTCCGGGGCGGCGGGGTTGTGGAAGTTGTGTCCGATGCTGGGGAGACCACTCGGATCTCAGCGAAAAACATCATCATAGCGACGGGCGCACGACCCAGAACAATACCTCCCTTGCCCATCGATGGAGACCGGGTCATCACTAGCCGGGAAGCCATAGTCTTGGAAGAATTGCCGGAATCGGTGGTAATTGTAGGCGGTGGCGCAATCGGCGTGGAGTTCGCCTATATTTTCCGCACCTACGGCGTTGCAGTCACTATGGTGGAGTTGTTGCCCAGGTTGGCGCCCAATGAGGATGAGGAGATAAGCCGCGTACTGGAGCGCAGTTTTGCCAACCAGGGCATCACCGCGGTTACCGGGGCCGGAGTCACCGGCCTTGAAAAAAGCCCTGATGGACTGACCATCAAAGTGGAGAAAGACGGTGCTGAACAGGCCATTAAATGCGAGAAGGTGCTCGTTGCCGTCGGCGTTCGGGGCAACGTCGAGGACTTGGGTTTGGAAGAATTGAATGTCGAAATGGCAAACGGTTGGATCAATGTAGATACTCGAATGTCCACCAACATTCCCGGCGTGTACGCTGTGGGAGATATTACCGGCAAGCTGGCCCTGGCCCACGTGGCTTCCGCCCAGGGTGTGCTGGCGGCGGAGCACATCGCGGGGATGGAGACCCAGGAGTTGGACTACACCATGATGCCCAGGGCAACGTATTGCCAGCCCCAGATTGCGAGCTTCGGCCTTACCCAGGCCCAGGCGGAGGAACAAGGACACGTCGTACGCACCGGGACCTTCAACTTGCAGGCCAACGGCAAGGCCCTGGCCATGGGCGAATCCGAAGGGATGGTGAAGCTGGTGGTGGACGACAAATACGGAGAATTGCTGGGCGGGCACATGATCGGGCCGGAGGTCACCGAACTGCTGGGCGAGTTGGCCATGACCAAGCTACTGGAGGGCACCACCCTGGAGTTGGGCTTCGCGGTCCATCCTCACCCGTCCCTTTCTGAGATGTTGAAGGAAGCGGCGCTGAGCGCCCAGGGGCAGGCTATTCACATGTAGGCAAATCAGTGTTTAGTCGAGGCTTAAGATAGCCTTGTTAACGAATTAAGATGCCAATATGACGAAATCCGGTTGAAATTATTCAGTTGTTGTTAAGAGGCACTGTCGGGTTTATACTTAGCCATCGGGATTCAAGAAATGAAACTTGGCGGCCCCCCTTTCTGGGTACCCCCGCTACTAGCTAGGCCGGTTGCCGGGAAATGCTAAGGGGTATCCGAGGCGTCTGCAGGGGTTAGCCGCCGAACTGCTGTTTCTGGAGGAAAGCCGCGTAGCCCCCGAGAGGGACCGGTGGGTGAGTGTGCTCCGAAACGTGATTTAGGAGTGGACCTATGGCGCCAGGAAACTACGATTTCGCTCTTGCCATTGGCGGTGAGGCCGGTCAGGGTATCGCAACCCCAGGAGATATCCTCGCCAGGATTTTCGTCCGCCGGGGTCTCCACATCAGCACCTACAACGCCTACCAATCGATTATTCGGGGCGGGCATATTTTCCTTACCCTCCGGGTCAGCGACGGGGAGATTTTGACCCACGGCGACAAGCTGGATTTGCTGCTATGTTTGAATCAAGACACCATGAACCGGCACCATGGTCTTATGGGGCCGGGCAGCCGGGTGGTGTATAACGCCGACAGTATTTCCCCCGGCCAAGTGGCCGATGGCGTCCAGCTCTGTCCTCTGCCCGTCTCCCAGTTGGCCAACAGCCGAAACAGGCTGGTCCAGAACACTGTAGCCACCGGGGCAGTCATGGCGCTGTTGGGTATGGATTTCCAGGTGCTCGAGGACAGCCTGGCTCTGCGCTTCCAGAGGCAAGGACAGGCGGTAGTGGACGAAAACGTGGGAGTATCCCGAGCGGGCTACGACCATGCCATAGCAAATTTCAAAGCATACCCGGACTCCCTGCCAGTTGGTCCCAAACCCTTGGCGGTGTGGTCGGGCAATGAAGCCCTGGCAATGGGAGGCGCTGCTGCAGGGGTTAAGTTCTACGCGGCTTACCCCATGAGCCCCGCCACCGGGGTCCTCCATTGGATGGCGCAAAACGCACGCAACTTGGGTATCATGGTCCGGCAGGTAGAGGACGAGATCGGAGTTGCCAACATGGTGATTGGGGCGGCCCACGTCGGCTGCCGGGCCATGTGCGCCACTTCCGGCGGCGGGTTCGCGCTGATGAGCGAAGCCGTGGGCGCGGCTGGAATGATGGAAATACCGGTGGTCTACATAAACGTTCAACGGGCCGGTCCCTCCACTGGGGTGCCCACAAAGACCGAGCAAGGCGATCTGTGGCAAGTGTTAGGCGCCAGCCAGGGCGACTTCGAGCGCTTTATCGTCGCCCCCACCAGTGCTCTGGATGCTTTCAACACCATCCCGGAGCTGTTTAATCTAACGGATAAGTTCCAGTGCCCCGGCATTGTTATTTCCGACCTGCTTATCTCCGAGGGCCGGTACAGCTTCGATCCGGATAAGGTCGATATGCAACCGGTAATCGATCGTGGTGAATTGATCACCGAGCCCACCGCTCCCAACGGATACCTGCGTTACAAGAACACCGAAAGTGGTATTTCTCCCCGGGCCCTGCCTGGCTTGGAAGGGTACATACACGTGGCGGCCACGGATGAACACGACGAGGACTCAACGCTGATCAGTGACGAGTTTACTAACCCCCACAAGCGCAGAATGATGGTGGAGAAACGGGCACGCAAGTTACAGAATATCAATGACGAAATCGAGCCGCCGCGCTTGGTTGGCCCGGAAGACGCCGAGGTAACGCTGATCGGGTGGGGGTCCACTTACGGAGTGATCCAAGAAGCGATTGAGCAGCTAGGGCAGCGCGGAGTTAAGGTTAACCACCTGCCCATCAAGTGGATCGTGCCTTTGCACTCCGACGCGGTGGCCGCTATCGTGGCCGGCTCCAAGCGCACGGTGGTCGTCGAGAATAATCACTCCGGCCAGTTCTACCGCTATCTGCGCAGTGAGACTGGGTTTAGCGCAGACGGTCATATACGCAAATACGACGGGGAGCCCTTCGTGCCTCACCACATCGTCGATGGTGTGCTGGAGCTATTGGCAGACAAGACTGCGGTGTACGTGCCTTATCAAGAAGTACTCACCTGAGGAGACGATTCAATGACCACTACCCTCGATGTGGCCCAGGAAGAACCCATCGTTCAATTAACCGCCAAAGACTTTAAGGGACTCGTAGAGCCTGATTGGTGTGCTGGCTGTGGCGATTTCGGGGTCCTGAACGGCTTACAGAGAGCTTGTGCAGAACTGGGTCTCAGGCCGCATGAGATTCTCACGGTGAGTGGCATTGGGTGTTCCTCCAACCTGCCCGGCTATTTCAATGGCTACGGGATGCACACCCTTCACGGCAGGGCGTTGGCCATAGCAACCGGCGCGAAACTGGCCAATCACGAGCTAACGGTGATCGCCACCGGAGGCGACGGGGACGGTTACGGCATCGGCGGCAACCACTTTACCCACACGGCCCGCCGCAACATAGACCTGACCTATATCGTCATGAACAATCAGATCTACGGCCTCACCACTGGCCAAATTTCCCCTACCAGCAGCCTGGGCATGAGGACCAAGAGCACTCCCTACGGCAGTGTCGAAATGCCCATTAACCCCATCACTGCCGCGATAGTGAATGGAGCCACATTTGTCGCCCGGGGATATAGCGGGGACGTCCGGCACCTCTCACAGCTCATGCAAAAGGCGATCCAGCATAAAGGGTTCGCGCTGATTGACATATTCAGCCCCTGTGTCACCTTCAACCTGGACAACGGTCACTCCTTCTTTAAAGACCGGGTGAAGAAGTTGGAAGATCAGGGCCACGACACGTCTGATTGGACTGGTGCCTGTGAGAAAGCAGTGGAGTGGGGCGACACCATATACACAGGCCTCTTTTACCAGAGCAAGGACCAGCCCGACTTGGGTCAGCGGGAGTCCGTTCTGGAGCGGGAGGGTCCACTAGCCCGGCGACCGCTGGGATTGAGCCAAGACCAGGCGCAAGGAATCATCAGCAGAATGATTTAGCTCGCCAAGGCCTCGCTCCGTGAGGCCTTAGGCGATTTCCATCCCGTGTGGCCGGGCCTGGTTTCCACCCGGCCCACTGTTGAGATTCCAAGAAGGGCAGGTAGCCGGTGGTCCGGTTGTGGGCGGTGCGTTCCAGGAGTAAGTCTAGAGCCGGTTGCCCATTGTGCCCAGGGTCCCAGGTGGGACGCCTTGTTCCATGCACCCAAGTGCTTTAATATCGGACCACCCGGCGACTCCACTGTACCATCAGCTGATGCTACCTGCGCTATCGCGCCAGCCAGAGAACCTCGTGGCCGTGCTCCGCATGCGCCATTTCAACGGCCCAGGTCCGAAGCGCCACCGGCGCAGTTGAGGCGGCCGCCGAACAGAAGACCGGGGCCGAGTTGACATCTTGGGGTGAGGAGGTCGCGTCACCGGCACTTTGGGCTCGCTCCCCGACGATGGACTGAAGTGAGGCGTGGCCCCCGGTGGGGCGATAGTCCGGTCCCCCTTCCGGCTCCTCGTCCAAGGGAGAATGCTAACCTAGCCGGTAATGTACCGCTTTCCAGCAGGAGGATGTGTTGGCGACAACTATAGTTATGCCCCAGATGGGCTATGACATGCAGGAAGGCACCGTGGTGCGTTGGCACAAACAGGAGGGGGAAAACGTTGCGCGGGGCGATATCATCGCCGAGATTGAAACCGACAAGGCCACAGTTGAATTCGAGGCATTCACCAGCGGAGTATTGCGGAAAATAGTGGCTCAAGAAGGGGCCATCGTGCCTGTCGGAGAGCTCATTGCGGTAATTACCGACCCTGATGAATCCCTGCCCGAGGGTATCCTGCCCACGGCGCAGGCACCACAAAAGTCCTCCCCGGCCGTCGCTGCGGCTGATGGACCGGCAGCGGTTGCGGCTCAGGCCTCGGAAGCCGGTGATCAAGGAGCTTCTTCTACGGGAGAGGTCCGCGCCTCTCCCATCGCCCGCCGCTTGGCTAGAGAGCGAGGCATAGACCTGGCGCGAGTCACCGGTACCGGACCCGGGGGACGGATTGTGGAAGAGGACGTGCTCGGCTACCAGGAAGCGCCTCCCGCCGCGGAAGCAGCACCGGGGGCCCCGGCAGGCGAGGTCCGCGCTTCCCCTATCGCCCGGCGCTTGGCCAGAGAGCGAGGCATAGACTTGGCTCGGGTTACGGGCACCGGCCCCGGCGGTAGGGTAGTAGAAGAGGACGTCCTCGGCTATCAGGAGGAGGCGCCTGCCGCCGTGCCTCCCGGCGAGGGAGCCCAAGCTGAAGCAGTCGGCGCGGAAAGAATGGAACTTTCCCGGATGCGCCAGACTATCGCCAAAGTAACCAGCGACAGCAAGAGTCAGGCGCCTCATTTTTACATCACCGCCGAAATAGACATGACCAGGGCCATGGGATTCCGCCAGGAGGTCAACGACGCCTCCGCAGCAACCCGGGTCAGCGTTAACGACCTCATTGTCAGGGCCAGCGCTATTGCCCTGGGCCGGCACCCGAAGTTCAATTCATCCTTCCAGGGTGATCACCTGCGGATGAACTCAGGTATAAACGTGGGTATCGCCATCGCACTGGAGGCGGGTCTAATCGTCCCAGGAATCAACCAATGCGAAAGCAAGGGATTGCTGGAGATTGCGGCCGCCAGCACCGACCTCATCAACCGGGCTAACAGCGGTACTTTGCGCAACGAAGAGTACAGCGGGACTACATTCAGCATCAGCAATTTGGGCATGTTCGACGTGGAGAGCTTCATCGCTATCATTTACCCTCCTCACGCGGCCGTTTTGGCGGTGGGCACGGTCAAAGAGCAGCCCGTCGCTAGGGGTGGTGAGGTGGTGTTGGCTCAAATGATGAAAGCGACGCTGTCGGTGGACCACCGTGTGGCCGACGGCGCCGAAGCGGCACAGTTTTTGATGGAGATCAAACGTTTGTTGGAAAACCCGATCAGCCTGGTGTTGTAGGAAACCATCGGCAATTGGCGTATCGGATTCCCAGGTTAAGAAATATCAACCGTTATATCAACCGTTAGTTGATTTCGCAGGAGGAACGGCGTGGCAAAAATGACAGGCGGGGAGGCCGTGGTGGAGTCCCTGAAGGCCCATGAAGTGGACACGGTCTTTGGGATCATATCCATCCACACTCTGGACCTGTTCGACGCCCTGTTGGATAACCGGGAGAACCTGCGGTTCATCGGTGGCCGTCACGAGCACGGTTGCGGTTTCATGGCCGACGGATACTCCCGGGCCACTGGCAAACCGGGGGTGTTGCTCACCAGCACCGGTCCCGGTGCTGCTGATTCAGTGGGTGCCCTGGGCGAGGCTTACTTCTCCAGTTCGCCGGTGCTGGAAATTAGCACCAATGTGGAGCAGGAGTTTATAGACGAAGGCCGGTTAGCTACCCATGAGACCAAGGACCAACCGGGGATGCTCAGCTCGGTTACCGATTGGAACCCCACCATCAAACAAGTGGAATCCATCCCAGATCACCTGGTAGAAGCCTTCCAACGGTTCAGGACCAAGCGCCAGCGTCCCATTGCACTGGAGATCCCCACCGACCTTCTGGGGCAGCCGGCCGAAGTAGAAGTGTTGAGACCTCGTCAAACGGCCCCACCCGCAGGAGACCCAACGACGGTGGAGCGGGCGTTGGAAACTCTCCTGCGAGCCAAACGGCCGGTAATCTTCGTGGGAGAAGAACTCCAGGCGTCTGAAGAATCCCAGGGAGTGGTGCGATTGGCGGAGTTGCTGGGCGCGCCTGTAGTCAGCGGCGACGGAGCTAAGGGGACCTTTCCTGAGGACCACCCCCTGTCCCTGGGTCCTGCCCTGGGCCGCCGTATATGGGGAGACAATCCGGTCCAGGAGTGGTTGGGCGGCTGCGACGTCGCTGTCGTCTTGGGCTCCGCGCTGACCCATCGCACTACCGTCGGAGTGGGTCTCAAGCTACCAGACACCGTCATTCACGTGCTGCTGGACCCGGAAATAGTTGGAAAAAACTACCCGGCCGCCATCTCCATCGAGGCGGATTCCGGCGCGGTGGTCCGGCAGTGGCTGGAAGCCATTGGAGACCGTGACGTATACACCGGGAACGCCTATAAAGTGGAAATCGAAGCTATTCAGAAAGAGATTTATCAAGGCTTGCAAGCACAATGGGGCAACGAGCTCCGTGCCTTTGAGGCCATTCGCGAGGTGGCTCCCAGGGACACTATCTTCTCTCTTGACCCCACCATAGCCGCAAACCGGGCCAGCCGCTGCTTACCGGTTTATGGACCGCGCACTTACATGCATCCCCACGGCTGGTCGGGACTGGGATTTGCCTTCCCCGCCGGCCTAGGAGCCAAGGCGGGTATGCCCGGACGCCCGGTCGTCTGTGTCACCGGTGACGGCGGGTTCCAGTACAATTTCCAGGAGTTAGCCACCGCAGCCCAGTACGGCATCCATGCAGTGGTGCTCATGTTTAACGACAATGCCTGGGGTGTGCTGAAGAAGTACCAGCAAGACCGTTACGGAGACGACCGGTTGTACGCCACCGAGCTGGTCAATCCGGATTTCGGTAAAATCTTCGAGTCCTATGGTTTCGAGAGCGCCAAAGTCTCGTCGGTGGAGGAGCTGACCCGAGCATTGGAGACCGCCATATCAGGGGGGCGCACCTATTTGGTGGAAGCCCAGATTCCGGATGGCATCGGGGCTTTCCGGTAGCCAATAGCATTGGTCATTCCAGACATGATTGAGAAAATGGCATTGAGAAAATGGCAATGAAGGACGGCGCATCAACGAGCCGACCCGAAAGCATTTCAAAGATTGCCTCCGTGACTTGATTCAACAACAGGGCTGTATGGATCAATCCAAAATCTTATAGACCAAACCACAGATGCGGGATGTTTCATTCCGTAAATCTGCCGCCGCAACGTTTGCGGCTAATAACTAGCGCTTTTGACAGCCGTGAGCTTGAGACTGGGTTTGCGCCCCTAGCCGACAAGAAACGGCCGTGTGCGGTTCTCGCAGATGCTTCGGCGGAGGCCTGGGGTAATTACGAACATCGCGGCGTAGCCGTATATTACTATCCTGAGCGCAGGCTGGCAGATGATACGGCTGTTCTTGTCTAGGCGACGCGGAAGGGTTGATAATGTGCCTCGTTATGATCGACCACGCCGGATTTGCCAGGCCCCGTCGGAAGACCCCGCATGTGGAGATTGACGGGGCGCCCATTACCGGCCTATGACTTATCTTCCCGGCTCCTCCACCCCTTCCGAACCGGACCAGATACCTCCCCATCAAATTGGGTTTCCAATGGACTTTCACCATGAAATCCAGCAAGCGCCGGAATTGGCCAACACTGATGGGGAGCCTCAGGACCGCCCTGCCCGGCGGGTCTATCCCCTCGACGCCCATAACTTGACCGAAGAGCAAATTGCCGTGGCCTTCGCCATGACCTCCCGCCGGCCGGAGCCCTTCGACGAAATTGCTCAACAGGTCAGTCAGGAAAAAGCGGCTGACTTCCACGAAAGATGGGTGCTGGGGTACGGTCACGCCTCGGTGGCCGAGCATGCCGTGGTTCACTTGGCGGTGGAGGACATCTCCCGCTTGGCCTGTGACGCCTTGGAAGACAACCGGTTGGCCTCGTACACCGAGAAGTCGTCCCGTTACCAGGTAATGCCGGACGGCTCCTACTATGTGCCAAGGGAATTGGACGATGAGCCGCAGCTAAAACGGGAGTATGTCCGCGCCTGTGAGGCCCTGTTCCAAGGCTATCTACGGTTGATAGACGGCTGCCTGTCTCATTTGCGGGAGACCAATCCTCGGTCGGAAGAGGAGCGCGACGCTGCATACGGCCTCCGCCTCAGACGCATTGCCACCGATAGCTGCCGCGCAGTGCTGCCCGCGGCCACCCTAACCAACGTGGGTGTTACGGCCAACGCCAGAGTGCTGGAACACGCCATTTCTAAGCTTCTGTCTTCCGGTCTGGATGAGGAGCGAGACTTGGGGCAAGAGGTGCTCCAACAGGCGCGCGCTATTACACCCACGTTGATTAAGTATGCTCAACCGAACGAGTATCTAAAGCAAACTCTTGAGACGCAGCAGCAGTTGTCCCAGAGCTACGTTACTAACTGGCAGGCAGAGAGGTCCGCGGAAGGGTTGGAACCGGTCGATGCTAAGACGAGGCTTATCCATTGGGACTCTCAGGCTGAGGAGAAAATCACGGCCGCCTTGTTGTTCCGCAGTTCCGATCAGGCGTACAGCGAAGTATGGCAGCGAGTAGTGGACATGGCGCCGGAGGAAAGGCGAAAGATCATCGGCAAATGCCTGTCCGGCCTGGGGCCCCACGACGCTCCCGTTCGCGAGTTCGAGTTGGTAGACTACACTTTCGAGTTTATGCTGGACTATGGGGCGTACCGGGAGCTGAAGAGACACCGTATGATGTCCTATATTCCTCAGCCGGTGACGGTGAACCACGGCTACTCGATTCCCCAGTTGATCAAGGATGCCGGTCTGGAATCCTCGTTCCAAGAGGCTTTAGGTCCGGCGGAGGACGCGTTTAAGGCCGTCTACAAGCAACGCCCTTCGGTGGCCCAGTATTTAGTCACCCACGCCCATAACCAGAGGGTCCTGGCTAAAATGAACCTGCGCGAGTGCTATCACCTTTTCAAACTGCGTACTTCCCAGCTCGCCCACTTCGCCATTCGGCGTCCGGTGATGGAAGCCATGAAGCTGGCGGTGGATACCCATCCGGAACTGTTCCGGAGTCTGAACCTTCGAGATTACCCCGCCTGGTGGCCCTTTCAGGGACCGGATTAGCCCTGACACTGCTTTAAACTGCGTACTTCCCAGTTGGCCCACTTCGCCATTCGGCGTCCGGTGATGGAAGCTATGAAGCTGGCGGTGGATACCCATCCGGAGCTGTTCCGGAGTTTGAACCTTCGAGATTACCCCGACTGGTGGCCCTTTCAGGGACCGGATTCGTCTTGACACAGCGGTTTGATGATAAACGCGGGGGAAGTCGGACAGCCGGCGCTGTCCGCCTGTTGATGCTCCCTTGGTCTACTTGAGCCGGGCGGCAAAAGTAGCCAATCGTATGCCCAGGTCCCTGGCCTGAGACCGGTCATCCTGGGACGCGATTCCGGCGGCGGTGGCCCCGTAGTAGGAACCGGAGCCGCGCATTCGCTCCGACCAGGGGAGTCCCGTCACCAACATGCCGCAGGCAAGCATCCAGTGGATTAGCTGCAATAGCGTCATTTCCAACCCCGAGTGCAGTCCGGAACCGGTGGTGAATGCGGCGCCAACTTTGCCAGCAAGACTGCCGTCCTCCCATAAGTCTCCCTGATCGTCCAACCATAGTTTCAGAGACCCGGAGATGCCGCTCCAATTGGGTGAGCCGAGCATTATGGCGTCGGAGTCCAGAAGGTCGCTGCGACGGGCCTCCTCAATGGATTTGACCGAGGCATGAGCGATTCCGGTGCTCTCCACTCCCTCGGCTCCGGCTTCAGCCAGGGCTTCGATGGCGGCGCCTTTGCGGTCGTAAACGATTAACACTGAGATGAGCATCGGCCTCCGGTCTACCACGTGCGGGGAAGCTGAGTCGTTACCACGGGTTAGGGTAGCTCACCATCTGTGATGGCAGCAACGCTTGAATATCGGCCTCCAACACCATGTCATCAGGACCGGAGGCGACCCCTGGCGAACGCTCTGTGACAACCTCCACTTTGGCGAAGCCGAAAACGACTCTCCGGGCTGTATGGTCGTGCTGCCCCACCCTCCGGCGTCCACCTCCACCGTGCCCGCCAGCACCCGGTCCCCTCCGCGCATCAGCCACACTTCATACGTTGAACTTGGCATGCTGTCGTCCATGCCCGAGAGCAATATCACGGCCCCGCGGCCATCGTCGGCCACCGAGAGCATACCCTTGGATTCTCCTGCTCCGTCGGGAGGCCTCAGGGCTAACGGTTGATTGCCCGGGTTGGCCAACCAATAGTTGGCCGCTTGCAGCTGGCGCACCGTATCCGCCATGCTGGCGAGTTCTCTGTCGGAGAGGGCCACACCTGCCGTAAGCGTCGCGTTTTCTCGTTCCATCGTGTCGGTGCGGTCGGAGAGACGCACGTTCATGACCACCGAGACGCTGAACAAGCCAACCATGATCGCCGCCGCAACGGGGAGCAAGAACCGCGCCACAGGAGCCCAAAAGGGATTTTTAGACCGGGGGGCGGCGATGTACACGGGCGTGGGTGCTGAAGGTTCCAAAGCCCGCATCAATCTGGCCTGGAGCTCTTGGGGGGGTGTTAGGCGCTCTATTGCCTCACCCAGCTGGGCAGCCGTACTCTGCAACTGGGCAACCGCCAGGCTGCAATGCGAGCACCCGTCCAGGTGAAACTCCAGCCGAGCCGCCTCGTCCTCGTCCAGAGCATCCAGGGCATAGGCCTCCAGTTGCTCCGGCGGGTGGAACTGCGCATCATGGTTGCCGGTTGTCATAATCTTCTAACAAGGTGCGCAGCTTTTGCATGGCTAGCCGGACCCTGGTCTTAATGGTCCCAAGGGGCTGGTTCAGTTTTTTCGCCATCTCAGATTGGGAGTAGCCCTCAAAGTAGGCCAGCAGGAGAACCTCCCTTTGCGCGTTGGGTAATAGGCTCAATGCCTCCATGATGCGCTCTCGGTCCAGGTTTCCCTCAACCTCCTCTTCAGTGGAAACCTGTTTGGCCGGAAGCAAGTCTAGAGACTCGTAGTCCGCAGGGTCGGTGACAGTCAAGGTGCGGCGGCGAGCACGAATGAGGTCCACAATCTTATGGTGGGCGACACTCATAATCCATGAGCGGGGCTCACCTCGTTCGGGTTTGAAGCTACCGGCTTTAAGCCAGATATTGAAAAATATCTCCTGGGTTGCTTCTTCGGCGAGAGCGTGTTGCCTCAACATATACATTGCAAGAGAGTAGACCGAGGCCGAATACCTGCTATACAAGGCCTCGAGCGCGTCTTTTTCCGAAGACGCGATCCTGTTGATGAGTTGGTGATCTCCTAAGTCTTGGTAGTCCACCGGGTCAGGACGCCTCATGGTAGCCGCGGCAGCCACGTCCACATATTCATACGTGGACTTCGATCCGCCGGATTGGTGACGCGGCCTTATATTACCAAACTGTCGTACAAATCTTGCAGGCTTGATAGGCTGTCGAGGGACCAAGCCAAATCCAGAGCCCGGCGGCATTGGTGCTGGCTCAACGCGCCCGCGGTTAGATTCCTGAACTTGGTTTCTATCTCCAAATCGCTTAGCGGGTTCGCCCGGTGGCCTTTGGGGTAAGCGGTCTCGGCGGTGAAGACTTTGCCGGACTGCTCGGTGATCTCCATCCGGCAGTTGTATTCCCCGGGATATTTTTGGGTAAACGCCTCATTCTCCCGGATGGACATCTTGCCGATGAGCTTGCGTAGAGCCGGGTCGTGGATCCGCTCTTGGGTGAAGGCGACAGGAGTCACCCCTCCATCTTGGAGGGCCACTGCCACCAAGAAGGGGATGCTGTGGTCGGCGGTTTCCCGGGTCTTGGGGTCCCATTTTCCGGCTCCGAAGATGGGTCGCTGCAAGCCTGGCGGTAGGCCTCGAGGCGAACGGATTCAATACGCTCGAGGGCCACTTGAGGACGGAGGTCCAAGGCCAACTCGATGGGTCCCTGGGTGTGTATTTGGGAGGGGAAGGACTTGAAGGTGGTGTCGGAAATGCGCCATGAATCTTCGCCGCTGGCCAAGGCTGGGAGGTTGACCGGCCCGCCTATTGCTTGGGCCCACAAGCCTCGGCGGCCCTCAAAGGGTTCAAAAGGACCTGTCATCCCCTGCTGAGCCAACTGAGCGCCGAACACTCCGGCCCTGGCGGAGTAGGCGGTGGCACATCCCTTCCACATGGACAGCTCGCCCGTCCTGGTTACCCCTAAAGGAAGGTTGGGCGTTACAGACAAGGAGATAGCATGGCCCATTTGCTCCCGGTCCAATCCCATCACCTTGCCGGCGGCGCAGGCGGCGCCTACAACGCAAAAAATGCCCTGGTCCCAACCTAAGTCCGTCGCTACGACTTGGTCCGAGAGCCGGCAAAACACCTCATAGGCCAGCGCTACGGCAGTGATCACCGTCGTACCATCGCTGTCCATGGTGGACGCCGGGGCCAGGACTGCGGGGATCATGTCGCTGGGATGGCCGCCGCCGGGTGAAAAGTAGGAATCGTTGCAATCCAGATAACGCAACATAACCCCATTGGCGAAGGCTGCCATTTCCGGCGAGGTGTAGTCCCGCGTTCCCAGGATTCGAGACGGCTGGGTGCTGGCGACCCTGGAGGCCAGGTCTCGGGCGATTCGGCCCGGCTCCGAAGAAAACCCACCTACGGCGCAACCCAACGAATCGATCATCGTTCTTTTGGTTTGGTGGGCCACAGGTGGGCTCAGGTCTTCGAAGCGCAGGGAGTAAGCGTAAGAACTCAGCAACTCCGTGGTCTGGTCCATATGTCCTCCGGAAACCGCCAACTATCGGCCTTCAGCCACTTCCCGGAACTCCCGCTTACGCTCCGATTGACTACGGTTTTCCCCAATTTAAATGGCGCGTGGCCGGCTGCTAGCGGATCACCGCTTCGGCCATGCGCTCCAGTTGCTCACCCATCTCCGCCTCGGTAGCGCAGGGCTCGGGCCTCACCACAACTCGGTCGGCGCCCGCGTTGTGGAAAGACTGAATTAGGTCGCGGTCCGCAGGCTGCCCGTACACCGAAATGGTTAGCGAAGCCGGGTCACGCCCGCGCTCGGCGGCCAGGGTGTCCAGCATTTTGCGGCCTTGCTCGATCTCGGCGGGGTCGGACCGGTTGGGAAGCCAACCGTCACCCCATCTGGCCACTCGTTGCAGAACATTGCGGGCGTGGCCGCCGAGTATGACCGGCGGGTGGGGTTGCTGTGCTGGTTTGGGATAGCAAAACACCGGAGGGAAGTCGTAATAGCGGCCATGGTACTCCGCCTCATCCTTAGTCCACAACTCCTTCAAGGCCTCGATGGATTCACGGGTCTGGGTCCAGCGGTGATCGAAGTCACCCCCCATAATCGTGGTCTCCTCGCGATTCCACCCGGCGCCAATGCCGAAAAGAAACCGGCCTCCGCTGTAGTAATCCAGGGCCGAGATAGTCTTGGCCAACACCAAGGGGTTCCGCTCGGGAACCAGGGTGATGCCCGTGCCCAACTTGATCTTACTGGTAACGCCGGAGGCCCGGGCCAGGGCTATGAATGGGTCGCTGAAGTGGCGGTAGGTGTCCGGTATGGCGCCTCCGGAGGCCGGGAAGGGGCTATCACTGTGCACGGGCAGGATGGGATGTTCGGCGTACCACAAGGACTCGAAGCCCAATTCTTCCGCCTTTCGGGCCATGAAGGCGGCGTCGATGGTGTAAGCAGGCAAAGGTACTGAGGTTCCTACGGGCATGTCGTTCCCTCCATTCATCGTTTGATCGGTTGGTTGGTGATCGGGTTTCTAAACCAAAGCCAAGGTGAAACCCGCATTTGGGTCGGCTAGAATCAGGGAGGCATAGCGTCAGGACTGGGAGCAGACTGAGTGGGGATGGTGATGGGTATGAGGGGGATAAGGCCGGACTTGGAGGGGTGGCAGTTGGACTTGGCTAGTGTGCGCAGCAGGATGTACCTAGCGCCGACACCCCGGGAGAGAGAACGGTGGCACGCACTGTGGCTCCTGTGCCGGGGCCTGACCGCCTCGGGCACCGCCCAGGCACTGGGCCGGGATGCTCACACCATCGGCAGATGGGCCGCCGCCTTCGGCGAGGGAGGGCCTGCAGCCTTGATATTCGAGCAGACCGGGGGTTCCCCCCCGCACTTGGCGAGACGCAACAGGCGGAGTTGACGGGGGCAGTGCAGGAGTTGCCCGAGATGTCGGGCATAGAAATGGCCAACTGGAACTGGAAAGTGGTGCGGCAGTTTGTCTCGAAGCGTTTCGGCATTGGCCTGAGCCGCAGCACTTGCCTGAACTATCTGCACCGCTTGGGGTTTGTCCTGAAGCGTCCCAAGAAGCGTCTGGTCAAGGCAGATGAGCAGAAGCGGGAGGCCTTCGTGGCGGAGTACGCCACCCTGTCGGACGAGGCGTGGCGTACGGGAGCGAAGATATTCTTCGCCGACGAGGCCCATTTCCGGGCCGATGCCGAACTGAGAGGCAAATGGGTGCTAAAGGGAGAGCCGGCCTTGGTGGACTCGACCAGCCCGAGCTATGGCGAAAAGGCCAGCTACTACTCGGCAGTGTGCCTGGAGACCGGTGAGGTGGAGTGGATGGACCTGGAGGGGAACAGCAACTCCGGAACCTCGGCTGCCTTCCTGGAGCGGTTGCGGCAGAGGCACTCCGGGCCGCTCAACGTGATTTGGGACAACGCGCCGGCGCACCGCGGCGAGGCGGTGCGTGAGTATCTGCGGACGCCGGGCTTGGGGCTGCGGCTGATGAACCTGCCGGGCTACAGCCCGGACTTCAACGCCGATGAGGCCATCTGGGGCTGGGCGAGAGAGGAAGCCACCGGAAACCTGTGCTTGGGAACCAAGGCCCTGGTAAAGGAGAGGGTCGGGAATTTCCTCTGCGGGCTGTCCATCCGGAAAGACGAGGTCAAGGGCCGCTGCCGCACCGTCCTACAATCAAAGGCCGAAGGATTTCTGCGAGAATCCCAGCCCAATCACCGATGTATTGTAAATGCACATCCCACCTTGGCTTTGGTTTAGTGATCGATTTTCCGGTCTGATTTTCCGGTCTATCCTATCCACATGCGATGCGGGGCCAAGTTGTGGCCGTAAACTGCAAACCGAAGGCTCCGCTGCACGGGCGGACGCATCTAGTCCCCTACGCTTTGCACGTCTTTGATCCCGGTCCGAAGCAGATCAAAGCGCTCCGCGGCGTTTTCCACAATAGCGGCCAGGTCCTCGGACAACAACCACCCCGCTTCTATCAGCGCCCGGGCGGCGCGGTCCACCCGGTCCAGGTACTCCTCTCTTGAGCTGTACCGTTCCTCTATGGATGGCCTGGGATCGCCCGTGGCGTCCTTCTCCGCAGCGGTGGCGGCGAACGGTATGGTGGAGCCGATCATCCGCAAAGACAGTCCCGCCCCTCCCGTTAGGGGGTGACGGGTATTCCAACCGGTGTGGGTTGCCAGGGGGACGCCCAGGTCCGGCAACCGAATGCCGGCAACTTCGTTGCCATCTCCATCCACCGCGGAAACCAGGTTGGGGTAGGGCTTTCCCACGTCCGACGGGTGCTTCCCGGCGACGCCGGCTTCCCCGCCAAAGTCCAGCCGGCAGATGTAGCGCTGCCGTTGGGGAAACTCCGCTTGCGGGATGTTCTTGAAGACAGCGGCTGTATCTTCAGGCAAGACCGCTGTGCCATCGTCGATGCGGGGATGACAGCTGGGAGGCGGCGTTTCCCCTCGGCTAACCCAATCGTCCAGCCGGACTAACGCAGCCCGGAGCAGTGGTATGTAGTCCACCCAATTGAAAGTGTGGTTGCCCCGGGAGCCGGTGGTGGGGTCAGAATCTGATAGTGGGAAAGTGCCGGAGGCGTGCTGGGAGCCGGCGAAGTGATATATACGGACCGATTCCGATGGCGAAATATCGTGGGAGCCATCCAGGCTGGTGTGAGTCAGCGCGGCGTGGCCGCCCCAATACTCGGCGGAGGTGTTGGTGAAGAACACTTTGGGCGCGAAGCCACTGGCGGCCACTCTGGAGAGCAGGCCATCGGTGAGCCCGGTCTCGGGATCGGTCAGCTCAATGTCGGCGAAGGGAAACAGGCAGCCCATACTTTGTTCAACCACGCTGGACGGTTGCCCGAACCTCTGATTGAACTCGCCTCGCTTTCCTCCGGCGATGTGAGCTAAGATCCCGTCGAACACATGGCGGTCGCTTTCATCCCTGTTGAGCCCCAGGTGTAGGAACTGGCGCAAGAACCTCCCGCTCTGGGAAGCCCCAAACGCATAGGCAAGGTCTAGCTCTCCTGCGCAGGGATTTCCGTCTCGTCCCGCGGCATGGCGGAGGAAAGCGACCAAGTCCCGGGTGGCCAGCAGACCCAGCCCAACCACCGGAGCTCCCTTGGTGGTGTAAGTGACCCGATAGACTTTCCCAGCCTCGAACCCCTCGGCTAGATGCACGTGCCGTCCATCAGGCACAGTTTCTTGCCCTTCAAGGCGGGCGAATTGCCACTGGTCGCGAGGAATCGACCGGGCAGGTGCGTAGTCGTGGTCCTGGACGGTAAGAGCGGCGTCAGGGTCCTGCAGGTCGGCGGCGGGATAGGGACGGTGGCCACGGTCGGCCAATAGCTCCACCTGGGTGGCTGAGTTGGGCTGGAAGGTCACCGTCACCTTGCCCGAGATCGGGCCGGTGGCGGTGACGGCGCCGGGAACTTGGATGCGAAGCAACCCGGGAGTATCGGGAACGTCGTGCTGCCAGGCGCACCAGACCAGGGTGTAACCTTGGCTCATCAGGAAACCGTTGCCCGGGTCTAAAGCCACGCTGGGGTCTGGGTTGTCGGGTGCGCTGTTCACATACCTTAGAATCCGCTGCTTCCCCCGGTTCAATACATCCAGCAGCAACCGGCGGTTCCCGTTTTGGGGGTGGACAGGCCTGAGTATGCGAAAGCTGGCTGAAAAAGTGACTCTTCCGGTGCGGTCCCGGGGAGTTAGCTTCAGGTCTGTGATTAGCTCGTTGCCTGGGTGGTCGGGGTCAACTGCGAAGCGGGCGGTCCCATCGAGTTGCTCGTAGCTCCCTGTGTTTCCGAACGGCATCCCACCGGCGAAGGGGACTCTTTTATCTATCTCCAGCGCGGTCACCGACATAAGCCCTCTCCTATCATCGATGTTGAGGAAAGCGGTCTGACCACCGCTGACCGTCCTGGGCTTCGCGCCCCCGAGGAGAGGCGCGGCGCCGGTCAGGTGCGAGCGCACCACGATGACCATTGATGACCACTATGGATGAAGCATAACAGGGACTATTATCACTGTACCCCGGAAGGTTGCACGCCGCAAGTTCCGCGTCAACGCCTTAGAGTTTTACTATTATTACGGCCCGGCCTGTCTCTCCGCTTGGCTTACGCTTGCCGGAAGACGGCCGGATGGTCCGACGGAACGACTATGAGCTTGTCTCATAAAGCTGAGTCCTCCAGCATCCTGCCTTTCTGGATTCCCGCTTTCGCGGGAATGACGGGTTATTGAGCTTCTGGATTCCCGCTCCTAGATCGGGGTCGGGGACGAGCTTCGCGGGAATGACGGGTTATTGAGCTTCTGGATTCCCGCTCCTAGATCGGGGTCGGGGACGAGCTTCGCGGGAATGACGCGTTATTGAGCTTCTGGATTGCCGCTCCCCGATCGGGGTGGGGGACGAGCTTCGCGGGAATGACGCGTTATTGAGCCGCATTCAATACTGGTTTAGGCGGTTAACATGGTTTAGGTGGTTAATATAATAGCCACCCGTCAGGTTGCGTCCGCCCAAAATCGTGAGTGGAGACTTCTGAGACACGCTCCTATGAGAGGTTTTGCTCCGGATGCCCTCATGGACCGAAAGACCCTGGTCAGTGCTTGGTCAGCAGCCATCGTGAACGACATAATCATCTGGGATGGTTACCGGCGCGCCGGGGATTTTTGCCGCTGATTATGCTGGTTCCAAGTCGTCAGGCGGTTCCGGCCCAACGGAGGTTGTCCACCAGGTGTTGAAGCGTTCCTCGCCGTATTTGCTGCGCAACCGGGCGAGGTGGGACTTGGCCTGGGCCAGCAAGGGCAGGCCATGCTCCAGGGCAAGTTGATGGGTCTGGGCTACCCATTGGAGCGCTCCCGGCAGGTCATCCAGGTCCTCGGCCACCATGCCCAACTGGCCGTAGGTACGGGCTGTGCGGTAAAGGTCTCCACTCTGTTGAAAAATCTCGCAAGCTCGCCGGTACCACTCTTCGGCGGCATCCAACCGTTTCTGCTGGTGAAACAGCACCCCCAACTGACGGCACTCGTCGCCAGCGGCTATCCGGTCTCCCAGAGCCTCGTATTTTGCGAGAGCCAGCAGGAAGTACTCTTCGGCGTCTTCGTACATAATCTCCCGAGCTTGGGTCAGCAGCCCCAGATGATGAAACTCCACCGCCATTTGTTGTTCTTTGCCCAGCCGGTCGCTTAGCGCCAAAGCCTGGCGGTACCAACTCTCCGCTTCCTCGAACTGGTAACGGGCGTGGTAGACAGTTCCTAGCTCGTGGTAAGCCAATATAGCTGTCTCTTCGTCCCGGTTCTCCTCCAGGATAGACCGGGCTCGCTGATACCAGCTCTCCGCCTCGTCGAGCTCCATCTTGTACTGGGACGCCAGGCCCAGAGCCCGGTAGTCTTTCACCAATTCGTCAGGGTCGTTGGATAACTGGTGGATGGCCAGGGCTTTGCTTAACCACTCCTTAGCCTCGGTGTAGCGGCGCTGGCGCTGCCGTACCTGGCCTAAACGGAAGTAGTCGTCGGCTGACGTCTGGGTGTGCTCAGGACCGTCGTTCCCCTCAACTATCTGAAGGGACCTTGAGAAATACTCTTCGGCTTGGTCCAGCTCTGAACGTTGCTGGGCGACGAGTCCTAGCTGATGGTATACCGCGCCGGCGCGGGCGTCGTCCGCGGCCTCGGGCTGGGCGATCAGGTAGGTGAGAAGCTGGCGGTTTAACTCCTCGGCGTGGTCCAGCTCCCCAACCTCCAACGCCTGATTGGCTTCGGTCCCGGTCAAATATAGCCATAGGTCGATGCCGCCAACGGCATCGGCTTCTTCCGCACCCCGGCCGTTTGGGGTTAAACTCTCAATTAACTGACGCCGTAATCGCCTCAGCTCGGCGTGCCGCCTTTGCATGGTATATACCTGTGCCAGTGGTTGGACGAGCAGCTGAGCGCTGTCCCATTGCTTGGTGTCCAGGGCCAGCCCCAGGGCCTGGGTCAGGTTTCCTTCCTCCGCTAGCACTGCGGTGGCGCCCGAGTCTTGATTCTCCTGAAGACTCTCCAAAAAATAGTCAGCGGTGTCGGCGTACACTCGCACGAACTCTCGCTCCAAGCGGCCAATGTTGGCCTGAGCAGTCTGCCGGTGCAAGCGTCGGCCAAAGAACCAAGGCAGGCTTGGGTGTATCTGGTAGACGCTGGGTGTGACCTGCTCCAGGAACCCGGCGTCTCGGGCGGTGCGCAGCAGCGTCCGGCAGGCGCCCCAGGCCAGCTCTTCGCCCATGACACTCCGGTAGGCCGCCTCTTGCGTCATGTGGGTCAAGACGTCCAGCATCACCCGGCGTTGAAACAGGGACAAGAAGGGAAGATTGACCCGGCTGCGATGGGACATCCGGGAGAAAGAGTAGTCCATAAGCCCGGTCAGGTAACGGGGACGGCCTTCCTCCCCATCGTTGGATGCTAGCCTGGACGTAATCGCGCCGGCTTCCTTCAGGACCAACGACGCCGGCGCATCCTTCAGCAACGTCAGTCCGATTTGCATGGCCAACGGATGCCCTTCCAGGGAATCCAAAAGCTCTAAATAGTCCGGCCCCAGCCGCGAATCCGGAGACTGCCCTTGGATGGACTTGAAGACACCAATGGTGTCTAGCATTTGATTTCCTAGCTCAAGAGCGTCGCGGTGGGCCAGTCCCTTTAACTCGAAGGCCTCGTACGGCATGGTCAACCAAGGCTCCGCGTCGCGCCGGCTTATCAGCAAGACCCAGCTCTGGCCGGTCTCGGCTATCTCTCCCAAAAACGCGCCAAGCTCCGATTGTTCTGCTTGGTCCAACGTCCCCGAATCTTGCTTGGGGAACCCCGCGGCGCTTTCCACAGAGTCCAAAATGAGCAACGACGGGTGTTCCCGGAGATAGTCCAACAGCCAAGCTCGTCCCTGCTGGAATGGCATGTCGGCAAAGGCCAGGCCCAAAATGGCGGACCCAGTTTCGTGGACTACCTTCTCCAGACCTGCGCCCACGTCGAAGGAGGTGTAAAACACGCCTCCGGGCCGTGCCCCCGTGTTTCGGAGCCATCGCGCCAACCCCAGGGCCAGCTCAGACTTGCCCACGCCGGTGTCGCCCCACATTAGGCACACGGGATTTCTTCCGAAGACTTGCTCCAGGCGCCTGAGCTCCGCCCACCGTCCCACCAGGCCGTACGGCCCCGCTTGGGGTATAGGGTCCGGTGGCCTTTCGGGCTCCGGCTGCTGCTGTTGCCATGACGGAGTGTTTGGCCCGGAGGCAGCCGGCTGCTCCTCCACGATGGCCGCCGGCGTGTAGGTTTGAGACTGGTGCACTGTGGGCCCCAACCAGTCCCAGAAGACCGTTTTGCCCGCTGGAGTGGGGCGATGGTGGTCGTTCATCAGGGCGGTTCTGGCCCTGGAGACCGCGGAAGGCACATCTGTTCCCCCCGCCAATGCCTGGTACAAGTGCTGGAGCAGAACCTTGCCGGCATCGGGAGTCAGCGGAAATGGCGCCGAGACCGCGAGGGGAAGTCCCCCCGACACCAATCCGGCGGGGGCTGCTGCCCAGCTTGCCTGGAAGGCTAATGGGCCGCCATCTCCGGAGTAGAGGAGCGCCAGAGGCACGTTTGCCCGAGCCATTAGCTCACCGACCCGGGAGGCGGACGCCGGATCGAAGCCGCCGTCCTCTCCCTCGAAGACCAACATTCCCGGTTCGAGACAGGTAACACCGTCGAAGTGGACCAGGTGGTAGTGGTCCGGCCGGCTGGCTAGGCGGTCCGCCAAGGCGGAGATGGTGGCCGGACGAAGGACATCCAACGCTACCGGAACGTCCAACGAGTCGAGAACACTCAGGGTTTCCAGCGCCAGGTGGTGAGGCCATGTCGTTACCTCCGGCGCCGGAGAGGCGTTAGTCGAAGTGGTCCCCATCACAAGGCTGCCTGAAGGGGTTTCGGGCGCCGCGGTGATTTCGGGGCGATTCGGCTCCGGCCATGGTGAGACCAACAATACGTTCAGTTGTTCGGTGGGTAGTGGCCCGGTGAATTGAGGTAATGGCTCCCTAGCCGGTCGTCGCACCACAGAGAGGAGGCGGCTCGCCAGGTAGCCCACGGCCGGTTCGTTGAGCAACTCCCACGGCAACGCCAGGAACGCGGGGTCCAAAGACACGATGATCAAGCGGTAGCCGCCTAAGCCATCGGCTACCGCTGTGGTGTAGTAACCCTGAGCGGCGTCGCTGCCCCAGAAGACTGCCTCAAAAAGCCGGCGCCCGAGGTTCCTCAGATTGCTCTCCACCTTCGCTGCCCGGTCCCGGGAGTCTCCGAAAGGATTATCCAAGTAGTCTCTGAGGTACCAGGTGGTCTCTTGGTTTCGAGACCGGTAATCTTGGTCTTCCCATGGAATTGGGAACGGGACAGGAGGCGCCGAGTGGTGCTCGCCTTCACGCCTCAAACAAAGCTGCACCTCTCCCCGCTGAGCGAGGTGAACCACCTCCAACTCTCTAACCGGTGAATTTCCTGTTTCCATTCTGTGATTACCTGTCATACAGTCTCGAATATATCGCGTATATTGCGGCCCATCATTTGAGGCCCTTGATACCCCGCGAACACCCGGTTTATAGGCCGGACTTTCCTCAAATCCCCCGCTAAGGTCTTTATATCGAGGGAGCTTGGTAGGGCTATTCTCGGCTGGCGACGGCTGCCCGTTCATGGGCCAACGAATTTGGCTTAAGGCAACGTGGTCTAATATGCCGCCGCTCGATGGTGGTAAGCCAGGGCCTAAGTTTCACAAGCCAGTGTCTTTTACCATAGTCGCTGCCGGAGCACACCTTCGCCCACCGCGACCCGCCGAAGATGGGCGGAGCGCTGATGTAAGGCTCGACAGGCCTGCTCGCGGCAAGCCTGGGGAACCATCTTGCGCGGCTTTCCACGTACGACTAAACGAACCACTATTGAGACCCTTTCCCGTACACCGGGCTGGCCGTTTGATGTTGTCAGCGGCAGGAAGGGGGTTTATAATCGGTCCGCTTAGGCGATGACCTCAGGCGTCGAGTTCGGGCACAAGCCATCTTGCGCGGATGAACTATCCGCTACGGCAGAGAGTTTCTCAGCCGTTCCTGCCCTCGCAACGCTCGCCATAGTCAACGGACAAACTTGAGAGGCGGCGAGCCACCACATTATACTATATCCGTCGGCGAGGTCGCCCGGGCAACCCCGATAGCGGCCGAGGCCCGTTGATGGTGTGATACATCCTCCGCTCTAACAACAACCTTACATAACTACCTTGATGGAGCTTACTGCGCGCAAATTGACGATTAACACGGGCTGCGCAGATGATGCGGGACCGTCACTCGGGAGGCAGGCCTCCGGACCCACGCTTGCATAAACGCCGATCCTCGCCTCGGGACATCAAAATATGCGCGGGCATGGCGCCGGACGGGGAGACTCCGGGCCGGCGTCCCCGTCCCTAGGGTTCGAACCGCTCTAGGAGGCGGGTATAAGGCATAGCCAGCAAGGATGCCCAGCACCTACGGCGAATTCATGATTAAATATAGACTGCCCGTGTCTCGTGTCGTTACGAGGTTGCAGGCGGGCTGAATTGTGACTCTGCAACCTAACCAATAGACTATTTAAAAAACCTCTGAATAAGTGAAACCTCACGTCGCCCAACCCGTCATTCCGGCGCAGGCCGGAATCCAGGCCCTTGAAATTCTAGATTCCGGCTTTCGCCGGAATGACGGTTCTTCAGAGGTTTCTTAGAGAAGAGTACCGTTCGCAATGCTGTTGCTAATAGTTTTGATAGTGGCCATAGTCGTCTCGTCCGTGCTGCTCATGGTTGGAGCAGTTCTCGGGGTTAGCTACCTATACAAACGAAAGGGAGCGGCGGACCTGACCCGTTACCTGCAAGACGTGAGCTGCAAGTGGGAAAGAGTTGCTGTCCCAAGCGATGCAGCCGGCGACGGCCGCAGCATCCTTTACAAGAACACTGCTCCCGAATCCAGCGGTATAGAGATGCGCGCGTATTACTATTCTCAACTCCCTGAAGGGACTGAAGACGAGGGAGCCTGTCTATCGATCATCGACCCAAAGCGCAACAACGGCATGATTCTCAACGGCTTCGACCGAGTGCTCGACGCAATGCAGTTTGGTGACGGCCTCTGGAACGATCGATTCCTCGGCGACGCTGGAATAATGGAAAGGACCATCGCGGAAACTCGGGTCGCCTGGGACCAAATGCAAATGGAAATAATCGTCGGCCGCTATGGCCTTTTCATGTAGGAAGACATGCGCCATTACGCTGCGCTGGTCGAGACTAGAACTACTGGGAACTTGCACTGCGGAGACCGCTGCCATTCATGCCTCACCAACTTGATCAGAAACCTACGGCTGTACGTAGGTTGTCACAGGTCGCATGGGCTGCTTACGCAAGGCCCACGGGTTGGCGATACAGGGCTATCGGATTTGGGCGAGTCGCTCCGTATTCATGGCTAATCAATTCGTCATTCCCACTTTCGCGGGAAGGCTGCCCGTCCAATGCCACCCTCCCTGTCGCAAAGGTCTCTGGATTCCCGCTTTCGCGGGAATGACGGAAGAATGAAAAGGCCCTGGGTTGGCGATAGGCCTCCTGAGTTGGCCCAGATGCTCTCGGGTAAAATAGTTAGGGCAGCGCCCTTTCTCAGGCGGCCCGCCGCTGCCTGATCTCAAGGTAACCGTTCAGACTTGAGGAGTTCCGAGTGTCTGACGGCCTGCAATTAGAGGTTTAATCTGGGCTGTTGGCGCCCAGACCGGCGGTTGTCAAACGGCGTTGGGCGAATTCGACTCACCAGTTCTCAAGAGTTACATCTCAAGGATGATACTGCCTCTATGTCAAAACTAGGATATTGCGCGATCTTTCTGGCGCTGTTGGTGCTGTTAGCCTGTTCCAGCCCGGAGTCAACCCCGGCTCCAACCGCTACATCCGTTCCAGCGCCAACCGCTGAGTCCGTTCCGGCGCCTGCAACAACGCTGGCCCCGGCTGCCACACCGATACCCACTGACACACCCATGCCAACGGAGGAGACTCCTCAGCCGGCTTCGGGATCCGGCACGATCGCTCCCCTTAACATGGAGGACCCGGAAGGGTTCATGTCCGAGTTGTCGGCCGCAGAGCAGTCCTGCGTCTCGGCGAACTTCGACCCCCAGCAACTCGTGATGCTGCTGAGCGGCCCGGAACTCACCGCGCCCGAGGAGACCTCGGAATTGATTCAATGCCTGGAGCACGAGACATTGCTTAGGCTGTTCCTGACCGGATTCATCGGTCAGACCGGGCCGCTGAGTGAGGAAACCTCGACGTGCCTTCGCAGCGGATTCGCCGGCTTTGATATTCGCGCCGTGATGCTTGCCACGTTCGTGGATTCCGATGAAGAGGCGGCGATGATAGGCGGCATGGCATCCTTCTTCTTGACCCTTTCCTGCCTGAACGAAGAGGAATGGCAAATTGCCAGCCCCAGCTTGGGCTTGGGTCCTGACGATCGGGAAAGCCTGCGATGCGTGACAGAAGAGCTGGGGGGGCCGCAGGGAGTGGCGGCGGCGCTGCAAACCGGCGACGCAGGCCCTCCCATGACCTTCATCGCCGCGGCGACAGGGTGCAACCTGCAAATGATGGGAGAGCCGCCCGGGGAAACACCCGGGCCGACTAAGGACGACCCGGGTGCATATACTCAGGCCTTGGTGAACGAGGCCATTCAACGCTATGAGCGCGATGGTAGGCCGGCGGCTATCGACCACTACAACACCGCCCAGAGCGTCGACGGCGAGTGGTACGTGTTCATCGTTGACCAGGACGGCATCACTATAGCTCACCACAACCCGCAGTTCAGAGGCCGGGACCCCAGTCACCGCGTGGATGCAAACGGTTATTTCTACGGCGACGAATTGCTAGGGGCTACCGAGGAAGGCCAGTGGGTCGACTACGTCATCCTGAACCCGGAGACGGGCGAGAACCAGCAGAAGCATACGTGGGCGATACGCCACGACGGGCTGCTGTTCGGCTCGGGCTGGTACGAGAAGTTAGGAGCGGTGAAAGTGGCTCCCGGCGAGGCCATCCAGATACGTTCGATGCACGTGCTTACTGGGCTCGGGGACCTGGGTGTCCCCAGCCAACGCGGCGTTGCGCTGGCGTTGGACGACTATGGTCTGATTAAAGGTCACGATGTCTCTATGGGCGTGGGCCTTGACTCGCTCTGCACCGGGGAGGGCGGGCGTGCCGCCGCCAATGCGGTGGCCGGCGATCCCCAAGTCGTAGGCGTCATCGGCACGTCCTGCTCGGTCGCCGCCGCTGCCGCTTCACCAATCCTCAGCGAGGCCGGTCTGGTGATGATCTCTTCCTCCAATACGGCCCCCTCGCTGACCTCCGACCTTCGCGGCAACGCCGGTTCCAACTACCACCCCGGCTACTACCGGACCTCCAATAACGACCTGCACGAGGCGGGAGCGGTCGCTCAGTTCGCCTACAATGAAATTGGCCTGCGCAAGATGGCGGCCATCCACGACGGCGACCCGTACACCTCCGGCCTCACCGGCGCCTTCACCACCGCGTTCGAGGAGCTTGGCGGCTCGGTCGCCGTCGCAACCGTCAGCAGGGGCGACACGGACATGGTCCCGGTCCTCACCGAGATAGCGGCAGGCAGTCCGGATGGTCTTTTCTTTCCGCTGTTCCAGGAAGAAGGCGCCCACGTCGTCCGGCAGGCCGGGCAGGTCCCTGGACTTGAGGACATAACAATGATTGGCGGCGCCGCCCTGCTGGTCTCCGAGTTCCTGGCCATCCCCGAGTCGGAGGGAGTCTACTTCCCGGGTCCAGAGTTGAACTTCTACGGCAACACCAACGAGGCAACCGGCAAGAGCAGCGAGGCGCTGGTCGCCGACTACTGGGAGCGGTACGGCGAGGCGCCGACGTCGGCCTACCTGGCCCACGCCTACGACGCCGCCACGATGCTCCTCCGGGCCATTGAGGAGGTCGCTGTTGGCGACGAAGACACGCTGTCCATCAGCCGGGCCAAGCTCAGGGAGGAGCTGACCGGCGTCACCGGCTTCAGGGGGGTCATCGGGGTCATCTCTTGTGACGAGTTCGGCGACTGCGGCACCAGTCGCGTGCACATAGCGCATCACACCGATCCCAGCGTCACCGATATTGCGGAGCTCCCCGTCGTCTACAGCATAGCCCCTTGATTGCCGGCGTTCGCCTTTGTATATAAACCCTTCCGCGCGCGAATATGATATTAGGCGTAAGGGTAAATCCTAGAAAACCCCGGTGCGGACGGCGGCGTGGCCAATCTGTATAACAGGGTATTGCGTGGTGCATGAGGGAGTCCTGCTGCGTTAGACTCGCCTCTTTGCCGGAAAACTGTCAGGGCGGAGGCTCCTGGACCTCTCGGCGGGGCTCAGGGCAATATCGTCACCGTCTACAGTCACCCTCAACCGCCTCGGCCCGACCCTGAAACCTAAGCGCCAGCGAAATAACTGTCATTTATGGGCTTGTCTCAGAAGTCTCCACTCACGATTTGGGCGGACGTAACCTGACGGGTGACTATCATTAACCGGCTAACCCAGTATTGAATGCGGCTCAATAACCCGTCATTCCCGCCTTACGTCATTCTCCCGCTTCCGTCATTCCCGCGAAAGCGGGAATCCAGAAAGATAGGATGCTGGAGGACTCAGCTTTATGAGACAGGCTCTTATATGGGGATTTTACCTTCATATCTCTGCGCCGTGCCGACCGCCTTAGCCATCCAGGGAGCACCGCTGCAACCCTGTTCCGACGCCTGATGTAAATCACCATCGGCCGGATACTCCCGTGTCCTGGCCAGGAAACCCTTCGACTGCTCAAGGCGACCCGTCACGGTGTTGCTGCCTTGCTCGTACGCTTCGATTGGGGCCGATTGACTCATCCGCTCCGTCCTCTCAGCGATGTCTGAAAAGTACCCATCCCCGGAGTAGGGTCAGGGTGATGTCCTTTAATCTGCGTCTTCCCGTACCGTCCGCTCGGCCAAGTCCCCAACATGTCCTGGCAGCGACGCTCTCCCGAGGTTAATCGCTGCGATTAGCCGATGGACTTCCCCAAGCCGGCATATTCGCGGCCATGACTTGGTCCCGTTATCTGCCGGAGGTTCCCACCCGGAGTTAGGTCTCTCCGGTCCGGCGGGCGTCAGCTCGCCAATCGTCCGGGCTGGGACCGCGATCAATGAGGACATCGATTACCGCGGGCAAGCCGGATGATTGGGCCTGGCGTATCGCTTCCGGTAGGTCTTGCGAATCACGCACCTGGACCCCGAAGCAGCCGAAACCGCGGGCCACGGCGGCATTGTCTGTCTCCAAAAACTCCGACGCGATTTCCCTTCCGGGCGGCTGATGGTCCAACACCATTCCAAGGGCATTATCGTTGAAAACGACACACAGTATGGGCAATCGATACTGCATCGCCGTGGAGAGGGCATTGACTGTCATCATGTAACCCCCGTCTCCTGTCACGCAAACCACCGGGCGGTCCGGGTAGGCCAGCTTCAAGGCTACCGAGGCGGGCAATCCCCATCCCATACCGGCGGTGCCTCCGGGACAGAAAAAGGTGCCGGCTTGTTGCGACTGGTAAAGGTGGGCCATCCAAGTGCGATTATTTCCCGCGTCCAAGGCGAAAACGGTGGACGGGTCCAAATGCTCCTGCAACAAAGCGACCAGGCGCTGCGGCGTAACCGGAGAGCTGTCGCGGGCCATTTCCGGGTCGCCGTAGAAAGCGAGCTCCTGTTTACGCTGGGGAAGGGCGTGCGCCCACTGTTGCCTGGCGGGTACGCTATTCGCCGCGGCAGCTCGCGAGGCCTCGGTCAGCTGGTCCAGAATGCCGCCCGCGTCGCCGATGAGCCCCAGTTCCACTGGAAAGGTCCACCCGGCGTTGCGGTCGTCGATGTCTATTTGGATGATTCGCTGCCGCCTTGGGTCGAAGACGCTGGGACGCTCCCTAATCGTGTCCTGAGGAGAGAGCTTGGCGCCTACCACCACCACGCAATCGGCGTCTCCAACCATCCGGTTGGCCACGTCCTGGCCGTAGATTCCCACCATACCAAGAGCCAACGGATGGGTCTCGGCTATGGCGCTCTTGCCTTTGTAACTGGTGGCCACGGGCATGTCCCACATTTCAGCCAGCTCTTGGAGCTTGCCGTGGCAGCGTGAGACGTGGACTCCGTTGCCCGCCACCAACACCGGGCGGCGAGACTGGGAGAGGATTTCAACAGCTCGCTGCACGTCCTGGGGAGCGCTCTGAGGTTTGGCGGTGTTAAGGTAACCGGCGGCGTGGTGTATAAAGGGTGGAGATTCTACGTCGACTTCACCGCCGATAGCTGCCGAGCGCATCACGACGCTGGCGGGTCCGGGCCGGCCGCTGATTGCGTGCTTGATAGCCAACTGGGTGCCGATCACCGCCTCTTTAGGGCTGGCCGCCACGGTGGTGTATTTAGTCATTGCCCGTAATATGGCGGGCAAGTCTATGCTGCCGTACTCGCCAGCCCCCGACTGGTTAGCCGGGTGCATGCCAACGCCTCCGTCGGAGGTGTCGGTTAAGACCAACATAGGCGAGCTGCTAAGCATGGCTTCCATGATGCCAAAGGAGGCGTTGGAGCCGATGAACAGTCCCTGGCCCATTACCACCGCGGGCTTGCCCGTGGCGCGGCCGTAGGCATCGGCCATAATTGCCGCCGCTTGCTCGTGGCGCACTAGAATTACCTTGATGCGGTCTTCTTTACCATGGAGAAGCTGGAAAATCTGGCCGGTGCCGCCTCCGGGAATTCCGAAAACGTACTCCACGCCGGCTTCCTCCAAAGTTTGCACAATGAGCTCGCTGGCATTGGGCATGGCGCCTCCTTCTGATCCGCTTCGCCTGTTGCGGGCATCGTTTTCAACGATAAGCGGCCCGGGTATGGCCTGCCCGATAATAACCTGG
Organism: Dehalococcoidia bacterium; assembly: GCA_965224325.1. Classification (GTDB taxonomy): domain Bacteria; phylum Chloroflexota; class Dehalococcoidia; order Lucifugimonadales; family UBA3495; genus CBDCMJ01. The sequence goes on from CBDCYT010000007.1 coordinate 281,917, forward strand.
GCTGTGGACCCGGTCAAGGAACGACTTCATTCGTGAGGGCTTTTCGATTATATGAAATATTGGGGAAGGTGACACATGGGGGAAATGCATCGGGTGGACTCTTTTTTGGGGGAGAAGTAGGACGGGTCAAAACCGAGGCATTGAGCGTCGTCTGATACCGGCGGGCACGGGAGTCCCAGCGCTTTGGGTACGGCGCCGGCCCAGGTGGTCTGCGCCATGCCGTTCTCCGGCAATGTCCCGGTAATGGAAAGGCCCCGCCACTTTGGGCGGGGCCTTTCCGAGCTACAACTAAACCAGCTCGCTATCGGATTGGATGCGAGAAGTCCTATCCAACCATGTCATAGCTGCGCAGTAGCTTGCCCGGCAACGCTCCGGTGCAGTCGTTGCCTTCAAAGGTAACTGAGCCGTTGACCAAGGTGTAGCGCAGCCCAGTGGGCTTCTGCACCAGCCGCCGCTCACCCCCTGGGAAGTCGGTGTCGAACCTGGGCTTCTCGTGGAGGAAACCCAGCTGGTCCAAGTCGTACACGATGACGTCCGCCCAGTCTCCGACTCGCAATGTGCCGCGGTTCTTGAAATTGGCGAACCAGGCCGGTAACGCGCTGATCTTGTAGTGGGCTTGCTCCAGGGTCATGAGTTCTCTTTCCCGGATCCAGTTGGTCAAGAAGTAGACCGGCCAAGTGCTGTTAGTCAGGAACCTGGTGTGAGCTCCGCCGTCGGAGATGGATATGTGGACGAAGGGATTGTTGATGTACTCGGCGCGCGCGTCGTCGCCCTGCGCCGCCGCCGGGTGAGCGAATTCGGTTTCCAGGTCCTCGTCCAAGGCCAGGTCCACAAAGGCGTCCAAGGGATGCTTGCCCTGCATTTGGGCGATCTCCGCGATGCTCAACCCCTCGTACTGGTAGTTACGCTCTTGAGCCACTTGCACCACGGTGAGGGTTGTCCAGTCGGTCCTTGCGTGAGGCCGCTCCTCTACGTCCCGCTTCATACCGACTCTCACTCCCTCCTCGGAAAGCTTGGCTATGCGTTCCTCCGGAGTTCCCACCAGTGGCTGCACCCAATTGGGCATGTAATCGAACATGTTGTATTCAGACAACTTGAACTCGGCGACGGTGGGCACCGACCCCTGCTGCGCGATCACCGGGAGGCCTTCGTCGCGCATTTCCTGAAGCCATTGGTACCCTTCGTCGTCTCCTAACACCACGTGAAGGGGCCGGCCGCTGACCCTTACCATTTGAGCCAGCATCGCCCGTTGCTCAGCGCGATCGTCGGATATCCCGATGGTCCAACCGATGTGACCCACACCGAACTGGCCCATGACCTCCGCCAACGCCAGGTACTCTTCCGGCGAGGCCACGTGGCTGGGCAGCCAACTGCCGTCCTCGGGCCGGTCCTCCATATTCTTGTCCGCGGAGATACCGAAGGCCCCTGCCTTCATGGCGTCGTAGGTGATCTGCTTCATTGTATTCAGCTCGGTTTCCGTGACTGAAGTCCTCTCTCTGGCGGGCAACATGCCTAGCACGTACCCGCGGAGCGGAGAGAACGGCAGGAGGGAGCCAACGTTTACTCCCAGGCCTTGACGGTCCAGGCTGTCCAAGTACTGGGGAAAAGTCTCCCAATCCCAGCGCATTCCCTGGCGCATAGACTCCAAGGGTATGGCTTCGATGCGGTTCATCATCCGCATGTTCAGGTCCCGGTCTTCCGGCTTGGTGGGCGCGAAGCCGAAGCCGCACTGGCCGATGGTCAATGACGTTACTCCAAACCAACCCGAAAGAGATGCGTAGGGGTCCCAATTTAGTTGGGCGTCGTAATGAGTATGAAGATCGATAGCGCCGGGAGCTACTATGCAGCCACTGGCGTCGATCACTTTGGCTCCGGCCGCGTTGATCTTGCCGCTTATCATGGCCACTTTCCCATCTTTGATGGCCAGGTCTGCCGCATATCGGGGAACGCCGGTCCCATCGATAACGGTTCCGCCTCGAATTACCAGGTCGAATTCAGCCATTTTTCTTCCTCCAACAGGTGGTATAAGCAGACGTTGAGGGCAATCGAGTTATAGACTGCGCCAAGTGTACGGTTCTCACCTTCTGATGTCAATTGAATCTGAAACGGGCAGCCTGAGATTACATAACAATTACTCAGGGAACGACGAATCCCGCGAGGACGAAGGGTTGACTTACAGGCAGTAGTGAAGCGGCCACCACCTTGACCGCCTCTATGGGTGGGGATATTCTCCCAGCGAATGGCTGGAAGCAGTCGCCAAACAGCCGTCGAACATTCGGCAAACATCAGTACGGCCTGGGATGGTAAGGATTACGGCTAAGGGTTGGAGGGTCAAGAGGGACTAACTTATACATACATATATAAGGAAGTCTTCACTCACGATTTTGGGCGGACGCAACCTGACGGGTGACTATTATTAACCGCCTAAACCAGTATTTAATGCGGCTCAATAACCCGTCATTCCCGCGAAAGCGGGAATCCGGAAAGGTAGGATGCTGGAGGACTCAGCTTTATGAGACAAGCTCATACATATATAAGGAAGTCCTCAAATGAAAAGTATAAGGAAGTCTTCAAGTAAAAAGCATAGAAATAACCGCAACATTGACCGCCCCTAAGGGCAGGCGTATTATCCCAGCAATCAGCCGTAGGCTATCAGGCGGTCCGGTCCACACAGTGTGCTGAAGGCTTAATGGAGGTAATTATGCGCGGAGGCGATGCGGTCATTCATGCGCTGGAGAAAGAAGGGGTCGAGTACATTACGGGGTTCGCCGGGAGCGGCGAGGCGCCCTTATGGCCTGCCCTGAGGGCCTCCCAGTCCATAAAGGTTTTCTCCACCCGGCACGAGCGGCAGGGTGTGGAGATTGCCGACGGGTATGCTAGGGCTACGGGGAAAGTGGGGGTAGCGTTGACCGGGACCGGCCCCGGCGCCACCAACACGCTGACCGGTATCGCTGGCGCCTTCGCCGACAACGTGCCCGTGCTCCTGCTCATGGGGCAGCATCCTCTGGGCAGCATGGGCAGGGAGATTCAGCAGGAGGTCTCTGCCACCATCTTCGACAGTATGGTCAAGTGGAGGGGCGCCATGTCCAGGGTTGAGGACGTGCCGGCAATTATGCGGCGCGCTTTCACTGCTTTGCGCTCCGGCTCCCCCGGTCCGGTGGTGTTGGAGTTGCCCGCTGACGTTCTCTCCTCCGAGGCTCCCGACAGCGTTCTTGAGTACGAACCGGTGGGACCGGGACGCAAGGCGGCGGCCGACCCGGCGGACATCGAGCGGGCCGCCGATGTTCTAGTCAACGCCGGCTTCCCTGTCATGAACGTAGGCGGCGGCGTCCTGTCCGCCGAGGCATGGGATGAGGCCCGGGAGCTGGCGGAGCTGCTCTCCATGCCGGTGGCAAGCACTCTGGTGGGCAAGGGTGCTTTCCCGGAGAACCATCCTCTGTCTTTGGGCGGCGGCGTGTACCCCAGGAGCAGGTATGCCTCCGGCCAGGCCCTGCACATTAACCGCAAGGCGGACGTAGTGCTGGCGGTGGGCAACTCGTTCAGATTACCCAACGCCACCGACGGCCGGCCCATTCCGTCCCAAGTCAAGCTGATCCATATCAATGCCGACCCGGGTGACTTGAATAAGATCTACCAGGCCGACTTTCCCATCCTTGCCGATGCCAAGCTGGCGCTCCGCAGCTTGATTGACGCTGTGCGGGACCGTCTGGGTCCCGGGTTCGGGGGAATTAAGGAGGAAGTGGTAGTCGAAATTCAGCGGGCTAAGGCCAAGTGGCTGGGCGAGTGGCAGTCTGTGTTCGATGATGATTCGGCGCCAACCAACGGCTACCGTGTGGTCCGCGAGCTGATGCGGGCCGTGGACCCGGACCGCACTATTGCGCTTCATGACGCCGGAGGCAGTCGAGGGTATTTGTCTCCATTCTGGGTAGCCACTAAACCCCGGAGCTACATCGGAATGGGCGGGATGGCGGCCATGGGCTGGTCGTTGGGGGCGGCCATAGGCGCCAAGCTAGGCCGGCCCGACCACCTGGTTGTGCATGTGCTGGGCGACGCGTCGTTCGGCATGGTGGGCATGGAGGTGGAGACCGCCGTCCGAATGGAACTCCCCACCCTGACGGTGCTGCTGAACAACGGCGGCACCGGCGGCGGCCTGATGGCCATGGACCGGCCCAACGCGGCCCCGGCCGCTATGGCCCAGCTGGGCGGAAACTTTACCATGGTGGCCCAGGGTTTGGGCGCTCATGCCGAAAGGGTCGAGCAGCCGGGAGATCTGGCCTCCGCTTTCCGTCGGGCCATCCAAGCAACGGAGGCCGGACAGGCAGCGCTGGTGGAGGTAATGATAAGACCCATGCCCACTCCCGAGACCCCCGACGACTGGGAACTTTAATAGTAGCAATGCAATAGCTGTAATAAGGGAGGTCCTCGGGTGAAAAGCATCGAAATAGACCGCAGCAAGCGTCTCAAGCAGGAGCCGGAGAAGGGCCACAACCGCTGGCACCCGGCGGTGACCCCCGTATTGGAAGCGGAGCCGGAAGAAGACGTGGTGCTTCAGACTCGGGACGCCTCTGATTGCCAGATTCAGCCGCACATGACCGCCGAGGACATGGACGGCCTGGACACCAAGGTTGCCCACCCCTTGACCGGCCCGGTTTACATAAAGGGGGCCAACCCTGGCGACCTGCTAGAGGTTGAATACCTGGACATTGCGGCTGAGCGGTATGGCTGGACGCGGTATCGGCCCGGCGCCGGTTTTCTCAGGGACCTCTTCACTGATTCCTATCTGGTCCACTGGGAAATAAAGGACAGTTGGGCCACCTCTCCGCAACTTCCCGGCGTTCGTATCCCCGACGGCTCCTTTATGGGTACTGCCGGTATCGCTCCGTCTCTGGGCCAACTGGAAGCGTGGGCCAAGCGTGAAGCGGATTTGGTGCGCCGTGGTGGTATTGCGTTCCTCCCGGACCCAGAGGATGCGGTTCCCGCCGGAGGATCCATTGCGGTGGAGGGACTGAGGACCATCCCGCCACGGGAAAATTGCGGCAACGTGGATGCCAAGCAACTCACCAAGGGATCTCGCTTGTTCATACCGGTGAATGTGGAGGGCGCCCTCTACTCGGTGGGTGACGCCCATTTTGCCCAGGGCGACGGCGAATGTTGTATCACCGCCATCGAAATGGGCGCTACCGCTGCCGTCCGGTTCAAGGTCCACCAAGGAGAGGCCGCAAGACGCGGCATCCGCTGGCCCCGGTTCAGCCATCCGGGGTATTTCGCTGCCCCCGAATGGGCTGCTCCTAGAAATTTCATCGCCACCATGGGTATGCCCATTCGGGAAGATGGCTCCCAGGAAGGGGAGGACCTGACGCTGGCGGCGCGCAACGCTTTGATCAACATGATCGAGTTGCTTGAGGAGCGGGGCTGGAACAAGCAGCAGGCCTACATTATTTGCAGCGTGGCCGTGGACTTAAAAGTGAGCAACGTGGTGGACCTGCCCAACGTGACGGTGTCGGCGTTCCTGCCGGAGGATATTATTCAGGGTTAGCGCGCTGGCACAACCGCCGCCCCGCCGCCCTATGATCGGTTACCCAAGGAATAGACTCAAAAATTAAGGAGGCCCCGTCATCCGTGACGGGGCCTCCTCCACTTTACTACTGGATGCTCATCGGACAGGGCGGCCAAGCCGCGCTATAGACTTAGACCCCTCCTCGGGTAGCGTAACCCGGCAACTCCATCGGCGGCTACACTGATGTACCGAATCAACCGATCCGTTTGACTTCCAAAGTTTCCCCCGGAGACAGTGCTACACGGCGTACATTTATACCTAGCTTAAGCAGCCAGTAGCCCAGGGTAGCCTTGCTTACACCCAGCTCCTCGGCGGTACTTGATAGGCCAATCTCGTTGACCATCTCAGGAAGCAGCCGTTCCAGCGGCCGCTGGTGCTCTTTTTCCACCTTCTGCATCAACTTAGTCTTTCCGGCCAAAATGTACCTCCTTACCATTTCCGCGGCACAATTACCGCGTTGACTACCGCCGAATTTGCGTGAGCTTTATCTCGCGAAAAGAGTACCATGGCATTCTAGTCAATGTCAAGCCATTGTATCAATTATTCTTTATATTAATTTAAGACTTAATTAGAACATGAAGCTGGCCAGCTTGGGGTTAGCCTCGCTCACGTTGCCGGCATTTAGATGAAATTCGGTCTCCGTGCGCCATTCGAAGGGCTCTTAGACGGGTCATGGCGGAGCTCCTGGCTAACCGTTGACACCATGAATGTACTATCTTAAGCTGGTCCGATGATCCCAATTGGACCCACGTGAGGCAGGTTGATGTACTCTCCCACGCTGCGAGACGTGTACCTCGCGAAAAAGACCATCGCCCCATATTTGCCCAGGACCCCGCTACATTATTCTGCGGGTCTGAGCGAAATGTTGGAAGCCGAGGTTTATCTGAAACACGATGAATACCTACCCTTAGGGGCGTTCAAGCAAAGAGGAGGGGTTAACCTCTTGGCCCATCTTAGCCAGGAGGAGCGGGATAAAGGTATCATTACCGCATCCACGGGCAACCACGGCCAATCCATCGCCAGTGCCTGCAATCTCTTCGGCGCCAGGGCCTTTATCACCCTCCCCGAGAGGGCCAACCCGCTTAAAGTAGCCGCCATGCGGTCGCTGGGAGCCGAGTTGATCTTTCATGGAGCCGACTACGATGAAGCCAGGGCCCATGCGGAGCTCCTGGCGCGGGAGGAAGGTTACAAGTACGCTCATCCTTCCAACGAGCCGCTCCTAATCTCCGGGGTGGCTACCCAGACCTTGGAAGTCATTGAGGAACTGCCTGACGTCGAGGTGCTGATGCTGCCCTTGGGAGGAGGCAGCGGCGCTGCCGGAGCATGTATCGTTGCCAAGGCGGTAGACCCTAATATACGAGTAGTCGCGGTACAGTCTGAAGCTGCTCCGGCGGGCTACCTTTACTGGCAACACGGCCATCCCGTGGAAGCGGCCATGGATACCTTCGCCGAGGGCCTGGCCACCAAAGAAGGATATGAATTGCCCCAATCCATTCTCAAGGAGCACCTCGACGACTTTGTGTTGGTCAGCGACGACGACATTCGCCGGGCCATTGGCCTCCTGCTGGAGAAAGCTCACACAACGGCGGAAGGAGCAGGAGCTGCGGCGTTGGCGGGAGCGGTAAAACGGCCAGGGCCAGTTAAGGGTAAAAAGGTAGTAATTACTGTGAGCGGCGGGAACATCACGTCTGGCCAACTTCTCGATGCGGTAAAAGTGTACCAAGAAGCCGCCTAAGCTGCTCCCGCCAAATACCGCGCCAGCTCGTCCCTGGAAAACTGAGGAAGAGGCTGCTCTCCATGGCGGCCAAACAGCACTAACCCCTCTTCAGCCGCCAGCATTTGGCCGATTTCCCAGCCGTCGACGTTCTCTCGTTCCAGAGCTGCCAGTAGGCTGGGTACCCGAGCCGCCGGCAGCGTAATCAGGAGCGCTCCGGAAGCCAGCAGTCCCAGAGCGTCCAAGCCCAGCGCTTGGCACACCTCCTGGCATTCGGGCAGGACCGGCAGGCTGCCCTCCTCCACCGCCAGCCCCAATCCCGAGGCTTGGGCTACCTCTCGGAGTCCCGTTGCCAACCCTCCCTCGGTTAGATCGTGTAGAGAGTGTACTTCACCCAGAGCACACGCAACTCGCGCATCAGTTAGTACACTTATACCGGGATGGGTCAAGAATCCGGCTGCCCTTTGGATGGTGGCTTCAGCAAGCCCCGCCCGGCGCAAGTCCTCGGCGTGGTCCCCGGCCAGAAGAGCCGTTCCCTCGATGGCAATCCCCTTGGTGAGCACCACACTGTCGCCCTCCTGTGCTCCTCCGGTACGGATGAGATTGTCCCGCTCCACCTCACCCAACATAGTGCCCATGATTATGGGCCGGTCCAAGCCTTGGGTAACCTCGCTATGACCACCCACCAGGGTTGCGCCCACGGACCGGCAGGCCTCGAGGATTTGATCGAAGAGGTCTTCGGCCTGTGCCGGGGAGGACCACTCGGGCATCAGCAGAGTCGCCAGAAACCAGCGAGGTGTCCCTCCCGAGCAGGCCACGTCGTTGGCGTTCACATGCACCGCATACCATCCGGCCTGCCCGGACGCGAAGGTGACCGGGTCGCTTGCGGCGACTAGCAGACGGTCCCCCACCTCCAGCGCGGCCGCGTCCTCCCCGACCAAGGGCCCTAGCGCCACGCTAGCGTCCTGGATCTGGTTCTTAGCTAGTAATCTAGCCAAAAGGTCGGGCGGAAATTTACCGAGTTGCAAAACAACCTCTGGGTCTAAATTGGAGAGTTAAGGTCGCAGGTTAACGTCTGCTGGGCCGGGCAGGACGCCCAAGGCTAGCCAAGGTTCTCCTTGTCCTCAAGCGAACAGGGTCGTGGCGATGACCCAATTGGGGCCAACTTCGTAGACCGTACTCATGGAATTATACTTGTGGCTAACCCTTCGTTGATACGATATACTGCTTGTGAATAAAGTTACAAACGGCTGTATAGTCAGGAGCGAGGAGAGGCAGTGAAAAGATCAGCATTGCTAGTTCTTGTGTTACTAGCTGTGATTGTAATGGCGGCCGCCTGCACAACAAATGCCGCTACGCTGGCCCGGCGGCCTTCGGGCACCGCTGCTCCCGCGGCCACCGCCTTGCCTATATTGGACACTCCTACGCCAAGGCCTCTGCCCACCTACACTCCCGAGCCGGCGCCCGCTGGGACGCCCACTCCGGAGGCGCCGACCGCCACTCCGGACCCCAACGCGCCCCGCGCCACTCTGGAAATTTCGGTGGACGGCGATGCATTGACCTATGATAAAGAACAACTGAGAGTTGACGCTGGTTCCCACGTGGTGTTGACCTTCTCCAACGTCTCGACCATCAACCAGCACAACTGGGCGGTGGTTCGGGACGGCTCCAAGGACGACGTGGCAATTCGAGGCGCGAACTACCCCGACACCGACTGGCTCCAACCCGACGACCCCGACGTAATCGCCATCGTCAAGTTATTGGACCCGGGGGTTACCGGACAGGCCAGCTTCGGCGCTCCTCCGGCTGGCGCCTACCAGTTTGTTTGCACCTTCCCCGGCCATAACGCCACCATGTTTGGTGCGTTCGAAGTGACGGGTTAGGCAACCTTGCGTCGGAGACTACGCGGCTAACAAGTCTCTTGTTCCGGCGGTCGCAGCCGCGAATTCTCTAACCCTGATCCACAACACCTGGACTGGGTGCCGGGTTGTCATAATGTCTTGACCGCGTAGGTTCGCGCCCTCTTGTTGACGCCTCCATGTGGCCTTACGGCCGGGGAGGACCGCGACGGCCTTTTGGCTTCCCTGCGATGAGGTCGGACGTCAAGAACGGAGTCTGCAGCAACGGGTTGAGTACGGTTTTCACCCATGGCTCCGGTTTACAAAAAAGTGTGGGGTCTGGTAGGATGAAGACGCCTTAAGTGCCTTCGGCACACCGCCGCCGGCATGCCCCCTTGGCAACGATACGTGGCGCGTTCGTCTAGAGGCCCAGGACACCGCCCTCTCAAGGCGGAGATCGCGGGTTCGAATCCCGCACGCGCTACCATGCTCACTTACGGCTTACTTACGGCTGTATCTGCGCCCCTGTTCCTCTGACCGTTCCTGGGGAAACGCGAAAGTTTCCGCAGGCTCGAACACACGGCCTCCTACCCCCCAAACCCTCCCTCCCTGTCCAGCCCCCGCCGAGTCCACAGGCGTTGCCAATGCGGGCGGTGTGCTGAAGCCTAATGTATAATGGCCTCAGCCGGGCCCGGGTCGAGATAGGCCAGTCCCATTCCAACAAGCCAATAGGCCGCAGGGCGTAAGCTAAGTCGTTGTGGGCCGGCCCACGATAACAATTGTGCGGAGACGAAATGGTAGATCAAGAGCGATTGGTAAATTCGTTTTGCGAGCTAGTGCGCATAGATAGCCCCTCAGGGCACGAAGAGGAGGTGTCCAGGCACCTGGAAGAGAGGCTGCGCAATCTGGGATTCCAGGTAGAACGAGACGCTTACGGCAACGTGATCGCATCCGAGGACGGCGACGATCCCCTGCTCCTTTCGGCCCACATGGACACCGTCGAGCCTGGCCGGGGAGTCAAACCCCAGGTCCGGGGGGACCGGATCGAAAGCGATGGGACCACGATTTTGGGAGGTGATTGCAAGGCGGGAGTCGCGGCTATCATGGAGGCTCTGGAGTCGGCGGCGAGCGAAGACAGGGCCAGGCGCCCCGTCCAAGTGGTCTTCACCCGGGAGGAAGAGATCGGTCTGGTGGGGGCCAGCAACCTGGACTATTCGATGATCCATGCCAGGGAATCGGTGGTCTTCGACGGCAATGGGCCCGTAAATCGCATCACCGGCTCGAGCCCCACCTACGTGAGCTTCGACGTGACGGTGAAGGGCCGGGCGGCGCACGCCGGAGTGGAGCCGGAAAACGGCCTGTCGGCCATCCGCATCGCCTCCGACATCATCTCCGAGTTGCCCAATGGACGCCTCGATGAGGAGTCTACCTTCAACGTGGGCCTTATCTCCGGGGGGTCGGTCCGCAACGCAGTGCCCGCCGAGGTCACCTTTAGCGGTGAGTTCCGCAGCCGGAATACCGAGACCGTGGACCTGCTTCGGATGCAATTGGTTAACACCATGCAAGAAGCCCGTCAGCGTTACGGGGAGGCAACCATCCAGGAAGAGCTGGAGGTGTTGTTCCACATGTACAATCTCGACCCCAACGACCCCGTCGTCCGCATGGTTAGCCGGGTCATGGGGGAGATGCGCATCAGCCCCGATATCCGGCCCTCAGGCGGCGGCACCGACGCCAACGCCATGAGACTGAACGGCGTTCACTGTGTGGTGGTGGGCATGTCCACCAACGAAATGCACACGGTAAATGAGCACGTGTTAATTCCCGATTTGGTGACCACCGCCAGGTTCTGCGAACGCGTCATGGAAGTCGGGTGACAGAAGTCCGGTGACAAAAGTCCCGTGGTAAAAGCCCAGCGGTAGAAGTCTGGTGACGGAAGTTCTCGGGGGCGGAAATCCCGTAACGGAAGTCTTCGGTGACGGAAATTCAACGGAAATTCAATAGAAAGGCGGACGAGAGGATGAACGGCGCAGAACTTAAAGCAACCCTACAGGCGGGGGGCCGGGTTTTCGGCACCATGCTCACCATCGGCCGAAACCCGCGTTGGATACCCGTTCTTTCCGGAGTTGGTTTGGACTACGTGATAATAGACACCGAGCACAACCCCCGCAGCCGGGGGGAGCTGGGTGATTACTTAACCATGTTGAACACCACGCAAGTGGTCCCCATCGTGCGCATTCCCATCCCCAATTCTCACTACGTGACCATGGCTATCGACGCCGGGGCTCAGGGTGTGCTGGCCCCCTATTGCGAGACTGTGGAAGAGGTGAGAGAGGTAGTGGCGGCGGCAAAATGGCGGCCCCTAAAGGGAGAGGCGGCGCGGAAGCTGGTTGAGACCGGAGAGCAGGTCAGTGAAGCGACCAAGGCTTACCTGGAGGACCGAAATCGCAACAACATAGCGATAATTGGCATTGAGAGCGTCGCTGCGGTCAACGCTTTGGATGAGATGCTGGACGTGCCGGGCATTGACGGGGTCTTTGTGGGTCCCAACGACTTGAGCATATCCCTGGGCATCCCGGACCAATACGATCGCCCGGAGTATCAGACCACGGTCAAGCGCATCATCGACGCCTCGGAAGAGCGGGGGATCGCCGTGCAGGTGCACCATCAGACGCCTGAGTTGTCCACGTTCTGGATCAGCCAGGGGGCTCGCTTCATCCTGCACGGCACCGACCGCCGGGCGCTCGCCGAGGGTTTCCGGGCCGATTTCGGTGCGCTGCGGGAGTTCGCCCAGGACCTGTAGCTCATGGCTATCCGCTCCCTACGGCGGACTCTGGAACACCACGCGAGGCTTAGACCCCTTCTGCGGGATTAACCGTCAGCCTGGTCCCAGCGGCGGCGCAGCGACTCTACGTAGATGCGGTCATAATTCCCGTAATGGGCGTTTGAGGGATGATCGGCCAGGCGCTCGGCCCACATGTACTCCACGTCTTCCCACCGGATTGGATAGGGTGCTTGGTCGAAAAAGGCGGTGACGGCGTCATCGGAGTTGCCCGCTTCCATGTAGCCCAGCATCTGGAAGTTGTCGTAGGTGTTGCCCCGCTCGGAAACGAACTTCCCTTTCATGGCCGCCATTACGATAAACGATGCCATATTTCACCCAGAGGGAGTGAGGCGCCGAAGGGACCCCTATCGGGTCAGAATGTGGACAGTAGTCACGTCGCCGGCGCCGGAGCACTGGGCCAAACCGACTCTGCAATTGGCTACTTGACGAGGCCCGGCTTCTTCACGCAACTGGGTGACGGTCTCGTGGACCATTCGGATGCCGGTGGCCCCGAACGGGTGTCCCATGGCCAGCAATCCGCCGTCGGTATTGGTGGGGATGTCTCCGCCCAGCGCCGTTCTGCCCGCCACCGTGGCTTGCCAGGCTTCACCCCAGGGGACCAAACGGAGCGCTTCCAGCTGTTGCAACTCGCCGATGGTCGCGGCGTCGTGGACTTGGACCAAATCCACCTCTTCCGGACCAATGCCGCTCATTTCATAAGCCGCCAAGGCTGCCGGTTCCGTGCGGTACGGACTGAAAGCCGAATGGTCGCTGCCTCTCCCGTTGTAGCTGCCAGACTTAAGCACCGCGGCAGCGATTCGGACGCAGCGCCCCCGGTCTATCCCGTACCGGTCCACGGCGTCGGCGGCGCACAAGACGGCGGCGGCTGCGCCTTCACTGGTGGGGCAGCACTGGTATAGGGTTAAGGGGTCCGCGATGAGCCTTGATTGCAGCACGTCCTCCAGGCTGTACTCTTGCTTGCGGTGGGCGTAGGGATTCATAGCGGCGTTCTGGCGGGCTTTAACCGACACCTGGGCCAACGCCGTTACAGGAGCCCCTGTGTCTTCCATGTAACGCCGCATCCGCAGCGCGTACCCGGCCATCATGTGGTCGCCGCCGATGTAACGCTCGGGGCTCTCCTCCGGAGTCACCGTTACCGGCCCTGAGGGGACCTTCTCCGCCCCGAAGGCCAAAGCCAAGTCGTAAAGGCCCGCGGAAATACACCAGTAAGCCTGCCAAAAAGCCGTGGACCCGCTGGAGCAGGCGTTTTCCACGTTGATTATTGGTATCCCTGTCAATCCGAGGTTGGCCAAGGCTGTTTCTCCCACCGACATGCCTTCGTAGTAGACGTGGCCGAAGTAGGCAATGGGTATGTCTTTCCAGTCCACTGCCGCATCCTGGAGAGCCGGAGCCACGGCGTCAAGGGCCAGGGTTGACAGGCTTTTATCGGGGAACCTCCCGAAGGGGTGCAAGCCTACCCCCGCGACCACTACCTCTCGACCCGAGCCGGACTGATTCACGACCTTTCCTCCTGCGTGTTCGCGTCCTGCGCCGGTTTCGTGAAAGGCGATGGCGCTGGCTTCCACTTGTAGACTACTTTGGCGGAGCCGCCTTCGGCGGCCTCCACCGACAGCAGAGCCAACTCTACGGGCATGCCCATTTTCAGGTCTGCCTCCGGACAGTCGATGACTTCCGCCAGTACTTGGGGTCCCTCGGGCAGTTGGACCTGCCCCAGGACGTAGGGCACGGCGCCAGGCCATCCTTGCGGTGGTACTCTGACCACCGTGTAGCTGTACAATTCTCCCTGACCGCCAAACTCCACGGGTTCGAGGTTGTTGGACGTGCACCCCTGGCAAAAAGTCGCCGGACCAAAGACGACCACCTCGCAGTCCAGGCAACGGCAACCCAGCAGGACCCCTTCAGTCCCGTCCTCGCTGATCAGCTTCAATCGCCTGTTGTCGATAGAGACGGCCATAGCCGGTTTGAGCCTCCAATTATCAAAAGCCCAGCTTAAACCGGCCGTTTTGAGGTGTCAACTGAATGAGGCGCACCGACCTCGTTCAAGCGCCCCATAACCTGCTCTGCATAACAGTCCATTGACATAACAGCCCATTGACCCTGTTTCGGCGGCATGGTAGGTTTGGGGTGTTGGAGGCGGGCGGGCTTGCTGCGCCTCTCATCCATTCCGTCACACCAACCCTACGTCACCAAAGACCTGAGCATTTAGGGGCCAAAATGACCTCCAGTGGTGAGTCTGAAATCGCCCCAGGACGGAACCGGTGGGAAATGTCCATGGGTGACCTTCTCGAAGATGCGGTTAACCGCAGCCCGGAGAAGGTGTTCCTGGAAATTTCCGGGCATAGCTTCACCTATCGTGAGTTTCACCATGCCGTCATGCGGACGGCGCAGATGTTCCAGGCCGCCGGAGTGTCCAAGGGAGACCGGGTGTGCCTGTTCTTGCCCAACTGCCCGGAGTACCTCTTCTGCTGGTTCGGCCTATCGGTCTTGGGCGCCGTCGGCGTCCCCATCAATACCGCCTATAAGCGGGATGAGACCGCGTTTATCTTGAACAACGCCGATGCCTGCGCCCTCGTCGCCCATGAATCCCTGGCCCCGGTAGCGCAGGAGGCTGCCGGCCAGGCCCCTGGATTGCGGCACAAGTTCCTGGTGGGTAATTCAACGGATATCCATCCACCTTTTGCGGATGCTGCCCTGACCAAGGGTGACTCAGCGGGGATTCCCACCGGCTGGAGGTCCTTCGCGGAAGTGCTGGCAGAGTCTAAGGCCCTGATCTCGCGGCCGGTGATTTCCCCCGATGACATATCGATGTTGGTCTACACTTCTGGCACCACCGGCAACCCCAAGGGGGTCATGGTCACCCACCAGATGTACGTGGCGGCCGGGCAGGGATTCGCCTACTGGACTCAAGCCACGCCGGAGGACCGGTTTTTTACCTGCCTGCCCTACTACCACGCCAACACTCATTACTACTCGACCATGGGCTCGCTGGCGGCGGGCGCCACCTTGGTGGTGGCCGAGAGGTTCAGCGCCTCCCGGTTTTGGGACCAAGTGCGTGAGGCCAGAGCCACCGTGGTGAATTTTATCGGCATGATGATGCCGGTGCTGGCTAAGCAAGAGGAATTCCCCAGCGACAGGGATAATTTGGTGCGCCTTTTCTATGGCTCGCCATCGTTCTCGCCCGAGTTCCTCGCCACCTTTCAAGAAAGGTTCGACACTGGCATCATAGTCGGCTTCGGAATGACCGAAACCGCTTACGGCACTATCGAGAGAACCGGGCAGCCAAGAAGGCCCGGCTCTTCCGGACAGCCGCGGCAGCATCCGGATTCCCGTTTCGTCAACCATATACGCATATCCGACGCGGAGACCGGGGAGCCTGTTGGCCCCGGGACCGTGGGGGAGATTACCATCAAGAACCCGGCGGTGACCCCGGGTTACTGGCGTAATCCCGAGCAGACCCTACTGTCGCTGAGAGATGGGTGGCTCTACACCGGGGACCTCGGATGGATGGACGACGACGGGTACCTCTATTTTGTAGACCGGAAGAAGGACATCATTCGCCGTAGGGGCGAGAATATCTCCTCCCAGGAAGTTGAAGACGTGATCAAACGACATCCGCAGGTATTGGACTGCGCCGTTCTGGCCGTTCCATCGGACTTGGGGGAAGACGAAGTCAAGGCCTACGTTGAGCCCCGCACGGGGGTGGAGGTGAGTCCCGAGGACTTGGTCTACTGGTGCCGCGACAATCTGGCGTACTTCAAGGTCCCGAGATACATAGAGATGCGGGAGGACTTGCCCCGTACGCCGTCCCTCCGGGTACGTAAAGACGTGCTGAGGCGAGAGAAAGAGGACCCCACGTTGGATTGCTTCGACCGGGAGGCGGCCGGGATTCGCTTGCGTTAACAGGACCTTGGGACGCCTGAGCGAGGCCATCGGGTCACAATGGGTATCCTGATCAGAGATGGGTAACATGGGCGTCGTCGCCTAATGAATATCCTAACGAGCAATGGACCGCATTGCTCGGAGTTGGCGCGCGAGGATCTAGGCATGACGGAGAAGAAATACTGGCTTTTTAAGTCCGAGCCCACCGCTTATTCCTACTCTGATCTGCTCGCGGAGCCGGAACAGACCGCCGAGTGGGACGGGGTTCGCAATTACCAGGTGCGCAACCTGATGCGGGACGAGATGAAGGTGGGAGACGGCGTGCTCTTTTACCACAGTAGCGCAACGCCCACCGCGGTGATAGGGACCGCCAGGATCGTCAAAGAAGCCTACCCTGACTCCACCGCTTGGGACTCAACCGACCTGCATTTCGACCCCAAGAGCAGGCCGGACAATCCCGTGTGGTTGATGGTGGACATTCAAGCCGATCAGGAGTTCGCCCGGCCGGTGACACTGCAAGAAATCAAGTCCCACCCGCGTTTGCAGCACATGATGGTCGCTCGCAAGGGCCTGCGCCTATCCATAACGCCGGTGGCCCAGGACGAATGGGACGAGATCCTGGCCCTGGGAACCGGACTGTAGAGCCCAGCCAAAAGGCCGCACCCTTGGACCTTGGCGATGGGCATCTCATCAAAGTGAGAGCTTCGAATCATTCGGCGCCTGATGCCGCGAGCACGTCTCAATTCCCCTTTCCGGCCTACACGATGAACACGCGCTACACGGCCTTCTGGACGAATCGGAGCTAAAAACCGCGCCCTTTGAGGACCGGGAAGATTGATGAGCTTGTACGCCGCCGTTACGTCTTTCTTGCAACCCTTGGCCGGAGGACAGACGGACCAGACACAACCTGCTTCGAATCTCCTGCCAGGCCTCATTCCCGGTATGAACGGCCGTAGGGGCCCAATGACCGCAGGGACCCGCCGAAACGGGGAAATAGCCCTCAAGACTTCGCAAACGAGTCGCCACTTGGAGGCACCTTGGACAACAACGACGTCAAGATAACCAGGGAGTACCACGAGTCTACCAAGCTAACTTACATAAACCTGCGTAATAAGCCCCCCTTGTACAAGTCATATCCGGGTCTTCTAGAAGTACCCTTACCCAGAGATTTCGCGCCTCCGGAAATGCCTACCCTCCAAGCCGTCGTAGGGGGTGCGGAGGCGTCCCTAGACCTCCCCGGCTTAGGGGGAGGTCTAGCGTCTGCAGGTAGACAAACGTCGCTGGACTTGGCGGCTGTGGCGAGGCTGCTCTACTTCTCCGCCGGGTTGCTACATAAGCGGGAGTTGCCGGGCGCCGGTGAAGTCCACTACCGGGCCGCCGCCTCAGCGGGGGCGCTGTACCCCATCGAGATATACCTGGTTGCCGGGAGCGTCGACGATCTTGGGGCAGGGTTGTATCACTTCTCTCCAGTTCGCTTCGCCCTGACCCAACTGCGTAAGGGCGATCACCGGGAGGAGTTGGCTGCAGCCGCGGCGGGGGACGAGGGCGTGGCGTTTAGCCCGCTGACCTTGGTTTTCGCCTCCGTTTTTTGGAGAAGTGCATGGAAATACCGGGTCCGGAGCTACCGCTACTGTCTCTGGGACGCGGGCACTATGTTGGCCAATATGCTGGCCACTGCCGGGAGCGAAGGGGGAATGCAGGCCCGGATTGTTGCCGGTTTCGTGGACCACAGGGTGAACAGTCTGCTGGGCCTTGACCCGGAGCGGGAAGCAGGTCTGTGCCTGGCGCCCATCGTGACTCGCTCCGGAGCCGCTGCGCCCGCTGCTCCCGTTACTCAGGCATCTCGAACTATGGAGCGGTTGCCGGCCCAGACCGCTGACTCGGTGAATGACGACCCGGTGGACAAGGAACGCGGCGATAGTGCTAGAGGCGACATAAGTTACCCGGCGATCATTCTTGCCCACGACGCTTCCAGCCTAAAAAACGAGACCGAAGTACTGGCTTGGCGGGAAACAGCGAGGCCGCCAACCTCCACGCCTGCTGGGGCACAACCAACTACCCCGGCGGAGGCGCCAGTCTACCTCGGGGATACGGAGAGCCTTGGTTCCGGCCCTTTGGGGGCTACGATCATGCGACGGGGCTCTACACGTCGATTCGCCCGCGAGACCATTTCCTCAGCGCAGTTCGAGGCTATCTTGAAGAGCTCCACCAAGCAGCTTCCAGCCGACTTCTTGACTTCGGAGACGGGAAGCCTGCTGGGTGTTTACATAATCGCCAACGCGGTAGATGGCCTGCCGTCGGGCGCCTATTACTTTTCACCGGCCAGAGAGCATCTGGAGCTTTTGAAAGAGGGTTCTTTTCGGGAGGAGGCCGGACACTTATGCTTTGAGCAAGCTCTAGGAGCCGATGCCAGCGTAGTCATGTATTACCTCGCGGACCTGGACAAGGTCCTGGAGCGATACGGGAACCGGGGTTACCGCGCTGCCCAGTTGGAGGCCGGTGTCTTGGTGGGGAATGCCTATCTGTGCGCACACTCCTTGGGTCTTGGGGCTACCGGCATGACCTTCTACGACGACTCAGTCAGCGAGTTCTTTTCACCCCATGCCCAAGGCAAGAGCGTCATGTTCCTGGTGGCCTTGGGGGTAACCGACGCAACTAACCGGGTCCGGCCCTTTCGGTCCAGGGTCGGCGTGCTGTTGGACTCTTTGGCGCGGGGCGCCAGCGGCGGCAATCCTCCGGGACTGGAGTAGTTGGCGCTTGAATGACGCGCCCGAAACGGTGGGATCACCATCCCGTTCGCCCGATTGGTTTGCCCAAAACGGGCTGAGGCGGCCTGCTTACTCTGGACAGCCGTGGCCGTCACGGCAGTTTTGCAGCCACCGGTTAGCTTTGTGTTCCCTGCCCCTGGAAACCGTAGCGGTCATCATGCCCCGCTCTTTCCATACGGATGAAGACCGGCTGATTCCCCTCCGGCGACGCCACTACAGGCAATTGCTCAGGGTTGAGGGAATCCGAGTGTCTGACGGCGGGCAGTTAGCGGTTTAATCTCTGCTGTTGACGCTCAGACCGGCGTTCGTCAAACGGCTTTCGGCGAATGGGGTTCACCAAGTCTGAACAGTCACCACTGCGGCGCTTAGGTTGACGTTGGTTTCAGGCGCTTATGTGACCGCCGGCTAAACCATCGGCTTAGTGATTGGCAATAACCTTTGTCCCAGGTAGGGTCCTTTCATAATCACCGCCTGAGCTGGCGAAGCAATAAGGGATGATTCGGCAAGCTCACCATGAGCGGTGGTCTAATGCGGTAGGCAGGCAACGAACTCGCCCGGGTTAATCCCCCGGGTTAATCCAAGGTAGGCAATTGGTCCGTATCTATAGTTTGTGCCCTGTGGCTGACGCTGTTCCCTTGGCAATTGACGTGCCCGTAGTCAACGGTTCCAAATGCCGCAATCGGCGCCAATCGGCCTCTGGTGACCTGGCTTAGAACCCCTGGAACCACTTGGTAAAATCGGCCGCCCTGTCCGGGGATCCCTCTATCTTCAACCTGCCGGAGACTATTCCTTGTTCTAGGCTCAAACGCCCGTAAATGAGCAGAATGTAATCCCCACTGTTGCAGTGGAACACCGCGTCGGCCTCGGCATCGCCGCAAGGCTCGACCTGAAAGCTGTCACCGTTGACCACGATGTCCTGGCTCACGGGCGCCGGGCCGGAGACGTCGAACCGGAACCGTCCAGGTACAGGTAGGTCGAGTCCCCGCCGGAAAGCGATTCTCAGCCAGCGGGGCAGTATGCCTACCAGGTGGGGCAGCGGCTCTTCCCACATTTCCGCCGCTGGGTCTAGGCCTGCTCTGATGTCCCAGCTATGGAGCCCCACCTCTTGCACACGCACGCCCGCGAAGTCCCGCACCGGCATAGGTCCGCGGCGGTGGTAGCAGGGTTTATCCCAGTCTTCGGCGCGGAGCGTGGACAATGTTTGGGATAGGCGCTCACACGACGCTACGTATTCTCGCAGAAGCTGCGTCCCCGACTCCTGATAGCGCGCGATTGCCGCTTGCCCGATTACCTGGGAGCCAAGTTCTCCCTGAGCCAAAAAGGATTGCCCCGGAGGGGGATCAGCATCGCCGGCTACGGCCCTGGTTAATGAGCCGGCCCAAGTTTCGCCGGAAAGGGTCAAGTGGGCCACCACATCTCCCACTTTCCAACCGTCGCAGGCGCTGTCCTGGGACCAGGACTGCTCGTCGAGCCCGGCCAAAAAGTCTCCCAGTCGCCGGGAACATTCGTTGATCAAGTTGATCAACCCGTCCGTTTCTGCTGTGGTCATAACTCTTCTCCTTAACTCCCGTATCGCAGCATTTAGGAGCAGCCCGTAGTTGGGTGGACAATTCTGCTTCCGCGCTAGGATACCGAGGATAGCCGGACTCTACTGCCGTCTCATGGCAGCGGGGCGGCGGCTAGCAGGGATTGTATTCACAGTCCTGTTGGCTGGCAAGCGGTCTCCGAATTGGGTAACTGTTCAGAGTTGGTGAGCCCAATTCGCCGAAGGCTGCCTAAAGCCCTTTGACAGCCGCCAGCTGGGGCGTCAACACCGGAGACTAAACCAATAATTGCGGGCCGTCGGACGCTTGGGTCCCCTCAACTCTGAACAGTTACCGGATTGATGCCCGCGTGAAATCGGGGGCTGTTTTAGGACTAGACCGGGTCACCCGTGGTCGGTAGCGAAAGAGTATACTCATCGAAGACGGGGTATCTGCTACCCCTTTACCGGCTGAGCGGGAAGCTAAGCCGGAAGACAGGGCCGCTATGCCGGCCCTGGGGAGCGGGCATGAGAACCAATACGACGAAGTTGAAACTTGGGGAGGGTAAGACCGTTTTCGGGGCCATCATCGGCCGGTACGCCCCTGACTTGGTGGAGTTATTCGGGGCCATCGGCTACGATTTCGTGATGATTGACTGCGAGCACGGGCCGATGGACTTGGACCAAGTGGAACACATGGTCCGCGCCGCTGAGGTATTTAACATAACACCCATCGCTCGTATCCCGAATCACGCCGACTCAACCGTGTTGCGCTTCTTGGACCGGGGTGTGCAGGGCGTAATCGTGCCCCACGTGAACACCCGGGAAGAGGCGGCCGCTGTGACCGGGGCAGCGAGATATTACCCCGACGGGCATCGCGGCGTAGGAGGAGGACGCCCCCATGACTACGGCGTGGGGGTCACCAGGGATGAATCAACGCGCTGGGTAAACTCACAAACTATGGTGATACCCATGGTCGAGGATGTCCAGGCGGTGGAGAATCTGGAGGCCATTATGTCCGTGCCTGGGATCGACGTGCTGCACGTGGCGTCAGGCGACTTGGGACAAAGTATGGGTAACCCCGGCGGAGAAAAAGTCCGCCAGTTGATGCGTCAAGTGGTGCCGGTCATTCAGGCGGGAGGCAAAATCGCCGGCGTGGGTGGCAACGCGCCGTCGGATGCGGAGGGAGTAGCTGAGTTGATCAGACTGGGCGCCCGTTTCGTGACAATTTCGGCATGGGGCCTATTGCGGTTGGGCGCCGAAGATTTTCGACGGCGCGTGGAGTCGGCGTTATAGGTGCTACATTCTCTCCCGCACAGGACCGAAATGAGGCAGTCTTTCCGCCATGGCGAGGGGCTGCATCCGGGAGCACACCGGTAGCCTAGTGATGATTTGGGGTGCGGAGTCAACGTAATCGAGGTGTCAAATGCAGCAGATCACCCGGGAGCACGCGATGGAGTACGAGTTCGACTACCGCCATCCTCCCAAACTTCGAGTCAAGCAGGGAGAGGCCTTCGTCGTCCACACCGAAGATGCCGCCTCTGGCTTGATTCGTTCGCCCGATATAGCGCCCCAAATCGGCAACTTCGCCATCAGGAAGTTCGAACCCCCCAAAAGTAATCCCATAGGCGGCCCGGTCTTCATCGAAGGCGTCGAAAAGGGAGACCTGCTGGAGGTGACTATTGAGCGCATCGTGGTGGACAGCCAGGGTTTCACCAACTTTCGTACAGGAGTTGGCCCGCTGAGCGATTCCTCAAATTGGGAAGCGTTGCACGGCCCCTTCGTTCACATTATCAAGCACCTGCCCGGACCCAGCGGCACTACTTGGGATGGCAAAGGGGTGTTCAATGACAAGATCACCTGGGACCTTCAGCCCTTTATTGGCACCATCGGGGTAGCGCCCGAGCGCGAGGTGGAGACCAGCGCCGTGGGACAGGGCCCATGGGGCGGCAACCTGGACGTGCGGGACATGAAAGAGGGCTCCAAGTGCTACCTGAATTGCTATCACGATGGCGGACTTCTCTACGTGGGGGACGTCCACGGCAGCCAGGGCGATACGGAATTCTATGGCACCGCCGACGAGACCAGGGCAGAATTGACCCTCAGTTGCAGGGTCATCAAGAATAAGCGGATACCCTTCGTACGCCTGGAAAAGCCCGATTCCATAGTGTCGCTGTACTCCTTCAGGCCTCTGGAAAACGCTGTGGAGTCCGCCATCGTCAATCTAATGCAATGGATGGTTTCCGAGTACGGCGTCTCCGAAACAGACGCCTACATGCACACCAGTATCAACCCGGATTTCCGAGTCCACGTGTACCAGATGGTGCGTCTTGGAAGGCTCCAGTACACGGTGGGCGCCGAAATCCCGAAGAAGTATCTGGTGTCCAGTCCGCATTAGAGGGACCGCGCTTGGGTGACCAAAGTTCGTAGACCGGCGCGTCTTGCCGGCGCCAAGAACAGCGTCAGACATTCTCAACGAGGGAGCAGAGAGGGTTATGGAGATAGAGAAGAGGCTAAGAGACATGGGGTACGAGCTGCCGCCGTTCCGGGCGTCGACTCCAGGCGCCTTCGTTCGTTCGGTGCGGACAGGCAACTTGGTGTTTACTGCCGGTCACGGACCCGGCCTGCCCGAAGGAGGATATTTACACTTGGGCAAGTTGGGTTCCCAGCTGACCATCGAGCAGGGCTACGATTGCGCCCGGCAAACTGCGCTGAACTTACTCGCTACTCTTAAAGAGGAATTGGGCGACCTCGACAAGGTGAAGCGGGTGGTCAAACTCTTGTGCATGATCAATTGCTCTCCGGAGTTTGGAGATACTCCCAAGGTGGCCAACGGAGCTTCCGACCTCTTGATTGGCCTATATGGAGAGGCGGGCCGCCACGCCCGCTCGGCCGTTGGAATGGGAAGCCTACCCTCCGGAATGCCGATAGAAATTGAAATGATCGTCGAGGTTGAGGATTAACCCTCCGCTGTGAAGCAGCAAGGCCTCGCTTCTAGACTACACCCGCAAAACCGGCGGGCCGGTACGATGGACCCAGCGGGGCGGCAGGAAACTTGAGAGGAACGAATGTCTTACGATTTGTCTCACCAATTGCCTCCAGGGACGCCTAAAGCAGAGCTTGACACCCCTTGCTACGTAATTGACCTGGACACGATGGAACGGAACATCGAGAAGATGGCGGCCTACTTTAAAGACCGGCCCGCCAACCTCAGACCCCATGTCAAGCATCACAAAACGCCGGCCATCGCCCATAAGCAAATCAGGGCCGGGGCTATAGGGATTTGTTGCCAGAAGCTGGGAGAAGCGGAAGCAATGGCTGACGGAGGAGTCGATGACATCCTGATAACCTACGAGATCATCGGCTCGGCCAAGATACGCCGGTTGGCGAATCTGGCCCGTCGCGTTAACTTAATGGTCACTGTGGATGACGCCGGCAACGTCCAAGATTTGTCGGCGGCAGCACAAGCCGCCGGTGTCTCCTTGGGCATTCTGGTGGACGTTAACTCGGGACAGAACAGGTGCGGCGTCGACCCGGGGAAGCCCGCCGTGGAATTGGCCGGGAAGGTAGCAAGATCGCCAGGGCTGGAGCTGAGGGGCCTTTGCGGCTACGAAGGGCACCTGCAGGGGGTGGTTGACCTTGAAGAGAGGACAATCAGGGCCAGCGAGGCCATGAGCAAGGTGACTGAGACAGCGGAGGCCCTGCGCGCTGAAGGTCTGGTGGCGGACATCGTCAGCGCCGGGGGCACCGGCACCTATAACATCACCGGTAATTACCCCGGTGTAACCGAAGTCCAAGCGGGTTCCTACGTGCTCATGGATGCGGCGTACCGCAGGGTACTGCAAGACTTCGATCCGGCGGGAATGGTCCTGACTTCCGTCATCAGCCGGCCCGCAAACGATAGGGCGATTTTGGATTGCGGCATGAAGGCCATCTCAACCGACCAATGGCCCCCACAGGTGATCGGGTTGCCGGGCGTCGAAATCAGCGGCGTCTCCGATGAGCACCTTACGGTTAGACTTAACGACAGCGACAGCCGTCAATTGCGTCCCGGGGACCAGGTAGAGTTGATACCCGGCCACAACGACACCACCGTGCACCTTCACACCCACCTCTTCGCGCTGCGGAGCGGACTGCTGGAGACGGTGTGGGAGGTAGCCGGGCGCGGGATGATACGGTAATGGTCTGAGTTGCTGCGGAGCGGACTGCTGGAGACGGCGTGGGGGCAACCGCAGGCGGGCTGATACGGTAATGGTCTAACCCATGTAATGCGGACATCTCAACGCCTAGGCGTAACGGTCGATGATCTCCTGTCTCCGAAAACAGCCTAACGTGTGATCGTTGACCATACCGGTAGCTTGCATATAGGCGTAGCAAATGGTGGGTCCGACAAACTTGAATCCTCTTTTGCGTAGGTCACTGCTTAAAGCGTCCGACTCCGGAGTGGTCGCGGGAACCTCTTCCATCGACCGGAAGGAATTCACCAACGTCCGGCCATCAACAAACCCCCAGATATAAGCGTCGAAGCTTCCAAACTGGCGCTGTAATTCCATGAACTTCTGGGCGTTGGTGACCGCGGCCAGCACCTTCGACCGGTTGCGGATAATTCCCGGGTTGGTCAGGAGGGATTCGACCCGGCGCTCATCGTAGCCGCCTACTTTTTCAGGATCGAAGTCATCAAAAGCGGCCCGGTAGTTCTCGCGCTTTTGCAGCACCGTGTACCAGCTTAAACCCGCCTGCGCCCCTTCCAGGACCAGGAACTCGAACAACAAACGGTCCTCGTGGACCGGCACACCCCACTCAAGGTCGTGGTATTCGACGAAGTCCGGCTTGTTTAGGTCAGCCCAAGGGCAACGGATAATAGTTTCTTCCATCTGCGCAGCTTCTTAGAGCGTGTTTGACTTACAGAGCGTTCGATATATCTTCTACGCCATCCCTGCCATCTCTTGGACGCGTTTGGGCAACGTGCTCAGGACGCCTGCTAATCGAAGGTGATCACGCTCCTGGCGACGTGCCCCTCCTTCATGTCGTGGAAAGCAGTGTTAATCTGTTCCAGCTTCAATTTCTGACTGACCATTTCGTCCAGCTTCAAGCGTCCTTGGCGGTAATACTCTATGTAGCGCGGCATGTCGGTGCGAAAATGGTTCGATCCCATGGTGCTCCCTTGGATCCGTCGCTCCCGCCGCAAGAACGTTCCGCCATCCAGCTCAATTTTGGTGCCCTCTGGGATCATGCCAATGACCGTAGCCGTGCCGCCTGCGCGCAGCATCTCGAAGGATTGTTCGGCGGTTTGCTTGGCGCCAATGGCCTCAAAAGAATATTGCACGCCGCCGCCGGTCAAGGCCAAGACCTTTTCGACCACGTCACCGCCGGAGGCGTCGATTACGTCGGTGGCGCCCATGTCTCGGGCCATGGCCAACTTGGTTTCCACTGTGTCGATGGCAATGATTCGCAGCGCACCCGCTATACGGGCCCCCTGGACACAGCTGAGACCCACTCCTCCGCAGCCGATGACGGCAACGGTGCTCCCGGGCTCTATGCGAGCCGTGTTCATAACTGCGCCTACTCCCGTGGTGACGCCGCAACCGATCAAGGCGAGTACTTCGAAGGGCACGTCCTCCCGCACTTTGACCACGGCGTGTTCATGCACCAGCATCTGTTCGGCAAACGAAGAGATGTTGATGAACTGATTTATTGGCGCGCCATTCTGGCTTAGCCTCGGTGGCTCCCCAGGCTGCCGGACCACACCTTCGCGGGTACATAGGACCATGCGGCCGCTCAAGCAATACTCGCAGTGACCACAGAACACCGATAGGCAGGTAATTACGTGGTCTCCGGGCTTGACATAAGATACTTGCTCGCCAACGGCCTCCACCGTACCGGCCGCCTCGTGGCCCAGTATGGTGGGCACGGGAGTGCGGTAACTTCCCTCAAGAAAGTGGAGATCGCTGTGGCATACTCCTGTTGCTCCGGTGCGAATCAGGACTTCCCTGGGGCCCGGCGAGTCAACCCGGACGTCCTCAACCTCAAGGGGAACATCAACCTCGCGAAACACTGCCGCCTTCATATCTCACCTCTTATTATGCATCGTGTGTGGGTCCACTGGGATCCCTAGTCCAGTTATCCTGCAAAGCCATTGTCCCTTGGGTTTCACCCCGAGACCCGTTGGCAATGTTGGAGCTACCCGTGAAGCTCGATCACATCCCCGTCCTGCAGAAGGTAGTCGCGGCCTACCCGCTGTCCTTCGAACTTGCCAGACCCCCAGAGCAACGCGTATTTAATCCTGCGGGTCCAATCTTTGTGCAGCGATACGGCGGCATCCTCAACAAAACTGCCCCGGTCCAGCACCAATGGTTCATTATAGTCCGGTTCGGAGCCGCGGGCCTTTAGATAGACTCGCACCTTGCCCAGCGCCGTGTATAGCGACTGGGTCAGCTCATCCAGGCCGGCTCCGGTCTCCGCCGATATTCGCGCCAAGGGCAACTGCGCTCCGTACAATTCCTCTAAAAACTCAAAGGCCGCATCGGCGCCTTCCGTGTCGGCCTTGTTGCCCGCCAAAATGGCTTTCTTTTGTACTCGATTCTCCTCGGGGTCGAAGTCTTCTTCCTCTCTCAAAAGCCGGAACCCAAATTTTTCAAGCTCCGCCATGACCTCATCAGCCTCGCTCAGAGGGTCCCCGCTGAGGTCCACCACCAGCAACAACAAGTCGGCATTTCTGAGCAGCCCAAACAGCCGCCCTTGTACTTCACGGTCATTAACTGCCGGAGTATCCACCAGTTGGACCTGGATGTTCTGATGACGGACCATGCCAGGCAGGGGTATGCGGGTGGTGAAGGGGTATTCGGCTACCTTGGCCGGCGCCCCCGTGAGACTGGTTAATAGCTGAGACTTGCCGCTGTTGGGCAGACCAACTAACACCACTTGGCCAGCTCCCTCCTTTCGAATTGCGTAGGGTTGAGGTTGTCCCGATCCTCGCTTGGGGCTCTCCAGCTCTTCCATGGTCTTGGCGAGCTTAGACCGGAGATCGGCGCGGAGGTGGTCAGTGCCCTTGTGTTTGGGGGTGGCCGAGAGCATGTCCTGGAGGGCAGCCACCTTTTCCCCGAGGCTCCGGGCGGCGCGATACTTTTGCTCTGCTACGTAGTATTGGGGAGGCAGGTTAGCTGGCAATTTCAGCCCTCCTGCGGCGAATCATCCGCTAAGCCCAATCAGTCCGTCATCCGGCGCAGGCTCGACGGGCAGCTGGCTGTTGACAATCGTGCGCTGCCCTATCTCGCCTGAAAGCAGCGGACGGATTAGCAATGCGTTGGCTTAACCAGCATTTTAACAGGAACCAGCCACTGGGCGAAGCCGCCGAATTAGAGCCCAATATTCTCCTAGCCTCGCCGGCTCCTCGGTCTTAACACCATGGAAGTTAGCCGCTGCACTGGTCGGCCGGGCAATCCCGGTGAGAATGCGCCGGTGAAAATCCCTCGCCGGGCATTTCTAAGTGGTGAATAACGCTCCGGCAATCGACACCAAAGAGCCAAACTCCTGGTCGGCGGGGCACTGGTCATAGTCCACCACCCGGCCTTTTGCCCCAGCCAGAATGGTCACCATGTGATGAATAGGCGCCGCTCCGCAGATGCGAGTGGGGTCTCCTTGGCGCAGCAGGTACTCTCCCAGTACGCCGTTTTCCCCCAGGCAGGCGGTTTCAAGCCACCGCTCGTCCGATGACCGCACCTCGTCCTTGCCGGTGACGTCGATGGGGGCCGGATCTCCGAAAGCCGGTCCCACGTGGCTCACGTCTCCGGCGGCCACCACCATTACCCCGGGCTCGGCCGCAACGTCCGTCAGTATGTTCAAGGCATCCCTTAGCGGCCGAACGTCCTCATTTCCACCGGACAGCCCACCGCCGTGATGACCGCACAGTATCGGCACTAGAGGCTTGGGCTGACCACCTAGCACGTAATGCAGCCATACCGCCGCCAGTTCTATCGAGTGCTCGCCGATGTGGTGTATTTCTTCGTCGTAGGCCAGTTCTTCGCCGATTACGCCCGCCAGCCGGTCCACTACTTCGATGTCGGTGGGTAGCACTCCCCAGGGAGTGGCGTAGGACTGTCTGGTCAGCGTCAATCTATCCGCTGATCCGGCATGATCAGTACCTAACATAATCACCAGACGGGCTTCATCCAACTCCCTCTTGGCCAGTTGCCAAGTTCTCGCGTAGGTGCGCCAGCCCCGGGCGAAGTCTATGTGGGGGCTGATGACGCCCACCACGCGTTCTGTAGGCTCCCGGTCTTGGAGGGCAACGCCCTCACAATATTGGTCGACGACGCTCTGCAACTCCGAGGAATCCTCGGGATATACGCTTCCCGCCAGCGCCGGAATACGGAAAGGGGCGGAATGATAACTGCACAACACCGACTGTCTGGCATCGAAGAATCTCTGATTCTCCAGAAGAAATGCCTGGTCCAAAGTCTCTATAAAGGACTCGATGCGGTCGACGGGAATGGAGGCGCCGGTCCGGAGAGTAAACCCTGCAGCAAGGGCATTAGCGTCGCGGGACCCATCCAATAGCCCCAAGAAAGGGGCCAAGGGACCTGGCATCATCAAAGTGCTTTGCACCAGCCGCAGCGGGTCTTGCAGCGCCAGGACTTGTTGGCCATCAACTTGGGTCCACCGCAAGTTCAAGGGCCTAAGTTTGGGACATTGGTCCATAAAGGATTCACTCCGTCATAAGGGTAGGGACATACCGATTAGGGTCGGCGGTCACTGGTTTTCAGGGGTGCGCCGTTGCCCGGCATGGGCAGGGCTTTCCCCCGAGTGGGTCACTGTTTTCAGGGCGCGCCGTTGCCCGGCACGGGCAGGGCTTCCCCCGAGTGGGTCACTGTTTTCAGGGCGCGCCGTTGCCCGGCACGGGCAGGGCTTTCCCCCTGAGTCATTGTTTGGTGGCTGCATCCTTGTCCAGCAACAGGCAGGCCTCTCCCCACTGGTTAACGCTGGCCAAGTCCCAGGCTTCTTGGCAATCGTCCGGCTTCAGGCGGATGCCTTCGTCGCCCCCGTACACCAATAACACGACGCCCTCTCCGGAGTCCTCTGACAGCACGGCCAAGGCTGGACAGGGCCCCGAACCGCTCCAACCGGTTACGTCGCACCACCGGTCCTCCCCAAGGGAATCGGCGGTGAACACTGCGGTAATGATGCGAGGCTCGGAAAGCAGGTCGAACATCCTATGCACGTCCAACGGGCTGTTCTCACCGGCGGTGACCTCTACTTCTATCAACACAATCGTTTAACTACCACAACAATCCCCCAGCCGCGGCGCCAGTGCGGCTAGAACGTTCGGCGCTTGGGGCACGGAAGGGTTAAATCTATGATGCCCCGCCGGTGCAGGTAACTTCAGCATCGAAATGCAAACTCTCAGCAGGGTTTAGCTGCCCTACCCCAGACCATTGTCCGGGAAAATTCTAACACTCTTTTCTAACACTCTTCAGGGTACACGATATCTGGCGATCAAGTGATAAAATGGGGTTCACGCCGCTTGAAATACATAGCGTGGGTTTCTTTCAGCGTCGACTCGGGCCAACCAGCCGGCTCAACGAGTAGACTCGAGGGATGGACTCGCGGACCCCAAGAAAGAGGTGGAATCCATGGCCTGGAAATTTGACGTGGGCCAACGGGTTTTTATCAAACCAACCAATGGCGCCCACAGACCTCCTTCTAGTGAAGCTAAAGGAAGCTACGGAACAATTGCGCCCCAGTGTACCGCCGACTGGTTGATACAAAGTCAATCTCCATATGCGGAGAAAGACCGCACATACTACGTAACGATTGAGGGGGGAGCCACCGAGCTTATGGGTGAGGAGTGGCTTACTGTCACTTCGCCGGACAATGCCCCCCGGGCCTAGACACCGCGGTTACCCCGCCTGATTCCCGGTAGTGCATCCTAATCCCCCGCTGCTTCCTCTGGGTACTTTCGAATCCAGACCGCAAGTCGCCGAAATTACCTGCTGTTGCCGGGAGAGTTGGCGCTCTTGCTTGGGTTGAGGTCGGTTATTTCCCCAGGGCCGCCGGTTCCGCTGTGCAAAGCTAGGCAATAGAGGTGGGGACCGGGCTGGCGATTCGAGATATGGCGCGCTTGGCGGGATTTGAACCCACGACCTCTGCCTCCGCAGGGCAGCGCTCTATCCACTGAGCTACAAGCGCGTACATTAGCTGTCAGCTATCGAAGTTCCGCTTTCGGAACCCCCGTAGAAGCCACAGTATCGGTAGCCGAGAAGCCGTCTATGGTGCCGAGGGAGGGATTTGAACCCACACATCCGTAAGGACACTGCGCCCTGAACGCAGCGCGTCTGCCGTTCCGCCACCTCGGCAATGATGGCGCCCGCACGCCAGGCTACTGGTGGGCGATGGAGGATTTGAACCTCCGGCCTCCTCGGTGTGAACGAGGCGCTCTAACCGCTGAGCTAACCGCCCCAGTCTGTCGTTGGGCAAGTTCAATTATATCAGCCGCCATTCGGGGCGCAAGCCCGCCCTCGAGCTCGTGTTCTCGTGTTTCGTAAAGGCCGCTCACTATGACGAAACCCCAACAAGTTTGGGATAACCTAGCATACGCAGCAGCGCGGCTTCTGAGCGTACCCCGCGAGATATCCGACGGCCGGTAACGCAACGCAGGCATGAGCCCTGGCAAAGTTACCGGGCACATTATCCTCGAACCGGCGCCGGATGGGCCTTGCCGGCTCATCCTGCGAGTTGACATAAATATAGCCTGCAAAAGTGGGCCTTGGGAGGCGGCCTGAAATTGACAAAGGGCCACCGAGCCGAGTACATTCCTTCTGCTATCGGAACTCAGAAAGGGATATAGGGGGCGTATGACAACTATTGCTTTGAATGAGGTTCACAACTTTGGAAACGGCGTGATGCAAGCCGAGGGTGTAGTCGTGGACAAGGACGGGTTTGTCTATGGCGGGGGCCGCAACGCCGTTATGTACAAGGTCAGCCCCGACGGCGAGGTGAGTGAAATCGCCACGCTGCCCGAGGGGTCAATCCCCAACGGAATCACCATGGACCGGAACGGCGATATCATTTACTGCGATCTTGGAAAACAGGCTATGTTCCGGATGACCCAGAGCGGGCAGGTTTCCTTCATAGCGGACCACGTGGGTGACGTGAAGCTGGCCCTGCCGAATTTTGCCTGCTACGACGCCGAGGGCAATCTTTACGTGTCCAACACCAGCACCCGCGATCTCAGTACTGTGTTACCGGAACTCTCATATCCGGAGCCTAACGGCGCCCTGGTCCGCATCCGCCCCGACGGCAGCGGCGACGTGGTGGCGAAAGGCATCTACGCCGCCAACGGAGTGGCAATTGATCCTAAAGAGGAGGCCGTGTACGTGCTGGAAAGCTCCAGGAACGACTGCATACGCATCGCCATGAAGAGCGATGGCACGTTCGGTCAGCCCGAGATATTTTCCGAGGGCTTCCCGGCACTGCCCGACGGGATGGCCTTTGACGTTGACGGCAACATGTACATCACGCTTCCGTTGCACGCCTCTGAGGGTAATTTGACTCTGGCGAATAAAATCATCGCGGTTAAACCTAATGGGGAGTGGTCGCTGTTGGTCGACGATCCGGACGGTAATACCCTGGCGGCTCCAACCAATTGCGCTTTCGGTGGCCCCGGGCTCCAAGACCTATATTTCGCCAACCTGGAAGGAGACCATTTCAGCCGGGTGCACACCTCATTTCATGGCCATCCGCTTTACCATCAAAGATAGCCGCCGAAAACCGGTCTCCGGGCTGACTCCAGCAGTTGGCGCTGCCAGGAGACATAATCGCTAAGAAGGCCCTCGGAGGCTCTAGGCGGCGGTTGTGCCGCCGTCGATTACCAACTCGCTGCCGGTGACGAAGGAAGACTGGTCAGACGCCAAGTACAGGACCCCGGAAGCTATGTCTTCCGGGGTCCCCATGCGTCCTAGGGGGATCTTCCCCACCCGCTCCCGCCAGACATCCGGTATGGAATGGTGGGCTTCGGTCATGGGACTGTCAACGAATCCAGGATGCACCGAATTGACTCTAATTCCGTCGGCTGCGTACTGGAGTGCGGCGGACTTGGTGAAAATGCGCACCGCTCCCTTAGAAGCGTGGTATGGGGCCGCTCCGTTGCTGCCCACTATGCCGTATATGGAAGAGATGTTGATTATCGACCCACCGCCCGCCTTGCGAAGCTCGGGAATGGCCGCCTTGGCCCCCAGAAATACGCCTTTGGCGTTGATGTCCATTAGCTGCGTCCACATTTCGACCGTTGTTTCTTCCACACCGGTCCTGCCGGTGATGCCCGCGTTGTTAACCATTATGTCCAGCTTGCCATAGGTGTTAACGGCGGTCTGGACGGCGCTTTGCCACGACTCTTCACTGATTACGTTCAAAGGGACGAAAGTTGCCCTTCCCCCGGCTTCCGCTATCTCGGCCTCCATCTCCCGGCCTTTTTCCTCCAGGATGTCGCCAATAACCACCGCGGCTCCTTCCTGGGCCATGAGCCGGGCTGTGGCCCCGCCGATGCCCCTGGCCCCGCCGCTGATCAGGGCTACTTTACCTTCAAGTCGCATTTTCTCGTTGACCTCCGGTCTGATACATCGTTGGTGGCGACCGAGTCCATGGGCCTAAAACCTTCCGGCTCGTCACATCTTCTCATCGACCTCCGGCCTGCCACGTCGTTGGCCTGGACCGGGCCCATGAGCCTACACCCTTCCGGCTCGTCACACTTTCTCGTTGATCTCCGGTCTGATACATCGTTGGACGGGACCGAACCCATGGGCCTAACCCTTCGGCTCGTCACACTTTCTCGTTGACCTCCGGTCTGATACATCGTTGGACGGGACCGAACCCATGGGCCTAACCCTTCGGCTCGTCACACTTTCTCATTGACCTCCGGTCTGGCACGTCGTTGGCCGGGACCGGGCCCATGGGTACAATACCTTCCGGCCCCAAGAAAAACCCCGTATTTCAAGTTATGTAAAGCCCGGTCCAGCCTTAAGCTAACATAAGGTATCTTGTGCGAACCAAACCGAATTAATTATTTGGGGATAATTTTGCGCCCGGACCGCCGCAACAAACCGGCATAAAGGGAATGCACCGCCACAATCTCCGCCAACCCTAGATCGGGATAATAATTTAGCTCCCTACAGGGGTGGGCGGCGCTCGAACCAACGGGAGTGTTGCTGATAGGTGTAAGCCACTCGCAGTACCGTTGGCTCATCAAAGGGTTTACCCGCTATTTGCATACCCACCGGCAAGCCGGCAGCCGTAAACCCGCAGGGCGTCGATATAGCCGGCAGTCCCGTTACATTAAACGGGGCGGTGAAACTGGGTCCACGGACGGTGCTGGTGGCGTCGTAGCCTTTGAATGCAGCGGCCGGCTGGGTCATAGTCGGAGTGACCAACACGTCGACCTTGCGGAGCACGTCGGCAAACTCCCGCTTTATCCACTGCCTGCACCGTTGGGCTTGGACGTAATCGCCGGCGCTGAAGAGGCCGCCAACCCTAAATCGCCCTCTTACCATTTCTCCGAAATCTTGAGGACGCTCCTTGAGGTTCTTCTCGTGGAAAGCGTAAGCTTCGCTGAGCATAATTACCGAGTTGGCAGCCCTAACGTATTCCAGGCTGGGAATATGCACCTCCTCCAGGTTCGCTCCCAGCTCTTCCAGGGCGCCCAGCCCTTTCTCCACGATGGAAACCACTTCCGGGTTGACGTCAGGGTTGGGCTCGAAGAAGAAGTGCCGGGGCACTCCAATGGTGAGACCCTTGACATCCTCCCGCAGGGACCTGGAGTAGTCGGGGACCGGGGCGGTGCTGGTGGTGGGGTCCTTGGGGTCGTGCCCCGCCAGCGCTTGCAGCATGTACGCTGCGTCTTCCACCGTCCAGGTCATGGGGCCGCAGTGGTCCTGGGACCAACTGAGGGTCACCACCCCGGCTCGGCTTACGCGGCCGTAGGTGGCTTTTAGCCCCACGATGCCACAATAGGACGCGGGACCCCGGATGGACCCACCGGTGCAAGAGCCAAGAGCGGCCATCACCTGTCCCGACGCCACAGCCGAGGCCGAACCGCTGGAGGACCCGCCGGTAATGTGGTCCAAGTTCCATGGATTGCGAGCGGGCTCAAAAGGGGTCGTCCAATCGGGGCCGCCCAGGGCGAACTCGTGCATCGCCAGCTTTCCCATGAGTATTGCGCCGGCCGCACTCAACCTGGAGGTAGTTGTGGCGTCCTGGTCGGGCACCCGGTTGAAGTCCACCCGTGAGCCTGAAGTGGTGCGCACGCCGGCAGTGTCGTAAAGGTCTTTCAAGGCAATAGGGATGCCGTGCAGCGGTCCCTTGTAGCCGTTTCGCAGTATCTCCGCCTCCGCTGTGCGGGCTTGCTGCAGAGCCTCGTCCTTCAAAAGAGTGATAAACGAATGAAGTTGGTCTTCCGTTGCCTCGATACGGTCCAAACAAGCCCGGACAAGTTCCACCGGAGACAATTGCCCGCTGCGGATGAGTTCACTGGCTTCTCGGATTGACAAAAAATAGGGCTTCCCGTCGGTGTTCGCCAACTTTAACTCCCTCGCAATTCCCAGCCGTTGTTGCCGAGTAGGTCTAGCAGTGGGGACCCTTTGGGGTTATAAACTGAAGGACCCAACGTCCTGCTCAGCCGCACTGGGGAATCAGGCCGTCCAATCCGGTTGAAATGACAACGCGATCTCTTCGGCGCCAAAGTCGATTGAATGCAGTTGATCGATATATCGCCGGTAGAGATCATAAAGGGGTTTGAACTCGTCCAGTTCCTGCTGGTCCATGCCCAAGCCAGCCAGTTCCGCCATTGTGCGGAGCTGTTCCAGAGAAACTTCAGGGCTGGAAACCCCAGGGCCGCTGCTTGAGTCCATGGCGATGCCTCCCTGACCTGATTGGTTACCAGCGTTGGAACCTCTTCCTTCGCCGGGGTGATTCTCCCTGGCAAGCCTGCCTTAGATGCAGATATTGCGGACCGCTTAGCTCGCAATGGCGGACGTTACAACTGTGAGAGGACCGTCGACGCTCATCAGCTTAGCTTCGATCTTTTGCAAGAGCTGGTCCAAGTTCCAACTCTTAGCAGCCGAGACATAGACGCTGCCCGCGGGGTCCAGGCTCCAAGAAGACTCGGGCGGCCTACCATTCCCAGCCGAGGGCAGCAAATCCGTCTTGTTGGCCACCAGAACTCGGGGCTGCTCCCCCAGACCCAGGTCTTGGAGGATGGACTCCACCACTTGGGTCTGCTGAGCTGCTTTGGGATGGGTTATGTCAATCACGTGAACCAGGACATCCGATTCGGAAAGCTCTTCGAGGGTCGCCCGAAAGGCGGCCACGACTGTGGGTGAGAGCTTTTGGATGAATCCCACTGTGTCCGTAACCAGCAAATCTCCCCCGGAAGGCAACCTTACCCGCCTGGTTACCGGGTCCAGGGTAGAAAACAGCTGGTCTTCGGCGGTGACTTTGGAATCGCTGAGAGCGTTGAATAGGGTGCTTTTGCCGGCGTTGGTGTATCCGACCAGGCTCGCGGTGGGTATGCTTGCTTTCTTGCGCCGGTCCATGTACAAAGTGCGGCGACGGCGGACTCCTTCCAACTCCCGTTCTATGCGTTGAATCCGGCCGCGGACTAATCTACGGTCGGTCTCTATCTGAGTCTCGCCGGGGCCCCTGGTGCCGATGCCGCCGCCGAGTCTTTCCAGGTGCGACCACTGACCGGCTAAACGGGGAAGCAAGTACTGGTGCTGGGCCAGTTCGACCTGCAGTCTGCCCTCATAGGTGCGGGCATGGCGGCCGAACACGTCCAGAATCAAGGCGGTGCGGTCGATAACCTTGGCATTGAGGCCGTTTTCCAGATTTCGCTGCTGGGTGGGGGTAAGCTCGTCATCGAAGATGACCACGTTGGCCTCGAGTTGGGCAACCTCGTCAATGATTTCTTGCAGTTTGCCTTTGCCAACGTAAGTTTGGGTCAGCCGCCCCGCTCTTTGGCTGACCCGGCCCACGACCTCGGCGCCAGCGGTCCGGGCCAGGTAGTCCAACTCGTCGAGAGTATCGTCCAGGCTCCAAGGTTGGTCCCGGTATTTGCGGTCCACCGCAACCAGGACAGCCCGCTCCGGGCCGGATTCAGTTGACACGGTGGTCTTGGGTATGAGCTTAGCCTCCCTTCGGCGGGGGAATTCGCCAGTTTTCCAATCGCCGGCATCCCTCCTCGACGCGGTCGTCGGGGGTGGTCAAGGAAAGGCGGATGTAGCCTTCGCCGTGCTTGCCGTAGCTCGACCCTGGGGTCACCACTATGTCGATTTCGTCCAGCAAGCGTGCTGCGAACTCGGCCGAGGTGTAGCCTTCGGGTATGCCGGCCCAGATGTACAAGCTGGCCTGGGGCGCCGGCGCCCGCAGTCCCAGCTTGCTGACCGCCTCCACCACCCGGTCCCGCCGTCTCTGGTAAATCCCGACGTTTTCATCGACGCAGTCCTGGGGACCGGTAAGCGCTTCCATGGCCATTTCCTGGACGGCTTGAGGAATTCCCGAGTCCAGGTTAGCCTTGATCTGGAACAGGGCCTTGATCATGTCCGCGTGGCCGACGGCCATGCCGATGCGCCAGCCGGTCATGTTATAAGTCTTGGACAGGGAGTGAAACTCCAGTCCCACTTCAACAGCTCCATCCACTTGGAGGAAGCTCGACGCTCTGTAGCCATCGTAGCCCACTTCGCTATAGGCCGCGTCGTGAAGGAGGGCGATGTCATTATCTCTGCAGAATGCGATGGCGGACGCAAAATCCTCGGGGCCTGCCACCGCGGACGTTGGATTGTTGGGATAGTTGAGCCACATGACCTTGGCCGAACGCGCCACCTCGGCGGGGATGGCGTCAAGATCGGGCAGCCAGCCGTTTCGCTCGTACAGGGGCATCACGTGGCTCTCGGCGCCGGCGAACATGGTTCCCACCGCATAGACCGGGTACGCCGGGTCCGGCACCAAGGCAACGTCTCCGGGGTCGAGGAAGCAGAAGGCGGCGTGACCAATGCCTTCCTTCGCCCCTATGAGGGGCAGCACCTCTTTATCAGGGTCTAGCTTGACGCTGAAACGCTGCTCGTACCAGTAGGCAATAGCCCGCCTTAACTCCGGCAATCCGTCGGTTTCCGGGTAGCGGTGGTTGGGCGGATGTTGCGACGCCTTCAGCAACCGGTCCACGATGGGCTGAGGCGTAGGGATGTCAGGGTCG
The DNA here is from genome assembly GCA_965224325.1 of Dehalococcoidia bacterium. Lineage (GTDB taxonomy): Bacteria > Chloroflexota > Dehalococcoidia > Lucifugimonadales > UBA3495 > CBDCMJ01. The sequence goes on from CBDCYT010000007.1 coordinate 319,273, forward strand.
CCGATGCCGAAGGTCACCACGTCCACCCCGGCGGCCCTCTTTTCTGCGATGATGCGGGATATCTCTACGAAAGGGTAAGGGGCTAGTTTGCCCAGCCGCTCAGAAAATTTCATTATGGTAACTCTTTCTTCAGTTATTTTACCAGTGTAGGACTGTACGTCAAAATAGTGCGAGGATTAAAGCGGCTATAGCTATGACAGCTGCGCCTCCAGCAACCAAACGCATAAAGCTAACGCGGCGGTACAATGCGTTCAGATCCTGCGAGAGGGCTTCGGTCTCCGACGCGATCTGAGAGATGAGCTCCGCGTGTATAGCGGCATTGGCCGCTTGCTGTTCAACCTTGGCTCGGAGGGCATTGATCAACTCGCGAGTATCATCGTCGGAAGAAGGCTTCGCTGTTTTTTTCTCCGTGTGAGCTAATGCCGCAGACGTGGCCACGTTCAACACTTTTGCTGTTGCTGCTTTCGTCACGAGTGCCTTAGCTGCCGCTACTATCAATCCCATGATCGGTGAAGGCATAGCAATTCCTCATCGGTCTCAGAAGTCTGCCGCAAACAGGCGAAAGTGAGGCTTTGCTAGAGAATATACCCGTTGGGAGTGGGAGGCGCAACTCTCAGGAGGCTGGCGCACCCATTATGGGCGACTCTGCAAACGCCGGCGGCGAAAACTCGGGGGTTGCCGTCTATTTTCATGGCAATGACGGGGAGTAGGCTCAGCGTATCGGCGGCTTGGTCTTGGGGTAAGAAGTCCTGGATTCGTCACTGAGTTTGGGGAGTTTGGGAATGAAGGTGGAGGGGATTCGGTTCGAATGGCATGTTGGCAGCAGAAGACTGGGGCAAGGTGTATTCGGGGAGTTACCAGTGGCCAGTGAATACCTCTTCCGCGGGTCCTTCCAGGTACACCTCGCCTGCACCGTCCCAGTCCACGCTCAACGTTCCCCCGGGCAATGTTATGTCAACTCGGTCTTGAATGAACCCCTGAAGGCGAGCTGCCACAGCTATCGCGCAGGCCCCGGTGCCGCAAGCCATAGTCTCCCCTGAGCCCCGCTCCCACACTCGGGCGGCCAGGGCGCCGTCGCCGTTGACATTTACCACCTCAAAGTTTACCCGGTTGGGAAATATGGGATCATGCTCTACCTTGGGACCGATGACTCGCAGCTCGAAGCCACTCACCGGCTGCTCCAGAAAGGTCACTGCATGGGGATTGCCCATGGAGACGAAGGTTAAAGGCAGTTGGAAGCCATCTTTCTCATATGGATAGTTGACCACAGGACCCTGGAGATATTGTCCTGTAGGCTCCAGAGTGACCGGCAGGTCTTGGGGATCCAGGCCCGGCCGCCCCATGGACACTCTGGCGGCGCTAACCCGCCCGCCCTGGTACACCGGCGCCACCGTCCGTACGCCGGCCAGGGTCTCCACGCTTAGGAATTGGGTCAGAGGGGCCACGGCGCCGCCCTCAATGGCGTATTTGGCGAAGCATCTAATGCCGTTGCCGCACATCTCGCCCTCGGAGCCATCGGCGTTGAACATGCGCATCTTCAGGTCGGCCACGTCGGAGTCCAGCATGAGAATAAGGCCGTCGCTTCCCACGCCGAAGTGCCGGTCGCTAATTTTCTTGGCCAGGCGGGGCCAGTCTTGGGTCAGGCCCCGTGCGTCCACGTAGACATAGTCATTGCCGGCGCCGTGCATCTTGGTGAATTTCATCATCAGCTATGCGAGGAGTCAGAATTTCCTAGGGTATTTTTCCGGGGTATTCGTGGTTGGGGTATCCCTGGTTATTGTATCATAGCAGGCTGGGCCGGATAGGAAATCGTGGACTAGCCGCTCGGCCTCCTCTTCGAGTTCAGGGGCTTCGGAGTTTAGCCAGCGAATCCTATCGTCACTTGGCTTGAACCAGGTGTACTGGCGCCGCGCCATTCGGTGGGTGCGCAACTTGGTCCTATTCACCGCTTCATCTAGCGTGGCCTGCCCCATTAGGTACTGCCCCAACTCCTTGTAGCCGGGGCTACCCAAGGGGTCAGCGTCCAATCGGTATCCCCTGGCCACGAGATCCCGGACCTCTCCCTCCAGTCCCAAGGCCAGCATATGGTCCACTCGTGCGTCTATCTGCCGGTATAGCTGCTGGCGTTCGGCAGTCAAGCCGATGATGAGCTTGTTCTCCAACGGGCGTTGTGCCGGGCCGCCGCCACGACTTAAGGGCAAGGGCAAGGGCACGGCCCCTACAGCTCGGTGAATTTCCAAAGCGCGAATGACCCGGCGAGCGTTTCTCGGGTCCAACCGGCTGGCTCGTTCAGGGTCGGCTTCCTTAAGCTGGCTATACACGAACTCAACGCCGTGAAGCTCCGCCTCAAGTTGCTTCTGCCGGCGGAAACTTTGGTCCGGTGGCACTTGTGGCGCCTGCCAGCCCTCGGCCAGCGCCCAGATATACTGCCCGGCGCCTCCGGCAACGATGGGTATCCTTCGCCGGGACCTAATTTCCGCTAGGGCGAGGCGGGCGAGGGACAGAAAGGTGGCGAGGCCGAAATCTTCATCGGGGTTGAGAATGTCCAGGAGATGGTGCCGGGCCTGGGTGCGTTCTTCGGTGGTGGGCTTCCCCGACCCTACGTCCATGTAGCGGTAAACCTGACGGCTATCGGCATTGATGATCTCGCCGTTAAACCGCCGAGCCATGGCCACCGCGAGCCGGGTCTTGCCCACGGCCGTGGGGCCTACGATGAAGAGGACCGGACCTGAAGCTGATGATTGGTCCACGTGCAGTTTCCCTTATCAAGAAGGGACCAAGAGGTTTGGCCACTACTCTCAGCGCCCGCCGGTCTCTTAGATGCCTGGGGAAACCCCCGAGGGTGGGCCTGTCGGACCCCCTCGTCCGAGTCCGGGGATCAAGGCGAGTGGAGGCGCATCCCGGCATATGGTGTTGAAAAAGCCCTATAAGGCCTGGATAGTCCGGACAGCAACGTCAACTATTGGCAGCCGCCTGAGGAACCTGTCTCAGAAGTCTCCACTCACGATTTTGGGCGGACGCAACCTGACGGGTTACTATAATAACGGCTTAAACCGGTACTGAATGGGGCTCAATAACCCGTGATTCGCGCGAAGCTTGTCCACGACCCCGATCGGGGAGCGAGAATCCAGACTCAATAACCCGTCATTCCCGCGAAGCTTGTCCCCGACCCCGACCCCGATCAGGGAGCGGGAATCCAGACTCCAGAACCCGTCATTCCGGCGAAGCTTGTCCCCGACCCCGATCGGGAATCCAGACTCCATAACCCGTCATTCCCGCGAAAGCGGGAATCCAGAGAGGTAGAATGCTGAAGGACTCAGCTTCATGAGACAAGTCCCTAAGGCAGCGACCCGCCGCTTCTACTCTATGCCCTTGGCCTTTATGTGCCCTTGGCCTTGATGGTCTGTTTGGCGATATCCAGGAACTGATCAGCCCGCAAGCTGGCGCCGCCCACTAGGGCCCCTTGGATGCAACTCTCCGCCGCGAAGCCGGCGGCGTTGTCCGGATTTACGCTGCCCCCATAAAGCAGGGGCACTTGGGCCGCGGCGTCGGAATAAAGAGTACGAAGGGTTTCAAACACAGCGCCGCCCATAATCTCTGATGCGATTTCCGGGGTCGCAGCCCGGCCAGTGCCGATGGCCCACACCGGCTCGTAAGCCACCGCGAGGCTGCTTATGTCAACCACACCGGCCAGACCAGCCCGTAATTGCCTGCTGACGACCGAATCGGCGCGCCCGGATTCCCGTTCCTCCAGTGTCTCTCCGACGCACAGAATAGGGCGCAAACTATGCTGAATCGCGGCCTTAACCTTCCTGTTAATGAGGTCGTCGTTTTCGCCAAATAGCTGGCGCCGTTCTGAATGGCCCAAGATGACGTACTGGCAGATTCCCTGGAGCATCGAAGGGGCTACCTCTCCGGTGAATGCGCCCGACTCCTCGAAGTACATATTCTGCGCCCCGATTTTTACGGCTGTTCCTCGCAAAGTGTCCCGGACCGCTGCCAGGGACACAAACGGAGGGCAGAGTATTAGCTCCAATCCGGAAAGGGAGGCGGAACCGTCGCGCACACTTGAGGCCAGCGCTACCGCCCCGGCAAGGTCCGTGTTCATCTTCCAATTGCCGGCTACAACAGGCGTAGGCACAGATATTTCTTCTCCAATGCGATTAGATCCAAGGCGGAATGAGGCCTGCTAGGGCCCATATTTCGCGAGCTTGCCGGCATGAGCCAGGGCTAGTGACATGACCTGGGTGGCTTGGATGCGCCCGATGGAGCCCTGACCGCAGGACCGTTCGTTAAAACCCGGCACGCCCTCTCCCAAGGTGAGCTTGGAATGGACCAAGAACGGCACCGGATGCCAGCTATGGGCCGCCATGATAGCCGGGGTGGAGTGGTCTCCCGCCACCACAAGTACGTCCGGCTCCAGGGCGAGTAGCTCGGGTATAAACGGGTCCAACTCTTGCAAGGTCTCAACTTTGGCGTCGAAATCTCCATCTTCTCCGGCAGCGTCTGCGGGTTTGTAGTGGATGAAGAAGAAATCGTGGTCTTGGAAGTTTTGCTTGAGGGTCTCCACCTCGTCGGCGAAGGTGGTCCCGGTGGGGATTATGGTCATACCCGCCACGGTGGCAAGCCCGCGATACATGGGATAGGCCGCGATTCCCGCCGGGTCTAGGTGGAACACCTGACCCATGGGGGGGAGTGCGGGGAGTTGGGCAAATCCTCGCAGCAGCACCATGTTGCCCCTTTCCTCCACGGCCAGCAACTGCCCCGCCTGGGTCAAGAATTGGTTGACCAGGTTGGCGGTCTTTTCCGCGTCCGGGGTAAGTGGTTTCGCGGGCAGCGGCGGAACACCCACTTGCTGAGGGTCTGTCTCGGAAAGGGCTTCCGATAGTTCAGGCCCTCGCAGGCGCAAAACAAAGCGGTAGTCCTGGACCGGGTAAACGTCCACCTGCACCCCGTCTAGCTCTATGTGGTCGAGCCGCTGGCACAACGGCGCGCTGAATTCAGTGGGAATACGCCCGGCCCGCCGGTCCACCAGCGCGCCATGGGCGTCTACGGTGCAAAAATTCCCCCGAGCCGCCACGTCGCCGGGCTGCAGGTCGACTTCAATCCCCAGGGCCTCCAAGGCGCCGCGGCCGATGAGGTGCTTGAGCGGGTCGTAGCCGAAAAGCGACAAGTGGCCGGGGCCGCTCCCCGGAGTAACCCCTGGTAAAACCGGCGTGGTTAGCCCACAGGCGCTTTCCCGGGCCAGCGCATCCAGATTGGGGATATGGGCTTGGTCCAGTTCCGACAAGCCGGTGCTGGGATGGGCCAATCCGCCCAGCCCGTCCACCACCAGCATTACTATCTTGGAAGACGTAGAGGTGTAACAATCTCGAAGTGCGTCCACGTCAATCATTTGCTAGCCGGTCCCTCCGCTCCCGAAATAATCCGCAGGGAAATCACTCATGGAAATCACCAAGGAAAGCGCTGATGTGAATAACCCGGTCTCGAAATTGTGTCACGCATTCGGTAAAGCGGCAATCCCCGGCAGTTCTTTGCCTTCCAGGAACTCCAAAGAAGCGCCTCCTCCGGTTGAAACATGAGTCATTTGGTCCACCAACCCCAATGCCTCCACAGCTTCCGCGGTAGAACCGCCTCCTATCACGCTGGTGGCCCCCTTCAAACCGGCTATGGCGTTGGCCACGGTCTTTGTCCCCAGGCTGAACCGGGGCATCTCAAATACCCCCATGGGGCCATTCCAGACTATTGTCTTGCACTGCTCGAGGCTTTCAGCAAACAATTGCGCCGTGATGCCGCCTATATCCATCACGTACCAGCCGTCAGGGATGCGATTCACCAGCACGGGCATAATCTCAGGTGGGTCCGCCGAGAACTTGTTGGCTATCATAACGTCCACGGGGAGACGGACTTGCACACCGAGGTCCTTGGCCCGCGCGAGTAGGTCCCTGGCAAATTCCAACTTGTCATGTTCAATGGAGGAAGCGCCGGTGTCGTAACCCTGCGCATTCAAGAAGGTAACCGACATGCCGCCGCCGATAAACAAGTGGTCCAGCTTCCCCAGTAGATTCTCCAACACCATGATCTTGTCGCTAACCTTCGCCCCACCCAACAGAACAGCCAACGGTCTAGCCGCCTCGTCGACCTCCAAGGCTTTACTGAGCGCCTCGACTTCCCGCTGCACCAGCAGACCCGCGGCGGACGGCAAGAGTCCGGGCAGGCCCACAGTGGAGGCGTGGGCGCGATGGGCCACCGCAAACGCATCCATCACAAAGCAGTCGACCAAGGACGCCAGCGCTTGGGCGAAACCGGGGTCGTTTTTTTCTTCACCAGGGTTGAACCGAAGGTTCTCCAGAAGGACGATATCTCCTGGTCCCATGGACGCGACGACTGCCTCTACCGCTGGCCCGGTGCACTGGTCTAGGGCCTGGACCGGCCGTTGCAATAGAGCCGCCAAGCGGTCCCCCACCGGGGCAAGCCGAAGAGAATCCACCACCTGGCCGTTTGGGCGGCCTAGGTGAGAGCAAAGAATCACCCGGCACTCTTTTTGCGAAAGGTACTGAATGGTGGGCAGGGTGGCCCGCAACCGCTGATCGTAGGATGCTATGGATTCGACGCCTTGCTCGATGGGTATGTTGAAATCGACGCGCAACAGGACCCGCTTGCCGTCGAGGTCCAAGCCTGCGATGCCCCGTTTAGCCATATCTAGCCAAATCTCCTATTCGCACTTCAAGGCATTGCCACAACACGCGGACATAGCGTAAGCGCATCGGGGATTTACCTGCCGCCACTGTGGTGGGACCCATTGTCCTAAATCCGCCCTTCTGTCCTAAGTCTGGCGTTCTATCCTAAACTTGGCGTTCTGTCCTAAACCCGCCCTTCCAAGGCCATCTGCCCCAACCCTCGCAGACTGGCCATTGCTCGATCATCGAAGTCAAGCCCACTCACGCTCTGCATCGCGTCCTCCAACAGCTCCCCAGCCTTCTCTTCCGAGAAACGCCGCGCGTCACACTGGTCCAGGATCGCAAGCAAATTAGCAACATCTTCCGGTTGCAGCACCCTCTTCGAGTAAATGGCCCCAAGTTCGCGCTTGGTGGCCACCGTGGAGCTTTCCATGGCATATATCAGAGGCAAGCTTTTCTTTTTATTGAGCACGTTGCCGCCTGTCATGCCGTCACCCTGCGGTCCCCACAGGTCCGCGATATCCCGGCCCAACTGCCAAGCCATTCCGAGTTTGCGGCCCATGTCTCCAAACTGGGCGCACGTAGCAGCGTCGGCCCCGGCGGCCAAGGCGCCGGACTCGGCTGAGCACCCGGTTAGAGCCCCCGTTTTGCGGGCAATCATGTCGAAGTAACCGGCGCTGGTGACCATCATCCGGTCTTGAAACTCCAGGTCCAGATACTGGCCTTCGCATACTGTGAGGCACGCCCGGTCCAGCGATTCTACCGCCTGGAGCACCCTCTCCGGGGAGACCCCCTTTTGAGCCAGGCGCATTATAGTGATGCGCGCCAAGGCGTGCAAGCCATCGCCGGCGTTGATAGCTTGGGCCGGACCCCACACCCACCAAACGCTGGGGCGGTCCTGAGCCTCCGGCCTGGCGGACTGCACGTCTCCGTGCACCAAAACAAAGTTGTAAATCAAGTCCACGCCAGCCGCCGCGGGGAGCGCCGGGTGGAAATCGCCCGTCAGCGCCTCGCAGCACAACAGGGCCGGTAGTGCGGGCAAATTGAGTGGCCTGGGGTTGTCTTCAGACAAACCTCGCTGATCGGTCCATCCCAGATGATACCGAAGGAGGTCGTAAAGAAAACCCTGGCGGGAAGAGAAGACTTCCCTGAGTTCTTGGTCCAGGGCGCTCCGATATGCCTCAAAATCGAAGGCCAAAGCGATGCCGTTTCTCCTGGCTCATGATTCAGTCGCCGTATGGGACGGCTTGCCTGAAAATTAACTGAGAATCAACCGAAAGTTAACCCCATTCCGCCAGTATCTTATCAAAGTCCAACATTCCGGAGCGGACCAAGCGAGGCTCTCCGCCACTTATGTCAACAATCGTTGAGGGGGCCCCCTTCGGGGCAGGCCCGGACTTTATTATGTAATCCACTTGCCCGCCTAAATCCGCCTCAACCTCGCTCAGGGATAGCGGATCTTTCGCGCCGCTTCGGTTGGCGCTGGTGCCGGTGATGGGCCTCCCCAGCTCCTCCGCCAGCTTGAGAGGCGCCCGGTGGTCGGGCATGCGTACTGCGACGGTATCCCTGCCGCCAGTGATCCGGTCCGATAGGTTCTCCGCTTTAGGCAAGATCAATGTCAGTGGTCCGGGCCAAAACCTCGCAGCCAAACGGCGAGCAGACTCCGGCACGCCGCGGGCCACCAACTCCACCTGGTCCCAAAGGCTTACCAATACCGGCAACGCCAAGTCAGGCCGCCTGCGCTTGATGGAGAAAATCCTCTCCAGACCCCCCGGAGAAAAGACATCGGCGCCCAAGCCGTAGAGGGTGTCGGTGGGAAATACCAAGACTCCACCCGCCCTCAGGATACTGACGGCGTGGTTAATCTCCGCTGAGCCCTCGGTCTCTGGCAAAAGTATTAGCAGCCTTTGATCGGCTGGCAACTCGCGCTTCTAGCCCAGCCGCGCACTTGGCGTCGATGTGACCTGAACGGAGTATAGCATAGCGGCTTAGAGGGTATCTGGGCCTATTAAATGGCCCCAGGGGGACCGCTGGAAGCGCCTATACTCACACAATTATATTGGGTATAATACCGGCAACCACCGGCCGCCCTTCTACTGGTAGAATGTTTGGCCATAGCGTAACGTTTACCGTCACATCAAACAATCTGCAGCCGGATGCCAACAGCTTGGCGCTTGATCCTCTAAACCTTCCGTGATGAAGAAGCTTGCCCCTAGCTATGCTCCGTAGCCAGTGGCGCCAAGCTATTACGGCCGAGGTTGGTGCGGTGCTGTTAGCTTGATCCCGAAGGAGGTGCTGCTACGGCGGATCAACAGCTGCCCCGGGGACGGCGAGTAGCCGTCAGCGACGACGTAGAAGTATCGGCATATCTGGAGATTGCCAAGAACTTGGAGGGAGCCGGGTCCGAGGCCGATGCCGGACCCCAATCGGTTAACGAGAGCGTAGTCATAATCGACTTCGGCTCCCAGTACAGCCACTTGATAGCCCGGCGGGTACGGGAGTTGAAAGTATACTCAGAAATCGTACCCGCCTCCAGCTCTTGGGAGGCGGTGGCTCACCTCAATCCAAAGGGAATCATCCTTTCCGGCGGCCCGGCCAGCGTCTACGAGCCCGGAGCCCCCATGGCGCCTGATTGGGTGTTCGAATCCAACCTTCCAGTCTTGGGCATTTGCTACGGAATGCAGGCCCTGGTCCATCAGCTAGGCGGCAAGGTGGCTCCCGGCTTAAAACAGGAATTCGGTTCTGCTGTCCTGCATCGAAACGGGGCCGAGGGGTCTCTTTTCCACGAAATACCCCCAACCTTCCAGGTTTGGATGAGCCATGGCGACCGCATCGAAGAGATGCCCCCCGGCTTTTCCGCCCTGGCCTATACGGAAAACTCTCCGGTGGCAGCCATAGGCAACGGTCAGGGCATTTACGGTTTGCAGTTCCACCCGGAGGTCAGGCACACTCCATTGGGTACGTCCATCCTGGGGAATTTCCTCTTCAAGAGTTGCCTCTGCAACGGTAATTGGACGCCTCGCAACTTTATACACGACTCGATCACACGAGTCCGCAGTCAGGTGCAAGACGGCCGTGTTATTTGCGCCCTCTCTGGGGGAGTAGACTCGGCAGTGACCGCCATGTTGCTGCACCAGGCTATCGGCGACCAGCTCACCTGCATATTCGTCAACAACGGTTTACTGCGGCTTGAGGAGGCAGAACGCGTTCAGGCTACCTTCAAACGCAACCTGGGGTTGCAACTCATCTACGTGGACGCTTCCAACCGGTTCTTGGCCAAGTTGACCGGCGTTACCGACCCGGAAGCCAAGCGTGTCGTGATCGGCGAGGAATTCATCAGAGTGTTCGAGGATGCCGCCTCGGATCTGGGTAAGACCGATTTCCTGGCCCAAGGGACTCTGTATCCCGACGTCATAGAAAGCGAGACCCCGGAAAACCGTGCTTCGGCCCGCATAAAGACCCACCACAACGTGGGTGGGTTGCCCGAGCACATGAAATTGAAGCTGGTGGAGCCGCTGCGTTACTTGTTCAAAGACGAAGTTCGGGAAGTGGGCCTGGAATTGGGCTTGCCCGCTGAGATGATCTATCGTCAGCCCTTCCCCGGTCCTGGGTTGGCCATCCGGGTCATGGGCGAGGTTACCCAAGAGCGCCTAGATACCTTGCGGGCTTGCGATTGGATAGTAATAGACGAAATCAAGGGGTCCAACCTATACGATCAGGTCTGGCAGGCATTCGCAGTCCTCACCGAAAGCCGGACCGTGGGGGTTATGGGAGACTATCGCACTTACGGACACGTGTGCGCGATCCGGGCGGTGAGCAGCGATGACGCCATGACCGCGGATTGGGTGCGGCTCCCTTACGACGTACTGGCCCGCATGTCCAGCCGGATTGTCAACGAGGTGCCGGGGATCAACCGGGTGGTATACGATATAACTAGCAAGCCTCCGGGCACTATCGAGTGGGAGTAGGGACGGGCGCCACACTCCGGTCAGCGCCAGGCTTTAGAAGAAGTTGCCCATGAAGGTCTTAATCGTTGGCTCCGGCGCCCGGGAGCACGCCCTGGCCTGGCGGTTAAACCAAAGTCCCAGACTGACGGGTCTATGGGTTGCCGACGGCAACGCCGGCACCGCCTCTATTGCCACCAATCTGAACGTGAAGCCCGATGACGTACCGGGCCTGGTTGCCGCCGCTCAATCCATGGACGTCAACTTGGTGGTGGTGGGCCCCGAGCTGCCTTTGTCGTTGGGTGTCGTCGACCAGCTCACAGCGCGGGGAATCGCAGCTTTCGGTCCCACTAGAGAGGCGGCGCGGGTGGAGACCAGCAAGAGCTTTGCCCTGGAAGTCATGCGAGAAGCGGGAGTGCCGTGCCCGGAATTTCGGGTCTTCCGGCAACAGAGAGAAGCGCTAGACTATCTAAAATCGCTCTCTGGGACAACGGTGATAAAAGCCGACGGCCTTGCCGCCGGCAAGGGCGTGTTTCTGTGTGACACCACGGAAGAGGCTGAGGCGGCGGTCCGGGATTGCATGACCGGCTGCGCCTTCGGAGCCGCGGGAGAAACGATCGTCATCGAGGAGCTGTTGACAGGTCCCGAGGTCAGTGTTTTCGCCTTTAGCGATGGAAAGAGCCTCTCTTCTTTGGTGGCTGCCTGCGACTACAAGCGTTTGGAGGACGGGAATCATGGACCCAACACCGGTGGAATGGGGAGTTTTTCACCGCCGGATTTTTGGAGCGAGTCCTTGGCTCAGAATGTAGAGCGCACTGTCATGCAACCCATGATTGATGCGATGGCGCGCCGCGGCACTCCCTATAAGGGTGTACTATATGCCGGTCTTATGTTAACCGCCGCCGGACCCAAGGTGCTGGAGTTCAACTGCAGGTTGGGAGACCCGGAGACTCAAGTGGTTCTCCCCCTGCTGGCCACAGACCCTCTAGACGTGATGCAGGCTTGCGTCGAAGGCCGCCTGGACTCCCTGGAAGTCACTTGGGCTAGCCAAAACTACGTCGGCATAGTGATGGCGTCCGGGGGCTATCCAGGCGCATACGAAACCGGTTTTGACATCACGGGGTTGAGCGAGACGAGCGGAAAGCCGAGCATAGGTCCGGAGGAGGAATCGGGACGGGACACATCAGGACCGGCTGCATCGGAGCGGGACGCTATGGTGTTCCATGCGGCCACCCGCCTTGACTACTCGGGCAATCGGCCAGGCACGGTTAGCAGCGGCGGCCGGGTGCTGACCGTGGTAGGCCGTGGCAACTCCCTAGCGGAGGCGCGGGCCACGGCGTATGATAGAGTCCGACGAATTCACTTCCAAGGCGCTCACTACCGCACCGATATCGCGTCAGTGGAAAATAGGGTCGTGGCATGGTCACCGGGTCCTGCGACACCGATTGGATAGCCGCCGCCCACACCTTCCAAAGGGCCCACGTCCAACCTGCGCTGCAAAAGTACCGGGAACGGCGTTGGGGGAAACGGGACGAGTTTGCGGAGTGGATTCTAGAGAGCGTTCTGCCATCGCTGTCGATGGAACAAGCTCTGGCGCTGTACGCAGCCTCCGGGGGCGCCAGACGCAAGGAATTCGTTGGCAACCCCATTGGGGAAGTAAGGGAATCCCTGGATTTCCTACTGTACGACGCGGTCTCCCTGGAGGGACGTTTTCAGGAGTGCGCCGCCCAAGATGGAGCCTACAAATTATTGGGAGCCGGGAAAGAGTTTGTGTCCTACCTGCTCTGTGTCAAGGACCCCATGACTTTCGCCACTTGGAATTCCACCATGGAGCGGGCGATGCGGAAGATGAAAATACCTACCAAGACCTTGAATAAAGGTCCCTTGGGAGTGGCCTACGTCGATCTGTTGAATGGAGCATTCCTGTTACGACAGCAGTTGGGCTTGCGCGATTTTCGATCACTGGACGTTTTCTCCTACTCGATAACAAGGGCCGCCGCCAAGGGAGGCGTCTAATGGCGTGGGAAGACATTCTGGTTGCCCTCCGGGGCGAACTTGCTGAAGTCCGGGCTCAGGCCCAACAGCGGGCCGCCGGAGAAGCGGCACAGTTGGAGGAAACCCGCACGGAGCTCACAAGCCTGGCCGGCTCGCTGGGTATAGGGGACATGCTGTCCTCAATGAACAGTATCCTGCTGGGCGGCGGGGGCAATGTTGAACAACTAAGGTCGTGGGAGTCCGAGACGGATGATGAAGAGATGGCCGTACTCGACGACGAAGGCGAAAACGAAGACGTGTTCACCAACGTGCTTTCCTGGGACGAACACGGCGAACGGGAGATAGGGGTGGAGGTGGTCCTGACCTCCGAAGGAATCGCCCTGTTGGTCAACGGAATAGGGATACGCCCGGAACGTGACGCTCTGCAGGAGGCGTTGGTGGAAGCATTTCGTGAGGAATTGGAGATTTAGCGGGTTGAAGTCCCGGCCTTAATTTCGTAAGGAGCAAGTCATGCCTTTGGTCGGTGTCATCATGGGTAGCGCTTCGGATGAGCCCGCGATCCAGGATACAGTCAAAACCCTGGAGCAAATGAAAATAGACTACGAAGTGCGCGTGATGTCAGCTCATCGCACCCCGGAACGGGTCCAGGAGTATGCCAAGCAAGCCCGGGAAAGGGGTATCGAGGTGCTGATAGCGGCTGCCGGCGGCTCCGCTGCCCTGGGAGGCGCCCTGGCGTCTTGGACCACCATACCGGTTATTGGTATCCCCCTGGCCTCTAGCGAGCTAAAGGGGATAGATGCCCTGTTATCGACCGCTCAAATGCCACCGGGCATCCCAGTGGCTTGCGTGGCGGTAGGATCGTGGGGAGCCAGGAATGCCGCGTATTTGGCGGCGGAAATCCTGGGCCTCAAGTATGACGATATTAGGCAGGCCTATGAAGACTTCCGGCAAGAACTGCGGGAGCGCTAACGGGCGCCCCGCGGTGCTCACTGATTTCGATGACACCGCCGCGCAGCAAAACGTGGCCCAGTTGCTCTTGGACCGTTTCGGTGACCCCACTTGGCAGGACGTGCGCCAGCGGTTCCGTTCCGGGGAGCTGACCCTCAAGCAGTACCAAGAGATCGTCTTCCACAACATTCAGGCCGACAAGGCCACTATGCAGGCTTATGTCAAGGAACACGCCAATCTGCGGCCCTACTTTAAGGAGCTGTGGGAATACTGCCAGCACCAAGACATTCCCATGGCCATAGTCAGCCAGGGTCTGGACTTTTACATCCAAGCGTTACTTGACAAAGAGGGTCATGGACGTGTGCCCATTTACGCAGTCAATACTAGTTTCACGTCCCAGGGCATAAGCTACCGGTACCATTACACTCGTCCCGGTGAGGAAATCCATGGAAACTCCAAGGGCTTAGTGGTGGACCGGTATCGCAACGACGGGCATTACGTGATCTACGCGGGGGACGGCGCATCAGATTTCGAGGCAATCGGCCGGGCGGACCTGCTGTTTGCCCATCGCGTCTTGGCCCAGGAATGTCAGCGCCGGGATGTGCCTTACCGCCTATTCACCGACTTTGGAGACATGCTCCAGGCAGTACAGGAACATTAATCCCAACCAGAATATCGCAAACGTCCGGGCGAGCAACCCGAGCCCCTTTAGGGAGACGCCCCGAAGCATGAAACCCAAGCATGAAACTCGACAAGGACCCGGCGCAATGACCTCCGGCCAAGAAGGAATAAAGGGAGCTTGGTTTGGCGCGGCGGAGCGCACCAAACCGCCCATGGTCCAGGGAAGCGTCCGGTCCATCTGTATTCCGGAGCCGGCTCAAGTACGTGTCACGGCTATGGTGGGGGCAGACGAGAGGAAGCTTCTCCGTGATTGAACGCTATTCCCGGCCTGCCATGAAACGGGTGTGGTCTGAGGAGAACAAATGTCAGAAGTGGCTGCAGGTGGAACTGGCGGCCTGTGAAGCCTGGGCTGAAGAAGGCGTCATACCAAAATCCGACATGGAGCTATTGCAGGGCGCACAGTACGACCACCGGCGCATGATGGAGGTCTTCGAGGTCACACGTCACGACGTGACCGCGTTTTTGACCTCTATTACCGACGGATTGGGGCCCGAAGGCCGCTGGCTGCATTGGGGCTTAACGTCATCGGACATGCTGGACACGGCCTTGGGCCTGCAATTGGGGGAAGCGGGCAATCTGCTCCTCGAGGACATAGACGACGCCCTGCAAGCCCTACGGGAGCAGGCGATAGCGCACAAGGCCACGGTGATGATGGGCCGCACCCACGGAGTGCATGCCGAGCCGATAACCTTTGGTTTGAAGTTGGCCCTGTGGTGGGAAGAGTTGCGCCGGCAGCGCATCCGCCTTGAAGCGGCGCTGGATGGGGTCAGGGTGGGCAAGATCTCTGGCGCCGTAGGAACCCATGCCACGGCGCCTCCCTTGGTGGAGGACCGAGTTTGCCAAAAACTCGGTTTACAGATTGAACCGGTTTCCAACCAAGTCGTCCAGCGGGACCGGCACGCCCACTTCGTGCTGACCCTGGCCCTCATATCCGCTTCACTAGAGAAGTTCGCCACGGAACTGCGTTCCTTGCAGCGCACTGAGATACACGAAGTTGAAGAACCCTTCGGGCAGGGGCAAACCGGGTCGTCCTCGATGCCCCACAAGCGAAACCCCGAACTTGCCGAGCGCATTTGTGGACTGGCTCGGCTAATCCGCGGCCATAGTGTCACCGCCCTAGAGAACGTGGCCCTCTGGGGAGAACGGGACATCAGCCACTCTTCCGCCGAAAGAATCATTCTCCCCGATTCCTGCCTGGCGTTGGATTACATCCTCAGCATCTTCACGAGGATCATCAAAGACCTGCGGGTCTTCCCGGAGCGTATGTGGGCCAACGTGGAAAGCAGCCGCGGCCTGGTGTTCAGCCAGCAGGTCTTGCTTGCCCTGGTGGACAAGGGACTCCCCAGGGAAGAGGCCTACAAAATCGTGCAAGAGAACGCTGGGCGCAGTTGGGACCTAAACCGCGATTTCCGGGAGTTGCTAAAATCCGACCAACAGGCCCTAACCTACCTTTCAGTCCAAGAACTCGACCAAATATTCGATTACAGTTACTACATCAGGTACGTCGACGACACCTTTAGGCGCGTTGGATTATCGGCCGGCCAAGTCCCCGGCTAATGGAGCTGTCCCTACACATCGATACCGCAATGTCCTATGGCAAAAACTCCCGGTTGGCTTCCCCAAATGGGGGGGCCTTGAGGAGTGCTATTTTCGATGGCCTCAGGTCGGGCCAAGAGGCCGCCATCCTCGTGACCGGGCCGTCAAAAAACCCCCTGAGGAACACCCGCGGCCGACTGCCGGCGGGGCCACAAGCCAGCCGCGGACAGGATTGACAGATGATCATCGAGACCAACTTGCCCAGACTGCTTCACCGCGGCAAGGTGCGGGACACCTATCTCTTGGACCAGGGCCAATTGCTCATCGTAGCCACCGATAGGATATCGGCCTTCGACGTGGTGTTGCCGGGAGGCATTCCGCACAAGGGCTTGGTCTTGAACCGGATCTCAGCCTTCTGGTTCGAGCAGACCAGCCATATTGTCCCTAACCACTTCATCGTGCTAGCAGACGCGCCATCGGCAGGGCCTTTGACAGCACCCTTGACGGCTCCGTCATCGGCAGGGGGCGATACACCTGCGTCTCTGCCTGAGGATATCGCGCGGCAGGCCATGGTCGTCAAGCAGGCCGAGCGCATCGATATCGAGTGCATTGTGCGGGGCTACATCACCGGCTCGGCGTGGGCGGAGTACCGGAGTCAAGGCACGGTTTCAGGTCAACCCATGCCTCCGGGGCTGGTGGAGGGACAAGCGTTTCCCGAGCCCCTGTTTACTCCGACGACCAAGGCGGAGGAGGGCCACGACCAAAACATGTCCCATCAGGAAGTCTTGGACATGGTCGGCGGCGAGTTGGCCGGGCAGTTGGCTGACGTCAGCAAATTGGTCTATCAGTTCGCCCGGGACTTTGCCCTGGAGAAGGGAATCATTCTGGCGGACACCAAGATGGAGTTCGGGTTGTTGGATGGACAACTCATCCTAATCGATGAGTTGCTTACTCCCGACTCCAGCCGGTTCTGGGACGCCTCCGGCTACCAACCGGGACGTTCTTTGCCCAACTTCGACAAACAGTTCGTCCGGGACTGGCTTTCCGGCCAAGGGTGGGACCGGGAGCCGCCGGCGCCCGGCTTGCCCGATGACATCGTGGCCAAGACTTCGGACCGTTATCTGGAAGCCTACCATCTGCTCACTGGGGAGCAACTTTAACGGAGGACGAGGTTGCCCGAATCAAGACATCGCCGCCGCCGCGGGCGCGCCCTTCCCAGAACGGCTAGGTCAGCCGGCGCCGTGGGGGACCTTAGACCACGCAAGAAAGTCAACAAACTATACTTGGCCGCATCGGCCCTGATCGCCATCCTAGTTATCGCCGGTTTCGCCATTGGCGGTGTGGTTGGCGGCGGAGGTGGCAGTCAAGCTACTTTCGGCGTCGGGAGCTCTACCGAGTACTTGACGGGAGTTGGCGTTCAGCAAGACATGATCTCCCGAGATCACGTGGACACTGGTCAGACCGTCGAATATACCTCCTTCCCGCCTACTTCCGGGGACCATTGGTCTGAGGAAAACCTGGTGAGTTGCGGCTTTTACGAGGGGGGATTGCGCGACGAAATCGCGGTGCATCACATGGAGCACGGCAATATCGTGGTCAGCTATAACCTCGCGGACCCTGGCCAGGTTGAGAATCTTCGCCAATTGGTTGACGACATTGACCTCGCCGAGGATTGGGGCGTCACTCGGTCCTACGACAAGATACCGGAGGGGCAAGTGGCGCTCTCTACCTGGGAAGTTGTGGATACCTTCGACGGCGTAGATGAGGAGCGGATCAGAACTTTCTTTAACTCCTACGCGGGCAACCTCGGACCGGAGTTCGTTCCCTGCGTTAGCGGAATTAGCTCCATGAATTAGCCGTACAGATTGCTTATCCCATACCCTCAGGTCTCCCATGCTCTCGGTCCTACGGAAGCCCTCCCGCGCGATGGCGGTCCGATGGATGGCGCCGTCCGAGGTATCGCCGCCCACGGACGCCTTAGGCCCGGCAATATTGGCAGGGAAATAGATTGCACCTGGCTAAGATATACGTGACTCTGAAGCCCAGGGTCAACGACCCTCAAGGACAGACGGTCTTGGGCGGCCTCAAACACATGGGGTTCGGCCCGGTGCGAGACGTGCGCATCGGGAAATACCTGGAGGTGCGCATCGACGAAGCCGACCGCTCTCTGGCGGCCGAGCTGGTTACCGAAATGTGCAACAAGCTGTTGTCCAACCCCGTGATCGAGGAATTCCGCTTCGACTTGGAAGAAATCCCCCCCGCGGATCACTCCCGGGAACCATGACGCCGCCGCAACCGGAGCGATTAAGACCCCAGCCGCCCGGCCGCCCAGGCCGGTTCTAGCCCGTTGATGGACCATAGGGCCGGACGCAGGCTAAGACGTAATCAACTTCTGAGATCAACGTCATAGAACCGGCGTGACCGTCGGTTGCTTGTTTCCCGTCCTCTTCCCCTTCCGGGAGGTGAGCAGAGCCGGAGTGCTTTTCGACAGCCAATCTACGTCACAAGAGGCTTTCCTCTACTCCAGGATACCCTTGGACGCCCCCACACGCTGCACAATCCGCCACCTTGGGGACTCCCGTCAGATTACGAGCCAAGAGACGATGAAGCGACTGGCCGCCTTGAGGTTGGGCCGGGTGGGTCCAAACCGGCGCGTTGGCGTCCGGGTCTTCCGGCGCGGACTGATTGTCCCCCAGCAAGGTGTTCAACGCTACCATGGTCTGAATCATCGCGATGAAAGACACATCCAGCCCCCGGCTCAGGTTATCTTGGCGGTCCCCGTCGTCGGTATGTTCTGACGCCTCTTGGCCGGAAATAGACTGCGCGGCATTTGCCAGCCCTTGCCTCAAACACGCGTAGCAACCTGTTTCCCCGGGAATTACCCGAATTACCTCCCGGGGTAATGCCCAATGGCGGGAGTCGCCGTACACTGCCGGCTTGGCAAACTCGAGGCAGACGTCGTTTATCACGTACTTGGACTGCTCATTGCCGGTGGCAACGAACACCAGATCACTGGATTGCACGATCCGTTCCAGCAAGCCCCTATGTTCGGTTATGTCCACCTGATTGCAGACCACCGATGCCCGTGGGTTGTGCTGTAAGACCGCGTCCCTGACCGCCCTGGTCTTGAACCTGCCGACGTCAGCCAGGCCGCAAATATGGCTAGAGACGTCGTCGGCCCTCAACCGGTCGAAATCCACCAGATGGAGGCTCCCCACTCCGGCCTTGACAAGCTCCAACGCGCCCAGGCTCCCGCGACTGCCGGCGCCGATGACCGACACGATTTTCTGAGCCAACACCCGCCGGTCAGCGGGGCCCTGCGCCCAGCTGAACATCCTGGTGTCCGGGCGTACAACCTCGGTGTCACAGACCTGCCCGGGACTGGAACCTGAGGGGAAATAGACGGCTTGCAAGACGGGGGGGTCTCCGGGAAAAACCGCCAATAAAAGGACCCTAGGGTTCCCTGCTTGGGCAGCCTGCTCTGGGTAGGAGGACTGTTCATCTTCCACACAGAGACGTCCATAGCAGGGCAGTAAATTGCCTGCAACTCCGGACCCGTAGCCTGGCTCCCTTCCAGCCGGCCGCAGGATAATCAGGTCCTCGCTCAGGCTGAGCGTGGCGTTGAAGTCCGGCAGGGCCACGGGACCGGGCGCTATCAGGCTGAGGGCTACCCGGAACAGCTCTTGTTCAGTTTCATCGTCTAGGACTAGGAACATTTGGCGACGCCCGGCAATATGCTGACCCTATCGGCCAAAGGGCTGATCAGGCGTCCTTGTCCGGACGCCGGTCTTGGCGCTATACGAGGGATTCTATGCCTGGGTTTGTGACGGCATCGCCCCAATTTGCCAGCTTAATAGCAAGGCTAACCGGGTCAACGACCACATCGCGGGAATGGTGTTTAAAACCCATTGGCCCAAGGACAGCCAGGCGGGCGCACGTCTTGCGTTGGCCGCCGACCCGAGGAGCGTCATGCCGACAGGGTGGATACACCACTGCGGGCGCCGAGACGGAGACGGCCATCCTGATCAAAGCCTATCGCTCGGCTTGGCGATGCTGAGCCGCCTGCTCGGGCCTGGCCCTGGGTGTCTCACCCGCGCAAGAGCCCTAGATGTCTACAGTGGCAGCCAACGTGGCCGGGATCCAGCTGCTAAGAAGCTGTTCCAGCTCTTCCTGGCATTCCTGCAGGCGGTGCTCCGCCCCTTCGTACAGGACTAACTCCTTGGGTTCCAAGGCAAGGTTATAGATCTGCATGCCGAACATGTAGGGGAGCCGCGTGTCATTTTTGCCGTGGACTACAAGTAAGTGCTTGGGAGACAGCTGCCGAACCCTGTCTGCCCCAAAGGGCTGAGGCGCCAGAGAAACGACACCCTTGACGTGGGGGCTATGCGCTCCCGCGGCAATCACCACCGCGCCGCCGAAGGAGTGGCCAACGATCACCACGGGCCCGTAGCCCTCGGCCTTGAGGTATCCCACTCCGGCGAGGACGTCCATGACGCAATCGGTCAAGGCGTTGGGCTCCCGGTAGTCTAGACGCAATGACGTGATACCTTCAGTGCTGAACTCTTCGGCGAGCCGTGCGTAGGACCCCACGCCGGGTCCTCCGAAGCCCCCAAGAGCTCCGCACACCCAGATAACGGCCTGCTTGGAACCCTCAGCCAGGTGCAATATTGCCTTGTTGCTTCCCAAGCTGGTGTGGAGCAGCAATCCCTGGCCTGCCCCTCCGTCATGGGGGGGCACGACATCGGTCCCTTCTACGTTAATCTGCGCATCGTCAGGTGGGTCGCCTGGCCTGCGCATCCATGGCGGATAGTTGTGCATACAGAATATGTGTCCCTTCAATAGTAATTCGCGAGTAATGCGTGCATCGTTGGCAGAGCTGCCTAGCCTGCGCATCCAAGGCGGATAGCCCGTCATGCGAGCTTACCCCGGCGATTTACAGGGAGTCGGGCTCCCAATGGTCCAAACCGCCATCGTGTCTAAGCTTGCAACACTGCCGAGTTGGCGGCGCACAGCCTACTTGGCTCGGAAGCGTTTAAGACCTTACAACAACCAAGGATAGCGCTTTGGGACGCCGGAGCATCCTAAAGTTGGGACACCCAAGAACCGGAGACCGGGTGCCTCCGTTTTCGGTTCCTCGAGACGCCTGAGGTTGCCAGCCGGGCTGACCCAACCAAGTTGGAACTGCCGTCACATTGGACTGGCGTTAACCCATTGGCATAGCTGAGAAGTGAGCGGTAACGACCTTCCACTGCCCTTCTCGTTTGGCGCAAACCAAAGTGGTCCGTCCGTGGGCTATCTGCCCTTTGCCGTCTTTGGTCACTCCCGCGAAGGTGTCGTGGGCATTGATGGTGCCCACGTCGCCGGTGATCATCCGGCATGATAGCTGGTGAAAGCCAAAACTCATCGACGCAATGTCACGCAACAGCGCGTTTAGAAAATCGGAAAATTTTTCCTTGCCGTCGATGCGACAGGGGACGCTGTCGAATATCTCAACGTCGTCGTCCATCATGGCCAAACCGGCAGCGAAGTCCATGCGGTTAAAGGTGTCGCAAAAATCTCGGGCGAACGATTCAAGCTCTTGTGCGCTCATGGTCGGTCCTCCTTACGTAGTACTTGTGCGGCTGGCAATGGGGGCTCAATTTAGGTCAGTTACTAAGTAAAGCTGCCGGGCTGAGGGTTCATTCCCGGCTGCCCTCACTCCCGCAACGGCCGGAAGAAAGCCCGGATGTCTTCAATCAGCAGTTCCGGTTCCTCCATGGGCGCAAAGTGTCCTCCCGAGGGCATTTCGGTCCAGCGTTGGAGGTTGTAATAGGATTCGGCCCAGCGCCGGGGCATGAGAAGCACTTCTTCAAGAAAGACGGCAACACCGGTCGGAGCTTCCACGACCGGGGTGCGATCATGGGAGGGCTGCCACGGATTGTGCGCCGCTTCGTAGTAGTAACGGGCGGAAGTGCCGAAACTCTGGGTAACCCAGTAGAGCATCATAGTGGTCAAGAGTTCATCTTTGGTAAATCGCTTTTCTACGTCTCCGTTGCAGTCGCTCCAGGTGCGGCGCTTCTCCAGGATCCAGGCGCACAAACCGACGGGAGAATCATTAATTCCATAGGTGAGTGTCTGCGGCTTGGTGGTCTGGAGCGCGTAGTAGCCGCTTTCGTTGTTAAAGAAGTTGGTGTTCCTCTCGTACCAAGCTTGCTCGTCCGGACCAAACCAGGAGGCGTCCGGTAGGCCGCCGGCGAAAATGTTCAGAGGGGCCAAGAGGTTGGTGTGGACGCCAATCATGCGATCGGCGTATTTGTGGCCCAGCTGGTGTGAGATCAAAGCGCCGTAGTCCCCGCCTTGAGCAGCGAACCTTGGGTAACCCAACACCTCCTGCATTAGGGTAACCCACATGTCCGCGGTGCGTGAGAAGTTGATTCCTGGCTTGGTTAGCGGTGTGGAGAAGCCGAAACCGGGCAACGATGGCACGACCACATCAAAAGCATCGGCCGGGTCACCACCGAAGGCGGCCGGGTCGCTTAGAGGGCGAATTACCTTGTGAAAATCCCAGAAGGTCCACGGCCAGCCGTGGCTCAGGATGATCGGTATCGGCTTGGGGCCTTTGCCAGGCTCGTGGATAAAATGGATGGGGATTCCATCGATAGTGGTCTGGTACTGGGAGAAGGCATTAATGGCATCCTCGTGCCGGCGCCAGTCGTAACCGTCACGCCAGTACTCCACCAGATCCTTGAGATAATCGAGGTTCGTGCCGTACTCCCACTGGGAGTTGGCGAAATCGTCGGGCCAGCGCACCCTAGCTAGGCGCCCTCGTAAATCCGTGATGGTTTCCTCGGGAATGGCTATCGAGAACTGCTGTTTAGGCATCATCGACTCCTTAGCCTATGTCCCCCAACCGGGCTTCTCCAGGCCGAGAGCAATGGTGGCCCACTGACGAGGTAACGCTATCACCGGGCCGCAATGCTGTCAAACGTCCTTAGATAGCCTCCAGGATCTTTTAGTTTTCGCGACGACTCCTATTGTCCCATGCACTTTGGGCTTGTCCAATGGCAGTCCAACATCAAGACCGTATGGATTCCCGCTTCCGCGGGAATGACGGGTGAGCGGCGGGAAAGACCGGTGAGCGGCGGATATTGCCGGCGGCACACAATTAGCACACCCCGGGGTGATAGGCGGCCCAGGGGAGGAGGGCGCGAAGGAGGAGCGCCGGGCTGGGTTCCTGGCGGAGAGAGGCGCACCGTTCAAGGTAGCGGACGGCAACGGAGAAGGTCGGGAGAAGGAAACCCGCGGCGGCGACCCGGCGAACGAAGGCCTGGGGAGAAGGTGTGGGCCGCTTATCCGCCTGGGCGCAAGCCCATTGGGTGCAGAGGTCGCAGGCCACGCGTTGGACCATGAGCTGGGCGTAGGGCAGGGCCAATCTCCGGCGGAGGGAGCGGACGCGGGCCCGCAAAGAGCTAAGTGTCATACAGATTTCTCCTCGTAATTCGAGAGCCTCGCCACGAACGGCGAAGGGCGCCGCGTGTGAGTGATGTTCATACGGGTTTCTCCCGGGCGGTCAAAAGGGGTAGGGCGGCCTCCAGGGTCCGGACCTGGTCATGCAGGTCTTGGATTTCGGGATTTCTCCGAATTTGGCGGAGTAATTGAGTACGGCGCGGATGGCGCGGGGGCGGATTTCCGGGTTTTGATTCTCCGGGTTTTGATTCTCCGGGAGGTTGCCGAGGTGAAGGACAGCTTGAAAGGTGAGGCTTTGGAGGCAGCCTTTGGCGAGTTCGGCGGACTGGCGCTGCAGTTGGGCAAGTTGGTCGCGGAATTCGGGGTCCTGGAGCCAACGGTGCAAAGTGCGGCGGCCCACTTTGCAGAGGCGGGAGGCCTGGGCAATGGGGGGGGGCGGCGAGAATGGGGAGAGCCGGTTGCCGGCGTTGGGAGAGGCCGGAGTTTTTTATTTCAGCGCCGTTGTGAGCCATTGTGAGCCATGGCCTCAGTGGCCGTTTGATAGATTTGGCAGGATGCTAATAGCTGCCTATCAACAGCGTAGGGAGTGGTCGCCGGAGGGGTCAAGGGCGAGGTGTCGGGAGTTTAGGACGGGGGGGCCTTTTAGTTTTCGTGACGGCTCCTGTTTTCCCATGCACTTTGGGTTTGTCCAATGGCAGTCCAACATCAAGAACGTATGGATTCCCGCTTTCGCGGGAAAGACGGGGGAGCGGCGGGATGGATTCCCGCTCCCCGATCGGGGCCGGGGACAAGCTTGACGGGAAAGACGGGAACCATGCGAGCCAACCCAGGAACGGGAATTATGCGAGCCAACCCAGAAACGGGAACTATGCGAGCCAACCCAGGGACGGGAACCATGCGAGCCAACCCAGAAACGGGAACTATGCGAGCCAACCCAGAAACGGGAACTATGCGAGCCAACCCAGGAACGGGAACTATGCGAGCCAACCCAGAAGATGAAAAGGCCCTGCCCCGCTGACCTATGGGCGATGGCGCTGCGTCCAACCTGTGCTATACTGCCCAAACTCGGTCACTACCCTTTATTTACTGGAGGATATGATGAACTTCGGTCTGTTCATGATGCCGGTCCACCACCCCGAAAAGCCTTTACAGCGAACCATCAAGGAAGACATGAACACCATAATCCAAGCCGACCAGTTGGGTATCGACGAGGCCTGGATCGGTGAGCACTTTACCATTCCGTGGGAGAACCTCCCGGCGCCGGACTTGTTCATCTCCCAAGCGTTTGCCCGGACCAAGAACATCAAGCTGGGCACGGGAGTGGTCTTACTTCAGCTGCACGATCCTAAAATGTTGGCCCACCGCATCGCCATGCTGGACCATCTGGGAGAGGGGCGGTTCTACTTCGGCGTCGGAACCGGCGGTGTGCCCACTGAGTTCGAGTTCTTCGGGGTCGATCAGGAAAAGAGGCACGCGAGAGCCGCCGAGGTGATTGACGCAGTTGTGAAAATCTGGGAAGCGGACGGGCCATTGGACTACCAAGGAGAATTCCATCACGTAACGTCGCCGACGCCAATAGAGGAAGGCAGCCTTGGTTTGTGGTTTAAGCCCTACACCAAACCCCATCCACCAATCGCCGTTGCCGGGGTAAGCCCCAACTCCAGCACCATAGAATGGGCCGGTGAGCACGGTTGGATTCCGTTGACCACCGATCTGCTCCCGCTGGCCAGTATTCCTACCCATTGGGAGGCGTATCAGCGGGGAGCGGCCAAGACGGGCAGGGTGGCCAATCGCCAGGATTGGCGGGTTTCCCTGGACATACATGTAGCCGAAACTACGGAGGAAGCACGCAGCAACGTGCTCAACCATGGGATGGCTAGGACGTACGAGGAGTATTTCTTCCCGTTGTTCAGAAAGCTTGGGTTCCTTCCCCTGATTAAACCGGACGAAAACATGCCCGACGAAGCCATCACGGTGGACTATTTGATGGATAACAGCTGGGTGATAGGCGACCCGGATTACTGCGTAAGGAGGATCCGGGAAGTTTACGACTCTGTGGGAGGCTTCGGCACTCTGCTACAGCTCACTCAGGATTGGGACCCGCCGGAAATAGGGATGAAATCCATGGAGCTGTTCGCCAAGCACGTGATGCCTCAGTTGAGAGACCTGCAGCCGGCCGGTAATTAGCTAAAGCGGCCCGGACTCGTTAGGCCGGGACCGTGGCCTGGCTGCCCTTTTTGTCACGGGATGTTTCATTCAAGGCGGGATGTTGCGGGATGCTCGAGGCCTTCCGCAGTTTCACGGTTATTAGCACTTGGGTCACTGGCCGGCGTGCTGAGGCGTCCATTCCGCGCTGGCCATGCCTGGTGGCGATGTAAGGGCAGGATACCCTTCCATACCTCCGATCTCCTACGGCATACCGCCGTCTTGGGTATCCGTCTTATCTGAGGTGAGCGTTGGAAAGTTCGTCGGCAGGCGTAACGCGGAGCTTCTGGGGCTCCTTGTAACCAACGTGCCGTCGCCTCATATGGCCCACGCAAGCAGAGCTTGTCTCATAAAGCTGAGTCCTCCAGCATCCTATCTTTCTGGATTCCCGCTTTCGCGGGAATGACGGAAGCGTGGGAACAAGGGAATGGCGGGAATGACGGAAGCGCGGGAATGGCGGAAGGGCGGGAATGACGGAAGGATGGGAATGACGGAAGCGTGGCAATGGCGGAAGGGCGGGAATGGCGGAAGCGTGGCAATGGCGGAAGGGCGGGAATGGCGGAAGCGTGGCAATGGCGGAAGGGCGGGAATGACGAGTTATTGAGCCGCATTCAATACTGGGTTAGGCGGTTAATGATAGTAACCCCTCAGGTTGCGTCCGCCCATAATCATAAGCGGAGACTCCTGAGACAGCCGCAAGCAGCGCCCGCTCCCCAAACCCTGGCCCAAGTCACCGCGGACCCGCCAGTCCACAACCACGGAGTTGACCCCGGTTCCACCGCGGTCCGCTGAGGTCTCCCGAAACGGGCGGCATCGGTCCGGCATACCTATTCGTACGGACCGGCGGTGAAGAGAGTGGTCCTGCTCGTCTTTATGCCGTGTGACGGGGGCATCTGCCAAGCCGAGCCAGCCGCACAGAGGGGATAATGCGGACGACGGTGTCTGAATCTGACGCCTTCACAGAGACGATCGTTGATTGTCCTAATCGGCTCTTACAATATCGGGTTCTAATCTTTTTTTAGAATGGCCCGCAGAACACGTTCCGGTGTTAACGGCATCTCTATGTGGCGCACCCCGAAGGGCGCCAAAGCGTCCACTACAGCGTTGACGACAGCCGGCGTGGCGCCCACGGTCGGACCTTCCCCCATACCCTTGACCCCTAAAGGGTTGAAAGGCGAGGGGGTTTCCAGTTGCGCTGTTACAAAGTCGGGAACCATCTCCGCCGTGGGCAGGCAATAGTCCATAAAGGACCCGCTCACAAGTTGGTCCGCGTCGTCGTAGACTATCTCCTCGTAGAGCGCCTGTCCCAGCCCCTGGATAGCGCCGCCATGAACCTGGCCCTCCACAATGGCCGGGTTCACCGCCGTGCCCTGGTCGTCAACGCAAAAGAGCTTGGATACTTCGACGTCTCCGGTTTGAGGGTCCACCTCAACCACAGCGACGTAGGTCCCAAAGCTGAAAGTGAGTCCAGTGGGCTGGAAGAAGGAACTTTCGTCCAGTCCGTACTCCAGGCCGGATGGCTTGGGATGAAGGTTCCAAGCCTCTCGGGCTACTTCCCTCAACGTAAGCTGGCGCTGGGTCCGGTCCTGCGGGGTGAAGACGCCGTCCTCCAGGGCCAACTCCTCAGGAGGAAGCCCAAGCCGGTGGGCGGCGACGCGGACCATTTTGTCGCGGACCTTAGAGGCTGCCTCGTAGACGGCGGCGCCCCCAGCCGCAATGCTACGGCTTCCGAAAGTGCCGGTGCCGTAGGTCACCCGGTCCGTGTCACCGTGAACCACCGTCACTTCCTCCACGGGAGCGCCCAGCACCTGCGAAGCGATCTGGGCCAGCGTAGTGTCCAAGCCTTGCCCATGGGGAGAGGCGCCCGTGTACACCGTTACGGCCGCGTTGCGGTCCACCCGCACCCGGCCCCACTCAAAGACGCTATTTCCGGGATTTATTGCGACGGGCCCCATGCCTCCGGATTTCACCCAAGAGGATATCCCGATACCAAGATAGCGCCCCTGGGAACGCAGCCGAGCCTGCTCTTCCCGGAGGGCGGGGTAACCGGACAGGCTAAGCGCCTTATCCAGGGCCGCCGGATAGTTTCCGCTGTCGTAGGTGTCGCCGCCGGCTGTGGTATAGGGAAAGGCGTCAGGAGGCACGAAGTTGAGGCGACGCACCTCAGCGGGGTCCATGTCCAACTCTCCGGCCAGCAGGTCCATCGCCCGTTCGATGAGAAATATCCCCTCAGACCGTCCGGCGCCCCGGTAGGGAGCCTGAGGCGTCCGGTTGGTGTATGCCGCATGCACCTCCAGGTCCACGTCAGGGATGTGGTAGGCGCCCACGCAGATCATCGCCGAAGTGATGGCAAGGTTGACCTCAACCGCTTTTGGATAGGCCCCCACGTCGGCGAAATGGTGTAGGCGCACCGCCGTAACCCTACCCTCCCGAGTCGCCGCGAGTTGCAGGTAGGACACCTTGCCTCGGGCGTGACTCATGCCCAAGAATTCTTCCGCGCGAGTAGCCACCCACTTGACGGGGGCGTGGAGTTGGAGGGATGCGGCAGCCAGCAGAGCGTATTCAGGGTCGCCGTGGGCCTTGGGTCCGAATCCTCCGCCTACGTCGGGTGCCACCACGCGGATGTCGTCTTCGGGTAAGTCTAATATCTCCGCTAGATGGGTCTTCAGATCGTGAGGGGTCTGGGTACTCGCCCAAACAGTCAGACTCGATTGTTTGGAGTCCCAATGGGCTAGGCCCGCCCTGGGTTCCATTGGCGCCGCGTGGATCCGTTGATTGACTATCCGTTCCCCAATGATGACCTCGGCGTCCTCGAAAGCCTGGGCCGCATTGGCGGTGCTCCGCTGCCACTGCAAAGCGAGGTTGGGATAACCGTCATGGATGCGGGGAGCATCGGGCCGAAGCGCCTGTTCCGGGTCCCCGGCCGTGGGGAGGACCTCGTAGTTCACCGTCACCATATCTTCGGCGTCACGCGCCGAGTAGCGGTCCCGGGCTATGACCACCGCCACGATTTCGCCCACGTGGCGGACTTTCCCCGTGGCGATAAGGTAATACGGCGGACGCTCCCGGTCCATGGCGATGAGCCCGGTCACACCGGGGATGGCGACCAGTGGATAGGTGCTGTAACGAGGATGGATGTCCTCAGTGGTAAGGACCGCCGCGACCCGCGGGTCCGCCAGAGCCGCCGAAGCGTCAATGTTGAGAATACGCGCGTGGGCGTGAGGGCTGCGTACAAAGTTAGCCCAGAGCATTCCCGGCAGCTGTAGGTCTTCGGTGAATGCCGCCTGCCCGGTCAGGAATCGCCGGTCCTCTTTTCGCTTGATCGATGCGCCGATGATGCTGGCCATTGATTACGTCCTTGGTGCAGCAGCCTGGCCCCCTGCCCGGCTTACTGCCTCGGCCAGCGCCCTGCCGGTGAATACGCCGGTCAGGTGCTGCCGGTACTCTGCCGAGCCGTGAAGATCACTTAAGAATTCGATACCCTGGGCAGCCCGCAGCGCCGCCTGCATCAAGTTGCTTTCCGAAGGCTCTCTGCTCCTCAGATATCGTTCCGCCGCTTTCGCCCGGACGGCCTTGGGCCCGGCGCCGGTAATGCCGATTCGTACTCGTTCGCAACTGCCCGCGGCGTCCAGCGTGACAAAGGCTGCCACGCCCACCACGGCAAAGTGAGAAGCCTTGTTGGCGAACTTTTGGTAGGAGCCGCCGGTCTTCGGGGGCAGATGGGGAATGAAGATTTCCGTAATAATCTCCGTTTCTCGCAGCGCGGTGGTGAAGACATCTTGGAAGAAGCGGTCGGCGGCCAAGTTGCGCTGGCGTCCACCTCCGGAAGTCCGGATACGTGTCTCTAGGGCCAGGGCAAGCGCCTGAAAGTCGCCGGCAGGGTCGGCGTGGGCCAGGGAGCCGCCAATGGTGCCCATGTTTCGGACCTGCAAATCAGCCACCACTCCCATTGCTTCCGCCAAGGCCGGAAAGTGTTGTTGCACCAGTGGTGAGGACTCGACCATGTAGTGGGTGGCCATGGACCCCAGGAGCAGGCCTTCGTCTCCTTCCCTGATATAGGCCAAGTCGCTGATCCGGGCCAGATCGACCACGTGGGAGGGGACAGCTAGCCTTAGCTTCATCATGGGCAGAAGGCTGTGACCTCCCGCTAGAAGTTTAGCCTCACCCGGATAGCGCCGGAGGATAGCCTCAGCTTCTCGCAAACTGGACGGGGCGTGATACTCAAAGGCGGCCGGTATCATGGCGAGACCTCAATGTTTTTGTGAGTTTTGTACAGTCGAATCCCGTCTGCCAGGCATCACCGCGCCGAAGGGCAGACGTCCTAGGTCCCGGCGGCTCTCAGTTTGCCGGCGGCGTATTGGGCTGCTTTGATAATGTTTTGGTAGCCGGTGCACCGGCACAGGTTGCCGGCGATGCTATGGCGAATCTCCCCGTCGGTGGGGTTTGGATTCCGCTCTAGGGCCTGGTATAGGGTCAAGATCATGCCAGGAGTACAGAAACCGCATTGCAGCCCGTGCTCTTCCCAGAATCCTTCCTGCAGCGGATGCAGCTCCCCATCTTTGGCCAGCCCCTCGATGGTGGTAATGCTCGCACCCTGGGCCTGGACAGCAAGCAGGGTGCAGGATTTAACGGCAAGGCCATTCACCAACACGGTGCAGGCGCCGCATTGACTCGTATCGCAACCCACGTGAGTGCCAGTCAGCCCCAGGACGTCACGGAGGTAGTGGACCAGCAGGAGCCGCGACTCAACGGTGTTGGTGTACTCAGCGCCGTTGACCGAGACAGAGAGTTCGTGACTCATCCCGTTCCTCCAGTCTTATGGTGCAATCCCAAGCCATACGGCCGCCATTGGCCCGCCTACGCTCTGGGGAACGCGGGCGGTCTTCTCAACCGCCGTGACCCCTTGCTCCGGGTCGGCGTTGGTTGGAGCCGGGAAGTCCAGCGAGTCCCAGCCGGCAGCATCCCTAATATTACCACTGGAATCCAATCAATGGACCGTCCATGATCACCACTCTGGTAGGCTAGGCGTCAAGTCAGGGCCATTGCGCTTCAGGGTCATTTAGTTTTCGCGACGACTCCTGTTTCCCCATGCACTTTGGGCTTGTCCAATGGCAGTCCAACGTCGAGAACCTATGGATTCCCGCTTTCGCGGGAATGACGGGTGTGCGATGGATTCCCGCTCCTCGATCGGGGCCGGGGACAAGCTTCGCGGGAAAGACGGGTGAGCGGCGGGTATGACGGGCGGCAGACAACTAAACGAACCCGGCTTCGGACATTTAATTTGCCAAAACGACCCCAAATATTGTACTCTGCTAAAGGTATCCTACAAGCTTTTTTTGGGGATAGTGTACCCGTATGGGTCCGCGATTAGGTTGCGACTTGGGGAAGCGCAGTTCCTCCCCATGCCAACCGGGATCATTGAGAACCTTTAAGGAGGAATGACATGGCAGACTCCGTTCAGCAAGCGCCGGCGGCCGCCGTGGAGTCGGCGGAGCAGGTCGATCAGTTCGACGTGGTAATCATCGGCGCCGGGCTCACCGGGATATACCAGTTATACCGTATACGGCAGCTAGGGCTATCGGTGCGGGTCTTCGAGGATGGCGGTGGAGTGGGCGGCACTTGGTATTGGAACCGTTACCCTGGTTCGCGCTTCGACTCCGAGAGCATCAGCTACGGATACTCATTCTCGGAGGAACTTCTTCAGGAATGGGACTGGAAAGAGCACTTTTCCGGGCAACCGGAGAATGAGCGCTATCTCAATTATGTGACGGACAAGTTCGACCTGCGCGGGGACATCCAATTCAATTCCCGTATCGCTTCGACGATTTACGACGAGAAAGAGAACCGTTGGGAGATCGTGACGGAGGACGGCTACCGGGCGCAGGCGCAATTCGTGATCGCGGCTGTCGGTATACTGTCAGCGCATTACCTCCCTCCCTTCGACGGGCTCGATAGCTACGAGGGCCGGTGGCTTCACACCAGCAGATGGCCGCAAGAAGGAGTTGATTTGGCCGGCAAGCGTGTCGGTGTGGTCGGCACCGGCGCCACCGCGGTCCAGCTCATCACGGAAATTGCCAAAGAAGTCGATCATCTTACTGTCTTCCAGCGCACGCCCAATTACTGCGCGCCGCTGCGAAACGGTTTGATCGACGAAGAGACCCAGAGTCAGATCAAGGCGAACTACCAGGAAATCTTCCAAAAGTGCCGCGATAGTACGGCTGGGTTCCTTCACGATTTCGACCCCAGGTCGGCCTTGGAAGTCTCCGAGGAAGAGCGATTGGCCCAGTACGAAGCGTTGTGGGCGGAGCCCGGCTTCAAGAAGTGGTTGGGCAACTTCGAAGACATCATGACCAACGAGGAGGCCAACGAAACTTTCGCTGAATTCGTTCGCAACAAGATCCGGGAGCGCGTTCACGATCCGGTAGTGGCGGAGATGTTGGTGCCCAAGGACCATCCGTTCGGCAGCAAACGTATCCCGCTGGAGAGCGGGTACTACGAGGTGTTTAACCGGGACAACGTCTTACTTGTTGACGTGCGGGAGGCTCCCATCGACCGCATCACCCCCAAGGGTCTCAAAACGGCCGCCGCCGAGTACGAACTGGACATCATCATCTTTGCCACGGGGTTTGACGCGGTGACCGGGTCGTTGACCAGGATGGATATCCGCGGCGAGGACGGGCAGCAACTCAAGGACAAGTGGGCCGAGGGCCCCCGCACCTACCTGGGAATGCAGGCCGCGGGCTTCCCCAACTTCTTCATCGCAAATTCGGCCTCCTTCTGCAATTTCCCCAGGTGCGCCGAGATGATCGTGGAATGGGTGAGCGACTGCATAGACTACATGCGCCAGAATCACTATACCCGCATTGCGGCTACCCCCCAGTCGGAGCAGGAGTGGACAGAGCACGCCGCCGAGTTGATCGAAGGCTCGCTCTTGACCAAAGCTAACTCCTGGTTTGTGGGGGCGAATATTCCCGGCAAGAGCCGGACCTTCCTTCTCTATGCAAACAGTGCCCCAGCCTATAGGGCCAAGTGCGACGAGGTGGCCGCCAACGGCTACCCAGGGTTTGCCCTTGCATAGGCTGCTCTCTATACCCCGCTCCGGAATCGGCGGCCGGTAAGCTAGCCGGCGCAGGTCCCATAGCCGGTTCGAAACATGCTCTTAACGCCGGATGCTGAAACTTCAGCATCCGGCGTTGACGTCCGGGCCCACGATGACAGCGGCGGAAGTCCGGTTTAACTCTGCGTTGAGTGCTTGTTGACGCCCATCCGCGGTAATCAAACGCAGGGCCGCACTCTCTTACTCTCGTCTCTCCCCTTCTCATCTCTATTCTGCTGTCTATACCCCCAAAGCCGCTCCCCAAAGCCGCTCCCCAAAGCACCAGGGTTTGCGTACCCATTTGACGTTCGTTTTGCCCACTTACGGCCGCGACGGCCCGGGCATGTGGAGCCCTAACTCGGACTTCAATAAGCTGGCCGGTTGGGCCGGCGGGGACCCATACAAGCGCTTTGGCAGAGGCTGGAGCACGGCGCATCCACAGTCCGGGGCTACCCGGCCGGACCCCCTTGGAGAGGAGGCCAAGGGCCGGTCGTGGCGGCACGCTGTAACCAGAATGATCACCTTTTGCGGCGAGGTTGTGTTAGAGTTTGGGCAACCTTCGGGCGGCGGAAACTTGTTGAGGGATCGGACGGCGAGTGGGAATGAAATCGGCCGGAGTTGGTACGCCAGCCGCATTAGCGCTGGCGGTCTTGACCATTGTCCTGTGCTTGAGCTGCGGCGGCAATGGGGCTTCTCCGGCTGCGGAGCGGGCGCCAACTTCAGCCTCCGCAGTTTCGGCTGCACCCGGACTCACTCTGACACCTGCGCCAACCCAGATGCCGTTACCCGCACCGGTTGCTGCGACGCCGGTCCCAACCTTGTCCAACCCCACGGTGACCCCGGCGCCCGCGGCTACGATGGCGCCGTTGGCTGCCCAAGGACCGCTTAGCCGCGCACAGGTCTTCCAAAAGGTGTCGCCCTCGATTGGATTCGTGCAGACGAGCATCCGGACGGGCAGCGGAGTCTTGATCGAGGGTGGGTACGTGGTCACTAACGCTCACGTGGTCTGGCCCTTCGATGCGGCGCGCGTGGCGTTTCCTGACGGCGCCGAGTTTATTAACGTTCCGGTGAAGAACTGGGACCTGATGGGAGACTTGGCAGTGCTTGGGCCCATCGACGTTTCCGCGCAACCCATGCCCCTGACTGATGACGAGGGTCTTGGCGCCGCCGCACAGGCCTATCTCATCGGTTACCCGCACCAGGTGGAGACCGTGCCTCAGCCAACGATCACACGGGGATTGCTCTCCCGCGTCCGGGAGTGGGACCGGATCGGGATGACCTACTTCCGGACCGACGCGGGGATTGAGGCGGGCCAGAGTGGAGGCGTGCTGGCCTCTGACAGGGGCGAGATTATGGGAATCGCCAGCTTCTCTTTGAGTGAAGCAGGGTTGGGACTCGTCGTCTCCTCGGTCCATTTGGGGCCGCGCGTGGAGGCGCTGATTGCGGACGAGGACCCATCTGGGCCTGGCGACGGCCGAATGCCTGTGGCCGGAGGAGGCCTTGGGGACGACGTCGTCTTGCTAAATTGGTGGCATGAGCGGGCGTTTTTCGTAAATCCGCCTGTTGGAACCGCCGTAAAGGTCCAAGCAACCGGCATTGGCAGTGCGGGTATCACGGTCTACGACTCGATGGGGGGGATCGAACATTGGTAGACCATGCAGCTAAGGCCGCCGCAGCCGTTTGGATACCCATTGACTATGAGGAACCGTACTTCGTCGTCTTGCGGCACCGGTCCGAGACTCCGGTAGCTTACAGGGTTAGTGCAAGCCACGATCTTAGCCAGATAAGCGACCCGGACGATGGCAGGCAGTTGGAAATCGGCCGTACGACCATCGGCGGCATTGACTTCCCCGGCGACCCCGATTACTACATCGTAATTCTGAAGGCAGGCGAGACCGTTGTGCTCACCGCTCGATCGCCGGTAATCGACACTTTTTTGCTGATTGATTACCAGGGAGCGACCGACGAGCAGATCATCATCGACGACAACAGCGGCGCGGGCATTTTCGGACTCGATTCGAAGATTGTCTACCGGGCTCCACACACGGGGACTTACTTCGTAGTTGTAGAGAATCTCGCTAACGCCGCCCCGGGCGGATACGTCATCACGTTGGAAGCGGCTGCCCCCGGCGCGGAACTAACGTCAGTTACACGGGAATCGTTGTTTACCGAGTCTGGCATCGAGTAGGCAGCCCCGGACACTATGAAGTCCGAGCTGGCGGAGGGGTCCAGTTTGCTTTCGGGGTTTGGCCCATGGTAGCATGCGAACCCCTGAACAAAAGGGTCTCAATGTTACCGGCACTGATACCTCGAAATCCCCAGCTAAGAAGAAGAGCGCGAGGAGGGATGCTGACCCTTTCGCACTCCTGTTTGGGTAAATCGTTCTTAGAAAACGTGCTGGGAAAACGTGCTGGGAAAACGTGCTGGGAAAACGTGCTGGGAAAACGTGCTGGGAAAACGTGCTGGGAAAACGTGCTGGGAAAACGTGCTGGGAAAACGTGCTGGAGCGATTTTTTATAAGTGTCTCCCAGAGATCTTTTTTGGAGTTCCCGTTGGCCCGGGAGCCGTCGCCATGAGGTTCTCAGGCGTCCCGCCTCCAGGATACCCAACATTAACGGCGGAATCGTGTCCTCGGAGGACAGAGGGAAGCGTAGGGCACATCCGGGCAAGCGTAGCGATCAACCCAGGCAGCATCGGCGAGGCTCCGGTTAACCCTGGCCGCCGAATAGCAGGCGAAAATACAGTCGAGCTTTAGGTGTTGGGTGCTGAGGCGCCTTGAGAGGAGAGCGAAAACTCAATTGCCGCCAGCGGACCAAGGGTATCTGAAAATCTACTCCGGAGGAGCCATCCGGGGGAATGGATAGAGTTCAAGGCCGTACCGCAGTAGCCCGAGAGCCCGTGGAGGCAACGGCGGCCAAGCTAAAGGGGGGTTCGGCGGAAGCATGGTTCAATCCTCAACACTTCCTTCAATGCTTCAGTGAAGAGCCCGTCTCAGAAGTCTCCACCCACGATTTTGGGCGGACGCAACCTGACGGGTTATTATTATTAACCGCCCAAACCAGTATTAACCGTCTAAACCGGTATTGAATGCGGCTCAATAACCCGTCATTCACGCGAAGCTTGTCCCCGACCCCGTCAATGCCGCACCCGTCATTCCCGCGAAAGCGGGAATCCAGAGAGGTAGAATGCTGGAGGACTTAGCTTTATGAGACAAGCTCTGAAGAGAAGGTTTCTCCGGCTAGGCCGTTGAGGGCTATTGGAGGCTGTTGAGTGCGTCCTCCGCCTTGGCGAGAGTCTGGTCTACGTCGTCGTCGGTGTGGGCGGTGGAAATGAAACCAGCCTCGAACTGGGAAGGAGCAATGTAGACTCCGCGCTCCAGCAAGGCGTGGAAGTAGCGCCCATAAAGGGCGGCGTCGGAGGCCTCCACCCGAGCCAGACTGTCCACCGGGCCAGGGTTCATGAACCCGGTGAACATAGAGCCCACCCGGTTGATGGTGGACGGCACTTCAAGACGTTGGAACACCTCAGCGAGGCCCGCGGTAAGGCGCTGGGCCAAGCGGTCTATCTGCTCGTAAATTCCCGGCTTCTGCAGTTCGGTGAGGGTAGTCACCCCGGCGCTGACCGCCAGTGGGTTGCCGGAGAGGGTGCCTGCCTGGTACATGTCGCCCAGGGGCGCCACGCGTTCCATGATTTCACGGCGGCCGCCGTAAGCTCCCACGGGCAGCCCGCCCCCGATAATCTTGCCCATGGTGGTGAGGTCGGGTGTGATCCCATAGAGCCCCTGCGCCCCGCCGGGGCCCAGACGGAAGCCGGTGATTACCTCGTCAAAAATTAGCAGCGCGCCGTGGTCGCTGGTAACGCGGCGCAGCCCCTCCAAGAATCCCTCGTCCGGCGGGACCACCCCCATGTTGCCTGCCACCGGCTCTACGATGACGCCGGCCACGTCGTTGGGGAAAGACTCGAAGCTGCGTTCCACCGAAGCGACGTCATTGAAGTCGGCCACCAAGGTCTCGCTAGCGTAGGAGTCCGGAACGCCCGAACTAGTGGGGATGCCGTGGGTCAAGGCTCCGGAACCGGCCCGGACCAGCAGGCCGTCGGCGTGACCGTGGTAGCAGCCGGCGAATTTAACGATCTTGTTGCGTCCGGTGAAGGCTCGGGCCAGGCGTATGGCGCTCATGCAAGCCTCGGTGCCGGAGTTGACCAGGCGCACCGACTCCACCGAGGGGAACGCCTGGCAGACGAGCCGGGCCAGTTCCACCTCCTGTTCCACCGGCGCTCCAAAGCTGGTGCCGCGCTCCGCTGCCACCCGTAAGGCTTCCACCACCGCGGGGTGGGCATGTCCCAGGACCAGCGGGCCCCAGGATCCCAGGTAGTCTATATACTCGTTACCGTCCACGTCCCACACACGGGCCCCCTGGCCCTTGGCGATAAACCGTGGGGCGCCTCCCACCGACCTGAAAGACCTTACCGGGCTGTTTACTCCGCCGGGGATGTAGCGCTGCGCCTCGGCAAACAGAGCTTCGGACTTACGAAGTTGCATTAGCTGACCTAACTCTTATTTGGAATTTTGGACGATCCATTGGACGATTCAGTCGTGGTGTTATGACTCTTCCCGGAGCCAGCGGGCCACATCTTTGGCGTGGTAACTCAGGATGATGTCGGCGCCGGCGCGCTTGATGGCGGTCAGCAGCTCAGTAGTGACCAGCCTTTCGTCGATCCAGCCCTGCTGGGAGGCCGCCTTGACCATGGAGTATTCTCCACTGACGTTGTAAGCCGCCAATGGGAGGTTGAACTTTCCCCTGGCTTCTTTGATGACGTCCAGATAGGCCAATGCCGGCTTCACCATCACGATGTCGGCGCCCTCTGCGATGTCGCTTTCAATCTCCCGCATGGCCATGCGGACGTTGGCAGGGTCCATCTGATAGGACTTGCGGTCGCCGAATTGGGGCGTCGAGCCTGCCGCCACCCGGAAGGGGCCGTAGAAACCTGAAGCATACTTGGCGGCGTAGCCCATGATGGGTGTGTCCTCGTAGCCTTCACCATTCAGGGCTTGCCTTACGGCCCACACCTGCCCGTCCATCATCGCCGAAGGTGCGGGCATGTCCGCCCCGGCCTGCACGTGGGTTACCGCGGTCCGACCCAGCAACTCCAAGGTCTGGTCGTTGTCCACTCTTCCATTGTCGATAATCCCGCAATGGCCGTGGTCGGTGTACTCGCACATGCAAACATCGGTGATTACCAGCATCTCCGGAGTATTTTTCTTGATTACACGCACCGCCTCTTGGACGATGCCTTCAGGATCGTAGCCTTCGGCGCCGGTGGGGTCCTTCTCGGCAGGCAGTCCGAAGAGCAACACTGCCGGGATTCCTAGACTGGCAACCTCGCCCACCTCTTCGGACATGACGTCCAAAGA
Source organism: Dehalococcoidia bacterium (assembly GCA_965224325.1). Taxonomy (GTDB): domain Bacteria; phylum Chloroflexota; class Dehalococcoidia; order Lucifugimonadales; family UBA3495; genus CBDCMJ01. The sequence goes on from CBDCYT010000007.1 coordinate 357,217, forward strand.
CATCTGATGGCAGCCAGGCATGGGTTCGATGGGGTCACGGACGCCGTGACCATGGGTTACGAACATCGGGTACACAAACTCTTTGGGGGAGAGCCTGGTCTCTCTTGCCAGGCCGCGCATGGGGTCCGACCCCCGCAACCGGCGCAGCCTCAAGTCGGGAAAGCTAGTCATGAGCTTGCTCCTTGTGGTCCTTGTGGATGGAAGAGTTGGTATTGGTGGGAAAATGCGCAGTGAGGGCGCTGACCAGTCCCTCCACCGTGTGCACTTCAGCCTCTAAGTCTACCCGGAGCCCCAGCTCGCGGGCAGTCGCGGCTGTCACCGGGCCGATGCAGGCTATGAAACTGGCGTCCAAAGGTCCTAAGTCTCCGCCCAACATCCCCACCAAATTTCGGACCGTCGAAGAACTGGTGAAGGTTGTTATGTCTATTCCGTCGGCAAAGGCGTCTCTGGCGCGTTGAGCGGCGCCGGCCACCGGACGGTTGCGGTAGGCCGCTAGCCGGTTTACCCTGGCTCCCCAGCGGGACAGCCCTATCTCGAACTCGTCCCGGCCGATGTCTGCTGCCGGCAGCAGCACATTCACTCCTTGCCATTGCCGGCCGGATAATTCTTGGAGTGCGGTCTCTGACGCGGACTGCGACGGCATGAAGTCTGCCTTTACCCCCCGGGCCGCCAGGGCCTGAGCTGTCGCCGGACCTATGGCTGCCACCGTTGCCCGGCCAAGGTAGCGGGCGTCTTTACCGAGGTCTTCCAAGCGTTGGAACACGGATTGAACGGCATTTACACTGGCGAATACCAGCCATTGGTACTCGTGGAGCCGGGACAAGGCTTGGTCCATTTCTGTGTAATCATCCAGCGGCGCTATTTCGATGGTGGGGAGTTCCACCGCCTCCGCTCCGGCGTCTTCCAGCAACGATCGCAGGCGCGACGCCTGTGTGCGCGAACGAGTTATCAACACTCGCCGGCCGAACAGGGGACGGCAATCAAACCAGGCCAACTGATCCCGAAGAGCGACCACGTCGCCAATAACAGCCACCACGGGTGGGGCTAGTCCGGCCTCTCTGCCGCGTTGGATTACGTTAGTTATGTCGCCTGTAACGGTATGCTGCTTGGTCCAGGTGCCCCATTGCACTAATGCCACCGGGGTAGAGGGCGCCAACCCCTCGCGGGCCAGCGTAGCCAGGATGTTCTCCAGGGTGGCCCATCCCATAAGCACCACCAGGGTGCCGCCGTTCTTGGCGAGAATCTCCCAAGGGACGGACGATTCGGCCTTGACGGGGTCCTCGCTGCCACTGACCACGGTAAAGGTGGTGGCCACTCCCCGCTGGGTCAGGGGTATCCCGGCGTAGGCCGGCCCGGCGATGGCCGAGGTGACTCCCGGCACGACTTCGAAGGCGATACCGTTGCGGGCCAACTCCAGCGCTTCTTCCCCACCGCGGCCAAAGACAAATGGGTCGCCGCCCTTGAGCCGGACCACAGTCAGACCTTGTTGCGCTTTGTGAACCAGCAGCCGGTTGATCTCCTCTTGGGATAGCTCCTGGCGGCCCCGCTCTTTACCCACGAACACCCTCTGGGCGCAAGGGGACGCACCCTCCAGCAGTGCCGGAGCGACCAACCGGTCGTAGACCACAACTTCGGCCTCCGCCAGGACCCGCTGGCCCTTGACGGTGATAAGGCCGGGGTCTCCGGGCCCTGCGCCAACTAGGTAGACTTTACCGGTCAATTCTACTCCGCCCGCCAAAATCCTTCACGCCGCTCGGGACGAACGGGTCTTTAACCAACTTTCGGGGTGATAGGACCGTCAACAATTACTCCAGGCGCAGAGAAGGTCTTGGGTTGGGGCGTCTTGACCCACCGCGCTGCCCCCGTTCCATCACCGGGCAGTAAGCGTAATCTTCCGGTTGGAGCGGGGCATGCTTACACCCATCGGCTTTGGTGATGAATTTTCCGAAGCGGTAGTCCGCGCTCATAACGCCGGCGCCGAGGCGTCCAGATTGATAGGCCCCTTGCAGCGGGCGGACCGTTTGCCTTTCCCGTCGGCGCAGATTAGGCCATAGAGCGGCATCATCAGCCCAAGCTAAGTGGCAACCACCGCGTTGGGATGCTCTAATTCCTGATACTCGTCGTAGTCGGGAACGAAGTACCGCACCCGAGTCTTCTTGTATTCCCGGGTGCTGTAGAGAACCAGCTGGCCGGTGATCCCGGTGGCCTCGCTAATCTCCTGGCTGTATTGTTCGCAACCCTCTTGGCTGGTGGCGTGGACCATGGTGAAATGGGTATAGGGCCAATCGGGGAATGTGGGCCGCTCGTAGCAGTGGGTCACAGCCTTGTGCCCGGCCATAATCATGCCCACCTCTTGGGAGCGCTCCGGGGGCACCTGCCAAACAATCATAGCGTTGTGGCGGAACCCGGAGCGGCGGTGATTCAGCACGGCGCTGTACCGGCGCATGATGCGTCGGGACTGGAATTCCTCCGCCAGTGCGAACATGCCCTCGGTGGTGAGCCCCAACCGTTCCGCCATGGGATCGAAGGGACGGGGAATCAAGGGCAGGTTTTCCTGCATCTCCCGGATGACCTCTTTCTCGAATTCAGTCACGGCCACGGCTTTATTCCAGGACTCGGACTCTTCCTTGCCGGAGCCGCCGGGACCAAGGTTATCGGGGCTGAAGTTGAAAGAGGAGCCCTGTTGGTTCACCATGTCGAAATTCACGCCAATCTTAAAGAACCGGAGCGTAGGCATGATGCGGGTTTCCAACGCTCCCGTGTTCCGGCCCATATACCGGGCGGTGGCTTCCAGATCGTGCTCCGGGGGCACGGCTAGGGTGAACCACAAGTTGTAATAGGAGCCCTCACGGGCGTAGTTGTGGGATACGCCCGGGTGTTTGTTGATCTCAAGGGCGGCCTTGTGCAACTGCTTTGGGTCGTAGGCCATGGCTACCAGCGTGGTCTGGTATCCGAGGCGGCGAGTATCGAAGATAGCGCTGATCTGCCGCAGCACATTCTGCCGTTTAAGTTCGGTGAGGCGGTCTAGGACGTCCTGCTCGGTGGTTTCGAGTTGCTGGGCCAAGTTTAGATAAGGTTGGGCCGCCATGGGAAATGGTCCCTGAATTAGGTTCAGCAATTTGCGGTCGATTAAGTCCATAGCCCTTCGCTGGACCTCCCGTTAAGCCTCGATGGCGCAGTCCCCTTTCGGAGAGGTTTGGGGTGAGGGTGATCTTCTAATAGTACGCCGCAACCACCGACAACACTTGCCCTGCGCTGCCGGAAGTTGTTCTTACCAATCGCCGTCGGCGGTGTCCGGAGTCGTAGTTCTGGCATCGTAGTTCTATAGAAGACCTCGGGGGCCAGTCGGCCTTGCGCTGTGCTGTTGAGTTTCCGCGCATTACTCCCTGACCAGCAGACCGGCATCTTCGGGCAACTTCCGACCCAATCAACCCGGCGCCAACCCCCTGCTACCCAAGGACCGAAAAGAGGCGTACTCGCAAGATCTTGGATGTCTTCGTTTTGGTGGCCCGCACGTCAGCGGTCGCTACCGTGGCTCAACCGGCCACGGACGCTCCGCGGGGCACACCCTTTGGGACGTCACCTTAGGGATGCTTCGGCGGCCGTTCGCGGCCCCCGTACCCTCCACTCCCTTATGTAAAACCGCCGGTAGTACGGTGCGCCTTGATGCAGCCGCCATCCGGGGCGCTTACCCGGCACGACCCCGCTAGCGTCCGCTATGGAGCGAGCGCACCACGGCGGGAGCGACGGGACCTTATGTCAACCAGGAGGTTTACCGGGAGCTTAAAATCTACTAAAAACTATGAAAATCCCAAGCGTCAGGACGAAGTACGGCAACATTAGCACACGAGGCGTAACCAGTCAAACGTCATCTACCTCTCTCCGGCACCTCTCTCCGGAGCAATCTCATTGGCAATACCGGCTTCGCCACTACGGCTCTAGCCGTAGTCCAGAAACTGCCATGCGACCGGTTGTAGAGCGGCGATGGCCTGCTCACGAGCCGGATTCCCCACCCTTCGCCGCTCCGGTAAATGAAAATAACGCCCGGAAGCCCTGGTCTTCCAAGTTGGCTATGGCTCTTCGGGAACTAGCGCCAGCAACACCTCGACACGGACATCGTCTTCGATACTCGTCACGACAGAGGCCTTCGGAGGGGAGATGCTCAACTGGTCCCAGGTGAAGGTTGTCCGACCCAGGATAAACATGGAGCCACCATCATCTCTTGACTCCACCTCAAACATCAGAGGCACTGTGACGTCTCGAATCTGAAGAGATCCTGTCACCTGAGCCGAAACTTCTTGACCCGAGGCCAAACCCTCAGGCACAGGCCCGCCGTCGGTCACCGCAAAAGTCGCGTATTGGGAATCTGGGAACATCCGTTCCCTGACGTACCTGTCCCGATATGTCTGATCACTCGACAGTTGATGTAAATCAATTTGCACCTCCGATGGTCTGCCATCGAGATAAACCTCGCCGGACAGGGCGGTGGTTCGCATCACAGCGTCGTTGGGCAATGGCAGCCTCGACAGCTGTTCTTCCACCGTGAAGGTGGCCTCGGAACCCTCGGATACGACGAAGGTAACGCCTTCGTATTCACCAATCTCTCTTGGCTCTCCACCCACTTCGACCGCCGGTGGCGGGGCATCGGTGGCGGTTGGGGATGGCGCCTCCGTAGCGATTGACGGCGGCGCCTCTGTAGCGGTTGGCGTCGGCGGCGTATCACCGCCCTCGTCGGGCAACGCCGGAGTTGCAACTTCGCTGGCAATCGACTCTAGCGTCGCCGTAGGAACCGTATCAGGGGCTTGAGACTCAGTAGTGGGGGTTGGACCCTCATCGGCCGAACCGCCGCAGGCTGCTAAGGGCAGTACCGCTAATACGCAGATCGCTGCCAATAGGGCCAATATTCTATGGATGCTTGCTTGCTTCATCGTTGCCAACTCCAATTCCGCTTTGCCTCGCTTTGCCTTTAGGAAGGGAAACTAGAAATATTGCTGATCGTTGCCCTTGGGGGCAACTCCAATTCGCCGCTCTTCTGATCACCTTGACCCGCTAACGCTACGCCAATCGCTATCGCCACAATGACTGTAAGGATGGTGAGCCGCCACCACAGTATTTGCGGTACACGCAGCAAGAGGAGGACCAGGCTGCCTATGATTCCAAATACGAGGGCTGCCAAAGGCACGAAGTAGGATACGGACCGTTCCACCTGGGTTTCGGCGAGGACGGCGATGAGCGACACCAGCCCAAAGGCAAGCGCCATGCAAGCGCCAAAAAAGGCCCAACGGTGGCCCCCCCAGGCCGGGAAATACCCCAGAACAAGCCCCAAAACATGCCAAAGAAGTCCGGCGCTGAAGCCTGCGGCCAAGGAGCCTACCATCACCGCCGCGCTATTGAAAAACGCGTCGCTGGGCGAATGCAGAGGAAGGTTTACCAGGGCGCCAGCAATCGCAGCCACCGATCCCGCAATCAAGCCGGCCCGTATTGGCAAGCTGACCTCTCGTATCCTACTCGTGGGACGCGGCGTTCTCACTAATATTTCCTTCTTTCCGAGGAGCAGCCACCGAATTGCATGGCGTTGCCCAAGGCTCGGGCTCCACCGACTAAGCCCGAATCCACCGAAAGACGACTTTGGGGACAGTCCTTGAAGAAGCCAGAGGGTGCTCCTCTGAATCTGGGAGAATGGTTTTGAAACAGAAAACCGCCCGGAAACAAGGAGCACCCAGTAGATGCTGCCACAGAATAATCCCGACCGTATCGGCGTCGTCTTTGACGACCACCGCCTGGTGGCCAATGCCGGCCTGCTCCTGCCGGCCACCCTTGCACAGCACCTGGGCCTGCGGGAACTCGTCGACCATCACCTCGACCTCGGCTGCGCACCGGGGCGGGCGAACACGGGGGACAAACTGCTGACGCTGGTCGCTTCCGCGCTGGCGGGCGGCGACTTCATCGACGACGCCGATGCGCTGCGTGCTGGTGGGACGGTCGGTGTTCTCGGCTGCGTGGTCAAGGCGCCATCCACCCTGGGCACCTTCCTGCGCAGCTTCCGGTGGGGGCATGTCCGTCAACTCGACCGGGTGAGCCGCCAGTTGCTGGCACGCGCATGGGCCGCTGGGGCCGGACCCGGCGACTCGCCCCTTACCATCGACCTGGACTCCACCATCTGCGAGACCTATGGACTGGACAAAGAAGGGGCGCGACACCACAACTACACCGGCGCGCGGGGCTATCACCCACTGCTGGCCATCGCCGCCGGAACCGGCGATGTGCTGATGTCCCGGCTGCGCGAGGGCCGTGCCAACACCGCTCGCGGCGCCGCCCACTTCCTGCGTGAAACGGTGGGGCGGGTGCGCTACGGTGGGGCCAGCGGCCAACTCACGGTGCGCGCCGACAGCGGCTTCTACGCCCACGCTCTCGTCGCCGTCTGCCGCGAGATGGGTGTCCGCTTCTCCATCACCATCCGCCAGCACAAAGGCCTGCGGGAGTTGATTGAGGCGATCCCCGAGCAGGACTGGACGCCGATTCCCTACTGGATGGACGGCGCCGCCGATGTGGCCGAGACCACCTATACCCCCTTCCAGAGTGAACCCGACGCCGCGCCGGTGCGGCTCATCGTCCGGCGGGTGAAGCCCACGCCCGGTTCCCAGTTGGCCCTCTTCGCCACCTACAGCTATCACGGCTTCATCACCGACCGGGACGGGGAAACCCTGGAACTGGAGGCCGATCATCGCCGCCACGCCGAGATCGAGAACGCCATTCGAGACCTGAAACACGGCGTCGGACTCAACCATCTCCCCTCGGGGCGCTTCGCCGCCAACGGCGCCTGGCTGGCGGTGCAGGTGATGGCACACAACCTCGCCCGCTGGACAGCGCGCATCGGTCTGGCCGAACGGACCGTGACCACCAAGACCCTCAGGCGGCGGGTCTTCGCTCTGGTGGGACGGATCACCCGCTCGGCGCGCCGCCTTACCCTGCATCTTCCCCAGCATTGGCCTTGGGAAACCCAGTTCACTCGCGCCATGGCCCGGCTGCGAGCCATTCCACTCCCCGCCTGACCTGCCAGCCTGCAACTGACCCAACTTCCCTGAAAACTCGTGCCACCCCGGTCCGCGAGAGTTCCCTGCTGCGCATTCTCTCGCCATCCCGCGCATCGCAGCTCCCGCAGAGGGCCATAGGGGCCCTATGCGGCGACTGAAGACCGTTCGCCGACCTCCAATCTACCCCAATGAGCCCAGCCATCTCCCCTGTAGCTCCCTCACCCACCCTGCCGCTGTCCTCACGCCGTCCATCGGTGTCCTTCGGTGGATTCGGGCTAAGACAATGCAAGCGGCGGCGTTGCGGTCCACCACTGGGGGTCTGGAGTCCATCGCCGCACCCGCGGGCCGTCGTCATGGGATGATACCTTCCAAGAGCAGGGAACCTTGAAGTTGCCTGCTCTCCGGTCTTTACATTGAACGTTAGACGGAACGTTAGATGCACGCGCAAATAGGTTCCCATCATCGCGCGCGGGTATCCCATGTAGTTTGGCGGATGTCGAGATTCGTGGGGCGCAGCGTTCTTCAGGCCGGTAGTCTACTCCATACCTAGCGGCCTGTCACGCCAAAAGCCCGCCCCAGCAGGGCCCACAGGCGCCCACGGATAATTGCCTACAGATAGTTGTCTAAAGATAGTTGAAGGAAAGACCGCGGAGAATTTCTACGGAGATGAGCCATCGCCAGCTTCATCCCTGAAATAGTCAGTGATAGCAATGCAATCATATTATACTGACGTGACATCGTTAATGGAGGCCCCGTCATGGCCAGTACCACCGTGCGCAACCTCGAAGAAGGGCTGAAGCGCCGGCTGCGCATCCGGGCAGCTGAGAACGGCCGTTCCATGGAGGAGGAGGCCCGCGACATCTTGAGGACGGCACTCAACCATCAACCCTCAACGCGGGAGAATCTGGCGAGCGCTATTCGTGCGAGGTTCGCGTCCATAGGTGGTGTCGAGCTGGACCTGCCACCCCGTTCACCTATGCGCGAGCCGCCCAGATTCGACTGAGTAGACGGCTATGATCATACTGGACACCAACGTGATCTCGGAGGTGATCCTCCCCAGTCCCAGTCCTAACGTTGTTCACTGGGTTGCCGGGCAAGCAGCTCCAAACCTGTACCTCTCCACCATCAGTGCAGCTGAGCTGCGGTACGGCGTTGAGATACTTTCAACGGGTGAACGGCGAAACAGGCTGCTCGCCGAGGTGGCGGGGATGCTCGAGGAGGACTTCGCCGGGCGCATCCTTCCCTTTGACAGTGCCGCAGCCCAAGCGTACGCCGTGATAGCTGCCGCTCGCCACGCTGCCGGTCATCCCATAAACCATGCCGACTGCCAGGTAGTAGCCATAGCCCGCTGTCGAGGAGCTTCAGTCGCGACAAGAGATGTAGACGGCTTCGAGGGGAGTGGGATTGACGTGATAAATCCCTAGTCCACCGAATTAGCACAACGAAACTAACTGCAGCCGCTGAGAGCAAACCTCATTGAACGTTCACCCGGCGCTTTGTGGCTCATAGGGGACTGCGAAGTTTTGGCTATTCAGGAATTAGCAACCACCGCCCGCCCTTAGACGCTTGCGAGAGCGATGATAAACGGACCAGCTCCCGGTGTATTTTTCTCGTATCCATAAGCCCCAGAGCCCTGTGTATTTTCGCCGTCCGCGGCTAATAGGGGGAGCCTGCCTGGTGAGCCATTCATGCTGTCGGATAACTCGGGGGATTAGCTTCTGGTTGATTTTGTCCTGTTCTTCCCAGAAACGCACCCTTTCGGCGATTGAGTCTGAAGCTGGCGTAGTCATCTGGTTGTTGTCCATTGGGTTGGATTTATTCCCAGTTTTGCCCTGTTACTCGGTGGGGTCCCGGGATAGTAACAGAATTATCAAGAATGGGAGACGCCCCCTATCCCAACCCACTTCAGTGTAGAGATGGACGGATTTTTTAGACCGGAGAGGTCTGTCCCCCACCTTCTTTACCCGATGCTACCGTCACTCTCCCAGGGCAGGAAAACCGGAGGTCTATCTTGGCACAAAAGCCCCGGCTACGCCCGAAACCTGGGCCTCAGCAGGAGGTTTTTGCTTTTGTGGGGATTGGCAGAGGTGAGGGAAATCGAACCCCTGGCCCCCGCCTGCAATGCAAGTGCTCTCCCGCTGAGCTACACACCGAGAACGGTGAGGCAGCGCAGACTCAGAGCGCAGTCGCTTTTACCTCGACGAATTTACCGGTGCTCATCGTGTCGGTATTAGTCGTAGAGGAAGCCTCTGGCAACTTCCCTCGCCTCGTCCAGGGTATCGACAATGCAGTTCTCAGGAACGCGACGCAAGATGTTGAGAGCCTGAAGGTTCTTCTCAACCGTGCCGGATAGACCCATCACAATAGCTTCAGTATTTTCTTCCGCAGCGATTTCAATCATCCGCTCAATTACCATCGCAGCGCTGTCGTCCAGGTGAACTGTATTGGAGAAGTCAAATATTACCACCTCATGGTCGCGAATGTCCGCGCCGATTACGCTGACCAAACTGTTGGACGACGCCACGGAAAAACGGCCACGCAAAGCTACCAAACCAACGCGGGCTGAAAAGGGGTCAACGTCGTCAACGTCTCCGCCCTGATCTGGGAAGAAAGTTTGGTCCAGCATGGGCACTGAGACCACACTGTCAAGCTCCAGACGTTCCAACTGCCGGGCTCCGGCCATGCCAGCGGCAATTAACCCAATAGCTACGGCGGTAACCAGGTCGAGGAACACCGTCAAGGCGAAGGTAATCGCCATCACTATGAGATGGTCCCGGGGGACACGGTGGACTCGAGTAAGAAAACGCCAGTCAATTATGTCCCAGCCGACTTTAACGAGGATGCCAGCGAGAACGGCGAGGGGAATCGCCTCTACGTATCGCCCCAAGCCCAGCACCAGCCCCAACAGAATTGCGGCCCGCAAGGCTCCCGACACCGGCGTCCGGCCACCGGCGCGTAAGTTGACCACAGTGCCCAGGGTGGCTCCAGCCCCAGGCAACCCCCCTATGAATCCTGAGGCCATATTTCCGATACCCTGGCCCACCAACTCCCGGTTCGGGTTGTGTTGAGTGCGGGTCAGCGAGTCGGCTATCAGGGAAGTAAGCAAACTGTCAATGGAGCCTAACAGCGCGATAATGAGCGCCGGTTGTACGGCGTCTGCCAAGAATCCGACGGAAAGGACCGGGAGTTGCAGATTAGGCAAGCCGGTCGGTATTTCGCCGATAATAGGAGCTCCGGTCAACAAGAATATTCCCAGAACCGAGCCGGCGACTATTGCGACCAGAGTAGGGGGCAAATACCTGCCGAGCTGGCGCGGCCAGAGTACACCCACCGCCAAGGTAGCGGCAGCGACGGCGACGGCTTCCAGGTTTATGTCTCCCACAATTGCCGGAATGGCCTTTAAGGAGTCCAGCCCACTCCCTCCGCTAGACGGCGAACCCAGCAAAGGTGAAATCTGCAACAGAATTACGATGATGCCAATGCCGGACATGAAGCCGGATATGACCGAATAGGGTGTGTAGGTCACAAAGCGGCCGATTCGCATCACGCCCAGCAATACCTGAATCAGGCCGGCCAGAATCACTATGGTGAACGCCTCAGCCAAGGTATCTGCATGGCTGGTCACCACAACCGCCATAGCGAGAGTCATTGGGCCGGTGGGGCCGGAAATTTGGGAACGGGTGCCACCGAACACTGCGGCGAAAAAACCGACCGCGATGGCGCCATACAAACCCGCGGTGGCCCCCAGACCCGAGGCGACTCCAAAAGCCAAAGCAACTGGCAAGCCCACCACAGTTGCCGTAACGCCGCCAAATATGTCTCCGCGGAGCGTCTGAAGACTGTAGGTCATGCTGTCGGGTTCCTGCGGGAAATTGGAAGGAACCGGGGTCCTGCTGGAAATCTTTTTCGTTGCAGCACGGAAAGCGAGGCCGTTGTCAGCGCAGGGAGAGAACAGGTCGGTTGTCGAAAACCAGCCACCAATTTAGACCCGGAAAGAGCGGTTGATCAAAAGGCAAACGTGGTTGCTTCAAAGGGACCGGTCCGAGCTCGGACCGGTGAACGGCGTGTCTTAACCTGACATAGGTTATGGTCAAGTTGCCGGTACGTCAAGGAAGCTGAGAAAATTGATTCGAGCCTTTTTGCTTTCGCCCTTCCCGTCCACTCTGCCCCGCCAAATGGCCTCCCGCCAATGGTTCGACCAATATTGCCTCAAACCGGTTACCCAAGAGAGTTAATGGCAAGAGAATCAGAGGAGTGAAAGGACGCTGGGGAATCGGCCAGTTCGGGCGGATTTGCCCATGCCAGGGATCCCGGTGAATGGCCTCCGCCTGACGGTGCCTACGCCATGACGTAGCCGAAATAGGCTACAGTGATGAGGTCGTGAAGACCATGGAGAAACCAGGAAGGGCTGTGATCCGCTACTTGATTCTCATGCCCCAGGGTAGACGGATAGCGGGCTGGGATACCCATGATGATGTTGTGCTGTAGTTACGCGCTGATCATTACCGCTATATTAGGTATCCCCTGAATGTCGCCGCACCTTGAGACGCTCTCTGGCGGGATACAAGCCCCAACTCGGTCAACGGTATGGGGTTTGTATCCTCCGGACAACTGCCCCACCTTGTCTTCCGGTGCCATCCGCTTTGGAGACCGTCTCATAAAGCTGAGTCCTCCAGCATCCTGCCTTTCTGGATTCCCGCTTTCGCAGGAATGACGGGTTATTGAGTCTGGATTCCCGCTCCCCGATCGGGGTCGGGGACAAGCTTCTCGGGGATGACGGAAGCGCGGGAATGACGGAAGCGCGGGAATGACGGAAGCGCGGGAATGACGGAAGAGTGGGAATGACGGAAGAGTGGGAATGACGGAAGAGTGGGAATGACGGAAGAGTGGGAATGACGGAAGCGTGGGAATGGCGGAAGCGCGGGGATGACGGAAGCGTGGGGATGACGGAAGCGCAGGAATGACGGAAGCGCGGGAATGACAGAAGCGGGGGAATGACGGAAGCGCGGGAATGACGGAAGAGTGGGAATGACGGAAGCGCGGGAATGACGGAAGAGTGGGAATGACGGAAGCCCGGGGATGACGGAAGCGCGGGAATGACGGAAGAGTGGGAATGACGGAAGCCCGGGGATGACGGAAGCGCGGGAATGACGGAAGCCCGGGGATGACGGAAGCCCGGGGATGACGGAAGCCCGGGGATGACGGAAGCGCGGGAATGACGGAAGCCCGGGGATGACGGAAGCCCGGGGATGACGGAAGCCCGGGGATGACGGAAGCCCGGGGATGACGGAAGCCCGGGGATGACGGGTTATTGGGCCGCACTCAATACTGGTTTAGGCGGTTAATAATAGCAACCCGCCGGGTTGCGTCGGACCAAAATCGTGATTGGAGATTTCTGAGACCGGCTCCTTCGCCCGGGGCGCGGGTCACGGGCTAACGTGAGCTTTCCACCTGCACCGTAACTATGTCTATCCAGTGGTACGTCTGGTGGCGCACCGACGACGCATAATGACGCAATAAGCGGAAGGATATCTCTCGGCCGTCGGATATGTCCGGCCTTTCTCCCAGATATGCCAGCCGGTCCTCCAAGTCCTCCTCCCCGGCCGCGGACACAAACTCCAGCTCCGCCCCGCCGCCGCCGACGCGGGCGCTTACAACCAGGCGCCGCCCCTTGTCGCTTTCTATGTCGCCGCCTTCCTCCGATAGCAGGCTGGCCAACGTCTCCTCCCCGATCAGGACCAGGCGCTCCGACGATGCTGAACCCCATCCGGCTTTCGAGGCAAATTCGCTAAGGAAGTCCGTCAATCGCGGCAGAGCCTCCATGTCCAATGGGACCTCCAGACGTTTGCGCCGGGGGGCCGTCAGCTCAAGGAACACCATCATTATGACCGCCACCATGGCGCCTGAAGTCATGCCGTTGCCCAGCAGTACGCCCAGGAATCCTCCTCCCAGCAGGTCGGGGAAGATCCATTGGTTCTGGAAGCCCGTCCCGATCCAGAACGACAATCCCACAACGACGGCCTTCCGGTGATCGACGCCGTCTTGAATGACGATCTTCATCCCCTGCACGAAGAGCATCCCTATAAGGATTGTTACGTAGGCGGCCGCCACGGGCCCGGGATGGCATCAACAAGGCTGTAAGCTTGGGGAAGAACGCAACAGCCACGAAGATGACACCGATGATGACGCCCACTCGCCGGGCGGCGATTCCCGTGACCACAACCTCCACACGACCACCCAATCAACCACTCCAAGAGCACCCCTATTATCAATTACCCGAATACTCTCCCATATCCTCCTTCAAATGCGATAGCCCCGATTGCCCTGTATAATGGCATCGATACAGCCTACACCAGTGGCTACATTCTCTACTTCGGCAAGGCTATCATTGAGACTAGGCCTCCTTCTGTTCGCAGTCATCGCGGTGCTGTCAATGTTAGCCTGCGTGGGAGAACAGACCGCGTCACCTACCGTTTCCCCGTTTCCTGAATCTATAATATTAGAGCCGGAGCCCTCCCCTTCGCCGACACTAAAGCCGTCCCCTCGACCCACCGCTGCACTCCAGACCAGCCTCCTGCTGACACCGGAACCTACCGCGACGCCGTCCGCTTCACCGACACCGTCCCCTACGGCAAGGCCAACGCCGGAACCGATAGCAACGGTACCCGATACGCCTACGCCAACCTCTACACCGACCCCTGAATCCACGCCTACGGCAACTGCTGTACCGACCCCTGAATCCACGCCTACGGCAGCCGCTGCACCGACCCCTGAACCTACGCCCACGCCAACCCGTACGCCGACGCCGGAGCCCACCAACACGCCTGCGCCTTCCGCGACGGCGACGCCCCCAGCGACATGCACGTCAGAACGTGCGGAGGGTCGAATAGTCGCTGAGGCGCAATACATGTCCTTCGACGGCGACGTGCTGACGTTCCGGAGAGGTGAAGGGGTCCTGACCGCCAGGCACGGCCCGCGGGGCGCAGGGCTTGAACCTCTAAGGCTATTGACGCCGCACGGCCCCGGATACCTCGTAATCAGACCAAACGAGATTCCGATGGGCAGCACCGTCTGCCTGTACTCCTCGATGGTAGACGGACGTGAGGTCGTCGAGGTTGTGTTGGTGGAGGGCACTCTGGAGGTCCCCTACACGCCCACACCCGCGCCGCCGTCCGATGGCGATGGACAGGCATTCTTTGAGTTGGACCCCGCCAGTGGCGCCCCCGGAGACCACATAACGGTTACCAGCGCCACTTTCCCTGTGGACGACCGGCTGTGGTTGATGGTGATTTACGGGCCCGATATTTCGGTGGAACTGGATCCCACCCAGGCCGAGGTTGGACCAGACGGCCGTCTCACCGTCGGGTTCGTTGTCCCTGCAGTCCCGCTCGGGCAATACACCTTCCTGCTATACTCTGCCAACACATTAGTGAATGCAGAGCGTCCGTTTACCGTGACCAACTGAGCGGCGGTGACCACCCGGCCAATCGCGACGCCCACTCCCGCCCCGGTTCCCAGCCAACGTGACCTGAGGTGGGCTCCACTAGCAGCCCGTCCGAGGAATGGCTGATTGGTTCAGATGGAGGCTGGACCAGCTGGCGATCACCGGTTTTGTCCTCTTCAGGCGGTAGCATCCCCATTGCCTGAGCATGGGCCAAATTGCTGGGAGTAGCGGGTTCTGGCCCAAGGATCGGGGTATCCCCTGGGCGGCTGACCCGGACCCGAACCGGAACAGCTTCATCAGGTTATGCCCGGTGCAGATCAGGGACCACTCCCGGTTCACCTTTTCCAGGCCCCGCAGCAGGAACTGCCGGAAGCCCCGCCCCTGCTTGATCTGACCGAACACCGGCTCCACCGTTTCCTTGCGAAGCCCGTAGCGCTGCCGGCCCCGCTTAGTCCGCAGCTTCCGCCGCATCCGGTCCCGGGCGGAGAGATTGGCGGGTATGCGTCCCCGAGGCGCCGGAGGTATTGTCTGGCCGTGGCGAGTCTTATCCGGTGCGATGAACGGGTCGGCGCCAAGGGCGCTCAGCCTCTCAACCGCCTTGGCCGAGTAGTAGCCCGCGTCGGCGGACACCTCCCTGGGCACCACCCCGGTGTTGCCGATGGCCTGCTCCACCATGACCACTCCCTGATGCTTGTCCGATGCCTGGTTGGTCGCCTCCGCCGCCACTATCACCTGGCACTCGCTGTCTACCACCGCCTGGCAGTTGTAGGCCTGCTGGAAGTCCCGCCCTCCCGGACCGGGCATGATGCGAGATTCGGGGTCGGTGAAGTTCCGCTGGGCCTTGTCCTTGGGAATCCCGGCATGACTGCGGCCCTCGGACTCAGCCTGCTCCGCCGCCTCCCTGCCCTCGGCCTCCAGCGCCGCCTTGGCCTCCCGTATCTTCCTGAGCCGGCCTTCCCGGAAGGAAAGCTCCTCTGGCAACTCGTCCCCACGCTTGTCCTTCCCGTACCTGCGGTCCTCCTCGTCATCCACCTCCTGGGCCCGCCGCAGCAACTCCACCACCTCGGACTCCAACTGCGCTTCCTTCTCCTTCATCCGCCGGTAGCTCATCGCCTTGTTCCTTGAGGCGTTGGCCTTGACTTTCGTCCCGTCCAAGGCCACATGCCCCAGCTTCACCAGTCCCGCCCGCTGGCACAGCGCCAATACCTGCAGGAACAGATTGCCCAGCGCTTCCAGGTGGTCCTTGCGGCAGTCGGAGACGGTGCGGAAGTCCGGCGTGTTGTTGGCCGCCAGCACCCGGAAGGCGATGTCCTCGTGCAACCTCCGGGCGATTCTTCGCGACGAAGCCACCCCAGTGCAGTAGCCGTAGAGCAGCACCTTAACCATCATCCTGGGATGGTAGGGAGGCCCGCCTCGCTGCTCGTTGTAGCGCTCGGTGATGGCTGACAGGTCCAACTGGTCCACCACGTCGGAGATGAAGCAGGCCAGGTGGTCCGGCGGCAGCCACTCCTGCAGCGCCGCTGGCAGCAACAACTGCTGGTCCGGGTCGTAGGGACGGTAGGTCTTGCTCATTGAGAACTCCGGGCACTCCATCCTCCTCCCATCATACTCTCTATCACCCACCTACCGCGTTTCTCGGACGGGCTGCTAGTATTACAACGTCAGTTAGTTTGATAGGATGACTGTGTAGCTGGAGAGGGAACAGGCAGGTGAGGTGGGGATGTGGATGCGGCAGCTTTCGAACAGGTGTACGGGGCCTTTGGGGATTTTCACGCTTACTTCGCTCCGCTGTTTGGCCGCAGGGAGACGCGGGAGCACAGTGGTCATTATCTCCAGGCCCTGCTGGTACAGTCCGGGGAGCGGCGCAACGCTGAGAACCTGTCGGAGACGGTTCCGGGGTCAGCCCGAGGGATGCAGCGGTTTCTCACTGATTCTCCCTGGGACGATGAGGCGATTACCGGACGGCTGCAGGAGTACCTGGGAACCCGGCTGGAGCATCCGGAAGGTGTGTGGGTGCTGGACGGCAGTGACTTTCCCAAGCAGGGACGGAAGTCAGCGGGAGTGGCCCGGCAGTACTGCGGGAGGCTGGGGAAGGTGGCCAACTGCCAGGCCGGGATGTTCCTGGCCTATGTTAGCCCGTTGGGACGGGCCCTGGTGGACAAACGGCTGTATCTGCCGGAGAGTTGGACCTCGGACAAAGACCGGTGTGAGGCGGCGGGTGTGCCGGAGGATAGGCGGGGCTACCGGTCCAAGACGGAGTTGGGCTTGGAGATGGTGGGGCGGGCACAGGAGCGGGGCCACCTGAAGGCTGGATGGGTCGCGGCGGACGGCGCCTTCGGGATGTCGCCGTCATTCCGCGACGGCCTGGCGGCCTTGGGGATGTGGTGCGTGCTGGACGTTCCGTCCGGCTTTACGGTGTGGCCGCCGGAGCCTGCCTGGACCAATGTGGAGTATCAGGGATTCGGGCGTCCCCGCAAGCCGAGGCTCCGCAGCGGGCAGCGTCGGACGATGGCGGAGCGGGCCGATGCCATCACGGAGGAGGCGTGGCGTGAGATCACGGTGGCCGAGGGAAGCCAGGGACCACGCAGCTACCTGTTCAGTGCCCAGAGGGTGCGTCCAACCAGCAGGCGTAAGCCCGGCGAAATCCACTGGGCCATTTACCGCCGGAATCTGGACGGCAGCGAACCCCGCTACTATCTGTCCAATGCTCCGGAGGATACCCCGTTGGAGACCCTGGCATACGTGGGAGGATCCCGTTGGCGTATAGAAACGGAGTTCGAGACGGAGAAAAGCGACGTGGGGCTGGACGAGTACGAGACACGCACCTGGGCTGGCTGGCATCACCACGTGGCCCTGTGCCTGCTGGGCGGAGCTTTTCTGCTGAGCCTGCAACAGGCTTGGGGGGAAAAAGATGCCCCGGATCACGAGGCCGCAGGTCTACCGGGTGGTGCGGGAGATGCTGCCCCGGGAACGGTTCGGACCTGAAGAGTTGCTGCGGTGGCTGGAGGATACGCAGGACAGTAACGAACGGGCCAGACGCTCCCGTGCTAAGCGCCGCGCCGCCATGCGGGCATCACCCCACATCCCTCCCTGAACTGACGTTGTAATACTAGGTGGCCTGCGCCTTTCTGGTCTGGGCTGAAATGCCATAAGGTTTCACACAGGGACATGTGATGCGGCCATCGTAACGAGGCAATGGCCGCACAATGTGGACCTTTTGGAGACGGAGGCAACTACGAGGTACAGGGTGTAACGTAGATGGCCGCATATGTGGATACACGGATGGGACCGTCGCACATAGAGCCCGTCTCAGAAGTCTCCACTCACGATTTTGGGCGTACGCAACCTGACGGGTTGCTATCATTAACCCCCTAAACCGGCATTGAATGGGGCTCAATAACCCGTCATTCCCGCCAAGCCCGTGCATCGTCCACGGTGATGTGCATCATGAAATTGTTCGCCCAGGCTTCGTTGTAGTAGTTCTGGAGGTAGCAACGGCAGTTCGCAAGCTCCAACTCGGCGAGACTGTCGTCGTCAGCTCGCCAGTTGATGTTCCATCCCATTGCCTCGTAGAACTCTAAAGACTGGCTGAAGTTCATGGATGGGACGAATATCTTCACGTCGCTCGCGATCGGCGAGCCCATCGGAAGCCCCTTCCCGGCAGACCGGGTCCGGGTCTACGAAACGGTATGCTCGTTGAGACCGGTCCAGCGTCCTATCTCTAAAACGTGAACGGGTTGTCGGCGCCCTGCGGCAGCTAGAAGACGGGGTGTCAACGGCAAAGAGCAGGATGTCCAAGCCATCATCGACGAGTTACTCCTGGGCATTCGGAATCTGCTTGTCGAGCACTTCCACTGAGACCAAGGTTAATTTGGACTCGAACCTTCGAGAAGCATTTGATGGAGCCGAAGAAACCCGCGTGCCTGGGATGGTGGACTGGGGGGATTCGCCCCCGACCGCCCTGCGCGCGGGCGCCCGGCGCAAACCGCCGGGTCGCGCTCAGCCGTGGTGGAACGAAAGCCAACGTCTGCGGGGAAAGAGGCTCAGGTGACCTCGTTCAGCTTCCCCGTCGCGCAGTCGTAGACGAAGCCGCGCATGTCATCCTTGTTGGGGATGAAGGGGCTTGCCTGGATTCGTGCCATCGACTGCCGCACGTCGTCCTCGAGATCGGGGAACGCCTCCAGCGCGAAGGCCGGACGCAGGCCCGTGTCGGCCGTGATCGCGTCCTTCACTGCGTCGTCACGGAAGGTCAGCATGCCGCAGTCTGTGTGGTGGATGAGGACGATCGACGTCGTGCCCAGCAGGCGTTGGGAGATCATCAGTGAGCGGATCGCGTCGTCGGTCACCACACCGCCGGCGTTCCGGATCACGTGAGCATCGCCTTCACTGATCCCCAGCAAGCTGTGCGTGTCGAGGCGGGCGTCCATGCACGCCACGACCACGAGGCCGAGCCTCGGAGGCAGGGGCAAGTCGCCCTTGTCGAATTTTTCCGCATAGCGAGCGTTATTGGCGAGCAGGTCATCGATAACGGTCATCAGAATCCTCCTTGCGCCGTTTGTCGGGGTTCGCACTTCATCGTCTATCCAGTCCTGGTGTTGCCCGGGGTTAGGTGGAGGTGAGGGGAATCGAACCCCTGGCCCCCTGCTTGCAAAGCAGGTGCTCTCCCGCTGAGCTACACCCCCACGATTTTGCGCCGGAAGAGGGGAATGGACTTTGACTTTCCCCCACACGTCCTTGTCAAGAGGAAATATGGCTGAACACGCTGTTGCCAGCCAGCTTGGCGGCGCGGCTAACGGTTGAAGGAGTTTATGGCAACTAGCTTGAATATTATAGCAGGCGCCGGTCCGGCCGTTGTTATTATGTCATTAGGCCGACGCTTTGGAGCGGAGCGGACTGTCTCTGAATGTGGTTGTACTCCACATCCAGAGCCGCGGTCTTTCCCATTCACCGGGAGGCTTTCACGGGAGGCTTTCACGGGAGGCTTTTCACCGGGAGGCTTTCGGCGACACGTTCCTCCGCTGGACTGTGTTGATGGGTCCTCACGCCACCGCGGGCACGGGCTTTTCTAAAGGGCTCTGATCTTGGCCACCACGCCACGGGTTTTGCCGAGACTCTACGAGCTTGATCGCGATGACGTTGGTGTGGCGCCGGCGTTGCAATTCGACTGCCGCCGCCCAAGAACCTCGCTTGCGAACGCCTTGCTACCCTCTCTCGGGCGTCCGCTTGCCTACACGGCGGCTATCGCTGCGTAGGTCACTATACTGTCCTCGCTGGGGGGCCCCCTTCATACCCGGGCGCGTGGCTCGACCGGATTAGCCCGCGCCCAGGAATCTTCGCCCGGGCGGCCCCGTTTCCAGTGAGGGCGGCGTTCCCGGCTTCCCGCCGAGTCCACGGGGGCCAAAGACGTCTATTTGTTCAACCTGTTGCTCAGCCTGCTGCGACTGGGTTCCCTTTGGCCTTGTATTCCTCCAGCGCCGCCTTCAACCAGGCCATGTCGTCTTTCCGCGTCATGGCCTTGGTTTCCTCCGGGTCTATCCCGTAAAGCCGGGCCGCGTTCAGTCCTAGGATTTTCTCCTTGGCCTGTGGCGTTAGCTGGGGATACCCATAGCGTTGGCTATACTCTTCCGGTATCTGAAAGGCGCGGAAAGCATCGATCAGAGGCTGCGGCGATCCGTACCAGACGGAATCGGTGCCCCAAAGGATGTTGTCCTCGCCCAACGCCGATAGAAGCTTGCCCATGACGTGGGCCGCCTCACGGGGATGGGCCATTATCAGATACCAAGTGCTCCCCATTTCAGCGTATACGTTGGAGTTGGGCCCGATGCCGGCGTCCTTAAGACTCTTTATCAACCGGTTGACGCCGTGCTGGGAAGTCTCCTCCGAATATGGGCCTTCCTCTTGGGCTTCCTTACCCGGTTCATTGCCCATGGAGATGGCCCCTCCCCTTGGTTCGTAGCCCGAGTGATAGATGAGGAAATTGATGTCGGGAAAGGCTTTTGCCGCCGGGCCAACGTCCCTGGGAGAGGATGGGCCGTTCCAACCTTTGTCCTCCCCAAAGGTCAGTCCCTTGTGGGCGCACACTATCTGGACCCCTGTCTCCATCGCCCGGTTCAAGAAGGGCTCGCCGCTCTCCTCATCGTCAAGCCGCCAGGCCCGAGCCTCCGACTTAAAAAATCCATCGCCTTCGGCCCCGAACATAGTATAGACTTTCCAGCCGGCCGGCCGGCACCAGCCGCTCCATTGGTCCATCATTTCGATATCACCAGGAACGTTGGGAGTGACGACGATATGGTTGATGAGACGGCCGGAGCCGCCAAGCCTCTCGATGAGTTCCCGGGTGGCGATGAGCTCGGGATTGTCAAGGAAGTTAGCTCTGGCCTTCCCGTCGGCCATGGGCGCAGAGGTGAGGACCGCTACCGCGGTTTCGCTTTCCGCGTATACGCAGCGCAGGTACTCGGCGAAAGAGTAAAAAGCGTCAGCTTGGATTTGCGCGAGTTTGCCCAGATCCTTATATAGGTCTCCCGCAACAAACTCACCCGACGCCAATAGGGCCGGCATTAATTCTCTAGCAATCTGGTCTCGGACCCGGTCGCCGGTGTAGTGCGTCTGGGCATCGATTACTAACTGATCGCCTCCAAGGCCGCCCTCGGCCGCCCCCCGGTCCAGTGCGCTCTCGGGCGGGACGTTGTAGTAGCCTCCTCCCCAAGCCTCGTCCAGCGCCAGTAAAGCCGCGGCGGTGCCTTGCCGGCTGGTCCAGTAATCACCTAGGGACATGCTCAGCCTGGCGGCCTGTTCAGGCCCTTGTGCTCGCAGCTTCCGCACCACTGGGAGATTCAGCGGATGGTGCGGCAAGGGCGTATATTCGTCGGTGCTGCGCCGCTGAAGGGGAAGGGGCAACCTGGGCGCGCGTGGCGGTAACAACAATTTTGACGGCATGGCGCATTCCTCCTCTGGGTACTTGATGTAGTTGATTAGGCGCAGGTTTGGGATACCATAAGTCTTATCATCAGATAAATCAATACCTGAACACTTTCCGCTTACGATCAGTGCTATCGGCGACGAAGTCCGTATGACCGTACCTTAACCTAAGCAGATAATGACCTGAGAAGTTCCTTGTACTTGTGGCTGGTGGCCGCTCTTGATAGCGTACGTCCACCAAAGTGACGACATGCAAAGTGACGACATGAAAGCGCGAAACGGAGCTTTGACGCCATCCATCACTGTGCCGATATGCTGGCTTGGGAGTGTGAGGTCATAATCCAGAATCAGCGCGTTCTTCTAAAGTTGCATGGATAGTTGCGTCGTTAGTTGCATGGGGGAGCCATGAGATTCGAGCACATCAGCTACGAAAATGGCACAGGAATCAACTCGAAGCAGGTCGAGACCTACAACTTTCACAAAGCGGCGGCGGTGCTGGCTGAGTACGGCTTCGACTGCAGCAGGCTGGCCGACCACTGGAAGGGCGCCGAGTTCCTGGCTCACCACGAGAACACGGAGAAGACGCTCGAGGTCCAACTGAAGAGTTGCCTAGTCATCAACGAGAAGTACCTGGACCACAAAGACTTGTATATGTGCTTCCTGCTTGACGGAACTGGCAACTGGTACTTGGTCGAGCGTGCACACCTCATGGAAATCGCGCGAGAGAAAGCGCCTAAATGGTTCGACTCGGCCTTATGGAAGCAGAAGAACGGATATTGGAGTTGTGCCGCGAACGAAGAAGCGAGGTGTGCCTTAGAGGACTATGTGTACAAATCGTCTTACGGGGGCCTTGGCTTCCGAGAGTGTACGGCGAAGAGCCTAGTGAAGGACCGCACCGGCGCCAGAGCGTATGCCGACCGCGTTTCCAGAGTTTAGGCCAGTTGCGTTTGATATGCGCTGATATTGGTAATTACCCGCACTAGACTCACCATACCCCACAAGTAAACGGGACCACCTACCCGAATAAACCGGCTTGGCCCGCACCGGTCAAACAGCCCCGCGACTGGCGTTTAGGCCTCGGGTATGCCGTAGCGCTCCAATAGTTCCTGGATGCCCAGGTCCACTTGCCGCCTCAGCTTCCCGGAGGCGTTAAGTTCCTGGTCCAAGCCCTCGTAGACCGACGTGGCGAAGGGACGCCAGTTCCCCCGCAGCTGTTTCAGGGCTTCTTCTTCCCGCTGGGCAGCTTCCACCGTCAGCTCTCCCAGAGGCCTCAGCGACGTTGCCTGCGGCAACTGCCGGGCTAAGTAGGCAATTTCTCCCATTCTGAGGGCGAAATCCCCCAGGGTTGCCGTGACGGCGGCGCGATCGCAGCCTCCCTCGGTGGCCAGCCAAGCGTCGTAGTCCCGGTGGAAGCTGCGCCACTGTTCCAGCAGGCCGTCGTAGCCTGCGGTGAAATCGGCAACGACGGCCTGGTTGGCCGCCGACGCCTCAGACACCGCTTGGTCCAACTCCAAACTGGCCTGACGGCGGGTCTCGCCGGTCCGGCCCAGCTGCTCCTCGAAGGCGTCGAAGATGCCAAGACCGCCAGACCCAATGTTCGACTGACCCTTCGGAGTTAAATCGACCGGGGGCGGGGCGGGTGTAGGCCCTTCCTCCACCGTCCCTCGGTTCACACCGTTCTCCTGCCCCATACTCACTGTGGAAAGAGATCCGGCAGTAGATCGGGACGAGGAGGAAGCTCCGCCGTTAGCGCCATCTTGAAGCTGTTGATAGGAGTTGCGCAGACGGCGTAGTCCAGAGTCCTCCTTCTGGACCGCGACAGCGAGGATTTCCGAGACCTGTTGGGTAGCCGGGTTGGTGGGAAGGGTTCGGGTCTCCAACACTAACTGCCGGTGCTGCTCCACTAGCGCGTTCAGCCGGTTGAGAGTCCTGGAGGGGGCGAGACCGGGTTGGGCGACTCGGAAAGATTCGTAGTCGTCGTGGAACCGGTCCCATTGGGCGCTCAGAGAGTCGATCGCGGACAGGAAGATTTCCACCTGGCTTTGGGCGCTGACGCTTGTCCTATCCGTTAGATCGTTCAGCTGGTCGGCCACCCTTTTCCGCAGGTCTAGGGCCTCGTATCGCGCCAGGGCCGCGTCTTCGTACCCAGCTAGGGGCTCCGACGTAGTGCCCCGGTTCCCCGGTTCCTTGTCCGCCTTCGCGTTTGCGGGCCCCAGGTCCGGTCTCGCCCCTCCGCCGCCGGAAAAAGAGGGCCCGGCCTCCGGTTGTGGGATGAGTTCCGGTGACGGCCCGGACTGGCCAGCCTGCCAGGAGTCCCGCAGGCGGCGCAGGGCCGACTCCTCCCTTTGGGCGGCCTCGATTAGTTGGTCGGACATGGACCTGACCGTGGGATGGCGGGAGAGGTCGCGGGCGGTCTGAGAAATCCCTTTGAATTCGCCGGAGAAGCCTATCAATGCAACGGACACTGAACTTTCGTGGCAGGAGGTGAGGCCTAGCCGCCAACCGGCCAGGTCGCGGTGCACCTGGTCCCAATCCGTGGAGAGGGCGTCCTGGGCTGCCGCGAAGTCCTGGGCTGCCTGAATCGCCTGAGGAGGCACGGCCGTTGGCAGGGGTCCGCCTTGCGGCAGCGCCCGGTCCCTTGCAGTGACGGTGGCCGAGATGTCCGGCGGGGAGGTGGCTTCCGGTGGCTGAAATGGAGCCGCCGGTTGTTGCGCCCCGCAGGATAGGGCCAAGAGCAGTAAGAGGCCCGGGGCCAGCCAGCGAATAAGCCGCTTGGTCATTGTCATTCGAAACGGTACACTCCAATGAAATCATCTACCAGGCCATCACGGAACTCCCCGGATTGGAGAAGAGAGACCAGCTGGGCAAGGGCGGACGGAGAGTCCGCGAGGACCACCAGTACCCGGCGGTCCGGGCCGGTGTGCAGCAGGACTGTCCCGGTGCCAGCCGGGTCGATGTCCGCCGTGAAAGGGGTGCGCAGGCTCCCGTCCAGTTGGACACCGGCGAGCTGCAGGTATTGGGCTACTTGATCGGCATCCTCGTATAGTCCCAGGAACACCGTGTCCCTGTTGATGTCTTCGGCGGCCGCAGCGTTCGAGGCCACCTGGGAGGCTGAGAGGGTGTCTCCAATGCTGGACCCCAGACCAAGCAGAGAGGGACGGCCCAGAAGTATCTCCACGTCGTCTCTGAAGAAGTGAGGGAAGTCCGACAGAACGAACGCTCTCTTGGACATGGTCAGAAAAGAGGCGATGTTGGCCAGGAGCCGGTTGTTGTCCAAAACCGAGTTCCTGGGCGGGATCATGAAGGTGAAGTCGCCAAGGGCCAAAACTCGGCCCTCTCCGGCTATCGCCAACGGATAGAAAGGCCCCGGCCCTTCTGACGTGGAGGAACGGGTATTTCCGTCGGCCACCGCCGGTCCTGGAGCGGGCCCCTTGATGGAGCTTGTGGAGTAGACCGACATTCCCCAGATCGAACCACCTTTCCTGGATATAGCTCCCGCAGGGATGCTGCCAACTATAATCTCGCATTCCAAGGGCGTCAAATGCGTCCTGATTCGCTCAAATTCCTCCTTTCATGGACCAACCACCGTCCTGCCAAGCGTAAAATCTCCAAACCGCTTGTCTACGACCAAGTCTCTTCCTTGGGAAGCCCTTTTGCCCTGTACGACCCGGTACCCGTAATCAATCCCGACGCTCCTAAAGTGGACTAGCCAGGAGCCAGCCTAAGCCGGCCAATCCGTTCCAGTATCCCGCCTAGCATTTCCCGGTTCACGAGCACCTCAGCAAGCTGAAACACCAGCCTTCTGGCATGGCGCACCAACCGCCCTCCAGTCTTGATCATCCTGGTTTGAAGGCTAGTCAGCGACCACTGTTTCATCTCCTCCGGCACGGCCAGCCTTCTCAAGAAGTTGCCCAGGTTGTAAGCCATTACGAACAGTCCCAGCCTCACCTGGTTGGCCACGAACTTGTGGCAGGACAACCTGGTCCAGTTCAGGGCGTACTTGCCTTCTTTGATCCATTGCTCCGCCGTGCCCCGGCCATTGTAAAAGCGGACTATCCCTATAGTTGGATAGGTCAGATTGGTGACTATGAAGCCCACTCTGGGAAACAGTTCTCCCTGGTGCCACTCCACCTTGGCCACCATTCTTCGGGATACATTCCAACTCTGGGCCTGGTAGACGAAGTCATGATAGGAGACGATGGGCTTCGGGGAAGGCCACTCCGTAGGCCGTACCAGCAAGTGCGCTATCTCCCGCTGCAACACCTGATTGGACCGCAGCCTGATGGCATAGCCGATGCTTCTCGCTTCCAGGTATTCGTATATCTCCGGCTTGGCAAAGGCGGCGTCAGCACGAAACAGCAGCCTGACTGCTGCTATCAAGTAACGCTCCACCACCGGATCGAGGACTTCTTGCCAATCATCGGCACTGTGGACGTTGCCTGACCGTAGCTTCGCTGCTTCACAATCCCCGAACTGGTTGAACAGAAAGAGAGGGTGATAACAGACACACTCGAAGTGGCCGTTGTAGGCTGCTCCCTCCTGCTGGCCGTGCACTGGACTCTCGGAACTGTCCATATCCAGGATCACTCGCCGGTGTGGAGTATGAACCATGGCACCCTCCACCCATTGGGAATTCATCCGGGCCAGCCCCTTCAGGTTCTTCTCCTCGGTCAAGGTCTCCGTCTCAAACCGCCCCATCTCGCTGGTGCTGGCAGCCTTGCGTTCCGAGCCCTGCCATCCCACGACTACTCGCATGGCGGGGTCGTAGGCTAAACGGTCGGCATCGTTGGTGTCGTCGTAGCCAGCCAGGCGACTGAAGATAGACTGGCGCAGCAGAGGAACCAGGTGGTGGAGGATATTGCGACCAGTGCGGCGGTCCTGGAGGTAGTCCTCAGCGATTTCGGTAAGGCCCAAGGCATCATCAAACTCTCGAAAAGCAAGAAGACCAGCGTCTGAGGTGATGGTTGAGCCGTGGAATTCCAGGCGGATTTTGGGGTTGAATTGGAGCCGGAGAGGGGCCTTTTCGCCGTCACCCATGGGGTGCCTCCAGGATGCTTACGCTACCTATATAAAACTCGCCAGGCTATGGGGTAATTATAGCCATACCGACGGCCAACGTCTCACAAATGGACAATGGTTTAAAGAATGCCGACGATTTACTCAGAGGGATATTCAGCCATATGGGAAATGTGGGGTAGAGCGCAATCTGCCCCACGCCCCGGGTAGTCTCGTGGGGCAGGAAGTCCCGGACTATTATGTTCTGAAAGTTTAGATCGTATTCCACCGTGTTGAACAGGTAGTCCGGTTGGAAGGCGATGCCGAAGCGGCCGGCCAGGGTGTTGGCCTGATGAGGCCGAGTGGTGTCGCCGATCATCATCACCTTGCCCCCCCTGCGCAGCACGAAATCCTCGACCAGATCAACCTCGTCGGGGGTGTACGGGCGCCCGGGAATGACCACCAGCAGGCTGTCCGCTCCCCGCAACTTTTCCTCCAGAAGCGAGAAGCGCTCCAGACCCGAGAAGGGTAAGGCGAGAGCGCTCCTTGAAGAGGGATAGCTCCCTTCAAACTCGCCCAAGGGGCCCGGCTCGGCCAGCAACTCCACGTCGTATCCCCGGTCTCTGATCATGGAAAGGAAAGCTGAGATCTCCGCCTTGGAGAAAGCGTTGCCGTGGAGGCCGTCAACCAACAGGGTCCCCCGGCTCGTGACGGGACTGTCTTCGAAGGGAGTGACCGTGGAAACCGGCGCGATCAGGCGGGCCACCGGCAACTCTGGGTTGGGTGGCGCGGAATAGCCACTCCCGGAGTAGAAGTAGAAGTAGGCGGCCGAAAAGAAGGCGGCGGCCAGCACCGGCACCAGAATCAGACGCCACATATTACTGAGACTGCCCCACGTAGAGGTAATAGAAGTTTGGGCCGTTTACTGTTAATGGGAAGCCGGGTAAGGCCTGCTCTTGCTCTACGCCCATCCCGGAAGAGAGCAGGTAGCGCCGCAGGATCTCTACCTGGGGCCTGTCTCCGGCTTCTCCGGTGGACTGGTCCGGCCCTTGGGCCTCGCGGATGAGGCCCATCATCGCTGACGATGCTGCGCCGTCGGAGTCGCTCAGCAGAGGTTCGACGATGCGCTTTACCTGCTGGCTGAAAGCGCGGAAGACCTCGGTGTTCACGTCAACCAGCCCGTAGTTAGAGACGCCGGCCAACTGGGCCGCCTTCTCCATAGCGTCGCCGGCTACACCCAAGGCGTCGACCAAGCCTGAGTTGGCGCTCTCGACGCCGCTGTAAATCTTGGCCTCCAACAGTTCATTTCTGGATAATTTCAACTTGCTGCCCCGCTCGCTTATAACGATGTGGGCGAAGGACTGCTTGAGCTGGTCGGTAAGGCTGACGAAGTGACGGCGCCCGCCGCCACTCAGTTTGAACGGTCCCGTTGGCATGACCTGCTCCCCCGGAGGGCTGGGAATGAATTCGCCGGGGAAAGTCATAATCACGCCCACGCTGCCGACCAGGGAACTGGGTTTGGCATAAGTATAGCTTGCCCCCATGGACATCATGTAACCGCCGCTGGCCACGATGTCGGTCATCACGACGACCACAGGCTTCTTCTCACGGAGCTTGCGGGTCTGGTAGTAGAGCTGCTCCGAGGCGGCTGCGCCTCCGCCGGGGCTGTTTAGCCGGATAACCACTGCCTTGATGGAGTCGTTGTAGCGGGCGTAATCAAGGAAGGCGCTGATCACGAAAGACGAGTCGTCGTTGATGACGGTGAAGGGGATGTCGATAACGCCAATCTTGGGCCTGCCGGGCCCTGCGAAGAAGAAGACCAGGCTGCCGATAAGAATACCCAGGAGCACCAACAGCACAGTGCCGGTGTACCAGTTGACCAAGGGCCGCCCGATCGATGAATATCTCCTCAAGACGATACCCTGCCCGAATGAGACCAAGGGATTATGCGTACGTCTTTCAATTCAATCCTGTCGAATCTGTTGGATTGCCGAGGCCGCCCAGGAATCCTTCCAGGTTGGAGGTCTAGTGTTGGGCCAAACACATTGTAACCGGTATGCACCGTTTTGACATCAAGATCGCGGTCCCGCACAGCCGCCGATAGCCCCAGATTTGTTCGGATAAGAGCTCGTCTATGTTGAGAACCGGCCGTGTTGCGGAGAGACAGGGCCGCAATCCGACGCCCTGCGATCTATTTTCAGCGGCGAGTCCGGACGTCCCCGAGGGAGACCGGTCCCATACTTCAGTGGCGGGCATTACGCCGAGATCGGCCCGAGACCACTTGAGGTCCTGATTGACTGACGCCGGTTCGCTCTCCCTCCGGGTCTCTGAACAGCCATTCCGGGAGTCGGATGCCGCCCAAGGCGGCGGCCGGGAGGGCCTGGCGGGCATCACAAACGTCCGAGACGTTATGCGGAACGTCGTCCGCACGCCGGAACACATATTGGCCCGCTCTAACCAGAACCTGGAGTAGGGGGAAAGGATGGTGGGCCAATCTCGCCGTGACTGTGGGCCCAGCGCCGGGGGTGGATGACGGCGAGGCCCCGAATCCCCCCATACGCTTCCCTCGCCTGGGATTCACTGTATTTCACGTATAGACAGGACTCAAGGCTTCAATAGGATAACTGGAGGATAACTGGCATCAGGATAACTGGCCTCGGGCCCCGGAATTGCCTGGCCGCGCCGCGGCTCCAGACCAACGCCGCCACGCCCATGGGTCACCGGTCTCGTATACGTCTCA
This sequence comes from Dehalococcoidia bacterium, assembly GCA_965224325.1. GTDB lineage: Bacteria > Chloroflexota > Dehalococcoidia > Lucifugimonadales > UBA3495 > CBDCMJ01. Next base: position 386,348 of record CBDCYT010000007.1, read on the forward strand.
ACTACCCGTTATTTATCCATGGGTCACCGGTCTCGTATATGTCTCAACTACCCGTTATCTTGAAGAACGGAAGATTTCGTTGGCCAGGTCTATAGCTGCTCTGGTGAAGGGCAAGCCGCCATAGAACGTGGTCTGGATAAACACCTCGATGATTTCCTCTTGGGTGAGCCCAATGTTCAACGCGCCGTTGATGTGGCTGCGCAGCGGGCCTTCCCGTCCCAATACGGTAAGAGCGGCCATGGTGCAGATTGACCGGCTTGTCAGGTCCAAACCAGGCCGGGTCCAAACCGCCCCCCAATAATATTCCGTGGTCAGCCGGTTGAATTCCACTTCCGCCTGGGTGACCGGTCCCGGCGTGCCGCTTCCGGAAGATGGCCCCATGAGCTCTTCGCGGCGCTCCACTCCCCGTTGATAAAGGTCGTCGGGGGTCTCATTGGGGTCGAACACCAACTGCGGTGTAAAGGGGATACCGTTGGCTTCAAACACCTCATGGGCCACCCCCATGGAGGTGAACGCCGCTGGCACCCCGCTGTAGAACGCAGCATGAATCATGACCTCGATGACCTGCTGCGACGCAAGCCCGAGATTGATGGCAATGGCAACGTGGCGCCGCAGCTGGTTTTCCCTTTGCAGCACGGTAAGCGCCGAGAGAACGATCATTTCACGGTGTTCGATCTTAAGTCCGGGCCGCTGCCATATGGACCCAAATAGCGCCTCGTCAATGATGCGGTGTATATCGGGCGCCACCTTCCGCGAGCCGGCGACTGTCGAGCCGCCGCCGGGCGGCGCTGCCCCTAACCTGGCGAGGATCTCAGCACCCCTCTTGGCCCGCTCGTCCAGTGTAGTCATACAAACCCCCTTAGATTTAGCCAGTCTTGGTTAGCCGGAAGTATTGTAAGTTGCCACAAAGAGCCTGCCAAGGCCCGAGACCTCAAGCATCGAAATAGGCGGAGGCTCGACTCGCGGTGGAATCAAAGGTGCGGACTGGACTGATTGCATGGCCTCTTGACGCTACGATGTTGACCCCAGCGCAACATGGTGGCTATAGCTGAAACTGACTCATTTGGCAGTCGTTACCGTTTCCAGCCGGGTCGCTGCAGCGAGGGGCCCTACTGCGCTCTGTTCCACCTCGACGCTTCGTCGCAGTGGCCCCATTGGTCCCTATCCTCACCCGTACAAGACTTCCGGGAAGAGCTTGTCTCATAAAGCTGAGTCCTCCGGCATGCTACCTTTGTGGATTCCCGCTTTCGCGGGAACGACGGGTTATTGAGTCTGGAATCCCGCTCCCCCATCGGGGTCGAGGACAAGCTTCGCGGGAATGACGCGTTATTGAGTCTTGATTCCTGCTCCCCCATCGGGGTCGGGGACAAGCTTCGCGGGAATGACGGGTTATTGAGTCTGGAATCCCGCTCCCCCATCGGGGTCGGGGACAAGCTTCGCGGGAATGACGGGTTATTGAGTCTGGAAGCCCGCTCCCCCATCGGGGTCGAGGACAAGCTTCGCGGGAATGACGGGTTATTGAGTCTGGAAGCCCGCTCCCCCATCGGGGTCGAGGATAAGCTTCGCGGGAATGACGGGTTATTGAGTCCGGATTCCCGCTCCCCCATCGGGGTCGAGGACAAGCTTCGCGGGAATTGCGGATGGCCCTCTGGGCCGCGTATGGATATGAAAACGGCTATTTTCATGGCAATGACGGGTTATTGAGACGCATTCAATACTGGTTTAGGCGGTTAATATAGGCGGTTTATAGCGGTCAATAATAGTAACCCGTGAGGTTGAGTCCGCCCAAAATCGTGAGTGGAGACTTCTGAGATAGCCTCGGAACACAGGATACGCCGGCGTCTCGCGAACCTTGCCGGTGCGGCAATCGACACATCTCAACCCAGGCGTTATCATAGCGGCTGGTATGAGCCAGGAAAAAGCTCTATCTGAAGCTACCCTTGGGTAAAGAGGAGGCAGGGATGCGAGAAGTTGCGATTGTTTCACCGGTGCGGACCGCCGTGGGGGCCTTCGGCGGCGGCCTGCGAGAGGTGTCTGCGGCGGAGCTGGGCAGCGTTGTGATCCAGGAGGCCCTCAACCGCAGCGGACTGGCTCCAGAAAAGGTGGACGACGTCATCTTGGGCCACGGTTATCCCAGCGGGGAAAATCCGGCCATTGGGCGTTTGGCTTCCCTGAAAGCCGGTCTTCCCATCGAGGTGCCCGGTTATCAACTAGACCGCCGTTGCTCCTCGGGTTTGCAGGCCATTCTCAACGCAGCCATGCTGGTACAAACCGACAACGCCGACGTTGTGATAGCGGGAGGCGTCGAGAGCATGAGCAACGCGGAACATTATGTCAATGAATCACGTTGGGGTAGCCGCTTCGGCTCGATGACCCTTCACGACCGTCTGGCCCGAGCCAGGGAGACCATCTCTCCTGAAGAACGCTTCGGCGTCATTTCCGGCATGATCGAGACGGCGGAAAACCTGGCCAGGCAGTACGAAGTTTCCCGGGAGGAGCAGGACGAATACGCTCTGCGCAGCCACCAGCGAGCCGTGGCCGCCGCCGAGCAAGGGCTGTTCAGCAAAGAGGTTGCGGCCGTACCCGTCCCCCAACGGCGAGGTGACCCGGCGCCCTTCGATAAAGACGAAGGCCCGCGTGGAGACACCTCTGTGGAAGCCCTGGGGCGCCTTCGGCCGGTGATGAATAACGGCACCGTAACAGCGGGCAATGCCAGCAGCCAGAACGACGCTGCTTCGGTGTGCCTCGTCGTGGCGGCAGATAAGCTGGATGAACTGGGACTCGAACCCATGGGCTTCCTGCGGGGTTGGGCGGTTACCGGCTGTCACCCCGCCTACATGGGCATCGGTCCGGTGTCCGCCGTAGCCAAGGTCATGGGCAAAGTTGACTTGAGCTTGGAGGACATGGACCTCATTGAGCTAAACGAGGCTTTCGCCGCCCAGGTCCTGGCCGTGCTGCGCGAGTGGAAGCTCCCCAACGAAGATAAGCTTAACGTCAACGGCTCCGGTATCTCGCTAGGCCACCCCATCGCCGCCACCGGCGCCCGCATCCTAACCACCTTGCTTCACGAGATGGAGCGCCGCGGGGTCCAGTTTGGGTTGGAGACCATGTGCGTGGGAGGAGGTCAGGGCGTAGCCGCGGTGTTCGAGCGCCGTTAGCCGGCCGTTGGCCGATGAACCCGTCCCATTGACACTGTATTTGGGAGATTTTAAGATACCCTCACTCCGGGCGGTTCGCCGGGTGGGCGTGATCTCCGCCGGAACGTGATAGGGTCAGGCTTCAAATCAAGACACATTGACAGGGGGGACAAATGGCCGAGACCTTTGGCAGCGGCGACTTTCGCTACAACTTCGTTGAGGACTGGGCAAAATTGCCCAGTGGCATGAGCTTCCAAGAGAGCCCCGGGGTTGCTGTCGATTCCAGCGACAACGTATACATCCTGACCCGTGGAGAAAACCCCATCATTGTCTTCGATCAAGAAGGCAACTTCGTTCGTTCTTTCGGAGAAGGCTTGTTCAGCGACCGCACCCACGGGTTATACATAGCCCATGACGACTCGGTGCTGGCGGTCGACGATGGCATACATACGATTCAGAAATTCAGCTCCACAGGGGAGAAGCTGTTGGAGATTGGAGAGCGCAACAACCCCGCTCCCAAGTGGGGCGGCCAACCCTTCAACCGCCCTACCTCAGCTGCGATCATGCCCAGCAACGGGGACCTGTACGTCTCTGACGGCTACGGCAACTCCCGAGTCCACGTTTACTCCGGGTCCGGAGAATATAAGTTTTCTTGGGGCAGCCCAGGCATAGACGCTGGCCAATTCATACGCCCTCATAATATAGCGGTCGATGCTAACGACCGGGTCTATGTGGTGGACCGGGAATGCCACCGGATCCAAATCTTCGATCCCCAGGGCAATTTCATCACCATGTGGAACAACATCCACCGCCCGGACTCCATGGTCCTGTGGCAAGACCACATCTACGTGGGGGAGTTAAACGGCATGGGTGGCGTTGATGACGCCCCCGGCTTGGGCCACCGGGTGACTATCTACGACCTCGACGGCAACCGCGTCGGCATTTTTGGCGCCGCGGAAGAAGGGGAAGGGGCCGGGCAATTCATCGCTCCCCACGGCATAGCGGTGGATTCGAAAGGCGACGTCTACGTTGCCGAGGTGTCCTATACCATACGCGGCCGTCACATGGACCCCCCCAGGGAGCTGAGGAGCGTCTCCAAGTACGCGCGCCAGCGGTAGCGGGCTGCCAATATATCCCTAAGCTGCATCCTAAGTCTTCTTTGGCAATAGGGCGACATGGGAATGCCGGGGAAACTCTAGGGCTAGAAGGCGTTTGGCTTTGACCGACTTGGGCGAGACAACCACCGTCCGATGGGATACTGCCCTGGAAGCCATTGAGCGTTGCTATGAGTTGGGCTGGACCGACGGTCTCCCGGTGGCCCCTCCCACCGTGGACCGGGTCAACCAGTTCTTGGAGCATGCGGGCCGGCCCATAGACGCGGTGATTGGTGAGATACCGGAGCGCCGGCGAGAGATCACGGTGGCCACGGTGGCCGCCAACGCGGTGATGGCCGGCTGCTTGCCTGAATACCTTCCAGTGGTTTTGGCTGGAGTGGAGGCTATGCTGGACCCGGTCTTCAACCTGGTGGGTCCATCCTCCAGCATGGGCGGCGCCGGAATTCTGATGGTGGTCAACGGCCCCGAAACTCAGCGCTTGGGCATTAACTCCCGCAACAATCTGTTCGGACCGGGTAACCGGGCCAACGCGACTATAGGCCGGGCTATTCGTCTAGTTTTGATGAACGCCTGCGCCGCTATCCCGGGACTCTTCGACCGCAGCGTCATAGGCCATCCCGGGAAATACACCTACTGCATCGCCGAGGCGGAGACGGAGACCCACTGGACGCCCCTGCACGTCGAGCGAGGCTTCTCTCCCGAGCAGAGCGCCGTGACCGTATTCGCCGGAGAGAGTCCCAGACAGGTCCGGGCTATAGGCGAACCGGAAGCTATACTCTACGCCATCGCCGACACGAGTTCGACCCTTGGCACCAGCATGTCCACCTCCGGCTCCGTAGCCGAGTCAAGCGCCGGCGTTCGCCAGGGCCAAATTGTAGTCACCATTGCCGGGGACTCGCGCCTCTGGCAGGATTGGACCAAGGAACGGGTCCGGGACTATTTGTACGCTAATGTCCGGCGCTCCGTTGCCGACCTCAAGAGGGCGCGGGTGCTGAGCGGCCCGTTGGACGAGGGCGACGAGGTGCTACTGCTGCCCCTGATTCCCGAGGCACAAGACATACTGCTGCTATTCGCCGGTGGAGAGGAGGCCAACATGTCCTCGGTTATTCCTAGCTGGGGTCCCAAAGTAGCTTCCACCGCCGTAACCAAAGAAGTGAAACCTGCTCAGGGTTGATTCTCTGCGATGCTCAGTGAAAAAGCGCAGGGTGTCTCAAAGACTGCAATATGGTCCCAGGTCCGTCGTTTTCAGACGCGCGGAGATGTATTTTCGGGCCTCACTCCCAATCCCATCCGATCACAGTCAGGCCGGAGGCGATGACAATGGCTCCAAACAATGAGCACGAGTTAGTCAACCCCACCACTCAGGCTATCGTGGCGCCCTTCGACGGTGCGCCTCGTTTGCCCACCTTGGCCGGCGCCCGGGTGGGCATAATCGACGACAGCAAGCGGAACGCCGACGTTCTATTAGAGCAGTTGGTGGAGGTGCTCCGCACCCGGTACGAAATTTCGGACGTGAAATGGCACCGCAAGCCCAGCGCTTCTAAACCGGCTGACCCCGCGGTTATCCGGGAGCTAGCAGAAAGCTGCGATTCGGTAATTGTGGCAGTGGGCGATTGAGGCTCTTGCAGCGCGTGCAGTGTGCACGACGGGATTCACGTCGAGAACGCCGGCATACCTTCGGCCACCATTTGCACCGACCGGTTCATCCCCACTTCAGAGGGAATGGCCAAAATGTGGGGAGCCCCCGATTATCCCACCATTTATACCCAACATCCTATAGAGAACCTGAGCCGGGAGCAGTTGCGCCAGCGGGCTGAGGAGCTTGCCCCGCTGGTAGTCCAGGTATTGGTGGGCGACGCCCCTTAGGACACCCCGGTTAAGCGCTTGTCTCATAAAGCTGAGTCCTCCAGCATCCTAGCCTTCTGGATTCCCGCTCCCCGATCGGGGTCGGGGACAAGCTTCGCGGGAATGACGGAAGCGTGGGAATGACGGGTTATTGAGCCGCATTCAATACTGGTTTAGGCGGTTGATAATAGTCACCCGTCAGGTTGCGTCCCTCAAATGGTGAGTGGAGACGTCTGAGACATCCCCGGTTAAGCGGACAATCTCATCAGCCACGCATCGCCGGGGGCAGCAGGTTGGGAATGGCGTCGTCGATGGGGTAAGTCTCCGGGCACTGATGGCACAACAGCGCTCCGGTAATCACCTCATCGCCCTCCTCCGTTGCAACGGTCAGTTCCAACTCGCCTTTGCAGACCGGACAAGCTAGGATTTCCATAAGGTCTTTTTTCAAGGTTCTTCCTCTCCCGTTAGGCAGTGGGCCAACCGCCGTCGTAAAGCGCCCCTTTCCCCCCGCTCCACCCGCTGCGTCTTGACGGGGTTAAGGACTTAGCCTGATTGAGATTTAGCCGCGGCTCCGGCTTACTTCCGCAGTCCGCCTTCGAACAATAAGGTTAGGACGTCGGACAAGCCGAAGACCACCAGCCCGATTACCAAGACGCCCGTGGTCCCAGTGGTCGCGGCGCGGAATTTCCCCCAGCGGCCGGTTGTAGCGGGAAGGTCCTCAGGATAGCTCCGCCGGCGTAGGAACCGCACGATGTAGAACATATACGCCGCTAAGAGAATCTTGACGGCCAAAACCGCCACGTAGGCAACCGTTATGGTGTCCTCGGTGAGCCGCGCCACCGACAGCATCACCCCGGTAAGAAGCAGGACGCTAATGGCGGTGGTTATGAGACCGCGAAACTCGGCGCCCATGGCTCGGCCGGCTTCATGAAGGACAGGAAGTCGTCCGGCGCTCGGCCGCCAGACCATCAGATAAAAAATCCCTCCCCCTACCCAGGCTATTGCGGCGAGACCGTGGGCCCAACGAATCGCCAGCAGAATCCAATCCAAGACATTCATGGCGGGGGAATAGACTGCGAGGCGGACCCGGAGGGCCGAGGCCGTTTCCGCCTAGCTCTGGTCCATCTCGCGGACGGTGCTGATAATCTCGCCTTCATCGAGGGCGCTGATATGACTTCGAAAGATATAACCCTCCTGGTCCACGAAAAAAGTGGTGGGAAACTCCTCCACCTGAAACGCCTGAGTTATTCGAGCGTGCCGGTCGGTGGCGAATCTGAAGGTCAGCCCGAATTCCTCGACAAAGTCCCGGGCGTCCTGCTCGCTGTCGAAACCCCTGGGTACGAAGATCCCCAGGAATTGTACATCCGCACCCTCGGCTTGCAACTGCTGCCAAGCGCGTTGAAACGCCGGCATTTCCGCCCGGCAGGGAGGACAGGAGGGATACCAAAAGTTGATCACGGTCAGGCCTTGGCTTTTCTGTTCGGACAGCTGGAACTGGTTGCCGTCGAACTGGGTCAATTGGAAGTCCGGAGCGCTCGCGCGGCCATCGCCACACACAGCGAGAAACAACAAGAGAAGCGCGGGAGCAGTTGCCCACCCTCGCAAGTGGGCCCAGCCCCGGCCCGGGCGCGAGGAGGGGGAATGTTGATTTCGATTTACGAGGGAAAAGGTCATTTAAACCGGCGGCGTGTGCAACGGCAGCGTCAAGTCCACACGCCAAGGTCAACTCCTGTCATTCTATCGCCGGTCCGTGGCGAGGGTCAAACCAGACCTCTGCTGAAACAGGGCCTTTTCATTTTCTGGGTTGGCTCGCATGGTTCCCGTCATCCCCGGAAATGACGGGAATGGCGGAATGACGGAAGAATGAAAAGGCCCTGCCTGCTGACAGCGGCGCGTATCTGCCTGCGCCGCGGTCAGCCGCAACGATGCTGAACCCCAACTTCACGGCTCATGCGTAGCTTGTCGAAGGGTCTATTCCCGCCCCGCCGGCTCCGTATGGGCCAGCTCGCTCACCACCCAACCGTGGGAACCGAAAGACCGCGACGTTGTTGACGGTCATCTTGACTTCCCCCACGCAGGTAATACAATCGACGGCATATCTACACAAAGGACCGAGAAGATGCGATTAGAGAACAAAGTGGCATTCATCAGCGGCGGCGCCCGGGGTATCGGAGGCGCTCAGGCAAAGCTGTTTGGCCAAGAAGGCGCCAAGGTGGTCATTGGTGACGTGCTCGATGAAGAAGGGCGGAAGACCGAGGCCGAAATTAACGAATCGGGCGCGGAATGCCTCTTCGTCCATTTAGACGTCACCAGCGAAGAAAATTGGCAGCAGGCAATAGCGGCCACTGTCGCCCGTTTCGGCGGGCTGGACGTGCTGGTCAATAATGCAGGAATATATCGTACCCACCGCGTGGAGGAAACCACCAGCGAAGAATGGGACCTGATCTTCGATATCAATGCTAAGGGCGTTTTTCTGGGGACCAAGTGCGCGATACCTGAAATGCGCAAGCTGGGCGGGGGCTCCATCATAAACATGTCTTCAATCGCTGGCCTCGTTGGCAGCCAAGACGCATCCGCTTACAACGCGTCCAAGGGCGCAGTCCGCCTGTTAACCAAGTCCACCGCGATCCAGTATGCCAAGGAAGGCATACGCGCCAACTCGATACACCCGGGTGCGGTCGAGACGATGATGACGGCGGACCTTTTGTCCCAAGGCGGCTATCGCCAGGATAGGATGAGCAAAACTCCTCTGGGACGCCTGGGACAGCCTGAAGACATTGCCTTTGGGGCCCTTTACCTGGCGTCGGACGAGTCCTCGTTCGTCACCGGCAGCGAATTGGTCATTGATGGGGGGCGCTCCGCGGAATAAGAGCCGGTGGTCCAGGGGACTCGATCCGGTGTAGTCCACTCAAGCCGCCCCGGGATCACCTTTTCCCTCGGCTATTGCACCACCTTCCTCTGCTTCAGGCTGGTTAGCTGATCGCCGGTGTAACCCAATGCCCGCAGCACTTCCTCGGTGTGCTGGCCGGTGACCGGGCCTACGTGACGGACCAGGCCGGGTGTCTCCGAAAGATGGATTGGGATGCCTATCTGAGACACTTTACCCCCTGGAACGTCCGGGGCTTCCACTTCCACCACCATGCCCCTATGGGCAATATGGGGGTCGGCCAACGCCTCTTCCAGGGAATAAACCTTGCCCACCGATATGCTCCGGTCTTTCAGCATCTCGAACCACTCGTCCCGGGTGCGGGTAAGGAAGGTCTGCTCCAGAAACTGGACCACCTCCTGGCGCGCGTCGCCGTGGGCGTTCTGACTGCCGGCCAAGTCGTCCCGGCCCAAGGCCTGGCAAAGGTTGACCCAGAACCAGGGCTCAATGGCGGCGATGCTGAGGTATTTACCATCCTTGGTCCGGTAGACATTATAGTAAGGGGCGCCGCCGTTAAGACGGCTGCTTCCCCGTCTTGGTGAATGACCCCGCTCGTAGAATCCGGACACCACGGCGGCCATCATGTACATCACACCTTCGGTCATGGCGATGTCAAGGAATTGACCCCGTCCGGTCGTGTTTCTAGCCAACAGCGCCGATAGTATACCTACCGCTCCGCACAGGCCGCCCCCGGCGTAATCCGCCAGCAGGTTGAGTGGGATGGATGGGTTGTCCTCTTCCGAATTGCCAATCATGCTCAGCGCTCCGGCCAGAGATATGTAGTTGAGGTCGTGGCCCGCCATGTTGGCGTAGGGGCCGTCCTGCCCATAGCCGGACACGGAGCAATACACGATTCGGGGATTGATTTCGCTGATTTTCGAATACCCTGCCCCTAAGCGGTCCATAACGCCAGGACGGAATCCCTCCACTACTACATCGGCGTCCTCAGCTAGGCTGTAGAATATTTCACGGGATTCCGACTCTTTCATATTCAGGGCTATACTGCGCTTGTTCCGTTGCAAAGCGTTATAGGAAGCGCGCCTGCGTTCATTTTCCGGACTGTTGACACCATTAACCGCCCGCTCGTATTCCGCCCGGTCACCAGTCATCGGCCGCTCCACCATAAGGACGTCAGCTCCCAGATCGGCCAGGATCATCGTGCAAAACATCCCAGGCGCATTGCGGCAAAAGTCCAGAACCTTAACATTCGTTAGCGCTTGCATCGGTAAGCTCCTTGGCGGTTTGGCGAATGATAGACAATTATAGCGGAGAATCGCTGGGCGCCGGCAGTTGAGCCCCGGAGTTGGTCCTCGGCCCAGACAGTCTGCGCGCCTTCCGGGTCCTATTCCGGCCTTGGAGGCCGAAACCCGCTTAGGTTTGGGTCAGCCGCCAACGGGGTTGAACAAGGGTCATTGAGAGTCTTGGAAACCACTGGAGCACGGGCTCTGCATTGCCGTGCCGGGGTGAATGCCGTGTCGGCAGGTGGTCGCTCAGGCATTTTTGAGGCTCTCTTGCAGTTATTCCATTATGTCGTCTCAGATGCAAGGGCCTCCGAGAGCGGCTATAATTTCCTTGACTCAGCGCATCGTCCGGCCAGGGGTGTGACGAACCCAAGCAGCAAGGAAAGTCCGGTGAGATACCCTTTTCAGGTAGGACGCGTTGGGTATCCCACCCCGGACCACTCCTGAGGCTGAGTGGAGAAACGTTCCTAAATACTCGATAATCAAAGGACTTAGATGTCTTTGCTAGACCGCGTGCTTGCCGGCGGCGCGAGTGACGCCCCAGAACGGCGCGCGGAAGGCGGGTGCGTATTCAAACAAAGACCGGCAAAGACCGGCAAAGACCGGCAAGGACCGGCTGGGCGGACAAGAACCGAAGGGGCAATAATAACCGGCGGCGAGCATTAGAAGCATAGAGGAGGAAACATGGACCTGGGACTGAGCGGCAAGGTGGCAATGATTACAGGCGGCAGCCACGGGTTGGGCAAACAAGCGGCAGAGTGTCTGGCCCGGGAGGGTTGCAAGGTATCGATTTGCGCCCGCGGCGAGGAGCAGCTAGACGCCGCTTTGGCGGATTTCCGGGCTAAGGGATATCCGGCTTGCGGTACGCAAGCCGACGTGACGATCGAGGGCGATGCAGTCCGTTTCTACGACGACACCATCGCCAACCTCGGTCAGCCGGATATACTGGTGAATAACGTGGGCGGCCGCCGCGGGTCGGTCCTCCTGGAAGAGACCACCATGGAGCAGTTCCGCGAAGGGTTGGAAGTCAACCTGATTAGCGCCGTCCGTCTCACAGCCATGGTGCTGTCCCACATGAAAGGGCAGGGATGGGGGAGGATCATCAACATCTCCTCCATCTACGGCCGGGAGCACGGCGGCTCCATAGATTACATGACCGCTAAAGCAGGTCTCATAGCGTTCTCCAAGCACCTGGCGTTGCAACTGGCCCCAATCAATGTGAGGGTCAACTGCATAGCCCCGGGCTCCATCGACTTTCCGGGCAGCTCCTGGGACCGCTTTCAGCAGAACAACACGCCGGAAGTGGTGGCGGAGTTCATCGCCCGGAACCTGCCGGCCGGAAAGTTTGGCTGGCCAGAACCCATCGGAGAGGCTGTGGCGTTCCTGGCGTCGGACCGCGCGGACCTCATCACCGGCGCCTGCATTAACATCGACGGCGGGCAGTCCAAGTCCCTGTTTTAAGCGAGCTTGATCCTTGGCGGAGGGGACAAAGCGCCGGATCGGATTGGACTTTAGCCCCCCCGTCGTTTCATCATTTCATCAAGAAAGAGAGTCGAATAACACGCGGGCAGCTACCGGACGGCTGTCACCGGTCATGAAGACGGCCCACGAACTCCCGCCAAGCGGCGACGCACTTCTCCGGCGCCGAGTGCTGGACGTAACCACTGGTCCCGGGGAGCACCCTCAACCGGGCGTTGGGCAATAGCCGGGCTATCCCCTCTGTTCGGTCCGGATTGCCGCTCGCGTTGTCCTCCGACGCCAAGATCAAGGTGGGGGTTTGAATCTCGGGCAATACGTTTGTCAGGTCCTGGGTGGCAAGATAGGCTAAAGTTTCCAATACCACCCTCCGGTCCGTTTGCGACATCTGCTCTATGTACCACTCATGATGGGCCGGGTTTGCGTCGGGGTCCACTCGGCGGGCGGCAGTCTTGCGCACCCAGCTGGGCACCCCTTCCTCCTGCACCATCCGGTAATACTCTTGGTAGGCGGGCACTCCGGCAAACTTGTAAGGGGACGTGCAGACCGTTAAAGAATGCAGTCTTTCCGGGTGCTCGTAAGCGAACTGCAACGAGATAGTGCCGCCCACGGTTTCACCAATGAGGTGCACCTTCCCCAACTCCAGGTGGTCCAGCAGATGCAGCAAGTCCCCGGCAAAGTTGCTCAGTGACCATGGGTAGCCCTCCGGAGGAATAGTGGACCGGCCGAATCCCCGGGCGTCCAGACGGACCACCCGGTACTGGCGGGCCAGCAGCGGCGCCCAAGCATACCAGAGCCTGGAGTTCTTGGCGTTGCCGTGATGGAGCACCACCGTCTCCGGCTGACGCCAGGGGTCGGTAAAGTCGTCATCCTCGTAGTACATTTCCAGGGAATCGTCCAATTGTACGAAAGGCATGCTGCAACTCCTGTGGGCCCTCCGGGCGGGCAGCGGCGCTAATGCCGGCCCCCTGAGTCCCTCAGCGGTCGCCGCGCCGGGTTGACCCCGGACGCAGCGGCAATTGGGTCATTGATGGACTCGCGGCGCTAGTTCCGGTCGAATTTAGGTGGAGCGGCGCTATTCGACCAGGGGGATGGCGATCGACACGCGGGTTGCGCCGCCGACCGCCGCGGTGGTGTGGCCGCGCCCGGTTAAATCGTCAGCCAGGAGCACGTCCCCGGGATTGAAAATCCGTTTAGTGCCGTCTCCGATGCCGATCTCCGCTTGGCCTTCCAGTGTGATAACGTACTGACGCCGCGGGGCAGGATGCCAGTCTATAAACGATCCTGAAGGGGTACGCCGGAATTGGACGCCGCTGGCGGACTGCATTCCGGTCACTTCAGCATCCACGATCTTCTCGTAGGGAAGGTCCAACTCCTCAAAGTGAGACTCACCGTCATCCCCGGTGTATACCCTGACTACCTGCATGACGCTTCTCCTATCCACTCGGTTGTTTTCAAGTTTGAATTTGAGTTCGCTTTCCTAATTCCGAAACGCCCGGCCCGCTGAGGCGGTGTTTCAGCTGAAGGACGAGTGGGGCAACCCGGCCAATAATAGCAACGGGCGTCAGGGACGTCAACGGCAGGCGCCGGTCGATGTGATTTACTCCAACGTAATATTTTGGCTGGCCTGGAACGCGGCGCCCGTGGCGCAGATGTCCACGAGACAGCAGCCGGAACACTTGGGCTTCTTGGCACAGGTAGTCTTGCCATGGTGATCAATAAGCGCGTGGTACTCATTGAATAAGGCAGAGTCTTTGGGCAAGTTGTCGTGGAACAGAGCCTGGTAGGTTTCATACTTTGCCGGCGGGCCTTCCGGCATAAGTCCGATTCGCCCCAGGAGTCTCCGGGTGTAGTGGTCGATGACGAAGGACGGTTGTCCCGCGGCGTAGACCAATATGTCGTCTGCAGTCTCGGATCCTACGCCGTGGACCGACAACAACTCACGCCGCAGCAACTCCGAGTCTTTGTTCAACAAGGACGCTAGGCTGCCGTCATGGTGGTCCATAACGTGAGCCGCGAAAGCCTTTAGTTTCCGTGCCTTGGCGTTGAAATATCCGCAAGAGTGGATGACGGCGGCCAAATCATCCACGGGCCAGGCGTGAATGGCTTGCAATGACCAGCATCCCGCCTTTTTCAGGTTGGCAATAGCTAGCTCCACGTTGGTCCAAGCAGAGGCTTGGGTCAGAATCGCTCCGATTATCACGTCTAAGGGCCCGTCGCCCGGCCACCAACCTTGAGCGCCGTAACGTCCGTAGAGCCTTTCATAAACCTGCCGCAGTATGGAGCCCGAGGCAACAATCTCCGCGGCCGGGGGCGAAGGCTGGCTATGGGGATGTTTGTGGCTAATGTCCGGCATACGCCGCTTCACTAGGCTGCCGCCCATACGCCGATACGGATGAGCACATTGGCAGGCAGTCCCAAAGTTCGATCTTCTTCTCCGTAACGCGGCAGCGATAGGCGACGGCTTCCACGCCGGCAGCTATTCCTTGTTGGACCGCGGTCCCAAACGCCGGGTCGGCGTCGTCGTGGGTGGCAAATGCCTCACAGTCGTCTCGCTGCACCACGAACACCACCGCGGCCCGGTGCCCAGCCTCTACTACCTGCATCAAACTACGGATGTGCTTAACTCCCCTTGAGGTGGGTGCGTCCGGAAACAGCGCCACGCCTTCTGTCACCAATGTGACCGACTTGGTTTCCAGATAACACAACCCGGGAGGACCCTCCAGCAAAAGGTCTAGACGGCTTTCTCCGAATGTAACCTCTCGTCGAACGCAGGTGTAACCGGAGAACTGGGGCAGCTTGCCTAGCGCCAGGGCTTCAGCCACCAGCAGGTTGGGGAGCCTGGCGTCAGCCGACGCCAACGAGTTGCCCAGATCTACCAAAGCCAGGTCGAAGGCTGTCTTCCGGTGAGTCCCTTGCCTGGGCCTTATGAGTACCCGCCGCTCCGGCGTGAACAGCTCGTGCATGCGGCCCGAATTGGCCACGTGTACCTCGACTTGACGACCGTCCACTTCGACCAAAGCGAGGAGCCGATTGAGCCGCGCCTTGAACCTCCCTTCCATCAGGTCGCCGGGATAGTCCAAAATGCGCCTCCTGGAAATTTGTCACGTAGCTTTGCCGCGGACATTCGAATGCCAATAAACCGGAATTGGCGGGGGATAATTACGCTAAAATTAGGTGACGGTTTTACCGTAGCCGTATTTGACGATCATCGAATTTTCCACGAGTAGACTCCGCTGGAAGCAGCTCAGGGCAAGCTAGCATTCTTTACCCCTTCGATGACGGGTTGGCAGGCCTTATGTAAACCCCGGTCCATCGGGACCCAGTCGGCATTGGAGAGGGAAAAGCTCGGCTAAGAGCCTGTCTCAGAAGTCCCCACTCACGATTTTGGGCGTACGAAACCTGACGGGGTACTATTATTAACCGCCTAAACCAGTATTGAAAGACGGGTGAGCGGCGGGTTTCACGGGCGGCAGACAATTAAAAGACCCGGAGCAATTACCCATGGCGGTTGCTACCCACGACACAAAGTATGAAAATGGAACTCTACCCACCACCATGAATGCCCGCAGCAGGCTAAAGGGTAGCCGCTGCTCCAGGTTGGAGCCGCCATGGTTGGTTTTAATGGGGGAGCGAGCAAGGGCATGAACACTTTCTTGAAACGCCTGGACCGGGCGTGCCAAGCCAATCGGAGTCTTGTATGCGTGGGGCTTGACCCTGATCCTAACCGCTTACCCGTGCCGGACGTCGTGGATTTTAACCGGGCCATCGTGGACGCCACGTCCGATTTGGTCTGCGCATATAAGCTTAACACGGCTTTCTATCAGGCCTTAGGCCTGCCTGGACTGCAAGCTTTGAGAAGCACCGTGGAGTATATTCACCAGGTTGCGCCGGACATCCTGGTTATCGGCGACGGCAAATGGGGCGACGTAGGAACTTCCGGGCAAGCTTACGCCCGTGCTGCGTTTGACGTGTGGGGATTCGACGCTGTGACCGTTAACGCCTGGGGAGGTCTGGACTCCATAGCTCCCTTCACCGAAGACGCGACGCGGGGAGTGTTTATCTGGTGCCGCGGCTCTAACACCGGTTCCGCGGACCTGCAAGACCTGATTGTGAACACCGGCGAGGGACCCATTCCTGTGTATCAGCATCTGGCCGCGTTGTCGCAGGTTTGGAACCGGGCAGGCAACATTGGCCTTGTTGTAGGCGCCACCTACCCCCGGCAACTGGAGGCGGTGCGTGCGATATGTCCGGATATGCCGATACTCATTCCAGGGGTCGGAGCCCAGGGGGGCGACCTGGAGGCAGCGGTCCAACTGGGAACCGATCAGCGTGGGCGGTTGGCCATCATAAGTTCGTCCAGGGCTATTATCTACGCGTCCGAAGGTCCGGAATTTGCGCGTGACGCCCGTGCAAAGGCGGAGGAGTTACGCCGGGACATTAACCAAGTCCTGGTCTCAGAAGGCAAGAGATGGCCCTAGAACTGAAACTCGGTGACCTGGTAACAATGAAAAAGCCTCATCCCTGCGGAAGCAGCGTGTGGGAGATAAGGAGGCTGGGAGCCGACATCGGCATCACTTGCCAAAAATGCGGGCGCTATGTCCTAATGCCCAGGCCTTACCTGGAACGGAGAGTGCGTGAGCTAGTCTCCCGCACCCTTCCACGGGACGACACGCTCGATGCTTTGTGAACTCGGACGATAACCGGAGACTCCGCTCCCACGGAATTCAAGCTGGGTTTTCATCCAAATAACGGGGATTCCATACTGCAGGTTAGAGCCTGTACCGGACGGCTGGGCAGAGCCGTTCAGGGCGTCGGCTATGGCCAAGGCTCCGGCAAGAAACTCTTCAAGTCGTCCACCATGGTGTCTATAAAGTTTCGTACGGCTTGGCCCAGGAACTTACCTTTCAAAGTGCACACGCCGATTGTCGAGCTGGGGAATATGGGGTCCAGCCGTACCACTCCTAGCCGGTTATGGTCTTCTGGATGCAGATTGAAGTCGTTGGCAACGGCAACTCCCATCCCAATCTCTACGTACCGTTTTATGGACTCGCTGTCATCTACGGCCAGGATAACGTCAAAGGCGATTCCGTGGTTTTTCAGCGCCTGCTCGACCTTTTGCCTGGTTATGCTGCCTGGGCCCGGGAGGATCATGGGCCATGATGCTATGTCCTTCAACCCGACGGTGCTCTGCTCCAGCAAAGGATTGCCTGGTGGCGTGAGCAGGACGACGTTGTACTTGAACAATTCCTGAAACTCGAAGGAAGAGTCGTCTTCCGGGGGTGGTGAGCACAAAGCTAGGTCGATTTCGCCGGATTTCACCAGCTGGATCAACGGAGTGTAGGCCCGCGCCAGCAGGCGGAGGCGCACGTCGGGATATCTGGCGCTAAAGGACTGCACACTCTTGGGCAGGTGGTGCATAACCAAGTCCGGATAGGCTCCCACTAGGAAGGACCCCCGGCGTTCGGCATAATTCATCTGGGTCTTGAGTGTATCCACCGCCTCAACCACGGGAGTTACCAGCTCAAGCAGGGTCGCACCCTCCGACGTCAATTGTATGGGACGTTTGATGCGGTCGAAGAGGGTGACACCGAACTCGGTCTCCAGTTTCCTCAGGTGGGTGGTCACCGTGGGTTGACCCACCTCGAGGGCCCGCGCAGCCTTGGACACGCTGCACTGACGGGCAACGTAGTAAAAACTCACCAGTTCGCGAAGTTCCATGACCCATGCCCCCCAAGCACATCGAACCATCTAATACAATATATCACATACTATAGCTTGACAGAATACCGACCCAAAATCAAGAATTGAATGTGCGTCCTCCATCAGGCGCAATCCCCGTGGAGTCATCATTCAACGGGTCGATGGGAAACCCTGGCGTCAATCGCCAGGCACTTCAACTACCATACCGGCGGGACAGTATGCCGTTCGTGATTGCGGAACCCTGCATTGGGGTTAAGGATGCAACCTGCGTTGATGTGTGTCCCGTGGACTGCATCCACACCACTGATGATGACGCCATGTACTTCATCGACCCCGTATCCTGCATTGATTGCGCCTACTGCGAGTCGGTGTGCCCGGTGAACGCCATTTTCGACGAGTTCGCCGTTCCCGCAAAGTGGCGCGAATACATTCGCAAGAACCGTGAATTTTTTAAGTGAACGGGGTAGCGAGAGACGGCAAGCCCCGGTCCGGCCGCTTGTCCCACCGCACTATTTGCTCCGAATCCCTCCTCTCCCGACGGGCATTGTCAGGGTAGTTTTTCGCGGTAGACAGTAGTTGGAAACAAATGCCTAGGGCTGCTCAACTGCGGCTGGCAGTCCTGTCCTGCCCACTCGGCGCCAATCCTCTCCCCAATTAATCCCCTCCTATGTGCGGGCGTTATCTAGGACCGCAATGGTCCCGGGAATCGCAGCGAATCGCCGGCCCGTGAACCCGGGACGGATCTCTTTGACGGTCCTCTACTATGACTCCGTTCCTACTTGTTTAGGGACGCCATTTCGCTAGCGGCGCCGGGCAGGGAACTTGGGCCTTGAAATGGCTTGCCGGGGCCGGTCATTGCCACTGGGAACACCCAAGGATACACTGACACAGGGCTGCTCAGACCCTCAGATTTTTACACTCACCCGGTGAGGCGGCAAGATATGACACTCTTCCTGAAAGATGAAGACGTTCGCCAATGCGTGACGATGGACGACATGCTGGAGACCATCGAGGACATGCAGCGCCACTTTGGCCTTGGAGAAGCGACCAACCTGGCTAGACGTAAAATAATCGCCGGCGGAGCCCTGCTTTCGGTCATGGGTGGAGGACTCTTTTACCAGGGGCTGATGGGGGTTAAGACCTACACCGTGGTCCGGGGGACCTATTCGTTCCAGGTCAGTCTCTACGATGCGGAGACCGGCCAGCTCCTCTGCTACACCCAGGCCAACCGGCTGGGGCAGCTAAGGACGGGGGCGACTACCGGTGTAGCGGTCAAGTACCTGGCTAACCAGGATGCCGCCGTCGCCGGCGTCATCGGCGCCGGCAATCAAGCGCCTACCCAATTGGAAGCTCTGTGTAAAGTCCGAGATATCAAGAAGATCAAGGTGTTCAGCCGCGACCCAGAACGGAGAGAGGCTTTCGCCCGGTCCATGACCGGCGCCATGGGAATAGAAGTGACTCCGGCGGGCAGCAGCCGGGAAGCGATGGAAGGGAGCGACATTGTGCTCAGCATCGCCGCCACCACGTCGCCGGTATTGGAGGGCGCTTGGCTAGGAGCCGGAGCCACGGTGATTGGAGCTGGACCCACCACCTGGCGCGTCCAAGAGGCGGACGACGCTACTTTTCAGCGGGCCGGCAAAATCTTCGTCGACTCGGCCGACCAAGCCCCTGTGGAAGCGGGCGACATGGCTAGCGCAGTTGATCGAGGTCTCCTGCAGTGGAGCCAGCTTTTGGAACTGCGTCACGCCGTTGCCGGCATAGTTCCTGGCCGAGACAACAAAGACCAAATCATATTCGCCAAGCTCATGGGAACCGGTGTGGCTGACGTGGCAGCCGCCAAGCTGGCCTATGACCGGGCCAAAGCGCAAGGTCTGGGGATGGAGATGGACTTTTAGACGCTTCAGGTAGGCCGCCGCGCCCACCGATCGTCCCAGACGCCCCAGGCAAATGCCGGTCTACGAGCCACCGGCGGGCGAACTCATACCGAGTCCGAATTGAGCCAAGTGTTGTGGAAGTGGCAACGGATCACTTCCGGTCCAGGTACTCCTCGGTGCACCGCACGCTGTAGGTGTCCTTCCCCATTAGCAAGTTTTCCACCGCCGCCCGCGCGGTGTCCAAGGACGTGAAGCAGGGCACCTGCCGCTCGGCGGCAGCCCGGCGTATCAAATAGCCGTCCCGGAGCACAGTGCTCACTTCCGACACCGTGTTGATTACCGCGCCGACACTGCCGTCTTCTATGACGTCCACCACGTTCGGATGGCCTTCACCCATTTTCTTCGTGGTCATGGTAACCGGCATCCCCATGGCGCTGATCATGGCTGCCGTACCTTCCGTGGCGAAGAGCCGGCAACCCGCTTCGTCCAGCTGGCGGACCAGGGACACAGCCTCGGCTTTGTGTTTATCGGCTATGCTCAATAGCACTCCCATGTCTCGTTTGAGATTCAGGCTGGCCGCGAGGAGAGCTTTAGTCAACGCGTGTGAGAAGTCCCAGTCGATGCCCATGACCTCTCCGGTTGATTTCATCTCGGGCCCTAAATGCCAGTCGACGCCCACCAGCTTGACCATGGAAAACACGGGAGCCTTGATGCCCACCAGCTGTTGCCGGGGCCAAAGCCCTCCCTGATAGCCCTGCTCAGCGAGGCTTTGCCCGAGCATTACCCGGGTTGCGGCCCTGGCCACAGGCACTCCGGTCACCTTGGAGATAAAAGGAATGGTCCGGCTTCCCCTAGGATTGACTTCCAACACGTAAACCGAGGTTGCGTGGCTGTCGGTGGACCGAAGATAGGGGCTTCGGTATGGCGGTCCTCCCTGGATCACAAATTGGACATTCATCAGCCCGCGCACTCCCAACGCCAACCCGATGCGAGTAGTATAGTCAACGACAGTGTTTACCTCTTGCTCGCTGAGGTTTAACGCCGGATACGTGGCCATTGAGTCGCCACTGTGCACACCGGCCCGTTCAATATGCTCTATGATGCCAGGAATCAGCACCCTTTCGCCATCGCATACGGCGTCCACCTCGCATTCCCTTCCCTCCATGTACTGATCGATCAACACCGGTCGGTCGGCTGCCACCTGGGTGGCGGCGCCCAGGTATCGAATCAGTTCCGTGGCGTTCTGCACAATCTCCATGGCTCGGCCGCCCAACACGTAGCTGGGCCGGACTACCGCCGGATAGCCGATGTTCTGAGTGACTTGCAACGCTTCTTGCACCGAAGTCACCGTCGCTCCCGGCGGCTGAGGTATGCCCAGCCTGGATAAAAACTCGTCGAATTTATGACGGTCCGAGGCTATATCTATGGCCTCGGCGCTGGAACCCAATATGGGCACCCCGACCATGGCGAGGGTTTGGGAGAGGTCGATGGCCGTCTGACCGCCAAATTGCACCACCACTGGCGGGAGCTGATCATCCTGCGCCTCGTTTTCCAGAATGTCCCGCAACGCCTCTTCGTCCAGTGGCTCGAAGTACAAACGGTCGCTGGCGTCAAAGTCCGTGGAGACGGTTTCGGGATTAGAGTTGACCATGATGCTGGAGACGCCCTCTTGCGACAGGGCCCAAGCGGCGTGGACGCTGCAATAGTCGAACTCAATGCCCTGGCCAATACGGATGGGGCCACTGCCTATCACTACAGCCTTTTTGCCCTTCAAAGGGGGGGCCTCATTCTCTTGTTCATAGGTGCTGTAGTAATAAGGGGTGACTGCCTCAAACTCGGCCGCACAGGTGTCCACCATCTTGTAGACCGGCCGCAAGTCCCATTGGTGGCGCAAACTTCGCACTTGCTCCGGCAGCATGTCGGCCAGAGTTCCCGTTTGATCGTCTGAAAAACCCAACCGCTTGGCTTGAAGCAACAAGTCCGGAGTCAGTCTCTCTGAGAGCAGCCGCCGTTCCATGGCGACGATCCGCCCGAGGGCGTTTATAAACCAGGGATCGATACTAGTGCGCTGCACGAGGACCTTCGAGTCCACGTCTCTGCGCAGCGCTGCCATGAGACCCCATAGCCGCAGGTCGTTGGGCCCTAACGGCAACCCTTCCAAGGAGACTGGACCGTCACTGGCCCAGCTTGGGTCCTCCCACAACAGCGTACGGCCGGCCAGTTCCAAAGAGCGGGCCGCCTTTTGCAAGGCAGCCTCAAAGGACCGGTCAATGGCCATCACTTCGCCGGTGGCCTTCATCTGTGTCGTGGTGCTGCGGTCGCCATGGGCAAATTTGTCGAAAGGCCAACGGGGGAATTTCACCACGCAGTAGTCTAAGGCCGGCTCGAATGCAGCCTTGGTCATAGAGGTAACCGCGTTGGGGATTTCGTCCAGCCTCTTTCCCACGGCGATTTTGGCCGCTACCCGGGCGATGGGGTAGCCGGTCGCCTTGCTCGCCAGCGCCGAACTGCGGCTGACCCGGGGATTGACCTCGATTACGTAATATGGAGAATCCAAGTCTCCAGCCAAGTTGAGGGACTCGGCCACCATGGAATGGGGCTGCAAGGCGAATTGGATGTTGCATCCTCCCTCTATCCCCAGTCCACGGATTATCCTCAGGCTGGCAGAGCGCAGCATCTGGTATTCTTTATCGGTGAGGGTCTGGCTCGGAGCAACCACGATGCTATCACCGGTGTGTACGCCCATGGGGTCCAAGTTTTCCATATTACACACGGTAATGCAGTTGTCGGCTCCATCCCTAATTACCTCATACTCGATCTCCTTCCAACCGACCAGTGATTGCTCCAGGAGAACCTGGGAAATGGGACTCCGGTCCAATCCACTGCGTACAACGTCATCCAGTTCCTCCCACGTGTTTGCCACGCCGCCACCGGTGCCGCCCAGTGTATAGGCGGGACGCACGACCACGGGAAGGCCGATTTCTTGGGCCAGTTGGCGGGCCTGGTCTAGGGAAACAACGGTGCCGTTTCGAGGTTCCGGCTCACCCAGTTCGTGGAGGAATGTACGGAAGAAGTCGCGGTCTTCGGACTTGCGGATGGTCTCCAACGGGGTGCCCAGCATGCGCACTCCGTATTTGTCCAGCACCCCGGCGTCGGCCAGCGCCACCGCAAGATTCAGCCCGGTCTGCCCTCCCAAAGTGGGCAAGATGCCGTCTGGGCGCTCTTGACTTATGACCCGTTCTAGGACGTCTACGGTTAGTGGCTCGATGTAGATCCGGTCGGCAATCCCCTGATCGGTCATGATGGTGGCGGGGTTGGAGTTCACTAATACAGTAGAAACCCCTTCCTCGCGGAGAGCTTTACAGGCCTGGGTGCCGGCATAATCGAACTCCGCCGCCTGGCCAATGACGATAGGGCCGGAGCCTATAACCAGCACTTTTTCCGGCCTATTCGAAATCATTGCCTCCTCGGCGCCCACCTCGGGTCAGTTGCCACCGGTCCTGCGCGAAACCGCTCATGCGGCGCATAGCGAGTACTAACTCCACCCGCCGGTCCAAAGTTGCAAGCCTATCTAGCCGGGCTTCAGGCCATGTTCCTCTCAACGCAGGCCGCCAAGCCCGTCCTTTCAAACCATGCGAGTGTGGACTAGGGCGCAGCTTCTCCTCACCACTCCCTACAATTAGGCGTGGTGAGGAGTCGCTTCTGGTATATCCCCTTAAACCGTAGGCAGAACGCCGGGAAGTTCTATGAGCTGGTGCCGCTGTAACGTGTTAAGAGTCTGACAGACGAATGAGCCGAAAATATGGCCGGTGGGATCGTGCTGCTCCGCTTCCGAGATAGCCTGATCCAACCGCGGCGGCACCCTAAGCAGAACAGAGCAGTCGTCTACTTTTTCCAACTCCAGCCGGCCGATAATAACTGGCTCAAGCTGTTGGTTGTAATAGTCGGTGGCGTTGATCATTAAGTCCCACCGCTTCCCCAGGTTGCCTTTCCCCGGGGTGACGGTGTATCCGCGGTCCTCACAGATGAAGTGAGGGACCTCCTTGTCAAGTATTCCGATGATTCCACTTAGATTCGTTGGCATCTCCACCCCCACACCCTCCTCCAACATCGACATGGTGATGGGAGACATTGGTCACCTCCGATAATTTGGTTGATGGCTCACGGTAGCTTACCAAGACGGTAGGTGATAGTTCCACTGATATGGGGGGCAATACTTCCCAGTTTAGACTCTTACGCCGGTTGTTCACCACCGGCGAAGTCGGCGATCATGCCCAAGAACTGGTCGAAAATATACTCGTTGTCCCGCGGGCCGGGGGAGGCCTCCGAATGGTATTGGATGGTCAACAGGGGCAACTCCCGGTGGCGCAGTCCTTCAACAGTCCCGTCGTTGAGGTTGAGGTGGGACACCTCCAACCCCGCGGGCAGGGAGTCGGCCCTTACGGCGTAGCCGTGGTTTTGGGCGGTTATGTAAATTCGCTCGGAGCTCAGATCCTGAACCGGATGGTTGCCGCCTCTATGGCCAAACTTTAGCTTGTAGGTGTCGGCTCCCAGGGACAGGGCGACGACTTGGTGGCCCAAGCAGATGCCCATTACGGGCACGCGGCCCAGCAATCCGCGCGCGTTCTTCACCTGGAGGTCGAGCAACCGGGGGTCCCCGGGACCGGGCGAAAGCAGAACTCCCGAGGGATTCAGGGCAAGCATGTCCTCCGTTGACGTGGCGGCGGGAACCACCATCACCTCACAGCCCCGGTTTTGCAGCAACCGCAAGATGTTGTACTTCACCCCGCAATCCGTAACCAGGATGCGGTATCGGCTATCGCCCCGGGAGGCCTCGGCGTTCTCTTGCCACGTGTAGGCTTGGTCCGCGGTCACAGTGCTCACCAGGTCCACTTCTCCATAGCGGCCCATTTTGGAAAGCCGGGTCAGGGCCGCTTGGGGGTCCTCGCAGGTAATGAGCCCCATCATGACTCCGCTGCTTCGCAAACGGCGGGTGATGGCGCGAGTATCGACACCGCTCAAGCCCGGAATCCCCTGAGAGCGGAGGAACTCGTGAAGGGTGCGCTCGCTGAGGCTGTGGCTGGGCAGATCGCAGTGCTCTCTCACTATCATGCCTGCCGCCTGGATATGCTTGGACTCAAAGTCTCTGGAGTTAATTCCGTAGTTGCCCACCAGAGGGTACGTAAGGGTAACCAGCTGACCTGCGTAGGACGGATCGGTAAGCACCTCCTGGTACCCGGTCATGCTGGTGTTGAACACCACTTCCCCGTGGCCCTCCGCGTCGGCGCCGAAGGCTTTTCCCGCATGTACCGAACCGTCTTCTAATACTAGGTAGGCTTGTGAAAAGCGATCAGCCATCAACATCCAGCTTTGGAGTTAACGATCTTTCCCTTACTAGGTAGGCTTGTGAAAGGCGATCGGCCATCAACATCCAGCCTTGGAGTAAACGATCTTTCCCTTCACCAGCGTCGCCACCACGCTGCCCTTTAAAACGGCGCCTCGGAGTGGAGTGTTCTTTCCTTTGGAGGCGAAATTCTCCGGTTCGACCACCCATTCCAGGTCCGGGTCGAACAGCACTATGTCCGCGGGAGTGCCGGGTTTCAGGGTAGCCAGGTCATTAAACGCGGGACCCAGCACCCGGGCAGGCCCAACGGTCATACGCTCTACCAGGGCGCTCAGCGTCATGCGGCCTGAATGGACCAACTGCAGGGACGATCCCAGGGCAGTTTCCAACACGCTGATACCGAAGGCCGCCTCTTGGAAAGTTACCTGCTTGCTTACCAAATCGTGGGGAGCGTGGTCGGTGGCAATGCAGTCGATCACTCCTGCCGCCAGGCCATCTGCCAAGGCTTCCACGTCCTGGTGGCTCCTCAGAGGAGGGTAAACCTTGGCGGCAGTGTCGTAGGCTTGGGCTCCCGCCGGCCCGGTTCCCTCACCCCCAATGCCCAGGACCCAATGATCGGTGATGGTTAGATGGTGCGGGCATACCTCAGCGGTCACCCTCACCCCTCTTTCCTTGGCCTGACACAGGAGAGGAACGGACCCGGCGGTGCTCAGGTGGGCTAGGTGCAACCGTCCGCCCGTTAGCTCCGCCAAGGAAATGTCCCGGGCTATCATCGTCTCTTCAGCCGCTGCCGGTATGCCCCGCAACCCCAAGCGGGTGGCGGTCCAGCCCTCGGCCATCACGCCGTTCCCGGACAAGGACCGCTCTTGGCAATGCTCGGTGATGGGAATCCCCAAGTCGGCGCTGTAGGTCAACGCTAATCTCATGAGGTTTGGGTCGGACACCGGGTCGCCGTCGTCGCTAAAGGCCACCACACCGGCGGCGGCCAACTCCTCCATTTCGGCCAGCGCTTTCCCCTGGCGGCCCTTGGTGATGCAGCCGATGGGAAACACCCGCACTACTGCGTCCTCGCGGGAGCGGCGCAGGATGTAGTCCACAACGGCAGCGTTGTCGATGGGCGGATCGGTATTCGGCATGCAGCAAACGGATGTGAAGCCACCGCGGGCAGCGGCCAAGGCGCCGGTGGCGATAGTCTCTTTGTATTCGAAACCCGGCTCCCTCAGGTGGCAGTGAATGTCTATGAAACCCGGACTGGCGACAAGGCCCCCAGCCTCGATGGTCCGGCGCCCTTCATCCGGCGGGTCCGAAGATATCTTCTCCACGGCGGAGATCCGGCCATCCTCCACCAGGATGTCCGTCACCTCATCCATCTCGCGTCCGGGGTCCACTACGCGAGCTCCCTTTATCATGATGCGCTCGGCGTCCACGTTACTTTCGTCCCGCACAGAGTTGGTACAGGAGGGCCATTCTAATTGCCACACCATTGGCGACCTGTTCCTCGATGACTGAGGACAGCCCATGAGCCAGGCTGGAGCTGATTTCGATCCCTTCGTTCATGGGTCCCGGGTGCATCACCATGGCGTCGGGGTTAGCTTGGGCCATGCGTTCTTCCGTCACTTGCCAGCGCCGGACGTACTCTCTCAGGCTGGGCAGGAAGCCGGTGTCCTGACGCTCTGCCTGGAGGCGCAGGGCCATAACTACGTCTGCTCCTTGGATGGCCCGGTCAAGATTGGTGTCCACTTCCACCGCCGCCAGGGGATGATCTGCGCCGCCGTTTTCTCTTTCGATTTCCCCGGTTTCCGTTGCACTTGCGGTTTTTCTTGTCCCCGCGGTTTTTCTTGCCACCGCGGTTTCCCTTGAATGAAGAAGGTCCAAGGGTAGAAGAGTGGCGGGCCCGCAGAGGACTACTTTCGCGCCCATTTTGAGGAATCCCCAGAGATTGGAGCGGGCGACTCTGCTGTGAAGGATGTCTCCTACAATCACAACTTTCAGCCCATCCAACCTGCCCAGCTTGCGCCACACGGTATATAAGTCCAGCAGCGCCTGAGTGGGGTGGGCGTGAATCCCATCACCGGCATTGATCACCCCAACCTTGTCCAGATGGCGAGCCAGCAGATTGGGGGCGCCGGCATGAGGATGGCGAATCGCTATGGCGTCGACTCCCATGGCCTGGAGGGTCAACCCCGTGTTCAAAAGAGACTCGCCCTTCTCCACACTGCTGGCGGAGGCCGTAACGTTAATTACGTCGGCGCTCAACACTTTGCCGGCTTCCTCAAAGGAGATACGGGTGCGGGTGCTGGACTCATAGAACAGGGTTACGACAACCCGGCCGCGGAGGGCAGGCGCCTTCTTGATGTCACGCCCCAAGACCTCGGCCATGCCCACTGTGGATCCCAGCACTCCATGGATCTCTGAGGGTGAGAAGTCGTCTAGGTCTAAGACGTGCTTCCTGAAGGGCAATTGCACCAACCCCGTAGCCGGGGCCAGGGCCGCGGTCTCAATTGCTTGGGAAGTGCTCATACCGCCGGGCTCCGCTTCAGCAGAATCGATGAGGGTTCTCCTAGCAGGTCCGGTGCGCGCTGAAAAGCTCCCCGGCCATATCGATGCCTCTCGTTCAAGCGGAGTCACCCGGACGGACGGCGCGAGTGATCGCTACCTCATCCACATCGTCGATCTCTTCCAGCCGCACCTTAACTTGCTCGTCCATGGCGGTGGGAATGTTCTGGCCCACGTAGTCGGGCCTAATGGGCAGCTCCCGGTGCCCCCGGTCCAGCAAAATAGCGAGCTGCACCTGCCGTGGCCGTCCGAAGTCGTTGAGGGCGTCCAGGGCAGCTCGGATGGTCCGCCCTGTATAGAGCACGTCGTCCACCAAGACCACCTTCTTGTCGTGGATGCTCACGGGCATGTTGGTGGGCCGCACGACGGGACGGGAGCGGTCTTTAAGGTCGTCGCGGTATAGGCTAATGTCCAGTGCCGCCACCGGCGCCTTGCTGCCCTCGAACTCGGCTATGTTGGCAGCCAACCGGCTGGCCAGCACAACACCGCGAGTGTAAATACCCACCAACACCAAATCTTGAGCGCCCCGGTTGCGCTCCAATATTTCGTGGGCAATCCGAGCCAGTGCCCTACGAACTTCTTCTTTGTTCATAATCTGGCGTTGGGCCATTGAGCTCTCACCGGACGCCTGGTCTCTATTCTCCCGAAGCAGTCCATTGTTTCCGACAGACTTAGGGCAACAAAAAACCCCTGGCCATTAGGCTGGCGAGGGGTTCAAGACCCAAGACCGCAGTCGGCCACCCGGCGCCTCGAATTAGGGTTTCGCACTTTGCCAGCCTCACAGGACTGCCTTAAAAGCCCGGCCGCCCAGTTTGAGACGGCCCTACAACCCTGATGGTGTTTATTGTCGGGTTACTTCTGTGGGGTTACTTTTGTCGTGTTACTTGGAAGGCTATGATAACAGCGTTTGCGCCCGGAGGGAAGAGTTTACGGGCCGACTCAGGCGTCCAGCCAAGGGCCGGAGGACGCCTCCGGAGTCCGCCTCGGGAGTCCGGTGGAGGTCCGTTTTCATCGCCCCAACGGTTCGCCAAGGGACTTCTTTCTGAAGGGACGTCTTTCTTAATCGAAGGCGGCTTCACGCCGTCACCCGCTTGCGCCGGTTGCTGACATAGTCCACCAAAACGTATTCACCCAAACTGGAGGCGCTGCTGTAGAAGGCTCGGCCCCGGTTAATCTTGGTTAGGCGGTCTACGAAGTTCACCAACTGGTAGGAGTTTTCCAGCATAAAGGTGTTGATGACGATGTCTTCCTGCGTGCACTGCTTGACTTCCTTTAGAGTCTCCAATTCCGTGCGATAGCTGGGAGGATAGCTGAAGAATGACCGGCCTTCTTCCAAGTGAGCGGTGGGTTCTCCGTCGGTAATCAACAGAATTTGACGGCTGCCTCCCTTTTCTTTGGCAAGGAGCTTGCGAGACAACATCAGGGCATGGTGCAGGTTGGTGCCCGACACCCAAGCATTCCAACTGGATTTGGCCAGGTCCTCCTCTTTAATCTCTCTCGCGTAGTCGGAGAAGCCGACAATGTGTAAGGTATCCCGAGGATACTGGGTGCGAATCAGGGCCATAAGGGCCAAGGTCACTTTCTTAGCGGCCTGGAAGTTGTTGAACAAGCCCATGGAACGGCTCTGGTCCAGCAACACGACAGTGGCGACCCGGGTCATGTGCTCGGTCCGGAAAACTTCGAAGTCTTGAGGACCCAGCGTCACCGGTACTTGAGGCCCCCCACGGAGCACCGCGTTCTTGACCGTGGCCTGCAGGTCTATTTGGAATGGGTCGCCAAATTCATAAGGCTTGGTGTCACCCAGGACGTCGCCGTTGGCCCCCCGGGTGTCCACCAAGTGATTGCCCAGGCGGTCCTTTTTCAGATGGGTGAAGACCTCTTTAAGAGCTTTTTGGCCGATGCGGCGGACACCTCTAGCGGTCAAGTCTATTTTGTCCCCACCGGTAATGTAGCCGGCGTCTTGTAAAAGCTTGCGCAGCCGGTCCAACTCCTCCCAAGCGCGCCGTGCCTCGTCTCCTAACAGCTCCGCCAGCTTATCCGGGTCCACGTCCTCGAGGTTCCCGGTGCGCATTGCTTGGCGCAACGCCTCCTCCAGTTGGTCCTGTTCCTGGAGGTGTTGCATCAACTCCATCGCTTGCTCCATGGTGAGGCTGTCTTCACCAAGAAAGGGGTACTGGCGGCGCAACTCGTCCATGGGCATCAACTGCTCCATCAACGAAGTAAACTCGGCCATCTCCCGCCGGGTATCGGGGTCTAGCGCCGAGCTTAAGGCATCCTCCAGTTCCCGGCGTGTTTCCGGCGACATGCTCTCCAGCAGCGATTGCACTTGGGACAATTGCTGTTGCATCCGTTCCATGAGCTCTTCAAGGCTCTGAGGCGGGTTGGGGCCGAACGCCGGGCCAAACTGTTGCATGAATCCTTGGAAATCCGGCTCTCGGCCCTCCAACCGGTCTCGCATCATCTGATTCAGCTGGCGCATCATTTCCCGCATGGCGGCCATGTCTTCGGGGGACATGCCTTGGGCCTGCTGCATCATCTGCTGAGACATATTTTGGGCCATCTGGCTTTTGAGCATGTCCAGCAGTTCCTGGAATTTTTGCTGAGCTTCGGAGTCTATGAAATCATACTCCATCAACTCTTGGACCTGGCCTCCAACCCCCTCGGGCAGGTTGTCCAGCCGCTCGCGATTTCGCTCGGCCCGCTGCTCCAGCAACCGTAAGAGGCTTTCTTGTTGGGCGCGCTCCTCTTCTGTGACTGCTGACACCTGCCGCCCCGCCTCCTCCAAGCGCCGGTCAATACCCTCCCGTTCAGTCTTAACTATGTCCTCCAACCGTTCCTTCAGGTCATCCACCACTGAGTCCATGTTGTACTGCTGCAGCTGTTGCCGGCGCTGGTTCTTAAGCTGATCGATCAGGTCTCTAAGCCCGGGTTGCCGCTGGCCCTCCCGGTCCTGGAATCCACCGCGAAGTAGTTCCCGCAGGGCTCGCATAGGGTCTCCCTGCTTCAACATCTCGTCAGACAGTTGGTCCATCAGCTCATCAGCGTCGAGGTCAAATATGCGCTGAGTGCCGTCCCATTGAGAGTAACGATAGGTGCGAAAAAGCACGTTTCCTCGCTTAGCCGCCGTAATACGGCTTCCCACTCACATTTGCCGGCTTCCCCTGCCCGGTTCGGGGTGACCCCATAATACTGTTTTCCTATACAACATATCAAGGATGGCGGTATCTTTTTCCGGATTGGGAAGACCATCACCTAAGGCGCCTATATGGCAGAGGTCCCCTCAAAAGCAGGTGCCTTATGTCAATGAGGGGTCAGCGAAGGATGGCAAACATATAATTCTCTTCAGGTACGGAAACGGTTGATGATAACGGTGTGCAGACACCGTTGATGTTATAATCCCGCCAAATTTACTTGGGTTGGCCATTATGCTCAGTCCTTACACAGTCCTGGATTTGACTGACGATCGCGGGGAGTTGGCCGCTATGGTCCTGGGTGACCTGGGGGCCAACGTGATCAAAGTGGAACCACCCCAGGGCTCTCCCAGCCGGAAGCTGGGGCCCTTTATAGAGGATGCCCCTGAGGAAGAACGGAGCCTCCACTATTTCGCCTTTAATCGCAACAAACGGGGCGTGACTCTCGATTTCGAGGCGGACGAGGGCCGGCAGGCATTCTTGTCTCTGGTGGAAAAGACTGATTTCATCATCGAATCGGCTCCTCCCCTCCAGATGTCCCGGCAAGGATTGGGATTCGACGCATTACGGCAAGTCAATCCCCGGTTGATATACGTGGCTATCACCCCCTACGGACAGGATGGCCCCCACGCCGAGTTTGCCGCCAGTGACTTGACCCTGGCTGCCATGGGGGGACCCATGAGCCTGCAAGGCCACGCGGACCGGCCACCGGTGCGGCTGACGGTGCCGCAAGTATGGCTCCACGCCTCCGCGGAGGCGGCAGTGGGCGCCCTCACTGCTCACGCCAGAATGCTGAGCACCGGGGAAGCTCAGTTCGTGGATGTTGCTGCCCAAACTGCCATGACATGGACCATGCTCCAAGGCATGGCGGCGCATGCGATTCAGGGTTATGACTTCAACCGCGCCGGGCCCAACCTTCAGGTTGGACAGATCACTGTAAACCTGGTGTTCCAATGCTCTGATGGTTACGTGGTCCTATTTCCCTTTGGGGCGCCCTTGGTTAAGTTGATCGACCTGTGTGTTGAGAGTGGGCTAGTCCCGGAGGAGTGGTTGGAAGACGAGGACTGGCCCGTGTATCACTTTAAGTTGCTAAGAGGAGAGCCTGTGGCCCACGCCATGGAAGAGGTGTTGGCGCCCATTCGCCAATACCTCCTAGACAAGAGCAAGGCCCAATTGTTGGAGCAAAGCCTAAGGGAAGGGATTTCCATAGCCCCGGTGAGCAATATAGAAGAGCTCGCCCACTTTCGGCACCTCGAGGAGCGAGATTACTGGCTCAAGGCCCCTCTTCCTAACGGACGCGAGGCGTTGGTACCCGGCATTTTCGCGCGCTCTTCGGTGAAGCCCATGCACATGCGTCTCTGGCCTCCTAAGCTGGGCGAACACAACGCCGAAGTTCTGGGAGGCCTTTTGGGACTTTCTCCGGGCTTCATCGCTAAGGCTACCGGCAAGTAGCGGCGTTAGAGGTTGGTGATGGACAACGTATTACCTTTTGAGGGAGTCAAGGTGGCCGACTTCTCGTGGGTCGCGGTGGGTCCCACGACGACAAAATATCTGGCCGATCACGGCGCGACCGTGGTAAAAGTGGAGACCACCGATCCCCTGGACATTTTACGGGTTGTCGGTCCATTCAAGGACAACCAGCCAGGGCCCGACCGCAGCCAGTTTTTTGGCGATTTCAACACCTCAAAAATGGGCCTCACGCTGGACTTGAAGAATTCGGAGGGACTGGCCATTGCTCACAGGCTTATATCTTGGGCCGACGTGTGCTTGGAAAGCTTCACTCCGGGCACGGCCGATAAACTGGGAATCGGTTACGAAACGGCCCGGGGCTTAAATCCCTCCGTAATCATGGCCAGCACCTGTCTCATGGGCCAAACCGGCCCCGCCGCCGATTTCGCCGGCTTCGGCTTTCACGCCGGCGCCATCGCCGGCTTCTACGAGATCACGGGCTGGCCGGACCTGCCCCCGGACGGCCCTTGGACGGCTTACACAGACACCGTCGCTCCCCGGTTCTTGGCGGCCATCATGATGGCTGCTTTGGACCACCGCCGCAGAACGGGCGAGGGCCAGCATATCGACGCCAGCCAATTGGAAATAGCCCTCCACTATCTAGCTCCCCAGATTATTGACTACGGAGTGAGCGGGCGGATGGTGTCCAGGGCCGGCAACCGATCGGAGAC
This sequence comes from Dehalococcoidia bacterium, assembly GCA_965224325.1. Taxonomy (GTDB): domain Bacteria; phylum Chloroflexota; class Dehalococcoidia; order Lucifugimonadales; family UBA3495; genus CBDCMJ01. The sequence continues at coordinate 418,936 of CBDCYT010000007.1, forward strand.
CGCGGCTCCCCACGGCGCTTACCCTTGTGGCGGCGACGACCAATGGTGCGCCATTGCCGTTGAAAACGACCAGCAGTGGGCCGGGTTGCGCCGCGCCATGGGAAGTCCAAGCTGGGCCGAAGACGCCCGCTACGAGACCGCCCCAGGACGGTTGCAGTTCCAAGACGAGATCGACGGTCACTTGAGTCAATGGACACGGGGTAAGCCGGCCCCTAAGGTCATGGAGCTTCTTCTGGAGGAAGGTGTAGCGGCAGGGGTGGTGCAGCGTAGCAGCGACCTACTGGAGGACCCGCAACTGGCCCACCGCAATTTCTTCCGGCCCATGGACCACCCGGAGATGGGCAACGTGCCCTACTCTGGCCACCAGTTTGTGATAAGCGGCTACGACAACGGCCCACGGTTTCCAGCGCCGGTCCTGGGACAACACAACGATCACGTGCTGCGGGACATCTTGGGAATGAGCGATGATGAGGTCAGCGAGGCCGTAATTGCCGGAGCTCTGGGTTGAGGCCGCCGGGCAAGGGCGGGTTTGGCGGTCACCGGCTTCCATACCCTTAGCTACGGCCACACGTCTGTCATTGGCCAGGGTAAACCCTCGGCAACCATTTCACCAAGGCAGGCCCTGCCTTCCAGAGGCATAACGCTGTCGCCTTTCCTGGTGGAGGATAGGTCAGAACCTTCTACAGTATTCCGGCTACACTATCTTGGCGCCTAGAATCATTTGCAGGTGCCGCAGCGCCCAGGCATGAGCGTCGGGGTCAAAGGTGGCTACGCAATCGCCGGGCACTTCAACCTGGTAGTCCCGATTGCGAGCGTCGGCAGTGGTGTGCAGCACACATATGTCGGTGCAAACGCCGCACACCAGCAAGCGGTGCGGCTTCAGACGTTCTAACCGGGCATCCAAGTCCGTGTTGTAGAAGCCGCTATAACGGTTTTTCGGCACCACGTTGGCGGGCGTGACAAACTCAGACAGCTCCGAGACCACGTCGGGTTCTTTTGTCCCCTTGACGCAGTGCACGGGAAACACCAGGAACTCCAGGTCGTCTGCATCGTGATGGTCGGAAACGAACAGGACTTCAGAACCGGCCTCGCTCTCCCGTTGCAGCAACGACTTGATGCGGGGAATTATCTTCCTGGCTTCATCGCCACAATATAAATTATGTCCCGGCTCCAAGAAACCTCGAACCATGTCCACTACTAAAACCACGTTAGGCATAAGCTACCTACTTCCTGCGGACAAGACTACGGAAAGACTATGGAAAGACTGGGGATTGCCGGCTGAGATATAAGCGGCCGGGATTAGGTCCGAGCCGGGCGGCAGCTTGACCAGCGCCTACGGAACCCTATCCGGCCGCCTGGGGGTCCGCCGAATACGAGGCGTCGCGGGCCAACATCTCCTCGAGGCCCATCATGTTGAAGCACTCCACCAGACTGACCATGTTTTCCATCAAGTGAGTAGTTGTGCCGGTCCGTTTCAGCTCCTCCATTGCATTGGCGACCACACGGCAAACGCTGAGCAGCGCAGTGGCCGGATATATGACTATCTTAAACCCCATTCGTTCCAAGTCTGCCGCCGGTATGAGGGGGGATTTACCGGTTTCCACAAAGTTGTACAGCAACGGTGCGTTGAAGCTACGGGCGGCCCGTTCCGCGTCTTCAGGAGTCCGCAGAGCCTCCACGAAAAGTACGTCGGCCCCCGCCTGGACGTACTCTTCACAGCGGCGCATGGTGTCATCCCAACCGGTCACCGCCAAGGCATCGGTGCGAACTATTATAGTGAAGTCCGGATCGGTGCGGGCGTCGACCGCGGCCTTTATTTTTTGAACCATGTCCTTTGCGGGGATTACCCGCTTGTTGTCCAGATGGCCGCACCGCTTGGGGAACTCTTGGTCTTCGAGATGAATTGCCGCCACACCTATTTGCTCGTAGCGTTCCACAGTGCGCTGCACGTTAAGAACGCCTCCGTACCCCGTGTCGGCGTCGGCGATTACCGGTATGTCCACCGCACGGGTGATGTCGGACGCGTTGGCCACCATTTCCGACATGGTGGCCAGTGCCAGATCGGGATAGCCCAACCTTGCCACAGAGGAGCCGGCCCCCGTCATGTATACGGCTGGGAAACCCGCCTGCTGAATGATAACGGCAGTGAGGCAGTCGTAAGCCCCTGGGGCGAGAATAATACCGGGCTCCGCCAGTAACTGGCGAAACCGCTTGCTGGCTGAGAGTGTGGTCGGCATCATAGCCTCCGGTTAAATAGGTGTGACAAGCGCTGTCCTCCGGTTGAAGTGGCTAAATAACGGGCTGGCGCCGGTATTCGGAATACAGCAGTGGTGATCCGACTCAGCGGGCGCGTTGACCGAAGCATGGTTTTTCGGGCGGGTCCTGGGAGAATTTCTACGGGGAAGAAAAGTCCACCTGGGCTCCCATCTGGGAAGCATGACCGTCACGCATTTTTTCAGCCTGGACGCTTGAGGACCGAAACCGGACCCTGGCCGTGCCTGGAGAAACTATCCAGGGGGCAGCGAGGACAGCTTATGCTAGCTGTGTGCACCGCTGTAAACCGCTTAGGCGATCATTCCGCCATCTATGGTCAACACCTGGCCGGTGATGTAGCTGGCGCCGTCGCTACAAAGAAACAACACCGCCTCGGCCACGTCCCGCGCCGTGCCAAACCTGCCCATGGGTATCCTCCCCAGGATCTGATTGCGGGCTTCCTCGGATAGGTCCTCCACCATACCGGTGGTTACGAAACCGGGGGCAACAGCATTGACCGTCACGTTCCGAGACGCAACCTCCCTGGCCACGGCTTTAGTGAAACCAATGAGTCCCGCTTTAGCAGCCGCATAGTTGGCCTGGCCTGGATTGCCGCTGATTCCCACCACTGAGGACACGTTCACGATCCGGCCTTGCCGCTGTTTGATCATGTGGGTCATGGCGTACCTGGAGCAGAGGAAGGTCCCTCTCAGGTTTACGTCCATTACCTGGTCCCAGTCCTCGGGGCTCATGCGCAGCAGCAGCCGGTCCCGGTTGATACCGGCGTTGTTTACCAAAATGTCGATGCGGCCCCACTGTTTCACCACCTGTTGAATCACAGACTTGGCGCTAGCGTCTTGTGCCACGTCGCCTTCGACCAACAGGAACTCACCGCCGTCGAGGTTTATCCCTTCTCCCACCGCTTTGGCCGACTCAAGGTTGGAGTGGTAGTTGACACCTACTTTGGCTCCCGCTTGCGCCAGGCAACTAGCGATAGACGCCCCTATGCCGCGGGACGCTCCCGTCACCAAGGCAACGCGGCCTGACAGGCTCTTTTCAGCCATTTACTGCGCCTGGCATGGTTGGCAGGTCCACTCCATTAAAGCCGGTCATGTGACTAGATTCAGACAAGCGGGGCTCTGATTAGCCTGGGGGACTAGAAGAGTCCAGATGGCTGTTCATCCGGAATAACTCCTCTCTCATGCTCTGCACCAAGTCCGACTGCACACATCTTGTGGCCGTGTTGATGGCGCCGGCCACACCGTCAGCCTTGCAAGAACCATGGCCGAGCACCACCGCGCCGTTTACTCCAAATAAGGGGCCTCCCATGGTCCTTGGCAGATTGGTAAGTTCCCACAAGGAAGCTGCTATTTCCTCGACTTCCTGAGGGTTCAACCGCGAGGAAAGCTGCTCTCTCAGAAAAGGGAAGAGGGCAGTCCCAAAGCCCTCAGTATATTTCATGAGTATATTGCCTACGAATCCGTCGCAAACGATAACGTCGGCCCGTTGGGTGAAAAAGTCCATGCCCTCCACGTTTCCGATGAAGTTGAGATAGCTTTCTTGAAACAGGTGGTGACTTTCTTGCACCTGCCGGTTGCCCTTGGCAGTTTCAGCGCCAACGCTGAGCAAAGCCACCGTGGGGTCTGGGATGTCCAAAAACTTGCGGGCGAACACCGCTCCCAGGGCGCCAAAATTCAACAAGGTGGTAGGCCTGCAATCGACGTTGCTGCCCATGTCCAACAAGACCGTGCGGGGCGCCAAACCAAGAAATGGTCCACCTATGCAGGGGCGTTCCAGGCCTTCCATTAGACCCAGTACTAGCACCGCACTGGCCATGGAGGCTCCGGTGGAGCCCATCGACACCAAGGCGTCTGCCTTGCCGCTCCCAAGCAGGTGAGTGGCCACCAAAATAGAAGCTTGGGGTTTGTGCCGCAGGGCCTGTATCGGGTGTTCCTCGTCCTCTATCTTGCCCTCCGACGCCACGACTTCCACCCGCTTGCCGGCCGTATCGCGCCCGGTCAACTGGGCTTGAACTTCCTCAGCGGCGCCCACCAAGATCAGCTCTATGTTTTCCGCCCGTAACGCCTGCAGGGCCCCACTTACTGTCTCTTCAGGACCGTAATCGCCGCCCATGGCGTCTACCACCACCCGCACCGGAGACGAGATTGGTCCGGGTTCTTTCGGCATTTCTCTTCTCACTCGGGTCTCAGCCGTGGGGGACCGGCCCGCTCTGATTTGGAGGACACGGCATGACTCGTCTTATCGGGTCGGCAGTGCGTCATATTTGGCAACCCTCTTGAAGCACCACTGACTAAAGGCTTACCGTAGCAGTCCCGCTAACCAACTCCTGTCCATCTTGGTGGTCCCTGACACCCACGATACAACCCAGGCGCCTCCCACCGGGGGACTGCTCATCCTTGTTCACTTTCCCACCAGCCTCCACCGCACGGCCCGGGTAGGCGGCGCCTTTGAATCGGACCCTCATCGCGCCGCTCTGAAGCCAAGCTTTCCCAAAGGCCTTCGTCATGACCTCTGAGATAAACGCCAAGGTCAACATACCATGGGCGATGATGCCGCCAAATTGGGTAGTAGCAGCGAAGCCGGGGTCCAAGTGGAGAGGATTTTGGTCTCCGGAGACCTGCGCGTATAGCCTCAACTGCTCATGAGTGATGGTTTTTACCACAGCCGGCAAGTCTATTGCGCCGGCTCCTTCGCTTTCTGCAGCCGGTTTTGAATGTGACGAAGGAGACGCCTTCTCCCCCACGGGACTTTCCCCGGCAGCGTGCGTCGGGTCTTGGGCGATGACGGTGCTCTGTCCCCGGAACGCTTCCCTGCCGTCTCGGTCGCGCAGGAAGATAGTGGCGGTGATGAACTCCATTCCTGCTCGCCGTCTTGGCTGGCTTACCTCCGCCGCCCCTGTGATTTCCTGCCCAAAGGTCACCGGTCGGATGGCAGTTATTTCTTGAAGGCTGTGGATGGCGCCCGGCGGCAACTCTAAACGCTCCAAGAGGGAACCCAGGGTCCGGGCAGCCAGGGCCACGGGAGGGACCAGACCGTGGCTGGCGTACAGTGAATATCGGTCACCCACGGCGTCCAGATAATCACGGACGAACTCTTCGCCAACTTTCATGTCGCCTAGCTCCACCTAGCCCTCCCAATCCCCCTCAGAACCAAGGTCAGACGCGGCTACTTTCAAGTGCTCGGACCCCCGAACAGCGGAGACGGTTGATGAGTAGCACGTCGTTGCACCGGTCGAATCGGTTCTGTAGGATGTTTGGATGTCTGGCGGCACTTGCAACGGTTGGGCCTTGCCGGCAATAGGAACGGCAAACCGCTTGCTTAATTGAGTGTTCCGGTTGCGGTGGATTATACGCACCCCGTTAACATCGCCGCAACATCTCAGACAGGGGCCTCGGAACGATCAAGCAGCCGGCTGCGATTACCTATTCGCCTCAAGGGACGCCGGCAAAGGTCTCGGCGGCCAGGTCGGCGATGTGGGAGCCTATGGCCAGAGAGGAAGTGGCCCCGGGAGAGGGAGCGTTCAGCACGTGGATCGCTTCTACACCGCGGATGATGGAAAAGTCATCCAGCAGCACTCCGGCTCGGGACACTGCCTGAGCCCGGACGCCTGAACCGCCCGGAGCTAGGTCTTCAGCCTGAATCTCCGGCAGAAGCCGCTGCAGGTCCCGGACGAAAAGATTCTTACTGTAGGAGCGGCGCATTTCATTCATCCCCACTTTCCAATACTTAGCCGACATTTTCCAGAAGCCAGGGAATGTGAAGGCTCCCAAAGACTCTCCCAGATTCCAATCGGTCTTACGGTAACCCTCTCTGCGCAGCGCCAGCACCGCATTGGGTCCAGCTTCCACTTGGCCGTGGATGGTCCGGGTGTAATGCACCCCCAGAAATGGAAATCTGGGGTCGGGGACCGGGTAGATCAGTCCTCTTACCAAGTGGTGGCTCTCGGGGCGTAGGGTGAAGTACTCGCCGCGGAAGGGGATGATCCGGACGTCTACCTTCTCCCCCATCATTTCCGCCACCCGGTCTGCGTAGAGGCCGGCGCAATTGATGACGTGCTTGGCCTTGAGCGACCCTGCGGGCGTCTGCAATACCAGGCCGTCGCGATGGCGGGTGATATTCCGCACCGGAGCATCGGTGAAGATGTCTCCTCCTGCCTGCTGAAACCGGTCTGCGTAAGCCGTTGAGACTTTCCGGTAGTCGATGATTCCGGTGAACGGAGCCCACAATGCCCGAATACCGGCGGCGTGGGGCTCCACCTCTTTGAGTTGCTCCGGCCCTATCATCTCCAGACCCTTGACCCCGTTGGCGACACCCCGCTCGTACAGATTCTGCAACCGGGGCAGCTCGTCTTCACTCAGGGCTACTATGATTTTCCCGCACTGCTGGTACTCAATCTCGTATTCATCGCAGAAACGGAGCAACGCCTGCAGCCCAGTTACGCAAAACCGGGCTTTATGGGAGTCAGGACGATAGTAGATGCCGGAGTGCATTACGCCGCTGTTGTGGCCTGTCTGGTGGACCGCCAGGCCGCTCTCCTTTTCCACCACAGCAACGCGCGCGCGGGAGAACTTCCCCTGTTTCAGGTGCATGGCGGCGGAGAGCCCTACGATTCCGCCCCCGATTATCACAACGTCGTAATCTCTGGATTCCACGCAGCACCTCTCTGGGTGGCGGTATTACGCGAAGGGTAGCCACTTGACCGGAATGATACCATCCCGGACGTTAACGGAGCAGCACCTTAATCAAATGCCGTGTTGGCTACTGGATGGGCCGGACCCGGCTCTGCGCCGTGGGCGAGAATAGCGTCCCATCGTAACAGCTAAACTGGCGTAACAACTAAACTGGGTCCCGCGCTGCGCCCTAGGCAAGAATGGCGTCCTGCCGCAACAACGCTCTAGCTTCAGGTCTCGCTTGGACCGACTCGCCGTGCCCTGACATCTGCGGGACTTAGGGTCCGTTTCCGGGAACTCGGACAGGACACAGGGTTTTAACAGGGAATTTTATCGGTACCATTTGAATGAGTCTCATTTTATCCGCTTCGACGTCACTTCCGCCGGGGCGAGCAGCCGACGAAGTTTCTCTCGGTCACGCCAGCGGCCGGCTAGATGCACACACCCCAAACTAGCGACCGTCAAGTATGGCAACGCGCAGCAGGTTTAGGGCGTGAATGGCGGTGCGGGTGCGGTCCGGTAACCCAACTCCCGCGAAGTTGTAGTGGCGGCGGCTAATACCGGCAGCGGAGCAGACCGATACATAAGTCTGGCCCGCATTCAGGTTTTCGGCCGCTTCCCCCTCCTCGGGGACCGCGTTTACTGCCAAACCATAATCTGCCCCAGCCTGGACTCTCACCGCGGCGGCCAACTGGTCCGCTAGTCCGGCATCGTCCTCACGAATCTCAGCGTAGTTGGCGCCGGGAAGGTTCGCCTCCAGAAGCTGGCGCAGCGCATTGGGATTGCAACCAATGGTCCCCTGGAGGAATAATGGGCCAGAGCCTTGTTGCAGGTGCTGTGCCACCAGGCCGCCACCCAATCCTTCGTGAGTAGCCACGGTCAGGCCGCCGCCCCGGCGCAGCAGGCCGCCCACAACGTCTTGAATCGTCTCCTCGTCGGCGCCGAACACGTGGGGCCCCAGTAGTTCCCGTGCCTCCCGTTCCAGAGGCGCTATGAGGTGGTCCGCGCTTTCTTGGGTGGAGGTCTTAGCAGTAATGCGTACGTCGACTTGTCCCGGATGGGCTAGGACTCCTACCGTGGGGTTCTCGGAAGAGGCGATGAGATGCCCGACCAAGTCGTCCACCGAGCTTTCCCCCAAGTCTGCCACCTTGAGAACCCGCGAATATATGGACTCGGCAAGGTCGAACTTTCGCCGCAGGTAGGGAATTACCTCGTTGTCGAATAGCCACTTCATCTCGAACGGAACACCGGGCAAGCATATGACCACTGCCCGGGGGTCTTCCACGATGAACGACGGGGCCGTGCCATTGGGATTTTTTACCGGGATCGAGCCTTGCGGAATGCAGGCTTGCCGGTCGTTGTTACTGGTCATGATGAAGCCCCGGCGCCGAAAGCGGTCCTCGATTTGCGCCAAAAGCTCAGGGTCCAAGAACAACTCCCTACCGGCGGCTTGAGCGACTATCTCCCTGGTGAGGTCGTCCTGGGTTGGACCGATTCCTCCGGAGGTAATGACCAAGTCGGACCGGTCCATCGCCTTGGAGATTATTTCCAGCATTCGGCCTGGATTATCTCCTACCACTGTCTTGTAGAACAGATTGACGCCCTGGTTGGCCAACCGTTGCGCCATCCAGGCCGAGTTGGTGTCCACGATCTGCCCCAACAAAAGTTCCGACCCAATGGTCACTATCTCAGCGTTCATGCCCTAGCTCTCCCTGGCTCCAAGACGTTTCACTTGGCTCGGCCACTATAGCCCAATGCCCGGCAGGCCAATGCCCGGCCAAACCAAGAGTAGTCCGGCAGAGTTGAAGCGTCAAGGGCATCTGAGGGTCCTTCAGCTTGGCCGCACCCCTGGTTCCATCAGGCGCCAAACCGCTGCCCATGTTCACGGCTCCTTTGAAGGCGCGAGTGAAGGCGCGGAGTAATCCGCCCGACGGGATTTCGCCGGAGGCCTGGCTCATGATTGAGCTTCCCTTGACCCCCTCTTTGCCTCTATGCTTAACTGTAGCCCTGCTTGGCCCCAGCTGATTTGCAACCCATCCCTTACACCGTTGGAGCGAGGGTCCAACGAGGTTTGTTCCCTCGCCCACAAGCTGCGGGATGGCAGGCTTGGCGCCCCCTAGAGACGGGACAAATTTGGCGATGGACCGTATTGACCTGCGCGCCTAAACCGATCCAGGACCGGTTGAACGGCCGGAGGGCTGCGTCGGAGTTGGGACCACGGAGCCAACTTTATTATCCCAGGGAGGAGAGTTGTAAATGAAGGTGGCGGTGCTGGACGATTATCAAGCACTTGCCCAGGGTATGGCGGACTGGACGCAGCTTCCCGGGGACACGGAAGTACGCTTTTTCCAAGACCATCTGACCGGCGAGGATGAGCTGGTAGACCGCCTTAAGGAATTTGACGTGGTGATGGGGATGAGGGAACGGACCGCATTCCCCCGCTCCGTGCTCTCCAGGCTTCCGGAGTTACGCCTGCTGGTGACCACAGGGCCCAGAAACGCCTCCTTCGACATGGAAGCTGCTACCGAGTTGGGCATAGTGGTCTGCGGCACCCAGGGGGCAGGCGAAGGTCCAACTGAGCTAACCTGGGGATTGATCATCGGCATGATGCGTTATATACCTGAAGAGGACCGGCGGACACGCCAGGGAAAATGGGGCACTGAAATCGGCGTGGGCCTCCAGGACAAGACCCTGGGATTGCTGGGACTGGGCCACATTGGCTCGCGGATGGCCCGGGTAGCCAACGCTTTCGACATGAACGTAATAGCTTGGAGCCAGAACCTGACTCCGGAGCGGGCCGCTGAGTGCCAAGCCACTCTCGTGGACAAGGACACCCTGTTCCGGGAGTCGGACATTGTGTCGGTGCACGTACGCCTCAGCGAGCGTACCCGGGGCCTGGTGGGGGCGCGGGAGTTGGGTCTGATGAAGCCCAACGCCTACTTGGTTAACATCTCCCGGGGGCCCATCGTAGAAGAACCGGCGCTCATCGACGCATTACAGCGGCAGGCCATCGCCGGCGCCGGACTGGATACTTTTGACATCGAACCCTTGCCGGAGGGCCATCCCTTTTTGGAGTTGGAGAACACCCTTCTGGCGCCCCACAACGGATACGTGACCGAGGAGTCCTACCGGGCATATTACGCTGGAGTGTTGGAAGACATCCAGGCGTTTGCCAGCGGGGAGCCCATACGGGTTGTCAATCCGGAAGTCTTGGACTCGCCTCGTCTCAAGGGACCAAACTAAGAAAGCGTCACTGCGGGGTAACATTGGTATCCAGCAGGACAGGGGTATCCAGCAGAAAACCGGCAGTTTGCCGCGGGACTACTGGCGCCGCTCGTTCCAATGATGGAGCGGTACTGGTGGGAGACGATCTGCGGAGGAGTGTAATGAAAGCCGTCAGAATTCACGAATTTGGTGACATAGACGTACTCCGTTGGGAGGAGGCTCCTGATCCTAATCCGCGGCCACAGCAGGTGCTCATAAAGGTGGACTCGGCGGGGGTCAACTATGCCGACCTAATGCGGCGCGGCGGCGGATACCCCGGCCCTGACCTGCCCTCATCCTTGGGACTGGAGGCCGCGGGCAGCGTAGTGGAGGTGGGGGAGAACGTCACCGATATAACGGTGGGACAACGGGTGATGGCCATGGGTCCGGGCGGTCAAGCCGAGTACGTTGCGGTAAATAGCAACTTTGTGTTCCCCTACCCGGAGGCCCTGGACCCAGTGCAAGCGGGGGGCATGCCCATAGTCTTTCTCACCTCTTACCACTTGCTCAAGACCCGGGGCCACCTGCAAATCGGGGACACCGTGCTGGTGCAGGCGGGAGCTTCCGGGGTGGGGACCGTCGCGATCCAGATGGCCAAGGCCTGGGGAGCAAAGGTAATCGCCACCGCGTCGACCCAGGAAAAACTGGACCTGGCCCGGTCCCTGGGAGCCGATGTGACGGTCAACTACACGACCCACGATTTCGAAGCCGAAATAGCGGAACAAACGGGCGGTCAAGGGGTAGAGCTGGTCCTGGAGTGCGTGGGAGGCCCGGTGCTGGAGAAGAGCGTGCGCTGCGTGGCGTCCTACGGTCGCCTCATAACCTATGGCAACGCCTCCGGGACGCCCGCCTCGTTGACGGCGGCAGACATCACGCCAGCTAACCGCACGGTAGTGGGATTCAGCATGGGCCGCTCTCCTGTGGGGAGCCTGGATCACAAGTCGGCCATGGCTGAGCTGTTCCCGATGATCACCCGCGGACAGGTCAAGCTGGTGGTTGACCAAGTGAAATCCATGTCCCAGGTGGCGGACGCCCACCGGCACTTGGCCGCAAGAGGCTCCAAAGGCAAAGTAATCTTAACCCCTGGGTGAGCGATTGGCAGCTAGGGGCGAGCTAACATCCCCATGGCGGCTGGTTCCGCGGGCTATACGTTTGAGATAGGGCGTGCCGTCGGCCAAACTGTTGATACTAAGCTTGCACGGCCGCTGGTTCCGCGGGCTATAAGTCCGGGACAGTGCAGGCTGTCGCTGCGGGCCTCGGAATCAGGGCCAGCCGGTGAGTGACGGGAGGAAGCCAAGCCGGTTGTCGGCAGCTCACCCCGGCAACGGATTGGTTACCGCTACTCGTACCGGAGCGCCTCAGCAGGGTATATGCGGGACGCCTGGCGGGCGGGCAGATAGGTCGTAGCTACGGAGAACAGGTAGGCCAAGGCGATAATTATTATGATTTGCGTCCAAGGAAACGCGAATTTGATCGACTCTACGTTGTCTTTAATATCGTTGACAATGTTGTAGGAGATGACCGTGCCTAGGCTCACCCCTATGGCCACTCCCAGCAATACCACGAAAGAGGACTCCAACAAGAAGCTCCACCGCACCATGCTCCGCCGGTAGCCAATCGCCCGCTGGACCGCGATCTGCTGTCGCCGTTCCACCACCGCCCTCAGGCTGACTACCCCCAAGGCTGCGATACCCACCAAGAGACCCAGGCCCATGAAGCCGGTGAACAAGTAGTTGAAGGCTCGATTGGCGGCTGCTTCTCCCGCTATCAGTTCCTCTAGGACTTCCGTCTCCATACCATGGTCTCTAAAAGCGGCCTCGATGTCCCGGGCAGTCCGGGTCAGGTCCATTCCCTGGGCAACCCTGAAACGATAAGTGGTGGTGGGAATGTCAAAAGGCACGACAGCCTCCAGCGCAGACCTGGAGACGAACATGCCCACGCCAAGTCCCCCAAAGGCGTCCACTGCCCTATCAAGCACCCCAATCACCTTGAAGCGGACTACCTGTCCGGTGCGAGGCTCGCGAATTTCGACGTCGACGGGGTCCATTCTTTCGTCTTCGTAGGATGGGGACTCCATCTGGAAGGGGACCTCGTCGTCCCCGAAGCCGCCGCGGCTCGGCACAGCCAAGGCATCCACTATGGCTAGTTGCGGGTCCGCAATCATCGCCTGCCAAACTTCCTGGTCGGTATCACCGAAGCCTTCGGCCACCAGCCTCAGCTTGCCCTGAGTGGACGCCAGAAACTCATCGTCGGCTGCCCGTAACGCGTATCCGAGCCAACGTTGGTTGTCCGCTCCGATCTGGCGAGCTCCAATGTTCGGGATAGCGGTGTAACCGCCAACGGCTTCAAATTGGTCTAGGCTCAAAGACGGATGCTCCTCAAGCGCCTTCCGTATGTCTGGTATAGGTGTATTGAAATTGACCTCCCCCTGAATGTCCCATCCGCCCGATACTGTTTGCACGTCGGCCGTCGCAGTGCTGAACGCCCTGGTGAGAATAGACATCACAATGAGGGTAAATATGACCAAGGCGAACATAGCCAGAGTTAGGCCGGTGCGGAACTTGGCGCTCATCGGGTATGCCACTGCGGTCACTAGCGCGGGCCGCATTCGGCCTATCGGCCTACTTAAGAAGGTCAGCAGCCACAGGAGCAGGTCGGCGTTATACATCACCGTCCAGACGGCGGCTGCCACCATGGCAATACCGGAAATGAAGAACATTTCGATGCCGCCCTCGAGATCTCCAGCCACCGCTCTCAACCAATCGAAGGGAACTATCCAGAAGGCCAGCATCAACAAACCGATGAATGTGTAGGCTATGCGGGTTCGTGTCTCCAGTCGTAATGAGGTCAGTCCCAGGACAGAGCGCATGGTGAGGCCAAGACCAGCGATCACCAAAGAAATTCCGATTCTGAACGGAGCTGCTTCATCATTGGCCACGCCGGCCCACGTAATGAGAACACCCAACAGCAGGGCGAACCAGCCGCGCTGGAATTGCCGCCAACCGATCTGCCAAAGTATCTGAAAGAGGGTTCCACATAATACGATGGGCAACACTAGGACGTTCCAGGTACCCGGTATAAAGTAACCCATCGCCAAGTCTGGACGCATGGGGGCCAGGGCTAGCAGGCTCTGCCTGTACAGGCGGCCCGAGCGACGGGCGGCGCCAAGCGGCGCCAACAGAACCTCCCGCCATTCTATGCCACCGGAGCTGACCGGAGCTGGCAAGTCCCGCACCGCCGCCACGATGTTCATCCGGCTAACCCTGTAAGCCGAGAACGCCACGGTCACTAGGGTGATCACCATGCCGAGGCTGTAGGCCACCACGGCGCTGCGCACTTCAAAGTGCCGGGTCAGTTGGAAGTCCGCCGCATCTCCTCCTCCACCGGCGAAAATCCGGTTGGCGATGACCACGATGAGTGCACTGGCCGCGAGGCCAAGGAACACACCCACCGCGCCGGAGAGGACGGCGTAGGCAGCGCCTTCGAAGACAAACATTTGCACCAAGTGGCCCCGTTTAGCCCCGACCGCTCTGGCCATGCCCATCTCAGTGCGGCGGGCTGCGGCCAGCATGACGAATATCAAGAAAATCAGCAGCACCCCTACCATGATGGAAAACAGGCCCATAACTACGAAGAAACTGGTGACGCTGCTTCCTATTTCGTCCGCCAGTTCCAATACTTGTCTCTTTATGTCAACGACGCGGAACTCACCCAGGTTGGCAAAGAGGGTGACGGCCCGCCGCTCTTCATCCACAAAGTCACTGCTTTCCAAGGCGTCCAAAATCTCTTGAACAACCTGTTCATCGGCCAATAGATTGACCAGGTCGTTGCTGACGTCGTTCCGCTGGAGCTCCGCGCGGGTAGCCGAAATATCCGATCTCAGCTCGCCGGTCAAACTGGATTCCCGGCTCTCCAGCACCTGAAGAATCCGGTCCTGGCCCAGTAGGTCTTTGAGTTGGGACACCACCTGCCGGTCAGCGAAAAGCGCTCTGAGCCGGCGGGTGACCTGTTCGCCGAGTTGTGCCCCCGAAATTACGCCGCCCCGGTTGGACACGGCGATAGAGTTGATCTGGTCCTGGCGGCCCAACATGGCTTGAGCACGCTCCAGTGGCAGCAACAATGCCGGGTCGGGCCCTGACAGTCCGCCTTTCTTCACGATGCCGCGGACCAGCAGCAACCGCTCCTCTCCTGCCACAATTAGCCGTATTTCGTCCCCCGGCACAGCTTCAAGCTCGTTGGCGGCTTCGTCATTGAGGTAGACCTCATTCTCGGCCAAGTCCTCCAGCTTCGCCTCCCGGCCCGTGGTGAGGGTCAAGGGCGCAAAGCCATCCAACGTGAGCGGACTGACGCCCACTATGCGCATGCGTCCCTCGCTCAGGGAGGTGCGGGTGTTAGAAGCGGGCGCCCACTCACCGATGCCTGGGGATAAGCCGTCAATGACGTCCCAATCAGCGACTTGGTCCCGAAGGTCAATGAATGTCTGGTAGGGCATGTAAGAAGGACCGCCGAAATGGTCATCGGCAGCGACGCCGGCGGATATGATGACCTCGTCTATGGCGCCCAGAGACTTGGCCGCGTCGTTGCGTATGGAATAACTGATGGTGTCGCCGGTGCCGAAGGCCGCCGCCATGATCAACGTGCTGATCATGATGCCCACGACGATGAGGGCAGTTTGGGTCCTTCTGCGGGGTATGTTGCGCAGGGCAAGCTTTACCATCACCTGGTTGCGCCAACCCATTATCACCACCAAGGCAAGAGCGGGCAGCAGGATGACCAGCAGGCCTACCATGATGGAGTTCATGGGTACGCCGAAGAGTTCTTCCATAACTCTCCGGCCTACTCTTCGAGGTGGGTGGGGGAATCCGTCGTAGTGCCTGAGCTTACCGGCTCAGAACCATCGTCCACGATCTGGCCGTCTCTCATTCGCACTATGCGGTGCGCACGGCTGCCCACGTCTTCCGCGTGGGTGACCAAGACGAAGGTCTGGCCGTTGGTCTGGTTCAATAGGCACATCAAGTCGATAATATCGCCGGCGGTTTCGCTATCCAGGTCTCCTGTGGGTTCATCGGCCCACACTATGGACGGCTGGTTGACCAGCGCCCTAGCGATGGTTACCCGCTGTCGTTGCCCACCGGAAAGCTCGGCTGGAAGGTGCCCGGCCCGATGGGATAAGCTTACCAACTCCAGCATGTCCAGGGACCTGCGTCGGGCTTCGCCGGGTTTTACCCCGGAAACGAGAAGCGGCATCTCCACGTTTTCCAGGGCGGTAAGGACAGGGAGCAGATTGTAGAGCTGGAACACAAAACCCATGCGGCGGGCCCGGTAGTCACTGCGTTCGTCGTCTTGGAGGCTGTGAAGCACCTGGTCCTCGACTAAGACCCGCCCCGAGTCGATCTCGTCGAGTCCGGAAAGGCAGTTGAGCAACGTAGTCTTACCGCAACCGCTCGGCCCCATGATGGCGACCATTTCACCGCGCTTTACCGCCAAGTCCACGCCCCTAAGGGCGTGAACCTTTACGGTCCCGGTGTCATAGGTCTTGTCTACGGCAGTGGCGTGGATAATGAGATCATCCGTCACCGGGTGTAGCTCAATAGCCACGATAGGCGGAAGAGGAAGGTAGGGACAACAGTAGGGGGCATGGTCACGTCCCGATACGAAAATGACCTTGGAGTGGCGGCGATATCCGGCATCCCCACTAACCTCCACCCACCGGCTTCACGATTTCCAGCACATCTCCGTCCTGCAGCCGCACCACCGGAAATTCCTCTCTCTTGAGAACTTCCCCATTGTAACCTACAGCGACGAATTCGAGGTTGAGATCAAACGACACAAGATAGCTCTCCAGGTCGACGCTGGCGTCGGCGGTCCTCGGTTTGCCGTTTACCATTAGATTGATCATCTTGCGGCCAAGCCCCCTTCGGCTTCCCCTCCGACCAAGGCCGTTCGATCTTCCCAGAGGTCGAGCATAGCTTGTTTTAACTTCTGCGCCTCACTCCTGGGGTGAGGAGATCCTAGGATGCTTGTGATGACCGCTACGCCTCCGGCGCCCGCTCCGATAACCTCCCCTATGTTGGCCGCTGTGATGCCTCCAATGCCAATGAGGGGGAAGGCGGAGGTGTGGATGCCTGGCGACTCCGCTATGCTCCGCATGAGGCCGGGGCCGGCTGGAACGGCCTCGGGGTGGGAGCGTGTTGGGTACATGCTGCCAACCAGGACAAAGTTAGCGCCGTCAACTCGGGCTTGAAGGGCACCGTCTTCAGAATGGACCGACCGGCCGATTATGGTCCCCGAGCCCAAAACTTGGCGGGCTGCAACCGGGGGTAAAGCCGCTTCTCCAAGCTGTACTCCGTCAGCACCGGCGGCCGCGGCAACGTCGACCCGCTCGTTAATGATTAGCAGGGCGCGGCCCGCGATCGCCGTCTTTACGGCCCGGGCCAATTCCAAGAGCTCACCGCCCGGCAGGTCCTTCTCTCGAAGCTGCACCATGTCCACCCCGCCTGCCACCGCTTCGCCGATTCGCTGCACCATGGTGTACTGGCCCTCAATCCGCCGGTCCGTAACCAAGCAAAGGCACGGTTGAGGAAGAGACAGCGCCATGGAACTAGCTTCGCACCTGCGCCGGTTGGGGCACGTCGGTGGCGGGGCTGCTGGCCGCCGCGTATTGACGGACGTTTATGCGGCCCGCTAGATAAGCTTTGCGTCCGGCCTCGACCCCGTGTTTGAATGCCTCCGCCATCATCACCGGGTCCTGGGCTTGGGCAATAGCGGTGTTGACCAGTACGGCGTCGGCGCCTAGTTCCAGGGCTAGGGAGGCGTCGGACGGGACAGCTAATCCCGCATCCACGACGATGGGGATGTTGGCCTGCTCGATGATTATCTTAAGTTCCTCGGCGGTGTGAATTCCCTGTCCAGATCCGATAGCCGAGCCCAAAGGCATGACGGTTGCGCATCCGGCTTCCTCCAACTTCTTGGCCAGAACCGGATCGGCATGCACGTAAGGCAAGACGACAAAGCCTTCCTCCACGAGCCGTTTAGCCGCCTCCAAAGTAGCCGCTCCGTCGGGGAAGAGATACTTGGGGTCGGGTATGACTTCCAGCTTGACGAAATCTGTCCTGCCCACTTCCCGGCCCAGGCGCGCGACGAACAGGGCCTCTTCGATAGTGGCGCAGCCCGCGGTATTGGGGAGAATCTGGTAATGGTTCCAGTCGATATAGTCCAACAAGGTCTTTTGAGTTGGGTCATCCAGGTCTAAACGGCGGATTGCCACCGTAATCATCTCTGTGCCGGAGGCTTCCACCGCACCCACCATCTCCTCCATGGTGCGGTATCGGCCTGTTCCCAGGATCAAACGGGAACCGAAGGTCTTTCCTCCAATCACCAACTCGTCCGACATTGTCGTTACGTCTCCTTACGCAATGGAATACAAAAACCAACCGCCAAGCTCAACACCTGGCGGTTGCGAAGTAGGCTAGATTCACCGTCACGTTCCTGCTCCAGCGTTACCTGGTTCAGGCGCCGGAGGCGGTCGGCAGCATTCGGCCACCCTCTCAGCCTGGCTTACTCAAGCTCCCGCCAAACGAATATTGTGTCCAAATGTGTGTTTAGCTTTCATCCGAAGCTTAACATGGGGACGGTGTCCAGTCAACGAACTACCGTTGATAGTGGCTGTTCGGAGTTGGTGAGTCCGGTTCGCCGAAAGCCGTTTCACGACCGCCGGCCTGAGCGTCAACAGCAGAGATGAAATCTCTGATCGCTAACCATCAGACACTCTGACGGCCTCAAGTCTGAACAGTTACAGTTGATACTCCTTGAGGTCGTCAGCCATGGTCAGCTTGGCGCCCGTCAATTGCTGGACCTCCTCCGGGCTCCAGCCGGGAGCAACCTCTTTTAAAACCAACCCTTCCCCGGTGCACTGGATCACAGCCAAGTCGGTGACGATCAGGGACACGCATCCTCTGCCAGTCACGGGAAAGGTGCACTCTTCCACAATTTTGGGGTTGTTGTCACGATCGGTATGTTCCATGGCGACGATGACCTCTTTCGCTCCAGCGGCCAAGTCCATGGCTCCACCCACGTTGCCAACTCCCCGCTGTGGAAGCATCCAGTTGGCCAGGTCTCCCCGGGCGGAAACCTGGTGGGAACCCAAAACGGTTACGTCGACGTGGCCGCCGCGGATCATGGCGAAGGCATCGGCTGAACTGAAAAAGGACATTCCGGGCACGGGTTTGAGGAACTGCCCGCTGGCGTTGATAAGGTCGATATCCTCTTCGCCTTCCTCAGCCAGGGGGCCGCAATTGAGTATCCCGCTTTCACTGTGGTAGAACACCGCGTTTCCGTCGGGCACGAAGCTAGACACCAAGGTCGGGATACCGATACCCAGGTTCACGTAAGCGCCGTCGGGAAGCTCTTTGGCCACGCGCATGGCCACGATTTCCCGGTCCAGCCGCTCTTTGTCCAGCGGTCCGCTCATAGCGAATAAGCTCCCGAAATCGAACTTTCCCCTAATCCTTGGGCCGCCAGCCGGAGGGTCCGTGCCGTTCCGCCTTTGGTAAAGCAGGCGCCCCTTCTTCTTACGCTGACCAGTGCCTGGCAAGACGCACTTCCATTGTCCCGGCCAGCGGGGCCACTGGCAAGGGGCGCACGTGGATTTCGGCCCCTACTCGTAGGGAGAGAAGCTGGCAGGCCTTTTCACAATACGTTGGATGTAAACGCCGGGAGTAACTATCTCCTCGGGGCTTAACTCGCCAGGCTCTACTATCTCGTCCACCTCCACCACCGTGACGGTGGCGGCTGTAGCCATAACGGGGTTGAAGTTGCGTGATGTGCCTCTGTAAATCACATTTCCCAGGGTGTCGGC
The DNA here is from genome assembly GCA_965224325.1 of Dehalococcoidia bacterium. Lineage (GTDB taxonomy): Bacteria > Chloroflexota > Dehalococcoidia > Lucifugimonadales > UBA3495 > CBDCMJ01. Next base: position 438,001 of record CBDCYT010000007.1, read on the forward strand.
CTTGTAGCCGCGAATCAGGCAGAAATTCGCCTTGAGGCCGGTCTCCAGCACATGCGTCTTGCCATTGAAAACCCGTGTCTCCTTACCCTCGCTTAGGAGGGTGCCGGCGCCCGTAGGAGTATAAAATGCGGCGACTCCGGCCCCACCGGCCCGCAAACGCTCTGCCAGGGTTCCCTGAGGCGACAATTCCAATTCAACCTCGCCCCTTCGCAGGGCCAGTTCGAATGAGGTGGGCGTCGACGCCCGGGGCGATACCGGATAAGACGCGATCGTCTTTTTCACCTGGTGATTATCCACCAGGATGCTTTGGTCGATGGCTAGAACCCCTGGAGGCGTACCGAAGTTCACCACCCTCGTGACGCCGGCGGTATTGCTGATGATGGTCAGATTCTTCGCGCCTTGGTCCCGCAACGACACTAGGAGATAGTGGGGCATTCCGCCCGGACCGGCAAACCCGTCGACATTGACAACGGCACCGTCGGGGAGGTCTTTCAACGCATCCAAACCGTCGGCGAACACTTTGTTGGGAGTTTGCCAGACGGGCAACTCAAAGGTCATCTCTTTCAAGTCCGGCGCTACCCCCAGAGGGACTTCGGTCGAGGCAGCCACTTCATCCACGGTCCACCCAGGCGCCAGCTCGGTCAACACCGGGCCATCTCGGGTGATCCGCACAACGGCCGCGTCAGTAACTATAAGGTCCACGCAACCGGAGCCATCCAGTGGAAATGGCGAATGGGACACCAGGTTGGGGGACCCGTTTTCCCCGGTATGGGGCATCATGGCGATGATCCGGCGGGCGCCCGAGGCCCAGTCTACCGCCGTACCCGGAGGAAACAGCGAGGGAGTCGCCGCGGTGGTCCAGTGGGTGAAGTCTCCTACAGCGGTGACCTTGGCTGGCTGAAGGACCGCCGCGTCCACGTGCCCGCCTCGGACCATCCCGGCAACGTCAACCGTGCTCAAAGTGACGCCGCCCAGGTGGTAGGCCACTCCGTCGCCGCCGGAATCCACCGGAGAGTCGTGGGAATGCGAATCCTTCGCCGTCCCTTCGTCCAAGGCCCGATAACCCAGAGCGCCGCTGTCGGCCAAGAACCACGGTCCTGGCCCAGGGGCAATCTCGCGAGGAATCAACCGAGGCAATCCTGGACCTAACCCCACCGTCTCCCCAGACCGAAGTTCCCGCAGCACCCGGCGAGCCTGACGTTGCAGGTCGATTTTCTCTGTTGCCCCCACGCTAAACCAACTTCCTTTTAAGTTGCCATCTTAAGTTGCCATCTGGTGGACAGCGCCAATGTTTCTCCCCTCTTGGCTATAGGCCATTGCGCCACACGCTTGTTGACGTTCTCCCTCCGAACCGGCTGCTAGCTCTCAAATGCCTTCCTTAGAGACAACCCAGGGGCGGAGACAACCCAGGGGCGGAGACAACCCAAGGGCGGAGACAACCCAAGGGCTCGGGGGGGAAGCAGAAATCCGGCTGCCACGGTTAAATGGTTTGTACGATGCGGTCCACGAAGATGCCGGGTGTGATCACTAACTCCGGGTCTAGGCCACCGGGTTCAAGAATCTCATCAACCTCTACGACACTCACTTCTGCCGCCATGGCCATCACCGGGTTCCAATTCCTTTGAGTGGCCTGGAAGACCAGGTTGCCCATGGTGTCGGCGCGGTGGGCGCGCAGCAGGGCGAAGTCGGCGCGGAGGGCCGCCTGAAACACGTAATCTTGACCGGAAAAGACTCTCCGTTCCAGCCCTTCCCCAAACCGGTTATCATCTCCGGCGGGTAGAAAAACCCCGCCAAGGCCCGCGCCGCCGGCACGCAGCCGCTCTGCTAAGACTCCCGGAGGAGTCACTTCAATTTCCAAATCGCCCGATTTCCACCGGGCCTCTACCGGCCCGGGATCGCCGGGGTAGAAAGGTAGAGGGGAAACCAGCCGGGTCACTTGGCGCCCCGCCAATAGGTCTTCTATAGACTTGGTCTCGTGTCCATAGCCGTCCTGCGCCCGCCACGACCCCTGGTATACAACGGTGAGGCCGGACGCTTGACTATCGCCTAGGGCTGATATCAAACCCTCAGGCCAACCCCAGCCAGCGAACCCTGCGATCAGCACCGTTGCGCCATCAAAAACCCCCGCCAACGCCTCCCGCGGTGAGGGGTAAACCTTGCGCTGGGCTGTCGTAGGCGCGTGTCCGTTCGGTGCGGAGTCCTGGCTGATGACGCTCTCCTTTCCGGCGCTGTTTTGTTTGCGCCATGGCGTCCGGTTATTTTAACAGCAAACTGGGGCGACAAACACCGGAAGGCAATTCTGGTAATTCCGGGCGCAGATGAACCGCGCTAGAGGTTTAGGGGGTCCGAGGAGGAGCCAGCTTATCGCCTGCAGAAGCGGCACAACCACCCGGGAAGCCAGGCGATGAAATGGGTAGGGGCACCCCGATTGATCGGGACGCCCCTACGTCAGGTCGCCGTTGTGGACCTAGAAGTCCATCCCGCCTCCGGGAGGCATGCCAGGCATTGCCGGCTTTTCCTGAGGAATCTCGGTAATCATGGACTCTGTAGTCAGCACCATGGCGGCAACGCTGGCCGCGTTTTGCAAGGCCGAGCGTGTCACTTTGGTTGGGTCGACGATGCCTCGGTCCAACATGGGACCGTACTCACCCACGTCGGCGTCGAACCCGTAGTCGTCCGCCTGTTGCTTGACATCGTTCAGCACCACGGAGCCTTCGAAGCCGGAGTTCTCTACGATGAGCCTCAAAGGCTGCTCGAGCGACCGGCTTATGATGCTGACCCCAACGGACTCGTCATCGGTCAGGTCGGTTAGGCCTCCCAAGGCGCGCTGGGCTCGGACCAATGCAACTCCGCCGCCCGGCACTATCCCTTCTTCAACGGCGGAGCGGGTGGCGGACAACGCGTCCTCTACCCTGGCTTTGCGCTCCTTGAGCTCCAACTCAGTGGCGGCTCCCACCTTAATGACCGCGACGCCACCGGAGAGTTTAGCCATGCGCTCTTGAAGTTTCTCCCGGTCGAACTCGGAAGTAGTGTCTTCAATTTGGGCCTTGATCTGGTTGATCCGGCCTTGTATGGCATCCTCGGACCCTCTGCCTTCAACGATGGTGGTCTCGTCTTTGGTGCAGGAGACCCGCCGGCACTGGCCGAAGTCTTCCAGGGTGGCCGAGTCTAGCTTCTTGCCCATATCTTCGCTTATGACGGTGCCACCGGTAAGGATAGCGATATCCTCCAGCATGGCCTTACGCCGGTCGCCAAACCCTGGGGCCTTGACTGCCAGAGCATTCAACGTACCTCTGAGCTTGTTGACCACCAAGGTGGCCAAGGCTTCGCCGTCCACATCTTCGGCGATAATCACAACGTTCTTCTTGCCTAGCTGCAAGAGCTTTTCCAGCGCAGGTAGCATGTCGGCGACAGCGGAAATCTTCTTGTCGGTGATGAGAATGGTGGGGTCTTCCAGTGCTGACTCCATCCGGTCCGAGTTGGTGATGAAGTAGGGAGAGATGTAACCGCGATCGATTTGCATTCCCTCTACATACTCGATATCGTCGGACAGTCCCCTGGACTCCTCAACGGTGATGACCCCGTCTTTGCCCACTTTTTCCATGGCCTCGGCGATGGTGTCGCCTATGGCTTCCTCATGCGCTGAGAGGCTGGCCACCTGGCCAATGCGTTCCCTCGTCTCCACGGGCTGGGACATCGAGTGGAGCTCCTCCGTGATTGCCTGCACGGCCCTCTCGATTCCGCGCTTGATGGCCATGGGGTTACGGCCTGCGGTCACGTTCTTGAAGCCGTCGTTGATGATGGCTTGGGCCAGGACTACCGAAGTAGTGGTGCCGTCACCCGCGGCATCGTTGGTCTTGGTGGCGGCTTCCTTCAGCAATTGGGCGCCCATGTTCTCGAAAGCGTCGGGCAGCTCTATCTCTTTGGCAATAGTAACCCCGTCGCTGCAGACCTGGGGCGGCCCGAAAGTCTTATCCAAGACCACGTTACGGCCCTTGGGTCCTAGGGTAACTTTTACCGACTTTGCTAGAGCATCTATCCCGGAGCGAAGCGACTTGCGCGCGTCCTCCGAGTAGGTCAGTTTTTTAGGGGGCATCCCTATCCTCCTTATGCAGTCGATGTCCAAACAATGTGGTGGTTAAGATATCTTGGCCAGAATGTCACTTTCGCGAAGAATTAGGTAGTCGTCGTCCTCGTCCTTATACTCCGTGCCCGCGAACTTGGAGTATATTACCTTGTCACCCTTACCCAATTCCATGGGAATCCGGTTACCGTCGTCCCCCATACGTCCCGGACCCACTGCAATCACTTGACCCTCTTGGGGCTTTTCCTTAGCGGTGTCAGGCAGGTAAATGCCTCCTTTAGTCTGCTGGTCTTGCTCAGTTGGCTTAACGATTACCCGCTCGCCCAACGGAACGAAGTTTGCCACCGGTGCCTCCTTTCTGCGGTTGCGCAGTTCCTTTGATTCTGTTTTGCACTGAGCCTCGCCCGGCAATTCATCAGGCGAAAGTCTGAACTTATGGTATTAAAGCCCATGGCTCTTGTCAAGATTCCGGATTCAGGTCTACTATTGTACCGCCTGCGGCTCTAGGCGCCTGCGCCGTGCGCTACCCCACCGTTCTTAACTGACGCCACTGTGTCAGCTGTGGCCCCAGGCGCCGGCATAGTGCGCTGCCCTGCTGTTCTCAACTGGCGCCACCGGCGCCGATAGTGTTAGGGCAAGCTTCGGCATCGCGCTTCCGGCGGACTCAGCCCGCAACGCTCCGCGGGCACTTATCACGCGGGCACTTACCTAGCGGGCACTTACCTAGCGGGCACTTACCTAGCGGGAACTTAAAGGAGCAAGCCAACATTCGACACCATTGGTTGGAGTTCCGGCGTCAACCTCCGCTGGCGACGGTAATGTTAAATAGCCCCGGACGGGCCAACCGCATCGATGACGCCATGGCGGCTGAGCTACGGGAAGTGTGCAGCGCCATCGCCGGCGACCCGGACATTGGCATCGTTGTCTTGACGGGAAGCGGCGGCGTGTTCTCGGCGGGGCGTGAAACTCAGCCGGTAGACGTGGCTACAGGCGGCTCCAAAGACCTGTTGACCTGGATCGAGAGGCTCCAGGTCGCCTCCTGCGTGGCCGAGTTAAAGGTCCCGGTAATCGCCGCCATCAACGGAGACGCGCTGGACCACGGGCTGGAATTGGCCTTGGCCGCCGACCTCCGGGTTGCCGTGCCCGCCGCAAGGTTCGGCTTGCGCGACCTAGGCCAGGGCGCGTTTCCCTGGGACGGGGGCACACTGAGATTGCCCCGCGTTGTTGGTCCCGCTTGGGCTATGGACATGATACTCACCGGACGGCTTCTTTGCGCCGCCGAGGCCCTCAGCGTGGGGTTGGTCAACCGGATTACACGGGATCAAGACCCGCTGGACGAGGCCTACGCGTTGGCCGGCGCCGTCATGGCCGGCGCGCCCGTAGCCGCCAGATACGCTAAAGAAGCGGTGGGTATGGGAATGGAGTTGCCCCTTCAGCAGGGATTGCGGCTGGAAGCGGACTTGAATATCCTGCTGCACTCCACCTCCGACCGCGCCGAGGGAATTCAATCGTTTCTGGAACGGCGCGAGCCTCACTTTCGGGGCTGCTAAGCGCCTTGGCCGGCCTCATCCGCACCTGGCCATAAGACCGAAAAAGAGTTAGCAGGAAATTTTGGGTGGAGACGCTGGCTGCCAGCGGTCGCCACCCAGCAGGGTGGTTCATAGGTGAAAGTTAAACTGGACTTGCATACCCACCTTTGGGAAGCGTTCAATTTTCAGCCTCCGGACGAAGCCATGGTGGATAGGGTGGTGCACCAAATCAAGGACCGGGGCATCGACGGCATCGCCATTACCGACCACCGCAACAAACAGTGGGCCTTTGAGTTTCGCGATCTGGTGGAACGGACCTGTCCAGGAGAGGTCATCATTATTCCGGGTTGGGAAATTGAAGTCCGTCCGCCGCAGAACCCTTTTGCAGAGTACCAGGTGGCTGAGCTCTTTCTGCCTGGAGGGGGCACCTTCCGAAGTTACTGCCATCCGGGTTACTATTCGCCCGAAATCATCATCGAAGACGGTATTCACGCCATCGAGATTGACAACTACATTCATAACTGGCACATCCGCAAACACCAGGTCAGGGAGTTGGCCGAAGCCCACGACCTACTGATCTTGGAGGTGAGCGACGCCCACAACCTGGAAAACATAGGTTTGCGTTTCACCGAGTTGGAACTTGAGGAGTTGTATCGAAGGGCTGAACGTTAACCATCCGCACTCTAAATCTCGGCCAATACTCGCCTCCCACCGTCAATTTCCCGCGTTTTACGCCCGCTTGTCCGTGTGAGGAAGAGAATGGCGCGGATGCGCCGAAAGCTGATGTTTTAATGCCGCCGGACCGGATAGGCCGCCGAATAGTATGAGCTCGTTCCCCACGCTTCTATATATCAAGGACGGGCCTGTGGCCAGAATCTCACTGAACCGGCCGCAGGTGCTTAATGCCTACAACATCCAGATGCGGGATGATCTCGCCCAAGCGTTGGAGGCAGTTCAAGAGGACCCCGAGGTTAGGTCCCTCCTAATCACGGGAGAGGGCCGGGCTTTTTGCGTCGGTGCCGACTTGAGCGAGTTCGGCTCTGCGCCTAGCCAGGCGGAAGCCCGGCGGGTGCGATGGGAGCGGGACGTTTTTGGACAACTCCTCGGCCTTTCCAAAGCGGTGGTGGTGGCGGTTCACGGGTACTGTATTGGGTCGGGTGTGGAGATTTTGCTTCTCTGCGACATACGAATCAGCGCCGCCGACACCATATTTGCCTTGCCTGAGGTACAGTTGGGGATGGTCCCGGCCGCAGGGGGCACCCAAACCCTCCCCAGGAGTGTGGGCCCTTCCCGCGCCCTAGACCTTGCGCTCACCGGACGCCGCTGGGGCGCCAAGGAGGCCTTGGCCTTGGGGCTTCTGACCCGAGTCGCCCCCGAGCACGGCCTGATGGACGAGGCGTTGCGGGTGGCCCGCCAGTTGGCGGCGTTGGATGGAAACCTCATTGCGGCGGCGAAGGAATCCCTCTGGCGGGGAGCGGGGATAGCTCCATCGCAAGGACCGTCCATGGAAGCGGCGCTGGCCCTACGGGCCCTGACCTAATTAATTAACCCGAGCTGAATTAAAAAGTGGCGGAGGTCAGGCAGACCAACCCGGCTTTCGCGGAGAAGAAGGGTGTTAACCACTGAGTTTTTGACCATTGCCAGCGCTATTGTGCCCGACCGGACTGCCGTGCATTTCGACGGCGAAGCAGTCACTTTCATGGACCTCCAACTACGAGTGAACCGGCTGGCCAACGCCATGGCCGGCAACGGAGTTAGCCGCGGTGACCGCGTGGCGGTCATGGCGGTGAACTGCACCCAATCCATTGAAATATACTTCGCCGCGGCCCAATTAGACGCCATCTTTGTACCCATCAACTTCCGGGCTAGGTCCGAAGAGCTGCGTCAAATGTTGGCCATCGCCCAGCCCGGCATTATGTTCATCGGGGAACGTTATCTGCCTCTTCTTTCCCTTGGAGATACGAATGAGGCTGTCACGGCGGGTCCGGTGGTGTTGCTGGACGGGGAGGCCGCCGAGGGCAGCATTACCTTCGACGCGTTCCTGGCTGGCGCTTCCGATGAACAGTTGCTCTTCCCGGAGGCTGAGGACCACGACACCACGGTGATAATGTTTACGGCCGGGACCACCGGAGTACCTAAGGGTGTGATGCTTACCCACGACAGTTTTGCATCCTTCTTGCTGGCAACGGTGGACCCGGCGGACCCGGAGACGGAAGAATCTAATCTGTTAACGGTGCCTCTCTATCACATCGCGGGCCTCCAAGCAGTGCTGGCCGGGGTGTACGGGGGCCGCACCTTGATCGTGATGCGGCAGTTCGAGCCGGTGGAATGGTTGACCCTGGCCCAACTGCATCAGGCCAACCGGGCGATGCTGGTGCCCACTATGCTAAAGCAACTGATGGACCATCCGCGCTTTGACGAGTTTGACCTCTCCTCTCTGGGCGTTATCACCTATGGCGCCGCTCCGATGCCGGTAGACGTTATTAGGCAAGCGATCCGGAAATTCCCAGGCGCTCGCTTCATCAACGCCTTCGGCCAGACCGAGACCGCTTCCACCATCACCATGCTGCCCCCTGAGGACCACGTCTTGGAAGGAACGCCCCAGGATATCGAAACGAAACTGCGCAGGTTGTCGTCCATCGGCAAGCCACTGGACGACGTGGAAGTCCGCATCGTGGACGAAGACGGTCAACCTGTGACGGCGGGTCAGGTGGGAGAGATTGCGGCCCGGGGCTCTCGGATGATGGCGGGCTACTGGCGGGAAGACGCGGCTACCCGGGAAACCCTACGCTCCGGCTGGGTCTATACCGGAGACTTGGGATACCGAGACGAAGACGGATATATTTTTCTATCCGGCCGGGCCAAAGACTTCATCAAACGGGGCGGCGAAATGATCTCGCCGGAAGAAGTGGAGCAGGTGTTGATGTCCCATCCCCAAGTGGACGAGGCGGCGGTGATCGGCGTGCCCGACCAGGAGTGGGGGGAAGAGGTTCGAGCAGTGGTGGTGTCCCGCCGCGGCGAGCCGGGAGAGTTAGGGGAGTTAACCGAGGCGGAGCTGGTCCAGTATTGCCAGCAACGGCTGGCCAGCTTCAAGCGGCCGCGTTCGATTGCCTTCGTGGATGAGCTGCCACGCAATGCGATGGGAAAAGTGTTGAAGCGGGACCTGCGCACGGTATACGGGCAAGGCGCTGTAGAGGGCGCGTAGCCCGTAGCCGGCCGGGTGGACTATCCTGCGTGGTATACTCCGTCTTGGCCCTCAAGGCCGTGGCACGGCTACCTAGGTATATTGGCAATCGTTGCCATTAAGCATCCATAAGCATCTAAATGGTCTTATGGGCCCGCTCTAAAGTACGTTGGCAATCACTGCCGCTAAGCAGCTAAAGGCTTTATTGGCCCTATCAAAAAGGAGGTCTTCCGGTGAACACGATAGACACCATAACAGAGATCCTGAAGAAGGAAGGGGTAGAGTACTTAAGCTGCTATCCCACCACGCCGGTGCTGGAATCGGCGGCAAAGGGTGGGATACGCCCCATCATATGCCGCCAAGAGCGAGTAGGCATAGGCATCGCCGATGGCTTAAGCAGGGTAACCAACGGCCGGAAGATGGGCGTGGTGGCGGTCCAGTACGGTCCCGGCGCGGAGAACGCCTACTCCGGTGTGGCCACCGCCTACTCCGACTCCACACCCATCCTGGTCATGCCCACGGGCCACCCCCGGGAAAAGGCCGGAATTCAGCCCCATTTCAGCTCGTTGGCCAGCTTTGCCAGCGTGACCAAGTCGGTGGAGCAAATCAATACTGCCAACCGGACCTCCGATGTATTGCGCCGGGCCTTCGCAGCTCTGCGCCAAGGGCGTCCCGGCCCCGTTTTGGTGGAAGTTCCCGTTGACGTGGCGATGGAGGAGGTGTCCGAAGAGGCGTTCTATTATCAGCCCACCAGGCGGGTGGTCTACCAGGGAGACCCTCGCGACGTGGAATCGGCGGCCGCGGCGCTCTGCCGAGCGAGGTATCCCGTGATTCACGCCGGCCAGGGCGTCATGTACGCCGAGGCAACCGAAGAGTTGGTGGAGTTGGCCGAGTTGCTGCAGGTCCCGGTGATGACTACCCTAATGGGAAAGAGCGCCTTTCCCGAAGTTCATCCCCTGGCGCTGGGCAGCGGCGGGTTGACCTTGCCGGGTACGGTATACCACTTCGTGGGCCGGGCCGACCTGATCTGCGGCATTGGTTGCTCCTTCACTAAGCACAACATGTCGATGAACATTCCAAGCGGTAAAACCCTGATACAGGCCACCAATGACCCGAGGGATATCAACAAGGATTACAACGTCGACTACCCCATTGTGGGTGACGCCAAGCTGGTGTTGCGACAGCTAATAGAGGCCTGCAGGGAGATCGTGGGCAGCAGTCGGGAGAACGACGAGACTACAGCCAGGGAAGTCGCCTCGGAGCGTGAGGCTTGGCTGAGCCAGTGGAGGTCCAAGCTTTTGGACGATAGGTCCCCGATTAATCCCTACCGGGTCATTTCCGGCTTTATGCAAGCTATTCCGCCGGAAGACGCTATCGTAACCCATGACTCAGGCGGCCCCAGAGACCAGATCATCCCCTTTTACCGTTCCAATGGACCCAGGACTTACTTGGGATGGGGCAAGTCCCACGGGTTGGGAACGGGCCTCGGCCTCACCATTGGAGCCAAGCTGGCCCAGCCGGAAAAGGTTTGCGTCAACTTTATGGGCGACGCCGCCTTTGGCATGACCGGCCTGGACTTCGAAACCGCTGTCCGATGTAAGCTGCCCATCATCACCGTCGTGCTGAATAACTCGACCATGGCGGCGGAAACGACCTTAATGGCCGCATCCCATGAGCTGTTCAATACCCGCGACGTGGGAGGAAACTATGCGGACATGGGTAAGGCCATGGGAGGCTACGCCGAGCGGGTCGAGGACCCGTCCCAGGTGATTCCGGCCTTTCAGAGGGCCCGCCGGGTGACCGAACAGGAGGGCACAGCCGCGCTGTTGGAGTTCATCACCTCGGCAGAAACCGAGGCCTCCTACCGCAGGGCTTTCTAAAGGGGCTAGCAACCAGCCCTCTATCAAGTCAGCGATAACGACTTGCCGATCGCTACGCGAGGAGGCGGGGTTGCCTAGTGCCCTGGTTATCAAGAGTCCGGCCAAGAGTCCGGCATCGGTGGGTAATGCGGGGAAAGAAAGATGGGATAGCCCATCCGCACTCGGTTGGGCTATCTCAAGGGCCGGTCTTTCATGTGGGCGGGGAACGTTTCACTATACTCAGCTAGATGGTGCTATGGCCGCTGACTCAAGTGGCTGATCGTATCTACAGGAGCAATCCCATGTCCCCAAAATCCAAGTACCTGTTCATCGCCAGCATGGACGTAGAAGCGGAAAAATTAGGTCTGTTCAACGAGGTCTACGACACCGAACACTGCCCCGAACTGTCACAAGTTCCAGGAGTTGCCGCCGTCACTCGGTTTGAGGCGCAAGCGTTCGACGTCGTCATTGGCGGAAGGAACCATACGGTGTCTGTGGAGAACGTTCCCAAATATCACGCCATGTACGAATTGAACAGCCCGGATGTCTTGACGAGCTCAGAATGGAGCGAGGCGGTGGAGCGGGGACGTTGGCCTGAGCAAGTCCGCCCGTATACGAAGAACCGCCGTCACATGCTGCTCCGTCTCACATACCCCGAAGGATAGTATTGGCTGCCCGCGACAGGTCATTGCGGTTTGATGGGGAGGTTAGGGCCCGTCCGCAGCCGCTTAGCTGCCGACTTACACAGGTCGTAGTTGCCGTCTATTGCGGGGATTAGGGCCCATCGACCGCCATCTGGCTGCGGACTTAGACAGACGATTTCTGAGCGGTAGACGCTGCCAACTGTAAATCGACCCGAAATCGACCCGGCTCAAAGACACCGGTAGCCGACGCGGTCAATTGCGGCATCTGACAGACGACGGTCCGGAGATGACGGCCCGGCGGCGCCGAAGGAGAGAAGCCTTGTCCGAGGGGGCTTTGGCAGGGGTCAAGGTGTTGGACCTTACCCACCATATCTCCGGGCCATACTGCACCAAGCTGCTAGCCGATTTCGGCGCGGACGTGGTGAAGGTCGAGCGTCCTGGGGGAGACCCCGCCCGACACCTGCCACCCTTTGTTCGGGGCCAAACCGGTGTTCAGGGACAAACCGGCCCGGACGATAGCCTGCTTTTTCAATACCTCAACACTAACAAACAAGGCGTTACCCTGAACCTGAAGACCTCCGATGGACTGGGGATACTGAAGTCTCTGGTCCGCGAATCGGACATTCTGGTCGAGAACTTCCCGCCCAGGGTCATGCCATCTTTGGAATTGGCCTATCCCGACCTCCGGAAGATCAATCCCGCGCTGGTTATGGTCTCCATTTCCAATTTTGGGCAGACGGGCCCCTACCGGGACTACCGGGCCACCGACGTGGTCGAGTACGCCCTAGGCGGCTTGATGTACGTCTTCGGCAGCCATGACCGCGAGCCTCTGAAGCACGCGCTGCACCAAGCCCAGTTCAAGGCAGGCGCCGACTCGGCTTCAGCAGCTCTCATGGCCCTGTATCATCAGCGCCTCACCGCAGAAGGCCAGCAGGTAGATATTTCCATTCAAGAATGCATCGCCTCGGCGCTGCGAGACGTGGTCAACACCTATACCTACACCGGAGCAGTGCGGCGGCGTCAACCCAACCACTCGGGAGACTTGACCCGGATACGGCAGACTTCAGACGGGTATATCTCGCCCAATCCAGGCATAGGCGCAGGCTTGGATTGGAGCGGGTACGCGGAGTTTCTCGGAGCGCCGGAGTTGGACGACGACAGGTTTAGCACTCCATCGGCTCGGCTGGCGAACGCCGAGGAATTAGGAGAAGTGCTAGATCGCTACTTCCTGCCACGGAAAAAACTCGACATGTTTTATGCGGCCCACCAGCGGAGGTACATCTACGGAGTGGTCAAGTCTCCGGAGGAAGTCCTGGCTGACGACCAATACCAGGCCCGGGGATATTTCGTGGATATAGACCACCCTGTCGTGGGCGCCATAACCCACCCGGGAGCCCCGTTCTCGCTAAGCGGCACTCCCTGGGCGGTGCGCCGCCCCGCTCCGACCCTGGGACAGCACAACCACCAGGTATACGTAGGAGAACTGGGGTATAGTGACGCCCATATATCCCACTTGAGGGCGCAGGAGGTGATCTGAGAGTGGCCGGTGTCTCTCGTACCGTTTCTGGCCCGTTAAAAGGCCTTCGAGTGGTCGAAATGGGCCAGCTCATCGCAATTCCCTGGGCGATGAAGATGTTGGCCGACATGGGCGCCCAGGTAGTCCGCCTCGAATCTTGCAGGCGCACGGAGCCCTACCGGAACGATTCGGTGTACAACAATGACATAGAGGGCGCTTTTTGGAACAGGGGGGCGAACTTCTACGAACATAACCGGAACAAGCTTGGTATCACCCTGGACCTGGCCCAACCAGAGGGCTTAACCGTGCTGCGGCAGCTGATAGCCATAAGCGACGTTTTCGCCGAGAATTTCACTCCCCGGGTTATCGAGAATTTTGACCTCGAGTACGATAGCATACGCAAAATCAGGCCGGACATCATCATGGTGGCGTCCACCGGCTATGGCTACTCCGGCCCTTGGTCCGGCTTTGGCGCCACCGGCCCGTCCACAGAGAGCGCGTCGGGCTTGGCCTACATGACCGGTTACCCCGGCGGCCCGCCCGCCATGCCTGAGATACCCTACGTCGACTACACCGCAGCGGAACACACTGTGTACGCCGTAATGGCGGCTCTTATACACCGGTTGCGTACCGGACGGGGCCAGTTCATCGACATTTCCCAGACTCAGACCGCCAGCGCCACCGTCCCCGAAGCTCTGATGGATTTTTCGGCCAACCGACACACCGAGCCCCGGATGGGCAACCGCCACCCAACCATGGCACCCCACGGCTGCTATCCCTGCCTGGGAGACGACCGCTGGATAGCTATTTCCGTGGAGAACGACGCCCAATGGCGGGCTCTATGCCGCGTTTTAGGGCAGCCGCTATGGTTGGAGGCTAGCGAGTTAGCCGACGCGCCGGGACGCTGCGAGCGCCGGGATGAATTGGACCTGGAGATGCAAAGCGTCACCCGCGGATGGGACGCCCACGACCTCATGCGCCGGCTCCAGGAGGTGGGGGTTGCCGCCGGCGCCATCCTGGACAGCAAGGACCTGCTGTTCGATCCCCATCTGAAGCAACGCGGGTTCTACGAGGTAATGCGCCATCATCCCAGCACGGACATGCCACCCCTGCCCTACGCCGGCCGGCCTTGGAAGCTGCTGGGGACCCCGGGAGTCCCGGGCAAAGTCGCGCCGTTAATGGGAGAAGACAATCGTCTCGTGCTGGGCGAGTTGCTGTGCCGGACCCCAAGCGAGCTAGGCGATTTGGAAGCTAAGGGAGTCATCGGCTTCGCCCCTGTCGATCCTCGTCCCGTGGCAAGACCCTCGTTGGACGAGCAAGTCCGGCAGGGCCGGATGCAACGCTATGAGCCCGACTTCCGCGAGCAAGTGGCCGATTTTTTTGGGATCGCCCGGGGGACCACCTAGGGAATCGACTGGGATATCAACCAGGGGCCAATGGGCGCCAATAGGATCCGGCAACAGGCAGCTTAGAGGCCGTGAGCGGCCTCATAGGCAGCGATCTTGTCCACTAACTGTAGTGTAAGGCCGATGTCGTCCAAGCCGTTAAGCAGAGCGTGGCGGCGGGACGGCTCTATATCGAAGTCGATAGAAATCTCTTCATCCTCGGACCAGATGCGCTGGGCCTCCAGGTCCACAGTCAAGCGAACCCCAGGCTTCGCCGTGGCGTGGTCCAGCAATGCCCTCGCCGTTTCTTCGGGCAACCTCACCGGCAACAGTCCGTTCTTGAAGCAGTTGCCGTAAAAAATGTCGGCAAAGCTGGGGGCGATGACGCACAGAATCCCGTAGTCGCGCAACGCCCAAGGGGCGTGTTCCCGGGAGGAGCCGCAACCGAAATTATTGCCTCCCACCAGGACCTTTGCTTCCCTGTAAGCCGGATTATTGAGCATAAACTCCGGGTTGGGACTGCCGTCGGCATTGTAACGCCACGGTGAGAAAAGGGCATCCCCGAAGCCTGTGCGCTCGATGCTTTTCAAGTACACCGCGGGGATAATTTGGTCCGTGTCTACGTTTACCCGGTCTAAGGGCGCCACCACGCCGGTCAATGTAGTAAAAGGGTCCATCCTAAACCTCTCGAACGTAAAATGACTTATTGAAGCAAGGCTTATAGGTCCCTGACGTCGACGAAGTGCCCGGCTATTCCCGCCGCCGCCGCCATAGCCGGGCTGACCAGGTGGGTCCGCCCACCTTTGCCCTGCCGATTCTCAAAGTTGCGGTTTGAGGTGGACGCGCATCGCTCTCCAGGCTGCAGTACGTCCGGGTTCATTCCCAAGCACATGGAGCAACCGGCGATCCTCCAGTCAAATCCGGCGTCGGTGAAAATCCGGTCCAGCCCCTCTTCCTCGGCTTGCTGCTTTATTCGGGCAGAGCCAGGCACGACCATGGCATAAACATCCTCGTGTACTTTCTTTCCCTTGACCACCTCGGCAGCGGCCCTCAGGTCCTCCAATCGGGCGTTGGTGCAGGCCCCGATAAACACCCGGTCGATCTTGACCTCCTCCATCGGCGTGTCAGCCTCCAATCCCATGTACCGCAGGGCTCGCTCGGCAACCTCCCGCTCGTTGGGATCGGAAAAAGATGCGGGGTCGGGCACCCTGTCGGTCACAGGGATCACCATGCCGGGATTGATACCCCAGGTGACGTAGGGAACCAGGCTGGACGCCTCCACTTCCACCACTTTGTCGTAAGCGGCCCCCGTGTCGGTGGACAGTGCTTTCCAGCGCTCGACAGCCTCGTCGAACTCCTTTCCTTGAGGGGCGAATTGGCGGCCCTTCAGGTAATCGAAGGTAGTTTGGTCGGGAGCTATCATGCCAGCCCGGGCGCCCGCCTCAATACTCATGTTGCAGACCGTCATTCGGCCATCCATAGATAGGGCGCGAATGGCTTCCCCTGTATACTCAATTACGTGGCCGACGCCGCCGTTCACCCCGATCCGGCCTATGATGCCCAGGATTATGTCCTTGGCGGACACGCCCTGCGGCAACTGCCCGTTGACCCTTATTTCCATAGTCTTGGGTTTGAATTGGCGCAGGGTCTGCGTGGCCAGCACGTGCTCCACCTCCGACGTGCCTATCCCCACGGCGAAAGCGCCCAGAGCTCCATGGGTGGACGTGTGGCTATCGCCGCACACTACGGTCTTACCCGGTTGAGTGTAGCCCAAGTCCGGCCCAATAATGTGAACGATGCCCTGTAGTGGACTGAACCGGTCGTAAAGGGTAACGCCGAATTCCTCGCAATTTGAGGTCAGGGCCTCCAACTGCTTCTGGGAGATTTCATCAACTACCGGACGGGCAAGCTCCCAGGTGGGGGTGTTGTGGTCCGCGGTGGCAACGGTCAGGTCGGTGCGGCGAACTTGGCGCCCCGCCATGCGCAGGCCATCGAAAGCCTGGGGAGAGGTCACCTCGTGGAGCAAGTGCAGGTCAATATAAATGACCGAGGCCTGTCCAGGCTCTTCTTGCACCACGTGGGTGTCCCAGATTTTCTCGAACATCGTCATAGCCGGCATACTTGTTCACTACTCCTATCATTTTCCCAAATGAGATTGTTTGGCGAGCCTGCCCATAGCCTGGTGTGGGACAGGATTGGTCCTACGTTCCGTAGGCCTGGTTGCCGTCTCTAGGGGCAACCCCGTGACCAATCGCATAGCGGTCCCTCATTTGCCCATGCAGCCTGTTTGCCCTGACGACCGTGGAGCGTCGCGTATTATAACATTCTCACCCGACGGCCGGACCTGCCGAACTTGTTAAACTGAGGACTACGCGGCTAACCCAAGTGTCCCTGGCTTACTGCGTTCACCGGAAGCCGGTTTGTATCCCGGTTTGTACCCATGAACGCGGGCCGGAGGGCAGACAGGGCCGGAATCCAGTCCGTCCCTTTTCTGTTACCATCCGTTAGTGGATAAAGTCCTCGCTCCTATATCACGCCGTCCCGTTCTTGGCCTTGCCCGGAGGGATTGAATGGTCCATGGGCCGGGCGTTCACCTTGTGTTCACGGATACCGTACTCACGGACACCCGTTAGAGATATACTAGGTAAGATTTCTCACGTTGGAGTAGTGGGGGCCGGCTGTTGAAGAGACCGGTATCCGCAATCATCACACAGACGAGCGGTCATCTTGGACTCTTCTTGGTTGGACTCATCTTAGAAGGAGGAAATTAACGATGCCCGATTCCGAGGCTTTCGTTCTACCCGGGACCGTGCGGCCCACCAAATACATCATCAATTTGCAACCCGACATGGAGCAATCGACCTTCAGCGGTGAGGAGACCATCCTCATTCAGGTCGTTGAATCCACCTCGGAGATAGTGCTGAATGCCACCGAGCTGCAAGTGGAATCCGCGTCCGTGATTAAAGACGAGGTCATTCTTGCGGCGTCCCGTATCGACTACGACACCTCGGCGGAAACCCTCACCTTGCGATTCGATAAAGCCCTCTCGCCGGGCGACTCCGCTTTGGCTCTTACCTTCACCGGCATACTGAACGACAAGCTTCGCGGTTTTTATCTGAGCCGGTACACCGGCTCCGACGGTCAAGAACGCTCGCTGGCAACAACGCAATTCGAGGCTACCGACGCCCGGCGCGCTATTCCTTGCTGGGACGAGCCGGCCCATAAGGCTAGCTTCGATCTTACCTTGGTCATCCCCGACGATTTGACGGCCCTGTCCAACACGCCGGTGGTTGAAGAGTCGGAGGCGGGACCGGGACTTAAGTCCCTGAGATTTGCCGAAACTCCGGTTATGTCAACCTATCTTTTGGCCTTTGTGGTGGGGGACCTGACTTCCATCGAGTCCCAATACACCGCCCCCCACGGCACCACCAAGGTCGCGGTTTGGACCACCCGGGGCAAAGAAGAACAAGGGCGGTTCGCTCTTGACACTTCCGTCCAACTCCTCTCCTTCTTTAACGACTATTTTGGGATACCGTATCCCTTGGAGAAGCTGGACCACATCGCCATCCCGGACTTCGCCGCCGGTGCGATGGAAAACTGGGGGGCCATAACCTACCGGGAAACCGCCGTGCTGGTAGACACCGACAACTCTTCCGCGGGCACCCGGCAGCGAGTGGCCGAAGTGGTGGCCCACGAGATGGCGCACATGTGGTTCGGTGATCTGGTGACCATGGAGTGGTGGGACGACCTCTGGCTGAACGAAAGTTTCGCGTCCTGGATGGGCTCCAAGGCGGTTGACTGGCTGTTTCCGGAATGGCAAATGTGGACACAGTTTGTCAACATGGACACCAATCGCGCCTTGACCCTGGACGGCCTCAAGAATTCCCACCCCATCGAGCAGCCAGTCAAAGACCCTGCGCAGATCGGCCAGCTATTCGACGCTATCAGCTACTCTAAAGGAGCGTCGGTTATCCGGATGCTCGAGCAATTCCTGGGGCCGTCAACGTTCCAGCAAGGCCTTCAGGGGTACATTGCCTCCCATCAATACGGGAACGCCCGCACCGAAGACCTGTGGGCTGCTCTGGAGTCCGCCTCGGGCCAGCCGGTGACCTCGATTATGGACTCTTGGACCAAGCAAATGGGATACCCTGTCCTCCAGGTCGAAGTGGGAGGCGCGCCGGAAAACCCGGAACTTCTACTGTCCCAGGAACGCTTCGTCTACGACCGCCTGCTGGGTGAAGGCGACCCTGAACCTGAGGTATGGCGGGTGCCCATCCAAGTCAGCCATGCCGGTTCTCAACAACCCGCGTCGATGCTGATGGACGGCCGCAGCCTATCGTTGCCGATGAGAAACCCGGCTGAGGCGACTGGACCGGGAACGGCGCCCGCTTCCCGACCCGGTTGGTTCAAGGTGAATACTCAGCAGACAGGCTTCTTTCGGGTCAACTACCAGCCCGGTGACTGGGACAGGCTGGTTCCCGCCATAGAATCCCTGGAGCTACCCGCTCCCGACCGGCTGGGCATACAAAACGATGCTTACTCCCTCTCCAAGGCGGGGCTGCTCCCGGTTACCCAATTCCTTTCCCTGGCCCGGGCCTACGGCAACGAGACCGACGCATCGGTTTGGGGAGACCTATCCAGCAACCTGAGAGACATCGAAGTATTGCTAGCCGGAGAGTCCAGCTATCCCCTATACCAGTCCTTCGCCAGAGATATATTCCGCCCCGCCGTGAGGCGAACAGGCTGGGATGCAAAGACCGGAGAGGGACATCTGGACGCCCTGATGCGCAGCACGGTCCTGAGCCAGGCCGGAAGCTACGGGGACGCCGAGGTGCTGGAGGAGGCCAAAAACCGGTTTGAAGGGTATGTTCGAGACCCGGGCTCCCTGCATCCGGACATCCGAGGTATGGTGTTCGGCCTGGCGGGCCAAGCCGGCGACCGATCGACCTACGACACCCTTTGGAAGCTGGAAAACCAAGCCTCCCTCCAGGAAGAGAAGATCAGGTTGTTAATGGCCCTAACTCGCTTCTCCGACGTGGAACTGCTCCGCGAAACCCTTGAACGTTCCCTGTCTGCCGAGGTGCGGTCCCAGGACACGATTTTCGTGGTGACCGGCGTGGCCGGTAATCTAAAGGGGCGAGACCTCGCTTGGGAGTTCGTGAAGAACAACTGGGCCGAATTCGACCGGCGCTACGGCTCCGGAGGTTTCGGACTGATGCGGCTGGTTTCCATCTGCGGCAACTTCACCGGACAGGGAAGTCACGACGACGTGGAGTCCTTCTTCATGGAGCATCCTGCGCCGGCTGCGGAGAGGACCATCCGCCAATCCTTGGAGCGGATTCGGCTTAACGTCCGGTGGCTGGAATGCAACCGGGAGGAAGTGGCTTCGTGGCTTGGCCGGTGAGGTTGCCCGCGAAATAGTCCCTGACATTATTAAGGGAAATTTTTGCCGGAAATTACTGGCGCAGAAATCACCGGCGCAATTGACCAGCGATTTCCGGACCGCCGCAGACCATTCTCGGGGGCAGGGAGGAAGATACTCCTCCCGGCGTCCTCTTCGGAAATACCTGGCCGGATACACTTGGTCTGGGCGGGCGGCGGTCCCCCATCTCGATGAGGCGTGTTATCCGGGCTTGCCCAATGCTACACTGTCCAATACTACAATATTGGTCGATCTCGTAAGGATGCCTCCAACCATATGAACCAACTTGATAGAACATCGGCTTTGAAAGCGCTGCTCCGGGAGCGCATCCTGGTGGTCGACGGGGCCATGGGCACCTCCATTCAAGACCAGCAGCTAGGGCCTGAAGACTTCGGCGGGCCTGAGTACGAAGGTTGCAACGAATACCTGGTTGTTACCCGGCCCGACGTTATCACCGGGATACATCATGGGTTCCTGAACGCCGGAGCCGACATCATAGAGACCAACACCTTCGGCGCGACATCAGTAGTCCTCGCAGAGTACGACTTGGCTCATGAGGCCCGGCGGCTCAACCTGGTAGCGGCCCGGTTGGCTCGGGAAGCGGCCGAAGCGGCCAGCAGCGTTGAACGACCCCGATTTGTCGCGGGCTCCATGGGGCCGACCACCAAGACCATCTCCGTTACCGGAGGCATAAGCTTCGACGAGCTAGCGGAGTCCTATCAAGAGCAAGCGGCGGGGCTGATTGAGGGCGGCGCAGACGTGCTGCTTCTTGAAACCAGCCAGGACACCATGAACATAAAGGCTGGATTGGAGGGGATTGACCGGGCTTTTGCCGAGCTGGGGCAGCAGATACCTGTGGCGGTCCAAGGCACCATCGAGGCCATGGGCACCCTGTTGGCCGGGCAGGACGTGGAAGCTCTCTACACCTCCATCAGCCACCGGGACCTCATATGGATTGGTCTGAACTGCGCCACCGGTCCCGAGTTTATGACTGATCACATCCGCACGCTGGCCTCGCTCTCCGCATTCCCGGTGGCTTGTATTCCCAATGCCGGATTGCCCGACGAGGACGGAAAGTATAACGAGACCCCGGAGATGATGGCCGCCACCATCGGCCGCTTCGTCGAAGCCGGTTGGCTCAACCTGGTAGGCGGCTGCTGCGGCACCGTCTCGGAGCACATTGGATTGCTGGCCGAGGTTGCCGCCGGAAAGCCTCCCCGCGAACCTGTCCGGTTGGCCGACACTCGCCTTTCAGGGATCGAGACCCTGATTGTGGACGAAGACACCCGTCCCGTCATAGTGGGAGAGCGCACTAATGTCCTCGGCAGCCGTCGTTTTCGCCGGATGATCAACGAAGGCGCCCTCGAAGAGGCCGCGGAGATAGGCCGTCGCCAGGTGCGCAACGGGGCTCATTTGCTCGATGTCTGCCTCCAGGACCCGGACCGGGACGAAACCGTAGATATGATCGCAGTGCTCGATCTGCTCACGAAGAAGGTCAAGGCTCCGATAATGATCGATTCCACCGACTCCGACGTGGTCGAGGTTGCCCTAAAACGCTTACAGGGCAAGTCGGTGATCAACTCCGTAAACTTAGAGGACGGTGAATCCCGCTTTCAGGCCATAGTGCCATTGGCCCGGCGGTACGGCGCGGCGCTGGTGGTGGGTTGCATCGACGACGACAAACAGCAGGCTCAGGCCGTCACCCGCCAGCGAAAGCTGGAGGTCGCGCAGCGTTCGTTCCAAATTTTGACAGAAAAGTACGGTGTTCCCCCGGAAGACATCATCTTTGACCCCCTGGTCTTTCCGGCCGGCACCGGCGACTCGAACTACGTGGGATCTGCCGCCGAAACCATCGAAGGGGTTCGTTTGATCAAAGAGGCGCTTCCCGGGACCAAGACGGTGCTGGGAATCTCCAACGTATCATTCGGCCTACCCGTAGCGGGCAGGGAAGTGCTGAACTCGGTGTTCCTGTACCACTGTGTTCAGGCCGGGTTAGACATGGCCATAGTCAACTCCGAGCTGATGCAGCGCTACACATCAATACCCGAGGAAGAACGCAAGTTGGCCGAGGACCTCATTTGGTACGTGGGGGACGACCCGGTAGCTTCCTTCGCCGCACATTTCCGGGACCGGCCGGCTAAAGCGAGCGTCGAGGAGCGGCTCAACCTACCCTTGGACGAGCGCCTGGCTATGGCGATAATCGAGGGGGTCAAAGAGGGGCTGGCTGAAGACCTGGATGAGGCCATGTCGGAACGAGAGCCCCTGGCTATAATCAACGGCCCCCTGATGGCCGGCATGGAAGAAGTGGGCCGGCAGTTTAACGCCAACCAGCTGATAGTCGCCGAGGTGCTTCAGTCGGCCGAATCCATGAAATTCGCCGTGTCCCGTCTGGAGCTTCACATGGAACGGGTGGAGAGCGCCACCAAGGGGAAGATCGTCCTGGCAACCGTGAAGGGGGACGTCCACGATATCGGCAAGAACCTTGTAGAGATTATCCTAGCCAACAACGGGTACCGGGTCATCAACTTGGGGATCAAAGTCCCTCCACAAGACCTGATCGACGCCTACCGCGAGCACAAGCCGGACATTATAGGCCTCTCCGGCCTGCTGGTGAAGTCGGCGCAAATGATGGTGGAGACTGCCCTCGATTTCCGCCAAGCGGGCATCGAATGTCCAGTGCTGGTAGGCGGCGCGGCCCTCTCCAACCGGTTTACCCGGCTGCGCATCGCGCCGGAATATCATGGACTGGTGGCCTACGCACCGGACGCCATGACTGGCCTGTCTCTGGCCAACACCATTCAGGACGCCGACGAGCGGCAAAAGCTGGCCGCCGGTCTTGAGCGCGAGTCCGAAGAGATCTTGAGGGCTGTCAGCCAGCGGGAAGCGCAGCCCGCCGCGGAGCAACCGGCGCCCGCGCCCACGCCCCAACTTCGGCATGATTTCCCAGTGCCCAAGCCGCCGGACCTACGGCTTCACGTACTGCGCGACTATGACCTGGAGGAGGTTTTCCCCTACATCAACCCCCAAATGCTCTACGGACGCCATCTGGGCTTTAAGGGTCGCTTTGCCGAGGCGTTTGCCTCCGGAGACGCCACAGCCCAGGAACTCTATGCTACGGTGCGCCGCGTTGAGGAGTTGGTGCTGGCCAGCCCGAATATCCGGGCCAATGGCCTGTTTAAATTCTTCCCCTGCCAGGCCGACGGGCAACACCTGCTAGTCTATGGGGCCGACGGCCAAACTGTGCTGGAACGCTTTTACTTTGGGCGCCAATCGCAGCGCGATGGCTTGAGTCTGGTGGACTACGTGCTGCCCACATCTACCCAACCTTCGTCCCGTAACGAAGGCCAAGGGGTTCGGTCCGGGCAGGAGCGGCCGAACGGCCTCGAGGGATTGGACTACGTGGCCATGTTCGTCGTGTCGGTGGGGCACGGGGTATTGGACCTTTCGGAAGTCCTGAAGAAAGAGGGGCGATTCCTGGACTCCCACGTCTTGCAAGCCTTGGCCTTGGAAAGCGCCGAAGCCTTTGCGGAGCTGCTCCATCAGCAGATTAGGCAAATGTGGGGCTTTGGCGACCCGCAAGGGATTTCCTACCAAGACCTGTTCCGCACCCAATATCGGGGCCAGCGATACTCCTTTGGTTATCCGGCATGCCCCCGGTTGGAGGACCAGGAGCAGCTTTTCCGTCTGTTGGACGTTACCGCCAACATTGACGTGGAACTGACCGAAGGCTTCATGATGGATCCGGAATCATCAGTTTCAGCCCTGGTCTTTCACCATCCTGACGCCAAGTACTTCAACCTGAGTGAAGCGGACATCGAGCGTCTGGAGCAGGACGTGGCGTCCCTATAACCCAGCGCCGTATCCCTAAGGAGCGGCGATAGGGTGGACCAACAACGGCGAACGCGTTAGGCCAGCAGTGTAGGCTATCGGGAAGCAGCGCGAATTGCTCCCCCAGTCCGGCCCTCATGCTTTAACCGGCGGAGTCGGGGAACCTGACCAACCTGCAATGGCTGGTCCTTTCTTACAACCAGTTGACCAGGCCGATACCAGTGGAGTTGGGGAACCTGGCCTACTCGCAAGCCGTGGCTCTCTCTTACAACCAACTCCGGCAACCAGTTGACCAGGCGCCTACCCCCGAGTGCGCGATTTGCAACGGAATGACTTTTCAGACCTTGGCCTACCCTTCTGCGACAGTTGAGACAGATACTCGGCCATTGTAGAACGTTGGCGACAATGGGACTGCGATAATCTTATCCGGCCTTCCTTGGCTCGGGTCTGACCCCTAATAGCGTCGGCGCAGTGCCCGCAGTGGCATTGATGCGACCAGTCGACTTGTTCTCGGGGCGGCCCACCTTGGCCACCGCCCAAGTGAGCAGTGGCTTTGTAGGAGCCCGACCATAGGCCCCATCCCAGGCCTGTCCTCTCTCCCCGCCGGCTGTAGCTAATCCCACTCAAGCGTGGTTTCATTGCCAGGACTTGCCCGGAGCGCCAGCGGCGCCGGGGCCCAAGATGGCGGTGGCTTCCCTCTTGGGCGCTTAGCGCGCCGGGGGATTAACCCCCTCCTGGCGTGCCGTGAGTTACTCCCCTCTCCTCAAGTCCGAACAGTGACTGTTCTTCGTGTATACTTTGCGGCAGCCCCATATTCGCGCAGGCCATTGTTGTGTATCGGAGGAACCGGTGGACCAGATCGTCGACGTAGCCGCCCGCCTGGGCATCAAGGATGAGCACTTAATACCCTACGGCCGGTACAAGGCCAAGATATCCCTGGAGGCCCTGAAGGCCCGAGAAGGGCAGCCGCAGGGGAAGCTGGTGGTGGTGACCGGCATGACGCCCACCCCGGCGGGAGAGGGAAAGACAACCACGGCGGTCGGCCTCACCCAGGGCCTGGGTAAGCTTGGGCGCCGGGCCACGGTCACACTGAGAGAGCCAACCCTGGGGCCTATTTTCGGCATCAAGGGAGGGGGCACCGGCGGTGGGAAATCGGTGGTGGTCCCGGAAGACGAAATCAATATTCACTTTACCGGCGACGCCCACGCAGTGAGTTCGGCTCACAACCTGCTGGCCGCGCTGGTGGATAACGCCGTTTACCGAAAAGCGGCGCCGGGCCTGGACGCCTCGGGAATCAGTTGGGCCCGGGTAACCGACGCTTCGGACCGGGCGCTGCGGCAAGTGATAACCGGCATAGGCGGCGACGCCAACAGCCCAATGCGAGAGACCCGGTTCGATATTGTTTCAGCCTCTGAGATCATGGCCATTCTGGCGCTGGCCGAGGGTCCCGAAGACTTGCGGGCGAGGCTTTCCCGCATCGTTGTGGGCGTCACCGGGGACAACAAACCCGTGGCCGTGGAGTCACTAGGCGTGGTCGGCGCTCTGATGACCTTGTTGCGGGAAGCGATAATGCCCAACCTGGTCCAGACGTTGGAAGGACAGCCGTCGCTGGTCCACGCCGGTCCTTTTGGCAACATAGCCCACGGCTGTAACTCCATATTGGCTGACCGGCTGGCTCTGGCTTACTCAGACTACGTCATCACGGAAGCGGGGTTCGGCTCCGACTTGGGATTCGAAAAATTCATGCACATCAAGGCCCGGCAGAGTGGGTTGTTGCCCCACGCAGCGGTCTTGGTGGCCTCGGTTCGCGCTCTCAAGTGGCACGGAGGCGCTCCCAGGAACGCATTGGACGTCCCAGATCTTAATAGGCTGCAGGCCGGCGGTCCCAACTTGGCTCACCACATAGACGCCATAAGCAGCTTCGGCGTGCCGGTGGTGGTGGCCATAAACCGCTTTGGCAGCGATTCACCCGATGAGATCCAGGAAGTGGCGCGCATCGCCAAGGACGCCGGGGCCCAGGCTGCGGCGGAGTGCTCAGGGTTTGCTCTGGGCGGCGAGGGAGGAATGGCTCTGGGCGAGGCTGTGACCCAGGCGGCGGAGAAACCGCCAGATGTCAAGTATGCTTACGATCTCGATGCGCCTTGCCAGGAAAAAGTTTCGGCCCTGGCTAGAACCATCTACGGAGCCGACGACGTAAGATGGGCGCCCGAAGCGCTGCGGCGGCTTCGCTACTTCGAGGCTCAGGGATGGGGCAACCTGCCCATTTGCATGGCCAAAACCCACCTATCCACCAGCCACGACCCATCCCTTAAAGGCAGCCCCAGAGGGTACACTTTCCCCATATCGGATATTCGGGCATCCGTGGGCGCGGGCTTCCTGTACACTTTGGCCGGATCTGTGGCTACACTGCCGGGGCTGCCCTCCCGACCGCGCGCCCTCAACATGGACGTCACCGCCGACGGCCAGGTCGTAGACAGCACCTGAGCCGGAGTATCCGGCCCGGCGGTAATAACAGAGAGTTTCCTATTCAGCGCCCTGCTGGGGCAACGGCTCCCGAGGCTTACTTAGCCCCCATTTGCCCAGCATTCCGGCAAATCGGACCGTGGCTACAATCCCAGGGCGTCCGCCAAGCGACGGCGGTGGAACCGAGGGTCGCCCAGATAGTGGTACAAGGTGCGCGAAGCGGTGGTGTGGAGGGTCAGACCATACTCCGTCATGCTGCCCACCCCGGCATGGACCTCGTGGGCAAAATTGCACGCCTGATAGTAGGCCTGGGACCCCACGGCTTTGGCCAAGTGGACACTGTCGATGGCTGGCCGGCCGGTGTCCAGCTTCCACAACGCCTCATAGGTAGTCCACCGGGCTGCGTCTAACTGATTGACCAGGTTGATGATATGGTCTTGCACCCTCTGGAAGCGCCCTATGGGGGTCCCGAACTGGACCCGGGTCCTGCTGTATTCCACGGACATGTCATAAACCGCCTGACAGGCGCCAACCAGAAAGGCTCCCAGCAGCGGGACTGCCCGGCCTATCGCCCATTGGAGGGCATCCCATCCGGCTTCGAAAGACTCCCCCAACAGGCTGCTTTGGTCGACTTTCACGCGGTCTAGCTTGACCTCGGCCAGGTTCCAGGAGAAACCGGGCAGGGAGCGAATTTCCACGCCGGGCGCGGTGGAAGGCACTAACAGCAACCCCACGTGGCCGCTGTCTTCCGACCTCGCGGCGCACAGGAGATGAGAGGCAGAGGCCGCATCCAACACGTAGGCCTTGGCGCCGTCCAACCTGAAGGTACCGCCATCTCGCTTCGCAATCAGGCCAACGTCGTCTGCTTCCCAGCCATAGTCCGCCTCGGTCACCGCCGGCGTCAGGGTTCGTTCGCCTGCGGCCAGGAGCGGTAGCCATTGGCGCTTCTGCTCTTCAGTACCCCCGGCCAGCACGCTGAACATTCCGAGGGCCGCCGAGCTAATATGAGGCCCAGGAACAGGACCCCGGCCGAGCTCTTCGAAAAGGACCCCCGCGTCGGTGAGAGAGCCCCCTTCTCCGCCGTATTCCCGGGGTACTGCGATGCCCAGCCAGCCGGTGTGCGCCAGCTTTCGCCACGGCTCAGAGGTAACCGGCATGCCCGAACCGGCGATCTCAAGCAAGACCTCTTTAGGATACTCTTGCTGGACGAACCGGCGGACCGCAGCCTTGAGTATTTCTTGTTCCGGAGTTAATGCCAGGTCCATAGTTACTCTTTAATACTCTTTAAGATAATCTTTCTTCGTATTTCTTCCGGCTTTGGAATACACTGTCCCAAAGTCGGCGGATAGTTTCGATTTGGCTTTTCCGGTTATTCATCTCCGGGTTGGCCTTACTTAAAGAGGGCGCCGAAATTCGCACCACCCAGTCACCCGGCAGTACCTTATGCCAGGGCGCCGGCTTTCTCTTTGATCTCCCTGCCAATACCGATGCGCCGGGCCATAATTACCTTCTGAATGTCCGCCGTGCCACCCGGATGGAGAGCAATGAGAGCCGACCGCATGTACGCTTCCATGTGCCCCTCGTCGGCGCCCAAAGCGGGATCGTAGGTAAGAGCGGCTGGACCCAGTATGTCCAGGATGGCCGTGGCTTGGCGCAGTCCCGACATCTTGCGGTAGTAAGAGGCCTGGGGGCCCTCGTAGGTAATGGTAGCCTGGGTGTGGCGCATCCAGTAGTTCCGTAGATTGAACAACCGGGAGATTTCCGCGTCGATGTAGACGTCGACCAAGCGGTCTCTCACATCCGGATCTTTAGTCATGGGCTTCCCGCGCCGTTGGTTAGCGCGGCAGTGGTCGAACAACCGGTCCACCAGCCAGTTTCGCGATATGCGCCCGCCGGACCCGTGTTCCAGCTCCAAATGGGTGGTCGCGACCTTCCAGCCCTCATTCTCCCCGCCCACCAAATTAAAGGCGGGCACCCGGACATTGTCGAAATACACAGTGTTCTTCACGCCCGAACCGGCTCCGGACTCCCCGCCGGAAATCAGCAAGTCCATGGGCCGGATGGTGATGCCGGGCAGATTGGAGGGAATCATGAACCAGCCCAGATTCTGGTGCCGGGGCGCCTCGGTGTCGGTGACGGTCAGGGTCCACATGTAATCGCAGCCCAGACCGCTGCCCACGAAGACCTTCTGGCCGTTGATAACGTAGTCGTCCCCGTCGAGTTGGGCGGTAGACTTGACGTTGGCCAAATCCGAGCCGGCCTCCGGCTCGGAGAGTAGCTGCCAGGTGCGGACCTCACCTTTAAAAATTTGAGGCAAGAAGAAGCGCTTCTGTTCCTCGTCTCCCCAGACTAGGATCGAGGCGCCTCCCAATTTACCCCCGCTGTCATAGTAGGGCGGGAGAGTCAACCCGTAGCTGTCGATCTCCTCCTCGATAATCACCGCGTGATCCAAGGAAAGGCCGCCCCCGCCGTACTCGGTAGGGGCGGTGGGCCAAAGCCAGCCCTGGGCTCCCAGGCGGCGGCCCAAATCGCGGCGCTTCAGGTACTGTTCATAGGTGAGATCGGCGGGGTCCGGCGGGTGGACTATATCGGGGGGTATGTTGTCTTGAAGCCACGCCCGCACCTCGGTGCGAAATATTTCCTGTTCCGTCGTATAGGTGGGCTCAAAGTTCATTGGGAAGCCTCCGTGGGGGTTGGCCGGGCGGCAACCAACGTCAGGCGGTGAAGCGGGCTATGCCGTCAAGCGCAGCAAGACCAAACGGCCGATCATGCTTATTCGTTGCTCGCCTATTTTGGAAGTTGGAAACTTTCGCGCGTTGCGGGCGCGGATTATTGGGACCTGATCGCCCGGCCCGGCAAAGCGCCAGTGTGGCTTCCATTATCCACCACCAGTTTGCCGTTGACCAGCACGTAGTCTATGCCGGCCGGATACTGCTTGGGCTGCTCGAAGGTAGCCTTGGCCTCTACCAAGTCCGGGTCGAATACAACTATGTCCGCCTTCATGCCGTCCCTTAGGATGCCCCGGTCGCTTAAGCCCAATCTCTGCGCCGGTATGGCCGACATTTTCCGGACCGCCTCCTCCATACGAAGCAGGCCCTCTTCGCGAACGAACTGGCCCAGCACGTAGGGGAAGGCGCCGTAGGTCCTGGGATTGGGCATTTCTCCGGTCAAGAGACCGTCGGAGCCTACCATTTGGGCCGGATGGCGAAGGATTTGACGGATATTGTCCGGATTGCCGGTGCGGGCCACAAAAGCAACGTTCAAGTTTTCCTCAATCAACAGGTCGCAAATTGTGTCGACTATTGACTTACCCTGGGCCGCGGCGAGGTCGGTCAGCGAGCGTCCCTCCCACTCCTTGTTCTTGGCAGACCCGACGTGGCTAAAAATGTAATGGTCCAAACTCAAGCCCCACATTGGGTTCACTGAGTCGCCCAGCTCATCCCGCACTTTGCGGTCTTGGATGCGGGCCAGCAAAGCGGCCGGGCCGCCCGCGTGGACCCAGTAGGGTAGTAGGGAGTGCAAAATCGTGCTGGCCGCGGCGTACGGATATTGGTCGAAAGTTACGTCAACTCCGCCGCTGCGGGCCTCGTCCACCAGCCTTACCATTTGCTCGCCCATACCCTCCACCGGGCTGTGATAGTGGGAGATGTGCACGGGCAGCCCGCTGCGGCGGCCGATAGCTACCGCCTCCCGGAAGGGGTCCAGCAGGCGGTCTCCCAGGCTGTACCGGGCGTGGGTCATGTAGAGTCCGCCCAAATCCTTGACGGCGTCACACACCGCTGCCAGTTCGTTGGTGTCGCTGTAGGCTCCGGGAGGATAGGTCAACCCGGTGGTGAAACCAAACGCCCCGTCTCGCATTCCCTGGCGGGCCAATTCCTGCATCCGCCGCAACTCGGCCTCAGTGGGCAGCCGGTCGTCCCACCCCATGGCTTCGATGCGTATAGCTGCGTGGGGAACCAGGTAAACCACGTTACATGCCACCCCCTGGTCGAACAGGGCCAGAAACTCCCTGACGCTGCTCCAGCGAACGCCGGGCGGCGGCTTTCCGTTGACTGCGGCCAAGTACGTAAGCAGGTGTTCCAGGTTGCCAGGAGAAATAGGCGCGTAGGATAGGCCGTCCATCCCCAACAACTCAGTGGTAACACCTTGGCGCACCTTGGCTTCATGGCGAGGGTTGGACAGCATCATCAAGTCCGAATGGGAATGCATGTCGATGAAGCCGGGACAAACGACGTATTGGCTGGCGTCGATTACACGCCCCGCCTGCAAGGATGAAGCGTCGCCGCGTATGACGCTCAGCCGGTCGCCGGAAACACCGACACTGGCGCGGAACCAGGTCTGGCCGGTGCCGTCAACTACCCGGCCGTCTCTTAACAGTAAGTCGAACACAACGCCTCCGTTAGGTGGTGGCAAGTTTGACTGGGCCAACGGAATTATCATACAACAAAGCCAAGCCCAGCTACCGCAAACGTTCCCTCCTGACCCGGATGAACTCTCGGTGCTTGCCAGTGGTAATAGTTGCGGCTAATATTTGGTAAAACTCCGTTGGCGGCGAATACTTTAAGTCGAAGACCGGTGACAGATGAGTTCGATATACCTGGACTACAACGCAACCACCCCTATCGATCCTGAGGTCGCCGAGGCCATGCTGCCCTTTATTGACCGCCACTTCGGCAACCCATCCAGCAGCCACTCTTTCGGCGCAGCCGCCAAAGACGCCGTGGACGAAGCTCGGGAGCAAGTGGCGCAGATGCTGGGCTGCCAGGCGGACGAGATCATCTTCACCAGCGGCGGGACCGAAGCTAACAACTTCGCCATAAAGGGGGTAGCAGGCGCCTACAGGCGCAAAGGCAACCACATCATTACCTCCGCTGTAGAGCATCCCGCCGTGCTGGAAGTATGCCGTTATCTGGAGCAGCACGGTTGCGAGGTTACCTACCTGCCTGTAGACCAGGCCTGCCTGGTGGACCCTCAACAAGTGGCGGACGCCATAACTTCGCAGACAATCCTGGTCACCATCATGCACGCCAACAACGAAGTGGGTACGGTGGAACCAATCGAAGAGATCGCCAAGATCGCCCACCGTAAGGGTGTGCTGTTGCACACCGATTGCGCCCAATCGGCCGGTAAGATCCCGGTCCGCGTGGACGATCTGGGCGCAGACCTGATCACACTCGCCGGACACAAGCTGTACGCCCCCAAAGGTATCGGCGTGCTGTACGTGAAAAAAGGGGTTGAATTAGAGAAATTGATTCACGGCGCCAACCACGAGATGGACCGGCGCGCCGGAACGGAGAACGTTATCCAAATCGCCGGCCTCGGCAAAGCCTGCGATTTGGTCCACCGGAACCTCCCTGAATACTCTGCCCACATGGGGGAAATGCGCGACCTCTTGGAGGCAGGACTCGTAGACGGGTTTCCAACCTCCAGGGTCAACGGTCACCCGAAAAAACGCTTGCCGAACACGGTCAGCATTGGCTTCAAAGGGCTGGAAGCCAACGCCATTATATCCCGGCTCAACGGCGTGGCCGCGTCCGCCGGCGCTGCTTGCCACAGCGGGCAAGTGGACGTCTCCAGCGTACTGGAAGCGATGAGGGCGCCCATCGAGTACGCCATGGGGACCATACGGTTCTCGGTGGGCCGTTGCACCACGACTGAGGAGATCGGAATCGCCTCGCAGGAGGTGTGCCGGGTGCTCAACAGCTTCAATAATTCTTGAATTCTTGGCGACAGGATACCTTAAGAATGCAAGTGGTCAGCGTTGGTGAGCCCAATTCGCCGAAAGCGGCCAAAGCCGTTTAATAACCCCCTGCCTTAGCGTCGACAGCAGAGATTAAGCCTTTACTTGCCGGCCGTCAGATACTCAGATCACCTCAAGTCTGAACAGGACACCCAAGTAAGGCATTCCGAAAACCGGTATCCGAAATAAGGAGTCTCAACATGGGGACCGTAAGCATAGACCACATCGCCCTGCCCACTGCCAACGCTGACCGTTTCATAGAATTCTACAAGCACCTGGGATTTACCATTAACGACGAAGAGGAGTGGCGGACAGGGAAAGCGAATATATTCTCTATCCAGATCGGCGACTCCAAGATAAACGTTCACCCTGAGGGATTCACCGCCGATTTGCGCGGGCCCACCGCCGTGCCGGGCTGTGGCGACGTTTGCTTCGTTTGGGATGGGCCGGCTGAGCAGTGCCAAAAGTGGCTTGAGAGCGCCGGGGTAGAGGTTATCCGGGGGCCGGGGCCTCGCAAGGGCGCCCGGGCCGGAGGAACAATTCCCGCGGTGAGCCTTTACGCCCGGGACCCCGACGACAATCTACTGGAGTGGATGGTCTATTTGGATAATTAGGGATCGTCCAGTGGCTCTCAATCCCGTGTTTCAAATTTGCATACCGCTACAGAAGAAAGGAAGGCCTTAACATGGCGTTAATGACCGGTAAAGAGGTGCTGGCCCAGATGTTGGCGGCGGAAGGGTTGGAGTATATCTTCGGTAACCCCGGAACAAGCGAGACTCCGTTTCTTGACGTGCTCCAGGACTATCCACAGTTGAAGTACGTGCAGGCGCTGCAAGAAGGGACGGCGGTCGGGATGGCCGACGGCTACGCCCGGGCCACGGGGAAGCCCGCCTTCGCCAACATCCACATTGCCGGAGGCTTGGCCAACGGTATCAGCGGGCTGTACAACGCCTACAGGGGCGGCACACCCATGGTCCTGACCGCCGGGAATTCCGACACCCGAATGTACATGTCGGACCCCGTCCTGTCCGGAGACCTGGTGGAAATGACCTCCCAGTACACCAAATGGAGCGCCGAGGTTTTACATGCCTCGGACTTGCCCGTGGCGGTCCGGCGGGCCTTCAAAGAGGCTAAGACGCCGCCCACCGGCCCTGTGTTTCTATCCTTTCCATGGGACACCATGGACGATACGGCAGACGTGGAAATCGCCCCATCATCGCCGGGATACTTTCGCATTCGGCCTGATACCGAAGCAATAGCCCGCGCTTCGCAGCTACTGGCTCAGGCCGAAAATCCAATCATGGTGGTGGGCGACCGGGTAGCCCAGTCCGATGCGGTGGCCCAGGTGACCCGCCTGGCTGAGCAACTGGGAGCAAGGGTGTACTCGGCAGCTTTCTCCGAAGTCAATTTCCCCACCAGCCACGGCTTGTACGGCGGAATGCTGAACTTGAACAATCCGGCCACACGCCAGCAACTGGCCTCAGCCGACGTCGTGTTGGCGGTGGGCGCCAACGTGTTCAACTCCTTTCTGTACGTTTCCGAGCCGTTCCTGGACCCGGCAACTAAGTTGGTGCATTTGGACAGCAGCTTCGCAGAGGTGGAGAGGATCTACGCCACCGAAGTGGGTATCCTGGCTGATCCTGGGGCCGGGGCCGGGGAGTTGACCGATGCCTTGACCCAGGACATGTCAGGCGCCGCCAAGGAAGCGGCCGCCACTAGGGCTGCCGCTTATGGTGAGGAGCGAAGGCGCTCGGATGAGCAATACCTGGAGCGAGTCAGGAGCATGGGCGACCGCCGCCCCATGGCCGTAGAGCAGATGATGCACGAGTTGGCCCAGGCTGCGCCTCCAGGCCTAATCGTAGCCGATGAGTCGATCACATCGAGGGCGGCCTTGAATCGAGCGTTCAACTTTGACGAACCCGGAAGCTTCTACGGCATCCGGGGCGGCGCCTTGGGATGGGCTATGCCCGGGGCCCTGGGAGTCAAGCTGGCCAACCCCGGCCGGCCGGTGCTGGCCGTGGTGGGCGATGGGGCGTCGTTGTACACAGTCCAAGCCTTGTGGACTGCGGCCCGCTACAACATCCCAGTAGTTTACGCTATCTGCAACAATCGGTCTTATCGAATTCTCAAGGTAAATATGGACATTTATCTGCGCCGCATGTTGGAAGACCAGGAGCGGCGTAGTGAATATGTTGGCATGGAATTCGCCAACCCGTTAGACCTGTCGGCCATCGCTCGGGGAATGGGGGTATCCGGCGAGATGGTTGAGGACCCAAAGGAGTTGGGTCCGGCGCTGAGCAGGGCCTACGACAGCGGCAAGCCGGCTCTCATTGACGTAAGCATCGACGGATCCGTTTGACGGGTCTCTTTCACGCTTCTCTGTGATGACTCCTATAACTCCGTTTCTATTGAAATGGCTTGTTTGAAACCGTTTGTTGGAGCGGTTGGTCAAAGACCACCTAACTGTGGTCCTGAGCGGTCCCCAGGTGGGCGCCAAGCGGACCCGGCCATATTCAACTTATTCCGTCCAACTTCTCCCGTCCAACGCTTCAGGGGTTGCGCAGAATACTTGGGCCGTTAAGGATGCCTGATTCGGGCTGCTTGCCTTCGAAATCAGGCATACGATACCCATGTTACCGATTAACGGAATTTGAAGTTGACAGAAATCCCAATAGTAATATAGATTGGAATGTGACACGTCGCACCTAGCCGACGGTGCGCGCATAGCCATTTGCCGGACCGGACAGGTTGCTGTCCTTTAAGACCGTAAGCATAACGGGTTGCGAAGCAATCCGGACCAAGTGCACCCACGAAACAGGGACGGCGTTCGTTAATCCCTCGGTTGCATTTCATCGGCCCATCAAAGTTCAGGAGGGGTCATGTTTTCATCAGATACTCGGAATAGTTTTCTGTCGAAGATGGGAGACGCCAAGAGAATCCAACGGGTCGCTTCCCCAGCAGTGGTGATCGGTCTTGGCTCGACTGCTTGCCAGATAGCCCAGCACTTGGAAAGCACCACGCAAGGGTGGAGCGTTAGAGACCGGCAAAGCCTGGGATTCCTATACCTAGACACCCGTGAAGCCACCCGGGATGAGATATCCAGAGCGTCGCGTTTCATCCCATTGGCGCTCCCTCATTTCTCCAACCTGCGGGACATGCGGCCCTGGATCACGGAATGCGTTCCGGAACTCAAACACCTGAGCCTTTCCCGCGAAGGCGCTTTAGGTATGCTGGCCAACGCCGGTGTCGCCGCACGATACAACTATGCGGCTATGCGGGGCCATATCGACTCCCTCATCGGGGAAGTGTGTCCTTACTACGAGGGGAAGACCTATTTGAGGACTCACGTCGTGGCCTTTCTCGGCGGCGGGACCATCGGCGCGCTTCCGGTGCTACTGGCGGCTCTAGCAGAGGCGAGAGGTACAGCCTATAACTTCAGCACAGTGCTACACCTGCTCATGCCACAGAGGGGCATGTCACGAGACCCGGACAACAGTTATCCGCTGCAGCTTAGAAACACCTACATTATTATGCAGTATCTGAGGGCCATCACCGGGGTGGAGGCTGGCCGGGGAGAATTCACTGGAACAGACACCTACCACGTAACGGTGTACCCCGACAAAAGGGTTGAGGCAGCAGGCCCCCACTTCGATATCGCGCTGCTCCACCGGTCACCCAAGGACTCACTCCCTGCCCAGCGAGCCCACGTCGCCCGTCTCTTGGAAACCCTGGTTGCCGACTCCTCAGGATCGGGGCAGGATTGGTGGGCCAGATACCACGAAACCATGCGAGAAGCCAACAACAACGTTGACGCCCGCTTCGGTTCCATAAGCTCCAAGGAAGTCGGTCTTCTGGACGGCTTTTTCAATTTGACCGCGCGTCAATATTTGCAGTCCAGATGGAATATCTCCAATAAATAGGGGGAGGCAGGACATGTTGTGGTTCAAAAACAGGCGGCTTTCATATAAAGACGAATCGGCCAAGGTGTCGGTTCCCCTCGACCCCCTAGCTTTCTTGAATTCCGAGACCGCTAACTCCACGTCCCGCGACGCGTTCGGCGAGATCCACGGGATAATGCATGAAACCCTGGAAGAGGTGGACAAATCCATCCAGTTGATATTCGAACAGTTACGGTCTCAGGGGTCCGTGGCCGAGCGGGTTGCCCTAGAGGCAAACGGAGCAATCAGAAATGAAATGGCCAGGGCCAGCTATCTAGCTCACCAGCGGAAGGAGTCTTTGAGCCGGGATATCCACGCTAAATTGGAAATCCTCTATATCCGGGGCGTGATGGCGGAACCCCATCAAGACCCTGGCATAAAAAAATGGGAGAGCCTTTCGGCCCGCGCTGTCCAACGGGACCTGCCCGCAATACCCGAGTATTCCGCTATAGACCTTGGCAAGCCCGAGGAGCGGAAAAAGCGGCTCCCAGGGTGGCAATCGGAGGTCGACCAGTGGCTGGAAATCCTATGCCGCAACCACGTGGCTGACGTCATAACGAGTATGAAAGAAGATATAAAAGACTACCTCTCGTCGTGGTTTGAGGTCTCGGGGGAGCTAAGGAGGCACGGAAGTGTGGGTGGCCGCCTGTACCAGGAAGTATTAGACCCCGACATGTGGAACTTCGAGAACGAGGATCCCACAGTCAGCAACCTGTTGCGGGGTGTGCAGGCGCAGAGGGTCGCTACCCGTATTCTGGAGCGGTTTCAACTCAGCAACCGGGATGCCGCTGACATGGCGGAAAATGTGCGCAACTCCCTGGGAGGAGTACCCGTATTCGGCATGAGCCGGGTGGGCATACAAGAATTGGAAGAGCTCCTCGCCCTGGCCCTCGCCGATAAGATTCAGGAGACCGTGACAATGGAGACCGGCTTCCTGTCGATTTTATCCAGTGGATCTCATTTCCGAGACGACGTGGGTGAGCTGCTAGCCGACATGCACCGAGGGGCTTCGGCCATGGAGCAAAAGGTATGGAGAATAGGCGAGATAGGCGTGGGCCACGTCGACTCCGCAGCGGGAGTGGGCATCACTGCCACCAACTTCCATGACATTGTCATAAGAGGTCTGGGCGGGGGCCGGAGATTCGCGGCGGTGGAGGGGCATCCCGGAGATAACCACAGGTTCAACGTGCAAATGTCCATCGTGGGGGCTCCAGCCTCTGATTTGACCATATTCCGCGAGATGGTAGCGGCCTGGTATAGCTGGCATTTCGACGAAAACAGGGGCAAGTGCGCCACTGAAGGCGAATGGTTGAACCTGGTTAAGAGCGAGTGTTGGAAACTCTACCCGGACATCGGCACCGACACAGGTGTGAGAAACGCTATCATAGAGCTTATCGGGCAGGACCTGTCCGGCCTGTGGCAGTCGCGAGAAGGGCGAGAAGGGTTGGTATCCCACTTACCCAACAACGGACTCCCCAGCGATCAAGAACTGTTGCAGGGTTTGTGGAGGGAATTAGGCGTCATTCCCAACGGTACCGCGAGTAAGGTGTAACTCCACAGCCCAAGCCGACGCCATCTCGGCGCCGGAAGGTCTCGATTTGGCACCTGAAGCGCCCCCTGCCTCTTCAGTCAGAGGCAGGGGGCGCTCTATTTCCGTTCCCACTGGGCCAGTTCTCTCAAGTGTTGCCAACGTTCCCAACCCCACCGCTTCCAATATTACTGCGGCGGCGCCCGGGATGGAGAATTCTCGGCCGGTCTCACCGGCTCTCACGCTTGGCCATCCCGGCGGACGCCGCGTTTCGTGCCGCCGCGGCTCCCTTCATCTCGGAGCACCTGAAGCGGCTTTGGGCGATCGCTCATTTGGTAGTTGGAGGGAGCCCGGCTTTGGGCGGCTAATAACGGTCAGCTCACTCCGCATCTGGATGGGTGCTGATGAACCGGGCGGCTTTGGCCGGGTCCACGTGAGGCGCACGTACCTCCACCCCTGCCTGCTCCTCTTGAAGCAAGAACGTGACGCTGCTGTCCCGATCACCCCAGCCACGGTTCATGCCCTGTATGGCAATTTGCTCCGCGAGATTGGCTATGGGCATGGGCACGTTGAATTCCTTCCCCAACTCCGTGGCCAGAGCGATATCTTTGCGCGCCAACGACAGGGCAAAGCTGGGGGGATCGAACTCGCCTCGGAACACGGTCTTGGGTATGCTCTCATGCAGGCCGCTCATCCGGCCCATGGCGCCGCGGCGCACGCATTCCCATAAGGCCTCCGGCTCAACACCGGCTTTGACACCTAGTGTCATCCCTTCGGCGATGGCCTGGCGCACACCGTGGCTAATCATGTTGTGCATCAGCTTTGCCACGCTACCGGCGCCGATTTCCCCGGCGTAGAAAACCTTGTCGCCAAAGGAGTCTAGCAGCGGCTTGATGCGATCAAAGATATCGCGGTCGCCACCAACCATCACGGCAAGGTTGCCGCTGGCCGCGCCGCTTTTACCGCCGCTCACCGGAGCATCCAACACGTACGCTCCCTTTTGCCGAAATTTGGGCTCAATTTCGCGGATTAGAGTTGGGCGGCTGGTAGAGAGGTCCACGTAGATTCCTCCCGGTTTGATTCCTTCCAACACTCCCTCTGAGCCCAGAGACACCGCCTCGACCTCTGTGGGTCCGGGCAACGAAGTAAATGTTATGTCACTAAGCGCAGCTACCTGAGCCGGCGAGTCGCCCAGGCGGGCGCCCCCTTCCAGGAAAGTCCGAGTTGCCGCCTCGCGAATGTCGAAAACGACCATGGGATAGCCCGCTTTCTGAATATTACCCGCCATGCCTCCCCCCATATTGCCCAATCCGATGAAGCCCACAGTTTCCATGTCGTTTCCTCCTATATTGGCTAATGTTGGAAATGCTTGTCGCTGCCCCTCAAGGGCCACCGGTGCGTCTGCCCCGGCAATTTAAAGCCGAACTCGGTCAGCCGGCACGCAGATTATAGCCAATCGGGGCGGGTATCTCTACCAACGAATTTCGGTTGACTGCCGACAGGCGCCCGGTTACACTCATTTGTGGCCTAGTACAGAGTACAGCAGGGCCGCTAGGATATACCGCTACTACTGGGGTTTAAATATGACTGAACACACTTACAAAGTTGTTGAATTAGTCGGTTCTTCACAGGACGGACTGCAACAGGCTATCGAAGGGGCCATCAGCCGGGCTGGGCAGACCCTACGGAATCTTGACTGGTTCGAGGTGAAAGAGATCCGCGGCAACATCCAGGATGGGCAAGTTGGGTGGTACCAGGTCAAGCTATCCGTTGGCTTCCGCGTTCTGGACCCCGCCGATCTTAACCAGGAGTGACGCTGGATTGACCGCCACCTAATACTTTCGTGGCTGGACCGGCGGCGATGGAGCGGGTTGATTCCCGGGAGTTGGGACGAGTCGAGCGTAACTCAGCAGCCGGGCTCTTCGGTGTTACTCCCATCAAGCCCACCATGAGGCGAGGCATGCTCGCCGGGCAGGGCCAAGTCCCATAGCCCAATGCCGTCAAACCGGTAGGAGCATATCCGGCAGGGGGCAACTCTTTGCAGAGCAAGTATTGCCCTCGGGCGGGGCTGACCGCTCTATAGGGGGGCTGCTAAACGCAGGGCCAAAGGGAGCCGTGGGCGCGGGTTGGCAACTTTGGCTTATCTGAGCCGGGGCGAATCCGGTGGATGTGGGCGTAGGACCTCTGAACAATGCCAGGCAAGGCGCTTGTAGCACTCTGTCCCCGGGCCCGACGGGGAAGAACGGGGAACGGGGGCCGGGCGAAACGGCGCGAATCTAATTCAGGTTGTAAATCCTGGCGGCGTTTCCTCCCATTATCTTGGCCGTTTCCTCCTGGGTGCAATCGCTCAGGATTTCTCCCAATATCTGGCGGCTTCGCGGGAACGTTGACTCGGTGTGGGGGTAATCCGACCCCCACATGAGATTATCGACGCCGATGATGTCCCTGAGTCTTATGCCCAGCGCATCCTCCTGGAAACCGCAGAAGACGTTGCGGTGGAAGTATTCACTGGGCAGCATGCCTCCCCGGTAGTGATCCCACCACTTATCCCTGGGTGTCCTCTGAGAATACGTATAGTCCAAGCGGTCCAAGAAATGGGGTATCCAGCCCAACTCCATCTCCACCGATCCCACCTGCAGCTTCGGAAAGCGTTCAAATACGCTGCTATAGATCATGCCTGCCAAGGACATGCGCACCCAGTGGTCGACGTTGCACATGGCTTCGGGCCTCAGGGTTGTAGACCATACAAACTCCTGGCCGCGCTCCGATCGATTGGTGGCTAGGTGCAACGATAGTGGCATTTGGAGGGCCTGGGCTGCCGCCCAGAGATAGTCATATTCCGGCTGATAGTAGCCCTCACCGGCCCGAGGATATACCGTGATCATTCCGCCCGCCAACCCCATGTTGGCGCAACGTTCCAGCTCTTTAACACCCAGCTTGACATCATCCAGGTTAATGCAGGCAATTCCCTTGATCCGGTCAGGGAATGTGTTGCAGAAGTCAGCCAACCAGTCGTTGTAGATTCTAAAGACTTCGTTCAGTAGACCGCTGTCGGGCAGGTTGTACATGAACAGGCCGACGGTGGGATAAACGATGCTCACGTCGATACCGTCGGTGTCCATGTCCTTTACGTGTTCTTCGGGAATCCAGCCTCCCGGCCGGACCTCCTCAACGTTCTTGGTCAGGGTCATCTTCTCCGGCTCATCGAATCTTAACCCAGCGTTGGAGCCGGGACCCAGCCCGGTGACCTTGTACCCATCGCAGAACCACCAGTCCCCATCCTCCAACCGCTCCAGGTGTGGGGCATCCGGTCTTTGAACTCGGCAGCGGCCCCGTTAAGCCACAGGTCTCCAGGCTCCATCACGTGATTATCGGAGGATATTATCCTCTGGTCAGCCATTCTTCGCTCTCCGGCGCGCTATCACCGCTCCGGCTCCCAGGTTGGCTGGGAGCCGGTTGGTAAGTATCCCCACTTGGGCGAGATTCCGCCAACGGGTTATCAGTGGTTTGAGATCAGTGGTTCGATTGATACAAAGCGTTCCTCATCACGCGGCCCGGAAGCGCCCCGGTATGCTTACCGTTCTCGATCAGCACTTCTCCATTTACCACCGTTGCCTCGATTCCCTCCGCCAGCTCACTGATTCGCCATCCTCCGGCGGGAAAGTCGTAGGCAGTGTCTTCGGGAAGGGTGCGGACCGTGTCGGGATCGAAGATCGTTATGTCAGCTGCCATTCCCGGATGCAGCAGACCCCGGTCATAGATACCGAAGGTGGATGCCGACTCGAAGGTCAGGCGCCGGACTGCCTTCTCCAAGCTCATGATGCCCTGTTCCCTTACCCAGTACCCCAACAACCGGGTGCTGTAACCGTAGCCGCCGTGGAACTGCACGTGAGCGCCGCCGTCGGACAGGCCCACGATGGTGTTGGGATAATTGAGGATCTGGGACACCGCATCTTTGTCGACGTTATTATCGCCCTGTACAAAGACCGTATTTAGGTCCTCTTCCACCGCTAGGTCTAGGAACGCGTCTATGATCCTCTTCCCTTGTTCCTGGGCAATCTCGCTAATGGACTTGCCCTTGAGCCCGCTGTTCTTCGCCAACACCAGCTCATCCACCCACATGTACTCGTACCAGTTTTTGGCTATGTTGGCCTCCCGCACCTCTACGCTCCAGGCCACAGCCTCCTCATGGAGTTTGTCGCGGACCTGAGGATCGCTATAAGCCCGTAGCTTCTCATCATCCGACTCAAGCAAAATGGGGTGCCAGGTGGGCAAACCCCGGAACTGCTGGCAGTTCCTCAGGGTGAAGCGCTGGGTTGTGCTGTTGGGAGTGCACAGCGGATAGGCTCTGATACCAGCCTTGGAAGTCTCATCGACGACCGCCATAAGCTCCTTCCACTCGTTGGGCCTACGAACAGTCTGGCCGAGGTTGTTATAGACCACTTGGCGGCCGGTGGCCTGGGAAAGCTTGCTCATTAGGCGGCTTTCAATCTCAGCGCCTCGCCCGCCGCCGCTTTGGATAATGCCGGTGCCCAACTCTCTGAGAACGTCCCCCAAGGCGAAAATCTCTTCTTCGGCAGCCCATACGGCGGGAATCAAAACACCCTGTGGATCGTAATGGCCTTTATTACGGGAGACGGAAAGGCCCAAGGCGCCGGCGTTAATTGCGTCCGCGACGAGCCCTTGCATCGATTGGAGTTCATCCTGGGTGGGAGGCCGGCCTTGACATTCGTCTCCCATGACGTAGTACCGGACTGCAGAATGGCCTATTAGAGTTCCCACGTTCACTCCCAGGCGCTGGTCCAAAGTATCCATGTATTCGGAGACAGAGTTCCAGGAGAAGTCCACGGTTCTCAGCACGTCCATGGGGATGGCTTCCACGTAGGACAGGAACTCGGACAGCCTTTCCTGGGTCCCAGGCTTGACGGGAGCCAGTGACAAAGAGCAGTTGCCGATTATCACAGTGGTTGCCCCGTGGTAGCAGGAGAAGCTGCACAAGGGGTCCCAGAGCACTTGGGCGTCGTAGTGGCAGTGATTGTCCACGAATCCAGGGGAGATGACCAAGCCATCGGCGTCTATCGTCCGTGTTGCCTGGCCGCTTAATTTGCCCAACTCGACGATCTTGCCGTCCTTTACCGCAACGTCTCCGTGAAACGAAGGCATACCTGAGCCGTCAACTATCCTCCCGTTCTTCAACAACAGGTCGTAAGCCATTAGCCGCCCTCCTCTGTGATTCCTATAGCTAAATTGGTGTCCATTATAACCCACGGTTAAGCGCTATCACTGCCGCCAATTATACGGGGTGTGGAAGTATCGGTACAGGCCCGCCGCCAGAGCGGGCCTGGCCTTTCGATTCTCGGCTTCGCATCGGTCCCATCCATTCGCCCTGGACTTGTGAAAGGACCGTCCGCTGATGGTTCGAAGGGCTCACCACGGGCGGACTCCATCAAATTGGCGATCCTAGGACGAATCGACAAGTGGATGAAAGCCGAATGAAGTTGCAGGGCAGAAGCGCAGCCTCAGAAGCGCAGCCTAATGACGTGGAGTGTAACTCCGGAGCAGAGGTGAGCTGTGGGGAGGCGAGGATGAGCAGGTGCGAAGTCAGCGCTTCGCAGCGGGCGCGCCGTCATCGGGAGGTCCATTTGTGGTATCCAAGGCATACCGGAAGTGCGGCGCAAAAGCGCACTTGGCTTACTCCAATCGTACCGTATAGCTGACGCCAGGACTGGTAAAATTGCAATTTACATCTCTACAATGTCACTTTGACATATATTAACCGCACCACTAGGAAGCGAAGTTATTACAAACAGCCTGTTGTTAATGCAATCTCCATACAGTTTGAGTCATCAAATATAACTCGGAGTTGAACTGGCCCAGGATTAACGGCATTAATCCGGTAAATGTCGGCGCCGTCTCCGATACGCCACCGCCCTCCGACACGCCCCGAGGCGTTAGCCGTGCCAGGAACAGGCAATCAGGAGGATGCCATAAGCCCGATTATTCTACGTATTCGCGACTGGAGCCTTGGCCAGAGTCAATCATTGGAATCAGGTGTCCAGGTCACATCACGGACGATCTCTAGAAATAAAAGGATATGGGAAAAGCACAAACTGTAATCGGCGGGAGTTGGCGCCGGCGTGGGCGTGGCCGGGCCGGAAGGTCTGGTCGAGCCGGTCTCCGTCGGTGTCGCTGGGTTATCGGAATCGATCTCCGAGCATCCTCCTCGGTTGCAGGCAACCACCCAGTAATAGTTATTGCGGTCTGAAGGACTGGGGTGCAGGTAGGTCGTCTCGACGACGTTCGTGGCCAGCTCCTTGCAGAATATCGCACTGCCTTCCCTGTTCAACCCACAGTCGGATG
Source organism: Dehalococcoidia bacterium (assembly GCA_965224325.1). Lineage (GTDB taxonomy): Bacteria > Chloroflexota > Dehalococcoidia > Lucifugimonadales > UBA3495 > CBDCMJ01. The sequence continues at coordinate 481,481 of CBDCYT010000007.1, forward strand.
CCTGAAAGTCGTCGTAATAGACGTTGTAGTGGTCCGCTCCGTCCACAGCGTCCCAGCTGACGCGTATCGCCGAGCCCTCATGGGCGAACCGCACGTTCTCCGGCCCAGTGGGGATGGGCTCGATGGGCGAGGCCGGATTGGCAGAGTGGATCTCCGAGCATCCCCCTCGGTTGCAGGCCACCACATAGTAATGGTTATTGCGGCCGGAAGGACTGGTGTGAATGTAGGTTGTCTCGGTAACGTTCGGTGCCAGTTCTTCGCAAGGGCCCGGACCGTTCAATCTCAACGAACAGTTGGAGTCGAAGTAGACGTCTTGATACACGTAGTAGTGGTCCGCTCCGTCCACAGGGTTCCAGCTGACGCGTATCGCCGAGCCCTCATGGGCGAACCGCTCGTTCTCCGGTCCAGAGGGGATGGGCACGATGGGCGTGGCCGAGTTGTCATCGTCGATCCACGAGCATCCGTGACTGTTGCAGGCAACCACCCAGTAGTATTTGTTGCCGGCTGAGGGGTTGGTGTGGAGGTAGGTCGGCTCAACAAGGTTCGCGTCCAACTCCTCGCACCCGACCAAGGTGCCGTCGAACGGCGACACCCCGCAGTAGCCGAGGTCATCGGAATAGATGGTGTAATATTCCGCATCGCTGACCGCATCCCAACTGATCCATACCACTGATCCTTCAATCTCGTATTGCACGTTGACTGGTTTGCCTGGCCTGGGATCTAATGAAACGGAGATGGTATAGGCACCTGTGCTGTTTCCGCTGTCTCCGCTGTCTCCCAGCACCGCTAGATAAGCGGTGCCCGCACTCTCTGCTTCCCAATACAAGGATCTCTCTTGGTCGCCCGGCTCGAGCTCTATGCCTATTTGCAAGCCGTCGGGCAAGAGCACCGAGAGTTCGGGCAAGGTTCCACTAGCCACTTCAATCAGATACAGTTCCCCCTGTTCGGCTTGGAAGAAATATTTGTCCCACTCGCCTGGGTTGTCCAGCGCCGCTTCCACACGCTCTCCCACCACTAGCTCCGTCTCATCCCAGCCCCGCGCAAAATTCTCATCAATGCAGCCAGCCGCAACCAGACGCTCACGGACTTCGGGAGTCATGCCGCTAATGGCCTCGCCCGTTGCTTGGAAGTTGCCAAGTCCTGCCCCGGAGAAAACTAAAGCTGCAATGCCTTCGGACGTGATCACATCACCCTTGGAGCCGCCGTAGTCGTCTACCGCCGCCTTTAGAGCTCTAATGTAGGCCACGGTCCCATTGTGATATTCAGCTACTTCGGGCGGTGGGTTGATTGCCTCCAATGCCGCAATAAAGAGTTCCAGGTCCGCCGAGTGCTCCCTGTAGGTCATATCCGGAATCTCCCCTTCCTCTTCCTCTCCCTCTTCCTCAGTACACATTGCCGCCACGTACTCGTCCAGGGACATTCGGGAAGTTCCCGGCGCCGGAGCCGGCGTGGCTGTGTCGCCTGCGGGCGTCGAAATAGGCTTGGCTGTAAGTTCCAGAGGTGGCAGTTCACCGCCGCAGGCGGATAGCGCAGCAGTTATGAGCGGGAACCCCAGCAGGATACTGGCCCAGCGCAGAGTCGTAGCTTCAAAATGCATTTATGTCCTCCCTAGAAGTGCAGTTCCACGCCCGACGGTCGGGTTCCCGTAGTTCTCGGGCGAATTGCTCAACGCCCGTAAGCCCCCGATAGGAATATAGCCTTCATATTGCCTTCTCGCGTGGCGCGCCGTAAAGTTCGTTTATACCTATGTAAAATAGTACATTATACTTATCCCGTGGGGTACAAACGAACCTAGTCAACGCAACTGAGCGGCGTATACCGTTTAGGTCGGGCTTGAATCTAAAGAACACGGCACGCGATGCTTTTGGAAGGTCGGGGCAGGCACTTGACCGGAACGATCCGGATGAATTGCGTTATGGCCTGAGGATTTCGGTATGGGTGCGATGGTTCGTCGTAGTTGCCTGGTTGGCTCAGCTTCACTATCGAGTCAACTTCGACCATCCTGCCTATGTCGCCCATACCCTGTTCGCCGTATCGCTGTTGGTGCTGAACGGCTACGTCCACTATCAGATCGAGACAGGGCGGACGGTGACGTGGCGTTGGGCGCTCGCCCTCAGCGCGATGGACGCGGTGATGCTCACCGGGGGTCTGGTGATCGCCGGCGGATTCGCGAACACTTTCTTCGTTATGTATTACCCGGCCCTCGCCATGTTCGCCGTCGTGTTCACGTCACTGAGGCTCAGCTTTGCCGGGGTCACTTTGATAGCGGTGGTGTACGCGTCGTTGAGCCTGATAATGGAGCCGGGTGTCGACTTTGAAATTAAGGAGGAGAAGGTCCTGTTCACAAGGATCGTCTGCATGTTCGCGGTCGTGGCGGCGGTCAATCTGGTGTCGAGGTTCGAGCGGATGCGAAGGAGAGAGGCAGTGGATAGGGAACGGCAACTACAACAGGAGCGGATCGAACTCTCGCAGACCATTCATGACACGATAGCGCAGTCCGCCTACTTGATTGGCCTGGGTCTCGAAACAGCGATTGAGCTTGTGGGATCGGAGACACGGGACGAGTTGAGAGACAAGCTGAAGGCCACCCATGCGCTGGCGAAGTCGACTATGTGGGAGTTGAGGCATCCCATCGACATAGGCCCGATATTCGAGGGACGGGAACTGAACCGGGTACTGCGGTCGCACGCCTCGACCTTCGCCACCATCACGTCGATCCCCACCGAGGTGGTCCAGTCTGGCAAGGAGCCGCCGCTTCCTATGCATACTCGGAGATTGCCCTTTTCCGTAGCTTACAACGCCATGACGAACGCACTTCGCCACTCCAACGCCTCAAGGGTCACCATCTCACTGAGCTTTGAGAGTCATGAGCTCCGCATGTCCATATCGGACGACGGGGTCGGCCTCCCCGATGACTACGCAGAGCGCGGCCACGGTTTCAGGGATATGGTGGCGGACGCTGAGCGTATGGGAGGAGACGTCCAGGCGGCACCGGGCGAGTCCGGCCGGGGCGCTACTGTAACCTGCACTATCCCACACGGCGCGATTACGACTCAAGGAGGCATTTGACTTGGAGGCTAATCCACACATCAGGGTGATGCTCGTGGATGACCACGAAATCATGCGGGACGGTCTGCGAGAAGTGCTGGAGCGCTCGGGCGATTTCGAGGTCGTTGGTCAGGCGGCAGACGGGGAGGATGCAGTTAACGCTGCTAAGAGCGTCGGGCCTGACGTAATCATCATGGATGTGATGATGCCTCTCAAGAACGGCATCGACGCCTGCCGGGAGATCACGGAGGCGCTCCCGGACACGAAGGTCTTGATGCTTACCGCCTCATCGGAGGAGGATGCCGTTATTGAGGCTGTCGCCGCGGGGGCTATGGGATACCTTCAGAAGTATTATGGCAAGGACCAATTGCTGCGCACGGTCCGCGACGTGGCGGCGGGGGAATACCGCATACCCGCGGACTCGTTAAGGCGCGTCTTCTCTGGAATCCGCACGGCGGCGCAGGAAAAGACGCACGAGTTGGGCAGGCTGACTTCGCGGGAAAAAGAGATACTGGCCCTATTCGCACGCGGTCAGTCCTACGCGAAAATCGCAAAGGCCAAGGGGAATCAACAGGTGACCATCCGCAACACTATCTACCGAATTCAGGACAAGCTCAGGGTCGAGACGAAGCAGGAGCTTGTGGTCTGGGCTGTTCGTAGCGGCCTGCTTGACTAACGGGGGATTGGAACAGCTCCAGCGCTAACCTCAACACTAAGTTCTCGATTTCGTCCAGTCTGGTTGGGCCTGCACCATTTCAGCGGCCACCAGCCGACCTGCGCGCAATTCAGACAGCAGGAGATCTGCGGGCACTTTGGCAAGTGCCCCTGTCCGGCAATGGCCCTCCGCGCGCTTTTCGGGCCACAAAAAGCCCGCACGCAGGAACGAGCGGCCAACGTCGCATGAACACATCCCCTAATTTGGACCGAAATAAGGCGGAGCTAAGTGAGGGTTCCAGTGCCCTAGCGGGTCTCAGTCGAATGCTACACCGAGAAAGTTCGAGTCTCCGCAGGTCTTAGCTATAAATTGGTGGGCAGTGCAGCCACCATATTGCCGTCTCTAGTCCTGCCAGATTGTCCCCCAAAGTCTCGAAACAGGCCTGATTCGTATCCAACAATTGTCTTTCCACGTCTCTTGACGTATCGCGTCATCCCCGTTAATATCACCAAATAGGTGATAACGGAGATGATACTATGCAGCGTCCAAGGCGGTTGTCGGCGGTATTCGTCAAGACCGTCAACACACCGGGGCGGTACGGCGACGGGCGGGGCGGCTTCGGTCTAAGCCTGCTGGTCAAGGAGTCCAGCACGGGCCGATTTGCCAAGAGCTGGTCCCAGCGGTTGCGGATCAACCGACAACCCTTCAACGTCGGCCTTGGGGGCTATCCTATCGTAACACTTGCCAGGGCGCGGGAGCTGGCCCTGGAGAACTCCCGCGCAGTCGAGGCAGGAGGCGATCCCCGGGTCAAGCCTGAGACCGCGCCCACGTTTTCGGAGTGCGTAGACCGGGCCGTCGACGTAATGCGCCCCAATTGGAAGCATCCCCGGACTGAGCATCAACTGAGGTTTTTTCTGACCAAGCACGCGCTCCCCCATATCGGGCGGAAAGCGATTGACCAAATCACCCCAGGCGACGTGCTGGAATTCCTGGCGCCACTTGCTATCAGCACACCTGCATCGGCTCGCAAGACCAAGGCGGCACTGCGGCAAGTGTTCCAGTGGAGCGTAGCCCTTGGGCTACGCCAAGGCAATCCGGCGGACGCGAACATCTCCCACGCGTTGCCGAAGTTGGCCGCGAAAGAACATCATAAGGCGCTGCCATTCTCAGAAGTTGGCCGGGCGTTGGAGACGGTGCGGAACACCGGCGCATGGCTGGGTACTAAGTTGGCGTTTGAATTTATGGTATTGGTCGCTGCCCGGTCCGGCGAGGTCCGGCTGGCGGAATGGAGCGAGATCGACTTAGAGGGTAGGTTGTGGACAATCCCGGCGGGACGCATGAAGTCCGGCAAGATGCATAGAGTACCGCTATCAACCCAGGCCTTGGCGGTCCTGGAGAACGCCCACCAGCTCTCCGACGGTATCGGGCTGGTATTCCCATCGGCTAACGGCAAGGCGATGACAGATAGCACGTTGAGCAAGCTGCTGAGGGAGAACGAGATAGCGGCGGTCCCTCACGGATTCCGTAGCAGCTTCCGTGATTGGTGCGCTGAACAGAACATCGACCGCCAAGTTGCGGAGTCGGCCCTTGCCCACAGCGTAGGGGATGCGACCGAAGCGGCATACCTGAGGTCCGATGTGCTGGCGCTGCGGCGCGCCGCCATGGACGCCTGGGGCGATGATATTACGACTTCCCGTATATCATGAGCTGCCACTGTCGTAAACCTATCACGGCGCATATAAACTATCAACTCATAACGTCTAGACACTGCCTTATTCGGCGCGGTATGCTGTGAGGCGGAGAGAGACCGGAGGAGGCCTTGACCGAATGATCGCAGACCAGTTGTTGACCATCGGGGAAGTCGTAAGGTTGACACGACTCGCCATGCCGACCGTGTACCGCCGCATGGCGGAGGGCGCGTTCCCGCGCCCAGTGCGCCTGGGCCGCCGCGCCGTGAGGTGGGGGGTTGCCGACGTGCAGGGCTGGCTGGAGTCCCTTAACTCCGAACGCGGCCCGGAACGCGGCTGAGTAGTTTCCAGAGAAAAATAACGCCGCCGGGTAGACGTCTCGCAAACACTCGCCCGGCGGCAGCGGCCCAGAGTTGGGCTTAACGCTATCCTACCATGCTCTGGGCCGCCGTGGCCAGACTACGCCAGCACGCGATAGGGCGTCACTTGCCCAAAGGCACCTGGGGCGTAGTTGGAGGCGGCGGGACGAGGGGGAAGCGCAGACCGCCGATGTCAGACCAACGCCCACGACGGCGCAACCCGGATACGCGGGACAGAGGGACAACCTGCCGGACCGTATCGAGCCGGTAGGCAATGGGCGCTACAGGGCTCTAAGGCGCAAGGGAGCGTCCAGGGAGGTCAACCCGCCGTAACCGGCGGGAAGGGCCTCCCGTGTCCAGAGATACGAGATAAGGCGAAGGTTTTCTACCAGAAAGGAGGATTATAGTGATCGTGCGCTGGGCGCAACGAGAAATTCCGGGACGTGGAGTGCGTGTGTGCGTGTCACCCGGACGACGTTGGGGGCAACTGAAATGGAGTCTGGCCTGTGAGAGTGTCACCGGGACCTTGAGGGGGGTTCCGTTTGGTTATAGTGTCCGGCACATCTAGGCCCAGGCGTGTCAAACACCAAAAGCAAACGGAACCCCGACAACCGACAGGGGCCGGTGGGCGCGTCATCGAAGCCGCCATTGCCCTCCGGTACCCGGAAGACATAAGCGAGGCCCACGACCTCCATGCCGCCTTGTCGTCGGCCCTCCTCTCCTACTGCGTCTTCACCGAGAGTACTGAGGACGTCCACCGCTTCCCGGAGTCCGGCTGGCTGGACGGCTCCGTTGAGGACCTGGCGGACATGGTGCGCCTGGTGTCCGTCCCCCAGCGCGCCGTGGACCGGGCGTCCACCGCGCTCCAGGAGGGCATCGACGGCGCCGCGAGGCTACTGGATGAGCTGGACCAGACCCGCTCCGGCATAACTGCTGACATAGCCCGCCTTTTGGGTATGTCCAACGTGCCCCAGACCCGCCGCATGGCCTGCGCCATCATTGCCAACGCCCTGGTGTTCCATGAGCGCATTGCCGGTATGCACCCGGAGGTCAAGTCCCTGGCGCGGGTGTCCGGCGACGGCGTGGACAACCCGCAGAGGGAGGTGCTGGCGGCTTGGGAAGCGATTCTGGACATCAACTACTGGGCCATCTTCGCCATTGCAAAGGACATTCTGGAGCAGCTGCCATCGGACGTAGCGGCGGACATCCTGCGGCGGCTGAGGGACACTGCCCAGTCGGTCCATGCGACGGGAGTGGACAACGCCCACGACCTGACCGGCCGCATCTTCCAGCGACTCATTGCCGACCGCAAGTACTTGGCGACCTTCTACACCCGACCTGCGTCGGCGGCGCTGCTGGCCCGGCTGGCGGTCGCCAAAATGGAGGGCGTGGACTGGTCGGATGCCGAGGCCATCGGCAGATTGCGAATCGGAGACTTCGCCTGCGGGACCGGCGCTCTTCTCTCGGCGGTATACGAGCAGATTGCCGCCCGCCACGAGCGCGCCGGAGGCGATGCGGCCGCCCTGCACAGGATGATGATGGAGGAGGTGCTCTACGGCTGCGACGTCATGCCCTCCGCCGTCCATATCACAGGCTCAACCCTCTCCGGCAAAGTTGCCTACCATCTCGGTGATGTGGGGGAAATACTCAAGGAGGCCCTGCGCCGCCACATCCTCACCGACGAGCTCCTCCAGATGCCCGTCCGGCTCGAGAGAATCGAGACAGACGTCAGCACCCTCAAGGAGAATCTCACCACCCTCACAAACACTGTGAACAGAATAGGAGGCGACGTCAGCATGCTGAAAGGCTCGGACTACGAGTCCCACGTCGCCAGGCTCGCCAACCGGTTCCTGCCCCGTCAGCTGGGCGTCGCCGCCACCATATTCTCCTCCCAACGCAACCGGGCCGCCCTCGCAACCCTACTGGACGACGCCGAGACGCAGGGCAACATCGACGCCGACGAGACCGACGAGCTCGACAAGACCGACCTCATCCTCACGGCCGACGGCCCCACCGATTACATCCTCGCCGAGACCTCCATAACCATTAAGCAGCACGACGTCGACCTCGCCGCCCAGCGGGCCGCGCTGCTCGCCAAGGCCACCGGCCAGACCGTCACCCCCTTCGCCATCGGCGCCCAGGAGGAACCCGGCATCAACCACCGCGACGTCCAGGTCATCCTCATACCCGAACCCACCGACGACCGAACCCAGGCAGACCCCTCTGACAGACAACGCGCTGCCGCCGTGGCTCGTCCCAATCCTCCCGTTCCTCACCAAGGACACGACCGGACGGGCTGAACCCAAACCGAAACCCATCACCACATGGAGAGAATCGAAATGACAAGGCCCAGACTTTTCCTGGGAGTCTTTGCCCTGGCGCTGATTCTGCCGTTGCTGCTGCTGGCCTGCGGCGGCTCCGATGAGCCGACGGATGGGCCATCCTCGGAACGGGCCACCGCCGCGCCAACGAAGCAAAGAGTCTTGACTACAAGCACCCCGCGGCCCACAGCCCGCCCCCCGGTGGCGCAGACCACGCCCGAAACGGACCGGGAAGCGCTGGTCGCCCTCTATAACGCAACCGGCGGCCCGCATTGGAAAACCAACAATAACTGGCTGAGCAACGTTCCGATTAGCGAGTGGGAAGGCGTCACCACTGACGACAACGGCCGCGTCATCGAACTGGTCCTCTCCAACTACTTGTTGAGCGGGGAGATATCGCCGGACTTGGGCAACCTCGCCAACCTGACACGGCTGGACCTCTATTACAACCAGTTGAGCGGGGAGATACCGCCGGAGTTAGGCGACCTCGCCAACTTGGAACGGCTGCGCCTCGGCGTGAACCAGCTTAGCGGGGAGATACCGCCGGAGTTGGACAATCTCGCAAAACTGACATGGCTGGACCTACGCGAGAACCAGTTGAGCGGGGAGATACCGTCCGAGTTGGACAACCTCGCCAACCTAACTTTTTTAGACCTCACCGATAACCAGTTGAGTGGGGAGATACCGCCGGAGTTGGGCAACCTCGCCAACCTGAATGGGCTGAGCCTCAGCAGGAACCAGCTGAGCGGGGAGATACCCCCCGAGTTGGGCAGCCTCGCCAACCTGAGCGAGCTGGGCCTCAGCAGGAACCAGTTGAGTGGGGAGATACCGCCGGAGTTGGGCAACCTCGCAAAACTGCTCAGGCTGATCCTCTTCAGGAACAGCCTGAGCGGGGAGATACCGCCAGAGTTGGGCAACCTCGGCAACCTGTACTGGCTGTGGCTCGAAGGGAACCAGTTGAGCGGGGAGATACCGCCGGAGTTGGGCAACCTCGCCAACCTGAGCGAGCTGGGCCTCAGCAGGAACCAGTTGAGCGGGAAGATACCGCCGGAGATGGGCAACCTCGCCAACCTGAGCGAGCTGAGGCTACGCGAGAACCAGTTGACCGGGGAGATACCGCCGGAGTTGGGCAAACTCGCCAACCTGCACGTGCTGGACCTCGGCGAGAATCAGCTGACCGGGGAGATACCGCCGGAGTTGGGCAACCTCGCCAACCTGACACGGCTGGACCTCCGCGGGAACCAGTTGACCGGGTGCGTGCCAAGCAGTTTGTCAGGCCAGTCGGAAAATAGTGCTTCCAGTGTTATGACTCCAAGGTTGGTTGGTTTCCCGTTCTGCCCGTGAGGTCCCGGCTCACCCGGCCTGTCGCCTAAATACATTCTCCGCAGAGCGCACAGGAGGCGAGGCCCCGTGTCCTCTGTGCGCTCCGCAACCTCCGCCGCCCACCGGGTGCCGAGCCATGGCAACCGACGCCCAAGAGCTGCTGGAGCTCCCCTCCAGTCGGGCGCGGCAATCCCGGGCAGTCAGCACTGCCACCGCCCCAAAGGACCGCTGGCTCATACCCCTCATTCCAGCGCACCGGGCGGTCTCGCCATGGGTATGCTTTGCCACTCTGGCGCTACTGTACCATTGGCCCTGCCACATGATCACCGAGTCCGGACCGCCAGACCCCAGCAACCCCACCCGGTCGAGGTGGCTGGAAACAGCCCTGTTTGCAGCCATGGCTGTAAATCCCCACTCCTCGTAGCTGAAGAGGCGGCTGGAAAACCTAATTGCAGAACACTTGGCAGAAAGCCATACTTCACGTATTTCAGCACCCCTCGCCTCCCGCCTCATAGCAGGCTCCCGCCTGTATAGCAGCTCGGCATCCCAACATCACAGCGGCCTGCTATCTAGCACCTAGCAGCCCCCAAACAGGTTCCACCTCTCCTGACCTTAACTTCCCATCCCAGCTCCAGCGAAATAGACAAGCCTCGTAAGAGAGCCCAAACTACATTAACTTTGCAACGCCTGCTTGTACGCCATTAGAATGACCAGCCAGCACACCCGCGCCCAGGAGAAAACGTAATGGGCAAGCTGATAGTAACCATAGGAGTCGGAGACCAACAGGGACAACAGTTCGAGGACAACGGTTCCACCTTCACCGCCCTGCCCGCCGCCCTGCTCCACGAGCTGGGCGTCATGGTGGAACACACCGCCGAGGCTCGCCTGGCCGACGGCCGCACCACACCGGTCCAGATCGGCCACACCACCATCCGCCTCGCCGTCGACCCCGTCAGCCAGCGCCTCATCCCCGTCATAGCAGACCGCCTCTAGCCCTCCCACGCCACCTACCGCAGATTCAGCCCCCTCTATCCACAGCAGGACCAGTGACCGTGTACAAAAAACCCTTCCCCCTCAAGGGAGTGCCCAAGCACGAGATCATCCTCCGGGTTATTGTCTACGGCATACCCATAACCATAGGCTTCCTCGGCGTCTTCCTCGGCTGGTGGGAGAAGCTCGCCAACGCCCCGTAGCCGGGACCGACCTCCTGCACGATGCCAAGCAACTTCGACAGTTCTGCTCTGGAAAATTCCACCTCCGGGACCAGGTCTCCACCTGGCCCACAATGACCGAGACGTCATAGCGAGGGGATGAAGGACGGGCTGAAAACGCCCGATTTCGGGGCGAGCTAAACTCGTGATAATAGTCTTATCACGGGTTTTACTCAATGGTTTTTACCCACACCAAACCGGGCCTGGAGTTCGCGCTGCCACCCTCCCGTCACACGCCTGGCAGCCGGTCATTAGTACTACAGTCGCAGATAAAAGGTGAGGCGGCGTTTGTAATGGCAGAGGCGGGCTCTGGCTTGATGGCGCCGCCTCCAGCGGGACCACTCCAGTACCGATTTCGCCGTGGGCCGGGGCTGCCATATTAGACGGTACAGCAGCCGACGCACTTCGGGAACCGTCAGCGGAATCAGGGCTTCATCGCACTCTGACGCTCCCCCTTTTTGCCGCTGCCAAGCACGTTCGCCTGTTGCCTGACCACTGCCAGATAGGCGTGGGCCAGCATCGCCAGGGTGAAGTGGCGGTACCAGCCATCCCATTTACGCACTTCATACTGGTCCAGTCCCACCTGCCCTTTGGCCTCCTCAAAGCATTCCTCTATGCTCCATTGGCTTCCCGCCACCCGCACCAGGTTTTCCAGACCCGCATCAGTTGGCCCGAAACAAACGTAGTAGGCCAACTCCTCAGGCTGAGCAATGCTGCGCCGGGCCAGAAGCCAGTAGCCCTTGCCAGGTTCCTTCAGGGGCCGTATATCCACGACGGCCCAATCGTAGACCCTAGGCCCTTTGGCTCCGTCCCCGGCGCTGCACCTGACCCAGCCGGCTTCGTCAACCTGCGACGCCAGCCGGTCTGCCCGCACCTGTGTGGGCCCCTTCTCCGTCAGGGCCCACAGCTTCTCGTTGCGCTTGATGGCCAGCACATGGGGAATCTCCGCCCGTTCCAGCCACAGCCGAAGATTGCGGTCGCTGCCATACACCTCATCCCCGGTGGCCCAGCCGAAGGGGACTCCCGATTCCACCGCCCGTTCCAGCATCAGTTGCGCCAAGTGCCCCTTGGTCCGGAAGGCCACCTCCTCTGGCACCCCGGCCTCCCGCCGCCGCTCCTGGTCATCAGCCCACACTTGAGGCAGGTACAGCTCCCGGTCCAGCAGCGTCCTGCCATTGGCTGAGGCATAAGCCAGAAACACGCCGACCTGACAGTTCTCGATCCGGCCCGCCGTGCCGCTGTACTGACGTTGCACCCCCACCGACTTGTCACCCTTCTTGAGGAATCCGGTCTCGTCCACCACCAGCACCCCGTCAGCGTCAGCCAAGTGCTCGATCACGTAGGCTTTCAAGTCGTCGCGAACCAGGTCGGCATCCCACCGGTAGTTGTACAACAGGCGCTGCACCCCGTCGGGAGTGGCGTCGCCCGCCCGCTCCGCCAACTGCCAGCCGTTCTTCCGCTCCACCGGAGCAATCAGTCCCTTCAGATAGTCCAAGGCCCGCCGGCGAGGTTCCGACCGGTGAAACCGCCCCGCAATGCACCCATAAACTCCCTCAATCCCTTCGGCCCACCGTGCTACTTCCAACACATCGTCCCTGTCCGTTGCCATCGCCTCACCTCACCCACTCCCGGAAGTCCCTCCATTCTACCAAGACCTATCTGCGACTGTAGTATTAGATAGTGTCGTCAAAATAGGTTGTTGGTGGAAAACGGTGCTATACCATTTTGCATCAAGGTCTATTGGAGATAGAAATTGCCGAGAGGGTTCAGAAACGACGACAGTTGCCTGAGTCAGACGAACCCAAATCACGATGCTTATTGGTCGCCTGGTGGGGTTTAGGGGCCGGATTCGCCGGGCTGCTCGGCGACTTTTGGGGAAGGATTCCAGGCATGGCGCACATAGAATTCTTCCTGGTGGCTGGTTCGATCCCAGCCGGGCCCACCTAACTGGATAAAATCAAGAACCTTCACCATTACTTTCACTCTGGCGCTGTAATCAGCATCAGGCCCGACCTGGCAGTGAAACCTGCCGGGAGACGAGCGGCCAGTCAGTCCTGTAGCGGACGGAACTCCGCAGAAGCCCAGCGGGCCCGGCGTGGGTTTCTGCTTTGTGGCGCACCACTGACCTGTCAAGAACTTTCCGGGTTACCCATTCTTGTGATAAGTTCATCCTTCCTCTTTGTTCGCAGGAGTGTGCATTATGAATGTCATCTGGATTGTTGCGGACACCTTTCGCCGGGACCACCTAGGCGCTTACGGCAATCCGACGATCAGAACACCCTCCCTGGATGGGCTGGCGGCCGGGGCGGTCCGGTTCGACCGGCACTACTCCGCCGGATTCCCGACCATGCCCACCAGGGCGGACCACCAGACGGGACGCTGGACCATGTCCTTTATGGGATGGCAGCCTCTGCCTGCGGACGTGACCACGCTGGCGGAGATACTGGCCGGTCATGGCCTTCACACGGCGGCGGCGGTGGACACGCCCTACTACTTGAGGGACGGGATGAACTATGACCGGGGATTCCAGTCCTTCTTCATGAACTGGGGGCAGGACACGCTCTGGTCCATGATCCCTCAGCCGGGCTATCATCACGAATCCCTGGACGTGCGGGAGGCATGGCGGTACGAATCGGACCGGAACGCGCCCAGCACATTCATGACAGCCATACGGTGGTTGCAGCGACATTACAAAGAGGACTTCTTTCTCTACGTAGACACCTGGGACCCTCACGAGCCCTGGGATGCCCCTCCCTATTACACGGAACTCTATTGGCCGGACTACGACGGCGAACTGGTGCTGCCCCTGTACGGGAACTGGCACGACGTGCCGGGATATGAGGAAGCCACGCTTCGCAAGGGCCACGCCTCCTATTGCGGCGAGATCACCATGGTCGACACCTGGCTGGGTTTCCTGCTGAGGTCGGTCGATAACATGGGCCTTTCGGACAGGACAACGGTTATTTTCACCACCGACCACGGCTTCTACTTCGGGGAGCACGGCGGCTTGTTCGGCAAGATGAACTCGGGAAAGTCCCCGGACGGAACGCTCCGGCCCTACGGAGAACCGGGATCAACGTGGGCCTACTCTCCCCTCTTCGAGGAACTCGTGCACATCCCGCTTCTGATCAAAGTCCCCGGACTGCCGCCGGGAACGTTCCAGGACCTGAGTTCGGCGGTGGACGTCATGCCGACCGTACTGGACCTCTTGGGGATGGAGATCCCGGGCTTTGTTCAGGGCAGATCTCTGGCGCCCGGGATGCGAGAGGGTTCAACGCCCGGTTCGACGCGTGGAAGGGAGTTCGTTGTCAGCAGCATTCCCTTCGCCAACCCCGGCGATCCGGTCCATTCCGTGGACAACCTGCTCCGCCCCCTCTCCGATTATCCCGTCACCACGGTCACCTCTGGAGACTGGAGCCTGCTGTACAGCCCCGAGGACGGCGTGTCGGAGCTTTACCACCTTCCCTCCGATCCGAGTCAGATCCGGAACGTAATAGCGACCCACAAAGACATTGCCGGGGAGATTCATCAACTCCTGGTCCGGTTTATGCGGGAGACCAGCGTGCCGGACCACCTGCTGACGCCTCGATTGGAGCTTCGGATTTAGTTTCATTGCCGGCCACTGGCGTCCCCATTCAGAACCAACCGGGTGGTGAACGGAAACACAGAGCCGTGTAAAGCAGAGACCTCACCACACAATAGGTGAAGCGGGCTTGGACCGGGCGGTCCTGGCCGCCCGCCTGCCGGAGCACCCCGGCCGGTCAGTCTCGCAGCCGGATGCTGGAGGCGATTACCCAGCCCGGCGTGAAATGTACGGGGTGGTGAGGTACGATCACGGAACCAACTGGTGAAATCCTAGGTTGACTGCCCTTGCCGTTTTTCAAATTCCCGCATCCTGACATTGGTATTTCATGGGAAAGACCCCGGATGTTATGCACAACGACAAGTTAGCGCCCGACGGCGGGCGAAATCCAGCCATTCCCCGGAGCGGAGACGTTGTCTGCTTCGGGTTCCTGACCTATTGCCTGCTACTGATGGTCGACGAACTGCCGCCGAAGAATGGTGGCGCCCTCGTGCGGGACTCGGTTGAGACCGTGGGAGATGATGCCGCGATTATGGCAAGCGTCCTGACCAATTGGAGGGTCCCAACCAGGTGTCGAGGGCGGGGGGAAGTTGGGCCGCTGGGGCGGAGAGAAAGTGTACCACCTGTGGTCATTGGCCAGCGTAAATGTCCGCGCCAGTTGTTCAGGGAAGATGTCACCCAAACCACTGTGGCAGCAGACCGGGCGGGGAAACCAGAACGGTTTCCGGGGCGGCCTATGCGTCGTCTGGGGAATGGGACGCAACGTTCTCCCGGCTGCGCCTGAGGCGGTAGCTGGGGCCGTTCATCTCCAGGATGTGGACGTGGTGGGTGAGACGGTTCAGCAGCGCGCCGGTCATGGGTTCTGTGCCGGAGATTTACCAAGTCCATTGACCGCTGCGTTTGAAATGCGCCCAGTCCAGCCAAGCTGTTTTTGAAATCCACCCGCCCCTTGCCAAACCCCGGCCCCATAGTACACACTCACGCCCACATAGCATCGGACAACGCCATGCTCATCCTGCACGCCGCTCAAGACAAAGGAAACTTCGTCCTGTGGAGCGAGGACTCCGGGACATGCCTGACGCCGCCCGACCGGCAGACGGGTGGAAAACACCCCTATTGCGCTCAAGCCCATCTCATAGCCGAAGCGGCTGGCTTCGAAACGGATGACGACTGCTTCGCCAGCGCAATCGCTTGGCTGCCCAGCCGGGGCGACGCTCCCGTGCCGTCCAGCCCCATGGCCGGTCCGGTGCCCAAGTCGCGAGCCAAGCCCCGCATCAGGCCATGGACCGTAGCAACGCTCCGGCTGAGGCCGGAGCGAGTCGTCACGCTGCTGCAGACGTGCCACGGGCAGCAGGTCCTGAAACCGGGCATTGCCATCGGAACGGACCTGGCCTACTGGACACACGCCCTACAGCTGGCAGTCTCCCTGACGGCCCGGCAACAATTCCTGCCCAGCCTCTCCGAACGGGGCGGGCAGACCGTGGCGACATGGATTCCGGTGTTCATCGGCGAAGACGCACACCGGCTGGCCGAGCTGGCCGGACTGATGCCGGCGTCGGCCAGGGCGCTCACCGGCACAGGCACGACCGAACCGCCTGCCATCGCAGCCCAGGCGGTCCTCCGGGAGTTCATAACAGCCCAGGTCGACCACCTTGCACGCGCCGGCACGGAACCCGATAACCCAACGCAACCGCAGTTCGACTCCTCCCACGACGCCTGGCTGTGGGCCCTGGGCCATACCAACCCAGCGGTCCGGAGCAACCCGGCACAGCTCCAGCAGCTCCGCAGTCAGGTCGCCGAATGGCAAAGGCCCCTGGCCATCGCCGCCAATTCTCCATACCGGCTCTGCCTCAGGCTGGAGGAGCCGCCGGAACCCAGCCCAGAGGACGAGACGCCCATCGTCCGGCAGGACGGCTGGCACCTGCGCTATCTGCTCCAGCCCCACGACGACCAGAGCCTACTGATCCCCGCCGAGGCCATCTGGAAAAATCAGGTCAACGGACCCCACCCGGACTTCAACCCCGCCGAGTTCCTGTTGAGTTCCCTGGCCCAGGCCGGCTCGGTGTGTCCACCCATCACCGACAGCCTCAAGCGCAAGCGACCTGCCGGGTACCGGTTGGACACCGGGGAGGCCTACGGGTTCCTGGAAAACCAGGCCGCCGCGCTGCAACAGGCCGGGTTCGGCGTGCTGCTGCCCGCCTGGTGGACCCGGCAGGGAACCAGGCCCAGGCCCGGCATCCGGGCCAGGGCCAAGACCCCGGCCATGCAGGGCGGCTCCGGGATGACTATGACCTCCCTGATGGACCTCGACGTCGAGATCGCCCTGGGCGACCAGCCCATATCGGTGCGGGAACTGGAGGAACTGGCCGAGCTAAAGGTGCCGTTGGTGCGGTTCCGGGGCCAGTGGGTGGAGATCAACGCCGACGACATCCGGTCCGCCGCCGATTTCTGGCGCAACCGCAAGCAGGTCAGCCTGCGGGAAGTCGTGCAGATCGGGCTGGGCGCCGACCAGCGGTGCCAGGACGACAACGTCTCCCTGGCGGCCGAAGACTGGCTCCGTGACCTCCTGGAACGCCTTCAGCAGAAGGGCCGGATCGAACAGATGGACGCGCCCAAGGACTTCGCCGGCCAGCTCCGGCCCTACCAGGAGTTGGGCTATTCGTGGCTGGCTTTCCTGAGGAACTGGGGGCTGGGAGCCTGCCTGGCCGACGACATGGGCCTGGGCAAGACCGTCCAGACCCTGGCCACCCTGCAGCTGGACCGCCAGCAGGGCAACGACCGGCCCAACCTGCTGGTCTGCCCAACATCCGTAATCAACAACTGGCAGCGGGAGACTGCCAGGTTCACGCCGGACCTGCCCATGCTGCTGCACCACGGCCCGAACCGCCAGGGCGGGGCTGCCTTCCGGAGCCAGGCCGACGGCCACCTTCTGGTCATCACCAGCTACGGCACAATGAACCGAGACCGTGGACTGCTCGGCTCCGTCCCCTGGCGGGCGGTCATCCTGGATGAGGCCCAGAACATCAAAAACCCGGCGTCCCAGCAGGCCCGGACCGCCCAGGGACTCCCGGCCGACTACCGGATAGCCCTGACCGGCACGCCGGTGGAGAACCATGTCGGCGACCTCTGGTCCATCATGCAGTTCCTGAACCCCGGCCTCCTGGGTTCCCAAACCGAGTTCAAGCGCAACTACTTCCAGCCCATCCAGACTGATCGGGACGGAGCGGCGGCGGCCCGCCTCCAGAAAGCCACCGGTCCCTTCATCCTGCGCCGCCTGAAGACCGACCGGTCCATCATCGACGACCTGCCCGACAAGAGCGAGACCAAGCAGTACTGCAACCTGACCAGGGAGCAGGCAACGCTCTACCAGGCCGTGTTGCGTGAGGCGGAGACCCGGCTGGAATCCGCCGAGGGCATGAAACGCCGGGGTTCCATCCTGGACACCCTGACCAAGCTCAAGCAGGCCTGCAACCATCCCCGCCAGCTGCTCAGCGACAACTCCGCCATCACCGGCCGCTCAGGCAAGCTGGCCCGCCTACAGGAAATCCTCGATGAGGTTTTGCCCGCCGGCGACCGGGTGCTGCTGTTCAGCCAGTTCGCCGAGATGGGAGCCATCCTGCAGCAGCACGTGCAGGAGACCTACGGCCTCGAAACCCCCTTCCTCCACGGCGGCGTCACCCGGAAACAGCGGGACCGGATGGTGGAACGTTTCCAAAACGACCCCGACGGCCCGCAGGTCTTCGTACTGTCCCTCAAGGCCGGTGGCTCCGGTCTCAACCTGCCCCGGGCCAACCACGTGATCCACTACGACCGGTGGTGGAACCCAGCCGTGGAGAACCAGGCCACCGACCGGGCCTTCCGCATCGGCCAGACCAAGGACGTCCACGTCCACAAGCTGATCTGCGCTGGCACACTGGAGGACCGCATCGACCTCATGATCGAAATCAAGCAGGAAACTGCCGACCAGGTGGTGGGACCCACCTCGGAACGGTGGCTCACCGAGCTCTCCAACGCCGAACTCCGGGACGTGCTGGCTCTCAGCGCGAACCCGGAGGACTGATGGAAGGCAACCCAGGCTCTTCTCCGACGCAGGAACGACGATGATTTACAACGACCACATATACACCAAGCCAATCGAAGTCAGAGGCGGCATCAGGGCCGGGTCGAAACGCGGCGCCTTCGGCTCCAGCTGGTGGGCCAAGCGGTGGCTCCAGATCCTTGAGGAGTTCCAAATCGGCACTCGCCTCGACCGTGGCCGCTCGTATGCCCGCCGGGGACAGGTCATGTCCATCGACGTCCAGCCCGGGGGCGTCACGGCCAAGGTGCAGGGCTCCCGTAAGCGTCCCTACAACGTGAACATCGAGGTCCGGACCATCAGTCCGCCGGATTGGGAGCGTCTCCAGGCGGCCATGGCTGAACAGCCCATAATCGCCGCCAGCCTGCTGTCGGGCCGCATGCCGGACAACATCGAGGAGTGCTTCCGGGTCGTCGGCCTGTCCATGTTCCCCGACCGTCAGGACGACCTGGAGACGGACTGCTCCTGTCCCGACTGGTCCAACCCATGCAAGCACGTCGCCGCCGTGTATCTGCTGCTGGGCGAGGAGTTCGACCGGGACCCCTTCCTGGTTTTTAGAATGCGGGGTATGGACCGGGAGGACCTGCTGGGCCCAGAGTTCCGCCGCTCCGCCCAGACCCTGGATGGACTCGCACTGCCCGCCGAGCCCCTGCCGCCGGAACCCGGGGACTTCTGGTCCAACCCTCTGATGGCGTTGCGGGAAAAGGAGCATTCCGGCCCTGCCGTCATACCCGAACTGGCTGCCGCCCTGCCGCAGCACCTGGGCCGGTTCCCGCTATGGCGGGGCAACCGTGAATTACTCCCAGCCCTGAAGGACATCTACCGCGCCGCCTCGCAACGGGCAGCCGGGCTCCACATGGGGCTGGCGGAACCGCCGGTCAATGTAGCGCCGGGGTGCGAGGCGGCGCAGGCACGGGCCACAACCACGGCTCCCGTCCGCTAGTATTACAACGACGGTTGGCATGATAGTATGAGCGGGTAGTTAGGGAAGGCTTGGGCAGGTGAGGCAGGGAAGTGGATGCTGCGGCTTTCGAGCAGGGGTACGGGGCCTTTCAGGATTTTCACGCTTACTTCGCTCCGCTATTTGGCGCGGGGAGACGCGGGGCCACAGCCGCCATTATCTGCAGGCCCTGCTGGTGCAGTCCGGGGAGCGGCGCAACGCCGAGAATCTGTCGGAGACGGTTCCGGCGTCAGCCAGGGTGATGCAGCGGTTTCTCACCGAATCGCCTTGGGATGATGACGCAGTCATGGGACGCCTGCAGGAGTACCTGGGGCCTCGGCTGGGTCCTCCGGAGGCGGTGTGGGTGCTGGACGGCAGCGACTTCCCCTCCCTGCTGGGTAGCCGGACCTGGTTTGTTACCTACGTCAGCCGTGTTCTGGTCCCCTTCTCGTTGTTCAGCTAGGCTAGTATTGCCTGGCGGAAGCCCAGCTTGTATAGCCTCACAGGGTCAAAGAGCACGTCTGTCCCGCGTCAAGCATTCTTGCCGGTCCCTGTTGCCTCATTGAGAAATGTTACTGAAACTTTAGCACCTGGGGTCCCGCCCCAACCAGCGCTAATTCCGGCATTGCAGGGAGTTCCGGCACAGGCTCATCGACCGCAGCGTAGACCAGCTTTTTGGCCATGATGCCACGCCACTGCTGCACTCTGCGTTGCAGCGTGCGCAAGTGAGTGTCGCTGAACCGGTCGGGATGGGCGGACTTCAGCCGGTTCAGCAGGGCGATGGCCTTGGCGTCCGGGTCTTCCTGCAACCAGGACAGCACTTCGCACCACACTCCTTCGAAAGGGTCCGGCCGAGTTCGCCAGGTGTGGGGCGGTTGCACCCGCCGTTCCCGTGAGGTATGCGCTGCATCCTGCCGCCACAAGTGAGGCAACTTGGTCAGGAACTGTTCCAGGCTCTCACCGCTGGGAGTGGGCCGGATTTCGGGAGACGTAAGCGCCGCCAGGGCCGGCTGGGCTTCCCGGATGGCGTGCGGCAGCGCCACCGGGTCTAACTTGACCCGATACTCACTGAGCGCCGCCTTCATCTCCACGCTGACCGCGTCGTGCCGCATCAGCCGGTCGCAGGGCGTGGCTGGCGGGCTGTACCGCTTCACCACTCTGGAGCCGTGCCGCGTTTTCTCCACTAACTTGAACGACGGCTGGAAGTAATTCACCTACCGTCGCACCGCTCCATACAGGTGGGCCATGGTTTGTCCGGCCACCGGGCCGGAGTAGCGGTCATGACCGGCGAAGTGGCGGACCACGGCCCCGTTCTTTTGCTCAATCCAGGCCTGGCCGTTCTTGCGGTACGGCCGGGAACGAGTGAACTCGATGCCCCGCCCGGCGCAGTACTGCGTGAGAGTATCGTTGATGAATACGCTGTCGTTGTCAGAGTCAATGCCTTTGACGGGGAAGGGCAGCTGCCTTCCGATGGCCTCCAGGCCCTCGACCACCAGGGACTGCTCCCGGGCCAGCAGCGGCGCCGCTTCAGTCCAGCCGGTGCAGATATCGGTGGCCACCAGGCTGTGGATCATGGAACCCCACAAAGAGCCGCCGTGGTGGACCACCAGGGCAATCTCCAGGAATCCCGGTGGCGGCGCATTCCAATCGGCGAAGGTCCGCACCGGTATATTGCGGCCCGGCGACTGCTGCCTCCTTCGTCTGAGCCGGCGGGCCGCCGGTGTCCTGATGGGTTGGAGCAACCGGTCCAGGGTGGCGGCGCTGGCCGCCAGCAGCCGTTGCCGAACCTGAGGGTCCAGACCCAGGTGGCCGTGGCGCTCCATGGACTCCAGCAGGTGGGGCAATGCCGCCTTCAGCCGCTTGCCGCAGATCCGGTCAGCAGCTTCCCAAACCACGATCAGCGCCTCACGAACCGCCTCGTCGTAGATCCGCCGGCCCTTTTTTACCGCCGGCTGCTGCGCTCCGTCATCACCGGATTGCCCCAGCAGCCTGATGCCGTGCTTCCGATGGTGGCCGGTAACCGCGATGAACTCGTCCAGAATCCGGCTTTTTTTCCGCTTGGATGAAGCTCGGTAGCGGACTCGGACCGTCGCCAGCAATTCCTGTTTTGCCATCTTGCTGATGCCTCCTCCCACGCGGTCGCCTCCCCGATTTTGGGTAACATTTTATTTGAGGAAACCACTTGCGTTGGGTAACGATTTGGGTGAGGCAATGCGCCGCAGGACTAATTGTCGTTAATCAGGGGGCATCATACCCGAGACTGTCAGGATTGATGGAGTGGATCAGGAGGCTGGGCGCTGGCACTGGGCTGACGGCGGTCTGTCGGCTGCCCCGCCTAGCCCGAAGGGAGGGTGTGTCGTGTCCCCTCTCCTGCAGCGCCCCATCAGGGGGGCAGCTTCAGCAACCTTGGTTTCATTTTAGCCACGCCTTCCGGCGGTTTCCGGCCTTTCACCGGCGTGAGGCTGGGTGCCGAGATTCAGGCGCAGAGAAGCCTTCGGAGGTTCCCGCCTCTCCCGGTCTGTCGCCGGGAATCCTGATGGGGATGACTATCTCAGGTTCATTCTGAAGCCTATTCCTGGGATATGACGACCTTGATGGCCGCAGGAGGTTCGGTCCCGAGCGCCTCCCGGTCGATGTAGACGCTCTGGATGACGCTTCCGTCGGCTGTCCCGTACACCACCTTGTTCTTCGTCTCCTTGGACTTGTGGAGCGTGAGGGTCAGGTCTTCCATGTCCTTCTCCGTTCACCGTTGTGGGGATTCCTACCTCCCACTCTACCGGGACAGGCGGACTCCATCAACGGGCGACTGTCAGTAGCGTTCCCGGGGCCGCTGGCCTAGTGGTGGCCGGGCTCCGGCGTCCCCTCGGATCTTCTTGCGCCGCTCCCTTTGGCTGAGCAGGTCTTCCTGCTCCTTTCAGAAATCCTCCGTGGTTAGACTCTCTGCTTTGATGGTCCCGGGCGCGTATCTGGTATGCTTCTGTCATGCCTTGGACTTCCCGTAGGTTGCCATGAAACGTCGATCGTGGGCCGCCCGGGTCGCCATTCTCTCCGGAGGCGTCCTGGTCGTTGCTGTTCTTTTCTTGGTCGTCGTGAGAGCCTTGAACATCACCATCGCCGGGGTGGAGCCGGAGGCCTTGGTCCTGACGGCGATGATGACGGCCCCCTTCACCTTGGGGGTCTTGCTGCTCCTGGTGCTGGGAGCGGCCGCTGCCGAGCAGGTGGTCCGCCGGGTCCGGGCCTAGCACATCGTCCAAGGCTTGGCCCGGAGCTCCTCTTTCTCTTTGCGGAGTCTCTCAATGGTCCTTCCCTTGTTCTCGATGGACCTAAACCAAAGCCAAGGTGAAATGCGCAGAAGCATAGGGTAAATTTGCGGAGTCCTTGGATTAGCTTTCCGTGTCGTCTGGGAGGGGTTGGTGATGGGCGTGAGGGAGATGGAGCGGTTTCTGGAACAATGGCAGATGGAAGTCAAGGATTTGCGCCGGGGGATGATTCTGGCGCCCACGCCCCGGGAGCGGGAGCGTTGGTACGCCATCTTGCTGCTGGCCCAAGGCGGGACGGCATCGGCGACGGCGCAGGCCCTGGAACGGGCCCCTCATACCATCGGACGATGGGCTTCGGCCTTTGGGGAGGGTGGTCCCGAAGCCTTGATCTTCGAGCAGACCGGGGGTTCCCCCCCGCTCTTGGCAAGACACAGCAGGCGGAGTTGAGGGCAGCGGTCCAAGAATCGCCCGCCAAGTCGGGCATCGGCCTGGCCAACTGGAACTGGAAGTTGGTGCAACAGTTTCTCTTGGAACGATGCAGTGTCAGCCTGTGCCGTAGCAGTTGCCTGAACTACCTGCACCGGCTAGGATTTGCTTTCAAGCGTCCCAAGAAGCGGCTGGTCAAGGCGGACGAGGCCAAACGGGAGGCCTTCGTGGCGGAGTACGCCGCCCTGTGGGACGAGGCGGGCCGCACTGGCGCAAAGATATTCTTTGCCGACGAGGCCCACTTCCGGGCTGACACGGAATTGCGGGGCAAGTGGGTGCTGAAAGGGGAGCCATATCCCCCCCTCGTTAGCTATGGCATAGCCCCTAGAATGGGCCAGTTACCACTTTGGTCACCCGTCCAAGTAGAGGCAAATAGGAGAGGACTCTGGGAAAGACAACACCCGGGGCCTTAGGGTAACGGGATGGAGAAGACCCGCACTACTCAGAGGCGTTGGTGGCCTTACAGCGCCCACATCTGATGTGCTAGGGCCGGGCCAGCAATAAGGCCCAGGCTTTCCCGCAGAGCCAGCAACGCGGGTTTTCGTCCTGTACTGGCATCGCTCTATGCTCATGACCACATGGGCCGCCCTCAGGGGTGAGACTGGGGGCGGTGATCCGAAGCGCCGAAGGAGCTACGGCGCCGAGCGAGCCGCCGTCCCTGGCCCGGTTCTTTGTCAGTTAGGGCGCGTTTCGGCCGGTCGGGTCGCGGTGGTGTCGGGCGCCCGGCCGGTCCCGGCGGGCCTCTACCGGGAGCCCACGCCTCTTGCCCACCGCCTTGGGGTGCGCCAACTCGATGTGCTCGCTCGCCGAGCCATGGCCACACCAGAGTCGGCCGCATATCGGACACCGGTACCTCACTCCAGCACCGAAATCTGGGCCGCTTCGGTCGCGTCCATGCCAGCGTTGACCAGGGACGCGTAGGCCCTGGCCTTGGAGGCAACGTCGGCAGCCCGCGATCTCTCTAAGTTGAGAGTGACTTGGTACTCCAATTTAGCGTTAAGCTCGGCTTCCACCAGGCGGCCTAGGGGCGCGATCCGCCCGTGCAAGAGCTGCCGATACGCCTCCCGTTCCGATGCCATTGATGAGCCCCTTGGGAATCCCACAAGCCAACAGGACCGCGCGGCCCACGTCGGCCCGGAGCTGAACCAGGGCCGCGGGAGAATTCGCACCGAAGCGCTCTAGTATTACAACGACGGTTGGTATAAAAGGGCTCTTAGGAATCCCTTCGCAGCTATAGGCCAGCTTGTACGACAGCTTCGCGCCCGATCGTTCCCCAATACAATTTTCGCTCACGAGCCACTCTATTTTATGAAGCGTCGTTGTAATACTAAACCAAAGCCAAGGTGAAACCCGCATTTGGGTCGGCTAGAATCAGGGAGGCATAGCGTCAGGACTGGGAGCAGACTGAGTGGGGATGGTGATGGGTATGAGGGGGATAAGGCCGGACTTGGAGGGGTGGCAGTTGGACTTGGCTAGTGTGCGCAGCAGGATGTACCTAGCGCCGACACCCCGGGAGAGAGAACGGTGGCACGCACTGTGGCTCCTGTGCCGGGGCCTGACCGCCTCGGGCACCGCCCAGGCACTGGGCCGGGATGCTCACACCATCGGCAGATGGGCCGCCGCCTTCGGCGAGGGAGGGCCTGCAGCCTTGATATTCGAGCAGACCGGGGGTTCCCCCCCGCACTTGGCGAGACGCAACAGGCGGAGTTGACGGGGGCAGTGCAGGAGTTGCCCGAGATGTCGGGCATAGAAATGGCCAACTGGAACTGGAAAGTGGTGCGGCAGTTTGTCTCGAAGCGTTTCGGCATTGGCCTGAGCCGCAGCACTTGCCTGAACTATCTGCACCGCTTGGGGTTTGTCCTGAAGCGTCCCAAGAAGCGTCTGGTCAAGGCAGATGAGCAGAAGCGGGAGGCCTTCGTGGCGGAGTACGCCACCCTGTCGGACGAGGCGTGGCGTACGGGAGCGAAGATATTCTTCGCCGACGAGGCCCATTTCCGGGCCGATGCCGAACTGAGAGGCAAATGGGTGCTAAAGGGAGAGCCGGCCTTGGTGGACTCGACCAGCCCGAGCTATGGCGAAAAGGCCAGCTACTACTCGGCAGTGTGCCTGGAGACCGGTGAGGTGGAGTGGATGGACCTGGAGGGGAACAGCAACTCCGGAACCTCGGCTGCCTTCCTGGAGCGGTTGCGGCAGAGGCACTCCGGGCCGCTCAACGTGATTTGGGACAACGCGCCGGCGCACCGCGGCGAGGCGGTGCGTGAGTATCTGCGGACGCCGGGCTTGGGGCTGCGGCTGATGAACCTGCCGGGCTACAGCCCGGACTTCAACGCCGATGAGGCCATCTGGGGCTGGGCGAGAGAGGAAGCCACCGGAAACCTGTGCTTGGGAACCAAGGCCCTGGTAAAGGAGAGGGTCGGGAATTTCCTCTGCGGGCTGTCCATCCGGAAAGACGAGGTCAAGGGCCGCTGCCGCACCGTCCTACAATCAAAGGCCGAAGGATTTCTGCGAGAATCCCAGCCCAATCACCGATGTATTGTAAATGCACATCCCACCTTGGCTTTGGTTTAGCAGGCTGCGGAAAAACTCTGAGGTCTGCTCAGCCTCCAGGACGGCTCGACGATAAATGCCAGATCATTGCATTCACTGAACGAACAGCGACAAGACATGTCGCATATTACGAATATCGTCGGTTTATTCGAGGCCCGGCTCACCGTGGCTGTTCACCCTGAGGTTTTTCCGCAGCCTGCTAGGCTCCAATCTTGGGCCGGGGCGACCTGGGCCCACCGACTCCACTAGGGCTACACCTCCCACCAGGTTCCCCAGTTGCGTTTTCAGCGCCACCAGGGCCGGAGAATCCGGGGGGAGCGGAACCGGCAGCAGGTAACCGGTTTTCGCGCCCGCTTCTTGGCCCATCCGTTGCTCAATGTTCTCTGGTAGGGTGGCGGACACACCTCCGCCATTGTATTGTTCCATGCAGCCCTATAAGGTCTCAATTAGGCCATTTTCGTATTTCCGACTATGATGCAGCGGCCTTGACGCTTCCCATAGACTCCCACAAAATGTCCTTGCATCCCACACAATATGTGGGAACATATGAGGGATTGTTGAGAGCATGGGAAGACTCAAAGCACTCACTGCGAAGGCCCTAAGCAAACCTGGAAGGTACGGCGACGGCGACGGCCTCTACCTCTACGTCGCCCCCTCTGGCACCAAGTCCTGGGTCCAGAGGATTGTAATCCATGGACGGCGCCGGGACCTGGGCTTGGGACCATATCCCACCGTCAGCCTGGCCCAAGCCCGGGCCATCGCCCAGGCCAACCGCTCCGCCGTCGCCGAAGGCCGGGATCCGGTCGCCGAGAAACGGCAAGGGCGGGAGGCTATCCGTAACCCTGCGCCATCTATTCCCACATTCTCTGAGGCCGCCGCCCAAGTCATCGAGTTGCACTGCTCCAACTGGAGTAACCCCAAGCACGCCGCCCAGTGGTTATCGACGCTCCAGACATATGCATTCCCGCTGATCGGGAACAAGGCGGTTGACTCGGTCACCTCCGCCGACATCATGGAGGTACTATCTCCCATCTGGACCGCGAAGCCGGAGACGGCCAGCCGGGTCCGCCAACGAATGGAAACGGTGATGGACTGGGTGGTTGCCCAGGACCACCGGCAGGACAACCCGGCGGGGCGGTCCCTGCTCAAGGCCCTGCCCAAGACCCAGCGGCTTAAGGCGCATCATCAGGCATTGCCCTACGTCCATGTGCCGGCCGTGGTGACGCAGGTCAGGGAGACTACCGCCAGTCTATCGACCAGGCTGGCCTTTGAGTTTCTCGTGCTGACGGCTTGCCGCTCGGGGGAAGTGCGGGGCGCTGATTGGAGCGAGGTCGACTGGAGGTCGGCCACCTGGGAGATTCCCGCCGCCCGGATGAACTCGCGGCGTCCCCACCGGGTTCCACTGTCAACGGGAACTGTGAAGATACTGTTGCAAGCATTGGAACTAACCGGAGGTCACGGGTTGATATTCCCCTCCACGCGCGGCGACAAGCCGGCGTCGGGGATGGTCTTCACCAGTCTACTGCGGCGGCTGGGAATTCCAGCCGTACCTCACGGGTTCCGAACCTCCTTCAGAAACTGGGTAGTCGAGTGCACACCCGTGCCATGGGCAGTTGGAGAGGCGGCCCTCGCCCACAACGTCGGCAACAGCACCGAGGCTGCAGACACGCGCGGCGACCTGTTCCAACAGAGGCGCACGCTCATGCAAGCCTGGTCGGACTATGTCGCCAGCGGCATCGACATGAAGACGGCGGTAATTGAACCGTCTCCAGGCAACGGCAACCGCCCTGAAGCAGCGTTTTCGCGGACCAACCTAGTTGAACAGAGTCCGGAACCGACTGAGACTCCGGGCGCTCACGTCGTCGGACGGACCGATACAGAGGGGCACACGCCTGAACAGGTCCTAGCAGATTACATTCGCGACATATTGAATGACAGGATTCCCGGTATCCCGAAATTTTCCGATCTGCCTTCCCTGTGGAGGGAGGCACCGGAAACACCTCTCCACTCGGACTACTCGGTAATGCCGGACCGGCAGACGTTGCTGGAGATCTACATTGACCTGGCCAAGGCAGAGCGGTGGGCCTGGGATGAACTGCATAAGCTTCTGAGCCACATGCTTGAGCAAGGTGAACCGATCCCCGAGTTCCTAGGTATGTGGGCCGTCTACCAACTTGTCAAGGGTGGCCGTCCCAGGAAGCGTGGGCGGCCGCGGGAGTTGGATCGGGACCTGCGAGTTTTAACGGTCTTCATGTTTCTGAAGGACCGCGCATGGACTCGTCAAAGGGCCTTCGACTACATCGCTGACCTGACAGGCTACTCGTCGGACAACATACGGTCCATTGTAATCAAGCTCGAAAAGCACCTGCCGTCTCGGCAAAAGATTCAAGCGAATACTTCACCCTGACGACCCGCCAGTCAAGCGGTACCCTCAACTTACCTAAAGCTTTGAGGGTATGCACATGGGTACCGCAACCACAGATCGCCTGATGCGCCTCTCAGAGGTGCTTACGCTGATCAACCTGGGTCGTAGCTCCGTTTATCGCCTGAGACGCCAAGGGGCTTTTCCAGAGCCTTTGAAAATCGGGGCCCGAGCGGTCCGCTGGCGGCAATCGGAGATCGAGGCCTGGATCGCAGCCCGTCCAAGAGCCACCAGCTACACTCCGAGCTGAAGGGGCCCCCGGCACAATGACGCCAGCCTGCCTGTTCTAGCGCTCACGGCCTGTTATTGTAGACCGTCAACTCAACCGTGAGAACTGAGAGCTAAAGCAACTGCAGGGCCTTTTCATTCTCCGGTGGTATAGTTAATGCCCAGCAGGGCGAAGGCTTCGGAAAGGTGAGCAGCGTGACGGCGCAGGGCGGAAGCTACGTTGCTATGGCCCGCCCATCGCACCAAGGTGGTGGTCAGGTTGCGTAAGGCTGCCATCACTTGGGGAGCGGCGGCGGTTCTTATCTGAGAACGGTCTTCGTCAAAGGTGACGTCCCGCACCCAGTGCACCCGGTTTTCGATGTTCCAATGCTCCCTTAGAACTTGCAACAAACGGTCTGCCCCGGCAACGGTTGGGGGGGAGACTGGTCACCGCATAGCTCACCGCCACCTGAGTTCGCCCCTTCACTATCCGCTGCCGCTCCAGTCGGCACACTGTCCCCGCGTCAAGCATTCTTGCCGATCTGGCGTCAATTAGTTTTGCCGGTTCACCTCCTGTTCCTGAGGTGGATCCAGGAAACTGGACAGGTGGATAAGTGAGAGTTCCGCTCCTAAACTGAAGACAGCGGCAGCTGTTTGCAAGGAGTGGGAGATGTTGAAAGGACGGAGGAAGCACAGCCCGGCGTTGAAGGCCAAGGTGGCGTTGGAGGCGGTGAAGGGAGACGAGACGGTGGCCCAACTGGCCGCCCGGTACGAAGTCCACCCGGGCCAGATTCAAGCTTGGAAGAAAGCCCTCACAGAAGGGGCCGCCGGCGTCTTCGGCAACGGTAAGGAACAGAAGGCCAAGGACGACGCCGCCCTGGTAGCCCGGCTGTACCAGGAGATCGGGCAACCGAAGGTGGAGCGGGATTTCTTGGCGGAGAGGTCCGGTCCATGAGTCCGGGCCGGCGGCGGAAGATGGTGGACCGGGGGCATCCGTCCCTGCCGATAGTGCGGCAGTGCGCCCTGGTGGGCGTGAGCCGTTCCAGCCTCTACTACCGTGCCAAGGGGGCTTCCGAAGCGGACCTGTCCCTGATGGGGGAGATAGACCGTCAGTACCTGGAGACCCCCTTCTACGGGTCGAGGCGGATGAAGGCCTGGTTGGAGCGGCAGGGCAAGCAGGTGAGCCGGAAGCGGGTGCAGCGGCTGATGAGAGTCATGGGGCTGCGGGCCATCTACCGGCGTCCCCGCACCAGCCAACCGGCACCGGAGCATCGGGTCTATCCCTACCTGCTGAGGAACGCCAGAGTCACCCGGCCCAATCAGGTGTGGGCCGCCGACATCACCTATCTGCCCATGGCCCGTGGCTTGCTCTACCTGGTGGCAATCATGGACTGGCACAGCCGGTACGTGGTGGCCTGGCGATTGTCCAACACGCTGGAGGCGGGCTTTTGCGCCGAGTCGCTTGCGGAGGCGCTGGCCCGAGGCAGGCCCGAGGTGTTCAACACCGGCCAAGGCAGCCAGTTCACCAGCCGGGAGTTCACCCAGGTCCTCCAGGACCGCGGAGTGAAGATCAGCATGGACGGGAAGGGCCGGTACGCCGGCAACATCTTCGTCGAGCGGTTGTGGCGGATGGTGAAGTACGAGGAGGTCTACCTGAAAGCCTA